>NZ_JBHSCY010000001.1:52801-1705158 GCF_042651285.1 Polaribacter marinivivus | reverse complement strand
TTATCAACCAAATAAAATTAATGAAAAAATTAAAAAATTTAAACACCTAATATCAACACTTTTAAAATCAATATCTTAAAACTAAAAAAAATATTAACCAAAGGAAAAATATAGATGCTTTAGTTTAAATCTAAGTTATTTATTTTTCTTTTTCTTACGAAGTTTTGCAAACATCTGCCTATATTCATCTACATTAATTTCTGCTTTTTTATTGATTATAATTTTTTGGAAATCAAAATTTAACTTTGAAGATTGTTTTTTTAGTATATCTTTTTGGAAAGCTTGCTGTAGAATATATTCTATTAAAAAATCTTCATTTACTAATTGAGGATTATATTCATCTTTTAAAGAAAGTTTAAATAGGTTAGCTGTTGTGTTGTACCAAAAAGCTTTCCAACCACTTCTTAATCCTCTAATATTATTAAAAGCAGTTTTACCTGTTTGTCTATGAATTAGTTTAATTAAAATGCGACCTTCTGTTCTGGTCATTTTTTTCATTTGATCTGTAAACTCACCTTCTATGTATTTTTGTATAGTATTTGTATATTTTCTTTTTTTTCTTTTTGAAGGAATTCTTTCTAATCTAGCATTTAAAGTGTCTAATCTTTCTGAAGCTAATTTTGCATAAGGATATGCTTTAAATACTTTTCTTCTAAACCATAAGTAATAACGAACATCATCTGAAATTCTAAATTTTGGTTTGGGAAGTATGGTGATTTCATTAAACTTTACTGTTAGGGTATCTCCAGGTTTTACAAAAACATAATCTTCTAAAGTTTTTGGTAAAGAGTCTAAAACTTCCTTTTTCTGTGAAAAAAAAGTAAATGAGTTTACTATTATATATATGTAAAGTAATTTTTTCATTAATTTATATTCTAAGATAGAATTTAATAGTAAAGTTTATTTACAAAAATATTGCCAAAGATTATTAACTAATCTTATCTATAAAGTCTTGTTCTGATATAATTTGTATACCTAAACTTTCTGCTTTAGAAAGTTTTGAAGGCCCCATATTATCACCAGCTACTATAAAATTTGTTTTTTTAGAAATAGAAGAACTTACTTTACCTCCATTATCTTCAATTGCTTTTTTAAGTTCGTTTCTATTCATTTGATGAAATACCCCTGACACTACAAATATTTGCCCCTCTAATTTATTAGTTTGATTTGCTAAGTTTTCTTGAGAAACTTCTAATTGTAATCCATAAGATTTTAAACGATTTATCAATTGTATATTACCTAAGTTATTAGAAAAATCAATGATACTTTGTGCAATTCTATCTCCTATTTCATCAACAGATATTAAAGTTTCAAAATCTGCTGTCATTAAATTATCTATAGATTTAAAGTGTTTTGCTAATTTTTTAGCAACTGTTTCACCTACGAATCTAATACCTAGGGCAAATAATACTTTTTCAAACGGAATTTCTTTAGACTTTTCAATACCATTAATCATATTCTGTGCAGATTTTTCTGCCATTCTTTCTAGAGGAATCACTTGCTCTACAGTTAAATCATATAAATCTGCATAATTTTCTATTAAACCTTCCTTACGTAATAAATCTACTGTTTCTCCACCTAAACCTTCTATATCCATAGCTTTTCTGCTAATGAAATGCTGAATGCGTCCTGTAATTTGTGGTGCACATCCAAATTCATTTGGACAATAGTGTTTTGCATCACCTTCTGTTCTAACCAATTCAGTATTACATTCAGGACAATGAGTAGCATATAAGGTAGGAGTGGAATTTAATGGTCTCTTTGTAAAATCAACACCAATTATTTTAGGTATAATCTCCCCTCCTTTTTCTACGTACACAGTATCATTTTCTCTAATATCTAGCTTTTCAATTTGATCAGCATTATGTAAAGAAGCTCTTTTTACAGTTGTCCCTGCTAACTGTACTGGCCGTAAATTTGCAACTGGTGTAATTGCACCTGTTCTACCTACTTGATATGTAATTTCGTTTAACACTGTAGAAACCTGTTCAGCAGCAAACTTGTAGGCAATTGCCCATCTTGGGGCTTTAGAAGTATAGCCTAATTCTTCTTGTTGATGTAAATTATTTACTTTAATTACTATCCCATCAGTTTCATATGGCAAATCGTGTCTTTTAGCATCCCAATGATTTACAAACTCGAAAACCTCTTCAATCGATTTTGCTAATTTTATTGTTTTTGGAACTTTAAAGCCAACTTTTCTTGCACTTTCTAAACTTTCAAAATGTGTTTTGTATTTTCTTTCTGATGTAACCACTTGATACAACAAACAGTCTAAAGGACGTTTTGCAACCTCAGCACTATCTTGCAGTTTAAGACTTCCACTTGCAGTGTTTCTTGGATTTCTATATTCTTCTTCTCCATTTGCTACACGTTCTTCATTCATTTTATTAAAACCATCTAATGGTAAAATGATTTCTCCTCTCATTTCAAACTCTTGAACAAAGTCTTCTTTGATATTTAAAGGAATAGAACGAATTGTTTTTACGTTATTACTTACATCATCACCTTGAAAACCATCACCTCTAGTAACTGCTTTAATAAACTTACCATTTTCATATGTTAAATTAATAGAAGCTCCATCAAACTTAAGTTCACACGTATATTCCGTTTCTGTAGCACCTAAAATCTTTTGAATACGCTTTTCCCAATCTTGTAAATCTTCTTTAGAATATGAATTATCTAAAGAATACATTCTGTTTTTATGTGTAACTGTCTCAAAGTTTTTGGTAATAGCACCTCCTACTCTTTGTGTTGGTGAATTGGCATCGAAAAATTCTGGATGTTCTTCTTCTAATTTTTGTAATTCTTTTAGTTTGATATCAAACTCAAAATCGGATATAGTTGTATTATCTAAAACATAATAATTATAATTATGCTGATTCAGTTCATCACGAAGTGATTGTATTTTTTGCTTAATAGTCTCCATAAATGCTCAAAAATAAAACAATATTTATAGAATTTAATAGTAAAAAAGGTTAAAATGTAACTTATGTTACATAACAGAAATACATGACTTTTGTCATAATTAGAGAATTACATTTTAATTAATTTTGATGTATAAATCGTTAATTATGAAAAACTTAGTCATTTTAGGAGCAGGGACATCAGGAACAATGATGGCTAATCATTTAGTTTCTAAATTACCAAAAAAAGATTGGAAAATCCATATTGTAGATCAATACAAAACACACTATTATCAACCTGGCTTTTTGTTTTTGCCTTTTGATATTTATAATGAAAATCAAGTAAGAAAAGAAGGTAAAAAGTTTATTCCAAAAGGTGTTGAATATCATCAATTAAAAATAGAAAAAATTGATGCAGAAAATAATTTAGTTGAATTAGAAAATGGAGTGCTTTCTTATGATATTTTAATTATTGCAACAGGTTCTAAAATTGCTCCTCAAGAAGTAGAAGGGATGCACAGTAAAGCTTGGAGAGATACCATTTTTGATTTTTACACATATGAAGGAGCCTTAGCTTTAAGAAATAAACTAAGAGAATTTAAAGAAGGTAAGTTAGTTGTACATATAACAGAAATGCCTATAAAATGTCCTGTTGCACCTCTTGAATTTGCTTTTTTAGCTGATTCTTATTTTGATAAAAAAGGAATAAGAGATAAAGTTGAAATTACATATGTAACACCTTTATCTGGTGCATTTACAAAAGAATATTCTTCTAAAAAGTTAGGGTATTTATTAGAAGAGAAAAACATAAAGTTAGAGACAGACTTTGCTATAGAACGAGTAGATTTCGAAAATAAAAAGATTGTAGATTATATAGATAAAGAAATTTCTTATGATTTGTTAGTAACTGTACCAACAAATATGGGAGATGAAGTTATTGAAAAATCTGGTTTAGGAGACGATTTAAATTTTGTTCCTACTCATGAAAAAACATTACAATCTTTAGAACACGAAAACATATTTGTTATTGGAGATGCCACAAACGTACCAGCATCTAAAGCAGGTTCTGTTGCACATTTTCAATCTGAAACATTAACAGATAACATTCTTTTATACATTAATAACAAACCTTTAAAAGAAGAATTTGATGGACATTCTAACTGTTTTATAGAAACTGGAAAAAACAAAGCACTTTTAATTGATTTTAATTACGAACAAGAACCAGTAACTGGTACTTTTCCAATAGCTGGCATAGGGCCACTAAAATTATTAAAAGAGAGTGTTCTTAATCATTGGGGAAAATTAGCCTTTAGATGGGTGTATTGGAACTTACTATTAAAAGGAATTCCAATACCATTTGTAAGCAGAAATATGAGTACAGCAGGAAAAAATATTAACAAATAAAATTTAGAAATCATGATAAAAACAATAAAACAAATAGCAATCAATGTAAACGAAGAAGGATACTTAACAGACTTTAGTCAATGGACAAAAGAAATTGGAGAGGAAATTGCTAAAGAAAACAATATAGAAATGACAGATAAACATTGGCAAGTAATTTCTTGGATACAAGAACAAGTTACTGCAAAAAAACCACTTTCTATAAGAGGAATTAAAAAAAGTGGTGTGATAGATATTAAAGAATTCTATGCATTATTTCCTGGTGGACCATTAAAAGTATCTACCAAAATTGCTGGAGTACCAAAACCAAAAAGTTGTATTTAAACCTTAGAAATTATGAGCAAAACAAAAGTTAAAAAAATGCTTTTTATCTTATCAAAAGCAACAATAGAAAATGTATATGCAGCATTTATAATGGCAAATGGTGCTAGAATGGAAGGTATAGAATCTGAAATCTTTTTTACATTCTTTGGTTTAGAAGCAATTCAAAAAAAGAAATTAGAACATTTAAGAGTAGCAACTGTTGGAAACCCAGCAATGCACATACCAACCATGTTAGGTGGTCTACCAGGTATGGAGGCTTTAGCTACTAAGATGATGAAAAAAGAGATGGAAAAATTAGACATGCCTCCTGTTGGTGAATTTTTAGAAATACTTTCTGATTCTGGTTGTAAATTATGGGCATGTAAATTAGCAGTAGAAATGTTTCATTTAAAAAGAGAAGATTTAATTGATGAAATTGAAGATATTATTACTGTAGGTGATTTTTATGCTAGAGCAGATCAAGAAAACACACATCTGCTTTTCATTTAATTTTAAAAAAATAATTTTAGTTTAGTTGATTTTTTAAACAAAAAAAAAGCTCAAAACTTAGGTTTTGAGCTTTTTTGATTTAAATTTAAATATACTACTAATAGTAAGTAAACCTTCTTACTTTAGCTATATGCTTTGCAAGTCTCATAACTTGATGAGAATAACCATATTCATTATCATACCAAACATAAATTACAATAGTTTCTGCGTCTGTAATTGTAGCTTTACTATCAAAAATTGATGGAGCTGTAGAACCAATTATATCAGATGAAACTAACTCATTATCTATAGAATATTTAATCTGCTCTACTAAATCACCTTCTAAAGCATGGTGTTTTAAAGTAGCGTTTACGCTATCTGTAGTAACAGGTCTTCTTAATTGTAAACTTAAAATTGCTAAAGATCCATTTGGGACTGGAACTCTAATTGCATTAGATGTTAATTTACCTTCTAAAGCTGGTAATGCTTTTGCAACAGCTTTACCTGCTCCTGTTTCTGTAATTACCATATTTAATGCAGCAGCTCTACCTCTTCTGTATTTACTGTGCATATTATCTACTAAGTTTTGATCATTTGTGTAGGCATGAATGGTTTCTAAATGACCTTTTTTAATACCATAAGTATCTTCTAAAACTTTTAAAACTGGTGTAATTGCATTAGTTGTACAAGAAGCTGCTGAAAAAATATCTACAGTATCTGGGTCATATTTTTTATGATTTACACCATGTACAATATTTGGTATCCCTTTACCTGGTGCAGTTAATAACACTTTACTTGCTCCTTTAGCTTTTAAGTGTCTTGCTAAAGCAACATCATCTCTAAAAGCACCTGTATTATCTATAATTAAAGCATCATTAATACCATATTTTGTATAATCTATATCTTCTGGATTATTAGCAGAAATCATATTAACAGTAGTACCATTAATAACTAAAGCTTTATTTTCTACATCTACTTGAACAGTACCTAAGAAATCTCCATGAACAGAATCTATACTTAATAAAGAGGCTCTTTTTTCTAAAACAGTTTGGTTTATTTCTCCTCTAGTTACAACTGCTCTTAAGCGTAATTGAGAACCTTTACCCATTTTAGTCATTAACTCTCTTGCTAACAATCTACCAATTCTACCAAAACCATATAAAACAACATCTTTTGGTTTTATATCTTTAAACTCAGTAGCATTTTTTAATTGCTTTTTTACGAATGCTATTTTGTCTTCACATCCTTTAGGGTTTAAATGACATTCATAAGCCAATTTACCAATATCTAATTTAGAAGATGGTAAATCTACTTTTTGTATAGCTTTTGCGATACTTAAAGCATCTTGAATTGTAATAGGTTTGTTTACAAATTCTTTGGCATAGTTTATTAAGTTTAATACCTCACCTGCCCTTTTATCTACAAGTGGATTTCTAAATAATACCAATTCTATAGATCTATCATACCACAAATCGTTAACGATATTAATAAATTCTACAGTTTGTCTTCTTGTTTTTGCTTGTTGTGAAACTTCTTTTTCGTAATCTAAAGATGATGACATAGCTAACTAAATAATTTAAAATTTTTGCAAAAGTATTTCTTTTTTTAAAAATACGAAATCGATTTCGTTATAAATTTTAAAATAAAAAAATCCTGATAAAAATTATCAGGATTTTTAATGTTATTTAATATAGTTTTTATCTAATTGCGTAACGTTCTATTTCTCCTTTTAAATTTATTAACTCTAAGTAAATAGGATTACCATTTCCAAAACTATTATCAATTACTCTTTTAGCTTCTGCAGCAGTTAAAACTGGTTTTTTATTGATTTTAGTAATAATAAAGCCTTTTTTAACACCATAATAATCTAAACTTCTATTGATGTTTTCTATAATTTTTGCACCACCTTTAACATCATATTTTTTCTTTTCTTTATCAGATAAATCTTTTAAAGAAACACCTAAAGCTCTAGAAATATAAGTGCTTTTCTTATTTAATAATACTTTTTTAGTAACCAATTCACCATCTCTTTCAACAGTAATATCTACATATTCTCCTGGTCTTTTTGCTACTAATTGACCTCTAAGTTCAGAAAACTTAGTAATTTTTACATTATTAACTTTCTTAATGATATCACCTTTCTTTAATTCAGAAGTTTTAGTTCCTTCTTCATAATATACCTCACCTATTTTAACACCTTCTTCATCATATTTTGGATCAATTGCAATACCAAGAATAGCTTCTTGTACAGCTCCAAACTCAAGAATATCATCTACAATTTTCTTTGCAATATTAGAAGGTACTGCAAATGAATAACCAACAAAAGAACCAGTTCTAGATGAAATTGCTGTATTTATACCTACTAATTCTCCTCTAGCATTTACTAAAGCTCCTCCACTATTTCCAGGATTTACAGCAGCATCTGTTTGTATAAAAGATTCTATATTTCCATTACCTTCTAAATCTCTACCTTTTGCGCTTACAATACCTGCTGTTACTGTAGATGTTAAGTTATAAGGATTACCAACAGCCAATACCCACTCTCCTATTTGTACATTATCTGAATTTGCAAAAGATGTAAAAGGTAAATCAACATCTGCATTAATTTTTAATAATGCTATATCATTACTTTTATCAGCACCAACTAATTCTGCTTTATATTTCTTTTTATTGTTAAGTGTAATTTCTATATCATTTGCAGATTCAATAACATGGTTATTAGTTACTATGTAACCATCTGCAGATATTATAACTCCACTTCCTGTACCAACTTGTTCAAATTTACGAGTACTATTGCCTCCAAAGAATAATTCTGCAAAAGGATTATTTTGCGTTCTGATGGCAGTATTTTTAACATGCACTACAGAGTTAACTGTTTTCTTTGCTGCTAATCTAAAATCAATAGAAATAGCATCTGCACTTGATGTTTCATTGGAATTGAATGCAGGTTTATAACTAGTCTGAATAGTTGAGAGCGTTTCTGGCGAATTTTGCTGAATTGTAACTGGTTCTTCAATTAGCATTTTATAGCCTCCTAAAGTAACTGCACCTCCTAAAATTGCCATTCCTAAAAATCCAAAAAATTTCTTCATAATTCTAAAATTTAATAAATCAAATATACAATTTTAACATTTTACAAAAATCTGTTTAACTAGGTTTTAACGGTTTTTAACCACAATTTAACAGCACTTATTTACTAGCAAAATCACTACATTTGTATCATGAATTTAATGTTTTTTAAATATCAAGGTACAGGAAATGATTTTGTTATGATAGATAACAGAACAAAAACCTTTCCAAAAGAAAAAACTGACATAATTTCACAATTGTGTGACAGACATTTTGGTATTGGTGCAGATGGTGTAATTCTAATTGAAAATGATGATGATTTTGATTTTAAAATGATTTACTACAACCCAGATGCAAGTGAAACCTTTTGTGGAAATGGAGGTAGATGTACAGTTGCTTTTGCAAAACAACTAGGCATTATAGACTCAAAAACACATTTTTTAGCAGTTGATGGAGAGCATTTTGCAGAAATTAATAACTCAATCGTTTCATTAAAAATGATAGATGTAGAGGAAATTAAAATTCAAGAAAATTCAGTTTTTGCTTATACAGGTACTCAGCATCATGTAGAAATGGTAAATGAGTTAAAAGATTTTCCTGTTTATGAAAAAGGAAAAGAAATTAGGTATTCTTATGCTGAACCAGGTAGTAATGTAAATTTTGTTGAGCAACTTAACAATGATACTTTTAAAGTTAGAACCTATGAAAAAGGAGTTGAAAATGAAACTTTAGCTTGTGGTACAGGTGTTACAGCTGTTGCTGTTGCAATGCACAAAACAAATAAAACAAAAAGTAATCATATTTATTTACCAGTTGAAGGAGGAAATTTAGAGGTAAGTTTTAAAGAAGAAAATGGTATCTATAATAATATTTTTTTAATTGGACCTGCTCAATTTGTTTTTAAAGGAAATATTTCAATTTGATGAACACACTTTTAGGCAAGAATATTAAGCTAAGAGCTTTAGAAAAAGAAGATTTAAATTTTTTATATCAAATAGAAAATAATGAATCTTTTTGGCAAGTTAGCCACACTCAAACTCCATTTTCGAAATATATGCTAAAATTATATTTAGAAAATGCTCATTTAGATATTTATCAAGCAAAGCAATTACGTTTAATTATTGAAGAGAATAATACAAACCAACAGGTGGGTATGATAGATCTATTTGATTTTAATCCTAAACATAAAAGAGCAGGTATTGGTATTTTAATTCACCCAGATTTTCAAGAAAAAGGATATGCCTTTGAAGCATTATCTTTACTAATTAATTACACTTTTACACATTTAGATTTACATCAGTTATATGCTAATATTACTGAAGATAATAGCAAAAGTATTTCGCTTTTTGAAAAAAATAACTTTGTGAAAACTGGTATCAAAAAAGATTGGATTTTCACTAACAATAATTACAAAAGTGAAATTTTATATCAATTAATAAATAAGTAATTTTACAATTTAAAATAAAGAAATTGAGTAGAAAGTTTATTTATATCATTACCACAGTTTTATTTATCACTGTATTAGCAATTGGTTTAAATTTTTATTTTAAAATTTTCGGAAATAGCACCATAAAACAAGGTGATTTATATATCACATCTACAGATGATTTTAATTCACTTTCAAAAAAACTAAATCCTTTTGTAAAAGATATTTCCAATTTTATTTGGGTCGCTAATAAAAAGAATTTTAAAACTCCAAAATCTGGAAGATATGTAATCAAAGAAAACATGTCTAATAATGAATTAGTTAATTTATTAAGAAGTGGTAATCAAACACCTGTAAAAGTATCTTTTAATAACCAAAATACATTATACGATTTTGCAGGTAGAATAGCAGAACAACTAGAAGTTGATTCATTAGCTATTTTACAGTCTTTTACAAACCAAACATTTTTAAAACAAAACAACTTTAATAATAAAACTGTTTTACAAATTTGCTTACCAAATACTTATGAGTTTTATTGGAATGTTTCTGCTGATAATTTTAGAGAAAAATTATTAAAGAATTATAAAACTTTCTGGAACACAAATAGAATTCAAAAAGCAAAAAAATTAAACTTAACCAAAAACGAAGTCATTACTCTAGCTTCAATAGTTCAAAAAGAAACAGCTAAAAGAGAAGAAAGACCTATTGTAGCTGGTTTATATTTAAATCGTTTGCAAAAAGGATGGCCCTTACAAGCAGACCCAACCATAATTTATGCCATAAAAGAAGTTAAAGGTAGAGATTACATTGTAAAAAGAGTTTTAAAAACTGATTTAGAAATAAACTCACCCTATAATACATATAAGTATAGAGGATTACCTCCTTCACAAATAGCAATGCCAGACATTAATACTATTGATGCTGTTTTAAATGCAGAAAATCATAATTATTACTATATGTGTGCAGATATTGATAGAATTGGGTATCATAAATTTGCAAAATCATTAGCACAGCATAATAGAAATGCTGCCAAATACCAAAATTGGTTAAATAAACAAGGAATTAGAAGATAACAAGCAACATCAAATTCTGTTAAAATTCATTAATTTTTTTAAAATTTCACAATAAGAAACGTTGTAGTAGTTCATTAATACTAAATTTTTTACGTTTCATATTGTTAAATCGTAATTTCGACGAAATTAATACACTAATTATCAGTTATTTAAAAAACCAGATATAACTTTGCATCATAAAACAAAAAGATTAATTATGATCAAAAAGTTTTTATTTTTAGCTGTTGTTTTCTTTTTAGTGAGTGCAACAACTACTTCTTTAGAAAAGAAAAAGAACAAAACTGTTCACTATCCAGTAAATGTAGATTACAATATACCTTATTTAGATAAAAACTTTGTTGCTTTTAAAGAAGCTGTTGCTTTTAAAGAGTCACAAGGAAAATATTCTGTTGTTAATACTTTAGGTTATTTAGGTAAATATCAATTTGGTAAAAACACTTTAAAAAGAATTGGCATTTATAATACAGATGCTTTTTTAAAAAATCCTGAGTTACAAGAAAAAGCTTTTGTAGCTTATTGTAAAGTAAACAAATGGATATTAAGAAAAGATATAAAACGTTCTGTTGGTAAAACTATTAATGGTATTAAAATTACTGAATCTGGTATACTTGCTGCAGCGCATTTAGGTGGTGCAGGCAATGTAAAAAAGTTTTTAAGAAGTAATGGAGAAACTATTTTCGAAGATGCTTATGGAGCTACTATCTCTCAATATTTAAAAAAGTTTTCGAATTATAATGTCGCGAACATTACTGCTGATAGAAAAGCAAAAGTCTAATTATTTCTGAATTATAAAAATAGCTGGTCTTTTATGTAAATCTGGCTGTTGGTATTTCCAATCTTTAATTGATAGCGTTTTTATATACTCTGAGCTTAAAGTTATGTCTGCTGCAATACATAGATTTGTTGTAGGTGATAATGTCGCTTTTAAATCTGCTAACATTTTTTCATTTCTGTAAGGAGTTTCTATAAAAATTTGAGATTGTTTTTTATCAAAAGAAATCTTTTCTAATTCTTTAATAGCTTTCTTTCTTTCAGCCTTATCAATAGGCAAATAGCCATTAAAAGCAAAGTTTTGTCCATTCATTCCAGAACTCATCATTGCTAATAAAATAGAAGATGGCCCTACTAATGGCACAACCTGAATCGCTTTTTCGTGTGCTAACTTTACAATACTTGCTCCAGGATCTGCAATTGCTGGAACACCTGCTTCAGAAAGTAATCCAACATTAATACCTTGTTCGCAAACATCTAAATATTTTAAAGTTTCAACTTCTTCTGCATATTTATCTAACTTTTTAATGGTTAGTAATGATTGCTGTTTTTTAGGACTTATTTTTTTGATAAACCTTCTTGCTGTTTTTTCATTTTCTACTATATAATAATCTATCTGCTCAATTACTTTTTTAACAGATAAAGGCATTACCTCTAAAGGTTCAGTTTCTCCTAAAGTAGTTGGTATTAAATATAATTTGCCTTTCATTATTATAGCTTTTTACTAATCACATCACATGCTTCATCTAGCATTTGATAAACGTTTTCAAATCCTTGATTACCTCCATAATATGGATCTGGAACAGATTTATTTTCAGATGGATATATTTCGTTTAAAATTAATCTAACCTTATTCTCATCTTCTTCACCTCTAGCCAACATTAAAATGTTTTGATAATTACTTATATCCATAGCATAAATATAATCAAACTCATCAAAATCTTGTACTGTAAATTTTCTTGCTCTTTGGTTGGTAATATTTATTCCGTAATTACGAGCAACGTCTATTGAACGTTCATCAGGTAAATTTCCTACATGATATGCAGCAGTACCAGCAGAATCAACAAAAACTTTATCTAAATTTACTTTTGATTCTAATATACCTTGAGCTAATGGAGATCTACAAATATTACCCAAGCAAACCATTAATACTTTTACCATAAATAAAAAAGCCTCGTAAACGAGGCAAAATTTAAAAAGTTAGTTTTTTAGTTAGATCATCTACATATTTACGAAACTGCTTATCTGTTTCAGATAAATTATCTACAGTTTTACAAGCATGTAAAACAGTGGCATGATCTCTTTGTCCAATTTGATTTCCAATGCTAGCTAAAGATGTTTTAGTTAATCTTTTTGCAAAATACATAGCCAATTGTCTTGCTTGTACAATATGCCTTTTTCTAGTTTTAGACTGTAATGTAGCTACATCCATATCAAAGTATTTAGAAACTTCTTTCTGAATGTAATCTATAGAAACTTCTTTCTTTGTATTTTTTACAAACTTATCTACAATCTGTTTTGCTAATTCAATAGAGAATTCTCTTCTGTTAAAAGAAGCTTGAGCAATCATTGAGATGATAACACCCTCTAATTCTCTAACATTAGACTTTATGTTCTGAGCAATATATTCTATAATTTCTTCTGGCATTTCTACACCATCTCTAAACAATTTATTTTCTAAAATAGAAATTCTTGTTTCATAATCTGGTGCTTGTAATTCAGCTGATAATCCCCATTTAAAACGAGATAACAAACGCTGTTCTATGTCTTGCATATCTACAGGCGCTTTATCTGATGTTAATATTACTTGCTTTCCATTTTGGTGCAAGTGATTAAATATATGGAAAAATACATCTTGTGTACCAGCTTTACCAGAAAGGAATTGAACATCATCAATAATTAAAACATCAATCATTTGATAAAAATGAATAAAATCATTTCTAGTATTCGATTTTACAGAATCAATAAATTGTTGTGTAAACTTTTCTGAAGAAATATATAAAACTGTTTTATCTGGATATTTATCTTTTATATCAACTCCAATAGCATGAGCTAAATGAGTTTTACCTAAACCAACACCACCATAAATTAATAATGGATTAAATGATGTTCCTCCTGGCTTATTTGCAACAGCCATACCTGCAGAGCGTGCTAATCTATTAGAATCTCCTTCAACAAAATTTACAAAACTATAATTTGGATTTAATTGAGACTCTATTTTTACTTTTTGTAAACCTGGAATTATAAATGGGTTTCTAAGTTCTCTTTTATTAGATTCTAAAGGAACAGTTACTTTTTGAGATTTTAATGGATTTCTATTAGAACTAGGAATTTTTACAGTTTGTGGTCTATTACTACTGTAAGTGTTTTCCATTCTTACATCATAAATCAATTTAGCATCACTACCCAAATGTTTTACTAGAGCAACTCTTAATAATTTAATATAATGCTCTTCTAACCATTCATAAAAAAATTTACTAGGTACTTGTATTGTTAAAGCCTCTCCTGAAAGTTTAACTGGTTTAATAGGTTCAAACCAAGTTTTAAATGCTTGTGGTTTAATGTTGTCTTTTATAAAAGACAGGCAATCATTCCAAACGGATTCGGCTGTGTGATTCATTTACTTTATAGGTAAATTTTGGATTATTAAATTTAGTTGTTTTAGGTTGGATAACCTCTTTCTCAAAAGCTTTACAAATGTGTGAATAAAATTCATTAAAAAAAAATGAATTTGCTATTGATTTATAACTTTTTTTTGCGTAAAATTCGAATGAATTAAACAAAAAATTGAACTTGAACAGTCATTTATCCTCATTTAGAGTACGTTATGGAGAAACTGACCAAATGGGGGTAGTTTATCACGGAAATTATGCACAATATTTTGAACTTGGACGTACTGAATGGCTTCGTTCTTTAGGGATTACATACAAAGATATGGAAATCAGCGGAATAATGCTTCCTGTTATCTCTTTAAAATGTAATTTTATAAAATCTGCTCTATATGATGATGTTTTAACAGTTGAAACTAAACTTAAAAAAGAGCCTTTAGTTAAAATAGAATTTGATTATGTTATACGAAATAAAAATCAGGAAATTCTATGTACAGGAAATACTGTATTAGCATTTATGGATATGAAAACAAATAAACCCATAAAATGCCCAGATACACTTTTAAAAAAATTAGGATTCTAATGCTTTAATTTCCACTTTATACAAGTTTTTAAAAAACTCTAATATAGATTTTGATTCTTTTTTACGAACTGTAATAATATATTCACAATTCAATTCTAATTTTTGCTGAATTATTTCAATATTTTTTTCTTTTAAAATTCGAAGTACTTTACTCATCATATCATACTCAAAAATAATTTTAAAATATACTTCAACCGTTTTTTCAATTATTTCTGAAGATTCAATTGTAATTTTTGCTGATGATCTATAAGCATTAATTAAACCAGAAACACCCAATTTTGTACCACCAAAATAACGCACAACAACAATTAAAACATTTGTAATATCAAAAGATTGAATTTGTCCATAAATAGGCATTCCTGCTGAGTTATTTGGTTCTCCATCATCATTTGCTCTATATATTATATCCTCAACTCCTATCTGATACGCATAACAATGATGACCTGCATTTGGATGTATCTTTTTTACTTTTTCTAACTCATTTTTAACTTCATCTTCATTATTTACAGGAAATGCAAAACCATAAAATTTACTGTTTTTGTCTTTAAAAAGTGTTTCTTCTGAAGCAGATTTTATGGTTTTAAAAATATCTATAATCATGATGCAAATGTTACCATAACAATACCCAATATTGCTAAAATGATTCCTAAAATATTTTTTGAGGTAAGCTTTTCTTTAAAAAGAATTACTCCAATAATTGTTGAAAATATTACAATACCCACATTATTTAAAGTGAATAATGTAGAACTCTCAAAACCTTCTACTTGAAGGGCTTTTATTAAAAAAATGATAGAGTAATAATTTGGTATACCTAAAACAATACCTGCTATGATGTTTTTAACACCAAAAGCTTCAGCTTTTTTAATACTTTTTAAGGCCAAAATAATGATTCCAAAAATTGCAGCAATACCAAATAATGTTCCTGAAAAAATAGAAACATCTTCTTTTAAAACATAATTAGTTTCTATATATTTTAAAAAAGTATCTATAAAACCAGAACCAATAAAAAGTAATGCAGGAAATAATAAATTAGACTTTCCTTTAAAAACATTATCATTTTTTACTGATGCCAAATAAACAGCTATTAAAGCAATTACAATACCAGATATTTTTAACATGGTAACAGTTTCATTGTAAAGAAAAACTCCAAAAAAGACAGGAATAACCACAGACATTTTACCTGCTACTGATGCCACAGAAACTCCATTTACTTGTGATGTTTTTGCCATAACAAAAAAGACACTTACAAACATAGCTCCTAAAATTACTGCTCCAAAAAACCAATTTTGATCTATAATTTCAGCAACAGAAAATGTTCTATTTGCATTTAAAAAACCAAATGTTAAAGCAACTAAATAATTAACCACAATTGCTTTTAATGCATCTATTTTATAAACCCCAAAAAGTTTAAAAATAATAAATAAGCCCGAGGAAAAAAGTATGCTTAATGCTAAGTAAATCAATTTAAATTGTGTTTTAAAAATAGTTCTGTTACATCTTCGTTTTTTGGATTTAAATTCCAAACATGTATTCCTAATTTAGAGGCTGCATCTGTGTTTTCTTTTGTATCATCAATAAAAAAAGTTTCATGTACTTTTAGTTGATTTTTAGTTAAAACAAACTCATAAATATCTGCATTTGGTTTTCTAAAATGAATTTCATGAGATAAATAAAATTGTTCAAAGCAATTTTTAAAATCATTATACAATTCTAAACCCCAATTCTTTTTAATCCAAGAAATATGCAAATCATTTGTATTACTCAAAAGAAACAACCTGTATTTATTTGAAAGCATCAAGTCTTTTAAAAAATCGAAACGTTTTTTTGGAAAATCAAGTAAAATAGAATTCCATGCAGTTACTAAAGCTTCTTTGTCTATATGATAAGTTTCATGAAAATGAGATAAAAAATAATCTGTAGAAACTAAGCCCATTTCATATTTATGAAGTATTTGAATAACCTCATCTTGATATTGTGGAATTCCTAATTTTTGTATTTCTTCTGCAAACTTAACTTTATCTAAATTGATAAAAATATCTCCAAAGTCAAAAATGATATTTTTAATCATTATAATATGTTTTTAATTTGTCTCCTTTTATATTTAGTTCAGTACTAATTTTTGCATGAAAATTAGGAGCTTTAACACCTTCTCTAAAACATACTTCACTTTTAAAAACAAGAGCTTCATCCCATAAATTACTATCAATAAAAGTTTGCAATGTTTTTGCACCTCCTTCAATGATAACAGATTGTATATCATGTTTTTTTAAAACATCACAAACTTGTTTTGCAATATTTTTATTAAAATCTATGTTTTCAAAAACAGTATTATTTATTGTACTTATCTTTTTAGTTTCAGTAACTATAATTGTTTTTATAGAAGAGTCATAGATAAAAGTATCATCAGGTATTCTTAAATTTTTATCTAAAACAACTCTAACAGGATTTTGACCTGACCAGCTTCGTACATTTAATTTTGGATTATCAGCTAAAACTGTATTTGTACCTACTAAAATAGCGTTTTCTTTAGCTCTTAATTTGTGCACCAACTGTTGTGAATACGTATTCGAAATCCAAACTGGTTTTTGACCTTCTTTGTTTTTAGTAGCTATAAAACCATCTTGAGTTTCTGCCCATTTTAAAATAATATAAGGTCTTTGCTTTTCTTGATCAGTAAAAAAGCGTTTATGATGCTTTCTACAATCTTTTTCTAAAACGCCTGTTAATACTTCTATCCCTGCTTTTTCTAGTCGTTTTACACCTCTTCCAGCAACTAAACTATTAGTATCTAAACAACCAATAATTGCTTTCTTAAATTGATGTTTTACAATTAAATCTGCACAAGGTGGAGTTTTGCCAAAATGTGAGCATGGTTCTAATGTGACGTAAATTGTTGCCTCTTTTAAAAGTGATTTGTCTTTTACTGCATTAATAGCATTAACCTCTGCATGATTACCTCCAAAAGCAGAAGTGAAACCTTCTCCTAAAATTTTATTTTTATAAACAATTACTGCACCCACACTTGGGTTTGGTCTTGTTAGTCCAATTCCGTTTTTTGCAATCTGCAAACATCTATTCATGTATATTTCGTCAGATGTCATTAAAAAGCTAGAATTTAATTTTTACTTCTTTAGTTTTATCTACAAGAAATTCTTTTTTAAATCCAAAAACAACATATTCTAAATTTCCTTTTAAACGAACTGTTACTTTTTTTGTTAAAAACGAATTTAATAACCCTCCTAAAACTCCATTTTTATTTGTGCTCAATAATTTTTTTATAGGCACTTTTGCTTGTAAAGGAATTGCAAATGCTTTTTTTGCAGGGACTTTAAAATCTTCAGAGGATACTTGTGCAACTTCAATTCCGTTTGCAAGAACTTTAATTTCATCTGTAGAAATTTTACCTCCAACATCATTTGGGTTTTCAAAAAAAGCTTCTGCTTTTAATCGAATTGTATCAGATGATATACTTGTAATTTTAATATTATCTACTTTTATAAAAACAGGTTGTTTGGTTACAGAACATCCTATTAGAATGAATAAAAGTATTAAAAGATATAAATTATGCTTCATAAAATTCTTTTGAAAAACTGTAACTTGCAGTTACAAAAATACAGTAATAAATGACAAGTAAAGATTTTATTATAAGAGAAATAAAACCTACTGATAATAAGGAAGTTGCTAAAATTATTAGAAGTGTAATTTTAGAAATGGGAGCACCTAAAGTAGGTACAGCTTATGAAGATAAAGCTACTGATACTATGTTTGAAACCTATCAAAAAGAAAAAAGTAGTTATTTTGTTTTAGAACATTATAATACAATTGTTGGTGGTGCAGGTATAGCTCAATTAGATAATTATGATGGTAATGTTTGCGAGCTTCAAAAGATGTACTTTCTACCCATTGCAAGAGGCAAAGGGTTAGGTTCTAAATTAATTACCATCTGTTTAGAAAAAGCAAAAGAATTAGGTTTTGAAACTTGTTATTTAGAGACACTACCTTATATGAAAGCCGCAGTTAAATTATATAATAAATATGGTTTTAAAAACTTAGATAAACCAATGGGTAACACATGCCATTACAACTGTAATGTTTGGATGATTAAAGAAATTAATTAAATGATTTACTATGTTTTATTAGCAATTCATCTCATCTTATTTAGTTGGGCATTTTACAATATTTTATATTTTGGCGTAAAACCATCTAAATCTTTAAGTTGGATTTTAATTACACTTCTATTCCCTTTTCTTGGTGTTTTTACCTTTATTTTATTTGGTATTAACAGAAGAAAAATTAAGTATTTTGAACTAAGAGAATCTAAAAAAAGAAAAAAGTATTTAAGAGAAAATTTAAAAACTGAATATAAAAATGATGTTTCTATTCTTGAAAGTGAAAAAGCTAAAAAAATATCGAATCTAATTTTTAATAATACCAAAGCTCCATTAAAAGAGGGTAATAAAATCACCATTTTAAAAAGTGGTAAAGAAGCTATTGATGAGCTATATAAAGCTCTTAAAAACGCTAAAGAATTTATTCATTTACAATATTACATCATAGAAGATGGTAAAGTACTTTCTAACATTATAGATATTATTAAAGAAAAAAGAAAAGAAAATGTTGAAGTTAGAATATTATATGACTTGTTAGGAAGTCATGAACTAAAATCATCAACAAAAAAAACTCTAAAAGAAATTGGTGTGGAAATATACCCAGAGACACCCTTTAGATTTGGAAGCTTTTTGTTTTCTGTAAACTTTAGAAATCATAGAAAAATTGCAATAATAGACAACAAAGTCGGTTTTGCAGGTGGTGTAAATATTTCTGATAATTATGTAAAAGAAAAATCTGACTTAGGTATTTGGGAAGATGCTCATATAAAAATTGAAGGTTGTGCAGTACAAAGCATTCATAAATCTTTTTTAAAAGACTATTATTATGCCACAAATAAAGATTTAAGTAAAGAAGAAAAATACACGAAAACATATGATACAGAAGGTAAATCTAAAGTGCAAATAGTATCAAGTGGTCCAGATTACGAACAATCTGTGGTGATGCAACAATATCTAAGTTTTATAATGCTAGCAGAAAAAAGTGTTAATGTTTTAAACCCATATTTTATTCCTACTTTTTCTATTCTAGAAGCATTTAAAACAACTGCATTAAGTGGTGTTGTAGTAAACTTAGTTTTACCAAAAAAAAGTGATTCTAATATAGCAACATACAGCATGTACTCTTATTTTGAAACACTTTTAAAAGCAGGTGTAAACATATATTTACGTGATGATTTTTCACATAGCAAAGTTATTTTCATAGATGATGATATAGTTTCTATAGGCTCTACAAATTTTGATTGTAGAAGTTTTGAACACAATTATGAATTAAACTTAATTGCATTTGATAAAGAAAAGGTTAAAGAAGTTAATAGTGAATTTGAAAAGCAAAAAAATGCTGCAACAAAAATAGTTTTAGAAGATTTTTTAAACAGATCTAATAAACAGAAAACACTAGAAAGACTTTCTAGATTTTTAAGTCCTTTATTATAATTTTTTATGACTCTAAAAGAATTAAAAACGCATTATTTAAATAGTCTTTCTAAACTATATCCAAAAACAGAAATCAATACTTTTTTCTTTTATTTGATTGAAGAATATCTTGATTTACAAAGAATTGATTTTAGTTTGCAACCAAATAAAATAATTGAAAACACTGATTTTTTAAAATTTGAAAAAGCTCTTAATCGACTAAAGAAAGAAGAGCCTATTCAATATATTTTAGGTAAAACTGAGTTTTATGGTTATCCTTTTTTAGTGACAAAAGACACTTTAATTCCTAGACCAGAAACAGAAGAATTAGTAGAATGGGTTTTACAAAAGTTAGAGTTTCAAAAAAAGAAAAAAACTTCGATTCTAGATATTGGTACAGGCTCTGGTTGTATAGCAATTTCATTAGCTAAAAAAAATAAAAATTTATCTGTTTCTGCTATAGATATCTCAAAAGAAGCTATAGAAATTGCAAAACAAAATGCTAAATTAAATGAGGTAAATATCAATTTTATAGAAAAAGACATTTTATTAACTAAAGAATTAGAAACTTCTTTTGATGTTATAGTATCGAATCCACCTTATGTTAGGGAGTTAGAAAAAGTGGAAATAAATAATAATGTTTTACAAAATGAACCTCATTCTGCTTTATTTGTAAGTGACTCAAATCCTTTGATTTTTTACAGCAAAATTGCAGATTTAGCAAAAAATCATTTAACTAAAAACGGTTTACTTTTTTTTGAAATCAACCAATATTTAGGTCAAGAAACTAAAGTAATGTTATCTAAAAAAGGGTTTAAGAATATTGAGTTACGTAAAGATTTGTTTGGTAATGATCGAATGATTAAAGCTAATCTATAATTTATTTAAAACGAATTGAATAACTTACACCCAAAGAAGTATACACAAAATAATCTCCTTTAGCAAAAGGCTTTTCTTCTCTAAAAGCACTTACATTAAAAGACCATAAGTTTTTCTTGTTTTTTGTAGAAAAAAAGTAGCCTAATACTAATGCTTGTGAATCTAATTGAAAAATCTCATCTCCTGTAAAACCAGGTGCAAATCTATCTAAAGCAGGTGATGCACCAAAACCAACTTCAAAAGTCCAGTAGTTATCTGCATCACTTCTATATTTTCTATAAATTAATCTTCCAGATTTACTTGCTCCAGGATCTCCAGGAGTTATATATGTTCTAAAAGCCCAATAACTATTTCCTGTATACCATCCTAAAGAACCTGTCCAAATGGTAGTTTCTGTAGAAAATTTAAGCCATCTAAAACCTGCAGACAATTCTAAACTCGCAGGTAAAGATTTAAATAATTCGAAACCATATCTTTGTGTTGGATTTAAGGGACTATTAGAGAAACCTCCACTTACGTATGCATAAAGTCCGTTTGCTATTCTTGGATATAAGTCTAACTCAAATTGATAGTTATCTGTTTCAAATCTATTTGAGTAATTTAATTTAGCATTTATACTTCCGAATTTGGTTTGTCTGGCATAACTTAAAGTACTGTAATACATATTTGCTCTGCCATTATTTTTATCTAAGTCATAATAATCTAATGACACACTTAGCCCAATTGTATTAGTACTTAAATTTCTTTCTAAAGAAGTTTTATAATTTAGTAAATCTTTATTCTCTGGATGAATTAAAATAGCTTCATCAATCGTCTCTAATGCATCTTCTTTATTTCCTCTATTAAATTGAGACTTCCCTTTTAGTAATAGAAGATCATAATCATTTGGGAAAATTTTTAGTGCTTTTTCTGATAATTGCAAAGCTTTATAATACTTCTCTGCATATTGTTCATTTTTTATGTAAGCTATCCAATCTGCTTTTCTATTTTCATCTTTTTCTAATACATATTCAAATTCTTTTCTTGCTGAATTGTAGTTACCATCCCAAGAATATGTACTAGCCAAAAAGGCTCTAATATCAAGATAATTGGGGTATTTTGTAAGTATTAATTTTAAAGAATCTTGTGCTTGTTTTCTTTTACCATTAAAAGCCAATTCTCTAGCAACTTTAAAAGCAGTATCTGGGTTGCCTTTAAATTCTTTTTGTTGAGATTGAAGTGAATAAGCAGTACAAGTAATAATCAACAAAAAAATTAAATTAATTTTTGAAAAGTGTATCATTTTAATGAATTTTTAAAGTTGATATATTGACTATTATTGGGATTCTTTTTAAGAATACTATCCATAATTTTAAGAGCTTCATTATTCTTATTCATTGTTTTGTATGCTCTTGCCAACTTAAAAGCAATTTCATCATTATTTATATCTCTTTCTTTTGCTTTATTAAAAATATCTATGGCTTTTTCATTTTGAGAAGACCACCAATACACATCTAATAAAGCTAAATAAGAATCATAGTAATAAGGAGATCTTTTTAAAGCATTTTTAAGCTCTTCTTCTGCAATAGCATACTGTTTATCCCAAGCTAAAGTTCTTCCTTTTAATATTCTAACATCTATATAATTTGGAGAAGTTTTTAAAATATAATTACAAATTAGCCTAGCTGAATCTCTTTGATTGTTAAATGCTTTTTGTCTTGCTAACTCAAACATTTGATCAGGATTCATATCTGTTGTAATTTTTTCTAATCGTTCTTTTTCTTCATCAGAAAATTTATACCTTTTTAATACTGCAGTATTTGTGTTCTCTGATATTATTTTATCATTTTTAGTAACATATGCATTCAAATTCTTAAATGCTTTTAATTGTTTTTTTATAGTATCTAAAACTTGTTCATCTGTTACCTCAACTGTATTAAAATCTTCTTTAATTTTATATAATCTACCATCAGAAAACATATATTCTTTGTACAAATAATCATTTATTGTTCCTTTATAACGCATTAAAGGTATATTATGTTTGTTGGTGAAATTTGCAGTGGTATCTATACCTTCTCCAATCCAAGCTACTTTTTTAGGTAAACTAACATCATAGTTATTAGCTAAGAAAGCTAATAAAGTTGGAGGCACATCAAAATGTGAATTAATTGATTTCATTTTCTTGGCCTCTTTAAGCATAGGACTATAAATAATAAAAGGCACATTAAATCTGCACAACTTGTCTTTTTGTGCAATTGGTATTACTCTATGATCGCCTGAAATAATAAAAATTGTATTCTTATAATCTGGTCTCTTTTTGTAATTATTCATAAACATTTCTATACTATTATCAGCATATAAAATGGTTGCAAATATATTTTTATAGCTACTTAACTGTTTTTTTGATGTATTAAATTTCTGATCAGAATTAAGTAGTTTATCAATTTTTTTCATGTATTCCTCTTGTAAAGGAAACTCAAATGGCTCATGAATGGTTTGTGTTGTAATTAAATCAAATCTTGGATTAGGAATTTGATCTATAGTTGCCAATGTTTTTTGAAAAATCTCATAATCTGAAAAGCCCCAAGAAAATCCTGTTGACTTATTTACAGACTTTTTATAAGAACTCTCATATTGATTTTCATCAATAATATTTTCAACATCATTATATTCTAAGAAATTTATTTTTTTATCAAAACTAGACTGATCTCCAGAATAAAAAGAAGTAGAGTAGCCATTATTCTTTAAAATACTAAATAATGAATGATGAGAAGGCGTTTCTTCTAGTTCTAAAAAACCTTTCTCTCCAAATGGCACAGAAGCCATAATAGAAGGTAAAGCTCCAAAAGTCCTACCTGTGTTGCTTAAAAAATTATCCCAAAAAAGCGACTTAGGTATTAAAGAATTTAGGTAAGGTGTAAATCCGCTAAATTGTCTATCTCCAACAAATTCTGAACCTAAACCTTCAACAAGAATAAATACAATATTTGGTTTTTCTGTTCCTAAATTAAAGTAACTACCTAATACATCTTCATAACTACTAGAAGCTTTTAAAAGAGGGTACTCTTCTCCCCCATTTGCTATTTCAGCATCAATAGCATTTTTTTCGATTTGAACTCGTAATACATCAGCTATAAAAAAGTATGTTTTATTTTGATAAATTGCATTTGAAAAATCTTTATTGGCGAATTTCATAACAACTACTACAAGTGTTAATGTTATAAAAACACGACCAGAATATTTAAAAAACATTGATTTTCTTAAGAAAAAACAACTAGCTAAAAATAATACTGGAAATATTAAAAAAGGCAAGTAACTTAAAAAAGAGGCACTTTCTGATGAAGTTACAGTAAGCATTATATCATCTAAAGAATAACCTAATAAATCTGCACCTAAATTAAGTAATGTAGTTAAACTATATTTTGTTAATGCTAATTCTGATAATATAAGTAATATAAAAAGCACCTTTATAGTTATAACTGCAATGTTTAATTTTTTTCTACTTAAAAGAAAATAAATAGGATAAAATATTACAAAAACAAAAAGTATAGTGAGTAAATGATTTAAAAACTTAAACCCAATAACTTTTAATAAGCTTGGTAACTCTCTACCAATAAAAAGCATCGAAAAAACTTCATATAAACCAATTAACCAATAACATAATAACAATGAAAAACATATAATTATGTAGGTCTGTAAATTAGAATTAAACTTTTTAAAACTCATAACTTCTGGAGGATTTTAATCGTTAAACTTTATGACTTTGAGAGCCCTTTTCTTACCATGACTCCCCATTTTTTCTTTTTATTAAAATAATAATCGTAATTACCTCTCATTGCAGCATAAAGCACTAATGGATGTAAAATAAAAGGCTCTAAAAAAACAGTTAATATTAATTTAAAACCAATACCCTTTCTTTTATATTGATGATATGTAAACTCTTCAGTAAATATAGCTACAAAAGAGAATAATAAAGAAAATAAATAGACCAAGAGAAATAGCCCTAAAATAAAAGACCAGCTTAAAGGTTGATAAATTATTAAGAAAATAAAATAAATCATTCCTAAGACTTCTACAATTGGCGCATATCTTTCGAAAATCATCCAATAAGGATAACTTAACATACCTAATACTCCATAATTAGGATTCCATCTTATTTTTTTATGGATCTTTAAAACTTCTATGGTTCCTCTTGTCCATCTATTTCTTTGAGAAATAAATATCTTTCTATTATCAGGAGCCTCTGTCCAACATAAAGGGTCAGGAATATAAGCTACTTTATAGGGTAACTTTTCTTCTTCCATATATCTTCGCATACGAACAATAATCTCCATATCTTCACCAACAGTTTTGGTATCATAACCCCCAACTTTTATAGCTATTTCTCTATCAAACAATCCGAAAGCACCAGAAATAACAAGTAAGCCATTTAATCTTGCCCAAGCCATTCTGCCTAATAAAAAAGATCGTAAATATTCTAAAATTTGACAACGCTCTAACCATTTATCTGGATAATTTACTTCTAACAGCTTTCCATCTTCGATTTTACAGGAATTTGCGATTCTAATAACACCTCCAGAAGCAATTACTTTTCTGTCTGTATATTCTAAAAAGGGTTTTACCATTCTTTGTAGAGAATCTTCCAATAACAAACAATCTACATCTATACATGCTAAATATCTACTTTCACTTATATTTATTCCACAATTTAGAGCATCTGCTTTACCTCCATTTTCTTTGTCTACAACTATAAGTTTTTCGAATGCTGGATTTTTAGATTTAAATACTCCTGCTCTTAAAGGCTTTGTTGGTACTCTTTGATTTATCAAATACTCTATTCTTTCTAAATCGTAAGCTTTTATAAGTTTTTCTAAACTATCATCTTTACTTCCATCATTTACAATAATAACATCATAATTTACATAATGTGTAGAAAGAAGAGATCTAACATTTTCAACAATATTTAGACTCTCATTATAGGCTGGTGCAATGATTGAAATAGAAGGAGCTACATCAGAAGTAAGTAAATCTTTATAATTTACAAAACTATTTTTTTTAAGGTACTCTATTGTTTCTCTAGATGAGAAAACAGCCAAAATAACATAAGAACCAACTATTAGTACAGTAAATACTAAAAAGAAGTAATGAAAAACAAGTACAATATTTCTTATGATATAATCATACTCCATAACTTACATCTAAATAATCGATTATTCTATTATATTCAGCATCTTCAGAGTTTTTTTCTAACTTATTATATAAGTTTACATCAACTCTTTTTAAAATTTTTAAAGCTCTATGTTTTATTTCGAAATTAGTGTTATTTACATGTTCTATTAAAAACATGGCATCCTCAATTTCGGCTACTTTTTCTAAATACTTAAAGAATGCAACTTTTTCTTTATCAGAAATTTCACTAAATCTTTGAATAATAAATTCCTTGGCTTCTAAAATTTCAAAATGGGTAATTATATCTATAGTTTTTATTCTAATTTCTGCATTTTTATGCTGTAACAAATCAATTAAAGTATCTTTTGTTTCTAACCTATTAAATAATTTTACAATATTTAATACAAATAAAACAACGTAATCATTGTTAGATTCTAACCATTTTTTTAAATCTAACGTTTCATCATATTCAAAGTTTTCTACTTCACCTAGTAATAAAATTTGATCCCATTCAGACAATGGAACTTTTAAGTTATCTAAAAAATTTAAACCCTCAAAACCAAATAATTCAATAAAATACAAATGAGCCTCTCTTCTTACTTCTTCTCTGTGATGGTTTATTAGTTTAGAAATTGAATTTCTTACTCTTTTTACTTTAAAGTGCCTTAAATCTTTGATACCAATAGCTACAATATGCCATTGTTTACTTCTTAATTTTTTAATTGCATAATTTAATAACCCAATTTTTTTATAAAGGCTATTCATTTGCTCTATCATATGACCTGCTACCTGCTGATCTAATTGTAAAAAAGTTTCTGTAATTATTATTCTTTTTCTTTTACTTACTAGTCCTTTTTTAAATTGTTTAATAATTGCTTTTTGCTTTATACTAAGTAACTCACCTTCTTCTTCAGCATAAATATATTCGATAAGTAATTTTTCAATTTTTTCGCGATACTTTATATTATTCTTCTCTTTAACCCTAATATTGCGTCTTAGTATTTTTAAATAGAAAATAAGGATAACTATTATTATAGCTAGTACTATAACTAAAGACCAAATTACAGCTTCAAATAAAGTAAATTGCATAAATCATATTTAAAGAAGCATTCTTTTAACTCTTATAGATAGCTCATTAGGACTTAAAGGTTTGCTCATAAAATCATTAGCACCTAAATTAAATGCTTTTAATACCATCTCCTCTTGACCAGAAGAAGAAAAAACTAAAATTGGAGTTTTACTTTCTAATTTATTTCTAACATGACTTATAACCTCTAATCCGCTTACGTAATCCATCATTATATCTGTAAGAATTAAATCTGGATTTTCATTCTCTATAAGTTCAATTGCTTCTTTACCATTTTTAGCCATTAAAAGATGATACCCATCTTTTTCTAACCTAAATTTTAATAATAGGGAAAGTACTGAATTGTCTTCGGCTAAAACTATTTTCTTTTTGCTCATATTTGGGGGTAATTATAAAACTCGTATCAAATTAACAAAAATTGCTTGATTAATTTATATTTGTTTTAATTATATTTACACATCTTTGTAAGATATCTCATATTACCCCCAAAATAAAAAAAAATATGGAAATAGAAAGCGTATTAGAAAGTAATGTTGTTGATCTAACATCATTAAAAACTTTTTTTGCATCAGATAAAGACGCTTTAATTCAAATTATTCAAGTCTATATCTCAGATACAGAACCTAGAATAAAAACTTTAGAGGAAAGTCTTACTAATATTGACTACACTGAAATTAAGAGTATTTCTCATTTCTTAAAATCATCTTTTAGTTTAATGGGTATAAAATGTTCAGAAGAAATTGCTGAACTAGAAAAAATGGCAGACAGAAAAGAAGAAGATTCTCTTATTAAAGAAAAACTAAACTACATTATACCTATTTGTAAAGAAAGCATTGTAGAATATAAAATTATTCTACAAAAACTTGAAGCTTTATAAAAACAAATTTCTTCAAATTAATTAATTAGAATTAAAATCACATTTTTAATTCTTTAAACCTATTTTCTAAAATATTTAGAAGACAATATCTTATAAAGTAAATAAATATTATACGTTTCATGTTTTAAATACTTAATTTTACATCAAAATATGGATAATAAAATACTTATTGGTAGAAAAGATAAAGCAGATTTTCCTGAATTATCTTTAAACGATATTGATATTAAAATAGATTCAGGAGCTTATACTTCTTCTATACATTGTACAAACATTAAAGAAATTGAAAGTAATAATGAAAAAAAATTGAAGTTTACTTTATTAGATCCAGAACATGAACATTACAATAACAAAGAGTTTACTACCAAAAATTACACTTCTAAACTAGTAAAAAGTTCTAATGGTATTTCAGAAATACGTTTTATGATTAATACTACCATTATTATATTTAACAAAGAACTTCCAATCTACCTAACTTTGAGTGAACGAAAAGAGATGAAGTTTCCTGTTTTATTGGGAAGAAAATTTTTAAATAATAAATTTATCATAGATACCACAAAAACAAATCTTTCTTACAGATTAAAAACAAAATAAATGAGAATAGTTATACTATCTAGAAATCCAAAATTATATTCTACTCAAAGATTAGTAGAGGCAGCTACTAAAAGAAAACACGAAGTTTTTGTGGTTGACCATTTAAAATGTAATATAGAAATTGAAAAAAGATCTCCAAAAATCTATTATAAAGGTGAATACCTTACTAATATAGATGCTATCATTCCAAGAATTGGAGCTTCTGTAACTTTTTATGGTACTGCAGTAATTCGTCAATTTGAAATGATGAAAGTATTTACTTCTGTATCTTCTACAGCGTTAACTAGATCAAGAGATAAGTTAAGTAGTTTACAAATTTTAGCAAGAGCTGGAGTTGGTTTACCTAAAACAGTTTTTACAAATTACACTAAAGACGTTGAACATGTTGTAAAATCAGTAGGAGGCGCTCCTCTAGTTTTAAAATTATTAGAAGGAACTCAAGGTTTAGGTGTTGTTTTAGCTGAAACTAAAAACGCAGCAACTTCAGTATTAGAGGCATTCAATGGTTTAGGAGCTAGAGTAATTGCTCAAGAGTTTATAAAAGAAGCAGGAGGTGCAGATATTAGAGCTTTTGTAGTTGATGGTAAAGTTGTTGGAGCTATGAAAAGACAAGGTAAAGAAGGAGAATTCAGATCTAATTTACACAGAGGTGGAAATGGAACTGTAATCGAACTAAGTGATGAGGAAGAAAAAACTGCAATAAAAGCAGCTAAAGCTTTAGGGCTTGGTGTTGCTGGTGTAGATATGTTGCAGTCTTCAAAAGGTCCACTAGTATTAGAAGTAAATTCTTCACCTGGTTTAGAAGGTATAGAAAATGCAACTGGTAAAAACATTGCTAAAGAAATTATACGTTACTTAGAGATTCATGTCGAATAATAAACTTACTCTCTTAGGGAAAGACATACCTGAAGGGAAAAAGACAATTCTAGATTTAGAAATTGCAAAATTACATACTAGAACAACAGTTAAAGTACCTGTAATTGTTGAACGTTCTAAAAACCCAGGACCTGTAGTTTTACTAATGGCAGGTATACATGGAGATGAAGTTAATGGAGTAGGAATTATTAGAGAAATCATCAATCAAAAAATAAACAAACCAAAAAACGGAACAATTATTTGTTTGCCCGTTTTTAATATTTTTGGGTATTTAATACACACAAGAGAATTTCCTGATGGACGAGATTTAAACAGAGTCTTCCCTGGTAATGCAAATGGCTCTCTAGCTAGTCAATTTGCCTATCAATTTACTAAAGAAATTGCTCCTCATGTTGATTATGTTTTAGACTTTCACACAGGTGGTGGAGAGCGTGATAATGTTGCACAAATTAGATGTCATAGTGAAGAAGAAAACACACTTAAATTAGCAGAAGTATTTAACCCACCTTTTATTATTAGTTCTAACTATATTGCAAAGTCTGTTAGATACACCTTAAACAAAATGAAAAAAACGGTTTTACTTTTTGAAGGAGGCAAAACCAACGAATTAAACCCTGAGATAATTGCACATGGTGTCAGAGGTACCAAAAATGTACTAACTCATTTAGATGTTATTGATGGTGATATAAATTTAACTCAAAAACCAATTTATATTAATTCAGCTAAATGGTTGAGAGCATCTCATTCAGGAATGTTTCAAGCAACTGTAAAAAACGGAACTTTTGTAGAAAAAAAACAAGTTTTAGGACATATTCAAGATCCTTTTGGTGAATTTAAAAAGAAAATATTTGCTCAAAATGAAGGATATATTTTCTGCATTAATAGAACACCAATCGTAAACAAAGGAGATGCTTTATTTCATTTGGGTATTAAAGAATAATTTGTGAAAAAGAGATAAGTAAAAAAATATCAAAAAACTACCAGCATTTCAAAAAATATAAAAACAGATTCAGAGTTACAAGGTATTACACATCTAATTGTTGATGCAACTATTGGCGTAACAAATATTGTTGAAGAAATGCATCAACAAATAGTTCATCCTCCCCTATTACCTTCAACAGAGATTCAAAAATTAATTACAGGCATTACAGGCATCACATATAAAATTATTAGGTGGAACACTAAGTTTTTTGGCAGTACTATTTCAAGCTTTTTAAAATTATTACCTTCTATAGTTAATAAAATAAAAGAATCTGATAAAAAAGAGGTTATTTTATCAATTTTAAATGGAGTAATTGGCGATTATTTAGAAGAAAAAAACAATCCACTTCAACTTGGAATGGAGTTCCGCTCTCAATCGAAATCTGTACAACTTAATGCTAAAAGTTTAAAGGAAAATTTTCCCAATAATTCTGGCAAAATTATTTTAATGATTCATGGTTCTTGCATGAGTAGTTTACAATGGACACGTAACAACCATAATCATGGAGAAATTTTAGCTAATGATTTAAACAAAACATTACTATACCTTAATTATAATAGTGGTAGACATATTTCAACAAATGGTAAAAACTTAAATAAACTTTTAAAAACACTTTCTAAAAACTGGCCTGTTCCCATTAAAGAAATCACAATTATTGCTCACAGTATGGGAGGCTTAGTTACCAGAAGTACTTTATATTATGCTAAAAAACAAAATCAAAATTGGGCTAAATCATTAAAAAAAGTTGTTTTTCTAGGTACTCCTCATCATGGATCACCAATAGAAAAAATTGGAAACTATTTAGATTTAGTATTGGCAACTATACCTTATGCAAAGCCTTTTGCAAAATTAGGTAAAATTAGAAGTGCAGGTGTAACAGATTTAAGATATGGTAACATCATAGATAAAGATTGGAAAAACAAAAATCGTTTTGAATTAAAAAGTGATAACAGACAAACTATTCAATTACCAAAAGAAATCGAATTTTATGCTATAGCTGGAGTTTTAAGTAATAAATTAAACAATCTATTAGGAGATAGCCTAGTAGATTTAAAAAGTGCTTTAGGAAAACATAAAAATCCTGATAAGGATTTAAACTTTTTAAAAGAAAACACTCTAATTCTTTTTGAAAACAATCATTTAGATTTGTTAAGCAACCCAAAAATAACAGACAAACTAAAAGTTTGGTTGTCTTAAAAATTGTTTTTTTATTATGAATTTTAGGTTTTAAAAACTAATCAGGTTTTATTTTTTTATTATATCTATAAAACAGATTTTAAAACTCAACAAAAAACTTACATTTGCAAAATGCGTATAGATATTATTTCTGCTGTTCCAAAGCTTTTAGAGAGTCCTTTTAATCATTCTATAATTAAAAGAGCAAAAGAAAATGGATTTTTAGAAATTAAAATTCATGATCTAAGGAATTATGGTTTAGGTAATTACAAACAAATAGACGACACTCAGTTTGGTGGTGGTGCAGGTATGGTTTTAATGATAGAACCTATTACAAATTGTATTAAAAAATTACAATCAGAAAGAAAATATGATGAAGTCATTTACATGACACCAGATGCTAAAACATTAAATCAAACAACAGCTAATACACTTTCTTTAAGAGAAAACATACTAATTTTAACGGGTCATTATAAAGGAATAGACCAAAGAATTAGAGATAAATACATAACCAAAGAAATCTCAATAGGCGATTATGTTTTAACTGGTGGAGAACTAGCTGCAGCTGTTTTAGTTGATAGTATTGTAAGACTTATACCTGGTGTTATTGGTGATGAACAATCTGCACTAACAGATTCTTTTCAAGATAATTTACTTTCTCCTCCAGTCTATACTAGGCCAGCAGAGTTCGAAGGCATGAAAGTTCCAGAGATCTTATTAAGTGGTAATTTCCCTAAAATTGATGAATGGAGAACAGAAAAAGCCTATGAAAGAACTAAAGAAATTAGACCAGACTTACTAAAAGATTAGTACTTACAAGGCTCAATGTAAAATAATTAGAAATAATTGAATTTAAATTTTACAAACTAAAAATTATTACTAAATTTGCACTCGCTAAAATAACCTCTGACGAAATACGTGAATGTTGTTTTTGTTAAACTATAATTTTTAAGATATGGAATCTTTAGTAAAATTTGTACAAGACGAATTTGTAACAAAAAACGAATTACCAGAATTTGCAGCTGGTGACACAATTACAGTATACTACGAAATTAAAGAAGGTAGCAAAACACGTACTCAGTTTTTTAGAGGTGTTGTTATCCAAAAAAGAGGTACAGGAGCATCTGAAACATTTACAATCAGAAAAATGTCTGGTACAGTAGGTGTTGAAAGAATTTTTCCATTAAACTTACCATCTATTCAGAAGATAGAAGTTAACAAAAAAGGTAAAGTACGTAGAGCTCGTATTTTCTACTTTAGAGATTTAACTGGTAAAAAAGCAAGAATTAAAGAAAGAATGAGATAGACTTCTCAACTTCTTTTAAAATATTAAAAAGCATTGTGTTATTCACAATGCTTTTTTAGTTAACAAATGTTAATAAACATGGTTCATATCATGTTAATTTAAAACTCTAAAAAAAGTTTGTAAAACTGAAAAACAACATTACATTTACATCAGTATTTAATTAAATATAATATCAATATAATAAATTATATAAAGTATTATTAATGATTAAATAATTTAAAGTAACGTTCTTTAATATATTGTTATTTCAATATTAGTACTTTAAAAAATGTTTATTGAAAAATAAACATATAAAAAGCTAAAATTAAAAAACTTAGTTTAATAAATGCTAATTATAAATAACAATAGATTTACTAATCAATTCAACCTACAAAATGTGAGTTCATTTGAAAAGTATTTCAAAAATGAAATAGTAAAATATAATTTCTTTAAAAAATAAAGAAATATAAGATTAGATTCTTATTTATTTTGCAGCAATGCAAAACAGTGTAAAAGACTATTTCAAAGAAGCCATATCAAGCAATTTATTTGTCTGATATGGCTTTTATTTTTATTTCTGAATTATATATAAAAACCTAAATAATTATTATTTTCTCAATAAAGTAGGTTAATTAATGAATATATGACACTATAAATTTCATACCTAATTCTTACATTTGCAATCGCTTATTTCATAAGCAAAATTATCGTTACAATTATTTTTTAAATAGATTTCAAAACTTCATTTATATGGCTAAAATTATATACACAAAAACTGATGAAGCTCCAGCTTTGGCTACTCGTTCTTTTTTACCAATTGTAAAAGCTTTTACAAAGTCTTCAGGTATAGAAATAGAAACCAAAGACATTTCTTTAGCAGGTAGAATTTTAGCTAATTTTTCTGATTATTTAAAAGAAGATCAAAAAGTAGAAGATGCTTTAGCTTATTTAGGAGATTTAGCTAAAAAGCCTGAAGCAAATATTATAAAACTTCCAAACATAAGTGCTTCTGTTCCACAATTAGTAGAAGCTATTAAAGAATTACAAGTTAAAGGATATGATTTACCAGATTATCCAGAAGAGGTTAAAACTGATGAAGATAAAGCAGTTTTAGCATTATATAATAAAGTAAAAGGATCTGCAGTAAATCCAGTTTTACGTGAAGGTAATTCAGACAGAAGGGCTCCAAAAGCAATTAAAAATTACGCTCGTAAAAATCCACATTCTATGGGTGAATGGAATTCAGATTCTGAAACTCATGTTGCTACTATGACTCAAGGTGATTTTGCTCATAATGAAAAATCAATCACTATAGGAAACGCAACAAAAGTTAGCATTCAACATATTTCAAATACAGGTAAAAAAACTATATTAAAAGAAGGATTACCTCTTTTAGATGGTGAAATTATAGATGCTACAGTTATGAGCAAAAAAGCATTAATTTCTTTTCTAGAGAAAGAAATTAAAGATGCTTCAGATAAAGGAATTCTTCTTTCATTTCATATGAAAGCTACAATGATGAAAGTTTCTGATCCAATTATTTTTGGTCATATTGTTAAAACATATTTTAAAGAAGTTTTTGAAAAACATGGTGAAACTTTTACTAAAATTGGAGTTGATGTAAAAAGCGGATTTGGTAATTTGTTAAGTAATTTAGATGAACTTACTTTAGAAAAGAAAACAGAAATTTTAAAAGATATTGATACTGTTTTTAAAGCTAAGGCAGATTTAGCTATGGTAAATTCTGACAAAGGAATCACCAATTTACATGTACCATCTGATGTTATTATTGACGCATCTATGCCTGCTATGATTAGAACATCAGGCAAAATGTGGAATAAAGAAGGTAAACTTCAAGATACTAAAGCAATTATTCCTGATAGCTCTTATGCTGGTATTTACACAGCCACTATAAACTTCTGTAAGAAACATGGTGCATTTGATCCTACAACTATGGGTACAGTACCAAATGTTGGTTTAATGGCACAAAAAGCAGAAGAGTATGGTTCTCATGATAAAACATTTGAGATTTCTGCTGCAGGTAAAGTACAAGTTATTGATACTGATGGTACTATTTTATTAGAACACAATGTAGAAGAAGGCGATATTTGGAGAATGTGCCAAACTAAAGATTTACCAATTCAAGATTGGGTAAAATTAGCAGTTACAAGAGCAAGAGCTTCTAAAACTCCTGCTGTATTTTGGTTAGATGAAAATAGAGCACATGATGCTGAAATCATTAAAAAAGTAAATACTTATTTAAAAGACCATAATACAGATGGTTTAGATCTAAGAATTCTATCACCAATTAAAGCAACAGAATTTACATTAGAAAGAATTATAAAAGGTGAAGACACAATTTCTGTTTCTGGTAATGTATTAAGAGATTATTTAACAGACTTATTCCCTATTTTAGAAGTGGGCACATCTGCAAAAATGTTATCTATAGTTCCATTAATGAATGGAGGTGGTTTATTTGAAACTGGAGCAGGTGGATCTGCACCTAAACATGTAGAACAATTTATAGAAGAAAACCATTTACGTTGGGATTCTTTAGGAGAATTTTTAGCCTTAGCTGTTTCTTTAGAGCATGTTGGTAATACCACAAATAATTCTAAAGCTCTAGTACTTGCAGAAACTTTAGATGAAGCTACAGACAAATTCTTAGACACAAACAAATCTCCTTCTAGAAAGGTAGGTGAATTAGACAATAGAGGTTCTCACTTTTATTTAGCTTTATATTGGGCAGAAGCTTTAGCTAATCAAAACTCAGATAAAGATTTACAAAAAGAGTTTTCTTCAATTTTTGATCATTTATCAAAAAATGAGCAAAACATTGTAAATCAATTAAATGAAATTCAAGGCTCTAAAGTAAATATTGGTGGTTATTATATGCCAATAGAAGAATTAGCTACAAATGCTATGAGACCTAATGAAACATTAAATAAAGTTTTATCTTAATAAATTTTTAAGAAACATTAACAATAAAGAGTGCTTTTACAGCACTCTTTTTTATTAGTTTTGATTTCAATCTAACTAATATTTAATGAATAAGAAAAAAATTGCTATTATTTCAAGTGTTGTTATTGTAGCCCTATTTTTAGCCTATTACTTTTTTTCATCACCAGCAGAAGGTGAAACATATTTAACTACTAAAGTAAATAAAGGAAATTTTGTCAGTGAAGTTATTACTTCTGGAGAAGCACAATCCACTAGTTTAAAGAAAATTAATGGACCAAGTAATCTAAGAAAATTTAGATTAAGGGATATTAAAATTCAAGATTTAGTGCCAGAAGGAACTATCGTAAAAGTGGGAGATTATGTTGGAAGATTAGATCCAACAGATGTAAACGAACAAATTATAGATGCTCGTTTAAATTTAGAGACTGCATTATCTAAATTTACTCAACAACAGTTAGACACTACCTTAAGCCTAAAACAAGAAAGAAATACCATTAAAGATTTAAGCTTTAGTATGGAAGAAACTAGACTAGAATTAAAACAGTCTATTTACGAACCACCTGCAACCATAAAAAAATTAGAAATAAATCTAGAGAAATTAGAAAGAGATTTAAAAGAGAAAAAAGAAAACTATAACATTAAAAAGAGACAAGCCAATGCTAAAATGGTAGAGGTTGGTACTGAAGTTTCTAAAATTAGAAAAGAATTAGATGATCTTTTAGATTTATTAAAATCATTCACCATTTATTCTGATGGTGAAGGAATGATTACTTACGATAAAAATTGGGATGGTTCTAAAAAGAAAGTAGGCTCTACTATAAGTCCCTGGAATCCATCTATTGCAAGTCTACCAGATTTAACTAAAATGGAATCTAAAACTTATGCTAACGAAGTTGATATTAGAAAAATTAAAAAAGACCTGCCTGTAAAAGTTGGTTTTGACGCTTTTCCTGATGTTGTTATAGATGGTATTGTAACAGATGTTGCTAATGTTGGTGAAAATAAAAGAGGTTCAGATATTAAAGTTTTTCAAGTAATGATAAAACTTAATGGAACAAATGAAAATATTAGACCTGGTATGACTACTTCAAACAAAATACTAACTTTCGAAAGAAAAGATGTTTTAAGTGTACCTCTAGAAGCCGTATTCTCTAAAGATTCTATTACATACGTCTACAAAAAATCAGGTTTTTCTATAGCTAAAAAACAAGTGAAAATTGGTGACTCTAATAATGATGCTGTAATTATTGAAGAAGGTTTAGCTGAAGGTGATGTTGTTTATTTAAACAAACCTAAAGGATATGAAGCTACTCAAATCGCTAAACTTAACTAGTTTTTTATGTTTGATAAAATCTATATAGAAAAACTAAAATCTAATTTTAGTGAAGCTGTTCGTGTAATTCTTACCAATAAAATTAGAACACTTTTAACCTCTCTAGGAATAATTTTTGGTGTTGCTGCTGTAATTACTATGCTAGCAATTGGTAATGGTGCAGAAAAGGAAATTTTAGCTCAGTTAGAATTAGTTGGTGTAAACAACATTGTAATTACTCCAATTCCTGATGAAAAAGAAGATCAAAATCAAGAAGAAGATGAAGATGGAGCATCAGAATCTAAACGATTTTCTAAAGGTTTAGATATGTTAGATGTAGAAAGTATTGCTAAAAATATACCATCTATAAAATCTGTTAGTCCAGAAATTATTTTAGAAACTTATGTTATTAAAAAAGGAAGACAAAATCCAGTAAAATTAATTGGGGTTTTCCCTGAATATTTTGCAAGTGCAAATATTAATATAGAAAGTGGCAAAAACTTTTCTGAAGCTCAATCAGAAAGTGCTTTGCCTGTTTGTATCATTGGTAAAAAAATTGAGAAAAAATTATTTACAGGTGAAAGTGCTATTGGAAAAAATATAAAAGTAAAAGACGTTTGGCTTCAAGTTGTTGGTGTTATAGAAGAAAAATTTGTTTCTGAAAATGCACAAGAAAACTTAGGGATTAGAGATATGAATTTAGATATTTATATTCCAGCTAAAACCTTTTTAGTTCGATACAAAGATCGAAAAATTATAAGTGATAAACCTATTGATTTTGGTGGTGGTGGAGTTATTTTTATGGGAAACCAACAAGGACCTAAGAAAAAAATTCCAAGAGGTAATTATCATCAAATAGACAAACTAATAGTACAAGTTAATGACTCTAAAGAGTTAAATGCAACTGCAGATGTTTTAAGCAGAATGCTTAAAAGAAGACATAATGATGTATTAGATTTCGAAATTTCTATACCTATTCAGCTTTTAAAACAGCAACAGAAAACAAAACAAATATTTAACATTGTACTAAGTATTATTGCTGGTATCTCTCTTTTAATTGGTGGTATTGGTATCATGAATATTATGTTAGCTTCTGTTTTAGAAAGAACAAAAGAAATTGGAATTATAAGAGCCATTGGAGCTACACAAGAAGACGTTATTCTTCAATTTTTAACTGAATCTGTTTTAGTAAGTATTGGAGGTGGAATTATAGGAATTATACTTGGTGTACTTGCCTCCTATATTTTAGAAATTACAACAGGTATTGAAACCATACTCTCTTTAAGTTCAATTTTATTATCATTTTTTGTAGCTACATTAATTGGGTTAATTTTTGGAATAGCACCTGCAAAATCTGCAGCTAGCAAAAGTCCTATTGAAGCTATTAGACACGAATAACTATGAAAAAATACTTTTTTCTTTTTACAATTTTATTATCTATTTCTAGCTATTCTCAAAGACCAATTTCTTTAGAAGAAGCTATAAGTATTGCACAAAAGAACTCTCCAGATTATAAAGCTTTGTTAAACCAAAATCAAGCTAGCTATTGGAGATATAGAAACTTTAAAGCACGTTTTTTACCTCAATTAAGGTTTGATGCTACTTTACCACAATACAGAAACTCTGTTAATAGAATTACTTTAGATGATGGTTCTGATGGATTTAGAAGAACAAATCAAATTCGTTTTGATGGTACACTTTCTATTAATCAAAATATTGGTTTAACTGGTGGTACAATTTCTGTGAGTTCTCAACTAGAAAGAGTTGATGTATCTGAACCATTCTCTGCAACAAATTACGCTGTTATTCCTTTTTCTTTAAACTATTTTCAAAATTCTTTATTCTACAATGAGTTTAAATGGTTAAAAGAAATAGAACCATTGTTATATGAAGAAGCTAAAAGAGAATTTATTGAAAGAATGGAGCAAATATCTTTAAATACATGTAGAAGATACTTTGCTTTATTAAAATCTCAAGTTCAAAAAAGAATAGCCAAATCTAATTTTTCTAATCAAGACACCTTATTTCAAATATCAAAAGGTAGATATAAAATGGGTAAAATTGCAGAAAATGATTTATTACAAATAGAACTTTCTGTATTAAACTCTGAAAATGAAGTAATTACTAACGAAATCAATTTCAAAAGAGCTTCTCAAGATTTATCAAGGTATTTAACACTAGATACAGAAGATATTTTATTATCCACTCCAAAAGAGTTAACAACATTTACTGTTACTGTAGAAAAAGCATTAGAAGAAGCCAAATCTAATAGAAAAGCAGTAATAGAGTTTAGAAGAAGACGTTTACAAGCAGAACAAGATGTTGCAGAAGTGAGAGGAAATAATAGACTGCAAATGAGCTTAAGAGCTAATTTTGGTATCTCTCAACAGGGTAATGACATTAATAATTTATTTCAAGATTTTAATCAACAACAAAGTGTTTTACTTTCATTAGGCATTCCTATTTTAGATTGGGGAGTTTCTAAATCTAGAAGAAAATTAGCAGAAGCAAACAAAGATTTAGTAAACACAAATGTTGAAATAGATCAACAAGAGTTTGAACAAGAAATTTATTTACATGTCTTAAACTGGCAAAACCAACGTAATTTTTTAAAGACTTCTAAAAAAGCTCAAGAAATTGCTTTAAAAAGATACGAAATTGCTAAAAAGCGTTTCGTTTTAGGAAAAATAACAATCACAGATTTAAACATTGCTCTTCAAGAACAAGACAGATCTGTATTATCTTATTTAAATTCTTTAGAAAAATTTTGGGTAGATTATTACACCTTAAGAAGATTAACCTTATATGATTTTATAGAGAATAAAAAAATTGAAGTTAATGACATTATCTACGATTAAGAAGCTATTCTTTTTAACGTTTTCTTATCAGTATATAATTGTATTTTTGTTGAGTTAATTTTTAGATAATTTAAACAAAAATGAACCCTTCAAAATATATTGCTTTTCTTTTTTTATTTGTTGCTCAAATATTTTTCTCCCAAGAAAAAGTAACTATAAATGGAACTGTTTACGATAATAATTCTAACGAAACTTTAATTGGAGTTTCTGTATATTTTCCAGAATTAAAAACAGGAACAACAACAAACGAATATGGTTTTTATTCTATAACTGTACCTAAAGGAAATTATAAAATTCAAATAAGTTATTTAGGTTTTAAATCGATAATAGAAAACTTAAACTTAACTGTAAATGTTACTAAGAACTTTAAATTAGAAGAAGAAACAGAAAGTTTAGATGAAATTATTATTGAATCTGATATAGAAAAACTAAATATTAAAACACCTCAAATGAGTGTGAATAAACTTACTGCAGCTACTATAAAACAAATACCAGTAGTTTTAGGTGAGTCAGATATTATAAAGTCAATTATTCTTTTACCAGGAGTTACTAGTGCAGGTGAAGGCGCTTCAGGATTTAATGTAAGAGGTGGTGCTGCAGATCAAAATTTAATATTGTTAGATGAAGCTATAGTTTTTAATTCTTCACATGTTTTTGGTTTTTTCTCGGTTTTTAATCCAGATGTAATTAAAGATGTAAAATTATATAAAGGAGGAATTCCTGCTAGATATGGAGGAAGATTATCTTCTGTTTTAGACATATATCAAAAAGAAGGAAACAGTAAAGAATTTAAACTTACAGGTGGCATTGGATTAGTCTCAAGTAGATTATTAGCAGAAGGACCAATAGAGAAAGAAAAAAGTTCTTTTTTAATAGGTGGTAGAGCTTCATATGCTCATTTATTTTTACCACTTTTTGACAACGATAATACTGCTTATTTTTACGATTTAAACAGTAAAGTTAATTATAGATTTAATGAAAAAAACAACTTATTCTTATCAACTTACTTTGGAGAAGATGTTTTTGGAATCAGTGATAACTTTGTAAATAAATATGGAAATAATGTTCTTAATTTAAGATGGAATCATCTGTTTTCTGATAAGCTTTTTTCTAACATTTCTCTTATATACTCAGATTATTTCTATGGTTTAATTCTTGATTTTGTTGGTTTTGAGTGGGATTCTGGAATCACAAACTTCAATTTAAAACACGATTTTAAACACTATTTAAATAATACTTTCACTTTAAATTATGGTATTAATAATATATATATCAAATTTAATCCAGGAGAAATAATACCAAATAGACCAGATTCTGGTATTCAACCAGAAAAATTAATAGATAAATATGCTAATGAATTTGCAGCCTATATAGACGCAGAACACAGAATAAGTGATAAACTTACTTTGCAGTATGGACTTCGATTTAGCAATTTTACTAGACTTGGTCAAGATGAACTTAATGTATATGCAAATAACGAAGCTGTAATTTATAATCAACAATTTAAAAAATACGAATCTGCGACTCCAACAGGTACAGAAAGTTTTAGTAGAAGCGATATATTAGCAAGCTTTAATAATTTTGAACCAAGATTTTCGCTTTCTTATTTATTAAGTGACGAATCTTCTGTAAAACTGAGTTATAATAGAATGGCTCAATATTTACATTTACTATCTAACACAGCATCTCCTACTCCACTTGATGTATGGGCACCTAGTGGACGATTTATAAAACCACAACTATTAGATCAATTTGCAGCTGGCTATTTTAAATCTATAAAAGGAGGTGATTATTCTTTAGAAACAGAAGTTTTTTACAAAGACATTCAAAATAGAATAGACTATATAAATGGTGCTAATTTAATTGCTAATAACGAAATCGAAACTGTTATTTTAAATGGACAAGCTAGAGCTTATGGTTTAGAAGTATTATTTAAGAAAAACGAAGGCAATTTTAAAGGATGGTTAGCTTATACTTTATCTAGATCAGAGCAACAAACACCTGGAAGAAATGCTAACGAACCAGGAATTAATCAAGGTAAATGGTACAGCACACCTTTTGATAAAACTCACGATTTATCTTTAAATGCTAGTTACGAATTATCAAAAAAATGGACCTTTAACGCAAACTTTTTATTCCAAACAGGGCAACCTACTAATTATCCTGTTGGTCAATATGAAGTACAAGGTTTAAATGTTCCCATTTTTGATGATGATAGAAGAAATGCAGATAGATTACCTGCTTATCACAGATTTGACATTTCTGCAACCTTAACTCCAGAAAAAAACAAAAACAGAAAATGGCAAGCAGAATGGGTTTTTGGCATCTACAATTTATATGGTAGACAAAATGCAGCTTCTATTAATTTTAGACAAAATAGAGAAATATTAAGAAACGAAGCAATACAAACTTCAATTTTTGGTATTGTACCTTCTGTAACTTATAATTTTAAATTTTAAACTTATGAAAAAGATCTATATACTACCCATTTTATTGATGTTCTTTTTCTCAAACTGCGAAAAAGTAGTAGATGTAGATGTACCAAGTATTCCTCCTAAATTAATCATAGATGCTTCTTTTGAGGTATTTTTTGATGAAAATCCAGTTACTGCAAATACAGTAGTTAAACTCAGATTATCTGCAGATTATTTTGATGATGTTATTCCTGCTGCTTTAAATGCAACAGTATTTCTAACCAATTTATCAGACAACTCTGTAATTAATTTTTCTGACACAAATGCAGATGGAGATTATGAACCAATAAACTCTTTTATTCCTGCTGATAATGTAACTTACGAACTTACTGTTATTTATGATAATGAAACTTATAAAGGTACAGCTACAAAAATAAAGTCAACACCTTTAACCTCTGTAAAACAAGGAGACGAAACCTTATTTTCTGGTAATGAAACAGAGTTAAAAATTTCATTTAAAGATGATGCAAATGAAGAAAACTTTTACTTATTTGATTTTACAAATAATTTATTTTTAGCCATAGAAGATCGTTTTTTTAATGGAGCAGATTATAACTTTTCTTACTTTTATTCAGAAGATGATTTAAAAGTACCTACTGCTGTAAAAATTAAAATGTCTGGTATTACTAAAGAATATTTCACATACTTCAGAGTTTTAATTAATCAAAGTGGACAAAATGCAGGTGGACCTTTTGAAACAGTTCCTTCTTCTTTATTAGGTAATATGATTAACACAACAAACGAAGAAAATTTTCCTTTAGGCTACTTTCATATTTCTGAAACAGATACGTATACTATATTTTTAGAAGATAAGAATTAGATAACTTTTTTCGGTTTTCATTCAAACATATGATAAAAAATGTATTTTTGAATGATGACGTTTACAAAGACTACAGAGCAAGATTCTAAATACAATCATCTAGAAAAGATGACTGTAAAAGAATTATTACAAAACATTAACAACGAAGATAAAACAGTACCATTAGCTGTAGAAAAAAGCTTGCCTCAAATAGAAGCGCTTACTAAGCAGATTGTAAATCAATTAAAAAAAGGAGGTAGACTTTTTTATTTAGGAGCAGGTACTTCTGGCAGACTTGGTATTGTAGATGCTTCTGAGTGTCCACCTACATTTGGAGTACCACATGAATTAGTTGTAGGATTAATTGCTGGTGGAGATTATGCCATTAGAAAAGCTGTAGAGTTTGCAGAAGATTCTAAAAGCCAAGGTTGGTTAGATTTGCAAGAACATACTATTTCTAATAAAGATGTGGTTGTTGGTATTGCTGCATCAGGAACAACACCCTATGTTATATCAGCATTAGAAGCATGTAATAAAAAAAACATTATAACAGGCTGCATTACATGTAATAAAAATAGTCCTTTAGCTAAAGTTGCACAATATCCTATAGAAGTGGTTGTAGGGCCTGAATTTGTTACTGGAAGCTCTAGAATGAAAGCTGGTACAGCACAAAAACTAGTTTTAAATATGTTGTCTACTACTGCTATGATTCAATTAGGAAAAGTAAAGGGTAATAAAATGGTAGACATGCAACTATCTAATAATAAATTAGTGGATAGAGGAGAAAAAATGTTAGTAAATGCGCTAAATATAGACAAACAAAAAGCAGCTGTTTTATTAGAGAAATATGGTAGTGTTAGAAATGCAATAGAAAATTATAAAGGATGAGTACAGATATTAATTTATTAGGTAAAGGATTAATTAGATTAGGGGTTTTATTGTTACTTTTTATTGCTTCTCCTATCATTATAACTATGGGGTTTAAAGCAATAGATAAATTTACAGAAGCTCCAAAACTTTATTTAGCATATGTTCTTATAGCTGCTGGTTGTTTATTACTTATTTACACAATTTACTTTGCTTTTAAAACTTTTAAAGTAATTAGCAATTCTATTTTTAATTCTAAGTAACTTTTGAATATAAATAAATTACATAAGATTTTAAATTGGGAATACTGGCCATCATCTATGTTTTATATTCCAAATCTACCTTATGCATTTTATCTTGCAGCAAAAGCAAAACATGCTGCTTTTTTTAGTGCAGCAAACCCTTCTATTAAAAGTTCAGGAAATGGAACTGAAAGTAAATTCACTACTTTAGGTTTAATACCAGATAAATACAAACCAAAAAGCATATTACATGTTGCTAATTCAGAAATAAACAACACTTTACTAAGCTTAGAAAAAGCTGGATTATATTTTCCACTAATTGTAAAGCCTGATGTAGGATTTAGGGGTTTATTAGTAAAAAAAATAAATGGTATTGATGAATTAAAGTTGTATTTGAAAAAATATCCAGTAAATACAATTATCCAAGAATACATACATTACAAAAATGAATGTGGTATATTTTATTCAAGAAACCCAAATGATGAAAAAGGTAAAATAACATCGATAACTTTAAAAAAATTTTTAACGGTTAAAGGTGATGGAACATCCTCTTTAAAAGCATTAATTACAAAAGACTTAAGAGCTAAATTATATATTAATATCTTAGAAGAATTACATCAAACAACCTTAAATAGTGTTCCAAAAAAAAATGAAGAATTACTTCTATCTGTTATTGGCAACCATTGTAAAGGCACTCAGTTTTTAAATGGTAATCATTTAATAAGCAAAGAATTAGAAGAAACTTTTGATGATTTAAGTAAATCTATACCTGGTTGGTTTTATGGTAGAATAGATTTAAAATACAATACATTTTCTGAATTAGAAAAGGGAGAAAATTTTAAAGTTTTAGAAATTAACGGAATTATAGCAGAACCTACACATATTTATGATACAAATAGTTCTTCTTATTTTAAAGCTTTAAAAGCAATTAGAACACATTGGAAAAGTTTATATGATATTGCTATAACAAATCATAATCAACATAAAATTCCTTATAAAAGCGTTAGAAAATTTATTGCTGAAATGTTTGAACTCAGAGCATATACTAAAAAAATTAAGATGTACTCTAAAATTGTTTAGCTAGTAATTAAGAATTTACTTTAGATAAATTCTTTTTGGGTGTGGTTGGGTTAAAACCAAAATCTGAATCTGGCAACTCAATACCTAATTGATAAATAATATACCCAATACTAGCATAATGATGTATAGCATGACTATGAGCTTGCATTAAAATTGCCCCTAAAGTATAATTTACGGTTGTTTTTCCTAAACCTAATTCATCTGTTACTATTATATTTTGTAATAAATCTTCTGGTTTTAATAATTGCAACTGTGCTATAATTGTAGAAAAATATTTTTCACAAACACTAGTATCTAATTCAGCACTAATGTCTCTTTTTCTTATAGTTAAATCTATATGATTATTCTTATATCCTTCTAAAACACAATAAAAAACATCTAGTATATGTCTCATATGACATCCTATACTAGAGTTATAAGGTGCTACTGAACTATCTGAATATTGTTGGTTAGAAATTTTTGTTATTAAATGTTTTCCTTTTTCTAAATTTTTCTCAATTGCGTCAATCATTAATCTTATAAAATTTTCTAAGTTTTATAAATATAATACAATTTACTTTCTTAAATCGATTTATTTTAAATTGGTATTGAAAATTATATATAACTGATTAACAATTGTTTACAAACAACAAAACAAGTTATTAAAATTTTGGCACGCTCTTTGAAAATACTAAAACAAATGCGGAAGCCGAAAAGCAAAAGAGTAGGCAAAACCCTTTAAACCATATATTATGAAAAGAGGATTATATTTTTTAGTAGCAATGTTCATGATGGTTTCTTCTGTAGAAGCCACAAATGGCTCAAAATTAACAAACAGATATTGGGTAAATAATTATTCTTATAACAACGCAGTTAATTTTTTTGAACGAGGAATCGAATTTTTTGTATTTACAAATGGAGATTTTGATTTCGATACAAGTTTTAATAATAGAGGTGTAAGAATAGATAGAGATTTTAGAGGAAGAATTCGAAGAGTTGGTAATGTCTTTATTAACTATGATTTTAGAGGAAACGTAACTAGAATTGGTAATGTTTTTATTAATTATCGAAGAAATAGGTTATTTAGAGTTGGTAATTTAGAAGTTAGATATGACAGATGGGGTTATCCTATTTTTTATGGTGATGTAAGAGACAATTATTACGTTGACAATGGTGTAAGAATAAATTTAAACATAGGTAGAATATTCAACTTTAACGATCGTTTCTTTTTCAGAAATGATTTCAATAGAAACTATACAAGATTTAGAGAAGATAGAAACTTCTATTATTATAGAGCTAATAAAAATGCAAGGGTTGGTAAAAATGACAGAGTTATTAGAAGACGTAAAGCTGCTTCTGATAGAAATAATAGAATTGACAATACTAGAAGAAATAGAACGAATAGAAATAGTGAATTCTCTTATAGAAAATCGAACTCAAATAAGAAAATTGATAAAATAAAAAGAAATACTAAAAGAGAAACTGTTACAGAAAACAAAAGAAGATCTCCAGTAAAAAATAATAGGGGTAAAAAAGTTGAGAGAAAAAGAAGGAATTAATAGTTCTTTATTAGACACCCATTTTTAAAATGGGTGTTTTTCTTATTTATTTAAGGGGTTTTTCCTTATAAAATTTATTATAAAAAAGATTAAATTTATACAATAATAGTATTCCCTCAATAATTGTTTCCTTGAAAAAGGTAAATAAAATCCTTAGTTTACTTACTAAGGATTTTTTTTATCTAATTAACTTTTTATATTTAATACGTTTAGGCATTAAGTCTCCACCCAAACGTTTCTTCTTATTCTCTTCGTAATCAGAGAAAGAACCTTCAAAGAAATATACTTGACTATCTCCTTCAAAAGCTAAAATATGTGTACAAATTCTATCTAGAAACCATCTATCATGACTAATTACAACTGCACAACCTGCAAAATTTTCTAATCCTTCCTCAAGAGCTCTTAGTGTATTTACATCTAAATCGTTTGTTGGCTCATCTAAAAGCAAAACGTTACCTTCTTCTTTTAGAGTCATTGCTAGGTGTAATCTGTTTCTTTCTCCACCAGATAAAGTTGACACCTTTTTATTTTGTTCGCTTCCAGAAAAATTAAAACGACTTAAATAAGCTCTAGAATTTACCTGTCTTCCTCCCATCATTACTAAATCTTGACCATCAGAAAAATTTTCCCAAATGGTTTTATCTGGGTTTATGTCTGAATGTGCTTGATCTACATATGCAATTTTTGCAGTTTCCCCTACTTTAAAATTCCCTTTATCAGGAGTTTCTTCTCCCATAATCATTTTAAAAATAGTTGTTTTTCCTGCTCCATTTGGACCAATGATACCTACAATACCAGCTTGTGGTAAATTAAAGTTTAAATCTTCGTAAAGCAACTTATCTCCATAAGCTTTAGAAACCCCATTAGCTTCGATAACATTAGTTCCTAAACGTGGTCCATTAGGAATGTAAATTTCTAGCTTTTCATCAACTTGTTTTTGGTCTTGGCTCATTAATTTCTCGTAATTCTTTAAACGAGCTTTTTGTTTGGTTTGCCTTCCTTTTGCTCCTTGCCTAACCCAATCTAATTCTCTTTCTAAAGTTTTTTGACGCTTACTAGCTGTTTTGCTTTCTTGCGCCATTCTTTGAGATTTTTGATCTAACCAAGAAGAATAATTTCCTTTCCAAGGTATACCCTCTCCTCTATCTAATTCTAAAATCCAACCAGCTACATTGTCTAAGAAATATCTATCGTGTGTAACTGCAATAACAGTTCCTTTATATTGTGCTAAATGATGCTCTAACCAATGCACAGATTCTGCATCTAAATGGTTGGTAGGCTCATCTAATAATAAGATTTCAGGTTCTTGTAATAATAGTCTACATAATGCAACTCTACGCTTTTCTCCTCCAGATAAAACACCGATTTTCTTATCAGAATCTGGAGTACGTAAAGCATCCATTGCTATTTCTAATTTAGTGTCTAATTCCCAAGCATTTGCAGCATCAATCTTATCTTGTAGTTCTGCTTGTTGGTTCATTAATTTTTCCATCTTATCTGCATCAGAATAGACTTCTTCCAAACCAAATAAGTCGTTAATTTTATTGTATTCGTCTAAAATTGCAACTGTTTCTGCTACTCCTTCTTTTACGACTTCTAATACTGTTTTTTCTGGATCTAATTGTGGTTCTTGTTCTAAATAACCCACTTTATATCCTGGTGAAAAAGTAACATCACCTTGATAGTTTTTTTCTACACCAGCTATAATTTTAAGTAAGGTAGATTTACCAGAACCATTTAAACCAAGAATACCAATTTTAGCTCCATAGAAAAAGCTTAGATAAATATCTTTTAAGACTTGTTTGCCTGTAGATTGATAGGTTTTAGAAACCTTATTCATCGAAAAGATTACTTTCTTATCATCACTCATTTATTGTAGTATTTTAAAAATTAAAAAGAAAAATTTTATTGAATGTAGACTTTTAAACTCTACCTTTTAAAGCATTAAATACCCAGGCAATACAAAAAAAGCCAAAACCAACTGTTGCAAAACCCCAACCAGCTACATCATCATACCTGTAAGCACCCATTAATATTAAGATAACACCCATTGCAATCATTAAAAAAGTAGCCCATCCTAAGACTGTATTTTTATTCATACTCATAATATCATTGTTAAATTAGTAAGGGCAAATATCGATAATTTATTTTGATTTTTTTAACATGTTAAAAACTAATAAATGTAACAATGGAATGAGTATCTGTACAAAATGACCAAAACCAAAAAAGGTTGGATTTTTAAAACAAAACTTTCAGGTGGTAAATACCATTATAACTTTATAGTTGATGGTAAATGGAAATTAGACCCCAATAATCCTATAAAAGAATACGATTGGGATGGCCATATTAACTCTGTAAAAATGGTTAAATAATTAGAATCTTCTACGACCCATACCTCCCATTCTATTTCTTTGCATCATACCACCATTATTACGACTTTGATTGTTTTGAGGTGGTTTTGGAATCAATTTGTTTTTTTGACTAGTTTGGTAACGTAACCATTTTTTTAATTGCTTGCTACTTAAAACTTCTTCTAATTTTTTATTAAGGTTTTTTTCCTTTTTTAAAACAGAATCTCTTACTGGTATTACAGTATCTTCAATCATTTTTCGAATCTTACTTCTTAGGTCTGGATTTTTAAATGCCTGTTCTCCAACAGAATTAATAGTTAATTCAACATCGTTTAACTTTGGACCGTTTAAAAATGAAATATTTTTAATATCGTTATTGTAGTTTTTTATAATTTTAGAGAATACACTAATTTTCTCTTCTTTTTTAAGTTTAATTTTTTTGGCAGCTTCAACAGCATCATAGTAAAATATACCTGCAGCATTTTTTGCTTTATACTTTGGCATTTTTGGAGGCTGATTTTGTCCAAAAATTAATAATCCATTAAAAGCTAGAAAAAGAAAAAATAGTTTTTTCATTATAAAATATTTTCTACAAAAATAATAAAAGATTATAACTCTGCTGCTAATCTTGCTCCTTGATTTATAGCTCTTTTTGCATCTAATTCACTAGCAAAGTCTGCACCACCAATTACATGTACCTTCTTTCCTGAATCTAATAAAGGTTGATACAATTCTTTAAAAGGAACTTGACCTGCACAAATAACCACATTATCTACTTCTACTATTTTTTGTTCTTCATTTTGAGTATAATGCAATCCTTGATCATCAATCTTATCGTAAGAAACTTCGCCTATAAATTGTACATTCTTCTTTTTTAGATTAGATCTATGAATCCAACCTGTAGTCTTGCCTAAATTTCCTCCAAACTTACCTTTACTTCTTTTAAACATAAAAATTTCTCTAGAAGCTTTATGAAAATCTGGTTGCATGCCTTCTATACCACTTCTAGCTTGTAAAGACTTGTCTATACCCCATTCTTGTAACCAAGCATCAATATTTTGTGAAGTAGACTCACCTTCATGAGTTAAATATTCAGAAACATCAAAACCAATTCCACCTGCACCAATAACAGCAACTTTTTTACCAACTGGCTTTTTATCTTTTAAAACTTCTATATAACTCAACACTTTTGGATGATTTATACCTTCAATTTTAAGTTCTCTAGGCTTTATACCTGTTGCCAAAATAATTTCATCAAAGTCAGATTTTTGCAAATCTTCTAATGAAACTCTTGTATTTAATTTTACCTCTACTTGATGTAAATCAATTTGTTTTTGGAAATATCGAATTGTTTCATAAAACTCTTCTTTACCAGGTATTTGTTTTGCCATATTAAACTGACCACCAATTTCTGAATCTGCATCAAATAAAGTTACAGAATGTCCTCTTTGTGCAGCAATAGTAGATGCAGCTAGTCCTGCAGGTCCAGCACCCACAACAGCTATTTTTTTCTTTTGGGTTGTTGGATTATAATTTAACTCTGTTTCATGACAAGCTCTTGGATTTACCAAACAACTTGCTACTTTTTTCTGAAAAGCATGATCTAAACAAGCTTGATTACAAGCAATACATGTATTAATTTCATCATCTTTTTCCTCTGCAGCTTTATTTACCCATTCTGGATCTGCCAAAAAAGGACGAGCCATAGAAATCATATCTGCATGACCTTCTGCTAAAACTTTTTCAGCAGTTTCTGGCATATTTATTCTATTAGATGTTACTAAAGGAATATTAATTTCCTCTTTCATTTTTTTGGTTACCCAAGTAAATGCAGCTCTAGGTACAGAAGTAGCAATGGTTGGTATTCTACTTTCATGCCAACCAATACCTGTATTAATTATGGTAGCTCCTGCTTTTTCTATAGCTTTACCTAAGGTTACAATCTCTTCCCAAGAACTTCCTTTTTCTACCAAATCTAACATAGAAAGTCTGTAAATGATGATAAAATTCTCGCCTACAGCTTTTCTTATTTTGGTTACAATTTCTACTGGTAAACGCATTCTATTTTCATAGTCTCCTCCATATTTATCAGTTCTATTATTGGTTCTCTTTGCAATAAATTGATTAATTAAATACCCTTCTGAACCCATAACTTCTACTCCATCATAACCAGATTCTTGAGCTAATTTTGCACAGTTTACAAAGTCTCTAACCGTTCTTTTAATACCTGATGAATTTAATTTAAAAGGTTTAAAAGGATTTATTGGTGCTTTAATTTTAGAGGGACCTACATTAAAAGGATGATATCCATATCTTCCTGAATGTAAAATCTGCATACAAATTTTACCATCTGCATCATGTACAGCTTTGGTAACTTTTTTATGATTCTTTACATGTCTTCTTGAGCTTAATCTTGCAGAAAAAGGTGCTGTCCAGCCTTGAACATTTGGAGCAATACCACCAGTAACAATTAAACCAACTCCACCTTTTGCACGTTCTGCAAAATAAACAGCCATTCTATCATAACCGTTTTTTTCTTCTTCTAAACCTGTGTGCATAGAGCCCATTAAAACTCTATTTTTTAAAGTAGTAAAACCTAAATCTAAAGGCTCAAAAATATGCTTGTACTTCATTGTATTCGAAATTAAATTTATTATGCATGCATAATACTTGCAAGATAAACTTATTTTCTCAAACAAAAAAAGCCAAAGAAATACATTCTTTGGCTTTTTAAAAATTTATTTGTTTTAGTTATTGCATAGGAACATCTACTACTAATAACTTACTATTTTTATTAGCTTTAACTGTTACTTTTTCTGTTTCGATAATACCTACTGCATCTCTTTTTTCTAGAGTTTCATTCGCTATATTAACTTCGCCATCAATTAAGAAAAAATAAGCACCGTTTTTTAAATGATATTCAGTTTCTATGTTTTCATCTAAATCTATCATAGAAATATACCCTTGTTGATGAATTGGTAATGAGCCTTCTACAAGATTTGTTCTTGGTGAAACTAACGTTTGAAATTTATTTTTTCTATCAGCTTCTTTAAATTCTTTTTGATTGTAATAAGGGGCTACTTCTTGTTTTTCTGGAATAATCCAAAGTTGCAAAAAGTTAGTTTCATTTGTTTTAGAGTCGTTAAATTCTGAATGTGTTAATCCAGTACCTGCACTCATAACTTGTACTTCACCCACTTCTATAGAACGTTTGTTATCCATACTATCTTTATGTGATAATGCTCCTGAAATTGGAATGGATATAATTTCCATATTTCTATGAGGATGTGTACCAAAACCCATTTTAGGTTGGACAACATCATCATTTAAAACACGTAACATTCCAAAATTCATTCTTTCTGGATTGTTATAACCAGCAAAACTAAATGTATGATATGATCTTAACCATCCATGATTTGCATAGCCTCTTGTTTCTGCTTTGTGAACTATTTTTTTCATTTTTTTATAGTTTTTTTGTTAATATAAATATCCCATTTTTCCTTGTTGAAAATCACGCATTGCTTCTAAAATTTCAGTTTGCGTATTCATTACATATGGGCCATATTGTGCAACTTTTTCATTAATTGGTGCTCCTGATAAAATTAACAACGTACTCTTCTCTGTTGCTTCAAATTCTATTAAATCACCATCTGTATTAAAAGTAACCATTTGATGATTTCCTTTTTTAAGAACTTGTTTAGCATTGACTACAATTTCACCTTCTAATAGATAAATTAATGATTTGTGATGCTTAGGAATATCAATCTCTATTTTACCTTTTTCTTGAGCAATAGCTGTAAATACATTTACTTCTGTTTGTGTGGTTATATTCCCAAAAATTTCTTTTTGATGACCTGCAACAACATTTAATTGTACTTTTTTATCTTCAGAAAATAATTTCGGAATTTGTTCATCTTCTAAATGCTGGTAATTTGGTGTCATCATTTTATATTTTGCAGGTAAGTTTAACCACAACTGAATTCCTTCTAAATCTCCTCCTCTTTTCACAAACTCTTTAGTAGGAGCTTCTGCATGTATAATACCTCTACCTGCTGTTGTCCATTGAACTCCACCAGCTTTCACTGTCATTTCATTTCCTAATGAATCTCTATGAAATTGTTCTCCTTTAAACAATAAGGTAATTGGCTCAAAACCTCTATGAGGATGAGGACCTAGATCAAAAGGATTGTTAAATTCGGAAATTGCATAAGGTCCATAATGATGCAGTAAAATAAACGGATCTACATTTTCTAATCCTTGAGTTGGTAAAGGTTGTCTTAAACGTATTGGTCCCATATTTACTAACGGACTTGTTACGACTTTTTCTATGGTTTTATAATTTTTCATGATTTCTTTACTTTTTAAATATTTTCCTTGGAAAATATTTTATCAAAAAAATAGAACTCTATTTTTTTTCTTTTTTATTTGATATGCTTAACGTATTTTATCTAAAAGATTACTTAACGTTATTGCTTCTTCTTCTGTTAATTTCTCTAGAAATGATAGATTTTTATTTTCATCAATCATTTTTAACAACTCTAATCCTTGATTTGTAATTTTTACATAAACTACTCTTCTATCATCTTCACAACGTTCTCTTTCTATTAGCTTTTTATCACATAATTTGTCCATTAAACGTGTGGCATTTGGTGCTCTTTCTATCATTCTATCTTTTACGATTTGCACTTTTACTCTTTCTTTTGCACCACGTAAAATTCTTAGTATATTATACTGTTGAGGCGAAATACCATAAGGTTTAAAGAAATCATTTTCTTTACTATTTAACCAATTTGAAGTATATTTTATGTTTATTAAAGCTTTTACTTTATTGCTTTTAAAACTAGATTTTATGTCTTTAGAAATATCTCCCATGTTTTAATGTTTGGTGTTTGATGCTAGTTGCTGGATATGTGATGTTTGTTGTTTGGTGAGAACTTCAAACTTCCTACTTCTAGCTTCAAATCATTTTTTAAGCTCTTAATTTTAAATCTTGCATTATCTTATTAAACTCTTCTGTTGTAGGTGTTAAATACACTTCTTCATCTACAAATAAAGTAGGAAATTTTGCAACTCCATTATATAACTTTTTACTATGTTCTCTAGCCTCAACATCTTTAGAAATGTCTTTATAGATATAAGGCACATCTGTTGAATTTAAAAAATTTTTAAAGGCAACAGTGTATGCATGTCCTTGTTTACCATATAAAGTTATTTTCATATTTTCTATTTATAAAATATTTTCAAAATCGTTCACTACTTGTTTTAAAGATGATGCTAAATCTTCATTTACAATTTTATCATCTTTAAAATTATCATAAAAACTTGGTAATGAAAAAGAAATAATTTCTTTTGCAGCCATATGTGGAAATTTTGTAACCCCATCTTGTAAAACAGACTGTCCTCCTCTTGCTCCTGGAGAAGTTGCCATTAACAATAAGGGTTTGTCTCTAAAAAACTTTCTTTCAATTCTAGAAGACCAATCAAAAATGTTTTTAAATGCTGCAGCATAAGAACCATTATGTTCTGCTAAAGACAAAATAAAACCATCATAATTATCTAGCATTGAAGTGAATTTTTTTGCTGCTTCTGGAAAACCCTCTTTTTCTCTGTCTACACTATATACAGGTAAATCGTAATCTCTTAAATCTATGACATCAAATGCTGCATCTTTTAAATATTCTGCTGCACATGTTGCTAATTTTTTATTGATAGAAGTAGAACTTGTACTTCCTGCAAATGCTAATATTTTTTTCATAACTTTTATTTTTTAAGCGATTGCTTCTATTACTTTATGTGCTGACTCAATTTTAGGTTCGCTACCAAACATTAACTGATCTAACTTTACAAACTCTACATCTGTAATACCTAAAAATCCTAAAAAATGTTTTATGTAATTACCAGCAAAATCTATATCACTACCTATCTCTGTACCTCCACTAGAAACCACTATATAAGCCTTTTTATTCTTTAATAAACCTTCTGGCCCATTCTCTGTATACTTAAAAGTTAATCCTGCTCTAGCTACTAAATCGAAATATGCTTTTAATGATGCTGGCACAGAAAAATTATAAATTGGAGCACCAATCACTAAAACATCTGCTTCTAATAACTCATTAGTTAACTCGTTAGAAATTGCTAAAGATTCTTGTTGCTCTTTTGTTTTTTCTTCTTGAGTAAATAATGCACTTAACATTACATCATTTATAAAAGGTAAATTAGAAAAAGTTGTATGTCTTGTTTTTACAGTTGCATCACTATTCTTTTTTACTAATTTAGCAACTACTTTCTCTGCAAAATTTGTAGATGTTGAAGCTGTTTTATTACTACTTGAATTTATATTTAATATTTTCATCTGTCTTATTATTTTTTATTTACACTACAAAGTTAGTGAAAATAATTTTATTTACCAAGGAAAATATATCCAAGGAAATATATTGAATAAAATTTATTAATAGAAGGGTTTATTACTTGTTGACTTTCTGATAAAAAAAAGCGAACTTCGCTAACGACGATTATAAGTCATTAAAACGACTCCATAATCGTACTTAAGTTACCCAACATTTGAAAGAAACTTTTGAAATAGAATTTGCTGAAAAAAAAAGTATCAATAAAATAGGGAAAAGTGTCCTAAGCTTCGGATTCTTTCTCTTTTTAGTCTTTTTATTATTTGTTTGGCCTGCTAAATATTTGCCTTCAGAAATTGCAGCAATATATCTGATTGAAGTAGTAAACAGGAATGTATACTATGTATTTGCTGGTTCAATGGTTTTTTTACTTATTGGAGATTGGGTCAATGGAATGAGAAATTATGAAAAAGCGGAATTGGAAATTCAACCAGACCAAATAATACTTTTTTCTAAGACAAAAAAAATAGAACTAAAGTATGACAATATTAAAAAAATTCATGGTGTTATGAATATTACTCATAATTTTAAACGACCAAATTTTAAAATCATAACCAACAATAATGAAAAGCACGAAATTCGAGCTCATCAAGATATCTTTAAAGGATTGACAGACTCATTTCCTGGTAAGAATTAATTAAAAAAATAAAAACGTTGGGTAACATTATGTAAAAAAACATTGCTTACTTTAGTTTAAGCCAAAGGTCGCTGCAGTTTTGTAACATCTGATTTTCCTTAGGAAATTCCTCGCACACAAAAATGCAACTTTCCATACACAAAACCGTTAGCGAAAAAGTAAAATAGTCCCTAAATCTCTGTAAGTTTTAAAACAAGTTTAGCATTAATTATTCATCTTAATAGAATCTATCTGTTTTTGTAAACGCTGAATTTCTTTTAGGTTTTTTTCTTGTTTAGAAATCAATTTTATAGAATCTAATATTTGTCTGTTTTTTTCTAAAATGGTTTTTTCTTTTTCGAAATAAATATTTCCGTTTTCGCTAGTTCTCCAAGCTTCATTTAATTGTTTATACACCTCTTCATTCCAAGTACTAGGTTTTTTAGCATTAATCCACACTACATCTCTGTACTCACTATCTACCAAAGCTAAATCTGGTGTTGCAGCACCATCAAATTGTTCTGGATTATCTGAACTAATAGTAGACACTGTGCCTAAGAAAAACATACGTTTTTTTCCTGCAATGTTTTTAATGTAAGGTCTAAATTCTACAGGAGCATTCGCATTCCAATCATATTCTTTTTTAGATTCTTGAACTTTTAAAGGCATAGCTGAAACGCCTGCATAACCTTGTTTTTTTGAAGCATGATCGTAATAATACAATCTGTCTGTACCATCTGCTGGAATAAACACACTGTAACTTAAACTAGTTCTTTCATCACCTATAGGTTCTAAACCAAACCAATGATACAAACCACTATAAGCACCTACTTTAGTGTCTGAAAAATCGAAATCAGTTACATAAGGCTGCTGATTTTGATCTTTGGGTGCTAACGGAATTTTCACTGCACTTTTCATATTCCAAGGTAATGGATCAGAAAAACCACCTAAAAACTTTAAGCTCTCTGCTTGAATTCTTGAAACCTTTTCAGCCAAAGTATTTTGCCTTTTTAAATACTCGTAATTTTTCATTTCTTCTGGTGCAATAAACGTTCCTTTACCAATGGTAATTCGTTCTAAGTAATCTGTAAAGTTATGTTCGCCATTTTCTACAACCATTACTCCACCAAAAGTTGGATAAGGGAAAAAGAAACCTTTCCATTTAATTAAACTCACTACTTGTACCCAAGCACCTTTATCATTTTTCATATAATAGGTATCACTTGGTTCGTAATTAAACAACATCCAAGGATTTAAACGTTGTACAACTGCATTGTACGTATTTCTACTAAACTTTAAAGATTCTCCTATAGAAAATGTAACAGGAATTCTATTTTCGCTCGAAAATCGAGGAAAAGGTGTTGTACTCGAAACCGAAAAAACCTCTTCTGTATTGTCTTTTAAGCCTTGCCAATAATACTTTTCTGTGGGCTGTATAGCCATTGTCCATTGATTATTACCATCAACTCTTACCAAATGTGGCAATGAAACATCTTTGGTTTCTCCAACAGATTCGTTTGCCATAGAAAAGATATTTCGTAAAGGCTGAATTCTTTCATTTTGTGTAAGAGGTAATTCTACAATTTCAAAACGATTTAGATTGTTAAACACATTATAGGTTTTCATGTAATCGAACATGTTATAATGCCAACCCACAAAATACAATAAGCCAAAGAAAGCTGACAGCATTAATAAAGTAAGTATTCTTTTTCCTGAACTTGCTAATCTTCTAAATCTTCTGATTCCAAAAAATAAAACTATAAATGATAACAGAATTACAAATATGTATTTTCTAAAAATCAATAATGCAGGTTGATAGTCGTCTCTTAAAAAAAACAATAAACCCAATAGTATAGCACTAAAAAAGATGACTCTTTTCTTTTGTTTTGCACCTTTATTCCAATAATTTTTTAGCATAATTTTACTTTAAATACCCTTTATCTTTTAAACGTTCTCTAGCACTTTTCTGATTTTCTTTTGATGTTTCTTTAATTTCTTCTTGAGCTTTATCTATAGTAGCTGGTTCTTCGTTTTTTAAATCATCTATGAGTTCTTTACCTTTTTCGATTACCTCTTGAAATGTATCTTCTAAAGACTCAGATTGTTCTTCGATAACTGCAGAAGATTTAAATATAATCCCAGCTAAATATGTGCCTGCAAAAGTGCCAAAAATCATAGATGCAAATAGTGAAATCGTAGCTAAATCAATAGGGATTAAAATACGTGTTACTACAATACCTATTAAAAATAAAGACGTAATAAAAACCAATCTAAGTAAAGGTGATTGTTGATACACAAATCCTTTTTTATCATCAGCTTTCATTTGCAATTCTTTTGAATTCATTAGTTTATTAAAAAAACGATATACTTTATTGCTTTGAGATTCTCTCCAAAAAATAATGGCTCCAAATAAAATGGATGCTATAAATATGATGATTTCGAGTGTCATGGTTTTTGATTTTTAGACTACTTATAAAATTAGTCTTTTTTTAATTAAAATTGTTACGTATTGTTTCTATCACCCAATCTTTCATAGATTCATCTAAGTTTTTAAATAACTCGAAAAATTGTTCTTTATCGTACCAAAAGAGAAAAAGCACATCTTTAGGAGCTATACTTACTAGTAAGTTCCAAATTAAATCTTGATGACTAGGCTTTAAAGAAGAATGAGGTTTATGCATAGCAACATAAATGTTTTCATCTATACTATCTTTTGGGTTTATATTTTTAGAAACCTTCTTTTTATCTAAATAAAGCTCTACCCCCATTACTTTTTTTCTTGCTGATAGATCAATCTTGTTTAAGTAACTTTTAAATAAAATTGGGTCTTCTAAAATATCTTTTATAGGATGCTTATGCTCTTTTAAGAATGTAGAAAAAACATATTTTTTTATACGTTCATATCTTTTTTTAGTAGCTTCTTCTTCTAAATCACATTCAATAATTTTATGACTATTTAATTTATCAATTAATTCTGCATGAGAAATATGATACATTAACACATCATGAATAGTGTCTTTTATAGCTTCTTTATAAGCCTCTTCTTTTTCGAAAATAAGTATAGGTTCTATAAAATCTCTTAAAACATAAATACCACCAAAAGCTTTTGTGTAAAAAGAATCTGATGTAAAATTAATATCTTCTAAAACCACTTTTCTATTTCTTAAATCTCCGTGTTTTTTAGCAGATGCTAATAGTTGTTGATGAATGTTTTCGTTAATAAAATTATTATCGGTATTAAATACTTCTATTAGTTTTAGTTGCTCTGCTTTAGCTTTCTCTAAAGCATCAATTAAATGGAATTTAATAACAACATTTTTGTAACGCAAAACATCTAAAGGTTCGTAAAACACATCAATTTTCTGATCAAAATCGATACAAATAGCTGAATCTCTTGTGATATCATTAATGGTTTCTTGATGTGTTTTAAACACCAATTTCATTAATGCTGCATCAAAAGAATGAAAAGGATTGTAAACAGGTATTCCTTTTTGCTTTGGTGAAATTAGAATTGCATGTGTATTTGCCTCACCATTATTTAAATAAAATGAGTTCTTCTTTTCTTGAGCAATCTCAGGACTCCAACCTAAACCATCAATAGAAAATTTTGTGAGTTTTGTTTCTTCAAAACCCATTTTTAACAAGCACTTATTATAACGTTCCACTAATTTTCCACTAACAGGAATTAGTTCGTTTCTATATAAATTGGCCTCTTTTAGTTTTTTCATTTTTTAAAGTCATTGCGAATGTAATGAAGCAATCTACTTATTTATAAGAAGATTATTTCGTCATTCTTCCTCATAATGACGCTAGTCAATTAGCTTATTAATCTGTAAATACTGCAGCAACATAATGGTTCTTGCATCTATAATTTGTTCTTTTTCTATCATTTGTAAGGCATCTGAAAAATCAGTTTCCAAAACTTCTATTTCTTCATCTTCTGCAGCAACTCCTCCTCCATTTTTAGTTTTATCTTCAGCTGTATATTCTCCAACAAATAGGTGTACTTTTTCGTTTACAATACCAGGTGATAAAAATACTGTACTTACCTTTTTTACATTTTTAATTTTATATCCAACCTCTTCTTCTGTTTCTCTTATTGCAGCTTTTTCAGGTGATTCATTTTTATCTATAGCACCACCAACAACCTCTATTGAAAATCCGTTAGAAATACCATGTATATAAACAGGCGCCCTAAATTGTCTCGATAAAATTACTTTATTACTTACAGTATTATAAAGTAAAATTGCAACTCCATCACTTTTACCATAAATCTCAAAAGTTAGGTTTTTTGATGTTCCATTTTTAAAGGTATAATCAAAATTTATATCTTCTAATTTACCCCAAGCACTAGATTTTACTTTAGAAGTAACATTATTAATTTTATGTTTAGTTTCCGTTTTCAAAGTTTCTTCGTGCTTCTAAATCTATGTTTAATTGATTTACTCTTTCATCTACTTTACGTTTAAAATCTGTATCTGCAATTGTAGCAACATTGTCTAAATAACGTACTACTTCTTGTCTTCTAATTTCAGAAAAATCTAATCCTTTCATATTAGCTTTCATCAACTCTTGTAGCATATTAAACTTAGTTTCATAATCTTTTTTAAAGTAAACTTCAGGATTATCAAACCAATCTTGTTCTAAATCAAAATCTGTTAAACGTAAAGAAATTGTAGACTGTATATTTCTAACATCTCTAGATGAAAAGAAAGGAAATATTTTTTGAATTTCTTTGTATAACGTTGCAAAAAACAAATGCTCATTAGTTTTGTGTTTTTGAGCTGCTCTATCATAAGCTTCTAAAACTCTTTCTTCTGATGGTTTTTCTATGGTATTTAAAATATCTCCCATACTTTTAGCCAATCCTTGATCTTTTAAGAATTCATATTCAGCAGGATTTTGCATATTCACAAAATTTGGAATCGTTTTCTCAAACTTTTTCCACCAAATGTAATCTTGATCTAAGAAATCGTGTGCTGTTCTTGCTCCATCAATTTTAAAACGACCTTGAACTCTAGAAATCACAGCTTTATCTAACATTTCTGGTAGGTTAGTAAATAAACCTACTGAAGAATTTCCATAATTTACAGCATAAGCACCTTCTGTGTATCTTAAAAAAACACCTATTACTTCTTTAACTCCTGCAGAAACACCTTGTGCTGTTCTTTCTTGTAAATTATTTTCTGCATCATCTATAGGTGCAAAAATTATTTTTGTAGGATCTTGCATAGGCTTCATCCACTCAACCATTTTTTCTGCAGAACCTCCTTGAAAGGTAGAGATTAATGTATCTGGCATTGGATGGAACAAAAAAGGGATATCTAAATTATCACAATGTTCTTTTAAACGTGTGGCAATGGCTGCAATTAACATCGATTTTCCTGTACCAGGAATTCCATAACCCATAAAAACAGGCATAAAACCTCCTAATTCTTGAAACGGATTTTTCTGTGCTTTAAAATCGTAACTCAACATTCGTTCTGTTAACCTACGTGCAAAATGTTTGGCATCTTTATTACCTACAATCTGCTCAAATTGAACCTTATTAAATTCAACACTTTTGGCTGTACCAGCAAAAACGTTTTCCCATCCAGAAATTGCAAAATCTGAATTTTCTAATTTGTAGGTTCTATCTAAAATGGTTTCTGTGTATTCTAAGCTACTTTTACGTAATTGAATTTCATCAATTAAAGCTTCGAAATAAACAACCGTAAAATCGACAACATCTTTGTCTGATTTTATGATTTCTGGATGACTTAAATATTTATCAAAATAAAAAAGCGAACAAGCAATTCCTTTTAAAGGAGATAACAGAGATACTTCTGGAATACCTGCAAACTTTTGTTTCATCACAGACAAATCGTCAGAAGCAAATGGTTTTAAATCGTGTAAAATTTTATAAGACGTTGAAAATAATTGAAATGCTGTTGCTGTTTGTAATTTACTTTCAAACTCTCTTTTCCCTGAATGATCTAATGCTGATTTACGTTCATTTAAAGAAGACAAACCTGATGCATCATAAAAGGCATCTTTTATCCAAATCCCTAATGTTAACCCTTCTTGAATTGCAAATAAAGTTTGATTTAAATGAACTGGAATGGCTATTGAGTCTGGCAACAAACGCTTTTTTAAAGCCAAAATAGTTTTAGAAACTGATGTTATAGAAACATTGCTTCCATTATTTGCTCTAGATAAATAGAGTAAAATAGAATCGTCTTTTGCCTCTTTTTCTCTACTCTTAGCTTTATTACCTTGCTCCCATTGAATAGATTTAATATAATCTGTTGCTTCATCACGAAGCATATCTAATTCGTTTTGTTTTATTGGAAAAGTTGAATTGTGTTCCATAAGCCCCTTTGTCTTTCAGACATTTCCCCAAAGGGAAAAATTGATTGTTTTTTAATTTTTACTGTTAATTGGTTACTGCAAACTGCAAACTATTTTTTTATTTCACTCATTTCTATAGGCTGCTTTGCTAATTTAAGCAGCACTTCAGGTGTTCTATTATGTAACAACTGAATAATTCTATGAGGAGCAAAAATGTATTTTTGAGATATAACTTCGCTCCATTTTTGAAATGTTTTTTTTGAGAAAAAATTACCCTCTTGAAAAGTTGCTCCAGAAAAAACCTCATCTATTTTTAATGATAAAGCATAAGATTCTATGGCAATATCTTTATCTGCAATTGCTTTTAAAATGGCATGTGTAATATCATTTTCATCTTTAGCAAAAACATTATGTAAAGGTCCTAAATCTATTCTTTTTATATGCTTTGGCCGTAAATCTGGCAATCTTCTGTCTATAGTGTAAGCCATTGCATCTAAAGACATTTCTCTATCTGCACTTTCTTTTAATACTTTATAAATTTCAGACCTATCATTTTCTGCGTCTTTTCCATCATAATCAAAATACATATAACAAATAAATGGCCTGTTATGTGCTACATCATAAAAACTCCAACTTGTTACATACTCACCTTGACTATTTTTTGGTGATGCTAAAATTTTACCTTGTACAAATCTGTTGAAAATATATTTTTGATTTACAGACTTGTAATACACTAATGAAGCTGCTTGAAAAAGCTTACTTCTTTTTATAGGTTGTTTTTTTATTAATAGTGTATTTAAAAAATCTTCTTTTAAAGCATTACTATCTGTTAACTTATGTATATATTGATTTTTTAACTCTAAATCATTATACAAGTATCTAAATTCTAGATAATTAGGGAATCCAGATTCTGTTAAATCTACTTTCATATTATCTTCTTCATCATACATATATTTAATACGCATGGCTTCTATAGAATATAAAAGTAAATCTGAATATTGTTTAAAAAGCAACAATTCTTGATGATTAAGTAAGTGCTCTTGCTGAATACTTACTATTAATTCTTTTAGAACAAAATCTACCATTTTATGGTAAAAAACATATTGTTCTTTAGAATTTAACTCAGCAGAATCTAAAGGTGTTGTAATCATATATTAATATTCTTACTTACTATAAAATGAAATTCTCTTTCTATCTCTTTTTTTAAATCTTTTATTGATGATTTTAGCACATAATAAGGGATACCTATCATAAAAAGTGCATGTATTATTATAAAAATAACTGGAATATATGTGTTTTCACTAAATTCCACATTTAAGAAAAAACCAAAAATAAAAATAGTGTAAAAGAGTAATAAAAAAGCAAAGAAAAAATACATAAAATTACTCCATGCTTTTATGTATCCAGATATTTGAAGTTTTTCACCTTTCATATCATATTTCCCAATAGCTTTTGCTAAACCAGCTTTCCTATCAAAAAATCTCTGTCTTTTTTTTAGACTAAATTCATTAAAACTTACACTCCCTTTTAAAGTGTTTTCACTTTTTTCAAAAGCTTCAAACATCGTTGAGAACATACCATCAATGTCTTTCAAGTCAACATTTCTTCTAAGATTATTTACAAAGTCTGTTTTATTAGTGTTTAAGTCAAAAGAAAATGGTTGTATTAAATTTATTCTTTTTAAAAAATTATCCATTAGTAAATATTATGACAATAAATCATCATCAGAAGTATCCGCTTTTGGAGTTGACTTTTTAGGCTCCTCAGTTTTTGGCTTTTCTTTATCTGCCTTATAGTAGTCTTCAAAAATTTCTTTCATATCAATACCATATCTATCTGCAAAATTCTTTTGAATATCTACATCTTTCTGACGAATTTCTTGTAATGCTTCTGCATAAGAACTGTATACTCCATTCATTACTTTTTCATGAACTGGAATATTGTCCATCATTTCTTGACGAGCTCTAGCACTTGCAGAATGCATAGATGCTAATGTTTCTCCTATATGCTCATCTGTCTTTACACCTAAGTGTTCTAAAATGGCAGCAAATTCTTGATCTGTTCTTGCTTTTAAAGCCACTACATAACCATCATAATACTTTAATCTTTCTTCTGTATCTGATTTTAACTTAGCTCTATGAGTCTGTAAATTAGAACGTAAAGAAGTTAATACTTTAATAGTTAAGTTGTGTTTATGCACAAAACTATCTTTACTAGCTGCTAATGTTGTATAGGCATTTTTTAACCCTTCTAACTCTTCTACTTTTTGTTCAATTCCAGTTACTTTTGCAATAGCCTCTGAATACTCTGTAGATTGTTTGTCTGCAATTTCATCTAACTCTTGACGTGCTTGTTTTAACAGTGCATATTGCTCTTCTAATTTATCTTCTGTTTCTTTCTTTTTTTCTAAAGCTTTTGTATGATTTTTTGAAGCTTCTACAATAGCATCTTTCAACTTTTCTTCTACTTCTTTTATCTCTACTTCTCTGTTTTTAAGACGTGTAACTGCTGCTTGAGATTTGTAAGAAAGCTCTCCTAAAAGGGTTTCAATATCTGCACTTTCAATTCGTTCTTGAAACATGGCTTTTGCTTTATTATCTGCTTCTGAACGAACTTTTTCTGCTAGTTTAAATTCTTCTTCTTCTCTTTTAATTTTACTTTTTCTACCCCAAAGATTATTCCACCAAGTATCTGGTTTATTTTGGGCATCTTCTAATTCTATTCTTGCTCTTTCTAATTCTTTTTGAGCATCATCTATTACTTTTTGTTCAGTTTCATTTAAAGAAGAAAATCTTTCGAATAAAATACCAACTTCATCTTGGTAATCTGTTAAGTCTTTTATAGCGTCTAAAAGGGTAGTTCTATCTTGTTCTGCCATATGCACTACATCATCTAATGTAGCATTTAATATTTTTTGACGAGATTCTGGATCATCTTCTTGTGCTAATTTAGATTTCATAGTATCTATAGCTTTACCCCAGTTTACATCTACCTTTTCAGTTTTATCATTAGAGTTTGTTTCTAGTAAATCAAATTCATCTGCCATTGTTGATTAGTTTTTTAAGAGTTGTACAATTTTTGAAAAAAGCAATTTCGTTATTTTTTTTAAAATAATCGACATATAACTTTAATAATATGTAGCATAATTTATGATTTTGTTACAAAAACTTTAATAAAAAAAGAGTCTCTTTACATAAAATTAAAAAGACCCTTTATCACTATTAAAATAAATCTGAAATACTAACTAGCCAAGGCTACTACTTTTGCTTTTGCTTTTTTGCTTTCATTATTGGTAACATTATCAAACTGATTTGAAGTATTTTTTTCGCCACCAGCTTTTAATGCTTTATCTCCTGCAAAAAATGTTTTATGGTCATCACCCAAGTCTGAACCAGCCATTCTTTGGTGTTTTACACAAGCCACCCCTTTTCTAATTTCTTGTCTTTGCACTCCTTTTACATATGCTAACATACCTTCTTCTCCAAAATAACCTTCTGTTAAATCATTCATATGTAAAGCTGTTGTATGATAAGTTGGTAATGTAATTAAATGATGAAACACTCCTGCTTCTCTAGCTGCATCTAATTGAAAAGTTCTAATTTTTTCATCTGCACGTTTAGACAAATTAGAATCATCATATTTTGCATCCATTAAATTTTTAAAATCGTAATGCATAATATCTAAACCTTCTTTACGCATTTCTTCATAAACTTGTTGTCTAAAGTTTAAGGTCCAGTTAAAAGAAGGTGAATTATTATAGACCAATTTAGCAGTTGGCACTACTTCTTTTACTCTGTTTACCATATGTGCTATTTGTTTTACATTTGGAGTGGGTGTTTCTATCCATAATAAATCTGCACCATTTTGTAAACTTGTAATACAATCTAAAACAACTCTATCTATATTAGAACCTTCTTTGAATTTGTACAATCCATTAGCTAACCTAACTGGTCTTACTAATTTACCATCTCTTTTCAATAAAACATCATCTTCTTTTGCATCTTTTATATTGATAGGCTCTGCCTCTACAAACGCTAAATATTGAGATGCTAAATCTCCTGGTTCTTGACTTACAGGAAGTTTTTGAGTTAAACCTGCTCCCTCAGAATCTGTTCTTGCCACAATTATACCATCATCTACTCCTAACTCTAAAAAAGCATAACGAATTGCATTTAATTTCGCAATAAAGTCTTCATGAGGTACAGTTACTTTTCCATCTTGATGTCCACATTGTTTCGCGTCTGAAACTTGGTTTTCTATCTGAATAGCACAAGCACCAGCTTCAATCATTTTTTTTGCTAATAAATATGTAGCTTCTTCATTGCCAAAACCAGCATCTATATCTGCAATAATTGGCACAATATGCGTTTCAAAATTATCTATTTCTGCTTGTACTTTTTCTCCATTTTCTAACCTTCTATATAAGTCATTTAACGCTATAGCATCTGCTTGCTTTAAAAAATCATAAATTTCTGAAATTAAAGAAGGGACTGCTGTTTTTTCGTGCATAGATTGATCTGGTAATGGTCCAAATTCTGAACGTAAAGCAGCAACCATCCAACCAGAAAGGTATAAATATCTTTTGCTGGTTGTTTTATGATGTTTTTTAACGGCAATCATTTTTTGTTGTGCCACAAAACCATGCCAGCAACCTAAAGATTGTGTGTAATTTGATGCGTTAAGATCATAGTCTGCCATATCTTTTCTCATAATAGCTGCAGTATGTTTTGCAATATCTAAGCCTGTTTTAAAACGATTTTGACTAATCATTCTAGCAGCATTTTCTGGAGTTATTGTTTTCCAACTATCGCCAAACTTTTGTTTTAAACTCTTTACTGTTTTAAGTGCATTAGCATAATTAGATTGAGCTAAATTTTTCATAATTTTGTTGTTTAGATTATTAAGATTATTTTTTAATTTTAGTAACAACTCGTAACTATTGCAGTAGTTGCGAGTTTTCTTTTTATATGTGTTGGTAAGCAGGCAATGTTAAAAATTCTTTGTAGTCTTTTGTTAATACCAAAGCATCAAATAATTTGATAGCTAAGTCAAATTTTCCTTTTGAATAAGCTGCTTCACCTATCATATTTTTTATTTTTTGAATTTCTTCTTTCTTTAATTGTTGATACAACTCTTCTCCAAAAAAACGACCATCTTGTATTTGAACATATTTGTGTAACCAAAGCCATACTTGTGTTCTTGAAATCTCTGCTGTTGCTGCATCTTCCATTAAATTATAAAGTGCTGCTGCTCCATTACCTCTTAACCAACTTTCTATATATAAAATACCTACATTTATATTTTTACGAATTCCGTTTTCTGTAATAGATCCTTTAGGTAACTCTACCAAATCGTTAACACCAACATTAATATCATATCTTTTAATGTGTAATTGATTTTTAGTAATCATATGTTTGTTAAAAACATCCATAGCCACAGAAACCAAACCTGGATGTGCAACCCAAGTTCCATCATGTCCGTTTTTTACTTCATTTTCTTTATCAGAAACTACTTTTGCAAAGGCCAAATCGTTAGCCATGTCATCTCCTTTAATCGGAATTTGTGCAGCCATACCACCCATAGCATGAACCCCTCTTTTATGACATCTTTGAATGACACGTAAAGAATATGCTTTCATAAATGGCGAATTCATGGTGATTTCGTCTCTATTAGGCACCATAAAGTTTTTATGATTTCTAAATTTTTTGATGTAAGAAAAAATATAATCCCATCTTCCACAATTTAAACCAGCCATATGATTTCTTAATTCATAAATAATTTCATCTAGTTGAAAACTAGCAGTTATGGTTTCTATTAAAACAGTTGCTTTTATTGTTTTTTGAGGAATATCTAAATACTCTTGAGCAAATACAAAAACGTCATTCCACAACCTTGCTTCTAAATAATGCTCTAATTTTGGTAAGTAAAAATAAGTTGCAGAACCCTTTTCTTGTAATGATTTTATATTATGAAAAAAGTACAATCCAAAATCTACTAAAGAAGCAGAAAGCTCAACTCCATTTAAAGTAAAGTGTTTTTCATTTAGGTGCCATCCTCTAGGTCTTACTAATAAAGTTGCAACCTCATCATTAAGTTTGTATTCTTTATTTTTTGTAGAATTATAATATGTAATAGTGCCATTTACAGCATCCCTTAAATTTATTTGACCCTGTAAAACATTTTGTATAGATGGTGAGTTGCTATCCTCAAAATCTGCCATAAAAGTCTTTGCACCAGAATTAAGCGCATTAATTACCATTTTACGATCTACAGGACCAGTAATCTCAACTCTTCTATCTAACAAATCTTTAGGTAATTCTGCACAAACCCAATTAGAATCTCTAATATCTTTAGTTTCTTCTGGAAAACTCGGAAAATTACCAGCATCAAAAAAAGCTTGCTCCACCTCTCTATGTTCTAATAGTTTTATTCTTTTTTCATTAAATCTTTCTTGTAATTCTATTAAAAATTGACAAGCTTCTGGAGTCAAAATCTCTTTAAATTCATTTTTATCAAATCCTTTAAAAACAATTTCTTTTGTCATGAGTGAAATAGCCATATTTTTTATTTTTTAAATTTCTACTATGCAAGTATATAAAATAATTTTATTCTCTACAAGCGAACGTTCGCTATTTTTATAAAAAATATTATTTTTCTTATATTCGCTTTAAAATATTTACCTTTGTTTTATGGTTATAGAAGACGAGTACATACGTTTAATATTTGGTTTAAAGCTTAAACAGATTAGAACAGACAAAAAATTGTCTTTATTTGGTTTAGCTAAACTTACAGGGCTTTCTAAATCTTATTTAAACGAAATAGAAAAAGGTAAAAAATATCCCAAACCTGATAAGATTGTCTTATTGGCTGAACACTTAGAAGTACCTTATGATCATTTTGTTTCGTTAAAACTCGATAAAAACTTAGCTCCTGTTGGAGAAATATTACAATCTAAAATTTTAAAAGAGATTCCTTTAGATTTATTTGGTATTAAAGAAAATGTACTGATAGATATTGTCGCAAATGCCCCTGCAAAGGTTAATGCATTTATTAGTACTATTATAAAAATTGCTCAAAACTATAATTTAACACGAGAAAGTTTTTTTCTTGCCTCTTTAAGAAGTTATCAAGAAGCTCATAATAATTATTTTGAAGATATAGAAGCAGATGCAGAAAGATTTGCAAAATCGTATCAAATTGACACTACAAAAAAAATTACCTCTTCTGAACTAGAAGAAATTTTAATAGAAGAATTTGGCTACACTATAAATGAAGACGAACTCTCTAAACATAAAAATCTAGATGAATTAAGAAACATTTTTATTCCAAAAAAGAAAATTCTATTAATTGATAAAGATATTTCTGAAGCACAAAAAACCTTTATTTATGCTAAAGAAATTGCCTATAATTTTCTTAACATAGAAGATAGACTTTATACTTTTCCATGGATTAAGTTCGAAAGTTTTGACCAAGTTTTACATAATTTTATTGCCTCTTATTTTGCAGGAGCTTTAATTATACCAAGAACAATTATTACGCAAAAACTTACTGATCTATTTGCAGAAAAAACATGGAATTCTTTGCATCTACACAAAATCATAAAACAGTTTAATTGTTCTCAAGAAACTTTTTATCAAAGACTAACAAACATATTACCTAAGTATTTTAATATAAAAAACCTCTTCTTTCTGCGTTTTACTCATAATCAAAATTCAGAAAATTTTAGATTGAGTAAAGAACTACATATAACACAACAACAAGCACCTCATGCAAATAGAAATCATGAGCACTATTGTAGAAGATGGATTTCTATAAAAACTATAGAAGATTTTAAAAAATCATCTAAAAAAAGAGCCACATTTGGTATACAAATTTCTTCATACGAAAATGAAAACAACGAATATCTAGTACTTTCATCAGCAACTTCAGATCCTTTTAAAAAAGACATACAAAGAAGTGTAAGCATTGGTATGCTTTTATCTAACCACTTAAAGAAGAAATTACAATTTTTAAAAGAAGACACTTTTACCAAAAGAACAGTTGGTGTTACTTGTGAAACTTGTAGTGTAAAAAATTGTACTGAAAGAGCTGCTAAACCAACTAAATTAGAAAAGAAAAATAGACACAAAGAAATTGCAAATACAGTTGATGAAATTATAGCATCTTACCATTAAATTTTCTTATTTTTACAAGACTTATTATACACTATTTTTATGGACATAAACTTCAACAAAAACGAAGATTACAACAAACTTTTAGTTTCAGATTTAAAGAGAAAATTCGCTAAAGTAAAATTAGGTGGAGGACAAAAAAGAATAGATAAACATCATGAAAAAGGAAAGATGACAGCTCGTGAGCGTATTGATTATCTTTTAGATGCCAAATCAAAATCTATAGAAATTGGAGCTTTTGCTGGTGAAGATATGTACGCAGAACATGGTGGATGTCCTTCTGGAGGTGTAGTTGTAAAAATTGGCTACATAAAAGGAAAGCAATGTATTGTGGTGGCAAATGATGCTACTGTAAAAGCAGGTGCTTGGTTTCCTATTACTGGAAAAAAGAATTTAAGAGCTCAAGAAATTGCCATTGAAAATAAATTACCCATTATTTATTTGGTAGATTCTGCAGGCGTTTACTTACCAATGCAAGATGAAATATTCCCTGACAAAGAACATTTTGGACGCATTTTTAGAAATAATGCAGTAATGAGTGCTATGGGTATTACCCAAATATCTGCAGTTATGGGTAGTTGTGTTGCTGGTGGAGCGTATTTACCTATTATGAGTGATGAAGCGCTGATTGTAGATAAAACAGGAAGTATATTTTTAGCAGGAAGCTATTTAGTAAAAGCTGCTATTGGCGAAAGTATTGATAACGAAACTCTTGGAGGAGCTACCACACATTGTGAAGTTTCTGGAGTAACAGATTACAAAGCTAAAGACGATAAGCATGCCTTAGATACTATTAAAAATATTGTAGATAAAATTGGTGATTTTGACAAAGCTGGTTTCAACAGAAAAGAAGCATTACCACCAAAAGAAAAAGAAGAAGATATTTTTGGCATTTTACCTAAAGAGCGAAATGCGCAATATGACATGTTAGAAATCATTAAGCGTTTGGTAGATAATTCAGAATTTGAACAATACAAAGAAGGTTATGGACAAACCATTTTAACAGGTTATGCCAGAATTGATGGTTGGGCTGTTGGTATAGTTGCTAATCAGCGTAAATTAGTAAAAACTACAGCATCTAAAACCAAACCTACAGAAATGCAATTTGGTGGCGTAATTTATAACGATTCTGCAGACAAAGCAACACGTTTTATTGCCAATTGTAACCAGAAAAAAATTCCTTTAGTGTTTTTACAAGATGTAACTGGCTTTATGGTTGGCTCTAAATCTGAACATGGAGGAATTATTAAAGATGGTGCAAAAATGGTGAATGCTGTTAGTAATTCTGTTGTGCCTAAATTTACTGTTGTTATAGGTAATTCTTATGGAGCAGGAAATTATGCCATGTGTGGTAAAGCTTATGACCCAAGACTAATTGTTGCTTGGCCAAGTGCTGAGTTAGCTGTTATGAGTGGTAATTCTGCTGCAAAAGTTTTATTACAAATAGAAACTGCCTCACTTAAAAAGAAAGGCGAAGAAATTACTCCTGAAAAAGAAGCTGAATTATTTGATAAAATAAAATCTAGGTATGATAAGCAAATATCACCTTATTATGCTGCAGCAAGAATATGGACAGATGCAGTTATCAACCCTTTAGATACCAGAACTTGGATTTCTATTGGAATTGAAGCAGCGAACCATGCTCCTATTGAAAAAAAGTTTAATTTAGGAGTTTTACAGGTCTAATAAATTACAATTATATTTTAATAATGATTAAATGACCAAAATCACTTTTGGTCATTTTTTTATCGCTTATTTTTGCATAAAATTCAACACAAATGAGTAAGTCAATTTACATTACAACCATAGAATCCGATAGTGGAAAATCTTTAATATCTCTAGGTATTTTAAGAATGATGCTTACAAAATCTTCTAAGGTTGGCTATTTTAGACCCATCATCAACAAAAAAAACAATCAAGTAGACAATCATATAAATACAGCCATTTCATTTTTTGATTTAGACTTAAAACATAATGATTGTTATGTTTACGAACAACATGAAATAGCTGATTTACTAAGTGAAGGAAAAGAGGATAACGTCATACACAACATCATAAAAAAATATAAAGAGTTAGAAGAAAAATACGATTATGTTTTAGTAGAAGGAACAGATTTTTCTGGTGAAGGAGGGTTTACAGAAGTAGATGTGAACTTAATGGTTGCTAAAAATTTAGGTATACCTGTGTTAATTGTTGGTGCTGGTAATGGTAAAAAGAAAAAAGATTTTATCAATACCATGCAAATTACGTATAACTCATTTATTAGCAAAGAAGTAGATGTTATTGGGCTTATTGCCAATAAAATTGAAAATGACGAAATAGATTATGTTAGAGAAGAATTGATTAAATCTATTCCAACATCAATACAGATAGATGTAATTCCTAAAATAAACTTATTAGCTTATCCAACAGTAAAAGAAGTTGTAGATACTTTAGGTGGTAAGGTTTTATTTGGAGAACAATTTTTAAACAATTCAATAGGTAGTTATAGTACTGGTGCAATGCAGTTAAGAAATTACTTAACTCGAATTAAAGAAAATGCATTGGTAATAACTCCAGGAGATAGAGCAGATATTATCTTAGGCGCATTACAAGCTAACGCTTCTAGCAATTATCCAAAAATTTCAGGAATCATTTTAACAGGTAATTTAATTCCTGAAGATTCTATATTAAAATTAATAGAAGGTGTACAATCTACCATACCAATTATTTCAGTTGATGGGGGCACATTTGGAGTTTCTAACAGAATTGGAGCAGTTAAACCAAAAATTTACGCAAATAACAATCAAAAAATAGTTTTAGCCTTAGATACTTTTGACAAGTATGTAAACCAAGAAGGCTTAACTAACATATTTACCAATTTTAATTCTGATAAAATAACCCCAAGTATGTTTCAATACAACTTATTGCAAAAAGCAAGGCTTCATAGAAAACATATTGTATTACCAGAAGGAAATGACGAAAGAATTATTAAAGCAGCAGCTCGTTTACAATTGTTAGATATTGTAGACTTAACACTTTTAGGTCATAAAAAAGACATTCAAACAAAAGCAAATCAACTAGGTGTTCAGATTGATTTTAATAAAATTAAGGTTTTAAATCCAGAAGATTCTCAATATAATTCATCCTTTGGAAAAAGCTTATTTGAAGCTAGAAAACACAAAGGAATGACAGAAACCACAGCTTATGATTTAACCAGAGATGTGTCTTACTATGGAACGTTAATGATTTACAATGGTTTAGCAGATGGTATGGTTTCTGGTGCTGTTCATACTACTATGCACACTATTAAACCAGCCTTACAAATTATAAAAACAAAACCTGGGGTATCTGTTGTATCATCTGTGTTTTTTATGTGTTTATCAGATCGCGTTTCTGTTATGGGAGATTGTGCAGTAAACCCAAACCCAAATGCAGAACAATTAGCCGAAATTGCTTTATCTTCTGCTGCTTCTGCTGCTGCTTTTGGTGTAGACCCAAAAGTGGCCATGTTATCTTATTCTTCTGGAACTTCTGGAAAAGGAGAAGAGGTAGAAAAAGTAAGAAGAGCTACAGAAATTGTAAAAACAAAAAATCCTGATTTAAAGATAGAAGGACCTATACAATATGATGCAGCAGTAGATATGTCAGTTGCTAAAACTAAAATGCCAGATTCTGAAGTTGCAGGTCAAGCATCTGTATTAATTTTTCCTGATTTAAATACAGGTAACAATACATATAAAGCCATACAAAGAGAAACTGGAGCCTTAGCTATTGGACCTATGTTACAAGGTTTAAACAAACCTGTTAACGATTTAAGTAGAGGGTGTACTGTAGATGATATTTTTAATACTGTATTAATCACAGCAATTCAAGCAAATCAAAATTAATATGAAAATTTTAGTATTAAATGCAGGTTCTTCATCATTAAAATATCAGGTGATAGAAATGCCTTCTCAACAAGTAAAATGTGTAGGATTAATAGAGAGAATTGGTTTTACTGATGCTATTTTTACTCATGAAAAAAATGGTGATAAATCTACTGAAGTCTTACCCATAGTAACACATAAAGATGGATTAAAAAAAATAAGTAAGACTTTACTTGACCATAAATTAGGCGTTTTACAAACAGTTGATGAGATAAAGGCAGTAGGACATAGAGTGGTTCATGGAGGAAGTAAATTTGCAAAACCAACCATTGTTACTCAAGAAGTTAAAGACAGTATTCGTAATTTATTTGATTTAGCTCCTTTGCATAATCCTGCAAACTTAACAGGTATAGAAATAGCAGAAACTATATTTACATCAGCAAAACAAATTGCCATTTTTGATACTGCATTTCATCAAACTATACCAAAAGTAGCTTATCAATATGCAATAAAAAATGAGTATTTAGAAGAACAGCATATCAGAGCTTATGGTTTTCATGGCACAAGTCATAAATATGTTTCTGAAAAAGCAATTGAGTTTTTAGGGAAAGAAAAGGCAAAAAAAATAATTACCATTCATTTAGGAAATGGTTGCAGCATGTCTGCCATTAAAGAAGGAAAAAGCATTGAAAACTCTCTTGGATTTGGGCCTATGAATGGTTTGGTTATGGGAACTAGATCTGGAGATATAGACCAATCTGTTATTTTCTTTTTCATGAAAAAATTAAATAAAACTGCAGAAGAAGTTGCCAATTTATTAAATAAAGAATCTGGCATGTTAGGCTTAACTGGTTATTCTGATTTAAGAGAAATTTCTGAAAAAGCAGCACATGGAGACATAAACTGCAAACATGCATTAGCATTATCTGCCTATAGAATTAAAAAATACATTGGTGCATATACCAGTATTTTAAATGGTTTAGATGCTATTGTTTTTACAGCAGGAATTGGAGAGAATTCAGCATTAATGAGAAAACTTGCTTGTACAGATTTAGATTTTTTAGGTATAGATTTAGATGATGAGAAAAACGAAATACGTGCTTCAGAAATAAGAGAAATACAATCTAAAAACGCTAAGGTAAAAGTTTTGGTTATCCCAACAAACGAAGAAATTGAGATTGCCAAACAATCGTATCAATTGCTAAATGAATTAAATTTATAAATCAGAAATTTTAAAATTGTAAAACTTATTACTAATTTTTACATTTGTGAGCATTTAAAATAAATCAACAGAAATGGGTAGAGCATTTGAGTTTAGGAAAGCAAGAAAAATGAAACGTTGGTCAGCAATGGCAAAAACCTTTACTAGAATTGGTAAAGATATTGTAATGGCTGTAAAAGAAGGTGGTCCAAATCCTGATACAAACTCACGTTTAAGAGCAGTTATACAGAATGCGAAGGCTGCAAACATGCCAAAAGACAATGTAGAGAGAGCGATTAAAAAAGCATCAGATAAAGATACTGCTAACTACAAAGAAACCTTGTTTGAAGGTTATGCACCACATGGTATAGCTATTATTGTAGAAACAGCTACAGACAACAATAACAGAACAGTGGCTAATGTAAGAGCTGCATTTAATAAATGTGATGGTAATTTAGGTACATCTGGTTCTGTAGTTTTTATGTTTGATCATACCTGTAATTTTACTTTAAAGAAAGATGATATCGAAGATTTAGAAATGCTAGAACTAGAGTTAATAGATTTTGAAGTAGAAGAAGTGTTTGATGATGAAGAAGGTGTTATTATTTATGCTCCTTTTGAACAATTTGGCGCTTTACAAAGCTATTTTGAAGAACATAATATCGAGATTTTATCTTCAGGTTTCGAAAGAATACCAACAACTACCACTAAATTAACAGAAGAACAACAAGAAGATGTAAATAAGCTTCTAGAACGTTTAGAAGAAGATGATGATGTACAAAATGTTTATCATTCTATGGAGGAATAAAAAATTATTCATCTTTTTTAGTTTTTAATAACGATACGTATTTCAATTATGAAAATAAAATTTTTAATTCTATTAATTTTCACCTCTTTTTCTTCAATTTTATATTCACAAGCTACAGGTAAGATTTATGCTACTATAAAACAGGTAAAAAAAGAAAGTAAAGACCTAAGAAAATATATAGAAAAAACAGCTTCTTCTGAGACTTATAAAAACAGAAATTTATATGCTAGTAAAGTTGAGTCAAAAACAAAAAAATTTATTATTGTTTTAAAAAAAGCTCAGAAAACAGCTATAACCTACCAAAGAAACTTAAAAGAAAATAACAAACCATATTACGAAAAATTAAGACAACCTCTAGCTGATTTGCAATATTTACTGTATAGAAGTTTTGACATTTTAGATCAACTGACCATCTTTACGAATAGATTTAAGAACACAAAAAATTATAATACTAGAAAAAAATACTATAAAAATATTAGAGAAAATTATAATGGGTTTGCTTCAAATCTTGCAAAAGCTGAAAAAAAGCTTGTTGATATAATTAAAGCTAGAAGTTTGTTAATTTATGAAAATGAAAAAAATCATTAACTAAATTTTAAAAACGGTTATCACCATCTAACATATCTCCTAAACCTCCCAATACTGAGCCTTCTCCTCTACTACCATTACCAGTTTTTGGAGCCATAGCTAACACTCTTCCTGCTAGCCTACTAAATGGTAAAGATTGTACATAAACGGTTCCAGGTCCTTTTAAGGTAGCAAAGAATAAACCTTCTCCTCCAAAAATGGTATTTCTTATACCACCTACAAATTCTATATCGTAATCTACATCTTGCGTAAAACCAACTATGCAACCTGTATCTACTTTTAAAACTTCGCCAGGTTGTAATACTTTTTTTGCCATGGTTCCTCCTGCATGAATAAATCCTAAACCATCACCTTCCATTTTCTGCATAATAAACCCTTCACCTCCAAATAAACCTCTTCCTAATTTTTTAGAAAATTCAATTCCAATAGAAACCCCTTTTGCTGCACAAAGAAAGGCATCTTTTTGGCAAATAAACTTACCACCAAACTCAGTTAAGTCTATAGGTATTATTTTACCTGGGTAAGGAGATGCAAACGAAATTTGTTTTTTTCCTAAACCATCGTTTGTAAAAACAGTCATAAATAAACTTTCTCCTGTAAGAATTCTTTTACCTGCAGAAAATATTTTACCCAAAATACCTTTTTCTTGATTTGAACCATCTCCAAAAATAGTATTCATTTTAATTTGGTCGTCCATCATCATAAAAGTACCAGCTTCTGCCACTACTCCTTCTTGCGGATCTAATTCAATTTCTACAAATTGCATTTCTTCTCCAAAAATCTTGTAATCTATTTCGTGTGCATTCATATTTTTTATTTTACCTAATTAGTTAAACTAAATTTGAAAATGTTACAAAATAAAAATAAAAAAAGTCGTGATAAAAAAATCACGACTCAAGTCAAATTGTATTACGTAATAATCATCCCCCAACTTTTATTACATAAATTTTTCAATTTATCTTTCAAATATAAGAATGTTTTTTTTAATTGTAAAATTACAACAACCTCAATTCTATTATAAAGCAAAAAAAAACTTATACGAATACCATTAAGTAACTCAAATATGGAGTTTAGTTTTTTAAAAGGTAGCTAGTTTAATAAAAAAAAGAAAGAGTGATATTTACACTTACTTTACTTTTAAACTCCATTGAAATTTAAAACTAGACACTTTAATATTGTCTGCGTTTATACCTTCTGAAAGTAGTGTAATGACTTGCCCTTCTCCTGTTTCTATAGAACGTTGTATAGCTTCTCTAATTTGACTACCCCCTTTGCATGTAAATAAAATCTTACCAGTAGCTTTTTTAAAAAAATCTCCTTCTTGGTGAGTAACTAACATAGATACATTGCGTTTCGATTTTTCTATTTCTTGCATTACTAAAACACCTGTACTCATTTCTGCAGCCATACCTTGTGCAGCCCAAAACATACTCTTAAAAGGATTTTGATTTATCCATTTATGCTTAATAAAAACTTCGCAAGAAGTCTCATTTAGTTTTTTTACACGCATACCAGACAACCAAGCTAATGGTAATTTAAAAAACATGAAAGCATTAATTTTCTTAGGTGTAATCTTCATTAGTCCTTTATTTTATTGGCAATTTAAGACTTTTTAAACAAACTTTTACAAGAAGATATATGTTAATAAAATGTTAAATAAAGGTACTATGTATTGCATAATACCTTCTTAAAGATATATATTTGCATAAGAAAGTATTATATCAACCAAAAATTATGAAACAAAATAGAGAAAACACTAACGCTTTTTTAATTCATATTTCTGCATTTGCAGGCTTTATGTTTCCTTTTGGTAACATCATTACGCCTTTAATTGCATGGCAAACCTTAAAAGACAGAAGTTTGTTTTTAGATGAACAAGGTAAAGAAGCTGTAAATTTTAATATTAGTTATACACTGTATGTATTTTTAATATCTATCATATTTGTGCCTTTTGCTTTGGGTTCTATATTTAGCAGACACAATAATATTTTAAATAGTAGAAATTTTAATTTAAGTTTCGATTTAGATTTTCCGAATCTTTTTGGCTTTATAGGTTTGGGTTCTGTTGCAGGTATTATTTATGTTATTGGTATTGCACTAGTAATAATTGCAAGCTTAAAAGCTAAAGAAGGAGAAAATTACAAATACCCACTTACAATAAAATTTATAAAATAAATGACAATATATGAAGATTGAAAACACAAAAGCACAAATGCGAAAAGGTGTTTTAGAATTCTGCATTTTATCTATCTTAAAACATGGAGATGCATACACTTCTGAAATATTATCGACATTAAAAGGTGCTGAAATGATTGTGGTAGAAGGCACCATTTACCCATTACTAACTCGTTTAAAAAACGCAGGTTTATTAACCTATAGATGGGAAGAATCGACTTCTGGACCACCAAGAAAATATTACGTTTTAACAGAAAACGGAGGTATGTTTTTAAAAGAATTAAGTAAAACATGGAGCAATTTAGTAAATGCAGTAGACCAAGTAACTAGTAAAAAATCAACTACAAATGAATAAGACTATAAACATAAATTTAGGCGGATTTTTCTTCCATATAGACGAAACTGCTTATCAAAAACTAAAAAGATATTTAGAATCTATTTCTAGATCTTTGAGTGATGATCCTCAAGGAAAAAATGAGATTATTGCTGATATAGAAGCTAGAATTAGCGAACTTTTATCTGAAAAAATCACAGATGCCAGACAAGTGGTTAACGAAGGTGATATAGAAGATATTATTAGAATTATGGGACAGCCAGAAGACTATGCAGAAGCAGAAGAATCTTATGACCAATCTTCATATTCGTATCAAAGAAACAGCTCTTCAGGAAAAAAATTATTTAGAGATGGAGATGATAAATTTCTTGGTGGTGTAGCATCAGGTATTGCACACTATTTAGATATAGATACCATTTGGATTCGTTTAGGGCTATTAGCATTGTTTATTTTTGGAGGCTTTGGAGTGTTACTTTACATTATTCTTTGGATTCTTTTACCAGAAGCTAAAACTACTGCAGAAAAATTACAAATGCAGGGAGAGCCTGTTAATATAGATAATATAGAACGTAAAATTAGAGAAGAGTTTTCTAACGTTTCTGAAAACGTAAGAGATGTTGCTAATAAAGCATCAGAAAAAATTAAAGAAGGTGCTAATGAGTTTTCTGAAAAAATGACACAAACTTTTTCGGGAAAGACAAAAAAAAATAACGGGGCAAGTGACTTTTTTGACACTATTGGAAAAATAATCTTAGCGATATTTAAGATCATTGGTAAGTTTATCGGAATCATTATCATATTTGTTTCTGCTGCTGTTATTTTATCTCTAATTATTGGAGGGTTTTCTGTAGGTAGTTTAGAATGGTTAAATGTAGATGGCGAGTTTTTACAGTATCCACCATTCTTTTATGAGTCGGTTTTACCAAAATGGTTATTAACGCTATTTGTATTTTTATTAGTTGGTATTCCTTTCTTAGTCTTATTTATACTAGGGTTAAGAATATTATCTAGCAATGTTCAAAAAATAAACAAACCTACATCTTTAACATTATTAGGTATTTGGTTAGTTTCTTTGTTAGGGTTGATTTTTACAGGATTAGAGTTTGGCACATCGCATACTGTGTATGGCCAATCTTCTCAAAAAAATAACATAAATGTTGTTGCTAATGATACTTTACAACTTAAAATGATAAATGATGACAATTTATATTATCGTCATAATTTAAGAAGAACTACTTCTAAAGAAGAAGTTGAAGTTGAAGGTAAAAAAATGACTTATGGAAGCTACATTAAAGTAGATGTTAGAAAAAGTAATGCGAATGAAAACTACTTTATTATTCAAAAAGAGTCTAGAGGTAAAAACAAATCGAATGCAAATAAAAATGCCGAAAACATTAAATACAATTTTAAAATAGAAGATAACACTATTGTTTTAGATGCCTATTATTTATCTGAATTTAAAAACATCTGGAAAGATGAAGAAGTAAATATCATTTTTTATGTAACAGAGGGTGTCTATGTTTATTTTGATAACAGTATTCGTAATTTCTTATACAATGTAGATAATTCAGAAGACATTTATGATAAAGACATGGCTAACCATCATTTTATTATGACAGATGATACTTTAGAATGTACTGATTGTAAAGAAGATAAGATTGAAGAAAAAAAAGAAGTGAGTGAGGTTATTATAAAAGAGTCAACTACAATTTTAGAAGATAAAACAGAAATTGATATTTAGTAACAACTCAGTATAAAAAATCGACAATTCAGTAACCAAACTTTTAAAATTGGCGTCTTATTAAAGACATTTGAACTATAAAAAATAAAATCCGAATGAAATCAACAACTAAAAAACTTCTTGCTTTACTTTTTGTTTCAGTTTTAATAAGCTCTTGTAACGTTAATATGTTTAACAGAGTAAATGGAAACAGAAATGTTGTTACTGCAGATAGAAGTACGTCTCAAAAATTCACAAAAATTAAGGTGAGCACTGGTTTAGACTTGTATTTATCTCAAGGAACTAAAAACAAAGTAACCTTAGAAGCAGATGAAAATTTACACGACATTATTATTACAGAAGTTAATGATGGTGTATTAAAAATTTATTCAGAAAAGAATATTTGGCAAGCAAAAGCTAGAAAAGTGTATGTAACCGTAAAAAACTTAGAAGGCTTAACTGCCACAAGCGGATCTGATGTGTATACAGAAGATGTATTAAAAGTAGAAACTATAAAAGTAAGTGCTACTAGTGGTGCAGATATTAGAATTGCTTTAGATGCAGATACTGTAGAAACAAGTGCTACTAGTGGTTCTGATATTAGAATTTCTGGAACTGCTAATAACCATACATCTAGAGCTAACAGTGGTGCTTCTATAGAGGCTTATAAGCTAATTAGTAAAAATGCAACTGTAAATGTTTCTAGTGGTGCAGACATCAATATTTATGCATCAGAAAGTATTAATGCTAAAGCTTCTAGTGGTGGAGATATTGATTTTAAAGGCAACCCAAGAGAAATCAATAAAAAATCTTCTTCTGGGGGCAGTGTTTCTGCGAAATAAGAATTCAAAACAACAATCAATCAACCAAAAAAAATCAATCAACCAAAAAATTAACCAACCATGAATTCATTTATTCAAGCTTTTAGAGACTCTATACTTATTACAACTGTAGTAGCTGTAGCCATGTCTTTATTTAATTTATTAAAATTTTTATTAGAATAGCTAACTCTAATAATAGTACTAATACTTGGTTTTATTAGTTTACTTGGTAACTCGTCGTTTTGCAAAAAACGACGATTACTTTTTTATAAAACCTTCTACTTCTTAGCTTTTAAGTGTTCTTCTATATCTTCTATATGATGTTGTAAAGCCTGGGTAGAAATTTGTATTTCTCGAATAAGTAAGCCTAAAGAAATTAACAGTAAAACCAAAGCTATTCCAAAAATCCAAATAGCTATCACTTTGTATTCTACATATATTAAGAACATGGTTAACACACACAATAACAAACTAGTAATACCAAATATTTGCATCCATTTGGTTAAATACAATCTTGCTTTTAAATTTATAATCTGTCTTAAAAGCGAATCGTCTTTTTCTTTTAAATACTTATCGTGTAAATTTCTAATTACAGCTGCATAGGCTAAAAAACGATTGGTATACGCTAGCATTATTAAAGAAATTGCCGAAAACAATAAAGCAGGCGTTGTAAGTGTTAATTCTTCCATAAAACAAAATTACTAATAATAGAACTATTATTCTTTTCTTATTTTTGAGTTATGAAATATTTAGTTGTCATTTCTTTTTTTCTTTTTACCATAACTTATCAAGGGCAAAATAACACTATGCCTAAAGATTTTGTGTATTTAGATGATATAGATAACACCATACAAGTTGAGTTGCGCTACTTTGGTACTAACAATTTTATTGGGCAAAAAATAGACGGCTATAAAAACAACTGTTTAATTATTACTAAAAAAACTGCCTTAGCTTTAAAAGAGGTGCAAAAAATACTATCTATTAAAGGTTTAAGTTTAAAAATTTATGATGGTTACAGACCTCAACAAGCCGTAGATCATTTTGTAAGATGGGCAAAAGAGGTGAATGATACACTTATGAAAAAACAATACTACCCAAAAGTTCCTAAAAGCGAACTATTTAAAAGAGGTTACATTGCCTCTAAATCTGGTCATACCAGAGGTAGTACAGTAGATTTAACCATTGTAGATTTAACTACTAACAAAGAGTTAGATATGGGAAGCCCTTATGATTTTTTTGGTGAAGCCTCACATCCTTTTTATAAAGACATTACCAAAAAACAGAAAGATAATAGAATGTACCTAAGAGAAATTATGCTTTTAAATGGGTTTGTACCTTATGATAATGAGTGGTGGCATTTTACATTAAATAATGAACCTTACCCAAAAACTTATTTTAACTTTTCTGTAGAATAAGTTTTTTAACAAAATCTAAAGTACTTCATTTAAAATCGGCATTATATTTGCACTACATTCTTTTAGAATTAATTACGTAACATGACAATTAAAAAAACCACCTTTTCTTTACTAATACTATTACTAAGTAGTATAACCCTATCTGCTCAATTAGATTCTAATAAAGGAGGTAAAGAAAAAGGCAAAAAGAAAACCATACTTCTTAATAATGCCAAAGAAGCTAAAAAGCCAAACTCAATTGAGTTAAGTGGTGCTAGTGGTTTTGAAAAAGCATATGAAAAAGAAAAAGAAAAACTAAAAAAGAAACAACAAGAAGATAGTGCAAATAACAAAGGCATACTTTCATTAGCCAAAATTAACGAACAGCGCTTTTTAAAATCTTTTAAAAAAATAAATGGGCAATACATCATTCCTAAGATAGACCAAGATTTAGGAAGTGTTAGAACCAATTCTGCAAGTGTTAATATTATTTGTAGAGATTTTCAATATCCAGATGGAGATAGAGTAACCATTTATGTAAATGATATACCAGTTGTGTATAATATTACATTAACTACTAGCTATCAAAAATTTAATATTCCTTTAGATGTAGGTCTTAATAAAATCTCTTTTGTAGCATTAAATCAAGGAAGTTCTGGGCCTAATACAGCTGCTTTTAAGGTGTATAATGATGCTGGAATGTTGCTTTCTTCTAATGAGTGGAATTTAGCCACTGGCGCAAAAGCCACATTACTAGTAGCCAAAGACAAATAAAAACCTGGCGAAAACGATTGCGCTAAATTTTAAAATAACGCGTTTTTTTATTGTCTATAAAACCGTTATTTTTGTATTCTCAGTTATTTTCAATTTGATTATAAACTAAACAAACAACGATTATTTATAATGAAAAAAATTACCAAAGAAACCTATTTAGATTGGTACAAAGACATGCTATTTTGGCGCAAGTTCGAAGATAAGTTAGCCTCTGTTTACATTCAGCAAAAAGTTAGAGGATTTTTACACTTGTACAATGGTCAAGAAGCTATTTTGGCAGGTGCATTACATGCCATGGATTTATCTAAAGATAAAATGATTACTGCATATAGAAATCACGTACAGCCAATTGGTATGGGCGAAGATCCTAAAAAAGTAATGGCAGAATTATATGGTAAAGCTACTGGTACCTCTAAAGGTATGGGTGGTTCTATGCACATTTTCTCTAAAGAATTTGGTTTCTATGGTGGTCATGGTATTGTAGGTGGTCAAATTCCTTTAGGAGCTGGTATTGCTTTTGCAGACAAATATAAAGGGAGTGATGGTGTTACGTTAACGTGTTTTGGTGATGGTGCTGCAAGACAAGGTTCTTTACACGAAGCTTTTAACTTAGCCATGTTATGGAAATTACCAGTGATTTTTATTTGTGAAAATAACGGTTATGCTATGGGTACTTCTGTAGAGCGTACTGCAAACCATACAGATATTTGGAAATTAGGTTTAGGGTACGAAATGCCTTGTGGACCTGTAGATGCCATGAATCCTGTTAAGGTTGCAGAAGCTGTAGACGAAGCTTTAGCAAGAGCAAGACGTGGAGATGGCCCAACGTTCTTAGAAATGAAAACCTATAGATATAGAGGACACTCAATGTCTGATGCACAACACTATAGAACTAAAGACGAAGTTGAAGAGTACAAAAAAATAGACCCAATTACCCAAGTAAAAGATATTATCTTAGAAAAAGGGTATGGCACTGAAGAAGACATTAAAGCAATGGATAAAGAGGTGAAGAAAATGGTGAAAGAATGTGAGCAATTTGCAGAAGACTCTCCATTCCCAGATCCTCAACAATTATATGATGTTGTTTACGAACAAGAAGATTATCCTTTTATAAGTTAAGATATGGCTACAGTTGTAAATATGCCGCGTTTAAGTGACACCATGGAAGAAGGTGTTGTGGCAAAATGGTTAGTAAAAGTTGGAGATAAAATTGAAGAAGGTGATATTTTAGCAGAAATTGAAACTGATAAAGCAACCATGGAATTCGAATCTTTTCATGAAGGTACGTTGTTGCATATAGGTGTTCAAGAAGGTGAAACTTCTCCTGTAGATCAACTACTAGCTATTATTGGTGAAGAAGGCGAAGATATTTCTGGCTTATTAAGTGGCGCTTCTGAAACTAAAGAAGAAGAAACTAAAGAAACACCAAAAGAAGAAACTACTGCTAACGATAGTAATACAGACCCTTCAGAAACTGTTGCTATACCAGATGGTGTGCAAGTAATTACTATGCCACGTTTAAGTGATACTATGACAGATGGTACTGTGGCTTCTTGGTTAAAAAGTACAGGAGATGCTGTTGAAGAAGGAGATATTTTAGCAGAAATTGAAACTGATAAAGCTACTATGGAGTTTGAGTCTTTTTACGAAGGTACTCTTTTACATATTGGTGTTAATGAAGGTGAAACTGCACCTGTAGATAGTTTATTAGCTATTATTGGTCCAGAAGGTACAGACGTTAGTGCAATTGTGGCTAATGGTGGTGCTACTGCAAATACTTCTGAAAAGGCAGATAGTAAAAAAGAAGATAAGAAAGCAACTAAAGCTGAGCAAAAAGAAGAAACTACTGCTAAACCAGCACAAAATACACAAAACACTTCTGGAGGTCGCATTTTTGCATCTCCTTTAGCTAAAAAGATTGCAGAAGATAAAGGTTATAATTTAGCTGATATTTCTGGTTCTGGAGAAAATGGTAGAATTATAAAGAAAGATGTAGAAAACTTTACACCTTCTACTACTGCTACTGCTCCAAAAGCAGCAGCTAGTGCTACACCTGCTCCTGCTATGAGTTTTGTTGCTGCTGGCGAAGAAAAATCTGAAGAAGTTAAAAACTCTCAAATGCGTAAAGCCATTGCAAAATCTTTAGGGAATTCTAAATTTTCTGCACCAGACTTTAGTTTAACTATTGAAGTAGATATGGATAACGCAATTGCCTCTAGAAAAACCATAAATAGCATACCAGATACAAAAGTATCTTTTAATGATATGGTGGTTAAGGCTTGTGCTATGGCGTTACAAAAACACCCACAAGTAAACACGTCTTGGAACGATAATGCTACACTTTACCACAAACACATACATGTTGGTGTGGCTGTAGCTGTAGACGAAGGTTTATTAGTACCTGTAATTAAGCACACAAATAGTTTAAGCTTAACACAAATTAGATCTGCTGTGCGTGATTTAGCTGGTAAAGCAAGAAACAAAAAAATTACTCCTGCAGAAATGCAAGGCAGTACATTTACAGTATCTAACTTAGGTATGTTTGGTATAGATAACTTTACATCTATTATTAACCAACCTAACTCAGCCATTTTATCGGTTGGTGCTATTGTAGAAAAACCAGTAGTTAAAAACGGACAAATTGTTGTAGGTAATACGATGAAGTTAACCTTAACGTGCGATCATAGAACTGTAGATGGTGCTGTAGGTGCGCAATTTTTACAAACTTTAAAAACGTATATAGAAAACCCTGTTACTATGTTAGCATAGGTTTTAAAACATACTATTAAAAAGGCGCTATAAAATAGCGCCTTTTTTTATTTTTTTATGTTTAGGTTAAACCCTTCTACCCTCTTTATAAGTATCTAAACCTGCTTTTAGACGTTGCTTTAATTTCTTAGAAGGTTGATAGTTTATATGGTATTTTTTAATGTTACGTTTAGGGGTTAATGTAGTAGGGTCGTTACTAGCAGTACCACTAAAACCCATTTTAAAACGACCAATATCACCTAATTCTACTATTTTACCATCTGTAAGAAAAAATTCTAGTTTTAAGCCCAAAGCAATTAAAACTGCTTTTACATCAACTTCATGTAAACTACACTCATTACTAATTAGTCTACTAATATTATCTAAATCTATGGTACCCGTATTTACAGCTTGCAAAATATATTGTTCTGTATTGTTTTTTATGGAGTTATTTCTTTTAGTAATTCTATAACGTAATGACATATTTAGGTATTTTTTTGTATATTGTAAGTAGCTTATTTAGCCTTCAATATATACAAATATATATTTTTACTACTATTTATTTATTTTTATTCTAGTATTTTTAAATATATATTCTAGTATTTTTTATCTAATTTACTACATTAAATTTTTACTTTCTCTTTACGAATACTAAAAAAGTAAAGCAACTTTACCATAAAATCTAAGTAACTTTTAAACAACACTTACTTAGCTATAAAATACTTTTTAATAGAATTCTATTTTACAATACAATTATTTTTTGTAAGTTTATTTAGCTTTGAAAAAGATTAGTACATACCCTCCTATTACAGTACTCTCTAAGAAACATAGAGGTATACAACGTCTTTGTTTATATTTTGAATATCATGATTCTTTAATAACCATTGTAAAAAAATTACCCAATGCAAGGTGGAGTAAACAGCTATATTGTTGGCATTTACCCTTTACAAAAGAAAACTACCTCTTGGTTAAAGAAGAGTTAGTTAAGATTACCGATGTTAAATTTGATCAGTTTACCCCTACTACCACTTTAAAAATTAAATTAACAGAAAAAGAAAGAAGCCTATTAAATGGATTTTACACTTACTTAAAAGGAAAACGTTACAGTGCTAGCACTTTAAAAACTTATACCTATTTAGTAGCAGATTTTATACTCTATCATCAAAAAGAAACGATAGAAAATGTTAGAGAAATTGAGCAATATATTGAAGCTGATTTTATAAAAAAGAATCCATCTATTAGCACACATAGGCAATTGATAAGTGCTTTAAAACATTTTTTAATATATACTAAAGCTAATTTTGAATTAGACTTTAAAAGTATTGCACCAAGAAAAGATAAAAAATTACCAAGTGTATTATCTAAAGAAGAAGTGATTCGTTTAATACAGGTTACAAAAAATTTAAAGCACCGCGTTTGTATTGCTTTATTGTATTCATCTGGCTTACGTATAGGAGAACTTTTAAAATTAGAACTTAAAGATTTAGATTTTGAAAGGCAAATGGTAAGGGTAAGTATGGGAAAAGGAAGAAAAGACAGGTATGTACCCATAGCAAAGAGTATAGTACCTATGTTGCATAATTATTTAACCACCTATACACCTCAGCAGTATTTAATAGAAAACGATAGCAAACATATACCTTATGCTGCCACATCTGTTCGAAGTTTTTTAAAAAGAAGTGTAGCAAGAGCTGGGGTACAAAAGGTGATTACACCACATACATTACGACATAGTTATGCCACACATTTATTAGAGAGTGGTACAGATATAAGATACATACAAGCCTTATTGGGGCATAGTAAACCAGAAACAACTATGGTATATACTCATGTACAGAGTGATGCTATAAAAAAGATAAATAACCCATTAGATTTAATTGTAGCTCAATATAAAAATTCACAAAAAAGTGCTACATTTATTTCTGATAACAACGATAAAAATACGTCGATATCCGGAAAATAAACCCTAAAAACGACGTAAATTATAAAGATATAACCAGTTACCTGCAAGCTGAACAAACCAATGAGCAAAAGAAAATCACAGATAAATTTGTTAAACCATTCAGAAGCGAAAGTTAAACTGTTTGGAGATTATATTCAAAAATATCTCAATATCATATGCAACGATAGATATACTAAACACATTCATATAATTGATTTATTTAGTGGACCAGGAATTTATGAAAATGGTGGAGAAGGAAGTCCTGTAATAGCTTTAAAGAAAATCAAACAAACATATTACCAATTCATAAATAAACATCCAGAAAAATCGCCAAAAATTCATTGTCATTTCAATGATATTGACCAAAACAGAATTAAAACACTTGAAAATAACATAAAAGATAAAAAATTACATTATCCCAATTTTGGAAACCTTAACTTAATTAATAAAGACTATACCGAAATTGTTAATGAATTACCAAATAAATTTCGTGCATTTAAAGACACAAAAGCATTTGTTTTTATTGACCCTTTTGGTTATAAAGATGTAAAGGCACAACATATTTTAAACCTACTTGACTGCAATAATAATTCAGAAGTACTTTTATGGTTACCAATTCAGTTTATGTATCGTTTTTCTAAAAATGGAACACCTAATGTTTTAGAAAATTTCAATTCACAATTAGGCATCAACGATGAAAAGTTAAAAAACGAATGGGAATATATAAATGCCTTGAAAGAAGGCTTTGAAAACTTTATTGGTAAAGAATATTTTGTTGATAGTTTTACGTTAAAAAAAGAAGAGAATACTGTTTTCTGCCTATTTTTCTTTAGTTCTCACATTCGAGGTTATGAAAAAATGTTGGAAACTAAATGGGATATTGATAACGAACAAGGTCGAGGTTGGAAATATGACAGCCATCAATCTACATTATTTTCAGATTTAGAAACTAACAGACTTGAAGAGTTTTTATTAGAATTTTTGAAAGTTAATAGAACTAACGGAGAAATTTATGAATTCACATTACGAAAAGGATTTTTACCAAAACATTCCACACAAATACTGAAAAAAATTCAATCTGATAACAGATTAGAATTGAAAAAAGAAGATGGTTCGAAAATAAGAAAAGGTGCTTTTTATATCAACTATAAAGAATATAAAGAGTATTTTAATAAAATAACTTTAAAACTAAAATAATGGCACAATCAAGTATAGAATGGACAGAAATGACTTGGAACCCAACAACTGGTTGTACCAAAGTTTCTCAAGGTTGTAAATTTTGTTATGCAGAAGTAATGTCCAAAAGACTACAATCAATGGGTGTAGAAAAATACAAGGATAATTTTAAAGTCAGAACACACGAGGACGCTTTAAAAACACCTTATAGTTGGAAAAAATCAAAAGTTGTTTTCGTTAATTCAATGAGTGATTTATTTCACGAACAAATTCCTCTTGAATTTATACAAAAAGTTTTCAAGGTTATGAATGAAAACCCACAACACGTTTTTCAAGTTTTAACAAAAAGAGCTGAAAGATTATTAGAATTACACAATGAATTAAAATGGACTCACAATATTTGGATGGGAGTTTCTGTAGAGGAAGAAATAGTAAAAAGTAGAATTGACTTTTTAAGAAAAACAAATGCCAGAGTAAAATTTCTTTCCCTTGAACCTTTGATTGGAGCTTTACCGAATTTGAATTTAGATAATATCGATTGGGTAATTGTTGGTGGAGAAAGTGGTCATAATCCGAGACCAATGGATGCTGACTGGGTTCTTGACATTCAAGAACAATGTGAAAAAGCAGATGTTGCTTTCTTTTTTAAACAATGGGGCGGAAAAAATAAAAAGAAAAACGGTAGAACTCTAAACGGCAGAACTTATGATGAAATGCCTGTAATTGAATTACAACACAGCGTCTGAAAAAAAAAGCCTGCAGGTAACACCGTGTATAATTAATGGCTGGTTCTCGCCTACTTACGAAAATCCTCGCGGATTTTCTATTCGGTTTTTTATTTGCTAAATTAGGTGCTTAAACACGCCACTAATCATACACAAACACGTTGTAAAACATTTGAACTAACAATGACCGAAAGCATTTTAAAAGAATATTTTGAGAATAAAATAAGTTCTGAATTTCTTTCGGCTGATTTGAATGGTAGCATAAAAAAGCTGACTTACGACACTTCTCAAATAAGTGTTGTAAAAATGGAATCTGACTCTGAATTTGAAATTGAGAAAAGTCATCTAATGAAAATCCTGAATGATACGCTGAACGGAAATCTGACTTTTGACAATTTAAAAACTATTGCATCTGGATTGATGTTTTCGGAATATTTTACTTGGGATTCTGACTATGAAATTGGAAATCGAATTGCGACAATTATTCAGGAATTAGACAATTCTGAAATCTTTTTCCCAATCTCAACTGAAAACCTAAAATTGTGGAAAGAATATTTAGAAAGCGGAATTCATAAACTGAAAAGAAAATAAAAACGATTTGAATGATTGACGAGATTGTTGGATATACAATTTTCCATTTGATTTTAAATACAATTGGTGGTTCTATCAGATGGATTTATGGTTCAATATGGCGAACAATATTTAACAAGCCTAAATTTTCATTTAAAGAATATTTATATGGACCAAAAAAATCAAAAAGTCATTGGGACAAACATCATATGATGAACAACGGACTTGTAGGTTTGATTTTTATAATTGTGATAATAGTAATATTAGTATAAAAAACGTTTTACAACAACGTGTATAATTAATTGCTTTGGCAAGTGCCTATTTGGAAAATTCCTTCGGAATTTTCTCGCGTTCGTTTTTGTTTACTAAATTAGTTGCTGAAACACGCAACTAACCATACACAAACACGTTGGCAGCAAGTTGACAAAACCCTAACTTTAAAGAATGAGAGTAACTACTTTTCCTGATTGGACTTTTGATTATGAAGAAACCCGAATGGGTTGGTATAATCTAAATGCAACTCGAATTACTGGAAATATAATCGGAATAGATGGAACTGATGAATATAGTGGACTTGAAAGAATTATATCTGACATCGTAGACTTTGAACTGACTCAAAACCGAACTTACTCATATTGGAATAACGTGTTTGCGGAAATTTTTAAATCGAACGGAATCATTTTTAATAATACCTTGAAACTTGAAAAGCCGAATGACCATTTCAAAAGTTGGGTGATAAAATTATATGATGTTGAATTATACTTTAAAAGCTCTGAACCAGAAATTAGGCTGATTCGAAATGAGAAACGATTGTACTCAAAAAAATGGACTGAATTTAGCGGAACTGAATTTTATAAATTACTAAACGAAATAAAACCAGCTGCCAACAATGTATAACCGCAATTACGGCGGATTCGACTACGTCCGAATCCACTCGGAATTGCTAACGTCAGTTCCTAACCGAAAACATTATCTTTAATCCCGTAACTGACGGTTATACGAGACCGTTGGGTTTAATGCTGGAGCAAGTTTCCGGTTTGAAAAAAAGCTTGGTTTGTTTTTCGATTTTTTTTTAGAATTTTAAGGTAGATAAATCAGAAAAACTGTGTGCTGAATTTCAAAAATTTTCGGAATTATCACTCAAACGTGGAATGAAATATAACAACGGAATTACTAACTCAAACTCTGAATTGAATTACGCTTGACTTTTTAGCCTGTTTGCGCAATCGGAACTGGAAGAACAACGCTGGAATTGCTCACTCAAACCTGAATTAAAAAATGGTCGGAATTTGAGCAAGTTTGCGGAATGAATTAAAAGCGGAAATTAAAGAAATCTGAATAAAAAGCTGACCAAAAAAAACAAAAAACGGAATGAATTATAAAAGCACTAAAACCCAACAACGGCTATAATTCATTACGGCGGAATTTCCTCGCGGAAATTCCATGCCTTTTTGCTATCTTTCGGTCAACATCGGAAAAACGGTCGCCCATTTTTCCGTAACGAAACCATAGCCAAAAACGTTGGCATTCATTAACAAGAAATGAGAATATTATTTAGAATTTTATTAATATCACTAATATTTGGTTGTAAAAACCGAAATTATATTTCTGACTCAAATGAAATAATTGATACATTAAAATACTCTTATAAGGGCTTCAATAATGGAGGAAGTCTTTATTTGTTAAATAACGGAAAATTTATTCACACTAAATTTGTTTATGGTTGTACTGGAGGAGGAGAAATCAAACAAATTTTTGGAGATTATAAGAGAGAAAATTCAGATTTAATTCTTAATGAAAAGAGAATCGAACTTGAAGAACTACCAATAGGTTTTAATGAAAAGAGTAAAATTTTAAATCTTAATTATGTCCCAGATTCCTTAAAACTTAATAATAAATTTAAAATCATTAATTGGAATAATTTTGAATATCTATTATCAGAAAATATTACTGAAGGTTGGAGTTTAAGAGAACTAAATGATTTTAATAGATTTTCCGATAATTATAATTCAGGCTATGAGCCAGAAAATAGCGGAATGTATTTGAGAATGCAAATAGACAGTCTCAAAACGAATGAAAAACTAGATTTAAATCAGATTCCTGCAAAATGGAGAAACTTGTTTCTGAGAGAACCTATAAAAACTAAAATAGTAGGGTTTAATAGAAAAAATGAAATTATTGACAACGAAGATTACATATATTGGTTAGTTGAAATTGATAAAGGTAAAAATCAAAATATTAGAAAATTTTTAGATTTTAAAAGAAAAAATGAATATTATGTCTTTACAATTGATTCAGTTTTAGAAAACAAAAGTTTTATAAAAATATATGACCATATGTTTCAAAATAAAATGGATCTGAAAATTGGAGAAGAATTAAGAACAAAATGGAATTAAACGAAATGCCAACACCGTATAAAATTAATTGCTTATTTTTAGTTTAATCAAAGTTAGTTGCTCTTTTGTAGCTTCTGATTTTCCTCTGGAAAATCCTCGCACTCAAAATCGCAACTTATGTTATACAAACACGTTGGGGTGCATTTAAAAACAAACGAGATAGATTTCGTAAATTAGAGATATGAAAGAAACAACAATATATTCAATAGGACACGGAAATAAGAAGATTGAAGATTTCATTGCCGAGTTAAAGTCTTTTGACATTGAATACCTTCTTGATATTCGCTCGAAACCTTATTCAAAATGGAATCCTCAATTCAATCAAGCAGCACTTGAATTGGAATTAAAAAATAATGGGATAACGTATGTTTTTGTTGGTGACACTCTTGGTGGACTACCAGAAGACAGAAGTTGTTATGATTATAATGGAAAGGTTGTTTATGACCTAATTAAAGAAAAGGACTTTTTCAAACAAGGACTTGAAAGATTGACAACCGCCAATCAAAAAAGAATCCACCTTGCAATTATGTGTAGCGAATCCAAACCAGAGGAATGCCATAGAAGTAAGTTAATTGGACAAGAGCTGCTTAATAAAGACATATCACTAAAACACATTGTCTCTAAAGAAAGGACAAAGTCCCAACAAACTGTAATGAATGAACTAACAAAAGGTAAAGGAACAGTTGACTTATTTGGAAATGAAATGGACTTCACCTCAAGAAAATCATATTAAATGGAATTTTTCACAATCGGAGTTTACAACTCAACAGAACAGGAATACTTTAACAAATTAACAGATAACCATATTGACACTTTCTGCGATATACGGCAGCGTAGAGGTGTTAGAGGAGCAAAATATGCGTTTGTAAACAGTAATCGTTTACAGGAAAAATTAAATGAACTTGATATAAAATACGGACATATAATTGACCTTGCCCCAACTTCTGAAATTAGAGAACTTCAAAAAGAAGCAGATGCTCAACAAGGAGAATTAAAAAGAGACAGAAATAAACTCGGCAAAATATTTACAATCGCATACAAGGACAGAATTTTAAGCAATTTCGATTTTGACACTTTTATTGATAAGCTAGATGAAGTTGGTGCAAACCGAGTAGTACTTTTCTGTGTAGAAGAAAAACCTGAAGCGTGCCACAGGTCAATAGTAACTGACAAGCTTGAAAAACTTGGCTACAAAATCACTCATTTATAATGGACGTAATAATAGTTTCAAAAACACATATGTCAAGTGCGGCTTGTGTAGGCGGTGTTCTTGCTAATGGTCGTTTTGTAAGACTTCTTGACTCTGATGGATATAATCAAGATTCTGACACTGACCTTGAAGTTGGAGATGTTTATACAATAACTTTTTCGGAGAGAACAGAAAAAACACCACCGCACGTTGAAGATATATTGGTTCACACAATGGAACATAAATTCACTTTTTCTTCAATTGAAAAAATGGTTGAATACTTAACGGATAAATTGAAAGTAAAAATTTGGAGAGGTAGCACAGAAGTTCTATTTGACGGAAATTTGGAATGGACAAGTGGAGGAAGTGGCTACATTTCTGAAAGCGGTGAAATACCAAAAAATAGTGTTGGTTTTTGGATTCCAGACAGAGACCTTAATCGAAAAGACTATAATGAAAAAGTGAGATACAGTTATCCAATCAGGTGGAGAAATATATCTTATGTTGGATACCAAAACCCGGTTGATAATATTCCAGCAGGTACTTTAGTTCGAGTTTCATTGGCAAGGTGGTGGTCACCAAATGAAGATGAAGAGAGGTGTTATTTACAGCTATCGGGTTGGTACGGACTGCCTGAACCTGACACTGAAAATAATGACGAAGACGATGATTTACCATTTTAAAAAGAAAAACGACACCCCAACAATGGCTATACGTAATGCGGGGTAAAGTGCTGATATGAAAGTAATTACATTAAATAAACTAAGTGCTAAATTGAAAGATATGTGTCTTGAAATCCCGCACTACGCATAGCCGAACCGTTGTAAAACATATGAGAGAATCATATAAAAATTAAAAAAAACTATTGAAAATGAAAAAACTATTAACATCAATCACCTTATTATTAATTATAAATGTAAACGCTCAAAATTGGAAATTTGAATCAGGAAAATCTGATTTTGATGGAAAATACAAAACTTCATATGTTATTGGAAAAGGAAATAATTTTCCTTACAACAAACCAATGTTAACAATAAACAAATTTGATAAAAATGAAAACTTAAACTTTTATATTTCTGGAGCAGGTTATTTTCAAGAAGGTACTAATGCAGGGATTAAATTTGTTTTCGATAATGAACCTAATGTTATTTATTCTTCATATTCATTTACATTTTCATCAGATGGAAAAATAATATTTTTTGACACATTTAATGATCCAAATTCTTCATTTAAGATTAGTAAATATGAATTTCTTGAAAAATTGAAAAAAGCATCTAAACTTTCTATTAGAACTTCTGACAAATACGGAAGTAATGATATTGTTTTTTCTTTAACAGGTAGCACAAAAGCAATAAATTTTATAATACCAGAAAAAGAAATTAATGATAAGATTACTCTTATTGAAAACTTAAGAATTAAAGAAACGGAAAAAGAAAAACTAATAAATGAAAAGGTCGCGAAAATAGTTGAAATTGCTAAAAAAGAAAAAATGGGTGAAACCTATTTATCTATACTTAAATCCAAAATAGAAAAGGAATACAAAAACGGAAAGTCTTACAAGACAATTAATATTAAACCAACAAGAAAGAAAAGTATGTTTGAAACATATGGTTACGTTGATGTTTATGGAGTTTTAGAAAACGGAGAAGAAGAAGAAATATACGGAACTTATAAAGTAGAAATGAACTCTCCAATATTTGCAAAAATAGAAGAAGAAAAGCAACTAAAAGCAGAAAAGGAAAAAATAGAAAAAGACAGAATCTATAGTTTATTGGAAAAATATAAAATTAATGAACTAAAAGATTTTATATTAGAAAAAATAATTGAAGAGCAAAAAAGAACATATTTAAAAAAATGGAAACTAAATGAAGTTAAAAATGTTAATGCTATTTTTTCAGAATATAAATATGGTAAAGTATGGAATCTAAAAATTATAATTAATTTAGAAAATGGCGAAAAAATAGATAAAGATGAATATATCTATTCATTAAAAATCACAAAAAAACAATTGAAAGGAATTGGTGCGAAATTACTTGAAGAATTTTAAAATAATACGTTTTACAACACCGTATATAATTTATTGCTGGTTCTAGGCTACTTACGAAAATCCTCGCGGATTTTCTATTCGGTTTTTATTTGCTAAATTTAGTGCTTAAACCACGCAACATACCATATACAACAACGTTGGCAAACATTTGAGAAAATCACTAAACATATTATTGATTATTATTTCAATTGCAATAATTGGGTTTGTTGCAATGATTCTATTTGGAGTTTCTATTATGGGAACAAAAACTGATTCTGAATATTTTGGAAAACATCTTGCATTAGGAACTTGGAGTAAGTGCCATAAAGATGGAAGTTATGTCGAACATAAAATAACTGAACAATACATGCTAATACTTACTACAAAAAGACCAGATGAAATTATCATTTTTGGAAATAAGGTATTAGATGAAAATTTAATCTCATATCAATTAAAAAACGGAACAAAAATACTAACGGATAATGACACATTAGTAACAATAGAACATTCATCAAATAAAATTGTTCTAATGAGTACTTGGGGTTTTAATAAGTATGAATTGAATAAAGCGGAATTTGATTATGAAGAAATTGATTCTACTAATTTAAAATTATGGAAGAAGAAAACTCTAACGGAATTTCATAAAAGAGCTGAATCTAAAAAATGTCCTGACTTAAGAACAGTTAAAGAGAAAGCAGAAGTTGAAAAAGTTACACCTGAATTAAAACTAGAAGAATTAGAAGACATAAGAATTGAGAATATAGAAAATTAAAACGTTAGCCAACAACGTGTATAATTCATTGTTCGTTCTGTGTGTACTCGGAAAATTCCTGCGGAATTTCCCTCTGGTCAGTTTTCTTTTATTAATTTAGACCTAGCCAACACAACGAAACCATACACAAATACGTTGGCAATAATTATGAAGAACATTCCGATAATTATACTACTATTCATTTCACAATTAACATTTTGCCAAAAAAAGTTAGATAACGAAAAAGAAATAGAGAATATTCAAAATTACAACATCGAAGAAATAAGTAAAACTATCGATGACAAAATCACAATTTTCGGAACATTATTGACACCACAATCTGACTTTGAAAAAATCCTTATAATCATTTCTGGAACTGGCACTATATCTCAAAAAGCTCACAATTACTTGACAGAGTTTTTACTCGAAAATAATATAGGAGTTTTTAGATTTGATAAAAGAGGGGTCGGAAAATCAACTGGAGAATACAATGACCAAGCTAAAGTTTATACTAATGATTTTCTTGCAATATTTAGCGAACTTAAAAAATCACAAACTTTAGAAAACAAAGAAATTGGTTTTTTAGGACATAGTTTAGGCGGAATTGTTTCACTTCAAACAATAGAAAAACAAATAAAACCAGACTTTTTAATTCAATGGTCTGCACCAGTTGGAAAGCCAAGAGATTTACTCAAATACCAAATAAATAACGGAATTAAAAACTATGACAAGCTAATAATTGGAGAAACTACTAACGAAAGAATAAAAACTTTAGATTACGTTTTTGATTTGATAGACAAAAATCCAAATAAAACAGCTTGGGAAATATGGAAAATAGCTAAAAAAGAATCAAAAAAATACGGAATAAATAAAAAGTCATTTAGCAATTATCTTATGCCTCATAAATTAGAAGAGGCTCGAATAGATAACACAAAAACTTTAAAAAATATTGATTTTCCGACTTTAGTGATTATTGGAAAAGAGGACATTTTAGTAGACCCAAATCAAAGCAAAACTAAATTAGATGAAATTGGGAATTCAAACATTGAATTTAAAGTAATGAAGGGACTAAATCACTTTATGACCAAAAAAGGAACAGATGAAATGACAAATGAGATCTATAATGTAGATTTAAAGTTCAAAGAATATTTATTAAATTGGATAAACAGTCAAGCGAAATAACTATTGCCAACAACGTGTATAGTTAATTACTATTGTTGGCTAAGCGCAGGGATTTTTCTCACAATTCACTATATTGCTTAACAAAGAATTATAGCGTACTTGCACGCAACTAACCATACACGAACACGTTGGCAAACATTTAAATAAAAAATGAAAAGATGAAAAAACTAATGATCTTTATTCTATTACTTGGGTTAACTCAATTCACTTATTCTCAAAATGGATTTGATGATTTTAAAAACATTTCGAATGAGAATTTAATGGATTCTCTTAGAGAGCACGTAGAATCAATGGGTAAAGGAGAATTTTGTAAAATGAGAAAATATTCAGAAAAAATCTTAACCCACATTAATAATTGTGGAAACGATTTGAATAAAGTGATGAACACTTTTGATTTCAATGATCCAAAACAAAAAGAAAAAATTTCCTTGTATAAAGATTTTGTCCATTATTTGTCGAAGAGCTATTATCAATCACAAGAGATTGTAAAAAATTCCAACGCTTTATGCAGTAAAGACTCTTCTTCCTTAGAAGGAAGTAAAGAGAAAATAAGAACAAATTATTCGTTACTTAGGGATAATATAATCATATTAAACGAATCTTTGGAAAAAATTGAGTATTTCTTAGACAACGAGTATGAGGTAAAATATAGAATATTAGAAGTTAGAGCAAACTGTCCTAGTCCAGATATTCAGATAAGTTTTAAAAATGAATTAAATTTAAAAAATGAATGGGAGCTAATTGAAAGCTATTACACCCCAATTGGAGAAAGAAGTGGAGGCGCTAACGTTAAATTTAAAATTAAAAAACCTGGTTACTACAAAATTGTTGCGTCACCAGACTCAGATTGGGAGCTTAAGGAGGCTACAGGTATTGTTTTAATCGGCTTTGAAAAGAAAAATATAATTAAAAAAACTCTAAGCTGCCATTGATAACGCATAAAACGATTTGCCAACACTATATAAAATTAATTGCTATTTTATGTGCTTAATCAAAGTTAGTTGCATTTTTGCTACTTCTGATTTTCCTTCGAAAAATCCTCGGGCACAAAAACGCAACTAATCTTATACGAAAACCGTTGTGCGTAATTAAAAACAACCGATAATGAAAACAACTTTTAAGGTATTATTTTTGTTCTTCCTGATTGTTTTTAGTACGAAATCTTTTTCACAAAAGATGGTTGAATATTACGAACCAGTGAAAAATGATAGCATAAGAGTTGGAATAGGAGAAAATGACTTTTTTTCTTTTATTCAAAAAGGCTATACTCTAATGCTTCCTGAAAATAAGGAAATAAAAGGTGTGCTCATTTTCCTCGAAGATTCAAAATATGACAAAAAGAACAGGAGTTCAAAACAGATGTATACTCAAGCATCGGAAAAAGACTTTGCTGTATTGTCAGTTTCAACCGAAATCCCTCTTGATTTTTACTTTTCTGAATCATCTATGATTTCTACGCATAAGTTAATTAAAGAAGTATTTGATGAATATAATTTACCGAATGACAACATTTTCTTTTTAGGAGCAAGTTTAGTTGGACATAGAGCTATGCGTTATATTAAATTTATGAAAGAGAGTGACTTAGCATTTCAACTTAAAATTAAAGGCATTGTCGTTTGTAATTTCACGATGGATTTTACAAGAAAATGGTATCAACATCAACGTGATATAAGAATTAACCGAATTGACCTTTGGGAACCAAAATTTATAAACTATCTATTGGAAACGAATTTGGGAGGAACACCAAAAACTAATCCCGAAAAATATCACAACTTCTCATCGTATAGTTACTCTGACGAAAAGAATGAAAATATTAAGATTTACAAGGACTATGTAGTTCGAGCATATATAGAACCAGCAATAGAATATAAGCTAACAAAACAACTAAGAACCTTATATGAGAATAATTCGACAGATATTGTTGGCTTTTTAGCTGAGTTGAAACTGGCAGGAAATGAAAATACCGAATTGATTATATTGCAACCTGAAAATAATTCATCAGAAAAAAGGAATACTCAATCAACTTGGGATTCAATAAATAAAGATGAACTTATGGATTGGATTCAAAAGCAGACGGAAAAATAACTACGCATAACACCGTATAAAATTAATTGCTGGTTTTAGCCAATTTACGAAAGTCCTCGCGGACTTTCTATCTGTGATTTATTTGCTAGCTTTAGTGCTTAAAACACGCAACTAATCTTATACAAACACGTTGTAAAACATTACTTATGATTTTAGAAATAGATAGAGATAGTGTAGCTGCAGGTGACGACGTTGATTCACACATTACCACTATTCAGATTGACGAAGATATTTCTGTTAAGAGCCTCATTAAAAAAGCAGAAAAAGCGTGTCCTTTACCCTCAATCTATGGTGGAAAAGCAACATGGATTATTTTTGTTGGGAGCAATGATGAAAGAATTTGTGTTGGTGTGACTGCCCAACAATGGAGAAAAAACCGTTTGTTGATAGCTGACACCATTACAGCGGGAGAAATTTTTAATGGAATTGCGAAAAAATTGAAATTCCATTACTGGTTACAAAATAGTCCAAATCATGTATTTGAAATACTGAAAAAAGGTGAAATACCTGATAAATATTAAAAGACTTTTATAACATTGAAACATCTAATCTTATTAATGGGAATACTATCATTTTTTGGTGTAAATGGTCAGACGAAGACCCTGACATCTGACCTTCAAGAAAAATATAGAAATGAACTAAAACAAAATAAAAAAGCAAACTATGAACTTGAGTTTATAAGAATCTCAAATTTAAAAAATGAAATCATAAAAAAACATGGTTTTGATGGAGTGAAATTTTTATTTGAATCAAAAAACAGTGCTAATTATTATCAACTTGGAGAATTCCCTGAGGATTGTCCTTGGACAGATCTTAATCAAAAATCAATAAAAGAGTTTATTGAATCAAATTTTAGTCCTATTGCTAAAAAAATTCCAAATCTAATTACAACACTTAAAAACAGATGTAACTTTATATATGCTGAGAAGAAAGAGAATACTTGGGTTTTACATTATTTACTTAGAATAAAACTCAAAGATGGTCGTGATTATTTCACTGTATATTCTGGAGGTATACCTATTTTAAATCCGAAACCCAACAAGAACTTACTATCTTATAATTGGGATATACCTAAGGATTTAAAGTCTTTCTATAAAATACATAACGGATTTGCAGAAATAAACTATGGAGATGCAATAGGCGTGTTAGATAACGAGTCAATCTATGTGCTTGCAAAATACATGAAAGAGGTTAGTGACGAAATTAATGAAGAACCCGAAGGATATGTTTTTGAAGATTTGCTGCTATTCTATCCCGATGGTGGTGGAAACGGACAATGTTTCATTAAAAAAAATAGTGGGACAACTGTAGACTGGGACCACGAAACTTGGGAAATCTCTGGAGAAGTTGGTTTTTTTGATTTTATTAACGAAAGAATTGCTAAAATTGATGAAGAATAAAAACGTTTTACAACACCGTGTATAATTAATTGCTTTGGTCATTGCTTATTTGGAAAATTCCTTCGGAATTTTCTTGCGTTCGTTTTTGTTTACTAAATTAGTTGTTGAAACACGCAACTAACCTTGTACAAACACGTTAGCCACAAGCAGAAAAAACGAACTTAACAATGAAATTAGACAGAAAAAAACATTGGGAAACAGTTTATGAAACTAAAAATCCAGACCAAGTAAGTTGGACACAAGAAACACCAAAAATCTCGCTTGAATTCATACATTCATTCGGACTAAAAAAAACTGCGAAAATAATAGATATTGGCGGTGGCGATAGTAAACTTGTGGATTACCTGCTTGATGAAGGATTTGAAAATGTTAGTGTTCTTGACATTTCTTCTAAATCACTTGAAAAAGCAAAAAACCGACTTGGAGAAAAAGCGAACAAAGTAAATTGGATTGTAAGTGACATTACTGAATTTGAACCAAATATGACTTATGATGTTTGGCACGACAGAGCAACATTTCATTTTCTCACTACGCCTGATCAAATAAAAAAATATATGAAGACCGCAAGAAAATCTGTGAGCGGATTCTTGACAATCGGAACCTTTTCACAAAATGGACCTAAAAAATGTAGTGGACTCGAAATAAAACAATATAATGAAGAGGAATTAACAGCGGAATTGAAAGATGGTTTTGACAAAATTAAGTGTGTAACAGAAGACCATTTAACACCTTTTGACACAATGCAGAACTTCTTATTTTGTAGTTTTAAAAGACATTTGAACTGAACAAAAAAAGCCAGTGGCTAACACCGTGTATAATTCATTGTTAGTTGGAGCCTACTTACGAAAGTCCTCGCGGATTTTATTTGTCTGTAATTATTTAATAAATTTACTACTTAACCACGCAACTAACCTTGTAAAAAACCGTTATGCTTCATTATAACCAACACTAACCCATGATTAAATTCTTTAGATTATTGAAACACAATTTTGCAAAGCAAAATCGAATGTCCTGTGGACATTTGGTTGAGATAGCCGCTTGCGGACAATCTAAATGCTTAAATTAGATTTATGATAAAGTTTTTTAGAAAAATACGATACGACCTTATGGAAAAAAACAAAACTGGAAAGTATTTTAAATATGCAATTGGTGAAATTGTTCTTGTGGTTATTGGGATTTTAATTGCGCTTCAAATTAATAATTGGAATGAATCCAGAAAGCTTGAAAGTAAGAAGCAAGAACTAATAATAAATCTTATAAATGATTTTGAAGGGAACATCGAGCAGTTACAACCTGCTATAAAGGAGAGTGACACTTTATCGTTCAAAATGAAAGCATTCCTAAATAATGCCTATTTGCCAAATCTGACAATTTCAGTTGATTCACTCAAAGTCTTGGCTGATGGATTCTTTAGACCTGTTTATTTCTTTCCGTCCATAGTATCCTATGATGAAGCCAAATCGAATGGGAATTTGACACTGCTTAAAAATAAAAAACTATTCAAAGATTTTAATGCATTTCATGAAGAATTATCTAATTTTCAAAATCTACAAAACGATAGTAGAGAATCTTATTTTAATGGCCCTATTTGGGAATTAAAAAAATTAGCAGGTTCAGGTGGTATATTTATAGGATTTAAAGATCATTATATCAAGAATAGTGATGACGTATCTTATATGAAATTGATTAATCTACCTTTGGCTACTGCTGTTTTTGAAAATGAAGCTACCCTAAATTATAACGTAAATCTACATTTAAAGAATATGGAATTCCTTTCAAACAAAATCATTCAAACCTTAATCGAAATGAAAAAATAACTGGGCACAACACGTTGTAAAATTATTTGCTTTGGCTAGTGCCTACTTGGAAAATTCCAAAGGATTTTTCTCGCGTTCGTTTTTGTTTACTAAATTAGTTGCTGAAACACACAACTAACCATATACAAAACCGTCGTAGACAAATTGAGAAAATGAAGAACTTTCGATTAACTTTAATTACTGAAAATCAAAAATCTCTTGAAAAAGGGAAAAAGTTTGCGAATTTGATATGCGAAACTCTGCATTGTGAAAATGGATTTGAAATCTCAAAATATGAGAAACTGAAAAACTCATACCGAATTGAAATCGTTGGAAAAATAGCTGACCAAAATAACTCGATTTCTGAATCGATTGAATTGACAGATAGAATTTGTTCGCCTTGGATTGTGAATTTTGAACGTACCGAACATGAAGTAGAATTGATGTTTAATAAATCTGAATTAACCAACTATCGGAATGAAAATTTTAACACTCTGAATTGGGCAAATTTCTTGATAGAAAAAGAATAAAAACTGACTTCAAAAACGTATCTAAAAAAATTGTTTTTGTTGCGCTTAATCAAGGATCATAGCAATTTTGCTGCGTCTGATTTTCTTTCGGAAATTAAACTCAAGTCAACCTGTAACTTACCATATAAAAACACATCGTGTAAAGTAAATTGAACAAGATAATATGAATCTAAACCAAATAACAGTTCCTTCATTAGATTTGACCAAATCAATCCCCTTTTATGAAAAATTGGGACTTAAATTAATTGTAAAAGCACTACCCTATTATGCACGATTTGAGTGCCCAAATGGAAACTCAACTTTTTCAATTCATCAAACAGATAAATTACCCAAAGGAGATGGAATCTATATCTATTTTGAATGTGAAAATCTTGACGAGCAAGTTGACAGCATAAAAAGTAAAGGAATTAAATTTGACCAAGAACCAACCGATCAAACGTGGTTGTGGCGAGAAGCCAGATTAAAAGACATTGACGGAAATCAATTAATTTTATTTTATGGTGGAGAAAATCGACTTAATCCTCCTTGGAGAATTAAAAACTAAAAGAGAAATTGAATACAACACGAAACACAAAAATATATCAGCACAATTACGACGTATTCGACTATGTCCTAATCTAATGAGAATTACTAACCACAGTTCTTAACTTATAAACACTATCTTTAATCCTCTAACAGATGGTTATTAAAGACTCTTTATGCGCATGAGAAATAAAAATATAAGAATAACCCAATTATTTAATCTTTAGAAATAACCATAAGAGCAAATGAGAAAATTAGCTTTAATAGTAATCATTGTAATTTCTTTTTCATCGTGTAATAAAAATAAAAAAAACACTGATAACCCAATAAGTGAAAACCAAATTTTATTGGATTCTTTAACAGAAGAATTGGATTCTATTCAAAAAAACGGACAAATAATTGGTTTTGCTGTGGCCATGGTAAATCAAAATGGTGTAGTCTATGAAAAAGGCTTTGGATTGGCTAATCTTGAAACAAAAGAAAAGTATACAGAAAATACTATACAACATATTGCTTCGGTTTCTAAAACCCTAATAGGTATTGCTTTAATGAAAGCTAAAGAAATGGGTAAATTAAATTTAGACGACCCTATTAAAGACTATTTACCATTTAAAGTAATAAATCCAAAATATCCTAACGACGTTATTACCATAAGACAATTAGCAACACATACCTCTAGTATTAATGACACAGATCAATACATGAATTTAGCTTGGATTCTTATAAAAGACCAAGACTTAACTAATATAAGCACAAATTATCCAGAACAAAGGCTAAATTCCTCTGAACTTAATATCCCAATGGAAAAATATTTGAATGGATATTTGGAAACAAATGGCGCATATTACCAAGATGATAATTACATCAATTTCAAACCAGGAGAACGTTATAACTATACAAATATAGGGGCTACATTATGTGCATTTATTATAGAAAAAGCAACTGGACAATCATTTGATTCATTTACGGAAGAACATATATTAAAGCCATTAAATATGAACTCATCTGGGTGGTCATTAGAAGATGTGGATATAAAAAAGCATTCAAAATTATATAGAAATGACAATACACTTCTACCTTTTTATACAGCTATTACTTATCCTGATGGAATGTTAATTTCATCAAGTAGCGATATGGCTAAATACCTCGTTGAATTAATTAACGGGTTTACAGGAGAAGGCACTTTACTTTCAAAAGAAAGCTACAAAGAACTTTTTACAGAACAATTAAAGGAGCAAAACTTTGAAACACGAAACGCTGGACATCCTTATAATGGAGATTATAGTCCAGCCATATTTATTGGACATAGTGCATTCGGTTATATAGGACATTCAGGTGGAGATGCAGGAGTTGGAACTTGGATGTATTTTGACAAAGAAAAAAAGACGGGAAGATACATTGTAATTAACTGTGATATGGGAAATGACGAGAGAGCTCGAGAATTAGAATACTATGCAGTTTGGGATAAAATGAATGAATATTTTGACAAACTAAGCATTAAATAACCAACACATAACAATGACTAAAAATTACTGCTTTGCTAGTTAATTATAAATAAAATTTCTTTGAAATTATCTCGATTTTATTTTAGGAAGCTAAATTAGATGCTCTATTTTTTTAAAATGATTTGTATTTGGAACATGCTTTGAGTCTTCTAATAAAACTACTTCTTCTAATGATGGAAAAATACTTTTTGCTCTTTTAATCATTTTTTTGCCAGGAAACATAATATCTTTTTCAGCTGCAATTATTGATAAAGGTGTTGTAATCTTTTTTGCTTTATCTTTTGAAATAATTGGTAATGGAGAAAAATCCATATTGCAATTTTGAAAAGTGGTACTCATAAATTTTAAGGCAAAATCATCATAATTCGTAAAAAGAGCATTCATTACTTTTCTAATATATTTTTGTTTCTTGGTTTTTATAAATTTTTTTAGAGGAAAAAACATTTTAAATAAACCTACTAATGGATTACCATTAACAACATACACTGGTGCAACTAAAAACGCTTGTTTGATAAACTTTTCATTGAATTCTAGGGCTTTCAAGCTTATTAAACCACCAAAAGAGAACCCAACTAAAGTTACTTCTTTTAGATTTAATTTAGTTATAATTTCTATTAACCATTTTCCATAATCTAAAGATTTCATATCTAATCGATGCGCTTCACTTTTATTTGGTTGAGCTACAACATCTACTGCAAAGACACAATATTTAGAAGCTAAATTTGGAAAAGATTCTAAAATTAAAGGTGCACAACCTCCTGTACCGTGAATTAAAATTAATGGTGGATTATTACTATTACCAGTTATAATTACATTTGTTACTCCATACTTTGTGTCTACTAATATTTCGGAATATTTAATATTCAACTCATTTAATTTTAGATTATATAGGTTTAGAATTTTTTCTTTTCCTTTTTCCGATTTAAAAAACATATTGTGTTTATTTTCAGTAAGCATAAAATTTATTATTCTATTATTTTTTCAATTTTATTGTTGGTTAAGTTCTGAATATTTTTGGTGATTTTTTCTATATCCCAATTCCACCATTTCAGTTGTATTAATTTGGTTATGGTTGCTGTATCAAATCTTTTTCTAATTTCTTTAGCAGGATTACCCCCTACAATAGCATAAGGTGCTACATCTTTTGTAACTGTTGCATTTGTAGCAATTATAGCTCCATCTCCAATGGTTACACCAGCCATAATTGTTGCGTTATGACCAATCCAAACATCATTTCCAATTACTATATTTCCTTTGTTAGGAAATGATTTACCTTCCATGGCTTTTTCCCAACCATTACCAAAAACGGAAAAAGGATATGCAGATATGGCTTCTGTTAGATGATTACCACCATTCATAATAAATTTTGCACCAGATGCAATCATACAGAACTTCCCTATAATTAACTTGTCGCCTACAAAATCAAAATGATATTTTACATTTTTTATAAAATTCTCTACATTTTCAAAATCATCATAATAGGTATAGTCTCCTATACTAATATTTGGATGCTTCACAATGTTTTTTAAAAAACAAAGTCTATCGTAATTGTCTAAGGGAAATTTTATGTTTTTGTCTGGTCCATTCATTTTGTTTTAATTTTTGATTTGAGTTTTTTTTATAGGTTGAAGAAAATTTCTGTGATAAAACCAATAATTACACTTATTATGGTTTTTAAAAGAGTCATTGGGCTTAACTTAAATGTATTTGAAAATGCTAACCATAAACATAATAAAGCACATGCTGCAATAATAATTGTACCATACAATGGCATACTACTATTCAAATATCCAAGTTTTGTTAAAATTGGATCTAACAAACCTGTAAATCCGAAGATAGCTAAAGCTAAATTTGTGTTTTTATGCTCAATGAATAGATAATAACTAGCTGTTAGTAGCTCAATACTTATCACTAAAGGACCAAATTGACTATAATATGCTCTTTCAAAATAAACTTCAAAACCTTGTGGAAAATGAATTTGAAGTAAAAAAGCTATACTTAATAAAACTCCAATACTTAACAGTAACGATGCAATTATTTTTCTTTTTTCCATATTTAGTTTCTTACTAATTTATTTTAAATTCTTTTTATTGATTATATCATTAGATCTCATTCCAAAAATTAGCAGGTAACCAATCATCCAAAATTCACCTATGGTTGCAGGTAGCATTAAATATTTATTAAAACTAAATTCAATTCCAGAATAACGTATAAACGTAGAAATAACATAACCTATACCACCTAAAACAATTACTCTTCCTAACCAAATAGGCATCCTTTCAGATTTGATAACTATATATCCCATAGGAAAAAGCCATAATCCAAAAAATAAACCTCCAATTCCCCAAGCATTTGAAATTATATGATGCAGCATCTGAATTAGTAAAACTTTGTCTTCCATTGCACCTAAATCAGAATTAGCTATACCTATTGCTGAGGCGATTGAAATTGCACTTATTAAAATAACTAAGGCATTTACAATTCCCCAGATACCTAGAGTCCAAGCTTCCCATTCATAATTATCTTTAAATAATTTGAAAAACCAAACTGCAGTAAGTGCTTGTGATATTACTATAGCAAACTCTAATAACAACCTTATTCTTGCTTTAGATTCTAGTTCCACTAAATTTGCTAGCGTTTGTTCAGGATTACCTGAAACAAATATTTGAGAATGATAGACCATAAACCCTAGAATTCCTGTAATAGCCATCAGTAAATACCACACTCCAGTTATTCTAGCCGTTTTAATTAATTTTTTATGTTCTGTATTTTGAGTCATGGATTGTTTAATTTAATGTTTATAACCAACTAAAGCCTAACCCAACATTAAAAATCACTGCATCTCTATGTGCATCACTACCTAAATTAACACGTCCTAGTACTAGTTTAGACTGAACATTTAATGCAAAGTTTTTCTTTTTATAAAATTCATAACCTGTACTTGCCATAACAGCACAACCGAAGTTCCAATCATCATTAACACTATCTTTTATATCATACAATGCTGGAGCATCTATTGCCAAACCAAAACCCCCATGAATCCACCAATTGTCTCTTACCCAATATTGTACAGATGGAATCAACCCACCAAAATGTCTATCGTTATCTTGAAATTCATAGATATTTCCAGGAGTTGAAAGCGTAATAGCGAGATTTTCATTCAGCATGTAACCCAATTTTAAATCCGGAAAAACATAGGTTCCTTGTGATTCATCAAACGTTTGAATCCCTGCACTATCTTCTAAACTTATAAGTCCACCACCAACCATAAATTCGAAGATAAACCCCTCTCTTTGTATTGTTGATTCTTGATTTGAATTTTGTGCATATGTTACACTAGATAGGAATGTAATGACAACACAAGCTATTTTTACTAAAATTTGTTTTTTGATTGTTTTCATTTTAATTGATTACTAAATATTTATTTTTAACTGTTTTAATTTGTAAATCTTTGATAATTAATTGCATTACTTTGAATATTCGATTAATTCTTCCACATAGTGAAAATCACCTTGATCTTGTGTAAGCTTTATAAATGTCTTTACAGCTGGTGCATATAACCAAACCTCGGTTTCATTTGCATTATAACCTCTGGAATTTGTAGTTTTACCAGTATATTTAATGGTATAAGCCATAAATGTTCCTGCCTCTACAGTTTCTTCTTTGTATGATAAAACTATGGCATCCTGACTTTGGCTTCCAGTCGTACCATCTTGACTTGTCCAATTGTTTTCATACTTCCATGTCTTTCCAACTTTGAGGGGCCAGCTATACTTGGGTGTTTCACTTACTTCAGGTTTAGTAATTTCGGAAATAGGTATGGTGTCCTTACCAATAGTCATTCCTAAACCTTGTTTAAAGCTTACTACTTGCCTTGTATCTGTTCCATCTGAACGAACCTCTCCTTGCGTAGTTACTCCCTTAAATTTCCATACCCATTTTTCACCCAGACTATAATCAGCCTTAGTAGGTTGTTGGGTTATTGTAGATTTTGTTTGCGTATTACAAGCACCAAGAAGTAGCAGTGCAAGTAGTATTAGAATTTGATTTTTCATGTGTTTAGATTTATTGTTTAATAGCTTTTTGTCTGTATAATGTGAAAAAATGTTGGCCTTCTTCTTTTGCAAAAGAAACTTTTATGCCAGTATTTGGGTGAATGAAATCCAGTTTATCACCTATTACAGGCACAAGATTATAGGCATCACCATTAGGGAAATGCAATGAAATTTGATTCTTCTTATTTGAAAAAGTTACAGACAGCTCTACTTCATTATTCCACAGATACTTTCCTACTAGAGATTGTAGTAATGTTGTTGCAATCGTTTGTTTTCTAGCTTTAATACGAGTAAAATGATTCCATCCATATAGTTTTGAGGTCGACAACAACAATTCGTTACCTAATGCCCCTCCATTATCTGAGTTTATTAAATACACCAATCCATTTCCAGTGGTAAGATCTATGGTCATACCTGTTCTATAGCCTGCATTGCCTCCATAATGAGTAAGTGCTAAACCATTATTAGATCTATCAACAATAAATCCATAGATATGTCCATCTCGTTCTTGATTTAGTATAGATGTAATGGCTTCAGTAGAAAAAATAGATTGCTCCCCCTGATATGCCTTATAAATTTCAATAAGAAAAAGTGCCAAATCATTGGATGTGCTCCATAAACCAGCAGCAGCTTGTTCTGGATGATTTCTCCAACCGCCATCTAAAATTTTACCTGACTGTGTATGCCCTTTTGCAACCTTACTTGAATCTTTAACAATTAACGGTTGTGTAAATTCAGAATGCTTCATGCCAGCAGGATCAAGAATCCAAGTCTTCATCAGATTAGAAAACGTATCATTTTGTATGTCTTGAAGAGCTACTTCAGCTAATGTGTAGCCACCACCAGAATAAGCTAATAATTCGTTTGGTTTTGACAGCACTTCGATTGGTTGAGAATTTACACCTGAACTCCCTTTTAAAATCTCTACATCTGTTGGAACTTTAATATCTTTAGCATATCCTTGATAACCACCAGCAATAATACCTGAAGTATGTGCAAAAATATTTCTAAAGGTTATAGGGTTCTCTTTAGTTTGTTTTCCTTGAGGTAGAGAAAAACTTTTTACATATTTTTCAATGTTCTTATCCAAATCTATAGTACCAGCTGTATGCATGCGTAATGCCGCAAGAAATGTTACAGGCTTAGAAAGTGATGCCGCTTGAAAAATGGTCGTATTATTCAGCTTTTGGTTTGGAAATCTGGGATTGGTATATGTTTGTGACCATTCTATTTTACCCTTATTGATAACAGCTAGAGATAATCCTGGAATATTATAACTTATCATGCTATTCGAAATTGTGCTATAGTTTTCTGGTTCATCAATAAATTTGACCTTGCCAATAATTTCTTTTTCCAATTGACTCTTTTTTATACGAACAGCTTCAGAAAGCTTTGTTGTATTGACCTTATTTTGAAAACTTATTTTTTTAAGCATTTGTAAAAAGTTTACTTTATCAGTTTTGCCCACTAGAAGGTCTATTACTTTACCTTGAGGATTAATGAAAATTGTTGTTGGTGTAGTTACAACATTATATTGCTTTACGATTTCTTTATTTTTTGGATCATCAATATCTATTTCAACTGAAACTACTTTAGCGTTAATAGCATTCATTACTTCATCATCAGCAAAGACTTCACGTTTCATAATTCTGCAAGGTGAGCACCATTGACCTGTAAAAAATATCATTATACTTTTATTAGTATTATTAGTTAGCTTTTGAGCAGATTCGATGTTATATTTCCAAGTTATCTTATTTGTAGGTGCATAAAATGAGTACCAAGCATACCAAAGAGAAACTACAAGAAAGGTTAACCAAAAAATACTCCAAAATGGGTTTGTTTTCTTTTTGGGACTCTGCCATTTTGAACTTAATTCTTTATTCTTCATTTTTAGATTTTTTAATAATTCTATACATTCTTCTATTTAAAATTTGTGATAAATTCCAATTGAGTAATTTAGGATCGGTTGTACTATAAAAATAAATGACTACAGTATCTATGTTTTTATAATATTTTGCAAAGCTTTGATAACCAGGCACCCACCCATCATGTTCAAATTTGTAAATGGAAGCGTATATTTCTTGCTCATTATTTTTAAATACTGTTCCATCATTTAAAGCCCTAATGAATTTACCTACGTCTTCTGCAGTAGCATGCATTCCGTTATCGTTTGTTTTTAAATCATGAGCATAGCCCACATGATAACCACTCATTACATTTTCTAGGTTTACTTCATTTACTGAACTATATGTGTTTTTAAGGTGTAAAGGATTTAAAATTTCTTCTTGAATGAATTGAAAATTTGGATACCCTAAAACATCATCCATAATCTTATTTATCAACAGATAATTGGTATTACAGTACTCATATTTTTTACCCGGTTTAAAATTGGCAGGCATGCCTTTTATTAATGCTAAACTTTCTTCGTATGTTTCTGTTGGTGATGCCCAAAAGTTTGGTGTATCTGTAAAGTTTGGAATTCCACTTCTATGTTGAATCATTAAACGCAAAGTGATTTTTTCTGCATTTTCTATCTTACCAACAAGTTCAGGTAAATAATCAGCAAGTGTTTTGTCTAATGAAAGTTTTCCTTTACTTACCAATTTGGTTACAGCAACTGCGTCATATAGTTTACTTATACTAGCAATCTTATAAAGCGCATCTGGCTTTGCAGGTATTTTTGCTTCTTTGTTATGCCAACCAGAAGCATACTTTTTTGGATTTTTACCTGCTTGATCTATATATACAACAACACCTTCAAATCCATGATTTACTGCTTGGTCTAATTGCTCTTGTACTGAATTAGGTAAAGGTAAAATCCAAGCTTTTACCAAAATCCAAGGAACAAAAAATAATGAAATAATAGCGCCAGATATTAATAGAGTTCTTAACATAATTTTTATTGTTTTTTTATTCATAATTTCTAAGATGTTAACTGTGACGTTTTGTTTACAACAACTTTTTTAGTATTACTTTTTTGCATAGAAATTTTATTGTTTACACCAAATAAGGGTCTTAAAAAAGTAATTCTTCTTATAACAAATTCATATAGTACATAGCACCCCATAAAGGTGATCAGAGTTATTATCAAGAATGCTAAAAGTGCTGGTAAGTGAAATGGCAATATAAATTTTGCAGCTAAATAAAGCACAACCATATGTATAATATATACTGGATATGCTGCTTTACTTAAATACGATAAAATATTACTTGGTTTATTTAGATATTGATAGCAAAAACCAAATATTGAAAATATCCAACTATTACTTTCTATTACTGTTAAGAATAAAGGCCCTTCTGTAGCAAAAACAACAAGCCTTATGGTATACAATATTATTGCTAATCCTAAATAAAACCATTTCCATTGTTTAACTGTATTCCAAAATACTTTACCTGTATTCATAAAAAGGAATCCAAAAAAGAATGCCAACAAACCAATTGCAAAACCATGCCAAGTTTGCGCATACAACGCAAAAGGTTTTGGTTGAAATAGTACTACCTCTGCAATAAAAAAAACATTAACTGATAATAAACCAAATGGATTTTTAAATAGTCGCTCTAAAAAAGATATTATTGTTGAAAACTTACCTTTCTTTATTCCGTAAAAAACTGGAAGTCCAATAAGTACATAGATAAAAATATTTCCTAAAAACCAAAGATGCCCCATATGTGGATAATAACTTAAACCTAGATTATAATAATCTTGAAACACAAACATGTGTAAAGGTGTTATGGCTACAAAACCAAATAAAAATGGAAGTAGTATTCTTTTAATACGTTCTTTAAGTAGTTCTATGTTATTACGTTTTCTTAAAGCAAAATAAACACCCATACCAGAAACATAGAAAAGAATAGGTATTCTCCATACATTTAACATCGTCATTGGTTGCCAAATTGCTGTTGATGTTTCATCACTTCTTATAAAACCTATAAGCATTGCCCAAGGTTGAAATACTATAGCAATATGATAAATTAATAACAGTGCTATGGCTATAACTCTAAGCCAATCAATATCATAACGTCTTTCAATTTTCATAATATGTGTTTTTTGTTTAAATGATTTACTTAATAGGCGCAGTTGGTAATACTCTTTGAATACTTAATAATTCTAAATTATTGCAACATCATAGCCACAACAGGTCTTGCTTTTTCAACTTGTGCAATATCTAGAGTGAATCCCATAGGTTGTAATTGCATTATTAGCATTTCATACACAGGTTTCATTTGAGTAAAATCTCCTAAAACAGTTTCTCTAGGAGTTGCACCAAAATTGTTTTTTATGAATTTGTCTGCACCAGCATCTAACAACATTTTAACCATTTCTATTCTCCCAAAAAAAGCAGCAGTATGTAAAGCAGTAGAGCCATCATTATTTTTGATTGATAAATTAACTTTAGCTTTTAATAATTCAGCAACTATCTTAGGTCTGTTAAAAGTTACTGCAGTTATTAGAGGTGTAGATCCACTCATAGTTTCTTTTTTATTGATATCAGACCCTTCATTAATATGTTGTTTTACAACTTTAAAATTATTTTTTATGATGGCTTCATGTATATCTTGTTTTGGTTTAGCAACGCTCTTTTCTGAACTGGCTATTTCATTTTTAGTATTACTTTTCTGCATACAAGATGAAAACGAAATTGCTATTACACATATAATAGCTAAAGATTTTAATTGATTTTTAATTGATTTTTTCATGATTCAAAAATTAAATTATTATTGTTTTGATTTGTTGATACAAAGATGCAATGAACCGTGAAGCAGCGTTAAACAGTTATGAATCAAGTGTTATGAAGTTTTAAGCAGGACTATAAATTATGAAGCAAGACTATAAATTATGACGCGTTTTGTAATTTTATCAAAAATTTTATTTAAATAAAATTCGTTTTTTTTATTTTACTTATATTCGTTACAATTAACCAAAAATGTCCTTAAATTATACTTCAAATTCTTTTTTAGCAGAAGCAAAAGCTAAAGTTTTAGATAATATTTCTAATGAGCAATTTGGTGTTTCTGAGTTAGCAGATGAAATGCACACGAGTCGTTCTAGTTTGTTAAGGAAAATAAAAAAGCAAACTAATTTATCTGCAAGTCAGTTTATACGAGAAATACGTCTACAAAAAGCAGCAGAGTTATTAAAAGAAACTGAACTTACTGCGTCAGAAATTGCATTTGAAGTTGGCTTTAGCAATCCTTCATATTTTACAAAATGCTATCGTGAATATTATGGTTATCCACCAAGTGAAACAAAAACCAAAAAAATAGAAGAATACCAAGTCCTTCAAAAAACAGAAGAAGAAACAAAGGAAGTAGCTATTAAAGCTACAAACATTAATAAATATATTATAGCAATTACCATTTTATCTGTTATTGTGATTATTTATTTTTTTAAAGATCACATAACATCACCAAAAATAAAAGTCAATAAAGAAAAGTCAGTTGCAGTCTTACCTTTTAAAAATTTAAGTGAAGACAATTCCAATTTATATTTTATTAATGGGGTTATGGAAGCTTCTCTTAACAATCTTCAAAAAATTAAAGACTTAAGAGTAATTAGTAGAACTTCTACAGAAAAATATAAAAATAATCCTAAAACTGTCATAGAAATTGCAGAGGAATTACAAGTAAATTATTTGATTGAAGGTAGTGGACAAAAGATAGGAAATGAAGTGCTTATTAGCATTCAATTAATAAATGCTAAGAAAGATTACCCCATTTGGTCTGAACAATACAAATACCAACTTGATAATGTTTTTGAACTACAAAATACTATTGCAAAAAAGATTGCTTTTGCAATAAAAGCTAATGTAACACCAAAAGAATTAGCATTAATTGATAAAAAACCTACAGAAAATATTACTGCTTATGATTTTTATTTGAAAGGACTAGAAAATCAAAATGAAAAAACAGAAATAGGATTACAAAAAGCTATTTTAAATTTTGAAAAAGCAATAGAAAATGATTCAAAGTACGCAGATGCTTATGCTCAAGTTGCTATATGTTACTACTATTTAGATGAAAATAAAATTGAAAAAAAATATTTAGATAAATTAAATGAATACGCAGACAATGCTTTATTATATGATGCTACTTCTGAATTACCTTTAATTGCGAAAGCTTTATATTATATAAATATTAGAGAGTTTAAACTATCTATACCTTACTTAGAGAAAGCTTTAGAATATAACCCTAATGCTTCCTCTGTAGTATTAATACTATCTGACATATATGCCAGAGTTATACCCAATACAAATAAGTATCTTACTTATGCATTAAAAGGAATGCAATTAAATATTGATACTAATGATTCTATATCTCAAAGTTATGTCTATTTAAACTTAAGTAATGCCTTAGTGCAAAATGGTTTTGCAAAAAAAGCATCTGAATATATTGAAGAATGTTTACAATATAATCCTAACAATCCTTTTGCTTCCTATTTAAAAAACTTTATAGATTACGCTAATAATAAAAATCTAAAAGTATTAACGAATAAGATGCTAATAGAATGGAAAAAGGATACTTTACGTGCTGATGTAACACAAGAACTTGCAAAATTGTATTATTTTCAAGAAGATTATGAAAATGCATTAGTCTATTATGAAAAGTATATAAATATTCTTGTTACCAATAAAATTGATTTATATCCTGGAGAAAATATTAAAATTGCCTATACTTTTTATAAAATGGGATTTTCTGAAAAAGCGGAGTTATATCTTGAAAAATTTAAAAACTACTTAGAAAAAGACACATCTATTTATAAAGAGGCTAGTTTAGGAATGCTTTACATATATGAAAAGAACTATGATAAGGCTATTGAAGCCTATGAAAATTTTAGTTTACAAGATGATTTTCAATATTGGGTGGTTTTATTTTTGAAGGAAGATCCTTTAATGAGGCAATTAGAAAGTCATCCAAAATACGAAGAAACTATTAAGAAAATAGAAATGCAATTTTGGCAAAAACATAACAGACTTAAGCAAACTTTGAAGTCTGAAAGATTACTTTAAACTATGAAATTAACTTTTAAAAGTTGGTTCTTAATTATTCATTTCTGAGTATTTCCTCTTTTAGTATGTGCTATCCGTTTAAAAGTTTGAATTTTTAAAGCAATCGCGATTTTAGTGTAGATTCAATCCTTTTTTCTTTTAAATAAAGTATATTGCTACAAGTACAGTACGTAAAGTAAAATTCGTAACTGTTAAAAAACTATAAAACTTCAATATGACATAAAGTAGATGTTATAGCTATAGAGGTATTTACATTAAATAAAATGAAAAACACAATTTTAAAGCCTTTATTAATTATTACATTATTCTTTTATGCAATTGTGGCTAGTGCACAAAGTGGTGCTGTTTACTCTTTCATTTTTGATGTGGATTCTGAACTTACTGATTTTTTAAAGGTAGACCGAAATAAAAAGAATTGGTTATCTGGTTTTTCTGTAAGTAAAATATTCCCTGAAGAACTTATAAATTCTATTAAAATTAAAACAGAAGAGGCTTTTACCGAAAAATTACAAATGCCAGTAAAAATGTGTTTTTATAGAAACAAAAAAGGGAAGATTTATGACTCAGGAGGCATTGGTGGACGTCTTGAGGGATTGCCCTCAAATACCTTTAAAGGAGCAAAAGTTAGTTGTACTGAAAATAACAGATACATTAGGTATTATGTAAAGATTTCCAATGGAGGTAGCACTTCTGTATTCTTTGGAAAAAACAAAACTAAAACTAAAATTAACACTAAACCAAATCTTAAAATACACGCCACAGTGTTTGATGAAAACAAAAATAAGGTTTGGAAAAAAAAGATAGAAATAAAAGACTTTTCAAATCTTCGGTCAATAAAAAGATATTATGGTGTTTTTAATATTACGAAATCTGAGGTTTTGAGTAATGAAGATATATATGCAATGTATATTATGGGCCTTGAAGAGTTGATGAAAGAATAAAGAAAGAAAAACTATATACTTAATTAGTTACAGCAACACAACTAACAAAAAAAAACAATCATATAATCAGCTATATGTTAACCCAATTTTTTCTCTAACATTATCTAGAGTTTGTATTAAGGTTTTAGAGAAATCAAAAGTCATTAAATTACTTTCTATTTTATGATTTCTTAGCAATTGGTTAAAATGCTCTATTTCATAACTATAGCCAATGGTTTTATAATTAAAGTCTTTGGTTTCTGTAGTATTAGCTGTAACTATACTCACTGTAGTGGGTTCATGAAAACGTGTATGAATTATTACCAAAGCTTTTTCAAACGTAAAAATAGCTTCAGTTGGTGTTTCTGCTAATAATGTACTATGTAGTTCTGCTTTTACATTTTTATAATTAAAAGAGATATCACAACTTGAATCTGCCCCGTTTTCAAAAAATGTGGCATTAGCATTTATACTTTCTGGTTTTCCTAAAGTAGATAATGCAGCAAAAATGGGGTAAATACCAATATCTAATAAAGAACCTCCACCTACTTCTTTTTTAAATAATCTACTTTCAGTATTGTAGGCTGTGTAAAAACCAAAATCTGCTTTTAATTGTTTTAGCTTGCCATATTTGTTTGACTTTACTAACGCTATAACAAATTGATAATGTGGTAAAAAATAGGTCCATAAAGCTTCCATTAACAACACTTTATTTTCTTTAGCACAAGCAATCATCTCTTCTACTTCTTGTAGATTCATGGCAAAAGGTTTTTCGCACAACACTGCTTTTTTATGCTGCAAACACAGTATTGTATGTGGCTTATGAAAAGCATGAGGTGTAGCTATATACACAGCATCTACTGAAGTATCTTTTGCTAAATCTTCATAAGAACTATAGGCTTTAGTAGCTTTATATTGTGCTTTAAATTCTTTAGATTTTAAAGCATTTCTAGAAGCTACTGCATACAACTCTGCATCTTGAACTTTTGCTAAATCTGAAGCAAATTTATGAGCAATTTTACCTAATCCTAAAATTCCCCATTTTATAATTTTAGCCATTTGTTAATGTTTGCTTTCTTGTAAAAGATTGTAGTAAAACAGCAATACTCATTACTAAAATACAACCTAATAAATTTAACCATAAATAAGGCAATACATCTAAATACCAGGTAATAATAATTATGGTCTGAGTTATAATTGCAGCAATAAATACTGCATTACCTTTTACATATTTTATGAAAAATGCTAGTAGAAAAATACCTAACACATTACCATAAAAAATAGAACCTATAATATTTACCAACTGAATTAAATTATCAAACAAATTGGCAATACAGGCTACCAAAATGGCTAAAATACCCCAAGCTAAAGTAAACCACTTAGAAGCTTTTACGTAATGTGCATCTGACTTTTCTTCTTTTATATTTCGTTTGTACAAATCCATAGCAGTTGTACTTGCTAATGCATTTAGTTCTGAGGCTGTAGAAGACATTGCTGCAGATAATATAACCGCCAACAATAAACCAATTAAACCTCTAGGTAAATTGTTAAGAATAAAGTGAATAAACACGTAATCTTTATCATTAGACTCTAACTTTTCTATCGCTGTTTCATCAATCTTATCAATAATTACTCTTGCAGATTCTTTAAGTTCTAAATCGCGTTTGTTTAAGGCTTGTATTTGTGTTTTTTCATTATCTTGAAAACCATCTGCCAATAATTTCTTTTTCTTATTTTCTATCTCAATATGTTCTGTTTCTAGACTTTTATATTGTTCTGCATATATAGAGTTTGCAACTTCATCTTTTACTTTTGGATTAAAATTTAAAGGTGATGTATTAAATTGATAAAACACAAAAACCATAACCCCTACTAACAAAATAAAGAATTGCATAGGTACTTTTAACAAGCCATTAAAAATTAAACCTAATTGACTTTCTCTAACAGATTTACCAGACAAATAACGCTGCACTTGACTTTGATCTGTACCAAAATAAGATAGCATTAAAAAAGTACCCCCTATAAAACCTGTCCAAACTGTATATCTGTTATTTAAATCGAAAGAAAAATCTAACACTTGCATCTTATCACTAGCACCAGCAATAGTTAAGGCTTTAGAGAATGTAATATCTTCTGGCAACTGGCTCAAAATCATAAAAAATGCAATTAGCATTCCTAAAAAAATAACAATCATTTGTTGTTTTTGAGTAACATTTACGGCTTTTGTACCCCCAGAAACTGTATAAATAATTACTAAAAAACCAATGATGATATTTAGTGATAATAAATCCCAACCTAATACTGCACTTAAAATAATAGCTGGTGCAAAAATGGTTATACCTGCTGCTAATCCTCTTTGAATTAAAAATAAAATAGCTGTTAATGTTCTGGTTTTAGCATCAAACCTACCTTCTAGAAATTCGTAGGCTGTATACACTTTTAACTTGTGGTAAATAGGTATAAAAACTACACAAATAATAACCATTGCAATAGGCAATCCAAAATAGAATTGCACAAAACCCATACCACTATGAAAAGCTTGACCTGGAGTTGATAAGAACGTAATTGCACTAGCTTGAGTAGCCATAACAGACAAACCAATGGTCCACCATTTTGTATCATTACCACCTTTTATATAATCTGTAACATTAGAATTTTTACGTGTTACATAAGTACCATAAACCACGATAAACAATAAAGTTATCGATAATATTATCCAATCTATTTCGTGTAATTTACTGGCTATTTCCATAGATTAATTCGTAAAATGATTGGTAATTAAGTAAAAGACAATTAAGTAAATAACATTAGCCACCAAAACAATGGTATATTCTTTTTTCCAAGTATATTTTTCTGGTTTCATTATTTGTTAATTTCTGGTTTTACTTCAATTTTTTCTTTACCCACAGAAAGCATGTTCGCAAATAATTTATAAGCCCCTGAAACACCTGCAGGTAATTCTCTAAAGAAACTTAAGCCTGTGTAGATGTAATTTCCTTTTCCATATTTAGCTATTAGTAAACTACCCATCTTTGGAGTTTCGCCTTTATCATTCATAGCAAAAACAGGGGTGTATTGCTCACTCCAAATATTTGGAAAATACAAACCTCTTTCTTGAACCCAACCTTTATAATCTGTCTCTGTTATTTTATTCGGAAAGTTTAACAAAGAATTATCTGGATCTAAAACTGTTATTTCTGCATTTTCATCTGTAACTCTATCTCTAGATAATTTTAAGGTGTAAGGTGCTTGTATATCTACATTTCTATTGGTATTGTACTGCACAATCATATTACCCCCTTCTTTTACATAATCTAATAAAAACTTCTGCTTAAATTTTAGTTCTTTTACCACATTATAAGCACGAATACCCACAACAATAGCATCGTATTTTTTTAAATTACTTTCGTTAATCTCTGAAGGATTTATAGCTACAACTGTATATCCTATTTGTCTTAAACTTTCTGGCACAACATCTCCAGCACCTTTAATATAGCCAATATAATTACCAATTTTTTGAATATTTAAACGAACAATTTTGGCTTTAGATTTAAGTAAAACAGACTGTTTTGGAATATGATTGTAATTAATTTCTACTAATTCTTTTGTGTATTGTTTTGCACCAACAGAAGCTACAACTTCTAAAGTGCCTTCAGATTCATTTTTTGGAGGAGTTACAGTAAAAATAACTTTTTGAATATCTTTTCTTTGTGCAATATTAAAAGGAATAAATTCAGGTGATACTTGCCAACCTTTAGGTGCTTTTAAACGGACTTCTCCATTAATATAATTAGCTCCTGCCCTAACTTGTACCTCTACTTTTTTAGCAACACTATCAGAAAAAATAAGTACTTTATTTTTTAATCTTGTAGTTACTTTTGGTAAAATTTCGAAAGGCTCATAAATTTCTCCTTTATCACGTTCTGCATATCTTCTAACCATATTTTTAGTAATGGTTACAGGTACATTATTTATGATTAAATCAAAATCTACTTTAGTTTGTTTTTCAGTTTCTGGCTTACCAATTAGTTTTTGATTATCGACTTTATACATTCCTAAAGACCATTCTTCTTTTAACCAATATGGGTCAGAAAATTGATTTGTTTCTAACTGTATACTTTCTTTAAAATTAACTCTTTTATTAGGCTCTAAGTCTAACCCTTTAAATACCTTTTTATTATTAATTTTTGATGTGATAGAAATTAATTTTACTGGAGTTACATTTCTATTTAAAACCTCAATATTCACATTAATTTTAGAATTTGGTATGGCAAATGAACTTTCTGCAGAAACCTCTAAATATAGACCTGAACAAGCTTCAATAATTTCTAAAATTTGCTTCTTTTTGATGGCTTTCCAATAATCATCATCTAATTCATTAATTAATTGATAAGCATCTAATAGTTGTGGTAAATGTTTAGAAGGATTTACAAAATCGAAATTCTCTTCTACATCATATAAAATGTCTCCAATTTTTCCTCCACCCTCAATACGATTCCAAGTAGTATTAATTCCAGAAAAAATATCGTTTTTATCTTTTAATGCATCACCTTTTAAAAACTCTAGGTATTCGTCTTGAGAACCTCTTGTAGATAATCTACCAAAACCTTGACATAAATGTTGACTACTTGCTATGGAAGCTAACTCGTTATTAGATAATCCTTTTAAAGGATAATACACACCCACGTCTAACTTTGTAAAGTTTTTAGAAGCTTCTAGAAACTGAGCTCTATCTCTAAAAAACCAAGAAGAAGTATTAAAAAATAAACGCTTTGGTTGCCATGTTTTGGTGAAAGCTAATTGACTTTTAAATTGTGTTGAGTCTCCTACTTTATCAAAAGCTTCTACACTTAACATAGCAGAACTTGTATGATGACCATGAGTAGAACCAGGAGTTCTATGATTAAATCGATTTATAATAACGTCTGGCTTAAAAGTTCTAATTGCCCAAACAACATCACTTAATACTTTTTGTTTATCCCAAATTTTTAATGTTTCATCTGGATGTTTAGAATACCCAAAATCATTTGCTCTAGTAAACATTTGTTCTCCACCATCTACACGTCTTGCAGCTAATAATTCTTGTGTTCTTATAACACCTAATAATTCTCTTATTTCTGGGCCAATTAAATTTTGCCCTCCATCTCCTCTCGTTAAAGACAAATAACCTGTTCTTGCTTTTGTATTATTTGCTAAATATGCTATAAGCCTTGTATTCTCGTCATCTGGATGAGCTGCTATATATAAAGCTGTACCTAAAAAATTTAGTTTTTGTACTTTTTCGTAAATCTGATTAGAGGCTAACTTTTGAGGCTTTTGAGCCAAACTTGATATAGAAATCAATAAAAATGAAAGGGTAAAAAAATATATTTTTTTCATTTGATTGGTTTAATAAGTAGTAACAAAAGTAACTTTTTTAAAGTCGAAATAGTGGCTTTAACATAATTATAACGTTTCTGTTTCATCAACAAAATGCTCATAACCTGTTAATAAATTAATTTTAAAAATCACTTATTAAACCTATATTTGTAATACTAATTTATAGAAATAAAAATCAATGAAATTTATTGTATCTAGTTCGCAATTGCTAAAACAGTTACAAGTTTTAGGTGGCGTAATAAACAACAACAACACACTACCTATTTTAGACAACTTTTTGTTTGAACTATCTGAAAATCAATTAAAAGTTTCTGCATCAGATTTAGAAACTACTATGAGTTCTGTAGTAGATGTAGAGAGTGATAGTTCTGGATCTATAGCAGTTTCTGCACGTTTATTATTAGATACTTTAAAAACTTTTCCTGACCAGCCTTTAACGTTTAAAACAGAAGGTGATAGCACAATAGAAATAAGTTCTGACCAAGGTAAATACGACATGGCTTATTTTGGAGGTGATGAATTTCCAAAAGCTGTAAGTTTACCAAGTCCGAGTAAAACAGTAGTACCAGCTCATATTTTAGGTACTGCAATTTCTAAAACAATTTTTGCTGCAGGTAATGATGATTTGCGCCCAGTAATGAGTGGTGTATTTTTTCAGTTTAGTTCTCAAAGCTTAACTTTTGTTGCTACTGATGCACATAAATTAGTAAAATACTCTAGAACAGATGTTACTGCAGACCAAACAGCAGAATTTATTATGCCCAAAAAACCTTTAAATTTATTAAAAGGTATTTTAGGTGGTTCTGAAAGTGAAGTAACTATTGAATACAATGATGCTAATGCTAAGTTTACTTTTGACAATATAGTTTTAGTATGTAGATTAATTGATGGTAAATATCCAAATTACGAAGCTGTAATTCCTAAAGAAAATCCAAACAAATTAACAGTAGACAGAGCTTCTTTTTTAAACTCTGTAAGACGTGTTTCTATTTTCTCTAGTAAAACTACACACCAAATTCGTTTAAAAATGGCAGGAACAGAATTAAATATTTCTGCTGAAGATTTAGATTTTGCAAATAAAGCTGATGAACGTTTAAGTTGCGATTATCAAGGAGATGATATGCAAATTGGCTTTAACTCACGTTTTTTAAGTGAAATGTTAAACAACTTAAACTCTAACGAAGTTTTAATTGAAATGAGTTTACCAAACAGAGCAGGTATTTTAACTCCAATTGATGGCACAGATGAAGGAGAGAAAGTAACGATGTTAGTAATGCCAGTTATGTTGAATAATTAATTTTATATAACCAATATAAATAGTAAAAACCACAACTTTTTAGTTGTGGTTTTTTTATTTCGGCTATTTAAAAATAAAAGAATTTTTATCAAGGCCAATTCAATCTTTTTTTTACTTTTACTCTAATCAGTTAACCACTTTAATGAAAATACATTTTGCTATTACATTGTTTTTTTCAATGTCAATATATTCGCAAGTTTCTAATGAAACCAAAGCTGCCTATAATTTATATGATGAAATTATAGGACTTGAAAACACAGCTTTAAGTTATGGTAAATATTACTCAGAAAAATATAGAACGCTTGATAACAATCATCAATATTTTGTAAAAAATGATTTTGTAAAAGGTAATGTTACTTATCAAAATAAAACCTTCTACAATGTCTACTTAAAATACAATACCTCTGAAGATCTTTTAATTGTAAAAAACAAAAATCAAATTGCATTAGAGAATGCTTTAGTTAGCAATTTTAAATTGTATGAAAAAGATTTTATAAACTCAGAAACACTTGGTTTCTTAGAACTCATTTACAAAAGCGAACAATTTATTTTTTTAAAAAAAAATAAAAAAAATAAACGCAAAAAATTAAATGAGTCTTTTGTGTACTATAAATTTTTAGACAAAAACACTTACTATCTTAAAATTGACGTCAATTATTATGAAGTTGAAAATAAAAAAGATGTCATCAATCATTTTCCTGAACTAAAAAAGTTAATTAGCAATACCTATAAAATAAACAAGAAATTATATAGAACTAATACAGATTCATTTTATAAGTTATTAGGAAATGTAATTTCTAAACACATAAAAAACAAGATATGAAAAAGTGTATCTTATTAGTTTTGTGTGTTTTTACATTACAAATTCAATCGCAAAATAAAGAAGATTTAATATCTATTTCTTTTACAGAAAATACTTTAAAAGAGGTTTTTACTTTATTAGAAAACAAAACTTCCTTTCAATTTTTCTATATAGATTCTTGGTTAGAAGATGATAAGCTTACCAAAGAATTTAAAAACAAAAACATCGAATTTATTTTAAAAGATATTCTAAGAAAAACATCTTTAAACTTTACAATTATTGATGATAAAAAAATTATTTTAACGAAAGGAAATTTAATTCATAAAACACTTTATGAAGAAAAAAATGAACTAATTGTTGAAGAAGATTTAGAAAGACCTATTTATATAGAAAATGTAGTTGATGAAAATAATGAAACTATAATTATTGGTAAACAAACAGTAGGTAATAAAAAGAAAAGCTATACCATAAAGGGTATTGTAAAAAATAAACAAACTAAAAATCCTATTGAAGGCGTTGTTGTTTTAGAAAGAAATAAAAAAATATCATCTACAACAGATTCTAAAGGCGTGTTTTCTTTAGAATTACCTTATGGAAAAAACACTATAGAAACACTTTTATTGGGTTTTACACCAAGTTCTAAAAACTTAATTGTGTTTGGTGATGGATCTATAAATATTACTTTAAATGAAGAATCTGAAATGTTAGATGAATTGGTTATTAAAACCAAAAAAGAAAGTAATGTAAAAGAAGTAATTTCTGGTATAACACAAATAAACATTGAAGAAATAAAAAATATTCCTCAAGTTTTAGGTGAAAGAGATATTTTAAAAGTTGCTACCACTTTACCTGGTATTAAGTCTGCAGGTGAAGGTGCAGAAGGCGTAAATGTTAGAGGTGGTAAAGTAGACCAAAATTTATTTTTACTAGACGAAAGTGTTATGTATAATCCTGCACATTTTTTAGGTTTATTTTCTGCAATAAATCCTTTTACCACCAGCGATTTAAAAGTTTATAAAGGAAATATACCTGCAGAATTTGGTGGTAGAATTTCTTCGGTTTTTGATATCGAAACAAAAGATGCAGATACCGAAAAATTTAAAGGAGAAGCTTCAATAGGTGTAGTTACTAGTAATGTAAGCCTAGAAATACCTATTGTAAAAAAGAAATCTGGATTATTGGTTGGTTTTAGAAGTACATATTCTAACTGGGTCTTAAAATCTTTAAACGATAAATCTTTAAATAATAGTAGTGCATCTTTTTTTGATGTTATTGCAAAATACAATCATCAATTTAATGAAAAAAACAGGTTAAAAATTACGGCTTATCATAGCAATGATGATTTTAGAATTGCATCAGACACTACAAACACATATGGTAATACATTAGCTTCTATAAATTGGTCTCATAAGTTTAATGATAAAAATCATGGAAACTTAATACTATCATCTAGTAATTATGCTTTTAATATTAATTACAATAGTATTGGAAATAACAATTTTGATTTAAAATACACTATAAATGAAATTGGTGCAAAACTAAAAATGCATTATTCTCATTCAAAAAAACATAGTTTTGATTATGGCATTTCTTCAAAATTATATAATGTTTCTCCAGGAAGACTTTCACCATCAGACAATAACTCTATTATAACACCAATTACAATAGAAGATGAAAAAGGATTAGAAAGCGCTGTTTTTATCTCTGATAATTTTACAGTGAACAAAAAATTATCATTTAACTTAGGTTTACGCTACTCTGTTTATTTAGGTCTAGGAGAATCTACGCAACGCTATTATGCAGATAATTCTCCAACAACAGATGCTAATCTTATAAATTCTGAACAGTTTAAAAATAATGAAGTGTACCAGACATATCAAGGATTAGAATATCGTTTTTCGGGTAGATATTTTTTAAATCCTGAGTTGTCTTTAAAAGCTAGTTTAAACAGATCCTTTCAATTTATTCACAGATTAAGCAACAATACAACTGCATCTCCTACAGATGCATGGAAACTATCTGACGTAAATATTAAACCTCAAGAAGGGATACAAGTTTCATTAGGAATATTTAAAAATATTAATGTTAACGAATATGAGTTAAGTATTGAATCTTATTATAAAGATTATAAAAATGTTTTAGACTATAAAGTTGGAGCCGAGTTTTTATTGAATGAAAGAATAGAAACTCAAGTTTTACAAGGACCTGGAAAATCTTATGGTATTGAGTTTTTAGCTAAGAAAAATGTTGGTAGATTAAATGGTTGGATAGGTTATAGCTACTCTAGATCTTTTATAAAATTAGATAGTCCTTTTGATGAAGAACGTGTAAATAATGGCGAGTTTTTTCCTACTAATTTTGACAAACCTCACGATTTTAATTTAATCGCTAATTATAAATTAACTAAAAGATTTAGTTTGTCTAGTAACTTTACTTATCAAACAGGAAGACCCATTACCTACCCAACAGGTAAATATATTTATCAAGGTAATGAGTATGTTTTATATAGTGATAGAAACCAATTTAGAATACCAGATTACTTTAGATTAGATATTGGGTTAAACATAGAAGGCAATCATAAAATTAAGAAATTTGCTCATAGTTTCTGGAATATCTCAGTGTATAATATTTTGGGGAGAAATAATCCTTTTGCTGTATTTTTTGCAACTGAAAACGGAACTGTAAAAGCTTATCAAAGCTCTATATTTTCTACTCCTATACCAACAATTACTTATAATTTTAAATTCTAAAAATGATGAAATTACTAAAAAAACATCTTATAAAATTTCTGTTTTTAGTTACCTTTTTGGGTTGTGTAGAACCTATTGCTATAGAAACTATTAGCTATGATAACTTTTTAGTAGTAGAAGCTACCATTACAAATGAATTAAAAAAACATACTGTAAAGCTTTCTAGAACTTTTGAAATAGATAAAACTGATTTTAATGCAGAAACAGGTGCACAAATTATAGTATCTGATAATCAAAACAATACGTATTCTTTTTCTGAAACCTTACCAGGAACTTATGTATCTGACTTAAATTTTAAAGCAATCCCAAATCTAGAATATACTTTAAAAATTGCAACAAACAAAGGTAAAGTATATACATCTAAACAACAACTTACAGTAAACTCAACTATTGAAGAATTAACCACTAAAGTAGAAACTTCTACAAAAGGAGATCAAGGAGTTTCAATTATAGTACATAGTTTTAATCCTAATAATAATTCTAATTATTATAGATATACTTTTGAAGAAACCTATAAAATATCTCCGCCTTTTTGGTCTGATAGTGAATTAAGAGTTGTTTCAGATACAAGGCCTTATGAGGTTGAAGTTGTACAAAGAACTGTAGACAATGAAAATTGCTATAAAACACTTTTTTCAAACCAAATATTAATTACCGAAACAAAATCACTTTCAGAAGATAGAGTTAACTTTCCTATTCGTTTTATATTAAATTCAGATTTTATAATCTCTAAAAGATATAGCATTTTAGTAAAACAACATGTACTTACTGCAGCATCTTATAATTATTACGAAACTTTAAAAAAACTTTCTGGTTCAGATAATGTTTTTGCACAAGTACAACCTGGTTTTATAAATGGTAATATTACTTCAGATACAGATGTAAATGAAAAAGTAATTGGTTTTTTTGATGTAGTTTCTGTAGCTGAAAAAAGATTGTTTTTTAATTATGAAGATGTTTTTCCAAATCAAACTTCATATTTTCCATCTACTTGTGATTTTGTAGCTCCAATTTTATCAGATCCTTTTTCAGGTGAATCTCCTTTAATTGATTTAATAAAAGACAATACCCACACTTATTATAAAGAAAACGATACTGGACAAAGCCACTTAGAAGGCAGGTATTTATTAGTTCCTAAAATATGTGGAGATTGTACAGTTTTAGGCTCTAACATAAAACCCTCATTTTGGATAGATTAATAGTTATTATGAGTAAAAAAATATTTTATATCTGTATTATTTTATTGTATTCATCAACTATTATTAGTCAGAATACCATTGAATATCAAAAAGAAAAACTACCTCAAGAACATCTATTTTTACATGTTAATGGAAATTTATTTTTAACAGGCGAATCTCTTTATTATACTATTTATTGTTTAGATGCTAAAAAAAACACACCTTCTTTATTAAGTAAAATTGCTTATGTAGAGTTAATAAACAGTGATCAAAAAAGTATTTCTAAACAAAAAATTAACTTGAAAAAAGGAATAGGTTTTAGTGATTTATTTTTATCATCATCTATAAAAACAGGCACATATAAATTGATTTCATACACTCAATGGATGAGAAATGAGCAACGCTTTTTTGAAGAAAATATTTATGTTGTAAATCCATTTGCTGATAAATTAGAACACGTAAAAACTTTAGATTCTATAAATACTAAAAAAGCTTACACCTTTAAAAACACTCAATTTTTAAAGCCAAAAACAGATAAAAACACATATTCTAAAAGAGAAAAAATAAAACTATTTTTTAATACAGAAAACATTGAAAACATTTCTATTTCAGTAAAAAAGACAAATGAAATAGAACTACCAACAACACCAAAAACTAGCTTTTTAGAGGCTAATTCAATAAAAAACAATAAAATCTCTAAAACATTTTATATTCCTGAATTTAGAGGGGAGTTAATTCAGGGTAAAATTAGTTCTTCAAATAATTTAGAAGTTGGTAACAAAAATATTGCTATATCTTTTGGTGGTGAAAACTCTTTAACAAAAATAGTCACAACAAATAAAAATGGTATTTTCTACTTTTCTATTGACAAACCTTACTCTGCTAATGAAGTTGTTGTAGAGGTTTTAGATAATAACCAATATACCATTTCTTTAAATGAAGATAAAGGTTTACATATAACTTTCTCTAATTTTGATAAATTAGAACTAACTGAAGCATTAAGAATTTACATAAAAGAACAAAGCAAATACATACAAATAGAAAATGCATATAACTCTGTAAAACAGTCTAGCTATTCTAAAGAAAATAAAAATAAGCCTGTTTTTTACGACAATTCTAATACCACCACTTATGTTTTAGATGATTTTAAAAGGTTTAAAACAATTAAAGAAGTTGCTGTAGAAATTTTAAAAGATGTTTGGATTGTAAATGAAAATAACGAACAACGCTTTCGATTAAGAGATGTAGATTTAGTATCAGAAAAAAATTTAGAAACGCTACTTATTGTTGACGGTTTTATAATAAATAATCATTCAGATTTTATTAGCTTTGATGCCTTAAAGATTAAAACCATAAAAGTAATTCAAGAAAAATACTTTTTTGGAAATAAGCTTTATCAAGGAATTATAGATATCAAAACATTTGATAAAAATTACCAAAACAAATCAAAAAAATCTCAAAAGTTTTCACTTCTAAAACCAGAGCAAGAAAAAAATTATTATCACCCAAATTATGAAGTTTTAAAAAATAAAAATATTCCTGACTTTAGAACTCAACTACTTTGGTTGCCAAAAATTAATAAGAGTACTAAAGAAATATTCTTTTATTCTTCTGATATCGTTGGAAAATTTAAAGTAGAAATTCAAGGGTATACAAAAAGCGGACAACCCATTTTTGAAGAACACTTTTTTACAGTAAAATAAAATATTCTTGGCTTCTTTTTTATTACTTTTAGCCAATGAATTTTCTTGCACATTTGTATCTATCTCAAAATAACACCAATATTATGATTGGTAATTTTATTGCAGATCATGTAAGAGGAAATCATTTTGGGCACTATCCAAAAGAAATTCAGCTAGGCATAATACTTCATAGAGAAATTGACACCTTTACAGACACTCATGAAATTGTAAGAAAAAGTAAACGAAGACTTCATGAACGTTACAGACATTATGATGGTGTTATTATTGATATTTTTTACGATTATTTTTTAGCTAAAAACTGGGCAAATTACTCTGCTATTCCATTAAGTATCTATGCAAATGCTATAAATCAATTATTTGAAAAAAAATCTAGTGAATTACCTGTAAAATCTCAAAACTTTATTAAATACATGATAGACTATAATATTTTATATAATTATCAATTTAAAGAAGGAATTCAAAAAGTTTTAAATGGGATGAACCATAGAACAAAAGGGAAATCTCAAATGAATTTAGCCTTAGAAGATTTAAATAGTTTAGAAAAAGAATTAGAAGAAGATTTTACATTGTTTTTTAAAGATTTAATACTATTTGCAAAAGAAAAATTAAACCATTTACTTCATCAATAAAATGCTCAAAAAATTCATAATTATTCTAATCACATCTATTCTTTTTATAGGTTGTAAAGAATCAAAAGTAAAAGGCTTAATCACTGAAAAAGCAATGGTTGTTTCAGCCAAAAAAGAAGCTTCAAAAGTAGGATCAGACATATTACAAAAAGGCGGTAATGCATATGATGCAATGATTGCAACTCATTTTGCTTTGGCTGTAGTATATCCTGTTGCTGGTAATATTGGTGGAGGTGGTTTTATGGTTTACAGAGATAAAAATGGTAAAAAAGGAGCATTAGATTTTAGAGAAAAAGCACCAATTACTGCTTATAAAGACATGTATCTAGACTCATTAGGTAATGTTATTAAAAACAAAAGTGTTTTAGGTGCTCATGCAGTTGGTATACCTGGTTCTGTTGCAGGTGTTTTTGAGGTGTATAAAAAGTTTGGAAGCCTACCTTTTAAAGAATTGATTCAACCAGCAATAGATTTAGCTAAAAACGGATTTACTATAACCCGAAAACAAGCAGATGATTTAAATAATGCTACTGATAGATTTAGAAAAGTAAATAATTATAAAACCATTTTTGATAAAGAATGGAAAGCTGGTGATCTTTTAATTCAAAACGAATTAGCTAAAACTTTAGAACGTATAAGAGATTTTGGTAAAGATGGTTTTTACAAAGGAAAAACTGCTGATTTTTTAGTGAATTATATTTCAGAATTAGGTGGTATAATAACTCATGAAGATTTAGAGAAATATGTAGCAATTTGGAGAAAACCCATTGAGTTTTCATATAAAGATTATCAAATTACTTCTATGACTTTACCTGCCAGTGGTGGAATTTGTTTAGCTCAGATTTTAAAATCTATAGAACCTTTTGATATCTCTAAAATCGAACATAATTCTACGAAATACATCCAATTACTTACAGAAGCAGAAAAACGTTCTTATGCAGATAGAGCACATTATTTAGGTGATATTGATTTTATTAATGTACCTATTGACAGTTTAACTGCTACAAGTTACATCAACAAAAGAATGGAAACTTTTTCTTGGGATAAAGCTACACCATCATCAGAAATTTCACATGGTAAAATCTTAGGTTACGAAAGTGATGAAACTACCCACTACTCTATTGTAGACCAATTTGGAAATGCAGTTTCTGTAACCACTACTTTAAATACAGGATATGGATCTAAGGTTTTAGTAAAAGGTGCAGGTTTTTTCTTAAATAATGAAATGGATGATTTTTCTAGTAAACCAGGCACACCAAACGTTTATGGTTTAGTTGGCTCTAAAGCCAATTCAATAGTACCAGAAAAAAGAATGTTAAGTTCTATGACACCCACAATTGTAGAAAAAGATGGTAAATTATTTATGGTAGTTGGTACTCCTGGAGGTTCTACCATAATCACATCAGTCTTACAAAATATTATAAACGTAGTAGATTATAATATGGGCATGCAAGAAGCTGTAAATCAGCCTCGTTTTCATCATCAATGGTTACCAGATGTAATTAGAATGGAACCCCATAGTTTTTCTGATGCTACTAAAAAAGAATTAGAACATTTAGGATATTCTATTTTAGAAAGAAACTCTTTAATTATAGGTAGAGTTGATGCCATTTTAGTATTACCAGATGGAAAATTAGAAGGTGGTGCAGACCCAAGAGGAGATGATACTGCTGTAGGATTTTAATTAAAGAACAAATATATTTAACTAATAATTTCTTTTATAAATTTCAACTAACAACTAACAACTAACAACTAACAACTAACAACTAACAATGATACAGCCATTCCATTTAGCCATTCCAGTTCAAAACTTAGAAAAGTGTAGAACCTTTTATAGAGATATTTTAGGATGTGAAGAAGGTAGAAGTGATACACATTGGGTAGACTTTAATTTCTTTGGTCATCAATTAGTAATCCATCAAAAAGAAGATTTTAAAGCAGATAGAATTTCGAATCCTGTAGATGGTCATGATGTTCCTGTACCACATTTTGGCGTTGTTTTAACTTGGGAAGATTGGCATACTTTAGCAGACAAACTAAATGCTGTAAACACAAAATTTATAATTGAACCCTGTATTCGTTTTAAAGGGAAAGTTGGTGAACAAGCCACAATGTTTTTTAACGATCCAGAAAATAATGCTTTAGAGTTTAAAGCTTTTAAAGACATGAGTCAATTATTTGCTAAGTAAAATCTTCTTTTACATTTAAGTTGATTTTCTTTACCTTTAAAGAATAAATCAAACTTATTTTACATGAAAAAATTAGTCATATTATTTTCATTAATCTTAACCTATAACAGTTTTTCTCAAGGTACAAGATTATTAAGACAACCAACTTTATCAGATAATCAAGTAGTTTTTGTACATGCTGCAGATCTATGGAAAGCTCCACTAACAGGTGGTAATGCTGTTAGACTTACTAGTGATGAAGGTTACGAATCTAGCCCTCATTTTTCTAAAGACGGAAAATGGATAGCATTTACAGCTCAATATGATGGAAATACAGATGTGTATTTGGTAAGTATTGAAGGTGGTGAACCTAAAAGACTAACCTATCATTCAGCTACAGATATTGTACAAGGTTGGACACCAGATGGAAAAATCTTATTTCGTTCTAATAGAGAAGGTAAACCTACACAAACTAATAAATTTTATACAGTTTCTGTAACTGGTGGTATGCCAGAAGCTTTTGATATTCCAAGAGCTGCTTTTGGTGAAATTTCTAATGATAATAAATACATTGCCTATACACCTATTACAAGTTGGGATGCAGAATGGAGAAATTATAGAGGAGGTCAAGCAATGCCTATTTGGATTGTTAATTTAAAGACTAAAGAATTAATTAAAACTCCACAATTAGATGGAGAAAGACATGTAAATCCTGTTTGGTATAAAGGTGATGTGTATTATATTTCAGAAAGAGATTATACTGCAAATATTTGGTCTTATAACTTAAAAACAAACAAAGAAACGCAAATTACTTTTCACAAAAAGTTTGATGTAAAAAACATAGATGCTAATAAAAATGGAATTGTTTATGAGCAAGGTGGTTTTTTACACATGTTAAATCCAGCAACTAAACAAACCAAACAAATTGTTATTCATGTAAAAGGCGATTTAAATTATTCTAGAACAAGATGGATGAATGTTTCTGGTAGAAATTTAACCAATCCTAATGTTTCACCTAAAGGCAAAAGAGCCATTTTTGAATATAGAGGAGAAATTTTTACAGTACCAAAAGAAAACGGAACTTGGCGAAATTTAACTAATTCTTCTGGAGTTGCAGATCGTTCTCCTATTTGGTCTCCAAAAGGAGATCAAGTTGCTTGGTTTTCTGATAAAAATGGAGAGTATGAATTGGTTTTAGCAAATCAAAATGGAGATAATCAACAATATATAAAACTACCAAATCCTACTTTTTATTTTCAACCAGATTGGTCTTCAGATGGTAAATACATTGCCTATACTGATACTAATTTTGTTATTTGGATGATTAATTTAGAGACAAAAGAAATTACAAAAGTAGATGCAGATACATTTGCTCATCCAAATAGAACAATGAATCCTAAGTTTTCTCCTGATAGTGATTGGATAGCTTATGCAAAACAAAATGATAATAGTTATAAATCTGTTTATGCCTATCAAATAAGTACTAAAAAAATTATTCAAATAACAGATTATATAGCAGATGCTATAACTCCTGTTTGGGATGCTTCAGGAAAATACATTTATACTTTAGCAAGTACAGATTATGGTTTACAAACAGGTTGGTTAGACATGAGTTCTTACGACCCAAGTGTAACAAGAACCTTATATACAGTGGTTTTGTCTTCTAAAGATAAAGCTCCAAATCTTCCTAAAACAGACGAAGAATCTTTACCAAAAGAAAATACAGCCGATAAAAATAAAAAAGAGTCTCACAAAAAAGAAGCATCAAATAAAACTATAATTGATGAAAATGGTTTGTTTGATAGAGCTGTAGCTTTAAAATTACCTGCAAGAAATTATGTTGGTTTATTAAAAGGACCAAAAAACAAAGTCTTTATTGCAGAATCTGTTCCAAATAGTAGAGGATTAACCTTACACAGCTATGATGTTACTAAAGAAAAAGCAAATGTATTTGCAAATGGTGTTTCATCTATGACAGCATCAGATGATAGAAAATCTATTTTAATCTCTAAAGGAGGCAGTTGGAGCTTAAACAATACAAAAGCACCCAAAGCTGGAAAAGTAACATTAAAAACAAATCTTAAAATTAAAGTAGACCCTAAAGCAGAAGCACATCAAATTTTTAAAGAAGGATGGCGTTTTATGCGTGACTTTCTTTACGTAGATAATGTTCATGGTGCTCCTTGGGATGATATTTACGAGTGGTATTCTCCTTGGATAAACGATGTAAAGCATAGAACAGATTTAAATTATGTTGTAGATATTATGAGTGGAGAAGTTGCTATTGGACATTCTTATGTTTCTGGAGGTGATTTCCCTAATTTAAATAGAGTTGGTGTTGGACTACTAGGTGCAGATTTAGAGGTACATAAAGGGTATTATCGTTTCACAAAAATATATAAAGGAGAACGTTGGAATCCTAACATTTTTGCTCCTTTAGGTTTACCAGGAATTCATGTAAATAAAGGAGACTACTTATTAGAAATTAATGGAGTAACATTAACTTCGGAAATAAATCCGTATCAATTATTAGAACAAACTGCTGGTAGAGAGATTTTTATAAAAGTTAATGATAAACCATCAGAAAATGGAGCTAGAACCATACTAATAACACCTACTTCTAGTGAAAGAGGTTTACGAAGTATAGATTGGGTAGAAAGTAATCGTAGAAAAGTAGACGAATTATCTAATGGAAAATTAGCATATGTATATGTACCAAACACAAGTAATCCTGGTTTTACATCTTTTAATAGATACTATTTTTCTCAACAAGATAAAAAAGGTGTTGTTATAGATGAAAGAAATAATGGTGGTGGTTCTGCTGCAGATTATATGATAGACATTATGTCTAGAGAAGTCATTGGTTATTTTAATAGTAAAAGTGAAAGTAAAAAACCTTGGACTACACCAATGGCTGGTATTTGGGGGCCAAAAGTGATGATTATTAATGAAAGAGCTGGTTCAGGTGGAGATTTATTACCCTATATGTTTAAAGAAAAGAATTTAGGCCCTTTAGTAGGTACTAAAACTTGGGGAGGATTAGTTGGTACTTGGGACACTCCAAGATTTATAGATGGTGGAAGAATGGTTGCTCCAAGAGGTGGTTTCTATGATGTTAATGGAAAATGGGCTGTTGAAGGTGAAGGTGTGGCTCCAGATATAGAAGTGCATCAAACACCAAAAGAAGTTTTACAAGGTAAAGACCCACAATTAGAAAAAGCAGTAGCTGAGGCTTTGCGTTTACTTAAAACACAAGAATTTTTTCCAAAACCAGAACCTAAAGCCCCTATTCGTTCTAAAAGACCTAAAGGTTATAAAAATGATAAATAAACTTTTAAATAAAAAATCCTGCAAAAGCAGGATTTTTTATTTAACTATTAATTGATTAATAGTGTTTTTTAATCTAAAAATAAGTTCTTTAATTTCTTCTTCGTTAAATTTAGCAAAACCAACTCTTATTGCGTTATGTTTATTCTTTGCTAAATCATAACGTTGCCACTCACCTATTTCTAACTTTTGTTTTTTTGCTAATTCTGCAATTCTACTCCATGAATACTTTTTATCGAGTGTAAGCCAAACAGCCATTCCTCCAATAGGGACTTCGAAAGAAAAAATAGTAGGAAAATGTTTTTTTAAAAGACTACAAAATAAATCTCTTCTTGCTTTATAAATCTTCATCACCTTTTTAATATGTCTATCTAAATCTCCAGATTTAATAAACTCTTCAAAAGTAATTTCTAATAATGCATCTCCTTGCCTATCTATATATCTTCTTAAGTTTGCGGCTGTATTAACAAAAGATTTAGGAGCTATTAAGTAACCAATTCTAAAAACAGGAGCCACAGTTTTACAAACAGAACCAATATAAATAACATTTCCATTTGTATCATGGCTAGCTAAAGGTAAAATTGGGGAATGATTGTAATTAAAATCAAAATCGTAATCATCTTCAATTATGGCGAAATTATAAGTCTTAGCAAGATTTAATAAATGGATTCTTCTTTCTGCAGATAAGGTAACTGTTGTTGGGTGATGATGATGTGAAGTTACATATACAGCTTTTACAGTATTTGTTTTACAAATATTTTCAATTTGGTGAGTTTGTAATCCATTTTCATCTACAGTTACTCTTTTTAAATTGGCTTTTTCATTTAAAAAAGTTATATCAGCAGAAATATAATTTGTGTCACCTACTATAATGATATCATTTTCTTTTAATAATAATTTAGCAGATAAATGAATTCCCATTTGGCTACCTCTAGTAATTAATAGTTGATCTACATTTACATTTAAACCACGAGTATTATTTAAATAATTTACTAATGTTTTTCTAAGTTTTAAATTACCTAATGTAGTGCCATAAGACATGCCTTTATAAATATATTTTCTATTGCAAATTCTTCTATAGATTCTTGCTAAATCTTTTATAGGTGTTAGTCTTACATCAGAAACTCCATCATCTAAATACATAAAATTTTGTTGTAAAGCATTGGTTTTTCTTTCTAAAATATCATTTTTATAAAATGAAAACCCTACATAATCTTTTTTTAAAAAATGATTTTGATTTCTGTAATCTTGTAATTGTAATTCTGGCAAATTTGCATTTACAAATGTTCCTTTTTTAGGTATACTTTCTACCCAACCTTGTAACAATAACTCTTCATAACAAGCTACAACTGTTTTTCTATGTACTTTTAAAACTGCTGCTAAACTTCTGCTGCTTGGTAACTTTGTATTAGGTAATAATTTTCTTGTTTTTATAAGCTCTATAAATTGATTTGCTAATTGTAAATACAAAGCTTGATGTAGAGACCTATCAATATTAAAGGTAGATATAAATGGAAACATAAAAACTGGACTATTATTTATTTTTATTCTGGACGATTACAATAGTCCATAAAAATACTAATTTTGATTTAAAATGATGCAAATGTTAGAATTAAGACCAAATTGCGAACACTGTAATAAAGATTTACCCAATACCTCAACTGAAGCAATGATCTGTTCTTTTGAGTGCACATACTGCAGAACTTGTGCTTTAGAAATATTTGATGACGTTTGCCCAAGTTGTAATGGAAATTTTACAGAAAGACCAATTAGACCAAAAGAAATGATTAAGAAATATCCAGCATCTAAAAAAAGAATTTATGAACCAAAAGATTTAGTAAAAAATAACTTAATTTCTAAATTATTCAAAAATATTAACCCTTTAGAAAGATAGGCATGATTGAAATTCTTAAGGCTAACAGAACTCATGTTCATACCATTATAAATTTAGGTAAAACTACATTTATAGAATCTCACAGTATATATATTAAAAATAAAAAAGACGTTGAAGACTATTGTAATAATGCTTTTAATGAAGAAAAAATAAAACAAGATTTAAGTGATAAAAACATCCTGTTTTTAATCATTTATTATAAAAAGCAAGCTGTAGGATTTGCAAAAATAGAACTCAACAAAACTACAAATAGTATTCAAGAAAAGAATGTTTGTAAACTAGATAAAATTTATATTCTCAATGATTTTATTGGTAAAAAACTTGGTAAAAAATTACATGATACAATTATAGAATACGTTAAAAAAATGAAATTCAATTGTATATGGTTGGTAACTTATATTTATAATTACAATGCCATTTCTTTTTATCAAGCAAATCAATATAAAAAAATTGGGTTTTACGACTTTGTAGTTGCTGGCAAATCCTATAAAAACCATATCATGTGTAAAAATTTAATTGAATGAAAACCTACCCTCAATCAAAAACAAACAGAGTAAAGAGAGGCCAAAATAGAGCTTCTTACAATGTAGAGACCATTAATAACATTTTAGATGCAGGGTTTTTATGCAATGTTGGGTATATCTATGATAATTATCCAATATCTATTCCAATGGCTTATGCCAGAAAAGAAGACAAAGTGTATATTCATGGCTCAACAGGAAATAGAATGTTACAGGGCATTCTGCAAAGTGATAAAACATCTATTTCTGTGAATCATTTAGACGGATTAGTTTTAGCAAGATCTGGGTTACATCATTCAGTTAATTATAGATCTGCAACACTTTTTGGCACTGTTATAGAAATAAAAAATGATGTTGATAAAACAGAAATATTAAAGCTAATTGTAAATCAAATGATGCCTAATCATTGGCAATCTTTAAGACCTATGCTACAAAAAGAATTAGATAGAACTTTAGTGGTTGAATTTACTATTGATACAGCTTCAGCAAAAATTAGAGCAGAAGGTGTAAATGATGAACCAGAAGATTACAATTTAGACGTTTGGGCAGGTGTAATCCCTATAAAGCAAGTTGCAGAATACCCAATTGCAGACAAAGGTAAACCAGAGAAAATGGAGGTTCCAAAACATATTTTAGATTATTATAAAGCAAACCAATAGTTTCTTCTTCTAAAAATTAATATTTTAGCTTTTGAATTTAATCGTTTAAAATGAAGAAGTTTTTAAAAGCATTAGGCTTATTAATGGTCTTGGTATTTCTATTTGGAGTTGGTTATTATTTTTTAAATAACGAAAAATTACCTGAAGGCAACAAAGGAAAAGAAGCAGATGCTTTAGCCATTAAAATGTTTAATGCCTTAAACCATGAAGTATTTGAAAATACTGAAGTAATTGAATGGGATTTTAGAGGTACAAATCATTATAAATGGTATAAGCAACAAAATAAAGTAGAGGTTGTATTGGGTGAAGAAAAAATCATTTTAAACTTAAAAAATACTTCAAAAAGTAAAGCTTCATCACCTAAATTAATTCAAAAAGCAATAGATAATTTTAATAACGATTCTTTCTGGTTAGTAGCACCTTATAAAATATTTGATAAAGGCACAGAAAGAGCAATTGTAAAATACGAAGGCAAAGATGCTTTATTAGTTACATACACTTCTGGAGGTTCAACTCCTGGAGATTCTTATTTATGGATTTTAAATGATAAGTTTTTTCCTGTAGCTTATAAAATGTGGACAAGTATTATACCTATTGGAGGTGTTTCTGCAACTTGGTCTGATTGGAAAACTACAGAAGCTGGTTTAAAACTACCAACTAAACATAAACTTTCTTTGTTTGGTTTGGAGCTAGATATGGGTGATGTAAAAGCTTACAATAAAGAAGCCAATAAACTTGCAGATAAAATTTTAGCGGCTATAAAACATGAAGCTTATCAAAAAACAAAATTTATAGAATGGAGTTTTGGTGGAAGAAGAAGTTTTAAGTGGAACAAAAAAGAAAATATTGTAGACGTTTCTTGGGAAGACTTTAGAGTAAATCTTTATCCTCAAGAAATAGATAAAAGCACAGTTTATTTTGAAGGAGAAAAACAAGAAGATACAGACGAAAAAATTGTAAAAAGAGCTTGGGACATTTTTAATAACGATTCTTTTTGGCTTGTTGCTCCTCATAAACTTTATGATAAAGGAGTTATAAGAAATATTGTTGATGTAGAAGGTAAAGATGCTTTAAAAGTAACTTATACAAGTGGAGGCACAACTCCTGGTGATGCTTATGTTTGGATTTTAGATTCAACTTATGTACCAAAAAGCTATAAAATGTATTTAAAAAATGGCAGAATGAATGGTACACCTGCAACTTGGGAAGGTTGGATAACTACAGAAAGTGGCACATTACTGCCAACAAACCATAGTTTTTCTAATGGAGGACAATTGAGTATGGGAGAAGTAAAAGCTTATAATTAATGAACTCAAAAGCAATTGCAAACGGAATTTTAAGAGCGGTTAGCATTTTGCTAGGTGTACTTTTGTTATTATTTTTTTTATATAAAATTCAATCTGTAATTGTTTATATAGTAATCGCAGCAATTTTATCTCTAATTGGTAGACCTTTAATTCTTTTTCTAAGAAAAAGATTAAAAATGCCAAATGTTTTTGCTGTAATAACTACTATGATTCTTATGCTTGGTTTATTAGTAGGTATCATAACATTGTTTATTCCTTTAATAATGGAACAAGGTAAAAGTTTATCGCTTTTACATATAGACAAATTAGAACAAGATTTAGAAGATATTTTTAATGAAATTTATATCTATTTTTCAAGCAAAGGAATAGATTTAATAGACGAATTAAAACATTTAGACATTACATCTCAATTTAAAACAATACCAAGCTTACTAAATACACTTTTAGAAACACTTGGTTCATTTAGTATTGGTTTATTTTCTGTGTTGTTTATCACTTTTTTCTTTATGAAAGATAGTAGATTATTAAAGAATGGCTTATTAACAATAATACCTAGCAATACCGAAAATAGATTTTCTAAATCTTTAGAAACTATAAATGATTTATTATCTAGATATTTTATTGGGTTAATTCTTCAAATCTCAATTCTATTTTTTATTTATACTATTATTTTATTAAGCTTTGGTATTTCTAACCCTGTTGTAATAGCGTTTTTATGTGCCTTATTAAATCTTATACCTTACATAGGTCCATTAATAGGAGCATGTGTTATGTTTATTTTATCTATGACAAGTAATATTGGTTTAGATTTTCAAAGTCAAATATTACCAACATCTATTTGGATTTTATTTTTCTATTCTTTAGCTCAATTGTTAGACAACTTTGTGAGTCAGCCTTTAATATTTTCTAAAACTGCTAAATCTCATCCATTAGAAATATTTTTAGTAATTATAATTGGAGGATTACTTTTTGGAATTCCAGGTATGATTACAGCTGTTCCTTGCTATACCGTTTTAAAAGTAATTTTAAAAGAATTTTTATCTGATAATAAGATTGTAAAATCTCTTACTAAAAATATTTAATCTTTTGAATTTAGCTATTTTAAAGCCTGAAATACAAGAATTTATTTCTAAAAATTTAAAGATAGAAATTACTAAAATTATTTTAAAAGGCAGTCCTTTCGAAGATATTGAGAGCAAGGAATTAGCGAATCAAATACTAGCAAAAAAAAAATCAGAAAAAAAATTACCTACTTGGTTCTCGAGTAAAAACATATACTATCCAAATAAAATTTCTATAGAGCAAACCTCATCAGAAATAACTGCAGCTTTTAAATCTAAATTAGTAACAGGAAAATCAATAATAGATATTACTGGTGGTTTTGGTGTAGATAGTTTTTATTTTTCTAAACAATTTAAAAAAGTAATTCATTGTGAGATAAACTCAGAATTATCAACAATTGTAAAACATAATTATCAACAACTAAATGCGAAAAATATTGAAACCTATGCTATTAACGGTTTTGATTTTTTAAAAGAAACTAATGATACTTTTGATTGTATATATGTAGATCCATCAAGAAGAAGTGATGTAAAAGGAAAAGTTTTTTTATTAAAAGATTGTTTACCATATATTCCTCCAAAAATTGATTTCTTTTTTACTAAAGCAAATCAAATATTAATAAAAGTTTCTCCAATTTTAGATATTACAAATACCATTAATGAATTAAAAAATGTAAAATCTGTACACATTGTTGCTGTGCATAATGAAGTAAAAGAATTGTTGTTTTTATTAGAAAAAAATTATGCAGAAAGTACAAATATCATAGCAGTAAACATTGGTAAATCTAAAACTGATGAATTCAGTTTTGAATATCAAAGTAAAGAAAGTTCAAATTTTTCAGAACCACTCTCCTATTTATATGAACCAAATTCAGCTATATTAAAATCTGGTGGGTTTCATCAAATTTCAAATAAATTTAATGTTTATAAACTAGAAGAGCACTCTCATCTTTACACTTCAGAAAACTTTATAGATTTTCCTGGAAGAGCATTTAAAATAGTTGATATTTTATCTTATGATAAAAAGAAATTAAAAAAACGATTCTCAAAATCTAAAGCAAATATTACCACTAGAAATTTTCCAAAAACAGTAGCCCAAATTAGAAAAGAAATAAATATTAATGATGGGGGTACAGATTATTTATTCTTTACAACTACTGCAAACAAAAACTTAAAAGTGATAATATGTCAAAAATGTTAATAAAAAAATATCATTTTTATAACATATATTATAATTATTAAAAAAAATTACTATATTTGACCTAGCTTTATGTATTTTATTTTTAGGGGTATAAGATACTAAAGACAAGTCTCGGTTTTACATCGAGACTTTTTTTATACTACAAGTTTTTTTAATTAAGTTTGTAAGAAGAGTAAAAAACGCTCTATTAAATATGCAAACTTTACAATATCAAGGTTTAAAGGTTATAGCAGAGACAAATCATCTTTTAGAAGATAATTTAGTTGTAGAAGCTCCACTTCAAATAAATATAAACCAAGAGTCTTACACTGTTGTAATGAGAACACCAGGTAATGATTTCCAATTAATAACTGGGCTTTTATTTGCTGAAGATATTTATAAAAAAAACACTCCTATTTCTTTCGATATTGTAAAAAAAGAAAATAATATTAATGCTATAATTAATGTTACCATTTCTAAAAATGATTTAGGCAAAGGATACTTAAATAAAAGAACATTACTTTCTGTTTCTTCTTGTGGTATCTGTGGAAAAAAAGAATTAAATCATTTAAAGGTAGAAGGCAAATATTTAAATAATAAACAGCAATTTAATTTATTAGAAGTTTCAAAAATGATGGAAGCTATGCATAAAAATCAAAAAGTTTTTGAAAAAACTGGTGGCTTACATGCAGCTTCTATTTTTAATCATCAAAAAGAACTTTTAACTGTAAAAGAAGATATTGGCAGGCATAATGCTGTTGATAAAGTAATAGGAGATTTGTTAACAACTGACTCTTTACAAGAAGCTAAATATTTAGTTGTAAGTGGTAGAGTGTCTTATGAAATTGTTACAAAAGCTTTTATTGCAAAAATTCCTGTTATCATAGCAGTTTCTGCTTGTTCTTCATTAGCTGTAGATTTTGCTAAAGAATTTGGAATCTGTTTAGTAGGTTTTACTAGAGATGATAAAATGACCATATACTCGAATCCAGAATATTTTAAAAACATACAATATGTTTAAAAAAACTGATGCACAACCCCCTGAAAAATTAACTGGAATTGAATTAACAGAAATTCCTAAATCTGCTGTTGGTGTTAAAGCAATTAAAACTGCTTTGAACCATGTTACAAAAGAAACTGGTGTTTTAAAAGGGATTAGTCTTTTAAAAAAAATGAATCAAAAAGATGGGTTTGATTGCCCTGGTTGTGCATGGCCAGATCCAGATGAAAAAAGAGCTTTTTTAGCAGAATATTGCGAAAATGGAGCAAAAGCAATAGCAGAAGAAGCAACAAAAAATCTAGTAACCCCTCTTTTTTTCTCAACATACTCAGTAGAAAAATTATCGAAACTATCAGATTATGAAATTGGCAAAAAAGGTAGAATTACAAATCCTGTTTATTTACCTGAAGGTGCAAATCATTATAAAGAAATTTCTTGGCAAGAAGCATTTTCAATCATTGCTGATGAGTTAAACTCATTAGACTCACCAGATGAAGCAATATTTTATACTTCTGGAAGAACTAGCAATGAAGCTGCATATTTATATCAACTTTTTGTAAGACAATTTGGTACAAATAATTTACCTGATTGTTCTAATATGTGTCATGAATCTAGTGGTGTTGCCTTAACAGAAACTTTAGGTATTGGTAAAGGTTCTGTAACGTTAGACGATTTTAACCATGCTGATTTAGTTATGGTTATTGGTCAAAACCCAGGAACAAATCATCCTAGAATGCTTACAGCTTTAGGAGAAACGAAAAAAAATGGTGGAAAAATAATTACTATAAATCCATTACCAGAAGTGGGTTTAATAAATTATATAGATCCTCAAAAACCCTTAAAATGGTTTGGTAAAGGACAAGATTTAACAGATTTATTTTTACAAGTCAAAATAAATGGTGATGTAGCTTTATTAAAAATTATTTTAAAATTGATGAAGCAAAGAGAAGAAGAAAATCCTGGATCTGTTTTTAATCATCAATTTATTCAAGAAAAAACAAAAGGTTTAGATAGATTTCTTGAAGATTTAGATACTTACACAATAGAATACTTGTTACCACAAACTGGTTTAGAATTAGCTGTAATTGAAAAAGCAGTCGATTTAATTGTAAATAATGAAAAGATAATAATATGTTGGGCTATGGGTTTAACTCAGCATAAAAATGCTGTAGATAATATTAGAGAACTTGTAAACATATTATTATTAAAAGGGAGCATAGGCAAAAAAGGAGCAGGTACTTGCCCTGTTCGTGGTCATTCTAATGTTCAAGGAGATAGAACAATGGGTATTTGGGAAAAACCAAAACATGAGTTCTTAGATGCTTTAGAAGAAGAATTTAAATTTAAATCTCCAAGAAAACATGGATATGATGTTGTAAATGCTATTGAAGCCATGTATCATAAAAAAGCTAAGGTATTTTTTGGTTTGGGAGGTAATTTTATTTCTGCAACTCCAGATACAGAATACACAGCAAAAGCTTTAAAAAATTGTGATTTAACTGTTCATGTTTCTACTAAACTTAATAGAAGTCATTTAATACATGGTAAAAAAGCATTGATTTTACCTTGCTTAGGAAGATCTGAAAAAGATTTTCAAATTTCTGGAGAACAATTTGTTTCTGTAGAAAATTCAATGGGAGTTGTACATTCATCAAAAGGACATTTAAAACCTTGTGGAGAATATTTATTGAGCGAAGTTGCTATTGTTGCAGGTTTAGCAAAAATTACCTTAAAAAAATCTTCAGTAAATTGGGTAGAGTTAGCTTCTAATTATGATTTAATTAGAGATAAAATTGAAGCAACAATTCCTGGTTTTGAAAATTATAACACAAGGGTTAGAGAAAAAGGAGGCTTCTATTTACCAAATAACGCAAGAGAAAATAATTTTGATAATACACTAACTGGTAAAGCCAATTTTTCTATCAATAAACCTTCAGGTATTAAATTAGATGAAAATCAGTATCTAATGATGACCATTAGAACTCACGATCAATACAACACTACTATTTATGGATTAAATGATAGATACAGAGGTGTTTTAAATGAACGTAGAGTAATCTTTATGAATAAAGATGATATGCAAAAAGAAGGTCTGAAAAAATTAGACTTAGTTAACATAACAAGTCATTTTAAAGATGAAGTAAGAATTGTAAATGGTTTTTTAGTAATACCTTACGATATTCCAAAACAATGTACAGCAACTTATTTTCCTGAAGCAAATGCTTTAGTTCCTATAAAAAGTACTGCAGATTTAAGTAATACTCCAACTTCAAAAACAATCATTGTTACTGTTAAAAAACAAAAAAAACAAGCATGAAAAGAATAGTATTAATTCTCTTACTATCATTTATTTATCAATTTTCTTTTTCACAAAAAAAAAATTTAGAAAGGAAAACTCAAAAAGGTTTTGCAAAATTAGATTTCCTATCTATTGATATGCCTATTACAAATGTTCCTAATGAAAAAAATATGGGATTTACAGGTATTCATTACAACTTAATGGTTAATGATTGGTTGTATGGAGGGCTAGGAATTTATGGAGCTGTATCTGGTGATAGAGGTGGTTTTTTTACATTAGGTGTAAATACAGGTGTAAAAAAATTTTTTGGAGATAATTTTTATGTAGATACTGGATTTCATTTTGGTGGTGGAGGTGGAAGAGCTGCTCCAGATGGAGGTGGTGCATTTATACTACCTCATTTTAATCTAGGATATGAATTTGATAATTTCTCTATAAATACTGGGTGGAGCTATGTTAACTTTTTTGATGGTGGAGAAATTAAAGGAAATCAATTTAACATTGCTTTAGAAATTCCTTTAAATTTCGATTATTCAGATTATAAAAATCGTGAACAAAATTATGATTTTAAATCATTAAATAATTCTGGTTGGGATATCTTTTCAAAAAGAACTTCTTTAATGTTTCATCAAAATAATTTAAAAATAAAAGGTAGAACTCAACAATCTGGAGGTGCTCAATACAATGGAGAAACAATAAGACTTGTAGGTTTTGAATTAGCTAGTTATTTTTCTAATAATTGGTTTGGATTTGTAAAAGTAGATGGTGCTTTTGATGGAATAAAAGCAGGCTATATGGATGTTTTTTTAGGCGCAGGCTATTTACACTCTTTCAATAAAAATAGAACAAATTTATTAGCTAAATTTGGTCTTGGTGCAGGTGGTGGAGGTGGAATTGATACTAAAGGTGGGTTTTTAATTTATCCTGATATTTCTATAGAGCAAAAAATATTTGATGATATATTTTTTGCTATTAACACAGGTTTTGTGATGTCTCCAAATGCTGATGTATTTACCCAATCTTATGGATTTGGTATAAAATATTATGTAGAAAGAAATGGTACAAAATCAATTAATAACAATTTTACCTCAGGTAAGTTTAAAGGTCTAGAAATAATAACAAAACACGACATTTATTTTGATGCAGATAGAGATACTAAAACAAAAGAAGATATGCATCAAATATCATTACAAGTAAATTTCGATTTAAACAAAAACGTATTTATTGCTGGACAAACATCATTTGCTAATTTTGGAGACGCAGGTGCTTATGCAGAAGGTATTGTAGGGCTAGGTATTAAAACAAATCCATTGTTTAATGAAAAATCAACATTGTTTTTTCAAGCTTTAGCAGGTGCAGCTGGTGGTGGAGGAATTAGTACTGGTGAAGGTTTAATTATAAAACCAAGTGCTGGTATCAATTATAAATTAAACAATAAATTAAATCTAAGAACCTCTGGAGGTTATGCAAAAGCTAAAGGAGGAAGTTTAAGTAGTTTCTTTTTGAATTTTGGTATTTCTTATAATATTTCTATTTTAAAACTAAACAAATAAAAAACAATCATGACCATAAAGTCTCTTTTTTTACTATGCTTTTTAACAGTTTTAAACATTACTAATATAACTTCACAAGAAATACATATAACTCCTCGTCCACAAAAACTAATTATAAAAAGTGGGGTTTTTAAAATTAATAATGAAACACAAATTGTATTTAATGATTCAAGTAAAAAAATTGTAAAAGATTTACAAAATTACTTTTCTAAAGAATTTAATATAACTACTAAACTAACAGAATATCAAAATCTTAAAAATAATTTTTTAGTTTTTCAAATTGATGAGAGTTTTACAGATGAAGCTTATGATTTAACGATATCAGATAATAATATTATTATTTGTGCAAATTCTAAAAAAGGATGGTTTTATGGTTTACAAACTTTAAAACAACTTTGTTCCTTTAATGCTTACTATTCTAAATATGAAAAATATATTGAAGTCAAAAATTTAAAAATTGAAGATAAACCAAGTTTTAAATGGAGAGCTTTTATGCTAGATGAAGCTCGTTATTTTAAAGGAATGGAACAAGTAAAAATGCTTTTAGATGAAATGGCTTATCTAAAAATGAATGTATTTCACTGGCATTTGGTAGACGATCAAGGATGGAGAATAGAAATAAAAAAATATCCAAAGCTTACAGAAATTGGATCTAAAAGAAAAAGTACTCAAATAGGACCTTTACAATGGGAAAGCCCTATACAATCAGCAGAACCACATGAAGGCTTTTATACCCAAGAGCAAATTAAAGAAATTATAAAATATGCTGCTGATAGACATATTTCAATAGTTCCAGAAATTGAAATGCCAGGACATTCTACAGCTGCAATAGCTTCTTATTCTTGGTTAGGTACCTCAAAAAAAGAAATCGAAGTTCCTATTAAATTTGGTGTTGGAAAAGATGTCTACGATGTAACAAACCCTAGAGTGTATCAATTTTTAACTGATGTTTTAGATGAAGTTATGGCATTATTTCCTTCAAAAGTAATTCATATTGGTGGAGATGAAGTAAAATATAACCATTGGAAAGCATCTACTTCAGTTCTAAAATATATGAATGAAAAAAAATTAAAAACCCCAGCAGATTTACAAGTTTACTTTACCAATAGTATTTCTAAATATTTACAAAGCAAGGGAAGAAGAATGATGGGCTGGAATGAAATTATGGGACATAATTTACATCATTATCAAGATAAGAAAGACACAGAAACCTCTCAAAAATTAGCTAAAGAAACAATTATTCATTTTTGGAAAGGTGATGTTAACCTTGCAACAACAGCTGCTAGTAATGGATATGAAATTGTAAACTCACTCCACTCCTACACGTATTTAGATTATAAGTACAAAAATTTACCTTTATCAAAAGCCTATTCTTTTAATCCTATCCCAAAAGACTTAGATAAAAAATACCATAATAAAATTATTGGTTTAGGATGCCAAATGTGGGGAGAATGGATTCCTACTAATGGTAATATGCATTATCAAACCTTTCCAAGAATAGCTGCTTATGCAGAAATAGGTTGGACAAATATTGATAGAAAAGATTTTAAATATTTTAAATATTCTTTGAAAAACCTTCAAAAAAGATGGACTCATAAAGAAATTTATTTTGCTTCTGATGAATTTGTTGAAAAAAACAAATAATTTTTTAAAATACTAATCCTAAGTTAAATACAAATATTTATTAGATACAAAAAACAAAAAAGCCTTACTAAAAAAGTAAGGCTTTATGTGATCGCGACAGGATTCGAACCTGTGACCGTCTGCTTAGAAGGCAGATGCTCTATCCAGCTGAGCTACGCGACCAGTAACTCTAAAATGTCGGGGTGGCAGGATTCGAACCTGCGACCTCCGCGTCCCAAACGCGGCGCGATAACCGGGCTACGCTACACCCCGAAAGCAATTTGCGGAGAGACAGGGACTCGAACCCTGGCGACCAAAAAGGTCGACAGATTAGCAATCTGCTGCATTACCACTCTGCCACCTCTCCTTAAATTTCAACAAATAATTGATGAAATAAAAATTGCGAGTGCAAATGTAAGATTACAATTACAATTTAGCAAGGTTTTTTTATTTTTTATTCAGGATATTCTACTCTTAAATGATAAATATTCATCAATTTTTTCTTAATCACTTTTCTAATAATATTTATTTCTCTAAAAGTAATATCTGAGTTTACAAATTGATTATCGGAAACTTGCTTACTTACTATCTTGTCTATTAAATCGTTAATACTTTGAGCTGTTGGATTTTTTAAACTTTTAGAAGCAGCTTCAGCAGCATCACACATCATTAAAATAGCCGTTTCTTTTGAAAATGGTATAGGACCTTTATATTGAAATTTTTCTACTTTTACTTTTGTATCTGGATTTAACTCTTGTTCTTTTCTTAAAAAATAATAAGTGGTACTTGTTCCATGATGTGTTCTAATAAAATCTATAATCCTATCTGGTAAATTATTCTTTTTAGCTATTTCTACACCAAGAATTACATGATCTATTATAATTTTTGCACTATCTGAAGGTGACAAATCATTATGAGGATTAACTCCAGTGGTTTGATTCTCTATAAAATACATTGGATTAGCCATTTTACCTATATCATGATACAATGCTCCTGTTCTTACCAACATAGAATTAGCTCCTATTTCATTAGCTGCAGCCTCTGCTAAATTTGCAACTTGCATAGAATGCTGAAATGTTCCTGGGGCTTTCTCATTAAGTTCTCTTAATAAAGGTGTATTTGTATTTGATAATTCTAATAATGTTACATCAGAAACTAACCCAAAAACTTTTTCATAAATGTAAATTAAAATAATCGATAAAAATGAAAGCAATCCATTAGCAGCAAATAGCATAAAATAGTCCCAATTAATCTGAGATGCATTACCTTCTTTTATAATTGAAAAGGCAAAATAAGTTAGCATGTAAATAACAGTAATCTGGGCAACAGAAATAAATAAATTTGCCCTTTTATAAAGTTCTGAAACCGTTAAAATAGTAACAATACCAGCAATAATGTGCAGATATATAAACTCAAAACTATTGGGTACAATATACCCTAAAAGCAATACTGTAAGAACATGAGCAAACAAACCTAACCTTGCATCAAAAAATGCTTTTAAAATGATTGGAAGTATACTTAATGGTACAATATATAAGTAATCAGAGTTATATTTTATTACTAAAGTCTGAATAAATATTATAGCAAAAATATTAAAGAAAATAAATGTTACTTTATTGTTATTGTTATAGATTTCAATTCTATATTTATGTAAAAACAATAATAACATCAAAAGTGCTAAAGAGACTAAAATGGTATAACCAAAAACAATCCAATTGTAATTAGACTCAGACCAAATTTGAGACTCAGATTCACTTTTAAGTGAATTTAATATGGCTAATTTTTTACCTTCAACAATGTCACCTTTCAATATGATAAGTTCTCCTGAAGAAACTTTACCTTTTGTATATGAAATACCATCAATACTCTTTTCTATGATTTTATTTGTAAGCTCATTATCAAAAGTAATATTAGGTTTAATAATACCTGCTAACTCATCTAGTAATAAGTTACTTTTATATTGAGATTTTATTGTTTTTAAATTAGAATTTATAATACTTAACACTTCTTTTGAAGTATTAAGGTTTTTAAAAGGTATATCTTGAACTTCATTTTCTTTTTTAATAGAAATGATGTCATTTTGGTCATCTATTCTACTTTCACTCACAGATTCTAAAAAACCATCATTGTATACTTGACTAATTATTGTAGATCCTAATTTTTTAAACTTTTGAACTTCATCAATAGTTAAAGAATCGTTTGTTTTAAATTTTGATAAACTATTTTCAAAATCTTGTTTTACTTTTTCAACTACCTCTTTGTTATACTTAAAATATAGTTTAGCATTAACTTCTATTTCTTTTTTTTCTATTGTAATTTCTTCTTCAGATTTTTGAATAGCAAAATCAAAAGGCGCATACAAATTATCATACCTCCATAATTGACCATTATTAAATTCATATTTAAATTGACCACCTTTTGGAAACAGATAAACAATAGCGATTGTACTAACAAGAAATAAGATTACCTTATAAATAATGGTATTATTTCTATAAATTTTATTTACAAACTCACTCATAAAAAAGTATCTAGATACAACAAACTTACAGTAAAAAAACGAAGCTTTAAAATTACGATTCTATTAAGAAAAGCTTTTGATATAATTTGGTTATTTTTGTGCTACTATACACACAATAAACATTAATAATATTTAAGGATGAAGGAAGTTGTAATTGTTTCAATTGCTAGAACACCAATAGGTAGTTTTATGGGAAGTTTATCTAGTATACCTGCAACAAAACTAGGTGCTGTTGCTATAGAAGGTGCACTTAAAAAAATAAATTTAGACCCAAAATTAGTTCAAGAAGTTTTTATGGGAAATGTAGTTTCTGCTGGTTTAGGACAAGCTCCTGCTAGACAAGCTGCAATACATGCAGGTATTCCTGACAGTGTACCATGTACAACAGTAAATAAAGTTTGTGCTTCTGGGATGAAATCTATAATGTTAGCTGCCCAAACAATAGCTTTAGGTGATGCAGACATTGTTGTTGCAGGTGGTATGGAAAACATGAGTAGTATTCCTCATTACCAACATGCAAGAATGGGCACAAAATTTGGGCCAGTTACCATGGAAGATGGCATGCAAAAAGACGGATTAGTGGACGCTTATGACAAAGTAGCTATGGGTGTTTGTGCTGATGCATGTGCTGTTGAATATGATTTCTCTAGAGAAGACCAAGATAATTTTGCTATAGAATCTTATAAAAGATCTCAAAAGGCTTGGGCTTCAGGAAAATTTGCTGATGAAGTAGTTCCTGTAGAAATACCTCAAAGACGTGGAGAACCAATTATTTTCTCTGAAGATGAAGAGTATAAAAATGTAAAAATGGAGAAAATACCTTCATTAAGAGCTGCTTTTACAAAAGATGGAACTGTTACTGCTGCTAATGCATCAACTATTAATGATGGTGGTGCAGCTTTAGTATTAATGTCTTTAGAAAAAGCAAAAGAATTAAATGTAAAACCTCTTGCTAAAATTACAAGTTATGCAGATGCTGCTCACGAACCAAAGTGGTTTACTACAGCTCCTGCTAAAGCATTACCAAAAGCATTAGCAAAAGCTAATTTAACTATAAATGATGTAGAGTATTTTGAGTTAAATGAAGCTTTTTCTGTGGTGGGTTTAGCTAATATGAAAATATTAGGTTTAGATAGCGCAAAAGTAAATGTAAATGGTGGTGCAGTTTCATTAGGACATCCTTTAGGGGTTTCAGGTGCTAGAATAGTTATGGCATTGACTTCTATTTTAAAACAAAATAATGCTAAATTTGGAGCAGCTGCTATTTGTAATGGTGGTGGTGGTGCTAGTGCAATGATTTTAGAAAATATTTAAACCTAAGAATTTGTTTTACGGAATTTGTAATCTTGGTATTGTGCCTTTACGCAAAGAACCTTCTCATCAGTCAGAAATGACAAATCAGGTTTTATTTGGTGAGCATTTTACAATACTCGAAAAAGATAAAGAATGGAGTAAAATAAAGTTAAGTTTTGATAATTTTGAAGGTTATATTCATCATCTACAATTTCAAGAAATTTCTGAAGATATTTATGAAAGAATAGTAAATGATGAATATACCCTATCTAATGAAATTATAGATTTTATATCAACAACAAACAACGATTTAATTACAATACCTTTAGGAGCTAACCTTCCTTTTTATGAGAATAACAGGTTAAAGATTAATACTTCTATCTTTAATTTTGAAGGCAAAATATCAAAAGGAACTTTAGACAAAGACAAAATAATTCATAAAGCATTTACTTATTTAAACACTCCTTATCTTTGGGGTGGTAAAACTCCTTTTGGAATTGATTGCTCTGGTTTTTCACAAATGGTATATAAACTTTGTGGTTACAAACTTTTAAGAGATGCTAACCAGCAAGCGACACAAGGTGAAGTATTAAGTTTTATTGAAGAAAGTGAACCAGGGGATTTAGCTTTTTTTGATAATGATGAAGGAGAAATTACACATGTTGGTATTATTTTAAATAACTACCAAATTATTCATGCTCATGGTAAAGTTAGAATTGATACTTTAGACCATAGTGGAATTTATAATGCTGAATTACAAAAACACACTCATAAACTTAGAATAATTAAAAGAATAATTTAAAATGGTAAAGTGGATAAAAAAACATAGTCTAATTCTAAAGGATGCTTTTTTATCAACACTTTTTTGTCTTTTTCTTACTTTTCTTTTATCACTAATTATTTTAAATCTAAGCTTTTTAAACCCTTTTAAAGAAGCTTTTAAAGACTTTAGTTTTAGTGATATTTATTATGCTGAACAAATACAGGATAATAATGTAAATAAAGATATTATCCTAGTTAATATTGAACATAAAAGTAGATTAGAAATTGCTTTTTTACTTGAAAGTTTAATAGAAACTAAGCCAAAAGTTATAGGCATAGACGCAATTTTTAGAGAATTAAAAAACGAAGAAGAAGATAAATATTTATCGAAATTTTTATCGAATTCATTAATTATAAGCGCAATTAATTTTGATAGAGATTCTATAATTAGTAATCACCCCATTTTTAACTCCAAAAATAACGGTTTTATAAACATCAACTTTAATGGAGGTAGTGTTATAAGAACTACAGATTTTATTTATAAAAAAGACACATCATTTGCAGCCAAAATAGCGCTTAAATTTGGTAAAAAATTAAATTTCAACGAATTAAAATCTTCAAAACGAATTAAATATTCTTCAAATTATAAATCATTTATTCATTTTGAATTTGATGAATTTATGACTTTAAAAAACAGAGATATTTTTAAAAATAAAATTGTTTTACTTGGTTATTTAGGTCAACCACTAGGAAGTAAAAATGATATTGAAGATAAATTTTTTACACCTTTAAATCTTAAGACATCAGGTAAATCTTATCCAGATATGTTTGGTGTAGTTGTACATGCTAATATTTTAAAAATGTTAATAGAAGATGGTTTTATAACTGAAGTATCTTCTTTTTGGTTATATACATTTACTTTTATTTCTGTTTTTATTTTTATGATATTCTTATTAAAATTAGAGAGAAAAGGAGAAATTTATAATAGAACTTTTAAGTGGTTAGTACTATTTATTTATACAGTTGTGTTGCTGTACTTTCATTTGTTATTGTACAATTATGACATATATTTAAATGTTTTTTATATAACTGGTATTACTGTTATATCTTCTAATTTATTTATTTTTTATGTGCATTTGATAAAATTTATTAAAACTAAAAGAATATGGAAAAGTTATTTAGATTAAAAACCAATTTATTTTATTTATTATTATTTATTTCTATACTTACTTACAGTCAAGATAAACTTTGCGTTATAGAAACTACAGGAAACCCTCATATTCAAAATAAAAGTGAATACAAAAGCATTAATAAAGGAGATGTTTTTAATAAAAATTTAATTTTACAATTAGAGAATGCTGAAGCTATAAAACTAATAGATGAAAAAGGTGAGCTATATCAACTTGATGCACCTGGAAGCTATACCCTAGACAAAGTATTAGAACATAAAAAAATAAATGAAAAAGCAAGTGTAACCAAAAAGTACTTTAACTACTTGTTTAAAAAGATGATGAACGATGTTGAAAAAAACTCAAATGCTGGAGTAGTATACAGAACCAAACCAGTAGGAAGTATTTTACAACCTTTAGCTAATACTCAAATTATTAAAGAAAAAATTTATTTTGAGTGGGTTAATGATAACCACATTAATTTGACTTTAAAAATAATTGATTCTAAAACAAAAAAAAGTAAAGAAATAGAAACAAATGGTAGCTTTTTGACTCTAAATGTAGATGGTATTTTCTTAAGAAAAGGAGGTAATTACACATGGTCTTTATCAGACGCTAATCATCAATCAGATAGTACTAATTTTAGTATTTTAACAGATATACAAATAACAAACCTTAAACAAGACATAAAAGTTTTTAAAAAGGAATTAATAAACCTAGATTTTAAAGAAAATGAAATAAATAAATTAATAGCTGAGAAGTTTACTATTCAGTATTAACTAACTTTTTTATTCTCATAAAAAAAAACCGAAACTCTTAAGTTTCGGTTTTTTTATATTATTTGATAAGCTTATTGGCCTCTCATTTTTTTATAGATAGGTCTTAATTTATCTGCTTTATCTTCCATTAATAGAATATCATAAATGTTTAAAAGAGACTTTACAGTATCTTCTGATCTTTTTATTTCATCTGCTTTTTCTAAGTAAGGTAAAGCTCTTCTATATAATGCTTTTTGTTTCTCTTCTAACTCTTCATATTTTTTAAAGTTAGATAAGTTTTTGTTCATTTCATCAACAATTGCTTTTTCTCCAGATAAGATAGCTACAGCTAAATTCATATAAGCATCACCATAATCTGGCTTTAATTCGATTGCTTTTTTGTAATACCCAATAGCCTCTTCTGTTTTATTTTCATTTTGGTTAACAACACCAAGATTAAAAAATAAAGTTGGGTTATTTGGATCTAACTCAATAGCTTCTTCCATTAACTGAGCAAACTTATCCATCTTCTCTAATTTAATGTATAATTGAGCTTCATTAAGAATTAAGTTTAAGTCTTTAGGGTTTGTTTTTCTAGCTTCTGTTATTGCAGAAATAGCTTCTTGCGTTTTACCTTGGCTAATATATATGTAACCTATATTTTTTATAATATCACCTTGTTTAGACTCAGTACTTTTATCTTCTGGCTTCATGTATTGACCAGATTTAATCATAAAATCTCTTTGATCTTTAGAACCTAAATTTTCTACAACACCTGTTTCTTTATTAGTAGCGTAATATTCTGTAGTAATACCTGTATAACCAAGTTTTTGTAACTCTTTATAATATTCTAAAGAAGTATCATATTCTTTAGCTAATGAAGCACTTACAGCTGCATTATATAAAAAACTTGTATCCTTTGGACTTAACTTATAAGTTAAATAAAAATCTTTAGCTGCATTTTTAAAATCTTTATCATTGTTATACAAGTTAATGGCTCTTTGAGAAACTTTTTGAATAACAGACATTAACATTGGTTCAGCTTCTTTAGAATACCTTTTTTTACCTGTTTGTTTTTCGTAATCAAATAATTGATTAAATGCTTCTGCAGCTCCTTGTAAATCATTTTTACCACTTAATACTTGAGCATTTAAAAAATAATATTGCGATTTATATTTTTCTTCCATATCTGCAAGCATTCCCTTAACAGACTCTAAACTAGCCATAGCAGTTTTGTAATCACTTTTACTTAAAGCTTTTTCAGCTGCTCTTAGTTCTTTTTTTTGCGCAAACGTTACAACCGACATAAATCCAACAGCAAGCGCTAATATTTGTTTCTTCATTTTATTTGTTTATTAATTTAATTCTAATTTTTAGTTTTCGTTATTACTGTTTTCAATTTCCGTGCCATTTTCTGTTTCATCAGTGTCATTATCTCCTTCTTCATTAACTACTTTAGCAACAGCAGCAATACTATCATCATCTTTAATGTTAATTAAACGAACCCCTTGAGTTGCACGTCCCATAACTCTTAAATCTTCTACAGACATTCTAATAACAATTCCAGACTTATTAATAATCATTAAATCGTTATTATCATCTACATTTTTAATGGCTACTAAATTACCCGTTTTTTCTGAGATATTCAAAGTCTTTACACCTTTACCTCCTCTGTTAGTAATTCTATAATCCTCTAAACTTGAACGTTTTCCATATCCTTTTTCAGAAACAACAAGAATATCACTTTCAAAATCATTTACAGAAACCATACCAATTACCTCATCATTTTCGTGTTGTAAAGTAATACCTCTTACACCTGAAGCTGTTCTTCCCATTGGTCTAGTTTTCTCTTCTTCGAAACGAATTGCTTTACCAGACTTTAAGGCTAACATTACTTGGCTATCTCCTGTTGTTAGTTTAGCTTCTAACAGCTCATCACCTTCTTTAATTGTAATAGCATTAATACCATTAGTTCTTGGTCTAGAATATTGCTTTAAAGAAGTCTTTTTAACTTGACCTTTTTTAGTAGCCATAATCACATAATGGCTATTAATATAATCTTCGTCTTTTAGGTCTTGCGTTACTAAGAATGCTTTTACCTTATCATCTTGTTCAATATTAATCAAGTTCTGCATTGCTCTTCCTTTAGTGTTTTTACCACCTTCAGGAATTTCATAAACACGCATCCAGAATACTTTACCTTTTTGAGTAAAGAACAACATGTATTGGTGGTTTGTACCCACAAACAAGTGCTCTAAGAAATCTTCGTTTCTTGTTGTAGCCCCTTTTTGACCTCTACCCCCTCTATTTTGAACTTTATATTCATCAAGATTTGTACGTTTTAGATAACCAGCATTAGAAATTGTAACTACAACTTTATGATTAGGAATCATATCTTCGATTCTCATATCACCACCAGCATATTCTATTGTAGATCTTCTTTCATCACCATATTTTTCTTTAATATGTAAAAGTTCGTCTTTTATAATTTGGTAACGTCTTGGCTCATTTTCTAAAATATCTTTTAAATCAGCAATCGTCTTCATGATTTCTTCAAACTCAGCTCTTAACTTGTCTTGTTCTAGACCTGTTAACTGACGTAAACGCATTTCTACAATCGCTTTTGCTTGAATTTCTGTAAGCTCAAAACGTTCTATTAATTTTTCACGAGCTTCATCTGCATTTTTAGAACCTCTTATTAAAGCAATTACTTCATCTATATTGTCAGATGCTATAATTAAACCTTCTAAAATATGAGCTCTAGCCTCTGCTTTTTTAAGCTCGTATTCAGTTCTTCTTACAACTACCTCGTGTCTATGTTCTACAAAATAATGTATAAGTTGTTTTAAATTTAATTGCTCTGGTTTACCTTTAACTAATGCAATATTATTTACACTAAAAGAAGTCTGAAGCTGCGTGTATTTAAAAAGTTTATTTAAAACGATATTAGGAATCGCATCACGTTTTAAAATATAAACTATACGCATTCCATTTCTATCTGACTCATCTCTAATATTTGCAATACCTACTATTTTTTTCTCATTAACTAAGTCAGCAGTTTTCTTAATCATATCTGCTTTGTTAACTTGATAAGGTATTTCTGTAACGATGATACATTCACGTCCTTTTACCTCTTCTATATTGGCTTTTGCTCGCATTACAATACGACCTCTACCTGTATGAAAAGCATCTCTAACACCATCATAACCATAGATAATACCACCAGTTGGAAAATCTGGTGCTTTTACGTGTTGCATTAACTCATCAATCTCAATATCTCTATTATCAATATAGGCAACTGTACCATCTATAACTTCTGTTAAGTTATGAGGTGCCATATTTGTAGCCATACCTACTGCAATACCTGAAGCTCCATTTACCAATAGATTTGGTATTCTTGTTGGCAATACAGTAGGTTCATGTAATGTATCATCAAAATTTAAGGTATGATCTACAGTTTCTTTTTCAATATCTGCTAACATTTCTTCAGATATTTTCTGCATTCTCACCTCAGTATAACGCATTGCTGCTGGTGAATCTCCATCTACAGAACCAAAATTACCTTGACCATCTACCATCATATAACGTACACTCCAATCTTGAGCCATACGTACCATAGAATCGTAAACAGATGTATCTCCATGAGGATGATACTTACCTAATACTTCACCTACAATTCTTGCTGATTTTTTATACGCTCCAGTAGCTTTAATTCCTAATTCGTGCATACCATATAAAACTCTTCTGTGAACTGGTTTTAAACCATCTCTTACATCAGGTAATGCTCTTGATACTATCACTGACATCGAATAATCGATGTAAGCAGATTTCATCTGCTCTTCAATGTTAATTGGAATTAACTTTTCTCCATCTGCCATATATATTCTCTATTTGAATTAATTGATTTTTTTAAAACAAGGCAAGATACTATTTCTAGTACTTTTTACAAAGGTTTTACCTTAAGTAAAGCCTTATAGTTATTAACATTTTTTAATAATTTTTAACAGCAAATTATTTGTTTGATTTCATAGAGTTTTCTACCTTGTAATGGTAGTCAAACTGTCAGGTTTTAAGCTTGGCACTTTTTTTGTAATTATTATGAAGAAAAAAGGACTAAATTTATAGCATTATAGAAAGAAATATGGACGATAATTTTTCACCAAAAGTAAGAGATGTAATAACTTTTAGTAAAGAAGAAGCATTACGATTAGGACATGAGTTTATTGGTACTGAGCATTTATTATTAGGATTAATTAGAAAAGGCGAAGGAAAAGCAATAGAAATATTGACAGCATTTGATGTTGATTTAGCTTTGTTGCGTAAAAAACTAGAACAGTTAAATCCTGCAAACCCATCAATATCAGAGAGCGCTGGTAAAAAAAGTTTGCATTTAACTAGACAAGCAGAAAAGGCTTTAAAAACTACTTTTTTAGAAGCAAAACTATATCAGAGTGAATCTATTGATACTGCACATCTATTATTATGTGTGTTAAGAAATGAGAATGACCCAACCACAAAGTTAATTCAGAAATATCATGTAAATTATGATGAAGCTAAGGCTTTATACAAACAGTTACATGTAGATGATCCAAATGTAGATTTACCTTCAAACCCAATTGCAGAAACACCATCTGATGATGAGTATGCATCAGACAAGCAAAATCCTTTTGAGCAAACTCCAAAATCTAAAGCCAATAAAAAATCTAAAACTCCTGTTTTAGACAATTTTGGACGTGATTTAACAGCACTTGCTGAATTAGATAAGTTAGACCCTGTTGTTGGTCGTCAAAAAGAAATAGAGCGTGTTTCTCAAATTTTAAGTAGAAGAAAAAAGAACAATCCAATGTTAATTGGTGAACCTGGTGTTGGAAAATCTGCCATTGCTGAAGGCTTAGCTCTTAGAATAGTTGATAGAAAAGTATCAAGAATTTTATTTGACAAACGAATTGTTTCTCTAGACTTAGCAAGTTTGGTTGCTGGTACAAAATATAGAGGTCAGTTTGAAGAACGTATGAAAGCTTTAATGAATGAACTTGAAAAGAATGATGATATCATTCTTTTTATAGATGAAATTCATACTATAGTTGGTGCAGGTGGTGCCACTGGTTCTTTAGACGCATCTAACATGTTAAAACCAGCTTTAGCAAGAGGAGAAATACAATGTATAGGCGCTACTACATTAGATGAGTTTAGAACAAATATCGAAAAAGATGGTGCTTTAGAGCGTCGTTTTCAAAAAGTAATTGTTGACCCAACTACAGTAGAAGAAACTATTCAAATTTTACATAATATTAAAGGTAAATACGAAGAACATCATCATGTTAATTTTACAGATGATGCTATTGAAGCTTGTGTAAAATTAACGAATAGATACATGACAGACAGATACCTGCCAGACAAAGCTATTGATGCTTTAGATGAAGCTGGTTCTAGAATTCATATCACAAATATTGTTGTTCCAAAACAAGTTTTAGAGTTAGAAGCTCAATTAGAAATCATAAGAGATAAAAAAACCAAAGCAGTAAATGGTCAAAAATATGAAGAAGCTGCTAAGTTACGAGATGATGAAAAAAATATGGAAGCAGCATTAAATTCTGCTCAAAAACAATGGGAAGATGATTCTAAACTAAATAGAGAAATTGTAACTGAAGATAATGTTGCAGAAGTTGTTTCTATGATGACAGGAATACCTGTAAACAGAGTTGCAGAAGCAGAAAGCCATAGATTACATGAACTACCTAGCATGATTAAAGGTAAAGTAATTGGGCAAGATGAAGCTGTTAGCAAAGTTGTAAAGGCTATTCAAAGAAACAGAGTTGGATTAAAAGACCCAAACAAACCAATTGGATCATTTATCTTTTTAGGTCAAACAGGAGTAGGTAAAACACAATTAGCAAAGGTATTAGCAAAAGAATTATTTGACTCAGAAGATTCTTTAATAAGAATTGACATGAGTGAGTATATGGAGAAATTTGCTATATCTCGTTTAATTGGTGCACCTCCAGGATATGTAGGTTATGAAGAAGGAGGACAATTAACTGAAAAGGTTCGTAGAAAACCATATTCTGTTGTTTTGTTAGATGAGATAGAAAAAGCACATCCAGATGTGTTTAATATGTTATTACAGATTTTAGATGATGGTTATATTACAGATAGTCTTGGACGTAAAATTGACTTTAGAAATACCATAATAATTATGACTTCTAATATTGGTGCTCGTCAATTAAAAGACTTTGGTGGTGGAGTTGGTTTTGGTACATCTTCTAAAGCAGCACAAGCAGATGCTCATGCAAAATCTGTAATCGAAGGCGCTTTAAAGAAATCTTTTGCACCAGAATTTTTAAACAGAATAGATGATGTAATTGTATTTAATGCACTAGAAAGACAAGACATACACTCTATTATTGATATAGAATTAGACAAACTATTAAAACGAATCTTAGATTTAGGTTATACACTAAATTTAACTGATGAAGCAAAAGATTATATTGCTGATAAAGGTTTTGATAAAAAGTATGGTGCAAGACCTTTAAAAAGAGCTATTCAAAAATATATTGAAGATGCCCTTGCTGAAGAGATTGTAAACTCTAATTTATCTGAAGGAGATAGTATATTTATGGATTTCGATACCAAGAAAGACGAACTCACCATAAAAATTAAAAAAGGTGAAAAAAAACCTGAAACTAGAACTGAAACAGAATCTTAAAAATAAAAACCCAAACTAAATTGTTTGGGTTTTTTCTTATCTATTTAAAGCTAGCTTAGCTTTAAATATTTATTAAAATCGAACCTGAATTTGATTTGAAAATAAAAAAGCTCAGATAAATCTGAGCTTTTTTTTTATTAATTCAAATGATTATTATTTAAAAATCTTGGTTTACATCCCAAGCTTCTAAAGTTTCTTTTAATGTTTTTATAAACATACCTCCTAATGCTCCATTTACTACTCTATGGTCATAAGAATGAGATACAAACATTTTTTGTCTAATTCCAATAAAATCTCCTTCTGGAGTTTCGATAACAGCTGGTACTTTTCTAATAGCACCTAAAGCTAAAATAGCTACTTGTGGTTGATTAATAATTGGAGTACCCATAACAGAACCAAAACTACCTACATTAGTTACAGTATAAGTACCTTCTTGAATTTCGTCTGGTTTTAAAGCATTATTTCTTGCTCTATTTGCTAAATCGTTAACAGATTTAGTCATACCCACTAAATTTAGCTGATCTGCATTTTTTATTACAGGTACTATTAAATTTCCATCTGGTAAAGCAGCTGCCATTCCTAAATTTATATTCTTCTTTTTAACAATACTATCGCCTTTAACCTGAATATTAATTAATGGATACTTCTTGATAGTAGAAGCAACAGCTTGCATTAAAATCGGAGTAAAAGTTAATTTTTCTCCTTCTCTTTTAAAGAAAGCATCTTTTACCTTATTTCTCCATTTAACAATATTAGTAACATCAATTTCTATAAATGATTGTACGTGTGCAGAAGTCTGAACAGAATCAACCATATGCTTAGCAATTAATTTACCCATTCTGCTCATTTCTATGATTTCATCACCACCATTAACAGATACAGGTGCAGCTTTAGCAACTGGTTTTTGTTCATTTTTCTTAGCCTCAACAACTTTAGGCTTCTCTTGTTGAGTTGTTGGAGTCTTTGTAGAAGAACCTCTATTCTCTAAATAACCTAAAATATCATCTTTAGTAACTCTGCCATCTTTACCAGAACCAACTATAGCTTCAAGCTCATCCATAGAAACACCTTCTGTTTCAGCAATATTTCTAACAAGAGGTGAATAAAATTTACCAGAGTCAGAAGTTTTAGCTATTGGAGTCGCTTTTACTTCTACAGCTTTTTCAATAGTTTTTTCTACTTCTTGGATATCACTAACCTCAACAGTACCTTTAGTCTCTGCTACCTTTTCTTGCACATTATCTTCTGGACTTCCTTCACCTTCTGTCTCTATAATTGCAATGGTTTCACCTACACCAACAACTGCATCTTTTTCAAACAAAATTTCTACTAAAGTTCCTTCTACTTCACTAGGTACTTCAGAATCTACTTTATCTGTTGCAATTTCTACAACAGCCTCATCTAATTCTATAGAGTCTCCAACTTCTTTTAACCAAGAAGTTATAGTTGCTTCAGCAACACTTTCACCCATTTTAGGTAACTTTAATTCAAATCTTGCCATTTTACAGTCGATTTTTTTGAAATGCAAAAATACTAAAATTTAGCCTCATTTAGTTATTTAAGTGTTTTTTTTAACAAAATTAAAACACTACAGATTTACATTATCAATAAATATAAGGGTTTTTTATTATCATAATCACATTCTAATTTACTCATATGGTAAAATTATTATGAATTATTCAATAGAAATAAGTCTTAAAACTTTAAAATATAAAAATTGATTATTTCTAAAACTCATAAAAATATAAATTACTCAATATCATTATTTTAAAATGATATAATTCTCTAAACTTCTTTATAAAACAGAATTATGACAAATGTCATAAGCTAAGCTTACAATGCTTATTAATTTTACTTTAAAATAAACTACAACAAGAAAATGAAAACTTTAAAATTAATTCTTTTACTTTTTTTCTTAGGTATTTTCTGTAATACTAATTCACAAGAAAAACAAAGAGATCTAGAAACTTTAGATATAAAACTACCTAGTATAGTTAAGATTATTGGAACATCTACTTTACATGATTGGGAAAGTGATGTAGAAAAAACAGATGCAGCTTTAACATTTACAGACAATACAAAAACAAAAATCGAAACTTTAAATGTTGTTGTAGATGTGTATAGCATAAAAAGTGGAAAAAAGACAATGGATAGACTTACCTATAAAGCCTTAAAAGCAGAAGAATATCCAACAATAAATTTTGTGTTTAAAAATGCAAAAGTTATTACACAAGACGAAAACTTTTTAAACCTAGAACTTAATGGAGATTTAACAATTGCTGGTGTTACAAAAAATGTTACTGTCATTACAAAAGTTAATAAAAAAGGAAATGATGTTCACTTAACTGGTAAGCATAAACTTAAAATGACAACTTATGGTATAACACCACCAAAAGCATTGCTGGGAACTATTAAAACTGGTGATGAAATTACAATAGATTTTAGCCTAAAATTTTAAAACCCCTTAAATAATATAAAAATCAAACTAAAAAATGTAAAATTATGAAATCAATTAAAAGAACTTTATTTATTGCACTATTAGTATTATTAGGTTATAGTGCTAATTCTCAAGACATACAGTATTTTAGACAAGCTGGTTTTGATGGATTAAATGTATTTGAAACAAAAAAATCTAATGATGTAGAATTTAAAAAATTAAAAATAAAAGTTGGTGGTGATTTTGCGATACAATTTCAAGGTTTAGATCACTCAAATGACATGAACAACCTTACTGCTATAGGTAGCAATGTAAACTTACCAACAGCAAACTTAAATTTTGATGTGCAACTTGCAGATGGTGTTAGAATGCATTTAAGAACCTACCTGTCTTCTAAACACCATAATGAAACTTGGGTAAAAGGTGGTTATATTCAAATAGATAAACTAAACTTTATTAAAGAAGATTTTTGGAAAGGGATGATGGATATTGCTACAATTAGAGTTGGTGTAGACCAATTAAATTATGGTGATGCTCATTTTAGAAGATCAGATAATGCAATGGCTATTTACAACCCATTTGTAGGTAATTATTTAATGGACTCTTTTACTGTAGAACCATTTATTGAATTTGTTTTTCAACCTAAAGATTTTATTTTAGTTGCAGGTATTTCTAATGGTTTACTAAACCCTACAGTAGATAAAGTTGTTACTCCTTGGGGACAATCTACCATTGTTGGAGAAAAAGATTTAAAAGCTACTTTTTATGGTAAACTTGGTATTGACAAACAAATAAGTGAATCTTTAAGAGTTAGATTTACAGGATCTTTTATTAATGAACCAGGTTTTGGTAATGGTAACCATTTATATAATGGAGACAGAGCTGGAAGTAGATATTATAATTTATTTAACTACAACAATAATGGTAATTTAGTTGAAGGCGGAGACTTTGCTGGACGTTTTAATCCTGGATTTAATAAAAATTTCTCGTATCAATTTAACCCATTTATTAAGTACAATAATTTTGAATTATTTGGTATTTATGAGGTAAGTAAAGGAAGTAAAGCTGAAGGAAATAATGACGGAAAGTTTACACAATTTGGAACAGAAGTTATCTATAGATTTGGTACAAACAATCAATTTTATTTAGGAGGTAGATTCAATTCTGTAAAAGGAAATAGAGATTATGCTTCTGGAGCAAATCAGCCAAATACACAAAAAATAAATAGAACTAATTTTGGTGCAGGTTGGTTTATGACAAAGAATATATTAATGAAATTTGAAATGATGAATCAATCTTACAATTCTGACATGGGTGCTTGGTCTCCAAATGCTTGGACACCTGCAGTTTTATCTGGTGCAGATGTAAGTGGTTATGTTTTAGAAGCTGTTATTAGTTTTTAATCTATTTCATAATAAAAGAAAAAGGCTACATTATTGTAGCCTTTTTTTATATCCAAACTTTTGGTTTTTTAAGCACTTGTATAAGTTTTACTTCTTCAGAATTTTCTTCTGGATGATGATTGTATTTCCATTGTACAATTGGTGGTAAACTCATTAAGATACTTTCTATTCTTCCATTAGTTTTTAAACCAAATAAAGTACCTCTATCATGAACCAAATTAAATTCTACATACCTACCTCTTCTTACTTCTTGCCAATCTTTATTTTTTTTGCTAAAAGAATTGTCTTTTCTTTTTTCAACAATAGGAACATAACTTTCTAAAAAACTATTACCAACTTCTGTAACAAAATTATATCTATCTTCTATAGAAAAATCTTCAGTTTCTTTTAAATAATCAAAAAACAAACCTCCAATTCCACGAGCTTCATTTCTATGTGTATTCCAAAAATAGTTATCACAAGTTTCTTTAAATTTTGGATAAAATTCTGAATGATGTTTATCACAAGCATTTTTACAAACTGTATGAAAATGAATTGCATCTTCATCAAACAAATAATAAGGTGTTAAATCTTGACCACCACCAAACCATTGTGTAACAATATTTCCTGCTTCATCATACATTTCAAAATAACGCCAATTTGCATGAACTGTGGGTACAAAAGGATTTTTAGGATGCAAAACTAAACTTAAACCACAAGCAAAAAAGTCGCCTTCTTTTACCCCAAATTGTTTTCTTAATGGTTCAGGTAATTCTCCAAAAACCTTTGATATATTTACACCTCCTTTTTCAAAAACTTCTCCATTTTCTATGACTCTAGTTCTACCTCCACCACCTTCTGTTCTTTTCCAAATATCTTCTTGAAAAGTTGCTTTACCATCTACTTTTTCTAATGTTGAGGTTATGGTATCTTGAAGACTTTCTATATATGAATAAAATTTATTTTTCATAAACTAGTTCTGTTTTTCCATGAATTAATTTTAATGTCTTAGTAGATGCAGCTGTTACAGAAAGTGGTAAAACAATGATGATACCCACAATAGGTATTAACAAAAACAACATAAAAACAATTCCATTACCAATTGCAAATCCTTTATTTTTAGAAACAAATTCTATACTTTCTTTATACTTTAAATGGCGCTCTAAAGTATAATCTATATTTCCAAAACCTGCATAATAAGCTTGTACTAAAAACAATAGAAGAGTAGAAAATATATTTACAATTGGTATAAATTTTAATAATAAAATAGGTAAAGAAATAAGTAATTCTTTAATTAAGTTTCTAATATTTAATCTTAAACCTCTTATTAATTGTTCTGTATTAGTTGTATTTCTGTGCTTATAAGAAACATCTCCATAAAAATGTTTTTCGATTTTTTCTGAAACAGGACTCATAAAAGGTGCAGATAAACCCATTACAATATGCTTATATAAAATTAAACCAATAATTAAAACAATGACACCTCCAATAAAGTTACTAATACTTGTAAAAGTTTCTTTACCCCATTCCCAAATCCATGCTTTTGAAATAAAACTGCCAACATTATCTGATAAAGCATAAGCTTCTACACCAATTAAAATTGCGGTTACAAGACTTATTATCATAGGAATAAAAAAGTATTTCCAAAGTTTAAGTTTAGAAATTAAACCAAAAACTCCACTATATTCTTTTATTCCTAAAATGATATTTTTAATCATACTATTATTGAATTAGTCTTCCAAAAATACCAAATTCTCAATTTGATTAAGATTATTAAGCTTAGATATTTTCTTTGCATTAGACAATTCTACTTTTAACAGTTTTATCAGACTTTCAGTATTTTGATCTTTCCAAGCTACAAATAACTTTCTACCAATTGCATTATTATGTAAATCCATAAATCTTGGTAGATCTTTGTTTATCACAAAATCTTCATGCCAATTTGTAAAAGTTGTAGTCCAATTCATCACTTTTGGTAAATGATTACTAAATCTTCTACACTTTTTTGCTATGAGTACATTCCATAAAGCATGTCTAAAAGCATTTGCTTTATTATGTTTACCATGTATACCTGGAAACTCTCTCTGAGCAATTCTTATCGTTATTAAAGTAGCATAAACAGTAGCTAGTAAAAAGAAAGGATGTTTAAAAAACCAAATGATCAATTGTTTTACTTGACCAATTTTTATGGTTTTTATCAAATCCTTAAAAGACATGAATTTAGACTTTATATTCTTTTACAGCATCTACGAATGCTTTCGCATTTTCAACAGGAATATTTGGTAAAATTCCATGACCAAGATTAACAATGTATCTATCTTTACCAAACTCATTTATCATTTGTGTCACCATTTTTTTAATTTCTTTTGGTGATGAAAATAATCTTGATGGATCAAAATTACCTTGTAGTGTAATTTTCCCTCCTGATAAATAACGCGCATTTCTTGCAGAACAAGTCCAATCTACGCCTAAAGCAGATGCACCAGATTTAGACATTTCATTGAGTGCAAACCAACACCCTTTACCAAAAGCAATTACTGGAGTTTCATCTTTTAATGCATTAATAATCTGCTGAATGTATTGCCAAGAAAATTCTTGATAATCTGTTGGAGACAGCATACCTCCCCAAGAATCAAAAACCTGAACTGCATTAACTCCTGCTTTTACTTTTTCTTTTAAATAAGCAATAGTTGTGTCTGTAATTTTTTGCAATAATGAATGTGCTACAATCGGATTTGTAAAACATAGTTGTTTTGCTTTATCAAAATTCTTAGAACCTTGACCTTGCACACAATAACATAAAATTGTCCAAGGTGATCCAGCAAAGCCAATTAAAGGAATTTCATCATTTAGCTTTTCTTTGGTTGCTTTAATAGCATCCATCACATAACCCAAAGAATCTTGTATATCTGGAATGATAACTGAATCTAAATCTTTTTGATTACGAATAGGATTTGGCAAATAAGGCCCAAAATTTGGTTTCATTTCCACTTCAATATTCATGGCTTGTGGAATAACCAAAATATCTGAAAATAAAATAGCTGCATCCATTCCATATCTACGAATTGGCTGCACTGTAATTTCTGATGCTAACTCAGGAGTTTGACAACGTGTAAAGAAATCGTATTTTTCTTTAATCTCCATAAATTCAGGCAAATAACGACCTGCTTGCCTCATCATCCAAACAGGAGGTCTATCTACTGTTTCTCCTTTTAACGCTCTTAAAAATAAATCGTTTTTTATATTATTGCTATTAGCCATTAGTTGTTAGCTTTTAGTATAGTTATTAGTCCGTTAATCATTTTTGCTTCATTATTTAATAATTCAAAAATTATTTTTAACTCTTTCTTTTGTATCAAATTCAATTCTTGAATGATTACTAACTGGGTTTCAACTTCAAAAAGTGAACCCATCGCAATTTCTAAAAATCGCTTAAATTCAATCTCACTATTTCTACTGCAACCTTCAGCTATATTTGAAGGAATTGAAACAGCAGCTCTAGTAATTTGACTTCTTAATCCAAATTTTTCTTCAGAAGGCAAATTTTCAGAAAGTAAGTATATTGCCTTAACAATTTCTATACCTTGTTCCCAAATTTTTAACTTTCTAAAATTCCTCATAATATTATTCTAAAAGCAAATAGCTAAAAGCTAGAAGCAACTTTTTGCATTGCTTTATTTGTTGCCTTTTCAAATATTTTTATATCCTTTTTACTTAATGCTGATGATAAAAACCAAGCTTCAAATTGACTTGGAGGTAAAAACACTCCGTTTTTAATCATCTCCCAAAAGAAAACGGCAAATTTTTCTGTATCAGAAGTTTGTGCTTGTTCAAAATTTGTAACCTTAACTTTCGTGAAAAATGGATTCATCATAGAACCAAATCTATTTACAGACAAATCAACATTGTATTTTTTTGCTGCATCTAAAAGAATCGTTTCAATTTTAGATCCCATTTCATCAAAAAACTCATAAGGATTTTGTCTTTTTAACTCTGTTAATGTTGATATTCCTCCAGCCATTGCTATAGGATTTCCAGATAAAGTTCCTGCTTGATACATTCCTCCTAATGGAGCCACATTTTCCATAATTTCATTTCTTGCTCCATAAGCCCCAACAGGAAAACCTCCACCAATCACTTTACCTAAACATGTAATATCTGCTTCTACTCCAAGTACTTCTTGTGCTCCTCCAAATTTAGAACGAAAACCTGTCATTACTTCATCAGCAATTAAAACAGCTCCATTTTTTTTACATAATTCTTTTAAATCTTTTAAGAAATTATTTTGAGGAATCACAACTCCCATATTTCCACCTACTGGTTCAATAATTACTCCTGCAATGTCATCGTATTTATCAAAATGCGCTTGTACACTATCTAAGTTATTATACTCTGCTATTAAGGTATTTTTTACAGCACCTTCAGGAACGCCTTTAGAACCAGGCAAACTTAAAGTAGCTAAACCAGAACCAGCTGCCACCAATAATGCATCTTGATGACCATGATAACAACCTGAAAACTTAATAATTTTATCTTTTCCTGTAAAAGCTCTTGCCAAACGTATTCCACTTAAAACAGCTTCTGTTCCTGAGTTTACAAAACGAACTTTATCCATTCCTGGAAAAGCATCACATACTATTTCTGCAAGTGTAATTTCATTTTCTGTAGAAGCCCCAAAAGAATAGCCATTTTTTAAAGCTTTTTTTGCTGCTTTTTCTACAGATTTATGTCTGTGACCTAAAATCATTGGCCCATAAGACAAGACTAAATCTACATATTCATTACCATCTACATCTATAATCTTACTACCTTTTGCTTTTTTAATAAACAACGGATTTCCACCCACAGAAGCAAATGCTCTAACAGGTGAATTTACAGCACCAACTAAATGTGTTAATCCTTTTTGATATAGTTTTTCTGATTTTTTAAAGCTCATTCTTCGCTAGTTGTTATTCTTTAGTTTTTAGTCTTTAGTACTCTTGCAGCTTCTTTTGCAAAATAGGTGATGATGATGTCTGCTCCTGCTCTTTTCATTGAAAGCAAACTTTCCATCATTACTTTTTCACCATCAATCCAACCTTTTTCTGAAGCTGCTTTAACCATTGCATATTCTCCACTTACATTATAACATGCTATAGGTCTATCAAAATTATTTTTTAAATCTCTAATAATATCTAAATAAGATAAGGCTGGTTTTACCATTAAAATATCTGCTCCTTCTTGATCATCAAAATTAGCTTCACGCATTCCTTCATCTCTATTAGATGGATCCATTTGATAAGTTCTTCTGTCACCAAAAGTAGGTGCTGAATCTGCTGCATCTCTAAAAGGACCATAAAAAGCAGAGGCATATTTTACTGAATATGCCATTATTGGTAAATTTGGAAAACCTGTATTATCTAAAGATTGACGAATCATATCTATAGTGCCATCCATCATTCCTGATGGAGCAACCATATCTACACCTGCTTTTGCATGTGAGATGACTTGTTTTGCAATATTTACTAAAGTTGCATCATTATCTACGTCATTGTCGTGAATAATTCCACAATGCCCATGTGAAGTATATTCGCAAAAACAAACATCAGTAATCACATATAAACCTGGGTAATTCTTTTTAATAAATCGAATTGCTTGTTGCATGATGCCATTATCATTCCAAGTTTCTGTGCCTTCATCATCTTTAGTTGATGGAATACCAAATAACAAAACAGCAGGAATATTTAGAGCTACAACCTCATCTAACTCTTCAGAAATTCTATCTAAAGAAAAACGATGAATTCCAGGCATAGAAACAATTTCTGTTTTAATATTTTCTCCTTCTTCAATAAAAAGAGGATAAATAAAATCATCTACAGATAATTTGGTTTCTCTAACCAATCTTCTGATTCCTTCTGATTTTCTTAATCTTCTTGTTCTAAACATTTTTTAAGAATTATAATGTGTTTTTACAAGTTCTAATAAGCTTTCAACACTTGGTAAGTTTGCAACTTGTACATCTTCAAAATGATTTCTTGCAGCTTTTGCTGTAGTTTCTCCTATACAAAAAGCAGTTTTATCTGTATTATTTTCTTTTAAATAACTATCAATTCCAGAAGGACTGTAAAATAATACTCCAGATACTTCATCATCTATTTTTTCTGGACTTAACATTGTTTTGTAGGCTTCAATCTCATTTACAACAATATCTTTCATTTGTAAATACGCAGGTAAAATATCTAAACGCAGGTCTGAACAAAAATAGGTTACTTCTTTGTTTTTAAGATTTTCTGATAGGTATTCTGCTAATTTTTTGGCGTTTTTAGCAACGTGAGTTACCTTCCCTATTCTACTTTCAATTAGTTTCTTTGTTCTTCTTCCAACACAATAAATATCTTTGAATTTAATCTCATTTTTAGTAAAAGAATTTAAGATAGCTTCTACTCCATTTTGGCTAGTGACAATGACATTTTCAATTTCATCTTTCATAACCTTAGGAGCTATTCTATTAAATCGAATTTTTATAAAATCGCTATCCTCTACTCCAATAGTATTTGGTAAAATATCTTTTTGAGCTTCAGATAATTTTTTTGTAGAAAATATTTTATGGTTGATGTTAGACTCACCTTCCATATCTGCTAACATCATTTCTTTACCTCCTCTATTAATCACATAATCTGCACAATCTTTTGCCAAATATCTGTGACGTCCCATTTTTGCAGTTTTGGTAACTGTAATTTTTTTAGAGCCGTCTTTTTTAAGTAAAACTCCTTTAAAGTTGATTTCCTCTGTCTTTTCATCAACATAAGCTAAAGCACCTATTGGAGCTGTACAACCACCTTCTAATAAATTTAAAAACTCTCTTTCTATACCAACACAAACCTGAGTTTCATAATGGTTTAGTTGCTCACAAGCATCTTTTACATATTGGTCTTTCTCTAAACAAGCGACCATTATTGCGCCTTGTGCTGGAGCAGGAATCATCCAAGATAAATTGATAGCTCCTTTTGGACGTTTACCAATTCTTTCTAAGCCAGCAGCTGCAAAAACAGCTCCATTCCAATCATTATCTTGTAGTTTTTGTAACCTTGTATTTACATTACCCCTTAAATCTACAACCTTATGGGTAGGATAACGATTTAACCACATCGCTTTTCTTCTTAAACTACCAGTTGCAATAACTCCATTTGGTTGCCCAAAAAACTCCTCTGTATCTTTTAAAACTAAAATATCATTATAATTAGCACGTTTTAAAACAGCACCTTGCACTATACCTTCAGGCAAAACTGTTGGTACATCTTTGAGAGAATGTACAGCAATATCAATATCGCCATTTAACATTGCAATGTCTAAATTCTTTGTAAAAACTCCAGTAATCCCTAGCTCATAAAGCGGTTTATCTAGAATAATATCTCCTGTAGATTTAATAGGAACAATCTCTGATTCGTAACCTAATTCTGCTAATTCTTTGCGCACTTTATTGGCTTGCCAAAGAGCCAATTGGCTTTCGCGAGTTCCTATTCTAATAATTTTTTGCATGAATTTATTTTAGTGTTGAAACACTTTATTAATCACCTGAATACTTTCTGAAACTTCAGTATCATCAGCTTTTAAATGTTTTACAAACTGTGTTGTAATTTTTTGAATAATGCGTGAAGTTAAAATTTCTGCTTGATCTTCATCAAAATTATTAATTTTCTTTTTTTGAAAATTAATTTCATCATTCTTTATATTTTCTAAAGACTCTTTTAAAGCAGCAATTGTAGGAGTAAATCTTCTAATATTTAACCAATTGTTAAACTCTTGTTTATGAGTATCAATAATAGCTTCTACTAAAGGTATTTCTTGTTGACGAATACTTAAAGTTTCATCTGTTATTTTAGAAAGTTCATCTACATTAATAATAGTCACATTTTCAAGTTCTCCTACTTTTTTATCAACATTTTCTGGCATTGATAAATCAAGTATTAATAACTTTTTATCTTTAGCGACGTGATTTAAAGTTACTGTAGGATTTTCTGCTCCAGTAGAAACAATTAGAACATCTGAGTTTGCTATTTCTTCAGATAAATTTTCTATAACAGATTTACGAATAGTTGCATGTTCTTTTACAAATTCTGAAGCTTTTTCTTCAGTTCTATTGATTAATGAAACTTGTTTATTTTGGGTATATTCTGCTAAGTTTTTACAAGTGTGCTTACCCATTTTACCTAAACCAAAAACTAAAATGTTTTTTGAATTATAGTCAGGTAAATTATTAATTAAATATTGCACAGCAGCATAAGAAACAGAAGTTGTACCAGAACTAATCTTTGTTTCGTTTTTAACTTTTTTACTAGCTTGCAAAACACTATTAACTAAACGTTCTGAATAGGCATTTGTAGTGCCTACTTTTTTAGCAATTTTAAAAGATTGTCTTAATTGACCTACGATTTCATAATCTCCTAAAATTTGACTTTCTATACCTGTACCAATTCTAAATAGATGATCTATAGCTTCTTGATTTTTGTAGACAAAAGAAATTTTTGAGAATTCTTGAATTGTACCTTCAGAAAATTCGCATAGCAACTCTATGAGCTGACATGGTCTTTCTGCAAAACCAGATATTTCTGTTCTATTGCAAGTAGATAAAACAAAAACACCAGTAAATGATTTTTCTTTAGCTAATTCTAAAAGTGCTACTTGACTTTCTTTAGATAAAGAAAATTTACCACGAGTTTTTGCGTCAGCTTTTTTGTAGCTAACTCCAATGTTGTAAAAATCTAATTGCTTTTTTTCTTGCATAGTTTTTAAGAACGGTCAAAAGTAAAAACTTAATAAATAAAAAAATATCGCTAAAAGTACTTTTTATAACGGTATATGTTTTTTAAGGTTTATTTTAAGATAAAATTTGCAAAAAGTCTTATTTTTGCTGTATTAACAAGGTTTTTGATTGATTTTATATAGAATCATTCTAAATAAAAACAACTTAAAAAAGTTATTTTAATATGTTTAAAAATGTCGGAGAAAGTACTTTAGATGAAATTACATTAGAAAAAGGGTTTTATGTGCTTCATTTTCAGAACGAAAGTAAAGATGTAGAAGTTTTTGAAAGAGATATAGATAGCACCTTTATTCAAATGCATTTTTGTATTAGAGGTAATTCTAAGTTTTTATTTAATAATGGCAACTACTCATTTGACGTTTTAGACAATAGATGCATTTTATTATACAACCCACAAAGAACCTTGCCAATTCATTTAGAAATACAACCTAAAACAACATTAATATCATTATTGATATCTATAGAAAAGTTTCACTCTTTATTCTCAAAAGAATCAGGATATATTCCTTTTTTAAGTAACGAAAATAGTAACAGAAAATATTATGATGATGCAGAAATAAAACCAACTGTAGCTATTGTTTTACAACAAATTATAAACTCTAATATAAACAGTTCTATAAGAGAATTATATGTAAAAGGTAAGGTTTATGAATTGTTGAGTTTACATTTTCAAAAAGATGAAGCTACAGAAGGTGAATATTGTCCTTTTTTAGTTGATGAAGACAATGTCTTAAAAATTAGAAGAGCCAAAGAAATTATTATCTCAAGAATGGCAGAGCCTCCTAGTTTACAAGAATTAGCAAATGAAATTGGCTTAAATCTAAAAAAGCTAAAAGAAGGTTTTAAGCAAATTTACGGAGATACTGTCTATAGTTTTTTGTTTGATTATAAAATGGAGCATGCAAGAAGGTTATTAGAATCTAATAAATTTAATGTTAACGAAGTTGGTGTACAAATTGGGTACAGTACTGCTAGTCATTTTATAGCTGCTTTTAAAAAGAAGTTTGGTACTACACCAAAAAAATATGTAATGAGTTTAAATAAATAAGTTAAGGTTTGAAACAACTTACACATTATGATATTGAAAACACCCAACAAAAGTTTCCTATAACTATTGTATGTGATGCTATTAGAACCCCAGAAAACATAGGGATGTGTTTTAGAATTGCTGAAAGTTTTGGAGTTCAAAAAATTTATTTTCATAAAAATTCGCCAAGTTTAGAGAATAGAAAAGTAATTAAAACAGCAAGAAATACAATACCACAAATTCATTATGAAATGTATTCTGATTTTAATGATGTAGTCAAAAATTTAAAAGAAGAAGGCAATACAATTATTGGCATAGAAATAACTGATAAAAGCATCAATATTCAAGATTTTGATTTTAAAAATCATGAAAAAATCGTTTTACTTTTGGGTAGTGAAAGAAATGGAATTGCAAATATTTCTTTAGTTGATGAAACTATTGCAATACCCATGTATGGTCGTAATTCTAGCATGAACGTAATTCATAGTTTAGCCATAACTTTGTATGAAGTTACAAATCAGTTAACAGTTAGCAAATATCAATTATAAACCAACAAGCAGTTTAATTTATAAATCTTGAATTTTTAAAAATGAAAGGAGTTTTACTAGTAAATTTAGGGTCACCAGATTCAACATCAACAAAGGATGTAAAAAAATATTTAGGAGAATTTTTAATGGACGAACGTGTTATTGACGTTCCATATTTTTTACGTTGGATTTTAGTAAAAGGAATCATTTTAAACTTTAGACCAAAAAAATCTGCAAAAGCTTACAAGAAAATCTGGTGGGATGAAGGTTCTCCTTTAATTGTTTTATCTGAAAGATTACAAGAAAAAATACAACACAAAGAAGATATACCAGTTGCATTAGCAATGCGTTATGGAAATCCATCAATAAAAAGTGGTTTACAAGAATTAAAAGATAAAGGTGTTACAGATGTTTTAATTGTGCCTTTATACCCTCAATTTGCTATGGCAACCACAGAAACTATATTGGTTTTAGCAGAAGAATTAAGGCAAAAACATTTCCCAGAAATGAGGTTTACAGATATTCCAGCATTTTATCATAAAGAAGAATATATAAAAGTTCTTGCGAATAGTATCAAAGATTATTTGGCTGATAAAGAATGGGATAAAATTATGTTCTCTTATCATGGAGTACCTGAGAGACATATCAGAAAATCTGATGTAACAAAAAGTCATTGTAATCCATCAGACCAAAATTTTATTTGTTGCAAAACCAAATCTGAAGCACATCAATTTTGTTATAAACATCAGTGCTATGAAACTACAAGACAGGTAGTTGAGTATTTAGATTTAAAACCAGAACAATATTTTACTACCTTTCAATCTAGATTAGGTAATGATCCTTGGTTACAACCCTATACAGATAAAACCATTGAAAAATTTGCAGAAAATGGTGTTGAAAATTTAGCTGTAGTTACACCTGCCTTTGTTTCTGATTGTTTAGAAACTTTAGAAGAAATAGCTATGGAAGGTGGAGAAGAATTTGTAGAAGCAGGAGGAAAAAACTTTTATGCAATACCTTGTTTAAATGACAATAATGATTGGGTAGATGTGATGGTTTCTTGGATAGATGAATGGAAAAACAATTAACAATTAACAAAATTAAATACACTTTTAAACCAAAAACTAACAACTATGGACTTCCTTTACATAAAAGCTTTACACATCATTTTTGTAGTGACTTGGTTTGCTGGTTTGTTTTATATAGTCCGATTATTTATTTACCATACAGAAGCAGAAACTAAATTAGAACCAGCAAAGTCAATTTTACAAACACAATATAAATTGATGAGTAAAAGATTATGGTATATAATAACTTGGCCATCTGCCATTTTAGCTAGTTTTTTTGCTTTTTGGATGCTCTACGAATCACCATTTTACTTATCTGAATCTTGGATGCTAGTAAAGCTAGCTTTTGTCTTTGGTTTATATTTTTATCATGGATTTTGTCATAATATTTACAAAAAATTACAAAATGATATTATAAAATACTCTGCTTTTAAATTGAGGTTATTTAATGAAGTATCTACTATCATTTTATTTGCTGTAGTGTTTTTAGTAACTGTAAAAAACGCAATAAGTTGGGTTTGGGGCGTTGTTGGCATTGTACTTTTTGGTATTTTATTAATGCTTTCTATAAAATTATATAAAAGAATTCGTGAAAAAAAATCTTGGGACAAAGCTGAAAAAGAAGTTTTAGAGGAAGTGAAAACTCATGATAATTCTTCTCTCGAAGAAAATAACGAGTAATTTTTCTTTTCTTTGCCACTCATTTTTATCCATGAGAAAAAATAAAAAGCAAGCAGCTTTAGGTTTCATTTTTATAACCATGCTAATAGATGTTATTGGCTGGGGAATTATTATTCCTGTAATACCAGGTTTAATAGAAGAACTTATTAATGGAGACATAAGTGAAGCTGCAAAAATTGGAGGCTGGCTTACTTTTGCATATGCGATTACTCAATTTATATTTGCTCCATTAATAGGGAATTTAAGCGATAAATATGGACGAAGACCTATTATATTAATCTCTCTTTTTGGATTTACCTTAGATTATATTTTACTAGCCTTTGCACCAACTATTTTATGGCTATTTATTGGTAGAATTATTGCAGGTATTACTGGTGCCAGTATTACTACAGCCTCTGCTTACATAGCAGACATTAGCACTCCAGAAAATAGAGCTAAAAACTTTGGAATGATTGGTGCTGCTTTTGGCTTAGGATTTATCATTGGTCCTGTAATTGGTGGTTTATTAGGACAATATGGAGCTAGAGTTCCATTTTATGCTACAGCTGTTTTATGTTTTATAAACTTTTTATATGGCTATTTTATTTTACCAGAATCTTTACCCAAAGAAAATAGAAGAGCTTTCGATATTAAAAGAGCAAATCCAATAGGAAGTTTTATTGGATTAAAGAAATACCCAACATTAATTGGCTTGGTTTTATCTATGTTTATTTTATATGTAGCATCACATGCCATACAAAGTAACTGGAGTTATTTTACCATGTATAAATTTAAATGGGATGAAAAAATGGTGGGGCTATCTTTAGGAATGATTGGACTTTGTGTTGCATTAGTTCAAGGTGTTTTAATTCGTTGGATAAACCCAAGATTAGGAAATGAAAAAAGCATTTACTTAGGTTTCTTTTTATATAGTTTAGGTATGTTGTTATTTGCATTTGCAACAGATAGTTGGATGATGTTTATCTTTCTAATTCCTTATTGTTTGGGTGGTATAGCAGGCCCAGCTTTACAAGCTGTTATTTCTATACAAGTACCTAATACAGAACAAGGTGAAATACAAGGCACACTAACAAGCTTAATGAGTGCTTCTGCTATTGTTGGCCCACCAGTAATGACAGGAATTTTCTATTACTTTACCAAAGACGATGCTCCTTTTGAGTTTGCTGGTGCTCCTTTTTTATTAGCTGCAATTTTGATGATAATAAGTGCTTTTATGGCTTTTTACTCGTTTAAGAAGAAAATAACCAAAACACATAAGTTAACAGAAGTATCTATTAAAGAAAACTAATCAAATAAAGTGTTTAATTCTTGATAATACACAGGCTTTAAAATCTCTTTACTATTAGTTTCTCTTTTTCTGTGCAAATCTTTAGAAACTGAATGTGCTTTAAGTTCTTTTTTAGTAAAGCAACTAGTAACTAGCTCTTTCACTTCATTTTCTTTTAGTGAATGATTTAACCAATCTTTTTCAAAATCATCATCTATAATAATTGGCATTCTTTTTTTTGAATTATGAATATTTGCCATAAATGGATTAGCACTTTTAGTAAGTATAGAAAAATTTATAGCTCCATTATTTTCATAATTATAAATGCCTGCAAATGCAAAAAGACTATTATTTTCTAAATAAATATAATGTGGAAATTTTTTACCATTAATATGTTTACTTTCAAAAAAACCATCTGCCAAAACCAAACATCTCCTTTTAATGATGGGCTCACTAAATAAAGGGCTTTGAAAAACAGTTTCAGATTTAGCATTTAAAGTATTTAAATTAAATACCTGATGTTCAGTAAAATTTTCTGGTTTTAAACCCCATTTGGCTTTATCTATTTGATGGTTTTCTGAAGTTATTATAAACCCATTTGCATTGCTAAATCCATTTAAGTGATAGTAAGGCTCAAATAAATCTGGATTTTTAAATGTAGTTTTAAATCTATTCTGAATTTCTGGCTTTGATTTGGTTAAAGAAACATGATAGCACATAAATCAATTAATTTCTTAAACTATTCTCAAAAGGTATTCTATTTAAAATACTTCTTCCTAAAGTAACTTCGTCTGCATATTCTAATTCATCACCTACTGCTATTCCCCTTGCAATTGTAGAAGTCGTAATTCCAAACTTTTCGATTTGTTTAAAAATATAAAAGTTAGTGGTATCACCTTCCATTGTAGAACTTAAGGCAAAAATAAGCTCTTTAATTTCTCCTTTAGAAACCTTATCTACCAAAGAATCTATTTGTAAATTTTGAGGTCCAATACCTTCTATAGGTGAAATTTTACCTCCTAAAACATGATACAAACCCTGAAATTGAGCTGTACTTTCTATAGCCATGACATCTCTAATATCTTCTACCACACATACAATTTCTGGATTTCTTTTTGGATTTTGGCAAATATCACACAAAACAGTATCAGAAATATTATGGCATTTCTCACAGGTTTTCACTTCGTTTCTTAAACTTAATAAAGCGTTTGATAAATAAGAAGTATGCTCTTTAGGTTGCTTTAATAAATGAAGTACTAAACGTAAAGCTGTTCGCTTACCAATTCCTGGTAAACGTGATACTTCATTTACTGCATTTTCTAAAAGTTTTGAAGAAAAATCCATAAAGCAAAATTACAATTTTAGTTTTTAGATTACAGATTTTTTTATCTCTAAAAACAGCCTATATTCGTAATTTAAAAATCGTAATTCGTAATTTACAAACATGCAACCACTTCATATTGTCTTACTAATAGTTGCTTATTTTTCTGTACTGATTTTTATTTCTTACATCACAGGAAAATCTGCTAATAATCAAACTTTTTTTAAAGCAAACAACTCTTCTCCTTGGTATTTAGTTGCTTTTGGCATGATTGGGGCTTCGCTTTCTGGAGTTACTTTTATATCAGTTCCTGGTTGGGTAGAAGCACAAAGTATGAGCTATATGCAGATGGTGTTAGGTTATGTTGTAGGTTATGCAGTTATAGGTTTAGTTTTACTTCCACTCTATTATCGCTTAAATTTGACTTCTATTTACACCTATTTAGAAGACAGGTTTGGTAAAAATTCTTATAAGACAGGAGCTAGTTTTTTTCTTTTATCTAGAACTATTGGTGCTGCATTTCGTTTATTTTTAGTTGCTAATGTTTTGCAATTATTATTGTTTGATGAATTTGGCATCCCATTTTGGGTAACTGTAACTATTACTATTTTATTAATATGGCTTTATACGTTTAAAGGCGGAATTAAAACAATTGTTTGGACAGACACTTTACAAACTTTATTTATGCTACTTGCAGTTGGCATTTGTATTTATACAATTTCAAATGAAATGCAAATCAGTAATATTTTTTCTTACGTAGCAGATAGTGAACTATCTAAAACATTCTTTTTTGATGATGTAAAAACAGGAGATTATTTCTGGAAACGTTTCTTAGCAGGCGCTTTTGTTGCCATTGTTATGACAGGCTTAGACCAAGATATGATGCAAAAAAATCTAACGTGTAGAAATCTAAAAGATGCTCAAAAAAATATGTTTTGGTTTACTATTGTTTTAGTAATTGTAAACTTTTTCTTTTTGGCATTAGGAGTTTTACTTACAGATTATGCTCAAAAAAATGGAATAGATGCACATAAAGATGAACTCTTTCCTATTATTGCAACTAAAGGCAATTTAGGTCTGGCAACAGCTATTTTCTTTTTATTAGGTTTAATTGCTGCAGCATATTCAAGTGCAGATTCTGCTTTAACATCTTTAACCACTTCTTTTAGTATAGATATTTTAGAGATTAACAAAAAGAAAGATCAACAAGTACAAGAAAAAACAAGAAAGAAAATTCATGTTCTTTTTTCTTTTATTTTAATTGCAACTATTTTAATTTTTAAATATTTTATTGCAGACGAAAGTGTTATAGCAAAAATATTCACCTTCGCAAATTATACTTATGGACCTTTATTAGGATTATATGCTTTTGGATTATTTACTAAATACCAATTAAAAGATAAATGGGTGCCTTTAGTTTGTGTTTTTTCACCTATTGCTACTTATGTATTAAACACTTCATTACTTAAATATTTTAATTTTGATTTTGGTTTTGCTTTATTAATTGTTAATGGATTATTAACATTTTTAGGACTTTTCTTACTAAAAATTAAAAAAATATAATTAACTGAATATCAGTTACTTAATAATTAAAAATTAAAAAAACACATCATTTCAACAACTTTTATTAGTTTTTTTAATATAAATTATTAGCTTTGTGTGCTTATTAGAGTATTTTTATTTCATTGATTTTTAACAAATTAATGTTTTCTTCCCTCAAAAAAATTGTAATAAGTAAGTTGTATTTAGATTATTGTTAATCATCGAAGCTAAGCTTCCTTTAATCGAAAAACAACAACCCCTAAGACCTATATAAAATATATTTGTTCTTGAAAGTAAGTATTTAACCCTAATTAAAAACTTTTTCAATAATGAAAAAAAGAACCCTAAACCTACAAAATTCACTAATTCCTTTAGTGAACAAACATCAAAATTATTTTTTAACCAAATCTGAATTAGATTTAAACTAACTGCTTTAAAGCTTAAGTTATAGTTTTTTTCTATTTGTAATATTTTACAAATAGAAGAATCTAACAAAGATATTGTACCCTAAAGACATAAACCCCTATTGCCTTTATATGGAGTATAAAAGTTAAGCCCTAAAACTTTTTAAGTCGTATGAAAACAACAATTACTCAACCTAATAATTTAATGGTTAATTCTAAATCATTAATTAAAAAAACTAACAAATTATTTCTATTAATTTTAGTTTTATTTTCATTTAATAGTTTTGCTCAATCAACTGGAAACTTACCAGACAAAGAAAGCATTAGAAACTCAAGTGGTTTAAGAGCTAAAACCAGCAAAAATCCTTTAAGTGATTTATCATTATTAGATAAATATAATTCGTTTAACAGAACCAATGTTTGTTCTCCAGAATCTTCATTAATAATAACAGAAGAAAGTGGATGGGGTATAACTAGATCTACCATAAACAATAGTGGAGCACCTTCTTTTTGTTTAAGTTTACAAGACGATGCACCTAAAGAAGATGATATATTCAATACAACATTAACACCTTTAACAGACATTAGCTTTAATAATAACAATTATACTAATGCACAGATTATAAATAAAGTTCAAAGAACAATGTCTGTAATTAAGCATTCTTCATATGCACCAAACACTCTACCACAAAGTCTTAATAGTAATTTTTACAGAGCAATAGCTATAGTTGTTTGGCATTATACAGATAATTTAAACGTTAGTAGCTATAACAACTACACATGGACAGGTAAAAATGGAAATACATATTCTCCAAATGATTTAAAAGGTTGGGTAAACAATGGGTCTTTACAAACTTCAGACGTTATTTGGTTAGTTCCTGAAAATAATAGCAGACAGCCAGAAGTTTTGCTTAATCAAAATACGAACTCAGACTGTTGTCCAACACCTCCTTCTGCTACTTTTAGTACAGAAGCTGCAACAAGCTCTAGTAATGGAGAAATCATATTAGACACTAATTCAAATGGGCAATTTTATGGTGTTAGTTCTTTAAACTCAAGTAGTTATGATGGGCCTACTACTATAGCAGCAGCTAACTTAATTCCAAATTCATTACCTGCAACCATTCTTAACAATGCTCCTTCAAATGGAGGAACTTATATAGTAAGAATTTTTACTAACATAGATGGATGCTTTATAGATTATACTATTACAGTGCCTCCTGGTCAGAATTGTGGAATATCTAGAGTACATGCAGGTAGTTGTTGGACAACAGAAATAACATCTGTTTTAGAAAATAATGGAAAATTTGATATTGAAATTTTGGTTACTTATTCTGGCAATGGTAGTTGTAAAGAATTAAGTCATTTTTCAATAGATGTACCAGATAATACGTATTCAAATATTAGTTGGGAAAAAGTTTCTGGTAATGTAACTGGTACAATGAAAAATGGGACAGGTAGAAATGATCCTTTTGATAAAAGAGGTTTCAAATTAGATGATGTAAGTAATATAGGTGATGGTGAAGCTGGTTCTTTTAAAATTTCTTATACTTTAGATAAATTACAAGATCAGCAATTCTTAGCAAAAGCTGGAAATGATTATTCTCAAATAGCTATTTTTGAGGCTAAGGATTTTGGAGATGTTAAAGACTGTATTACTCCTCCATGTGAAACAGCAGATAATACAACTTCTACTGCTTCAATTACTGAAAACGAAACAAAAACATTAACAGGAACTCCTGCTGGAGGTACTTTTACAATTGTTTCTGGGGGTGGTTCTATAACAAATGGAGTTTATACACCTGATAACATAAACACAAATACTGATGTAACTATTAAATACACAATTGCTGCAGATGGTTCATGTGTTGAAACTTCTGAAGATATTACGTTTACAGTTACTCCTGTTTGTGATGTTGTTGCTGATAATACAACATCTACAGCTACAATAGTAGAAAATGAAACTAAAACTCTTTTAGGTTCTCCATCAGGAGGTACTTGGTCTATTATTTCAGGTAATGGAACAATTAATGGAAATACATATACTCCAAATGATTTAATATCAGATGAAAATGTAACTTTAAGATATACAATAGCAGAAGATGGTGATTGTGCAGAAACTTCAGATGATGTAACATTTAACGTTAGAGCATTACCAACTGTTAGTGTTGTTAAAACTGATGTTACTTGTTTTGGATTAAATGATGGTTCTATAACATTTAGTTTTTCTGATAATACTGGTAGAACTCATATCGAATTTAGTTTAGATGGTGGTAATACTTACCAAAATAATGTTTCAGATGATTCTGGTAGTGTAACTTATTCTAATTTAGCTCCAGGTACATATGATGTTTGGGCAAGATGGGGTAATAATGATTATCCAATAGATTTAGGAACAGATTTAGAAATAACAGAACCAGCAGAAGTTGTTGTAAATATTACTACTTCTACTGCTACTATTAATGAAGGTGAAACAAAAACACTTTCAGCTACTCCTTCAGGTGGTAATTGGGCTATTATTTCTGGTGGTGGTATAATCAATAATGGAGTTTATACTCCTGATAATATCAATACAAATACAACTGTAAAAATAAGATATACTATTCCTGAAAATGGAACTTGTTCAGCAATTTCAGAGGACGTTATTTTTACTGTAATTCCTGTTTGTACTGTTGCTTCAAATTCAACATCAACAGCTTCAATTAATGAGAACGAAACAAAAACTTTAGTAGGCACTCCTGCTGGAGGTACATGGTCTATTGTTTCTGGTAGTGGTGTAATTTCTAATAATGATACTTATACCCCAGATGATATAAATACAAATGAAACTGTACAATTAAAATACACGCTTCCTGCTGATGGCGATTGTGCTTCAACAAGTTCTTTAGTTTCATTCAGTGTAACTCCTGTTTGTGATGTTGTTGCTGATAATACAACTTCTACAGCTACAATATTAGAAAATGAAACAAAAACATTAACTGGTGCACCTGCTGGAGGAACTTTTACAATCGTTTCTGGTGGTGGTTCTATCAATAATGGAGTTTATACTCCTGATAACATTAATACAAATACTGATGTAACTATTAGATATACAGTTGCTGCAGATGGTGATTGTGCTGAAACTTCTGATGATGTGACTTTTACTGTTACTCCTGTTTGTGATGTAGTTGCTGATAATACAACTTCTACTGCTTCAATTACTGAAAACGAAACAAAAACCTTAACAGGTGCTCCTGCTGGAGGTACTTTTACTATCGTTTCTGGTGGTGGTTCTATCAATAATGGAGTTTATACTCCAGACAACATCAACACAGATACTACTGTAATAATTAGATATACAATTGCTGCTGATGGTGACTGTGCTGCAACTTCTGATGAAATTACATTTTCAGTAACTTCTATTTGTACAAATCCTATAAATACTGTTCCTGGTAATTTAACTACACAAGAAGATACTGAATTAAGTATTCAAAATATAAGTGTAAGTGATGATGATGATGAAATAAAAGATTTAAGATTAAGAGTTTCTAATGGTACATTAAATGTTGTAGTTAGAATTAGTAGTGGAAGAAATCCTGTAACAGTTAATGGACCTGGTGATATAACAATCACAGGTACTGCAAGAGTAATTAATTCACACTTAAGCACTTTAACATATACTCCAAATCCAGGTTTTTATGGGATTGATACTTTTATAATGACATCTACTAACACTTGTTTTTTAACTGATGTAGATTCTTTTAACATAACAGTAACTCAAAATTGTGAAATAGCTGATAACACAACGTCTACAGCTTCTATTACTGAAAATGAAACAAAAACGTTAACAGGTGCTCCTGCTGGAGGTACTTGGTCTATCGTTTCTGGTGGTGGTTCTATTACAAATGGAGTTTATACTCCTGATAACATCAATACGAATACTGATGTAACTATTAGATATACAGTTGCTGCTGATGGAACTTGTTCAGAAACTTCTGACGATATTACATTTACAGTTACACCTGTTTGTGATGTTGTTGCTGATAATACAACAACTACTGCTTCTATTACAGAGAACGAAACAAAAACGTTAACAGGAGCTCCTGCTGGAGGTACTTGGTCTATCGTTTCTGGTGGTGGTTCTATTACAAATGGAGTTTATACTCCTGATAATATCAATACAGAAACTACTGTGGTAATTCGTTATACTATTGCTGCTGATGGTGACTGTGTTGCAACAACTGATGATGTGACTTTTACAGTTACTCCTGTTTGTGATGTAATTGCTGATAATACAACAACTACTGCTTCTATTACAGAGAACGAAACAAAAACGTTAACAGGAGCTCCTGTTGGAGGTACTTTTACAATTGTTTCTGGTGGTGGTTCTATTACTAATGGAGTTTATACTCCTGATAATATCAATACAGATACTACTGTGGTAATTCGTTATACTATTGCTGCTGATGGTGACTGTGCTTCAACTTCTGATGATGTGACTTTTACAGTAACACCTGTTTGTGATGTAGTTGCTGATAATACAACTTCTACTGCTTCTATTAATGAGAACGAAACAAAAACGTTAACAGGAGCTCCTGCTGGAGGTACTTTTACAATTGTTTCTGGTGGTGGTTCTATTACTAATGGAGTTTATACTCCAGACAACATCAATACGAATACAACTGTTGTAATTCGTTATACTATTGCTGCTGATGGTGACTGTGCTGCAACTTCAGATGATATAACGTTTACTGTAATTCCATTAGGTTCTATTGGTGATACTGTTTGGTATGATGAAAACGAAGACGGAGTAATTGATTCAAATGAACCAAGATTACAAGGTGCAACTGTTACTTTAGATCCAGGTACACCTAGTGATTCATCTGATGATGTAACTACTACTACTGATGTAAATGGTAATTATTTATTTGAAAATCTACCACAAGGTAACTATACAGTAACTGTTAATATTAATACAATAAGTAATGGTTTACCATCTGGTGTTTCTATTGGCAGCTTATTTCAAACATATGATAATGATGGAACAACTTCTGCAAATACAAGTAGCTTAACCTTAGGACTTGCAGAAGATAATTTAGATCAAGATTTTGGTTATAAAGAGAACAGCAATTTAGGCTCTATAGGAGATACTGTTTGGTTTGATGAGAATGGAGATGGAAATATAGATTCAAATGAGCAAGGCCTAGAAGGAGCAACTGTTACATTAGACCCAGGAACTCCAAATGATTCATCTGATGATTTAACTACGACTACAGATGCTAATGGTAATTATTTATTTACTAATTTAGTTATGGGGCATTATATTATAAGTGTAGATGTAAGTACAGTAACTGGTGGATTACCTGCTGGAAAAACTCCTGCAGACTTAATTCAAACTTATGATTATGATAGTGTTGGTACTCAAAATTATAGTGCAATAAACTTAGCACAAGCAGAAGATAACTTAGACCAAGACTTTGGATACAAAGCTAATAATGGTTTAGGGTCAATTGGAGATACTGTTTGGTTTGATACAGATGGAGATGCTATTCTAGATACTGGAGAGCCTAGATTAGAAGGAGCTACAGTTACTTTAGATCCTGGAACTCCTGGAAATTCGAGTGATGATGTTACAACAACAACAGATGCAAATGGTTTTTACTTATTTACTGATTTACCTGCTGGTACATATACAATCACTGTAGATGTAACTACGATTACAAACGGAATTCCATCTGGAAAAACTCCTGCTGATTTAATTCAAACTTTTGATTTCGACAGTGTAGGAACTCCAAATACTAGTACAGTTAGTATAGCTCAAGGAGAAAGTAACTTAGATCAAGACTTTGCTTATTCTCTTTCAACAGGTGGAGGCACTACAGGAGGTAATGATGGTGGAGTTGAATCTGAATCTTTAGGTGATGCAATTTCTAAAATTTATGTAGGTAGAAAGAAAAACTCAGAGCCTACTGTATTTGTAAAAGATAAGTCTAACTTATTTAATAAATCATTATTACAAGCTAAACAACCTTATCAAGGAAAAGGACAAACTATGTTAGACATGTTCCCAACAGAATTAATTGCGGGTAATGTAGCTAATGTAACTTCTCCAACAGATATTTTAGATTATACTATTGCTGACGAAGTTTTATCTGTAGATTTTTCTTTAAATGGCGAAACTAAAGGTGTTGTTTTAGGAATTAAAACTTCAGATAAAGTATACAACCATACAAAAGCCTCTTGTGATAGATTAAGAGGAGCTGAGATTTTAAACATCCAAAAAATTAAAGTAGCTGGTTACGATTTCTTAATGCAAGGTATCAAGCAAAGAAATGGTGTAGTAGAATATGCAATTTCATTTGCAGCTGCTAAGAATAATAATGATGATAAATATAGTATTCAAACAAACTGGTATGTAAATGACTACACAAAGTTTAATGACATGTATAACTTCCAAGTTTGGTCTACTAATCCAAAAGATACTCAAAAGTTAGTTGCAGATATTATTAAAAACTTAACATCATTTATACCTGTAACACAAACTGAGAAGCGAAAATTCCCAGAAACATATGCTTCAAAAATATTTAGAGATAAAGGTGAATTAGTAGTTCAACTAAGAAGTACTAAAAACGGCAATACTGCTAATGTTGATATGGTAGAATTATATTCTGAGACTGCTAATAATATTAAGCATAGAAATAGCGCTGTTGCAACTAAAATTCAACAAGATTTAAGATTTGATATTGCAGATGGATATGAATATGATGCCTTAATTAAAGTTGACAACGAAGTAGAAGATGCTTTCTATCACGCAGACGGAAACTGGGGATTAGATTATGATAAAAGATACACTACTATTCAAGAATATTTTGTTTGGAATGATTTTGATAGAGAGTATAAAGATGATGAATACACTATTAATAGAAGTGTTGAAATTAAAGCTGAAAGTGATTATGATTATTTAACAATATATAAATCATTACTTCCTGGAACAATCTCTGCTGATTACAGTGAGTATAAGTATTTAGCTTTTACTGCTAAAGGAAGTGGAGTAATGGAATTAGGTTTAATAAAATCATCAATTCAAGATTGGAAAGAGCAATACAGAATTATGGTAGATTTATCAGAAGAAGAACAAACATATTACATTCCTTTTGAAGCATTTACCTCTGTAGGTACTCAAGAAACAATTACAGCAGACGATTTAACTACTTTAACTTTTACATTCTTACCAGTAGAAGCTAATACCACAAAATTAGATTTATTTATCTCTGATGTAAAATTCACTAAAGTTGCAGTTGAAGAGTTAATTGTAAACAAAGTAGAGAAATTTGAAAATGAATTTGTAGCTTATCCAAACCCATCAAAAGGAAATGTAAACTTGTTATTATTTAGTAAAACAGATACACAAGCAGAAGTTACTTTAACAGACATGACAGGTAAAGTAATCTATAAAGGTAAGAATGAGTTAACCACTGGTAAAAATGAATTATCATTTAGCTTTAACTCATTAAAAACTGGTATGTACTTACTTAAAGTAGCGAGTAAAGAAAGTAATTACGGAACCTCTAAAATTCTTTTTAGAAGATAAAGAAAAAGTATAATAATAAATCAATAGTTTAAATAATTTTTAGGGGTATTAATTTAGAACTATTGTGCAAAGAGAGCTGAGAAATCAGCTCTTTTTTTTTGTATATTCATATCTAAAACATTTGTATTTTTACAATATAAATTTTGATATGGCTAAAGATCTAAGTAACTACAGAAAATCTTACGAAAAAGAAGAATTATTAGAAAGCAATTGTCCAGAAAACCCAATGGAGTTATTTCAAAAGTGGTTTATTAATGCTGATGAATCAGATACTGTAGAAGAAACAAATGCAATGACTGTTTCTACAATAGGTTTAGATGGCTTCCCAAAAAGTAGAGTAGTTTTGCTAAAAAAATACACTTGGGAAGGCTTTATCTTTTACACCAATTATGAATCTGAAAAAGGAAAAGCAATAGCAAATAACAATCAATTATGTATTTCGTTTTTTTGGCCTGCACTAGAGCAACAAATTATAATTAAAGGACAAGCAGAAAAATTATCTGAAAATTTATCTGATGGTTATTTTGAATCTAGACCAGATGGAAGTAAACTAGGTGCTTGGGCTTCTAATCAAAGTAGTACAGTAAACTCTAGAAAAGAGTTAGAAGAAAACTTAAAATTATACGAAAATAAGTTTCAGAATAAAGAAATACCTAGACCAAAACATTGGGGAGGGTACCTTGTAAAACCTATATCTATGGAGTTTTGGCAAGGTAGACCCAATAGACTTCATGATAGAATAAGATTTACATTACAAGAAGATTTTTCTTGGAAATTAGAAAGATTAGCTCCATAAATTTTATATTTACAAAACTAACATCAAACTTAAAATGAAAACCTTATATATTGTTCGCCACGCAAAATCTTCTTGGGAATATTCAGGTATAGATGATATAGACAGGCCTCTTAAAAAAAGAGGAATTAATGATGCCCATTTAATGTCTAAATTTTTGTCTAAGAATATACAAAGACCAGATTTACTTTTATCTAGTAGTGCAAATAGAGCATTGCATACTGCTGTTATTTTTTGTGAAAACTTAGGTTATCCTTTAGCAAATCTTCAAATTAACAAGCAGTTATACAGTTTTAGTGATGGTTATTTAGTAAAAACAGTTCTTGCTTTAGATGATGGTTTTAATTCAGCTATGGTTTTTAGTCATGATCATGGTATTAATACTTTTGTAAATAAGTTTGGTAATAAGCCAATTGCACATGTTACCACATGTGGTATAGTTGGTCTTAAGTTTGATGAAAAACACTGGAAAAATATTAAAAAAGGAAAAACATTTATGGTTGAATTTCCTAAAAACCACAAATAATTTAAGGTGTTAGAAATTAAAAAATACGGTGCAATTGATATTGGTTCTAACGCAATTAGATTATTGGTTTCTAATGTTATTGTTAGAGAAAATGCAGAACCTCAATTTAAAAAATCATCTTTAGTTCGTGTGCCAATTAGATTAGGTGCAGACGCTTTTGTATCTGGTATTATTTCTGATGAAAACGTTACAAGAATGATTGATGCAATGCAAGCATTTAAATTATTGATGAAAGTTCATCATGTAGAAAAATATAAAGCTTGCGCAACTTCTGCTATGAGAGAATCTAAAAATGGTAAAGAAGTTATTGCAAAAATAAAAGAAGAAACTGGTGTAGATATAGATATCATTGGTGGTAAAGAAGAAGCAGCAATTATATCTTTTACAGATTTAAACACTCTAATAGAGGGAGACAATTCTTACTTATATGTAGATGTTGGTGGTGGTAGTACAGAATTTACCATTTTTTCTGGAGGCAAAATTATAACCTCTAAATCTTTTAAAATGGGTACAGTTAGGTTACTAAATAATAAAAAATCAGAAAACAAAATTATTTTTGCTAACGTAGAAAAGTGGATTAAAAAAAATACCAAAGATTTAAAAAGATTATCTCTTATTGGTTCTGGTGGTAACATTAATAAACTTTTTAAAATGTCTGGTAGAACTGAGGGTAAACCTATTTCTTACATCTACTTAAATGCTCAATATCAATTCTTAAAAAAAATGAGCTATCAAGACAGAATTTCTGAGCTAAGCCTTAACCCAGATAGAGCTGACGTTATTATTCCTGCAACAAAAATTTACTTATCTGCAATGAAATGGAGTGGGGCTAGAAAAATATACGTTCCTAAAATTGGTCTATCAGATGGTATTATTAAGAGTTTATTCTATAATAAGCTATAATTTATCGCTATTTAGCAGAAATTTTTAAATGTTTTTATTACTTTTGAATCTTATTATATATATTAAATATAGATATTACTTTATGTCTAAAGCCATGAAAAAAATTTTATTCTTTTTATTAATAACATTAACAGCATCAGTAAGTTTTGGTCAAGATTTACCAGAAAATCCTGAACCTGGGAAGTGTTATGTTCGTTGTAAGACACCAGATGTTTATAAAAACGAATCTGTACAAGTGGCAGTTTCACCTGAATACAGAAAAATAGTTGCTTATCCTGCAGAATATAAAACCATACAAGAAAAAGTTTTAATAAAAGAAGCTGGAGAAGAAATAAGAATTATTCCTGCTGTTTGGGGTACTCAAGAAGTTACTTATTACGAAAGAGAAGATGGAACAAAAATAGAGATTGAAGAAGCTCAGTTTTTACAAGGTTTTGAAACAGTTGAAACAAGAGCTGCTACTGCAAGCTGGGAAATGAGTGAAAAATTACCAGATTGTGAATCTACAAATCCTGATGATTGTAGATATTGGTGTTATAAACCAGTACCTGCTGAGTTTAAAACTATGCCAGTAGAAAAATTAGCAAGTGATGCTAGAGTTGTAAAAATTCCTGTACCTGGTGTTAGAAAGACTTACACTAGAAAAGTAATGGTAAAAAAAGCTACAACTACTACAGTGCAAACTCCACCTGAATATCTAACAATTACAAAAACTGTTTTAGTAAGAGATGCAAGAACAGAAGAAGTTGTTGTGCCAGCTGTATATAGATCTGTTACTAAACAAGTATTAGTTAAAAAAGGAGGTTTATCTTCTTGGAAAGCTGTAGACTGTTCTTTAATTGACAATACTCCATTACCAATCAACTGGGATTTTGCTAGTGCAAATTTAAATGAAGGTGCAAAACAAATAATTGATGCTAGATTATTACCAATATTAAGAGATGGAGTTGCTGTGTTTATAGAATCTCATACAGATATGAGAGGTACCAAAAGAGATAATCAAGATTTATCTGATAGAAGAGCTAAAGCAGTTACAGATTATTTAATATCTAAAGGTATTAATCCAACACAATTATATGCTAAAGGTTTTGGAGAAAGCAGATTATTAAACAAATGTTCTGATGGTGTTGTGTGTTCTGAAGCTGAACATGCTGTAAACAGAAGAACTACTTTTAGAGTTGTGAATCAAAGATAACTTTCAAAATATATTAAAAAAAAAGAGCAATTTTAAAATTGCTCTTTTTTTTATTTAATAATTATAAATAACAGATTGAATATATGGATAGTAATATTCTGTTAATACATAACCACGTTTTTCAGAAACTTTTTTTCCTCTGTGATTCACAAATAATAAAGTTGGAAAAGAATTAACTTTATATTTCTTTTGTAAATACAGATTTTCACTAATTTTTTCATCTGATAATAAATCTTGTCTTCTAGGTATGTCTACCTCTAACAATACTAATTCTTTGTCAGATAAATTTTTAAATTTTTCTGTGTGAAACAATTTTTCATCTAAAACTTTACAAGGTCCACACCAATCAGAACCTGTAAAATAAATCAAAACTGGTTTTTTTTCTTTTTTAGAAATTTCTAAAGCCTCATCGTAAGTAGAAATCCAATTCAGTTTTATTGAATCTACTAATTCTAATTTTTTACTTTTAATGTGTAAGCTGTCTAGAACAGAATCCTTTCGCACTTCTTGTGCGTTTAGTGAAGCAATTAAAGTAAAAAGCCAGGTGGCTTTAATTATTGTTTTTTTCATAAGTGGGGGTTTTAAGTTGTTTCAAAAATATCAAAAAATATACCATTATTAAAAGATTTTTTTAATCTCTTTAAAATTTCTGGTATTTTTATTTAAAATTTTTTATGTGAGATAGAATTAAATCATCAAAATTTATTTGCTGTTTCTCTTCTAAAAAAGCTGTTTTAATAGGTAAATAATAAAGATTATTAAGTTTTAATTCTAACCTTACAAAATCTTTTTCTGTGGTTAAAATCAATTTATTCTTTGTTGCAATTTCTTGATATCTTTTTTTAATTTTTAAGATATCTTTTTCAATAAAATTGTGGTGATCTGGATATTCTAAATGATCAAAATCGACATTATTGCTCTTTAAAAAACTTAATAATGATGTTGGGTTAGCAATACCAGTAATTAATAATACTTTATAATTAGATAACTCATTAATTGCTATTTCATTTATCCCTCTTATACTTGAAGCATATGAAATTTTAGAAAAGAAAACAGCTGCATTATAGGTGTTAAATAACTTACTTATAGCTTCTTGTTCTTTTAATGGTAAATTTTCTGGGCATTTAGTGACAACAATAGCATTAGCTCTTTGTGCCCCTCTCCTACTTTCTCTTAAATTTCCAACTGGTAAAATAAAATCATTTATAAATAAATCATTATAATTAGTAAGGAGTATAGCATAACTTCCTTTTACTTTTCTATGTTGAAATGCGTCATCTAAAAGAACTACATCAGATTCTTTTAAACGTAGTAAACTCTGTATTCCTCTGACTCTTTTTTCATCAACTGCCACAGAAATATTACTAAACTTTTTAAAGTACTGCATAGGTTCATCACCAGAATCTACATAAGTATTATCTTTACTAATCAATAAAAAACCACTTGTTTTTCGCTTGTAACCTCTACTTAATACAGCTGTTTTATAAGTATCTTTTAATAATGCAATTAAATATTCAATTTGGGGTGTTTTTCCTGTTCCACCAACACTTAAATTTCCAACAGTAATAATAGGTATAGAAAATGAATATGATTTTAAAATTTGATTATCATACAAAAAGTTACGTATTGAGGTAATCAAATAATAAATAAATGAAAACGGAAATAATAAAAACCTTAGATATTTCATTAGGGTAAAAATACATTAAAAATGTTAACTTTGATTTTGTTAAATTCATAAAATGAAAATTAAAGACGTAACAAATTATATTGAAGAATTAGCACCTTTAGCCTATGCAGAAGACTTTGACAACGTAGGTTTATTAGTTGGTAACTACCAAACCAAAGTTAAAGGCGTATTAGTTACTTTAGATACTTTAGAAGAAACTGTAGATGAAGCTATTGCAAAAAATTGTAATTTAATTATAAGCTTTCATCCTATAATTTTTAGTGGATTAAAGAAGTTAAATGGTAACTCATATGTAGAAAAAGCAGTTTTAAAAGCAATAAAAAATGATATTGCTATTTATGCAACTCACACAGCTTTAGACAATTCTAACAAAGGAGTTTCTGCAAAAATTTGTGAAGTTTTAGGATTACAAAACACCAAGGTTTTAATACCAAAAAAAGGAATAGTAAAAAAGCTAACAACCTATATACCAAAAGATTACTTAGAAAAAGTAAGGCAAGCTCTATTTGAAGCAAAAGCAGGAAATATTGGTAATTATGATCATTGCTCTTTTACTAATATTGGAGAAGGTACATTTAAAGGGAATGAAAATTCTAACCCTGTATTAGGTAAAAAAGGGGAATTACAAAAAGAAGAAGAAATTCAACTAACAATCACTTTTGAGCAAAAAAATGAAGCTGCAATTCTAGAAGCCTTATTTGAAAATCATCCTTATGAAGAAGTAGCTTATGAAATTACGACTACAGAAAATGTGCATCAAAATATTGGTATGGGAATGATTGGTGAACTAGAAAAACCTTTAGAAGAAAAAGACTTTTTAGTTTATTTAAAAAAAACAATGCAAACTGACTGTGTTCGCTATTCTAATTTATTGCATAAAAAAATACATAGAGTAGCTGTATTAGGTGGTTCAGGTAGCTTTGCAATTTCTAATGCAATTAAAGAAAAAGCAGATGCTTATGTAAGTGCTGATTTTAAATATCATGACTTTTTTAAAGCAGAAAATAAAATTCTTTTGGCAGATATTGGACATTATGAGAGTGAGCAGTTTACAAAAAGACTTTTAGTTGATTATCTTACAAAAAAATTTAGTAATTTTGCAATCGTTTTATCAGAAAAAAGTACAAATCCAATTTATTATATATAAACATGGCAAAGAAGAAAGAAGTTTCGGTTGAAGAAAAATTAAGAGCTTTATATGACTTACAATTAATTGACTCTAGAATAGATGAAATTAGAAATGTAAGAGGGGAACTTCCTTTAGAAGTAGAAGACTTAGAAGATGAAGTAGCTGGTTTACAAAAAAGAATTTCTAATCTAAACGAAGATGTTGCCAATTTAGAAACAGATATTAATAACAAAAAGTTAGCAATTGAAGAATCTAAAGGGTTAATGAAGAAGTATGATGAGCAACAAAAGAAGGTTCGTAACAATAGAGAGTTTGATTCTTTATCTAAAGAAATCGAATACCAAGATTTAGAAATTCAATTAGCTGAAAAAAGAATAAATGAATTTAAAGCAAAAATTGCTCAGAAGAATGAAGTAATTGATGCTACTAAAGAAAGATTAGAAAAACAAGAAAAGCATTTAGGTCATAAAAAAGCTGAATTAGATGCTATTTTAAAAGAAACTGAAAAAGAAGAAAAGTTACTTTTAGAAAAATCTGAAGAGTTTTCTAAGTCTTTAGATGAGCATTTATTTTCTGCTTATTCAAGAATTCGTAAAAAAGTAAAAAACGGTTTAGCAGTTGTAGCTATAGAAAGAGGTGCTTCTGGAGGTTCTTATTTTACTATACCACCTCAAGTACAATTAGAAATTGCTAATAGAAAGAAAATTACTATAGACGAATATAGTGGAAGAATTCTTGTAGATGCTGCTTTAGCAGAAGAAGAAAAAGAAAAAATAGATAAGATTTTCTCTTAATAGAATTATAAATAAAAAAAATGCCAAACATTAAGTTTGGCATTTTTTATTTAATAATCTTTCTTTTTAATGTAGCTTAGTTTTTGTTTCCAAACGTCTAAGTTTTCTTTAAAATCTTTCACTTGATTTTTTACATTAACAACTAAAGGGTTCTTTTCGTCTGCATTTTGGAAAAATCCTAAATTATTTTCTAATTGTTGAATTTCTCTTTTAATTTCATCGATCTTCTTTCTAATAAAGATTTCTTCAGATTCTAATTTTCTTGATTCATTATCATCTGCAAGACCATCTATTGTATTCGTAAATTTAAGCATTGTAAACTCTGTTTTGTCAACAGATAATTTATCTAATAGTAAATCTAATTGTTTATTAAATTTACCATCTAAGTGTCTAAATTTTCTTGGCAATCTACCTAAATCATTCCAATCATTAATTGCTTTTGTTAAAGAATCTTTAGTAGCCTTTTTAGTTTCTTTTAATTTCTCTAAAAACTCTTTTTTAGCATCTACAATAACTTGCTGTTCTTTACTAATTGCATTTTTTTGTTGATGATACCTATCAAAATAATGATTACAAGCTGCTTTAAATTTTTTCCAAATATCGTCTGAGAATTTACGTGGTACGTGCCCAATTTTTTTCCAATCAGATTGAATTTTCTTCATGGTATTTGTTGCTTCTTCCCAATCTTCACTATCTTTAAAAGATTCAGCTATTTTAATTAAGGCTAATTTCTTTTTTAAGTTATCTTGCTGACCACTTTTTTCTTGCTTATAAAAAGCATTTTTTGCTGCATTAAAGCGTTTTGTTGCTGCTTTAAACTTTTGCCAAACTTCTTCACTTTTTGCATAAGGCAACTTACCAGCATCAAAATACTTTTGCCTTAATTTTTCTATTTCTTTAATACTTTTTTGCCAATCGTTATGAGAATCATTCTTAGAGAAATCGTAATTATTTAATTCTTGAATTACTTCTAATTTTTTCTCAATAATTTCTTGAACCTTAGAACGCATTTCTTTGTAATGCTCATGCCTTCTATCATGTATTTTTTTTGTAGCGTTGCTAAACTTTTTCCAAATTTCTTCTCTCATTTCAGAAGCCACAGGTCCAATATCTTCTTTCCAAGCTTTATGTAAATCTTGCAATTTTTTTGCAGCATAATTCACATCTTTTTCTAAAGTTAAAGCTTCTGCTTCTGCTATAATTTTTAATTTTTCTTCTAAATTATTTTTAAAATCTAAGTCTCTGTAGTCTTTACTTAAATGTAATAGGTCATAAAATCTCTCTACATGAAAGTGATATGTTTTCCAAGTATCATTGTATCTGGTTTTTGGAACTGGCCCAATTTGTCTCCAAGAATCTTGAATTTCTTTAAAAACGGTATACATAGTTTTAGGATCTGCTTCATCAATTAAAGCTTTTAATCGCTCTATAACTAATAACCTTTTTTCTAAATTTTCGTTTAAACGATTCTCTAGTTCACTATAGTAAGCGTCTCTAGTTCTTTTATATTCAGATAGTAGTTTATTATATTCTTCTTTTACAGGACTATTAAATTTAAAATCAATAGTATTACCACCAGCTTCTAAAAACTGGGCTTTTTTTTCTGCTAAAAGTTTTCCAAATTTTTTATTAAAACTACTTCTTATTTTTTCTACTTGAGACTTAATTTTATGAGCTGCATTATCATTAAGTAACTTTTTTAATGCATCTACTAACTCTTCAAGAGATAGTTTACTGTAGTCAATCTGTGGTAATGAATCGTCCTCTTTTTCATCTTCTTTTTCTGCTTCTTCTGCAACAGATTTTTCAATCTCATCTATTGCTTCAGTTGCATCTACTTGTTCATTTACTTCTTGATTGTTGTTTGTTTCTAAAGCTTCTTCTTCTTTATTGACAGCTTTATTGTCATCATTTTCTAACATATCTACAATGTTTAAAGGTCTTTATATAATACTATAATTATATAGTCATCAAAAATAACAACAACTTACATAAATAGCAATAGTTATTTATAAGTAATATTTATTATCGAATTAAGAATTCCATATTCTCCAGGATTCTTCTGCTTGAAGTTGCAACATTTCTAATCCATTTTTTATTGTAGCCCCTTTTTCTTTTCCTTTAGATAAAAAAGTAGTGACTTCTGGATTATAAATTAAATCATAAAGTAAATGATTTTTAGAAAGATATTGATAAGGTAATTTTGGGCAAAGTTCTACATTAGGTGAAGTTCCTAAAGGAGTACAATTTACAATAAGATGTGTCTCTAATAGAAGTTCTTTATTTATATCTGAATAAGAAATTTCTTTTTTCTTAGTTGGATTTCTTGAAACAAACTTAAATTTTATATTATTCTTTTTTAAAACAAAAGCAATTGCCTTAGATGCACCTCCTGTACCCAATATTACTGCTTTTTTATGATTTGATTTTAGTAAAGGCAATAATGAATTTTCGAAACCAAAAGCGTCTGTGTTAAATCCTTTTAAATTACCCCTCTTTGTAAATTTAATAGTATTAACTGCACCTATTTTTTTTGCAGTTGCATCTATTTTATCTAAGAATGGAAAAATTTCTTCTTTATAAGGAATTGTAATATTTAAGCCTTTAATATTTGGATTGTTTTCTAAAACGTCTTTAAAATCTTTAATTTCATTTAAATCAAAATTTAAGTATTTAAAGTTATCTAAACCTAATTGTTTAAACTTGTCTTTAAAATAACCTCTAGAAAAAGAATAAGATATATTTTTTCCTAAAAGTCCAAATAATTTAATTTCTGTATTTTTTGTCATAATAATCTAAAGCCAATACTAACCCAACCCCCAAAAAGATAAAAAAGATAGCTGTAAAAGTTTCAACACTATAAAATTCTGGCAGGTATCGTTCGTAATTTTCTACAATTTTATTGCCAGCTATATCTGTTTGAAAAATATTATCTTTTTTAACATAAATCGTTTTTTTCCAAGGCCAAACAATTCCTAAAGAACCTGCAATAAATCCAATAATTATAGCATTTACTAATTTATTCCATTTACTTAGCACATACCCTAAAACATGAGAAATTGTTACTAAACCAAAAGCAGAGCCTGCTGTAAAAACAGAAATGATTTTTAAATATCTAATTTTAATAGGATCTGAAAGCACTTCAAAATTACCTGTTAATACATTTGTAATGATATTAAAAAATACATTAACAGAATCTACCAACAATAACACATAATTACCTAATAGAATTAATATAAAAGAGCCAGATAAGCCAGGTAAAGTCATACCAGATACACCAATAATTCCACAAAAAAACACAAACCAAAGATTATCATTTTCTGTGGCTGGTTTTAAAAAACTTATGGCTAAGCCTAAAGAAATGCCAATCAACAAAAACACAAAACTTACTCTAGACCATTTTCCAAAATCTTTACCTATGTAATAAATAGAGCCGATTATCATCCCAAAAAAACAGCTCCAAACATAAAGTTCATAGTGCTTTAAAAAATAATCAAGAATTAAAGAAACACTAAAGTAACTAAAGATACTACCTCCCATAACCAAGGTTAAAAACTGCCCATTGGTATATTTATAAAAACTTTTAAATTTACCTGTAAATAGTAATTTAAAAGCATCTATGTTTATTCTTCTAAAAGAATAAATTAACTCTTCATAAAAATCAAAAACATAAGACACAGTTCCTCCAGAAACACCAGGAACTTTGTTAGCAGCTCCCATTGCAATACCTTTTATAAAAAGGTAAATTTTATCTAAAAAACTTCTGTCTTTTTGCATTTATTGTTTTTTAACAGCTAACTTTTCCATCAATAAAATTAATAAAAAACCAATTAATGCAAGTAAAACTGCGAAGGGAATTTGAGGGTCTCCTTCAAAAGAAAATGGTGAAACACTAACTTGATTAAAAGGTACTTTTACACCATGAGAATTTGTGCGCCAAGTTAAGGTTTCTTTCCATGGCCAAATCTTATTTAAAGAACCAATAATAAACCCTGTTAATGCAGCAAGTGTATAATTTTTATAATTAGAAAATAACCATTTTAAAATTTTAGAAAAACTTAATAAACCTACAATTGCACCTAAACCAACAGTAGCTATTGTTTTTAAATCTCTATCATCTACTGCTGTTAAAATGGTTTTATAAGCACCTAACAAAACTAAAATAAATGCCCCTGAAATACCAGGTAATATCATTGCACAAATTGCAATAGCACCAGCCAAAAACAAAAATAATAAAGAAGAATTTTCATTTACCAAAGGGTTTAAGGTAGTTACATAATAAGCAAGAAAAGAAGATAAAAGTAAAAGTAAAACACTAACAAAATTCCATTTTGTAATTTGTTTTGCTACATAAATTATACTTGCTAAAACTAAACCAAAAAAGAAAGACCATAAAAGTATAGGTTCATTTTCTAATAAATATTTTATAGCTTTAGCTAAAGTTACAACACTAATAAATATTCCTAAAAAGAGAGAAAGTAAAAAGTTACCATTTACTTGTTTCCAAGCCGCCTTTAAGCCTTCTTTTTTTAAAGTTTTAAAAAGCTTAAGATTTACATTACTTATAGAACCTAATAATTCTTCATAAATACCAGAAATAAAGGCAATAGTGCCTCCTGAAACACCAGGCACAACATCTGCAGCACCCATAGCCATTCCTTTAAAACCAATTATAATATAATCTTTAATTTTTCTACTCATATCTTATTTTAAAAACGAAGATAATAGATTTTAAAGAAACCTTAACAACCCTCAAATATTAATATTCATATCTTTGAGAAACAAACTATTTACTATGAAAACTATCCTAACTTTTTTAGTCATTTCAGCATCAATTTTTTCTTGTAAAAAAGCTGAAGAACAAAAAAACAATAACTTGATTTCTGAAAAAACAGAAGTAAAAATAAGTGATACAAAAATCACTCCTATTTCACATGCAACAGCAGTTTTAGAATTTGGTGAAACAGTTATTTATATAGACCCAACAGGTGGTGCTAAAGCTTTTGAAGGTTTTAAAACTCCTAATTATATTTTTATTACAGATATTCACGGAGATCATATGAATAAAAAAACACTTAATGAACTTGACTTAGCTAACACAACTATTGTTACCCCAGATGCTGTAGCAAAACAACTACAAGCTATAAATGCAAAAGAAATTATTGTTATAAATAATGGGGAATCTAAAACAATAAATAATTTTAGTGTTGAAGCTATACCTATGTACAATTTAAGAGAAGAGGCGCTTAAATTTCACTCAAAAGGAAGAGGAAATGGATATGTTTTTACCATTGATAATGAAAGAATTTATTTTTCTGGAGATACAGAAGATATCCCTGAAATGAGAAAACTAAAAAACATAGACAAAGCTTTTGTTTGTATGAATCTACCTTACACAATGACAGTTGAGAGTGCTGCAAGCGCAGTTTTAGAATTTAAGCCAAAACAAGTTTATCCTTATCATTACAGAGGTACTAATGGGTTAAGTGATGTATCTAAATTTAAAGAACTAATTAATAATGGTAACAATGAGATTGAAGTAGTACAATTAAATTGGTACCCTAACAGAAAATAAAAGTATATGAAAATTTTAAAAACACTTTGTATTGTATTTGTAAGTATAATGTTTTTTACATCTTGTAAAACAGAACAGAAACAAGCCATTGCTACTATAACTGCTAAAAGTAATAGCAATGTTAATGGAACTGTAACATTTACAGAGAAAGATGGTAAAATAATGATGTCAGCAAAAATAAATGGGTTAACACCTGGTACACATGCTATTCATATTCACGAAAATGGAGATTGTTCTTCAGATGATGGAAAATCTGCAGGTGGTCATTGGAATCCTACTAAAGACAATCATGGAAAATGGAAACATGGCGAGTTTCATAGTGGGGATATTGGAAATTTAGAGGCTGATGAAAATGGAGTAGCTACTATAGAAAAAGAAAGTGATTTCTGGTGTATTGGTTGTGAAGATGAAAATAAAAATATATTAAACCATGCTATTATTGTACATGCAAGTGCAGATGATTTTAAATCTCAACCTTCAGGAGCTGCAGGTGCCAGAGTTGGTTGTGGGGTGATAACCTTAAAATAAAAAGTAAAAAAACCTGAAGTAAACTTCAGGTTTTTTTTTATTCTAATGCTTTTTTAAAGTTTATAAGTAATTTTTGTATTTCTTGGTTTTCATAAACCACAGGATACATTTCTGATAGAATTATGTGATAATCATAATCTATTTTCATACCTGCAATTAAGTGGTTTTTAGCATACTTTATTTTATTTAGTAAAAAAAACAAACCTGCTAATCTATATTCAATTTCTGCAAAATCTTTGTAAATTTTTTGAGCTTTAAACAATACTGCAACAGCATCATTAAATTCACCTACAAAACATAATACATCTACTAAAGCAATATATACTTCTAAAGCATGATCGTTTAATTGTAAACATTTTCTAAATCCTTCAATTGCTTCTTCATAAAAGTTTAGTTTAATCTGTATTTCTGAATAACGTCTCCAGTACAAAGAATTATCTTCATCTATCTTTAAAGCTTTTGAAATATAATAAGATGCTTTTTGATAATTTTTAACATCATAGTAAAGATTGGTCAATAAAATCCAACCTCTATCTAATAATGGATCTTCATGAACTGCTTTTTTATAAAAAATAATAGCATTATCAAAATCATTCAACTTTTGGTAACATTCCCCTATTCTAACAAAAGCAAAAGCAGTTGGGTCATCTAACTCAAGAGTTACAGAATAATTTTCTATAGCTTCTTTATAGTTACCTAACTCTTCTAAAGTTTTTGCTTTTTCTAAATATCCTCCTATAAAAGATTCGTCAATTAAAACAGCATAATCAAAAGCAGTTAAAGCTTCTTTAAACATATCTAACATAAAATACTGTCTCCCTAGTTGATGCCAAGCTACTTCACAATAAGGGTTTCTATCTATGTAACTGTTTAAATATTTAATAGCAGATTCGTGCTCTTTTTCCATGTCAAAACAATAGACAATATTATAAAGTGCAGAATAATCTTCGTAATCTACATCTATACACTTGGCAAAATTTAATCGAGCATTTTCAAAATCATCTAAATAAAGATACTCCATACCCATTAATGACCAAACATCTACTTTATCACTAGTAAACTGTAATGCTTTCTTCAAATTTTCTATGGCCTCTTTGTGATTACCTGATTTTGATGAAATGGTTGCTTTTTGAATGAAAACTTCGTCGTTATTAGGTTCTAAGTTTTCAATTACCTTTAACAACGTAGTTGCTTTTTCTAAATCGTCTTCAAAAATAAATAGCTCTACTTGTAATAATTTTAAATCTACTGATTGTGGGTGTTGTTCTAAACCTAACTTAACTGCTTTTTTAGCTAAAGCATGTTTACCAACATCTAAATAATGAATGATTATTTCTTCGAACTCAACCAAATCAAAAAAGTAGATATTATTGGTTTTGAGCATTTTTTCAAATTTCACTAAAGACATAGCTAAGAGATAAGATTTGTTATTTTAAATGTACTATAAGTCTTTGCTTTCTTTTTAAAATCAGGTTTTTGTTTTCAACAATTTAATTAACAAAATCATTAATGCATTTAGCTACTATAAATTTTGCATATACATTTATTTACGTTAATTTTGATTTTCAATAACTATCAACTAAAATTTGATAGGTTTCTTATGAGCAAAAAAACACTTCTTAACTCAAAAGATATTGAAATTATTTTACACAGATTAGCTTGTCAGTTAATCGAAAATCATAATGATTTTTCTAATTCTGTATTGATAGGTTTACAACCTAGAGGTTCTTATTTAGCCAATAGACTAGTAGATTTATTAAAAAATGAATACCAAATAAAGAACTTAGAATTTGGTTTATTAGACATTACTTTTTACAGAGATGATTTTAGAAGAAGAGACGAACCTTTGTCTGCCAAATCAACAGAAATTGACTTTTTAATAGAAGATAAAAAAGTAGTGATTATTGATGATGTTTTATATTCTGGTAGAAGTGTAAGAGCAGCTTTAACTGCTTTAGAGTCTTATGGTAGACCAAAAAATATTGAACTTTTAGTACTAATTGATAGACGTTTTAGTAGACATTTACCTATACAACCGAATTATAGAGGTAGACAAGTAGATGCTATAAATCAAGAAAAAGTATTAGTTTCTTGGAAAGAAACTAATAAAAAAGACGCAGTTTATATAGAACAACGATAAATATGGATCAACTAAGTGTAGAACATTTACTAGGCATAAAATATCTAAATAAAAATGATATTGATCTCATATTTAAAACAGCAGATGGTTTTAAAGAGGTTATTAATAGACCTATTAAAAAGGTTCCTTCTTTACGAGACATTACTATTGCTAACTTGTTTTTTGAAAATAGTACAAGAACAAAATTATCTTTTGAACTTGCAGAAAAAAGACTCTCTGCAGATGTAATTAACTTTTCTGCTAGCCAATCCTCTGTTAAAAAAGGAGAAACGCTTATAGATACTGTAAACAATATTTTATCTATGAAAGTAGATATTGTTGTTATGCGTCATGGAAATGTTGGTGCTGGTGTTTTCTTATCTAAGCATGTAAATGCTAAAATTATAAATGCTGGAGATGGTACTCACGAACATCCCACACAAGCTTTATTAGACTCTTATTCTATAAGAGAAAAACTAGGCTCTGTAAAAGGAAAAAAAGTGGTGATTGTAGGTGATATTTTACATTCAAGAGTTGCCTTATCAAATATCTTTGCTCTACAATTACAAGGAGCAGAAGTAAAAGTTTGTGGTCCTACTACACTTATACCTAAGTATATTTCTAGTTTAGGAGTTACAGTAGAAACCAATCTTAAAAAAGCACTTGAGTGGTGTGATGTTGCTAACGTTTTACGTGTACAGCATGAACGTATGGATATTAAATACTTTCCATCTACAAGAGAATATACACAGCTTTTTGGTATAAATAAAGAGATACTAGATAACCTAGATAAAAAAATTGTAATCATGCACCCAGGACCAATAAACAGAGGTGTAGAAATTACTAGTGATGTTGCAGATTCTAACCAATCTATTATTTTAAACCAAGTAGAAAACGGAGTTGCTATAAGAATGGCTGTAATTTATTTATTAGCACAACAAATTAAAAGATAATATTGTGATTGTAGAGAAAAAAGAAACATATTCCCTTATTTCTACAAAAGAAAATTCAATCCAAGAATTTTATAAATACTTTGATAAACAGGCAGATAATTTTAAAAATGAAAATCTAATACTTGAACTTTCTAATTTTATTAACTATAAAAAAGAAGATTTTTTACTATTTTTGGATATAGCTCAAGAAAAAAAGAACAATGGCACATCATTTGTTATTGTAAATGCAAAGGCTAATATTGAAGATTTTCCTGAAGATTTTAATATTGTACCCACAATTATTGAAGCAGAAGACATCTTAGAAATGGAAGCCATAGAAAGAGAGTTAGGATTTTAACCCCAAAAGAATGATAAAAAAAATACTTGTTTTTTTATTTTTTGTTTTTACCATCAATGTTTTTTCACAAGAAAAATCTATTGATAATTTATCGGCTGCACCTAACCCTTTTACATCAACCACCAAAATAACTTTTAAAGCCTCTAAAAATACCAATGTGTTTTTTGTAGTAAAAAATGTGCTTGGCAAAACCATACACAAAGAAGTTTTTAAGGCAAAAACAGGTACTAATAGTATTCCTTTTTCTAAAGGAGATTTAAGTACAGGTATTTATATTTATTCCATACAGAACGAAAAAAGAATTATTTCTAAACGTTTTGTTATTAAATGAGTATACGTTTAACTATTTTAGGCTGCCATTCTGCTACTCCACGTGCTAAAGCTTACCCTACATCACAATATTTAGAAATTAATAATCATCATTTTTTAATCGATTGTGGAGAAGGTACTCAACGTCAAATGCGAAAATATAAGGTAGGTTTTTCTAAAATAAATCACATTTTTATATCTCATTTACATGGAGATCATTTTTTTGGATTAATAGGATTAATCTCTACTTTAGGTTTATTAGGTAGAGAACGTGAACTGCATATTTTTGGTCCAAAAGACATTAAAAAAATGACTTTAATGCAACTCAAAATTACGCAATCGCATGCTAAATTTCCAATTCAATTTCATGAGCTATCCTCTAAAGAAAGTGAAGTTATCTTAGATGATGATAAAGTAACCGTAAAAACCATACCTCTAAAACATAGAATTTATACGAATGGATATTTATTTATAGAGAAAGAAAAACCGAAAAACCTTCATATAGATAATATTAAAAACTATCCAGAAATTGATAGAGCCGATTATTTAAATATTAAAGCTGGTAAAGATATATTATTACCTTCTGGTGAAGTTGTACCTAATTCAGAACTAACCTTACCTCCAAAAAAACCATTGCGTTTTGCTTTTTGTAGTGATACTGCCTACAAACCCAATATAGTACCTTTATTAAGAGATGTAGATTTACTATACCATGAAGCAACTTTTTTAGACGATAGAAAAGATTTAGCAAAAAAAACGATGCACGCTACAACTAAACAAGCTGCAACTATTGCTAAAGACGCTAATGTAAAGCAACTCATTTTAGGGCATTATTCTGGAAGATATAAAGATATTAGCGAATTTAAAGAAGAAGCACAGAGTGTTTTTACAAACTCACATTTAGCTGAACCAGGTAAAGTTTTTACGGTATTATGAGAAAAGAGGAAATTAATAATATCTACAATAAAATTTTTGAAACCTACCCTACAGTAGAAATCGAAGAGCATATTAAAAAATTAATTGAGCTAGATTATTTTTATCCATATAACTCTACTTTTTACTGTATAACAAACACAGTTCATCAAAGTTTTGAATACATAAGCAAGAACTTTACTGCATGTACAGGTTTAGATAAAGAAATGATGTTAGCTGGTGGTATGGAGTATTTTTGGTCTTTATTTCACCCAGATGATATTCAACTTTGGATTAAGAGTTTGCAAAATTTAATGCAGTTTACAATGTCTGAATTAAATGATGAGCAACGCAAAAAAATGAGCTATACTTGGAATTATCGTATAAAAAATGCTGAGGGTATATATGTAAATGTAGTTCAAAATACAACTCCTCTTCAATTTGATGAAACTAATAAACCAATTATTGGGTTGGCACATTATACAGTTTTACATGGAGCAATAGAAATGGATATTTGTGCAAGTGCTAAGTATTTAAACGAAAATAATGAGTATGAAACATTGTACTATCAAAATATTTCTAATACTAATATTTTAGATGCTGTAAGTAATAGAGAAAGAGATGTGATACGCTTATTAATTACAAAAAAAACAAGCGATGAAATAGCTAAAACGCTAAATATTAGCAAGCATACTGTAGACACGCATAGAAGAAATATTCTCAGAAAATTTAATTTATCTTCTACCTTTGAATTGATTAACTATTTTAGAAATAACCCTAAATTGATATAAATACTCATATTGAGTATTGTAAAAACTCTTTCTTAAAATTACATTTGTGTAACCAAGCTTTAAAAAAATTGGGTTGGTATTTTATTTGGGGGAATTTTTATTGCTAGAAAAAGAAGATTTTATCACCCAACTAAGCCAATCCAATTTTACTTTTAATATTGATTGGTAGATAATAGCACTAAAGTGCAAGCTATTTCTGTCTCAATATTATTTTCTTTCAACAGCTTAACAAACTCCATATTTTCAGTCCCAGGATTAAAAATAACTCTTCTAGGTTTTAAATCTATAATGTAATTGTAATACGCTTCTTGTCTTTTAGGATTTAAGTATAAAGTAACAGTATCTATATTTTCTAAAGGCTGTTTTTTGTCTAATATAGTAACATCTAAAACATTACCTTTTCTTAGACCTACAGCTGCTACAGCAATATTTTTATCTCTCAATCTTTTAATAGCAATATTTGAATATCTATTAGGATTTAAAGAAGCCCCTAAAACTAAAGTTACATTTTTCATTTGTTAATAATACGTTAAACACTGTTAAGAATGGTAACAAAGATAAGTTATGTATCGTCTATAATACATCAATCAAAACAAAAAATCAACCAAAATGAGAAAAGTACTACTACTAGTAATGCTTGTAATTTCAGCAAATTCATTTGCGCAACTTGCAAAATCTGCACTTCCAAAACCTGGCTCAATCTCAGGTAAAGTTATAGACAAAACAACTAAAGAACCTTTACCTTATGTAAATATTGTAGTTAGAGATGCTGCAAAAAAAATAATTACAGGAGGTATTACTAATGAAGAAGGTTTTTTTGGCATAAAAGATCTACCAAAAGGCAAAAGTATTGTCGAAGTTCAATTTATAGGATATGAGATTTTTAGTAAAGAAATAAATGTAACAAATGATAATAAAAGTATAAATCTTGGTACAATATCATTATCGGAATCTAGTGCTTCATTAGACGAAGTTGTTGTAAGAGCAGAAACCTCTTCTGTAGTTCAAAAAGTAGACAGAAAGGTAATAAATGTAGGTAAAGATTTAACTGCTGCTGGTACAACAGCTTCAGAACTTTTAAATAATGTACAATCTGTAAGTGTAGATAGTCAAACTGGGCAAATAAGCTTAAGAGGTAACGCAAATGTAAGAGTATTAGTAGATGGTAGACCAACCAACATACCTGCTGCACAATTGTTACGTCAAATACCCTCTACTTCTATTAAAAGCGTAGAGTTAATTACCAATCCTTCAGCAAAATACAATCCTGATGGAATGAGTGGAATTATTAACATCATACTAAACAAAAACGCAAATATGGGCTTTAATGGTTCTGTTGATACAGGTGTAACTGCTGGTCATTATGTACGTTATAATGCATCTACAAACATGAACTATAAAACAGGTAAAGTTAATTTTTTCTTGAACTATGGGCATAATAGTGGAGAAAATTACAATTATGGTTTTGTAGAAAGACCTGGCGTAAACTTTCAAGATTTTATTTTTGTTAATGACAATACATCTAACTTAGTAAAATTTGGTGCAGATATTTATATTAATGATAAAAACACATTATCTCTTTACACTACTCAAAACTGGTTCGATGGTTTAGCAAGTGGTCGTTCTATAATTACAGATAATAGTGGTAATGTTATTATTAATGCACCAAATACGCAAGATAACACCTCACCTACTGGTACATATAACTTAAATTATAAAATTGATTTTGCTAAAAAAGGACATAATTTAGAATTTGAAGCGACTTATTCTAATACTGACGCATCTAATTTATTAGATAATTTAAACCTACTACAAACTTCATCAGATTTTGATTATAGAGTATTTAATTATTATAATAACATTAATAATGATAGAAATAATGCCCAACTGAATTTAGACTATACTAATCCTTTATCAGACAAAACAAAATTAGAATTAGGGTTAGAATATAGAGGAGACAACACCAATAATATTAATCTAACGAACCAAGAAATTTATACGTTTGATAATAACAACACCATAAATGGTACAGAAGTTTTAGGAAGTTCAGATTTTGATTTTGAAAGAAGAATTTACTCTGCCTATGCAAATTACGGAACCTCTTTTGGAAAAGTTACTATGCAATTAGGAGCAAGATTTGAAAACTTTTTAATTGATGGTACATTTAGAAGATATAATGATGAAAATAGAAACTCTGTAAGAGACATTCAGAACGTAAATCAAGATTTATTTAATATATATCCCTCAGCTTTCTTTACTTATAGTCCATCAGAAAAAAACCAATGGCAATTAAGCTATAGTAGAAGAATTGATAGACCAGGTATTCAACAAGTAAACCCTATTAGAGAATGGAGTACTCCTTTAATTATTTCTATTGGTAATGCAGACTTAAGACCACAGTTTACCAATAGTTACGAGTTAAATTATACACGTCAAATTAAAGGAGGTAACTTAACCTTTGGTACGTTTTACAGAAAAATAGACGATGTTATTTCTAGAATTACTAACGTAGATCCTGCAAACCCAGATTTTGGTCAAATATTATCATTTACAAACTTTAGTGATACAGATGCTTATGGTATTGAGTTTTCAGCAAATTTTAAAATGAATAAATGGTGGAGAGTAAACTCTAGTATGGATTTTTATTCGCAAGAACAATTAGGAAACATTAATAACACTGGTGCAAACCCAACACAATTAACTGTACAAAACGATGTTTTTAATGCACGTATTAGTAATAGTTTTACAGCAACAAAAAACTTACGTTTACAACTATTTGCCATGTATAGAGGACCACAAAAAGACATTCAATGGGATGTAGAAAATATGTGGATGATAAACGCAGGTGCTAGTTGGACAGTTTTAAAAGGTAAAGGAACCATTAATTTTAGAGTTAATGATATCTTTCAGGGTATGAAGTTTGCGTTTAACTCTACAAATCCTTTTGTACAAAATGGACGCTTTCAATGGGAAAGCAGAACTACCTTCTTAGGCTTTAATTACAGGTTTGGTGGTGGTAAAAATAGAGCTAAAGCCAGAAGAAATAGAGACAATAGAGAAAAAGATGGTGGTGGAGGATTTTTCTAACCACTTTAATGTATAGTAAATTTGAATTATAAAACGTGCTGCTTTTTTTAAACAGCACGTTTTTAATTTTACTAAATTGTACTAATTGATTTTTGTAATTTTACAATAGATATAAAAAAATGATACAACCTAGAATTACAAATCTTCAAGAAAAAAAGTTAGTAGGTATAGCTACACAAATGAGTTTAGTAAACAATAAAACAGGTTTACTTTGGGCTCAATTTGCACCTAAAATAAAAGATATTAAGAATCGAGTTTCAGAAGACAAAATCTCTTTACAAATCTATCCTACAGATTATTATGCAAATTTTAATCCTACAACAGAGTTTACAAAATGGGCAACAGTAGAAGTGACTAATTTTAATGAGAAATTACCTGAATTTAACAGTTTACTTTTAGAATCTGGTTTATATGCTGTTTTTGATTACAAAGGATCTAGTTTAGACACTTCTATTTATGAATATATATTTTTTAATTGGTTACCAAATTCTAAATATAAAGTTGACAATAGACCCCATTTTGAAATTTTAGGTGAAAAGTATAGAAATAACGACCCCAATTCTGAAGAAGAAATTTGGATACCTATAAAAGTGAAAAATTAACCCATATTCTGTTTTGATTAAGTATTCTAAGCTTATTTTACCAACTATTGTTATTGCTCAGTTTTGTTGTACTTCTTTATGGTTTGCTGGCAATGCAATATTAGATGATTTAATTATAAATTATAATTTACCCGAAAATTCAATAGCTAGTTTAACCTCTATTGTTCAGTTTGGTTTTATTTCAGGCACATTATTATTTGCCATACTTACCATTTCAGATAGATTTTCTCCTGCTAAAGTATTCTTTACTTGTGCTGTTTTGGGAGCCTTTACGAACTTGCTAATTATACTTAGTCAAAATACTTTTATTAGTATATTACTATTAAGATTTTTAACTGGTTTTTTCTTAGCAGGTATTTATCCTGTAGGCATGAAAATAGCTTCAGATTATTACAAAAAAGGGTTAGGAAAAGCATTAGGTTTTTTAGTTGGGGCTTTAGTTTTAGGAACTGCTTTTCCTCATTTATTAAAAGATTTAAATACAGGGTTTCCTTGGAAAAATGTAATGATATTTATTTCTATTTTATCTATTCTAGGAGGTTTGTTAATTCTTTTTTTAGGAGATGGTAAAAATAGAAAACAAAGTCAACAATTTAATTTCTCAGCGTTTTTTGGTGTTTTTAGAAATGATGATTTTAAATCAGCTGCATTCGGATATTTTGGTCATATGTGGGAATTATATGCCTTTTGGGCTTTTGTTCCTGTACTTATAAAAATGTTTGCAAACAATAATAATATTGATATAAATATTCCCTTATTTTCTTTTTTAATAATTGCTATTGGTGCTTTAGGGTGTGTAGTGAGTGGTTATCTTTCACTAAATTTTAAAACAAAAAAGGTTGCTTTTTATATTTTATTAAGTTCTTTTATTTGCTGTCTTATTAGTCCATTAATTTTTCAACTAAAAAGCAGTTTTATTTTTTTAAGTTTTCTGTTTTTCTGGGGATTTGTAGTAATTGCAGACTCACCTCTATTCTCAACATTAGTAGCAAATAATGCTGAGGCTAAAATAAAAGGAACCGCTTTAACTATTGTAAATTGTTTTGGTTTTGCAATTACTATTATTAGCATTCAGCTTTTGAGTATATTAATTTCACGTTTTAATACACCAATGGTATTTACACTTTTAGCTATAGGACCATTATTTGGTATTTTATCTTTACAAGTCATTAAAAAGAAAAGGTCTTTTCTACTTTAAGAAAAGACCTTTATATTATTAAAAAAATGTATTTACTACCAACGAATAATTACAGAACCCCAAGTAAATCCACTTCCAAAAGCAGCTAAAACAACCAAATCGTTATCGTTTATTTTACCTTGTTCCCAAGCTTCTGTTAATGCTATAATTACTGATGCAGCAGTTGTATTACCATACTTCATAATATTGTTATGAACCTTATCATCAGATAATTGAAACTTCTTTTGAATAAATTGAGCAATACGTAAATTCGCTTGATGAGGAATTAGCATATCTATATCTTCTTTTTGTAGATTATTAGCTTGCAATCCTTCAACAATAGCTTCAGAGAAACGCACAACAGCGTGTTTAAAAACAAACTGCCCATTCATATATGGATAATAAGATTGGTCATCTGGATCATTCTCAGCTAAAATTTCTGGCACCCATCTTCCTGTTGCAGGTCCATCTAACATTAATTCTCTTGCATGCTTACCTTCTGAATGTAAATGAGAAGATAAAATACCTTTTCCTTCTTCTTCACATCTAGATAGCACTGCTGCTCCTGCTCCATCACCAAAAATTACAGTAACACCTCTACCTCTAGTCGATTTTTCTAATCCTCCAGAATGATTTTCTGAACCAATAACTAAGATGTTTTTATACATACCTGTTTTTATAAACTGGTCTGCAACTGACATAGAATAGATAAATCCTGAACATTGATTACGTACATCTAAAGCACCAATAGTTGGCATATCTAGCATATCTTGCACTCTTACTCCACCTCCAGGGAAATACATATCTGGACTTAATGTTGCAAAAATGATAAAGTCGATATCATCTTTAGTTAAGCCAGCTCTTTCTATAGCTATTTTTGCAGCTTTTGCTCCCATAGAAGAAGTATTATCACCAGTCTTTGGGTCTATCCATCTACGTTCTTTAATTCCTGTTCTTTCTTGTATCCATTCATCAGAAGTATCCATAAACTCTTTTAAGTCATTATTGGTAACCACATTTTCTGGAACGTAATACCCTAAACCAGTAATTTTTGAATTATACATATTTATCGGTTCTAAAAATTAGTAATTTGTTATTTGTAACTAACAAAAATAGTGATAAATTAACACCTTTACAATAAGCAATTTAAAATCAACTAAACATTTTTTTATTATGAATAGAAAAGATTTTTTATCACTTTCGTCAAAAGCTGCTCTGTTTTTAGGTTTATCAACAACAATTTCTTGTAAAGAAGAAACTTTAGAAAAAACAAATTCATTACTGAATAAAACTGCTAAAGGAACTGCCTTTGGACTAACTACTCCAAAAATTGACAATGTAAGAGTAGGTATTATTGGTGCTGGAAACAGAGGACAAACCTTAATACAAATGTTCGATTGGTTGGTAAAAAATAACCATGCCACTGTTGTAGCAATTTCAGATTTAAGAAAAGAAAAAACAGACAAATTAAATGCGCATCTTAAAAAAACACATAATACTACTGCAGATGCATATTTTGGTAATCCAGATGAATGGAAAAAAGTTGCAGATAGAGATGATATTGATTTATTAATTATTGCTACACCTTGGGAAATGCATACACCTATGGCTCTGTATGGAATGGAGAAAGGAAAACATGTAGCTTCTGAAGTACCTATTGGATATACTCTGGAAGATTGTTGGAAATTAGTAGAAACTGCAGAACGCACCCAAAAACATTGTATGATGATGGAAAACTGTTGTTTTAATGGTGAAGAATTGTGGGTGTTAAATATGGTAAATCAAGGTGTTTTTGGTGATTTAACTCATGCAGAAGGTGCATATATTCATGATTTAAGAAAGCATCTTTTAGATGAAACCTATTATGAAAATCAATGGCGAATAAAACATCATCTTAAGAAAGATGGTAATTTTTATACAACTCATGGCTTAGGCCCAATAAGTCAATACATGAATATTGGTAGAGGAGATACTTACGACCATGTAGTTTCTATGAGTTCAAGAGAAAAAAGTTTAAGTGATGCTGCTAAAAGGGCTAATCTACCACAATTTCAAAATGTGAAATGTGGTGATATGAACACCACTATGATTAAAACCAAATTAGGTAAAACCATTATGTTACAGTTTGATGTGCATTCAGGTAGACCTTATGATCGATTAAATACAGTTGTAGGAACCAAAGCAGTTCATGAAGGATATCCTTCTAAATTATATATTAATGAAGAAGAATTGGCTTGGTGGGGTCATAAATGGTTAGATGATGAAAAATATACTGAATATAGAGAAAAATACAATCATCCACTTTGGGCAAAATTAAAAACTCAAATATCAGACAATTCTGTTGGCCATGGAGGCATGGATTTTGTCATGATTTATAGACTTATTAGATGTTTAAACAAAGGATTACCTTTAGACATTAATGTCTATGATAGTGTTTTATGGAGCGCTATTACTCCACTATCAGAACTTTCTGTAGCACAAAACAGTAGCTCTATAAAAGTACCCGATTTTACAGGTGGAACTTGGAAAAACGAGAACAAAACTGAAATGTTGAGAGACATATAAATTACAAATTATGAATTTATAATTCGTAATTAAAATATTTCTGTCATCTTGTCATAATTCTTTCTTTGGTATTTTTTTTGACTTATTAATCGTCAGAAAATAATATTAAAATAAATATAAAATTATGAGCAAAGGAAACATTAATGTATCAGTAGAAAATATTTTTCCACTGATTAAAAAATTCTTGTATTCTGATCACGAAATCTTTTTACGTGAGTTAATTTCTAATGGTACTGATGCCACAACAAAACTAAAACACTTAATTTCTATTGGTGAAGCAAAAACAGAATTAGGTGATGCTAAAATTGAAATCAGTATTGATAAAGATGCAAAAACCTTAACCATAAAAGATCAAGGTATTGGAATGACTGCTGATGAAGTTGAAAAATACATCAACCAAATTGCATTTTCTGGTGCTGAAGAATTTTTAGACAAATACAAAGATGATAAAAACGAAACTGGTGTTATTGGACACTTTGGTTTAGGTTTTTACTCTGCTTTTATGGTGGCAGATAAAGTAGAAATCATTACAAAATCTTTTAAAGACGAACCTGCTGCTCATTGGACTTGTGATGGTTCTCCTGAATATACTTTAGTAGCGCATGACAAATCTGACAGAGGAACAGAAATTATTTTACACATAGCAGAAGATTCAACTGAATTTTTAGAAGAAGGTAAAATTAGAGGTTTATTAACTAAATACAATCGTTTTAACCAAGTGCCAATTAAATTTGGAACTAAAAAAATTAACGATCCAGAGCATGAGCCTGCAACCATTACAGATAAAGATGGTAAAGAAACTAAAGAACCTCACAGACAAATAGAGGTAGATGATATCATCAACAATACTAATCCTGCTTGGACAAAAAAACCAGCTGATTTAGAAAAAGAAGATTACGATAATTTCTACAGAGAATTGTATCCAATGCAATTTGAGGAGTCATTATTTCACATTCACTTAAACGTAGATTATCCTTTTAACTTAACAGGTATTTTATTCTTCCCTAAGTTAACTCAGAACTTAGATATGCAAAAGGATAAAATTCAACTCTATCAAAATCAAGTTTTTGTTACTGATAATGTTGAAGGTATTGTACCAGACTTTTTACAAATGTTAAAGGGTGTTATAGATTCTCCAGACATTCCATTAAACGTTTCTCGTTCGTATTTACAAGCAGATGGTGCTGTTAAGAAAATTTCTGGTTACATCACTAAAAAGGTTGCAGATAAATTAGCATCATTATTCAAAAAAGATCGTGAAGATTTTGAGAAAAAATGGAATGATATTAAAGTAATTATTGAGTATGGAATGTTATCTGAAGATAAATTCTTTGATAAAGCAAAGAAGTTTGCTTTATATCCAACAGTAGATGACACATATTTTACGTTTGATGAATTGGTTGAGAAAACAAAAGACACTCAAACTGATAAAGATGGTAACCATGTAATTTTATATGCAGCTAATAAAGATGCTCAACACAGTTACATTCAAGCTGCAAAAGACAAAGGTTATCAAGTGTTAATTTTAGATTCGCCAATTGTTTCACATTTAATGCAAAAATTAGAAACTTCTGGAGATGGCAAAATTAAATTCTCTAGAGTTGATGCAGATCATATTGATAATTTAATTAAAAAAGACGACAACGTAATTTCTAAATTATCAGATGAAGAAAAAGAGAAATTAAAGCCAGTTATTGAAGGTGCTGTAAACAATTCATCTTATACTGTGCAGTTAGAAGCTATGGATTCTAATGCTTCACCTTTTATGATTACTGTACCAGAATTTATGCGTAGAATGAAAGAAATGCAAGCTACTGGTGGTGGAGGTATGTTTGGTATGGGTAACATGCCAGATATGTACAACTTAGTGGTGAACACAAATAGCCCATTAGTTTCTGAAATTTTAGCTGCTGATGAAGAAAAGCAAAAAGGCTTAATTTCTCAAGCTTTTGATTTAGCAAAATTATCTCAAAACTTGTTACATGGTGAAGAGTTAACAAACTTTATTAAGCGTTCTTATGAGTTAATTAAGTAATCAATAATTTTGTTCTTGATTTTACAGGAATTTATAAAACCAAAACCTCTCTGTTTATTCAGAGAGGTTTTTTGTTGACATAAAAGTTTACAACTAAAACTAGGCAGCTTTTATACTACCTTTACAAAAAAAATCAATCAATGCAATTCACAGAATTACCATTACATAAATCTATCTTAAAGTCACTTTCTGAAGCACGTTTTCAGAGACCAACTTTAGTACAACAAAAAACAATACCTTTAGTTTTAGCTAAGAAAAATGTAATTGTTGCTGCACAAACAGGTACAGGTAAAACTGCTGCATTTGCATTGCCAATAATCAATTTATTATTTAATAAACAAGATGCTGAAAAAGGAGCAAAAACTATAAAGGCTTTAGTAGTGACTCCTACTCGTGAACTAGCAATACAAATTGAAGAAAACTTTACCTTATTTAGCAAGTATACTAACTTAAGAACTACAGCAGTTTTTGGAGGTGTCTCTTTAGAACCTCAAAAAGAAAAGTTAGCAAAAGGTATAGACATTTTAGTTGCAACACCTGGTCGTTTATTAGATTTACAACTTCAAGGTCATTTAGATTTAAGTCATTTAGAAATCTTTGTTTTAGATGAAGCTGATTTAATGCTAGACATGGGTTTTATCAATGACGTTAAAAAGATTGAAAAACTTTGTCCTAGAAAAAAACAAACCCTTTTATTTTCTGCCACTATTCCAGAAAAAATTGATGATCTTGCAAAATCTGTAATTAAAAATGCTATTAAAGTAGAAATAAACCCAGAAGAAACTACTGCAAAAAATATTGGGCAATTATTATATTATTTGCCTAAAAAAAATAAAACAGACTTGTGTTTACATTTGTTAAGAAACACCATAAATGGTAAAATAATTATATTTAGACGAACTAAATTTGGAGTTGACAAATTAGAGCAAACTCTTCTTAAAAATGGATATAAAGCAACAAGCATTCATGGAGACAAAACACAGTCTATTAGAAACAAAGCCATTGAAGATTTTAAAACTAAAAAGGCTAGTATTTTAATTGCTACAGATGTTGCTGCTAGAGGCATAGATATTACCAACGTAGATGCCATTATTAATTTTGATATCCCAAATATTCCTGAAACTTATGTGCATAGAATTGGTAGAACTGGTAGAGCAGGTAAATCTGGAATAGCTTTTTCTTTTTGTTCTCCTGATGAAAATAGTTATATAAAAACCATAGAATCTTTAATAGAGAAACCTATAAAAGTTATTGAAGATCATCCCTACCCAATTCATAAACCAAAGCACAAAAAGAAACAAACTAATACAATTAGTAAACATAAAAAAAGCAGAAAATCTACAGCTTCTAAAAAAAATAAAAAGCGTTGGTATTAATTTTTTAAGTATTATATCTTTTCATTTTCAATTTTACTAAATAAAAAGTAACTTTAACCCAGTAAATGAATTACTTAGCTAAATAGCGTTTTTAAGTTTTTTTATTTACCTATAGTTTTGATATCAACATTAAAAACATATCATTATGAAAACGAGTACAACTGAAAAAATGACAACATCAACTAAAATTTTAATAACATTATTTTTTATTAGTTTTTTATGTACATCAACCATTAATGCTCAAAAAGTTGAAGTAAAAGGCGTTGTAAAAGGTAAAACTGAAGAAAAGGCAGAACCTTTAAATGGAGTAAATATTTATTTAAAAGATAAATCTGTTTATACCTCATCAAATAGAAAAGGAGAATTTACTTTTCCAAAAACATTAAACGTTGGTGATGTTATATACTTTTCTTACTTAGGTTATCTAAAACAAAAAGTTACCATCACAAAAAACTCTACAAATCTTACTATAGTGTTAAAAGAAGATGATAATGAAATGCTAGGTGCAGTTGGAACTAATAAGCGTTTTTCTTCTAAAAGAAAAGGGCAATAATTCTGTATGCAAAAAGCTTTTTTTTTACTTTTTGTTTTATCCACTATACTCAGTTTTAGTCAAAAATCTGACTTTAAACACATCAATTTTGCAAAAGCAGATAGAATTGCAAGTACTATTAAGAGTAAGCGATTATTTAATTTAAATAAGCTTACTCTTGATCTAACAAAAAATCTTGATACTGATATAGAAAAAGTAAGAGCCATTTATAAATGGATTTGTATAAATATTGCAAGTGATTTTAAATTATACTCAAAAAACGAACGCAAAAGAAAAAAATATAAAAAAGATTCTATAAAACTCGCAGAATGGAATTCTGAGTTAAAACGTGATTTATTTTCTAAACTCTTAAAAAGAAAAAAAACCATTTGTACTGGTTACGCATATTTGTTTAAAGCTATGTGTGATGTTGTAGATATAGAATCTAAGATGGTTTATGGTTTTGGTAGAACTGTAGATGTAACAGAATTTGACCCTAATTATCCTAATCATACTTGGAATGCATTTAAAATAAATAATAAATGGTATTTATGTGATGCTACTTGGGCTGCAGGTATTTCTTATCCTGATGAAAATAGATTTATTTTTAAATATAATGATGGTTATTTTTTAACAGAACCAGAACTATTTATCAAAAATCATTTTCCAATTCAAAAAGAGTTTTCACTTCTTGGTGATAAAACACCAACTTTTCAAGAGTTTATAGAAATGCCTTTATTGTATGGTGGTGCTTATACATATTTAAATAAATACATATCTCCTAAAAAGATGTATTACAGCTTACAAAGAGGTGAAACTTTTAACTTTAATTATGTTTTTAAAAAAGAAGTTGACCCAAAAAATCTAAAGTTAGTTTTTGTTTCTGGAGTTTCAGAGAAAACATATAACCCTTTCATTAGTCAGAAAAACGACAGCACTACTTTAAGATACACTTTTAATAAAGCAGGTTATTTTGATGTTCATCTGTATTACAAAGAAGACATTATAGCAACTTATATTTTTGAAATTAAAAAAGATAATCAAAACTAATAAACTGTATTTAAGCAAAGTAGTACAATATGATTTCTATTAGAAAAGCTACCCAAAAAGATGCAAACTTATTATCAAAATTAAGTATAGAAACTTTTTTACCTGCACATGGGCATTCTGCTCCAAAAAATGATATAGATAGTTACATTTCAGAAAATTTTACAGTAAAAAACTTTGCTAAAGAACTTTCAGAAAACACTCACCAGTATTATTTATTAACTTATAATAATGATGTGGTTGGTTATTCTAAAATTGTTTTAAATCTACCTTGCGAAAATATTGATGCAGAAAATATTACTTATTTAAGTAGAATATATTTTTTAAAAACACATTATGGTTTAGGTTTAGCCAAACAACTTTTAGATTTTAATATTCAATTATGTAAAAAAAATAATCAAACAGGAATTTGGTTGAAAGTTTGGGTTGAAAATAAAAGAGCTATACAATTTTATAAAAAAATGGGGTTTACAATTGTTGGTAAAAGTGATTTTAGAATATCTGCAGCACATAGTAATCCAAATCATCATATGTATTTGGCTTTATAGAATTTATTATATTTGAGAAAATAGTTTTTTATGAAAATTTTTATTCTCATTATATTTTTTATCTCTTCTTCAGTTTTATCACAAACCAATACAGAAATTCATGTTTTTGATATTGTAAAAAAAGGGGAATCCTATATTTTAAAAAATGGTAAAAATATATCTAACAACACTGGTTATGATAGCCAGCCTTTTTTTTATGAAAATGATAAAGTACTTTTTGCTTCAGAAAAGAATGGACAAACAGAAATTGTTTTAAGTAATCTAAATTCAACAAATAAAAATTTAAATTATAGATCAAACACACTTAATGGAGGAGAATATTCACCACAAAGAATTCCAAATTCTAGTCAAATTTCAGCTGTTCGTTTAGACAATGATGGGTTACAGCGTTTTTATAAATATGATAGTAAATCAAAAAAAAGCACTGAACTAATTCCTGATTTAAAAGTTGCATATCCTGCATGGTTTGATGAAAATACGGTTGTGGCTTCAGTTATTGTAAATGATAGTTTACATCTCATTATATCTGATTTAAAAAGTAAAACAAATACAACTGTCGCAAAAAACGTAGGACGTTCTGTACATAAAATTCCTGGTACAGAATTAATGAGTTTTATAAGTAAGGAGAATGATAAGTATTGGTTATTGAAATCTTTAAACCCAAAAACAAAAGAAATAAAAACCATTACTTCTGTTGGCAAGACAGAAGATGTTACCTGGTTACCTAATGGAACTTTGCTATTACCCAACCAATCTACTATTTATCAATTTAATCCCAAAACAGATAAAAACCCTAAATTATTCTTTAGTTTTTCTGATGAAAACATCAATAACATTTCTAGAATGGCTGTTAATAGTGAAGGAACAAAAATTGCAATTGTGGCAGAAGTTTCACCTAGATATTTAGCTGAAGAACAACTTATTGGATACAATAATAGAGATATTAATGCTTTTTTAAAACCATTTGCTAAAAACGTAAAAGTCTATCGATTTCCAAATACTTTAAGTTATGAGGGTTTAGAAAAAATGAGAGAAAACTATGATTCGTTTTTTAAAAATACACCAGATTTACATTGCAAAATTTTAAAACGAATTGTATTTAAAGACAAAGTTATAGATCATGAATTAATAACTGCAAATGGAAGAACATTTAAAGCAGTAGCTATTTATAGTATTAAAAACGGTAAAATTGTAAGTGTAACTTTTATGTAACTACTATGAAATTTCTTCATTCAAAAAATAGGTTAGAAAGTGTTAGTGATGGAGTATTTGCTTTTGCAGCTACTTTAATGGTAGTAACAATTGGCAACAATGCAACAATTACTTCTTTTCAAGATGAACTACCCAACTTAATAAGTTTTGCTGTAAGTTTTTTTGTAATGATGGCAATTTGGAAAGTACACTATAATTACTTTAGAAGAACAGATTTTATTGATAATTGGATTATTGCCTTTAATATGGTGCTTTTATTTACTGTACTTTTCTATATTTTTCCTATTCGTTCTTTAATAAATACAGGTACAGGTGGTGTTAGAATAAGTATTGAAAAATTTGCAAGTATATTTCAAATGTATAGCTCTGGTTTTCTATTAATATTTTTATGTTTCTGTTTTATGTATTTAAGAGCATATAAAAAAACAAATGATTTAAAATTACTTTTCTACTCTCGACATTTTTTTGTTTTTGTGTTGGTAGCCTTAATTTCTTTTATTTTTGCGACTTTAAGAATAGGCTTACTTTTTGGTTTTCCTGGTTTTATTTATGCTTTTTTAGGCCCTCTATGTTACTTTCACTCCAAATGGTTTCATAAAAAACACAACCTGAAATACTAATGTATTCTACTTTCAAAATATTTTTTTAGATAAATAAACTGAATAAAAATCATAAGACCAAATAAGCAAATGATAGAAAAAGTAGTATTAGAAATAGAAACGCTTTCAATCAAATTTGATAACTGAAATTTATTTAAAAAAGTAACATCTAATTCTGGTACACTTAAAATACTTTCTTCATTAGAATTAAAAGGAATAGATAAAATTGCAACAAGAAGCAAACCAATTAAAAACCAAACTTTTTTAGAAATTAAAGGTGTAAAAGGTTGTACTTTATATACATTCAATACTTGAATTTTTTTCATTAATTCACTAGTAAATTCTGGTGATAATTTTTCTGTATCAATATCTTTTATATATTTTTTAGAAAAATCATCTAACTCTTTTATGTGTTTATTTTCTCCCATAATTTTCTATCATTTCTGGTTCTATATTTTTCTCTACAATTGTCAATAATTTTTTTCTTGCTCTATGTAGTTTTACTTTTAAATTGGCTTCAGATAAATTAGTAACTTCAATTATTTCTTTTAAAGATAACTCATCATAATAAAACATCCAAAGAATACTACGTTCTTCGTCTGCTAATTTCATTAGACATTTGTCCATGATTACTGAACGTTCTTTTCTTTCTATACCTTGTAAAATTGTTTCTACTGATTGTATTTGATTGTAAGTAACTTCGTTTATTTCAAAAGTGTAATTGTTTTTTTTATTCTTTTTAATAGCATCTAAAGTTGTATGATAACAAATTCTATATAACCAAGTAGAAAATTTAGAATCGCCTTTAAAATTTGATAAATTTTTAAAAGCTTTTATAAATGTATCTTGACTTACTTCTTCTGCTTCTTCTTTATTCTTTGTCATTTTATATGCTAAACTAAACACCATATTTTTATAATTATCAACAAGATATGCAAAAGCACTTGCATCTCCATTGATGACTTTATCTATATATAGTTGGTCTTTAGTTGTAGTCATTTTCTATTTGACATATATTTTTAAATAAAGGTTACAATATTTATTAAAAAAATTATTTTTATTTTTTTGTAACCTCTTTGTAAAATGATTCGTCAAAGCTACAAACAATATAAAATTAACCATTTAAAAATCAAATCATATGGAAGTAGCAGTTTTAGCAGTAATTTTTGGAAGCATCTTTGGAGTTTTCTATTTGTACTTTTCTACAAGAAATAAAGAAAGATTAGCATTAATAGAAAAAGGAGCAGATGCAAGTATTTTTATGAAAGGAAGAAGCAAAAATGCAGCTCCTTTCTGGAAAGTTTTAATTTTAAACCTTGGTTTATTAGCAATGGGTATAGGAGTAGGTGTTTTATTAGGTGCAGTTTTAGCTTTAAACTTTGCTTATGATGGGCCTTATAATACTAGACCAGATATGTATATAAGTCCTGAAACATTTTATGTAGCATCTATATTTTTATGTGCAGGAGCTTCTTTATTAATTGGTTTTAATATTACAAAAAAATTAGATCAAGAATAATTTACATTAAAAATAATTTGAAAAAAACCATCTTAGAATTAAGCTAAGATGGTTTTTTTATATAATGATTTTAATTTATGTTTTTTTATTTAAACCACTCTTTTATATTATAAATATCTGTCTTTTTTTGATTCTTAGCTCTTTCTATGTTTACCTGTTTATAAGCTTCTATTTCTTTAAGTTTATAAGCTGTTAAATCACGTTGCTTTTGAAGTATAAAGTCCCACTCCTTTTCTGCTTGCTTTCTTTTATATTCTTTATTTTCTTTAATCTCATCCTTTATTTCATTTTCATCTTTTCTTAATTCTTTTTTGATATCAGAAACTAATCTTTCTAAATCTGAATAGCATGAAGATGCAGGGTCTATTTTACGTAAAAATACTGCAGCTTCATTAGCAGCATCATAATCTTCTCCTTTATTCCAAGCTATTTGGGCATTCTTCATTAATTCTTTACAGTCTGTATTGATTATTTTCTCGAAAATTGGTTTTACTTTTCTAGCAGCTTTTTTGTAACAAGACTTACTCACAGTTGGAACTGACATTGCCATACCTAGAGCTTTATCAAGTTCTCTTGCATCTTCATATTTTTCAATATCAGCTATAATAAAATTACAATTATTATCATAGTAGTCAATAATTCTAGATTTAGCATCTTCTAGTAAGTTTGTAATTTCTTTATTGTTTGCTTTAATATTTTTAATTGCAGAAATATATGCCTTAGTTTCATTGATGCCAACTCCTTGTACAGTAATATTTGTACTTGAATATTTTGTACCATCAATTCCATCTCCAACAAATAGTGCTACATCTAGAGTTAACGCAATTCTTGTTGGTGCTCCAGCAACAACCTCTTTTGTTAAAACAGAAATATTAGGTACAATAATAAATCTATTGGTAAATCCTGTTGAGCCTGCAAAACCATTTCTAGTAACAATTTGGGCTAGTTTACTCTGCAGGTTGTTTCTAACAATTAAAGAAATGTTTTCTATTTGTTGAGGAACATAAGGAACAATCTTAACTCTTTCACTATCTGAAAGATTATTTCTCTGTGCATTTACTTGTGTTATCGAAATAATACAAGCAAAAACAAAAATATTTAATAATTTCTTCATATCTATTTTATTTACTTCCAAGAATTAATGTAGCTTCTCCCAATCCTCTTGTTGTTAATTTATTTTCAATACCAAACTTATCTCTTAAAAACCTACTTAGATTGCTTGCAAAACGTCTGGTATCCATGGCTCTTTGCCTGCCATTTCTATCGTAATACAAAGGAATTCGTACTTGTTCAAAAACCATCATATTTTCTGTAGCATCTGTTGTAGAAAATCTTCCTTTGACAGTATTATCTGCAAGCCAGTCTTCAATAATAATACCCAATTCTTCATCATCTTTTCCAAAATAAGATTCAAGATCAAACTCCCAATCATCCCATCTTTTTATACGAATAGAAGCTTCTCTTCCGTTTGCAAAAAGATCATCAAAATGCACTTGTAGTGAGTTGGTAAATTTATCCATGTATGAAATTACTGCTTCTTCTAATAAAACTACAACTTCTGATGAAAATGTTTGAGCACCTGTACCAGCAGCAGTTGCAATTTGTTTATTGGTATAAGAATCTAAACCTTGCATATTAAAGGTTAGTGTTTTCTTTGGACCTACTTTATTGACGGTCCATGTTAACTGAATGACAATATCTGCCTTAGCTTGGTTTAGAAGCTGATCTACAAGTGATTCTGCAATTTGTGAACCACCTTCTTTAGAAGATCTCATATTGTCTATAGCAGTAGTGCTATTAATATTCTTTAATACGGTTTCTGCATTTTTTAGTGGAAAACCTCTTTCCGCCATTAAACCGTTTATTTTACTAATAACAAGTAAAAGGTCTGTATCTCTTTGAAATGCAGATTTAAAATCAGGTACTACTTCTTTAATTCCTTGGTTATCATATTCTATAACATAACCATTATCTATGCACCAAGCATCACTTGGTAAAACCATTAGTGTTGGCTTTTTTGCTTGAGAATATGTTGTAAAACAAATTACAACCATTAATATGGTAAGCGTTAATTTTTTCATCTATTTATTTTTTAATTTTCTAACAAAAAGTTTTCTTAGTTCTCTTGTATCTACAGTAAAATACAAACCATATGCTTTTTGTCCTTGCCCTATTTCTTTTTCGTCTAATTTTTCTGCTTTAGCACGTGAGACAAATTTTCTAAATTTACCTTTGTCTTTAAAAAATCTATACATTTTTCTTTCTGCATCTTCTTTAGCGTTTGGATTAGAAATAATTGGATTGATACTACAATCATCTGTACCTCGAATTCCTTTAAACAATAAATCGTCTACAGCTTTCTTTCTAGCGTCAAGTTCAGCTTCTTTTTGATTAAGCCCTTTACCCCAAGCTCTAACAAGCATTTCTCCTCCTGCATCTTTTCTAATACATTCTGTATCATAACTATAATATCCAGATATTACTTTGGGTACTTGTCTTGATCCACAAGAAACTAATGTTGTAATAGTTAAACTTAAAAAAGTTATATATAATATTCTTTTCATAATAATCACCTTTAAAATCCTGCGTTTAGTTTTCTAATTATACCTGCAGCTTCTAACTCTTTTCTTAATAAGTCTTTATTAACAGAAATAACCAAACCAACTTTTAGATACTTTTTCTTTCCTATTCTTACTTGCATTCTATCTCCAGATTCAACAGCACCTCCAGTGGTTAAGTTTACAAACTTTTTGTACTTTCCACCTTCTTTAAAAAATGAATCGAAATATTCACTTTTTTGCTCCTCTACATTGGCATCTTTAATAAGTGCAGGTTGTGAAACACAATCTCTACTTTTAGAGTTTATTCCTTTAAAAATAATACCATGTAAGGCATTCTTTTTTGCTAATTCTAAATCTAGACCTTTTCTTTTTTTCTTTCTGTAAAATGAAAAGACTTTGACCAAATATTCTCCTTGATTTCCAACGCCTACGCATTCAAGATCATAATTCCATTTCATATTTTGTTTCTCGCTTGTTCTTCTTTTTCCTTGAGAAAAAACAATTGTTGAAACAAAAAGCAATATCACTAAAAGATTTAATTTATTATTTGCCATTATTTTAATTTATTTGTCTTATTAACATTCCTGAAGCGTATTTACCTTTTTTACCTTTAAATATTGTGTAATTTGGTTTTTCTACTTTTTCTTCTTCTTTCTTAGATTTTTTATTTTTCTTATCCTTTTTATCTTTTTTCTTACTAGAGAAAACAGAAAACATATTTTTTGTGTTACTTTTTTTCTCTGGTTTTTTTTCAGCTGCTTCTTCTTGTTCGTTAGCTAAATAGGCATTATCCCAAATATTTCTTGGGTCTACAGTAATTGTACCTACTCTTTTGTATGAAGTAAATCCATCTTCATCTACCAGCTGCTCTAAAACTTCAAATTTATCACCCCTCTCAAGACCTTCTTTAGTTCCTATTTTTGCAGAAATCGGATCTCCAGACAATAGTGGAGTTTTAACTCTAAATTCTTCAAATTTTCTTTGAAGTTTACCTATATTTTTATCTACGGCTCTTGTTGTAGCTATTTCAATTAATTGATCATTACTTTTAGATGTAAAAATAGTTGATTGTAAATTTGTTCTACTGATTTCACTACCAACGTATTTTAATTTAAATAAGTTCGATTTTTCAAAGGCTTCTTTTTTTGATTGATCTGGATTATCTTTATCAACCCACATTTCTGTATAAAATGTATTAGCTGTCTCATCATCCCAAACTAATTTGTATAAATACGAAGTTGTTCTTACAAAGTACCCTTTACCTACAACATCTGAAGCCATTTTAACACCATCAGTAATTAATGAAACATCATCTGCACCAGCTATTGATGCTATAGAAGAAATAGCTTTTAAAAAACCACCTCTCTTTTTTGCTGTCTTTTCTTTATTGGTGTATTTATAATCATAGACAATAACAAATGTGTTACCTATTAATTCTTCTCCTGCATCTTTTAAAATTGCGGCTCCTCTTTTAGAATTTTTTGCGATTTGCACATTTAAGTCTGATGCATTATACTGCCCTCTTTCTGCTACTAAATCCATATTAAAATTACCATTAGAATCTCTATTAAACCATTTAGCAATTAATTCTTTGGCAACATTATTTTCATTTAAATAGGCTTCAATTCTAGGTACTTGATCTTTTTCAGATTCTTTACCAGAAATCAAATAAGGACCAATGTTATGGTCATTAAATTTTGTTGATAATTCTGTATTTCCAAAAGCATTTCTAATGATGTTATTTCTTTCTCTTCCAGGATCGTTAATCATCATTGTATAAAGAGAACTCCTTCTATATTTTAGATCTTCAAAACTGTTATAATCATCTTGTAAATCTTTTACTTTAGTCTTTACTCCTACTGATTTTATAGTATTCGTATTATTTGAAACTAGTTGAGTTGAATCGTTCTTTTTACTTTCTAATATTTCTTTATAGGCTATATCTCTTAAACTATTTCCGACAACTACAGGTTTATTTGTAATACTAATGTTATCAATTTTATCTGGTACAGTTCCAGATGTTAATCCTAAAGTAGCTAAACCTTTTTGATGTCTTTCATTAGAAACTGTAATTGAATTTAGTTGCTGAGAAGAAACAGAAATATCTTCTGTAAAATAAGAATCTAAAAAGCCATTATAATTATACTCTTCGTAAACAGTCGAAATAATAGACTTCATACCATTTCCTAAATCAGAAACTATTATAGTATTCATAGAAGTTAAAAAGCCATTTATATTTTTGTAATCTAAATGAAAAGATTCTGTTTTTGTTCCTGCTCCTGTACCAAAAGTTGCGTATAATAACCCAGTTTTAGTATCAAAATACATTTTAGATTTTATTATTTGATTGTTAGCTTCTGTAAAACTTTCAATTACATGATATTGCTTTCCTCTAAGTGAATCTGTGGTCACTTTTGGTAAATATTGTATACTCTCAGCTTCTAATCCATTTAACATTGAACTAGAGAGATTCTTATATATTTTATTTAAATTATCATCAAAATTTGTTTTAGAATTTAAGGCTTTTAAATAAGTATATCCTTTTTCACCATCAAAATAAATTTTAGTTAGTAAATCTTTTTCATCGCCAGTTAACATTAAATATTTACCATCTTTATTAACAGCCATAATATTTTTAGTGGTCATTTTTGTGGTCTTTCCAGAAACTTCTGTAGAAATTTTAGAAGAGAATTTCATCAACTTATTATTGACTTTCTTTAATTTTTCTTTACCACCTATAGCTGCATAGTATTTATCTAATACTTTTTGATAAGTTAATTTTGAGTTTTTTTGAGTTTTTGATTGAGCAACTGTAGTAGCTTGCATAAAGGTAACAACAAGCATTGCTACAGCAATCTTATTAATTGTAGGTCTCATAGGTATTTTTGGTTAGTATGCAATAATAACAAATTACTTGTTAAAATCATAAAGTTTTCACAATAATTATCATTTAAACACACTAAAAACACCTATAAAGTGCAAAAAATATAATTTAGTTTAAAAGTCAATATTAATATTAAATTAAGATGGTTTTTTTATTTTTAAAAAGCTCACTATCTTTAAAGGGTAAATTTATATATGAGCAAAGAGCTACATAATTCTACTTTTAAAGAACTATTAGATAAGTTACAGCAAGAAAGTTGGCAACTAGAACTATTAATCTCTGGTTTTGCTATTTTAGGTCTATTTTCAGCTACAGATACTTTAGCTCTAAAATTTCAAATAGCACAGCATGAACAACATTTAACAGAAACTTTTATATGGTTTGCTATAAATATTTCTTGTTGGATTTTAATTACAAACTTATTAATACATGTTATACTTCGTGGCTTATGGATTGGTGCACTAGGATTACGTTATGTATCTGGAGATATAGATTATGATGAGCTTAACTACTCAAATAAATTTACAAAATATCTTCAAAAAAAAATAGGCTCTTTTGATGACTATATAGCAACTCTTGAAGATTATTGTAGTATTGTATTTGCAGTTTCTTTTTTATTTATTTTTTATTTTTTAGCAAGTTTTTTATGTGTTGTATTAATTCTAATATTAGTCTTACTTTTTTTAGATAACGATTTAGACGGGATTTGGGAAAACATATCTAGTATAACTGGAATAGGGCTTATTTTATTTACCTTAATTGGTATGTTTTTTACATTTTTAGATTTTATTACTCAAGGCTTTTTGAAACGTAAAAAATGGACTAGTAAAATTTATTTTCCTTTTTATAGAGTTTTTAATATTATAACGCTCTCTTTTTTATATAGACCTTTAGTTTACAACTTTTTAGATAATAAATTTGGTAAAAAATTAAGTTTAATTTTATTACCTGTTTATATTGGTATTTTATACTTAACCTCTTATTCTTATGTAGATTCTAATTATATAAATCTAGATAAAAGGTCTTCTGAGTTTGTTGCTAATGCTGGTAATTATGAAGACTTAATAAAAAAAGAAAATGATTTTATTAATAGAGCAACAATTCAATCTAAAGTAATCACTGACAACTATTTAAAAATATTTATCATTTTTAATGATAATATTGAAGATAGGTTATTTGATTTTAACCCAGGTCTTAAACCAAAAGATGATCATAGAGGGTTAAACTCTGGTATAAAATTTTCAAGTAATTTTAACGCCTTTGATTTCAGAAAAAAAGACAGTTTAACTAAAGTATATTTTAAAACATTTAACGAAATATATTTAACAAAAATTAATGATACTTATTACAAAACAAAATACGTAGTAACTTCAAATAAAAATAAAAAATTAGGATTCGAAACCTATGTAAATATCGATAGCTTAAAAGAAGGGAAACACCTTTTAAGAATAAACCGTAAATACATTAACAGAAAAAAAGATACAGTATTAAGAAATGAAGTACAAATACCTTTTTGGAAATTTAAAAAATAAAAAAATGAAACAAATTACATTAATTGCATTACTTTTTTCAACCATTATTTCTGCTCAAACAGATCAAAAAATATATGATATTATAGATGCTATCTCTGCAGATAGAATAAAAGCAGATGTAAAAACCTTAACAGAGTTTGGTACAAGAAATACTTTTTCTGATACCATTTCTGATACTAGAGGAATAGGTGCAGCAAGAAGGTGGATAAAATCTGAATTCGATAAAATTTCATCTGACTGTAACAATTGCTTAAATGTATTTTATCAAAAAGACTTAGTGACAACAAAAATGAGTAGAAGAGTGCCTCATGATGCTTATGTTGTAAATGTTGTAGCCATACAAAAAGGCACAAAATATCCAAATAGATATATTATAATGAGTGGAGATATAGACTCTAGAAATAGTGATGGCTCTAATTTTACTAAAGATGCTCCAGGTGCAAATGATAATGCTTCTGGTATGGCTGGCACTATGGAAGCTGCAAGAGTTTTAAGTAAATATCAATTTGAAAGTAGTATTATTTATGTTGGCCTTTCAGGAGAAGAACAAGGACTTTTTGGTGGTGCAGGATTAGCAAAATATGCTCAAGAAAAAGGTTGGGATATTATTGGTATTTTAAATAATGATATGATAGGTAATATTACTGGTGTAGATGGTGTTACTGATAATAGAGCTTTTAGAATTTTTTCTGAACCAGTACCAGCTAACGAAACTGAAAGACAACGTAGAATGCGTCGTTTTTATGGTGGTGAAGTTGATGGCATCTCAAGACAACTTGCAAGATATATTCATAAAACAACAAAAACCTATATGCCAGAAATGAATCCTATGATGATTTATAGATTAGATAGATTTGGTAGAGGAGGTCATCATAGACCATTTAATGATTTAGGTTTTGCTGGAGTAAGAATAATGGAAGCTCATGAAAATTATACGCAACAACATCAAGATATTAGAACAGAAAATGGCATTAAATATGGAGATACTTTTGAACATGTAAATTTCCCTTATGCAAAAAAGTTAACAGCTGTAAATGCAATAAATTTAGCTAGTTTGGCTTGGGCACCTCCTGCTCCAAAAGAAGTAGCTATTGGTGGTATAGTTGAGCCTTCTGCAAAATTTAAATGGAGTAAGGTTGATGGTGCTAAAGGTTACAAAATTTATTGGAGAGATACTACATCTCCAACTTGGGACAATTCTAGGTATGTAGAAGTAACAGAATTTACTTTAGAAGGTATTGTTATTGATAATTTCTTTTTTGGAGTTTCTGCAGTTGGAGAAAATGGACATGAAAGTGTTGTTGTTTTTCCTAATAAAGTATTTAGATAAATGATTTTTAGGGTACTTGTTTTATCTTTAGTTTTTGTTTCTTGTGGACAAAGCCAAAAAAAACCAAGTTATATCTCTTTTAAAAAATTAAATGATAGTATTTATGTTAATGTAAAAAATACATTAGCATGTCCTACACATCTAAAAGTAACAAATCTTATTAGCAAAAAACAAAAAGTTTTAGACTTAAAAGCTTATCAAGAAAAAACATTTTTATCATTTAGTTCTTTAGAAAAAGACAGCATTCAAATACTAAAAGAATTTGATTTTAGCCTTAAATATGGAACTTCTTACCCTTTAAAAAGTTATGACACTTTATACAATTATGCCTTACCTTTTTTGAAAGGAAAACGTTACAAAATATTACAAGGACAAAATACAAACTTTACACATAAAGGAACAAGATCTAAGTATGCTATAGATTTTAAAATGAATGTTGGTCAAACAATTTGTGCTATGAGAGATGGTGTTGTAGTAGCAATTAAGCAAGATTCAAATAAAGGTGGCAGAAGTAAAAAATATTTAAATGATGGCAACTATGTGATGTTATATCATAAAGATGGATTATTTACACAATATGTTCATCTAAAAAAAGATGGAGTAATTGTAAAAAAAGGCGACTCTGTAAAAAAAGGACAACCCATAGCATACTCTGGAAATACAGGAATGAGCACTGAGCCTCATTTACATTTTGGAGTATTTAAAGCCACTGAAAAGGGTTTTGAATCAATTCCTTATCTCTTAAATTCTATATCTACTAAAAAATATATTAAGGGTAAATACGCCTTAAATAAGTAACAGTTTCTATTTCTTAATCTTTTGTTAAATACAATGTTAAATAATAGCTTTTACTTCTTTATTAATAGTAAAACTATTATATTTAAGGTATAAAACTATTAATTATGAAACTACTTTCAATTTTAGTAACATTATTTATCTCGAGTTTAACTTTTTCACAAAATGATAATTTTATAAACTCTAATTCTAACCTAGATTTTCTTAGTAAAGAAAAGTCTAAAGTGAATAATGATAAAGTCAATATAAATACCATTTTCCCTGAAATTATCTTGATAAAAAATTGGGAACATAAAGAAGTTTCTGAAGGTAAATTTTTAGTGAATTCTAAAACAAAGCAATATTTTATTAAAATCAATGAAAGTTTAACAAAACAACCTAAAGATAAAAACATCCATTTATCTGCTGATACTAAACAAAATTTTATAAAAGAAGTTATTGTAAAAAAATTAAACGAAGAAATTTTAAAATTATCTCTTTTAGAAGAGTCTTTAACTTATGGTGACAGAAATATAGAATTATACAGAAACTATGAAGAGTTACTAAATAAATTAATTATTAATGTTGATGTTAATGAACAAGTAACACTACAAATTGGTAAAAACATTTATCCTTATTTAAACAAAATTTTAAAAACGGAACTAGACAAAACATTACAGAATAGCTTAAACCTATTTGCTGTAAATTTTTAAAAAGATTATTTGAATTTTAATTTGGTTGATTGATTGAATTGGCATCTTAATGTATTTTAAGGTGCCATTTCTCTTTTATTAGTTTTTTGAATTCTTAAAAGATTTATAAATAAAATACACTGAAAACCACAATTTCTTTATTTCATTTTTTTTTAAAATCAATTATATTTTTTTTAAAAAAAGTTAAGATTAAATAAGTAAAGAAATCAATACATCAATTTTTTAATGGTTTCCATATAACCTCTACTTACTCTTACTACATCTTTATTTTGCATAGTAATGTCATAACTTTTACCATATTTATGCATTTCTTCTATCTTATTAATGTTAATAATCGATGAACGATGTACGCGTAAAAAAATGGCATCATCTGATTTGTCTTCTAATTGAGAAATACCGTAATTACTTAAAAAGGTCTTATCATCAGTAATAATTTTAGAATAATCACCAAAGGCTTCTATTCTAATAATATCACTTACAGCAATAGTTACTAATTTATTTTGTGATTGTACTAATATTTTAGATGGATATTTTTCTGCATCCATTAACAAACTATTTGTTAACTCTTTTGCAGTATTATCGTTAGTATTTGATGGTAGTTTTTCAATAGCTTTTTTAAATCGTTCTTTAGTATAAGGTTTTAATAAATAATCAACTGCATGAACTTCAAATGCTTTTAAAGCATATTCATCATAAGCTGTAGAAAAAATTATATGAGGTAATTCATCTAAATGTTTTAGTACATCAAAACCTGTTAAACCTGGCATTTGTATATCTAAAAAAACCAAGTCTGGTTTAAACTCATTAATCATTTTTACAGCATCAACACCATTATTTGCTTCACCCAAAACAATTAATTCAGAAAAATCTTTAATGTATTCATTAATAAGAGATCTTCCTGCTTTTTCATCATCTACAATAATTACTTTTTTCATAACTCAAAGCTTATTTTTAATCCCTTAGGAGTATTATCTGATATCTTTAAAGTGCTTTCGTACATTTTTTCTAATCGAAGTTTAGTATTTGTTAAACCAATACCTTTATTAAAAACAGCTTCTTTATTTTTAATTCCAACACCTGTATCTGAAACTTCAAAATACAATTTATCTTCTTTTTTCTTAACTATTATTTTTATTTCTCCTCCATCTATTAAACTAGACAAACCATGTTTTATAGAATTTTCTATGAGTGGTTGTAATAACATTGGCGGAATTTTTTCATTTAGTATAGTAGTATCAATATCAAATATTACTTCTAATCTATCTTCAAAACGTTCTTTTTCTAACTGAAGATATTTTTTTATAAAGTTCAACTCTTCTTCTAAAGTTACTTTTTCTACTTTACTTGCTTTTAATTGATATCTAAATAAATCAGACAACTCAGCAATCATATTTCTTGTTTTCTCTTGTTCTGCTGGTACAGAGGCGCTTATGGTATTAAAAACATTGTATAAAAAATGAGGATTTAATTGTGCTTTTAAAGCAGATAATTCACTTTTTAAAGCTACTTGTTTCAACTCTGCTTCTAATTTAATTTTCTTTTGATTGTCTATAAAATAACGATAGGCAAAAAACATTCCGAATTGAAATAATAAAAACAATGTTGGTATATACCAATCCCAAACAGAACCAGTTCCATTTAAATGAAAAACACCAATACTATCTAAAAAAGAATAACGTGTTTCTCTAACAAAATAAACAACTATAGGTATCAAAATTAAAACCGTTAACATCTGCAAATATTGAGGCTTATTTTTTAATAATTTAATGCCTACAAACCAAATACCAATAGATGCTAAAAAATAAAAAGTGTATTGCATACCAGCCATATACCAGTAATCTGAAAGATTTGCCCAACCCCAAAAACCTTCTTTTGCATAGTCTCCAACATTATACCAAAGCACAATTCTATAGAGAAACGAAAAAAACAAATAAAATATAAAAATGGTTAAAGCTTCTTTCTTAGTGATGTTCTTCATGATGTAAGAATTTACTCAAAAATACTATTAATCTGAGGTTTTTAATGTTCAAAATCGACGAATTGACCTATTTAAAGTTGAATTGTCCAAGACCATTTAACGGATTATAGTGCAACTAAAAGACTTCTTATTGCAAAAACTTTACTTCTGAAATAGTTTTGTAGTGTCAAAATTAAAATCAGAAAATAATGAAAAATAGTATAACTCTACTTTGCTTTTACATATTTAGCAATTTTACGTTTTCACAAGCTACAATTACTGGTAAAATTGTTGATTCTAATAATAATCCTTTAGATGCTGCTGCCATTTCTTTATTAAGTGACTCTAATCAATTTATAAAAGGTGCTGTTTCTAATTCTAAAGGTTTTTTTAAAATAGCAAATGTTAAAAATGGAACCTATTATTTAAAAATAGAGAGTTTAGGTTTTAAGGTGTATAAATCTGATAAAATCATTATTACTAATGACAAAAATTTAAATACAATTCAATTAACCTCAGCTACAGAACAGTTGGAAGAAGTTGTTATAAAAACTGAAAAACCAATGATACAAGTTTTAGCTGATAAAACTGTTTTTAATGTTCAAAACACCATAAATGCAGCAGGAGATTCTGGTTTTGATTTGCTTCGTAAAGCTCCTGGAGTTGTCATAGATAATAATGATAATTTAATTGTAGAAGGTAAAAATGGAGTGCTATTTTATATTGATGGTAAACCATCAGTTTTAAGAGGCGAAGATTTGGTAAATTTTCTAAAAACATTACAATCATCAGATATTGAGTCTATAGAAATTATAACCCAACCTTCATCTAAATACGATGCTGAAGGAAATGCTGGTATTATTAACATCGTATTAAAAAGAGACAAGTCTTTAGGCACAAATGGTAGCTTAACAAGTGGCTACACACAAGGTGATTTTGCTCGATTTAACAATGCTGTGTCTTTTAACAATAGAAATAAAAAAACAAGTTTGTATGGTTCTGTAAGTAATGGAACAGGAAATAGTTTTGGTTTTTTAAACTTAAACAGAACACAAAACAACACCAATTTTAACGCAAAATCAGAAACTATTTTCGATTATAATAGAACCAATGCTCGTTTTGGTTTTGATTGGTACACAAATAAATCATCGACTTTTGGTGTTATTTTATCTGGTAATTTTTCTGATAACTTTTCTCAAAATGATTCTAGAACTCCAATAACTCCTCAAGGACAAAACCAACCAGACAATGTTTTAGTAGCAGAAAGTGATACTGATAGTGATGTGTATAATCTATACACCAACATCAACTATAAATATGACAATAAAAAAGGAACTTCTTTTAATGTTGATGTGGATTTTGGTAAGTACAAAAGTGATCGAGAAAACCTACAACCTAACTTTTATTTTAATGGTGATGAAACACAAGTAATCAGTGAAAACACTTTCTTTATAGTATCACCAACTACTATCAATTTATTTACTGCCAAAGCAGATTATGAACAAAACTTCTTGAAGGGCAAACTAAGTTTTGGAGTTAAATTCTCGAAAATTAATACAGCAAATGACTTTGATTTTTTTAATGTTAACAATGGACAAAATCAAATAGATAATACTAGATCAAATGATTTTGAATATGATGAAATTATAAATGCAGCTTACATCAACTTTAATAAAAAGTATAAGAAAGTAAACATTCAGTTTGGTTTACGAATAGAAAATACAGATTCTAAAGGAGAATTAACAGCAATGCAAACCAGTAATAATAATGTAGTTGAACGTAATTATACAGATTGGTTTCCAAGTGCAGGAATCACTTTTACACCTAACAGAAAAAACTCTTGGGCTTTAAATTATAGCAGAAGAATACAAAGACCAAATTACCAGAACTTAAATCCTTTTGAGTATAGAATTGATGAGTTATCTTTTAGAAAAGGAAATCCTTTTTTACAACCACAATACACCAATAATTTAAAATTATCTCATACTTACAATTACAGATTAACTACTTCATTTAGTTACAGTTTTATAAAAGATTTATTTGCTCAAGTAACAGAAGCTCAAGGCAATAATCAAAACTTTATTAATGTTAGAAATGTTGCCAATCAAAGAGTATATAATTTAGGCATTTCTTATCCTTCTAAATTTAACGATTGGTGGAGTTATTACATCAGTATAAATGCTTCAAGAAATGAGTTTATTGCAACTAACCCAGACTTTATAGGTATTTCTCAAAATTCATTAAGCTTTTATGCACAAAATACTTTTAAACTTCCAAATGACTTTAGATTCGAAGTTTCTGGTTGGTATAACTCGCCTTCAATTTGGGGTGGAACTTATAGAACCAATAGCTTAGGTTCTTTAAATCTGGCACTTCAAAAAAAGTTTTTAGACGATAAACTAAATGTTAGAATTGGTATAGACGATATCCTTTTTACATCACCTTGGAGTGGAACCACTCAGTTTGGAGATTTATTTATAGATGGTTCTGGTGGTGGAGATAGCAGACAATTTAAAATAAATCTAACCTACAACTTTGGTAGTAATGAAGTTAAAAAAGCTAGAAATAGAAAAACAGGAATTGAAGATGAAAAAAATAGAATTGAATAATCACTTAAAAAATAAAATTATGAAAACATTTATAACAAGCCTTATTTTAATGGTATCATTAATTAGTTATACTCAAAATACTTACTTAAAATTTAAAGTCGATGACAAAGAAAGTAAATACATTATGTATCCTCCAGGAACAAAATTTGAAGTAAAAACAAAAGAAGGCTATATTCAAATGAAAAACTCAGAAAACCCTTACAAGCTTGATATCGAAAGTGAAGGTTTTCGTCTATATGTATATCCTACCTATAAATCTGAGAAAGATGTATATCATTTAGAAAAAGGTGCTTCTTTAGAATTAGTACTCACAAAGCATTTTAAAGATAATGATAGTAATAACTTAAACTATACTCATAATTCTTTAACAGGATTAAAAAAGATTACAGACTCTAAATCCTTAGAAAGTAAAAAGAATCTTTATTTTAAACTTAGCAATGGAATTGAATTTAGTTACGTTGATGGAAAATACAATGCAACATTAAATAACAAATATTTAGATATAAAAGGGAAATATGTAATTAACTCTAAACTTGGTACTTTAAAAATAAGATTTAATCCAAATAATGGAGAAACTTGGTGGGTCTTTGAGAGTAAAGAATAAATAAATAAATAAATACCTCAGCACTAGCTGAGGTTTTTTAATTACAATCCGTTTATAAAATTACCATAAGGATCTTTAAATTGTGTACCTTCTGCAAATCTATACTTGCTTAGTTTTTTAAATTCAACTAATCCCCAAAGTAATAATTCTTTTACAAAATAAGCATCAGCTTTATTCATATTAGGTTGATGTTCTTGTAAGAAATCATCTAAAGGACCTATTTTATCTAGTTCATTTTTATATTGCTGATTATTAAAATCTTCTAAGAGCTCAAAATCTTCATCAGCATTAAAAAACCAAGAAACAATGGCATCATAAGGTGTTTCTTCACTTTGTTTTTCTAACTTCTTTATCTCTGGAAAATAGGTTGGAAAAATAGATTTAATCGCTTTTTTAATCAAATTATCTGCAACAACATGTGCCCCTTCTTGTTCACCTTCATACACCAACTCTACTTTACCAGTAATTGCAGGAATTATACCATCAAAATCACTTAAACGAATCATGGTTTCATCATCACCAGATAAAATAGCACGTCTTTCTGCTGTGCTTAGCAAGTTCTCGAATGCAGAAATAGAAAGCCTTGCACTTACCCCACTTTTTGCATCTATATACTCGCTTTCTCTGGCTTCAAAAACTACCTGTTCTAATAAATCTTTTGCTAATTCTGGAACTTTAATAAAGTCTTTCTGAATATTTTTTGCCTCTTGTTGGGTTATGATTTTTGCAGTTTCTATATCCTCTGGATAATGTGTTAAAATCTGTGAACCAATTCTATCTTTTAAAGGTGTTACAATACTTCCACGATTTGTATAATCTTCAGGATTTGCAGTAAACACAAATTGCATATCTAAAGGTAATCGTAATTTAAAGCCTCGAATTTGAATATCTCCTTCTTGTAAGATATTAAACAAAGCCACTTGAATTCGAGCTTGTAAATCTGGTAATTCGTTAATTACAAAAATACATCTGTTGGCTCTTGGAATCATTCCATAATGAATAACCCTATCATCTGCATAACTCAATTTTAAGTTAGCTGCTTTTATGGGATCTACATCTCCAATAATATCAGCTACAGTTACATCTGGTGTTGCTAATTTTTCAGCAAAACGTTCATCTCTATGCAACCAATAAATTGGAGTTTCATCTCCTTTTTCTTTGATGAGTTCTATTGCATATCTTGAAATTGGATTTTGTGGATCATCATTTATTTCTGATCCTTCAACCACAGGAATATATTCATCTAACAAACCTACCATTAATCTTGCTAGTCTTGTTTTTGCTTGCCCTCTTAAACCTAATAAATTGATATTATGTTTACTTAAAATTGCTCTTTCTAATTCAGGAATAACTGTATTTTCATATCCATGTACACCTTTAAAAACAGTTTCTTTACTCATCAATTTACTAATTAGGTTTTCACGTAATTCGTCTTTAATTGATTTAGATTTATAACCTGACTTCTTTAATTCTCCTAATGTTTTTATATTATTCATTGTTCAGCTTTTGACTGTTTTTTATCCTTTTATTCTTTTTTTTCTATTGGTTTCGTAATCTTCAAAAATCATTTCTCCTAATCCTTTTAATCCAGTATAAAAAGCTTTCCCTTGGTTGGCTTGCGTAAATGCTCTAACAAACTGCATTAAATAAGGATCTTGAGCAATCATAAAAGTAGTAATGGGTATGTGCAATTTTCGAGCTTGTTGTGCCATTGCATAACATTTGTTTACTATGTATTTATCTAAACCATTACTGTTTTTATAATATTGACCATCAGGTAAACGCAAACAACTTGGCTTACCATCTGTTATCATAAAAATTTGTTTGTTGGTATTTTTCTTTCTACGCAATAAATCCATGGCTAAATTTAAACCAGCAACTGTATTTGTATGATATGGACCTACTTGTAAGTAAGGTAAATCCTTAATTTTAATAGTCCAAGCATCATTTCCAAACACCAAAATATCTAATGTATCTTTTGGATATCTGGTTGTAATCAATTCAGCTAAAGCCATGGCTACTTTTTTAGCTGGAGTAATTCTATCTTCTCCATATAAAATCATAGAATGACTGATGTCTATCATTAACACAGTACTCATTTGGCTTTTATGCATTGTCTCTTCTACTACCAAATCGTTTTCAGAAAGTGTAAAATCACCAATTCCATTATTAATTTGAGCATTTCTAATGCTTTCAGTCATAGAAACTTTATCCAAATTATCACCAAATTGATAGGCTCTAAAATCTCCTGTATGCTCATCACCTATTCCAGGTGATTTACTTTTATGATTACCAGAACCACTTCTTTTTATCTTACCAAAAATATGATTTAATGCCTGCTGACGAATTGCACGTTCTGTTTTTGGAGTAATTTTTGTGCCTCCTACTCCATCTGCATCTATTTCTTCTTTGATGTATCCTTTCTTTTTTAGATCTTCGATAAAATCATCAATTGTATATTCAGCAGTGGTTAGATTATACTCTTTATCTAAAGAGCGTAACCAGTCTATAGCTTCATCAAAATCACCTGAAGTATATGTTATGAGTTCTTTAAAAATCTCAAAAAGTTTCTCAAAAGGAGATTGATTTTTTGCTTCATAGGTTTTAAAAACAAAACCTTTTCTTTTCTTGTAGTTTTTCATCACTATAAAAATACGGCTTTATTAAGTTAGATAAAATTGCAATTAAATAATAGCTTAGAATTTTATAAAAATCTTAACATTTAGATAAATATCTAAAAAGTACCTTGTTAGCTAAATAAATTCAACAAACTTATATGAAAACTCAACCGTTAAAAAAGCTTAACATCTTATGGATATTTCTATTGATGATAGCTATTGTTGGCGTTCAAGATGTAAACGCACAAAAAAAGAGTAAGAAAAAGAAAAAAGGAGACAAAAAAGAAGTAGTAGCTCCGAAACCAAAACCAAAACCAAAAGGAAAAACTATTGCTAGTTTAACAAAAAGCAGCAAAAAAATTGAAGGATTATTTACAATCTATCAAGATACAATTACTGGTTCTGTAAAGCTTTTAGTAAAAGATGACCAATTAAATAAAGACTTTATCTATTTTTCACAAATAGCAGATGGTGTAACAGAAGCAGGTGCTTATAGAGGTTCTTATAGAGGTTCTAGTGTATTTCATATTAGAAATTATTTTAATAAAATAGAATTTGTTGCTCCAAACACAGCTTTTTATTTTGACAAGAACAATGCAATTTCAAAATCTGCTGATGCTAATATTAGTGAAGCAGTAATTGCAAGTGGTAAAATTTTAGCTTCTGACAAAAAGAAAGGTGAGCACTTAATTGATGCTAATGGATTATTCTTATCAGAAACTTTTACAAGAATAAAACAACCTAGATTTCCTGGCCAATCTCCTTTTGCATTTAGCTTAGGAAGATTTGATAAAAATAAATCTAAAATTAATGCCATTAAAAACTATCCAGAAAATACAAATGTAAAAACTGAATATGTTTATAGTAATCCTTCTGTAATTAATGGAGGTTCTAATGCTGTTACAGATGGTAGAAATGTTTCTATAAAAGTATTCCATACTTTTATGAATATGCCAACTGACGACTACGAAGTTAGAATGGATGATCCAAGAGTTGGTTATTTTTTAACCGAAACTAATGACATGACTACAACAGAAACTGTTAATTATAGAGATATGATTCACAGATGGAAGTTAGTTAAGAAAAATCCTGAAGCAGCTATTTCTGAACCTGTAGAACCAATCACTTGGTGGATAGAAAACTCTACTCCAGTTGAATGGAGAGAAACTATTAAAGAAGGAGTTTTAGCATGGAATGAAGCTTTTGAAAAAGCAGGCTTTAATAATGCAATGGTTGTAAAAGTTCAACCAGATGATGCAGATTGGGATGCTGGAGATGTAAGATATAATGTTTTACGATGGACATCTTCTCCAAATCCTCCTTTTGGTGGATATGGCCCAAGCTTTGTAAACCCAAGAACTGGTCAAATTTTAGGTGCAGATATTATGTTAGAATATGTGCATTTTACAAACAGAGTATTTGCAGATAAATTATATAATAATGCTTCTAAAAACATGATGTTGGAGACAACTGAAGAATTAGAAGCTAAGAAGTTTTTAGCTAAAAACAATTTACTTTTCTGTTCTGCTGGTCATGTAATGCATGAAAACTTACAGTTAGGAACTGCTGTTTTACAAGCAACAGGTGCTTCTGCTTTAGATATGGAAGCTATTAAAAAAGAAGGTATGAAATCTTTAATTATGCACGAAGTTGGACATACATTAGGATTAAACCATAATATGAAAGCTTCTCAGTTATTTTCTCCTGCTCAATTAGCAGATAAAGACTTTATTAAAGGAAAAGCTTTAACAGGTTCTGTAATGGATTATGCAGGAATTAACATTACAAATGATAGATCTAAGCAAGGTCAGTATTACGATATGGCAGTTGGCCCTTATGATATTTGGGCTATTCAGTTTGGTTATACTCCATTTAAAAGTGAAGCAGAAAGAAATGCTTTATTAAACAGAAGTACTGAGCCAGAATTAATTTTTGGTAATGATGCAGATGATATGCGTTCTCCAGGAAAAGCAATTGACCCTAGAGTAATGATTGGAGATTTATCTAATGATCAAATTACGTATTCTATCAACAGATTTGAATTAGTAAATGATATGATGAAAAATCTAAAAACTCAATTCTTAAAGAAAGGTGAAACTTATGAAGATTTAAGAAGAGCATATTATACCTTACATAATCAAACAAGAATTGCAGGAGGTGTTATTTCTAGATTTATTGGTGGTGTTTATGTAGATAGATCTACTTATGGACAAGAAGGAGGAACTCAACCTTATACTCCTGTAAGTTTAGAAGATCAAAAAAGAGCAATGGCTGCTTTAAAGAAATACATTTTTGCACCTAATGCTTTTGACACGCCTAATGAAGTTTACAACTATTTAGCAAGACAAAGAAGAGGGTATAATTTCTTTGGTGGACCAGAAGATCCTAAAATACATGAACAAGTGCTAGGTTATCAAACAAGCATATTAGCACACATTATGCATCCAAACACTTTACAGAGAATTTCTAATTCTGAGTTGTATGGAAACCAATATAAGTTATCTACTTTTATGACAGATTTAAACAATATGATGTTTAAACCAGATGTATATGGAAGTATTAATTCTTTTAGACAAAATTTACAAGCTGTTTATACTCAAAGATTAATTAGTATGGTTACAGGTAGAACAAGTGGTCGTTTTTCTGTTGCTGCAAAATCTATGGCAATTTACAACTTGAAAAACATCAAAACTTGGGCTAGTAATGGTACAGGTGATTTAGCTACTAAAGCTCATAAAAATCACTTAAAAACGTTAATTACTAACGCAATGAAAGAAATTAAATAATCTTTTAAGAAATATTTAGTTAAAACCGCAATTCTATTGGATTGCGGTTTTTTTATCTTTACATATAAATCATTTTAAGGGTATGAGTAAAGTTTTAATTACAGGAGGTACAGGTTTAGTAGGGTCAAGGTTAACAGAATTACTACTAGAAAAAAACCATGAAGTTGTTATTCTTAGTAGAAACCCTAAGGAACAAAATGAATTTAAATGGGATATTAAAAATGACTTTATAGATGATAAAGCATTTGAAAATATAGATTATATAATACATTTGGCTGGAGCTGGTATAGCTGATGAACGTTGGTCAGATAAAAGAAAAAAAGTAATTATTGATAGTAGAGTTGAAACTGCGAACTTATTATTAAAAAAGGTAAAGGAATTAAATCTTGATTTAAAAGGCTTTATTTCTGCTTCTGGAAGTGGTTATTATGGAGCAGTAACATCAGATAAAATATTTAAAGAAACTGATAAACCTGGAAATGATTTTTTAGGTGAAGTTTGCCAGAAATGGGAAGATGCTGCTCACCAATTTAAAGCCTTAAAAGTTCCAATTACTATTTTAAGAACAGGTATTGTTTTATCTAAAACAGGTGGAGCTTTAGAAAAAATGAGAACACCCATAATCTCTCCTTTAGGTTCAGGAAATCAATATTTACCTTGGATACATATTGATGATTTAGCTGAAATGTATATTTATACCATAGAAAATAATATTGAGGGTGTTTTTAATGCTGTAGCACCTGAACATCACACAAGTAAAACATTTTCTAAAGCATTAGCAAAAAATATAAACAGACCTTTTATTGGTATAAATGTGCCAAGTTTTGCTTTAAAATTAATGTTTGGAGATATGTCTCAAATGTTACTTAAAGGCTCTAGATTATCATCAAAAAAAATCGAAAAGAATGGATACCCTTTTCGATTTAAAACACTTAATAAAGCATTAAGTAATTTGTAATATTCTTAAAATGTAGACGTAATATCTAAAGCTACTTCACTCCAAGTTTTAGATACACCATCTGCACCTGTATGTAATAACTTACATACTTCATTTAATTTTGCTAAAGCAGCTGATGCATTCCAATCGTTTACATCTATAGTTGCTTTCATATTAAATATTTTATCTTTAATTGTATAAGTAAATGGTACATCTTTAGTTTCGCCATTCATAGTTATTTTAGCTGTACCAGTAGTTTCATCATTGATTAAAAGTTTACCTTTTAATAAATCTGTATTTTCCATTACACCAAAGAAAAACTTTCTAATTTTATAATCTCTACTCGAATCTTTAGTTGCTAAAGTAGTTACAGGAATTGAAAACTCTGTATTATGTATAGCTTCTTTAACAGATGCTCCTTCTCCTCCAGAAATTACATCTACTCTTGTAAATTTACCCCCAACAGCAACTTTTTCTGTTGTTTTATAAGCTGTAAAGTTAATATCGTTTTTTGCATTTTCTACAACAAAAGCTGCTGCAGGCACCTTTTCTATTTGTGTTCCATTTTTATCTTTATTAGCATCTGATTTACAAGATGAAAACTGGAATGTTGTTGCCACTAAAAATAATAATAAACTAAATTTTTTCATGATCTTATTTTTTATTTAAAATATTGTTTGCCAATTTAATATACTCTTTTTTTGCGTCTGTAGAACTCATACCATTTAACTGCATCCAAGCATTAAATTTAAAGGCACTTCTTACATCTAAACCACTATTAAATGTAAACTTATTTCCAAAAGTAGCTTGTTTATAATAAGCGTAGAACTTTAGCATTAAATCTGGAGCAATAGCTTCTTTTAATTTAGAGATTTCTTCAAAAGCTTTTTGAAAATTATCATCTAAATTAGCATCTTCATTATTATTTTTCTGCGATAACTTGGACACCACCTTTAACTTTATCTCCTAAATTTACATTTACTTTAGTACCAATAGGTAAAAAAACATCTACCCTAGAACCGAATTTAATAAAACCAGCATCTTCACCTTGAACAACTGTTTCACCTACAGTAGCATAATTTACAATTCTTTTTGCTAAAGCTCCTGCAATTTGTCTGTACAATATTTCTCCAACAGAATCATTTTCTACTACAATAGTAGTTCTTTCGTTTTCTGTAGATGCTTTTGGGTGCCAAGCAACTAAGTATTTACCTGGATGATATTTACTATAATTTACTTTACCTCCAATAGCATATCTAGTTACATGTACGTTAATGGGAGACATAAAAATTGAAACTTGTAATCTCTTATCTTTAAAATATTCTGGCTCTTCTACCTCTTCAATTACAACTACTTTACCATCAACTGGAGCAATAATTGTATTATCATTTATAGCAGTAAGTCTTTTTGGATTTCTAAAAAATTGTAAAACAATTATCACAAAAACTAAAGTTAATACTTGAATAGATTTTGCAAGCCATAAAATATCTACGAATTTATCTGCTAATAAGATTATAGAAATAGCAATAATAAAAGTAACAACTATAATTTTATAACCTTCTTTATGAAAACGAATCATGCTTATATAATAAAATTGATATACAAATATACGAATGGAGCTACAAACAACAAGCTATCTAACCTATCTAAAATACCTCCATGACCTGGCATTAAATTTCCACTGTCTTTTATATTAGCTTGTCTTTTAAATTTTGATTCTATTAAATCTCCTAAAGTTCCAAAGACAGATACTATAAAGCCAATAACCAACCAATTTAACATTGAGAAGCTAGTATTGTATTTACTTATAAATAATGAAGCTAATAATGCAAACACTAATCCACCTAAAAAACCTTCTATAGTCTTATTTGGAGATACAGAAACAAATAATTTATTCTTTCCAATATTTTTACCAACAAGAAATGCAAAAGAATCATTTACCCAAATAATAGATAATATGCTTATCATTAAATAAGGATGAAAAACATTATCATAAAAAGGTAGTAATATTAGAAATGCCATTGAAAAAATAACGTACCTTATTGTAAGGCCTAATTTTTCTCTATCATTTCTAAATGTAGTTACTTTTTTTGCAAAAAGTTGATACAAAAAATAGATGCCTGATAATATAGTTATGCCTAATATTAAAACTACTGGATAACTTTCTTGCCTTTGAATTATTAAAAAAAGTAATAATGCAAATATTATATAAGATGCAAATCCTTTTAAATTTATGATTTTAGAAAATTCCCAAATACATAAAAAACCAAAAATACTAGTTAATATAAGGTAAGTGTATTGAGAAAAAAGTATAGATGATATAAAAAGTAATATATAAACTATCCCAGAAAAGCTCCTTCTTAAAAGGTTGCGCATATTATAAATTTTCTAACAGCAGCAAATATAAGTTTTTTGAATTACTGTTTCCATAGTTCAGAAAATTATCGTCATTTTTATTTATCTGATAATTTCTAATTGATGAAATATTAGTAGGTAAAGAGTCTTTAGAATTGGTTTTAATACCTGTTAATCCTTGACCCGTATTTTTTACTATTTGACTAGTAGTTGCTAAAACAATAAAATTATCTGGATATTCTATAAGTTTCTTACTTCTTAATTGATTTGAAGAAAACATAATATCTCCATTTTCTGCAATTAAATGTTCACAAGAAGTAAACACTGGATATTCTGCTTTAGGTAAAGAAGATGATTCTATTTCTTTAGATGGCAATAGATTCTTTAAATTATTATTTAACAAATAAACAGAACTCCAATTATTCTCTTTAAGAATGTTTCTTAAATTTTCTTTAACCTCCTGTTCTTTGATACAGTATAGAAACTTACCTCCTTTTTTTACAAAATTGTGTACAAACAAATCGTCAAGAGATAAATTTACCTCTTGACTTTTAATTTCCTTATCCTTTTCGTCTTGGATATTAAAAAGCTTCTTAAAAAAATTCATTAAAAAAATTATTCTTCAGATACTGTATCTTTTGGTTCCTCTTTAGTTTCATCTGTCTTAACTTCGACATCTAATTCTTCAAAAGGTCTCTTACCAAAGATTTTTTGTAAATCGTCTTTAAAAATAACTTCTTTTTCTAATAGCAATTCTGCTAAAACTGTTAGCTTTTCTTTATTCTTCTTTAATAACTCTATAGCTCTTTGATATTGAAACTCTATCATTTTAGAAATTTCTTTATCTATTTTCTTACCTGTTTCTTCGCTATAAGGTTTTACAAAAGCATCATTACCAGAAGAATCGTAATAAGTTATATTACCTACTTCACTATTTAAGCCATAAACAGTAACCATTGCTCTTGCTTGTTTAGTCACTTTTTCTAAATCGCTTAAAGCTCCAGTAGAAATCTTATCAAAAATAATTTTTTCTGCTGCTCTACCTCCTAAAGTGGCACACATTTCATCTAACATTTGCTCTGTTTGAACAATCATTCTTTCTGCAGGTAAATACCAAGCTGCTCCTAAAGATTGACCTCTTGGTACAATAGTAACTTTTACTAATGGTGCTGCATGTTCTAACATCCAGCTTACTGTTGCATGACCAGCTTCATGATAAGCAATTACCTTTTTCTCTTTTGGAGTTATTACTTTATTTTTCTTTTCTAAACCACCAACAATTCTATCTACTGCATCTAAAAAATCTTGATGTTGAATTGCTTTTTTACTTTTTCTAGCAGCTATTAATGCAGCTTCATTACACATATTTGCAATATCAGCTCCAGAGAAACCAGGAGTTTGTTGTGCTAAAAACTCAACATTTACATCTTCTGCTAACTTTAAAGGTTTTATATGAACTTCAAAAATTTCTTGTCTTTCATTAATGTCTGGTAGGTCTACATAAATTTGTCTATCAAAACGACCTGCTCTCATTAAAGCTTTATCTAAAACATCTGCTCTATTTGTTGCAGCTAATACAATTACATTAGTATCTGTACCAAAACCATCCATCTCTGTTAGTAACTGATTTAAGGTATTTTCACGTTCATCATTACCTCCAGTCATACTATTTTTCCCTCTTGCTCTACCTATAGCATCTATTTCATCAATAAAAATAATTGAAGGCGATTTTTGTTGTGCTTGCTTAAATAAATCACGTACTCTAGAAGCACCTACACCAACAAACATTTCAACAAAATCTGAACCTGATAAAGAAAAGAATGGCACTCCAGCTTCACCTGCAACAGCTTTTGCTAATAATGTTTTACCTGTTCCTGGAGGTCCTACTAATAAAGCACCTTTAGGAATTTTACCTCCTAAAGCAGTATATTTTTCTGGGCTTTTTAAGAAATCTACAATTTCTTGCACTTCTTCTTTAGCACCTTCTAAACCAGCTACATTTTCGAATGTTGTTTTAACATCTGTATTTTTATCAAATAGTTTTGCTTTAGATTTACCAATGCTAAAAATTTGACCTCCTGCTCCAGAACCACCTCCTGCTCCAGACATTCTTCTCATAAAGAATACCCAAATTAAAATTAGAATGATAAAAGGCAAGAAACCAATGATTGCATCAAAAATGCTAGTTTGCTCTTCGTTTCTTAAATCTACAATTAATTTATTCTCTTCTTTAGCTTTATATACTTGGTTTTCAAAGTTTTGTTGATCTCCAAAATTATATTCATATACAGGAGAGCCTGGTCTATAAAAAGCTGAAGTAGTGTATTTTTTATGTTTTTCTTTTTCTAATGCTTCTTTAGTTAAATAAATTTGAGCAACATCTTTATTTACTACAGTAATTTTCTGAATATCATTGTCATTTAAGATTTCATCAAACTTATTTTTAGAAATACTTTTAGAAGCTAAATCTCCACTATTTAAAAATTGAAAAGCTATTATTGCTATAAATATAGCCCCATAAATCCAGTAAGAACTAAATTTAAACTTAGGCATATTTGTTTTATTATCTTTATTTGTATTATTCATGTAATTTAAAATCTATCAGATTAAACTGGATTAATTTCGGTGATTTTTGCATCTCCCCAAAGACTTTCTATATCATAAAAATCTCTAACTTGCTTTTGAAAAATATGAACTACTACATTAACATAATCCATTAAAACCCATTCAGCATTACCTTGGCCTTCTATGTGCCATGGTTTATCTTTTACTTCTTTACTTACAATTTTTTGTACAGAATTAGAAATAGCATTTACTTGGGTATTAGAGTTACCAGAACAAATTATAAAATAATCACAAACTGTGTTTTCTATTTCTCTTAAATCTAGTAGTTGGATTTCCTCTCCTTTTACATCATCAATCCCCTTAATAATTACAGCGATTAAATCGTCTGTGCTTACTTGTTTCTTAGTCATTAATATTCTTATAATTTAACGCAAAGTTATTATTTTTTTACGAGTTTTGTATGTATAATTAAACTTGTTTATACATTATTTAACAATTGAAAATAATCAAACTTGATGCCATTGATTCTACCAACTCTTTTTTAAAAGAATTGAACAAAGATTCTTCATTAGAAAACTTTACAATTGTAGTTACAAAAAATCAACAAAAAGGTCGTGGACAAAGAGATGCTAACTGGTATTCTGAACCATTTAAAAACTTAACATTCAGTGTTTTAGTTAATGAATTGAAATTAAAAACTAACGAAGCAAAATACATAAACTTTGCTGTGAGCTTGGCTATTTTTAAAGTACTTGAAATATATAAAATTCCAAATTTATTTATTAAATGGCCAAACGACATTATGTCAGCTAATAAAAAAATTTGTGGAATATTAATCGAAAATTCGTTATCTAACAACAAAATAAACAACAGTATTATTGGAATTGGGCTAAATGTGAATCAGGTTAACTTTCCCAATTTAGAAAGAGTAAGTTCTCTTAACAACATCTTAGGTTATGAATTAAATTTAGATGATTTATTAATAGATCTAATAAAACAACTTAAATTTCAATTTGAACTTTTAAATAAAAAGTTATTTTCTAATTTAGAAAACGAATACTTAGCTGTTTTGTATAAAAAAGATATACCCTCTATGTTTAAAACAGATAAAGGAATCACTTTTCTTGGTAAAATTATTGGTATTGCTACAAATGGAAATTTACTCGTAGAAAGTGAAAATAATGGAGTTGAAGAATTTGCAATTAAAGAAATTAGTTTTCTTTAAACTGTCTCTAAATTATCTGTAAGTGTTTCTATAAAAGAAGTTAATGGTTTTTTAACCATCATCTGCATCATCATATTAAATTGACCATTAAAATCTAATTGAACTTCAGATGAATCTTCATCAATTTCATCAATATTTGCAATTAATTGAAAATCTAATTTACTACTAGCTGCACCTAAAACAACTTTAGAATATTCTGTTTTTTCTTTTAAAACCAACCTTATTTCTGGCATTCCTTTTAATCCAAAGATGAAAGAATCTCCATCAACTTCAAATTTTTGGATAGATTCTGGCATTAATTGCTCAAAATTTTTAAGATCTGTTAAAAATTCAAAAGTTTCTTTTTGAGATTTTTCTACAACAACTCTGTTTCCTTGTATATTCATTTTTAGTTGATTTTATTTATTGATTCCACTCACTTGGATTAGACCTCCAACTTTGTAAAGTTACTAATTCTTTATCAGAAATATAATTGCTATCAAGAGCTTGTTCTAATAGGTTTTCGTAATTACTAAGTGTTTTTAAACTAACATTTTTTTCTTTAAAGTTATTCGATGCAATTTCAAATCCATAAGAAAAAATAGCAACCATACCTTTAACAACAGCTCCTTCTTCTTTTAAAGCATCTACAGCATTTAAACTACTTTTACCAGTACTTATTAAATCTTCTATAACCACAACATTTTGTCCGCTTTCTAAATACCCTTCTATTTGGTTTTTTCTACCATGCTTTTTTGGCTCTGGCCTTACATAAACAAATGGCACTCCCAACTCTTGAGCAACTAAAATACCAATAGCAATTGCACCTGTTGCAACTCCAGCAATTACATCTGGCTTGCCATATTCTAATTCAACTATTTTAGCAATTTCTTCTTTCAAAAAAATTCTTACAGAAGGATAAGATAAGGTTACTCTGTTATCACAATATATTGGTGATTTCCATCCAGAAGCCCACTGAAAAGGCTTACTTGGACTTAACTTTATAGCTTTAACTTGTAATAAAAGTTCGGCTGTTTTTTTTGCTGTATCTTTGTTCATAATCATAAGACAAATGTATAAAGTTTTTGTAAATGAAAAGCCGATAATTATTACATCTTCTTCACAAAAAGAAAATAATTTTCCTGTTTACATTTTAAAAAACATTGTTTTAGATGAAATTATTCATAAACTCAGAAATGAAATAATTGATGGTGTTTATTTGTATACACCTGATTTAGAGTCTGGTTGGAACTATTTTTTAACTCAAATCAAAGTTGTTCCAGCAGCTGGTGGACTTGTAAAAAATAACAAAAACGATATTCTTTTTATTTACAGAAATAATATTTGGGATTTACCAAAAGGGAGAATCGAAAAAAATGAATCTATAGAAACTGCTGCAATTAGAGAAGTAGAAGAAGAATGTAGTATTTTTAATTTAACTATTGAAAAACAACTTATTACAACTTATCATATCTATTTTCAAAATAAAAATAAACTAAAATTAACCTATTGGTTTTTAATGAATTCTAATTATGATAAACCTTTAATACCTCAAATAGAAGAAGGTATAACTAAAGTAGAATTTATTAAAGAAGAAAGTATAGATACTATTTTAAAAGAAAGTTATGCGAATATAAGATTGGTTTACGATTGTTATAAAGACAATTAGATATCTAAAAAAACATTCTATATTTGCCGACTTAAAAAATTTACAAAATTATGACTGAATTTATCACCAAACGTGTTAAAAATGTTAGAAATGATGTCCTTTCTGGAATTACTGTTGCTTTAGCATTAGTGCCAGAAGCTGTAGCTTTTGCTTTTGTTGCAGGTGTAGATCCTTTAGTGGGTTTATATGCAGCTTTTATGATTGGATTAATCACTTCTATTTTTGGTGGTAGACCAGGAATGATTTCTGGAGCAACTGGTGCCTTAGCTGTGGTTATGGTTTCTCTTGTAGCAGAGGGAAATGCAATGGGTAATCCTGATGAAAATTTAGGACTTTACTATTTATTTTTAACTGTTATGTTAATGGGTATTATTCAAGTTTTAGCAGGAGTTTTTAAACTAGGAAAGTTTGTAAGATTAATTCCACATCCAGTAATGATGGGATTTGTAAATGGTTTAGCCATTGTAATTTTCTTATCACAATTAGGTATGTTTACCAAAACTGTAAATGGAGAAAAAACTTGGTTAGAAGGTAGTTCTTTATGGTATATGATTGGCTTAGTTGGATTAACTATGTTAATTATGTGGGGTTTACCTAAACTAAAAGCTACAAAAAAATTACCAGAAGCCTTAATCGCCATTTTAGTTGTTTCTTCTATTGTAATTTTTTCGAATCTAGATGTAGCTACTGTGGGATCTTTTATTAGAGATGGAGGAGGAACAGGATTAGAAGGTGGTTTTCCAGTACCTGTTTTAGAAACGTTTTCTAATACACCTTTAAATTTAGAAACACTTAAATTCATTTTTCCTTATGCTTTAATATTAGCTGCAATTGGTTTAATTGAATCTTTAATGACACTAAATTTAATTGATGATTTAACAGAAACCAGAGGAAATACTAACAGAGAATGTATGGCTCAAGGAGGAGCAAATATTATCACAGGTTTATTTGGAGGAATGGGTGGTTGTGCCATGATTGGTCAATCAATTATTAACATTAAAAGTGGTGGACGTGGTCGATTATCTGGAATTACAGCTGCTGTCTTCTTATTAATGTTTATTCTATTTGCATCATCTTTAATAGAACAAGTTCCTATTGCTGCTTTAGTAGGTGTAATGTTTATGGTTGTAATTGGCACATTTGCTTGGTCTAGTTTTAGAATTATGAATAAAATACCAAAAACAGATGTTTTTGTATTGATTCTTGTTTCTTCTTTAACTGTAATTTTTGATCTAGCAATAGCTGTTGTATCTGGAGTTATAGTTTCTGCTTTAGTATTTGCTTGGGAAAACGCAAAGAGAATTAGAGCTAGAAAGCGTTTTAGAGAAGATGGCACAAAAATATATGAGATTTGGGGACCTCTTTTCTTTGGAAGCATCTCTGCTTTCAATAGTAAATTTGATGTAAAAAATGATCCAGAAAACGTTGAGATTGACTTTGTTGAAGCTCGTATTTCAGATCATTCTGCTATAGAAGCAATTTTTGCATTAGTAGAAAAATATCATACAGCTGGAAAGAACATTACATTAAAACATCTAAGTGAAGATTGTAAAGTATTGTTATACAAAGCAAGTCCTATTTTTACTGATATCATTGTAGAAGATATTGATGACCCAAGATATCATTTGGCTGCAAATCCAGAAGATTTCCCCAAACCTTTAGGTGAATATAAGTTTTAATACTTTTAATACTTTTAATTCTTTATATCAATCCTTCATCAATTAAAGGTAAAGAACGATAACGTTTACCAGTTGCATTAAAAATTGCATTACATATTGCTGGCGCCATTACAGGTACTCCTGGTTCCCCTACTCCTGTAGGTTTTTCATTCATTTTATCTAAAATATCAACATGTATTTTTGGTGTATGCTTCATTCTTGTCATTTGATAATCGAAGAAATTATTTTGCTCTACAGCTCCTTCTTTAGCTGATACTTTTCCAAATAAAGCAATAGACAAACCAAAAATAGCTGCACCTTCTAATTGATTAATAACATTGTCTTTATTTAAAACCAATCCACAATCAATGGTTGTCCAGACGTTTTCTATTTTAACTTTACCATCATTCATAGAAACCTCTACAGCTGTAGCTACGTAACTATAAAAACTGTAGTGAATAGCAATACCCATTCCATGGTTTTCAGGTCTTTTTTTATTCCAATCAGCTATTTTTGCTGTATTATTTAGAACATCTTTCATTCTCTTAGTGTCATAAGGATAGTCTGATTTTCCTTTAATAACTCTATCTTTTCCAATTAAATTTAAATGAAATTGAACAGGATCTATATTTGCTGCAAAAGCTAGCTCATCTACAAAAGAATTATTACCAAAACCACTATGAATATGCACAACAGAACGTAACCAACCAATTCTTAAATGTGCTTCTGCTTTTACACTTTCTAATCTAAAATTTTCTAAATCATAAGGATTATTTGTAAATCCTTGTCCTAATTCAAAACCAGATGCATAATCAGATAAAGGTTTAAATGAAGATACTATTGAAGGAAAAGCAACTCTTTGTAACCAACCAGAAACATTACCTTTTTCATCAATTCCTCCTTTTAAATATTGCACACTTGTTGCATGATAAAAACTGTGTTTAATATCATCTTCACGAGTCCAAACTAATTGAACAGGAGCTTTAATTTCTTTTGATATTGTAACAGCTTCTACCACAAAATCTGACTTAGATTTACGACCAAAACCACCTCCTAAAAAAGTAACATTTATCGTAATATTTTCTAAAGGAATCTCAAAAAATTGAGCTAATTCTGCTCTTGCTGTTTGTGGATCTTGAACAGGAGCCCAAACTTCTATTTTATTATCTTGATACCAAGCTGTTGCATTAGGCACTTCCATAGGTGCATGCACTAAAAAAGGAACATGATAAGTTGCTTCAACAACTTTATTTGCATTGTTAAAAGCAGTTGAAACATTACCTCTACTGCCTGGAACTAATTTTCCATTTTTTTGAATACGTTGAGTAAGTGTTTTTTTAAACTCTTCTGAATCAAATGATTTATTGTCTCCAAAATCCCAAACAATATCTAAATCTAACTTTCCTTGAAAAGCAGACCAAGTATTATTGGCGATAACTGCAACACCTCCTAAACATCCATAAAACTGCTGACCAATTCCTGGTTTTTTCCTATCAATTTTAATTACTTTTTCTACTCCTTCTACTTTCCTTGCATTTGTACTATCATAGTATTTAACTGTACCAAAAGTTACTGGACATCTAGCTATAGCTGCAAATTTCAAATTCGGAATTCTTACATCTATTCCATAAGTTGCTGTACCATGTGTAAAATGGTTTAAATCGACACTTTTTAAAGTTTTACCTATGTATTTAAAATCTTCTACTTTCTTAAGTTGAATATTATCTTCATTAGGTACAGGCAGAGCTGAAGCATCTTCTACTAAATCTCCAAAAAATATTTTTTCATTAGAAATTGTATTAATTACATAATGATTTTCTGCTTTACAATCGCTTTCATTTACATTCCATTTATTTGCAGCTGCAGTAATTAACATCATTTTAGCTGCAGCACCCATTTTACGCATAGGTTCTAAACGTGTTCTTACACTTCTAGACCCATCTGTATTTTGGTTTCCATATTTAGCATCTCCTGTTGCTTGTTTTACATCAACATATTTCCAATCTGCTTCTAACTCGTCTGCTATTGCAGAAGCTAAAGATGTTCTTATTCCTTGACCCATTTCAGATCGAGAAGCAATTAATGTGATGTTTCCATTTTTCTCTAAGTGGATAAATAAATTAGGCGCAAAAAAGTCTTTATTAATTTCAGGACTAAATTTCTTCTTGGCAGTTTGTGCTGTACATCCTAATATAATACCTGTAGAAGCTAAACCAAAAAGCTTCATAAAATCTCTACGATTTACTTGATGAATATTGCTCATGCTTTTTGATTTTTTAATTCAACTGCTTTATGTATTGCTTTTCGAATTCTACTATACGTTCCACATCTACAAATATTACTACTCATAGCATCATCTATATCTTTATCTGTAGGGCTTTCTATCTTATCTAACAAAGCTGTGGCTGCAATAAGTTGACCAGATTGACAATAACCACATTGTGGTACATTACCATCATTCCAAGCTTCACGTAAAACCTCTAAATTTTCTGAAGAGCCTTCTATAGTAAAAATTTCTTTACCTATTCCATAAGAAACTGGCATACTACAAGATTTTGTAAGTTGGCCATCAATTAAAATAGAACAAGCACCACATTGTGCAACACCACAACCAAACTTGGTACCTGTTAAACCTACAATATCTCTAATTGCCCAGAGTAAAGGCATGTTTTCTTGCACTTCTACAGTGTAAGATTTTCCATTAATTGATAAAATTGTACTCACTTAGATAAAATTTAAGTCTCTAAGTTACGTAATTTTTAGAACAAAATACAAACAGGATTTGGTGCAGAAACTTCACTTATAAAAGTAAGTTTTCCTGTTTTTTGATTTCTTTTAAAAGAAACTAAATTATTATCATCTTGATTGGCAACAACTACAAACTTATTATCTGGTGATAAAGAAAAATTTCTAGGATTTTGACCTCTTGTTTTTTCAAAACCAACTAAACTTAAATTACCACTTTTACTATCAACTTTATAAATAACAATTGAATTATGCCCACGATTTGAAGCATATAAAAAACGACCATCATTAGAAATATGAATATCTGCACCTTTTGTGTATTTATCATATCCTTTAGGCAACATAGAGATTGTAGTTTTTAAAACATAACTATTGTCAACTTCCTCAACTAAAGAAACTGTGTTATTTAATTCGTTTAAAATATATATCCACTTATGATTAGGATGAAAAGTTAAATGTCTTGGACCTGCTCCAACATCCATTTTTAATGTTTTCTGATTTGTAAATTCAAGTTCGTTTTTTTCATTATTTATAGTTGAAAACCACAATTCATTTGTACCTAAATCTACAGAAATTATCTCTTGCTTTGCAGGATGAAACCATGCAGAATGTGCATGTGGTGATTTTTGTCTATCAGTTGTTCCTTTTCCAAAATGCTGTTGCACTGATAATAAATTAGTTAATCCATTTTGATTGTCTATTTCTAAAAAACCAACATTTCCTCCAGTATAATTAGCCACTAAAACTTGATTTTTTTCATTTATAGTTATAAAGCAAGGATGTGCTCCTCCTGATTTTGATTTACTTCTAAATAGTAAAGTATCATTATCTATTTTGAATGATTTTACAAAACCTATTCCATTTTCATCTGTTTCATCTACAGCTAATAATGTTTTATTGTCTTTAGTTTTTGCTAAGAATGATGGATTATTTGTTTTTGCCACTAAACCTATTTTAGAAAGCATTCCATTTGTATCTAGTTGATATTTATAAATACCCTCACTAGCTCCATTTGTATAAGTCCCAACATAAAATTCTATTGATTTCTCATCTTTTACGTCTAGCTCTTTACAACTCATAATGATAGTTAAGATTGAAAATAATATTATTTTTTTCATAATTATTTTACTTTAAAAACAGGTAGACGTTTATGAGCTTTCTCATAATGTGGGGAATTTTTGTAGATAAAATCTAATTGCATTCTTGGATTGTTTGCAAAGTCTTCATCGTTATTTAATTTCTCATCAAACTTTTGTTTTAACAAGGCATCTTCAGACAAGTATTTTTGAGCAACATCTTCAAAAACATAAGAAGAATAGCCTTCTTTTTGCTGTAAAATCGTATCAAAGAAATTCCAATTAAAGAAAGAATCTGTTGCCTCAGCTTCTAGAGTTTCAAGCAAATATCTAACTCCATTTTGGTTGGTATCAATAAAAATATCTCCTTTCCTAAATTTTACAGTTTCTATTGAACTTGATATGGTTGTATTGTAATGTAAATAATGACCTTCATAAGGATTTGTTCTTGTTTTAAAGTCTTTAATATGATTTACTTCAACTTGAATTGAAGTATCATTTTTAAATCTTATAAACTCAATTTGATTATTTTTTAACCTTTGAATTACATCATGCCAACCTTGAGGAATTATATAAGCTTTAGGTATATCTATACCTTTTGTGGCAATAAAATTGTCATAGTATTTTACAACTTCTTCAAAAGGTTTTGTCTTATCATAAAATAAACGCTTTCCATTAGTAACTTTACTATCAATAATTTCACCTTCATAACCTTTAAAAAGTAAATCACTATAATTTTCTCTATCTATTTTAAACTGAATAGGGTATGTTTTTTTAGCTAAAATTTCTTTAGCAGCATTTGCTCTTAGTTCTTTTATTTTTTCTGAATTTTCTTCTGTGAATTTTAAAACTGAATGCATTAAAGCATAGGTTTGATCTACTCTAATTTCGTAAGGTTTTAGCATGTGTGTTTCTACCATTAATCCTAATGTGTGGAACAATGTTGTATACCCTGTAGAATATCTTGGAGAATCAAAAAATTGAGACCAACCACTTTTTGGAGTAGAACCCCAAACATTTACATAAGGAGTTATATCAATGCCTTTTTCTTTTAAAGATTGCTCAACTTCAGGTTTCATTGTAGTACTTAAAAAATTTCCTAAACTACCTCCTAATTTATTATGTTGTGTAAATAAATGTGTAATTGCATATTGGTAATCTGCTCCATTACTTACATGATTATCTACAAAAACATCTGGATTTACAGCATGAAAAATTTCTGCAAAAGCAGCAGCATTTTTGGTGTCTTGTTTTATAAAATCTCTATTTAAATCGTAATTTCTTGCATTACCTCTAAAACCATATTCAGCTGGTCCATTTTGATTGGCTCTTGTGTGCGAATTTCTATTTAAAGCGCCTCCAATATTGTAAATTGGAATTACACAAATGATAGAATTTTGATATTTTTTTTGAAGAGAATCATTTTGAACAATATCTCTTAACAACATCATAGAAGCATCAATTCCATCTGATTCTCCTGGATGAATTCCATTATTAATTAAGATTCTGTTTTTTGAAGAACTCTTAATTTCATCAACATTATAAATACTTTCACTACTATAAACTACTAAATGTAAAGGCTTACCTGAATCTGTTTGCCCAAAAGAAAACATCGATATTTTAGTATAAGAATCAGCTAAATCTTTATAAAAAGAAATCACCTCATCATATTCTGGTGTTTCAGTTCCTCTTGAGTTTTCAAAAAGTGTTGTAAAATCTTTATTTTCTTCTGTATTGTTTTTACATGAAAAAATGATACAAAATAGGATTACTAATAATAGGCTTTTTTTAAACATTTGATATTTTTATAGTGTTTTTAGAAGTCTTTTGAGTCAAAGTATACCCTACTTATTGAACTCTTACTGTTTCTGGAACCAACTTTGTGTAATCTCCATCATTTCTGATGACATCTCTTACTATAGAAGAAGAAATATATGAAGTTTTTGCTGCTGTAAGTAAAAACACTGTTTCTATAGGAGCTAAATCTCTATTTGTATGTGCAATTGCTTTTTCGAACTCAAAATCTGCAGGATTTCTTAATCCTCTTAAAATAAAATCTACATTATTCTTTAGACAAAAATCTACAGTTAATCCTTTATAAGTAACTACTTTAATTTTAGGTTCGTCTTTAAAAGAGTCTTCTATAAATTTTTTGCGTTCTTCTAAAGAAAACATATATTTTTTATCGGCATTAACACCAATAGCTATGATAAGTTCGTCAAATAATTTTACACCTCTTTCTATAATATCTAAGTGACCTAAAGTTATAGGATCAAAAGATCCAGGGAAAATTGCTTTTTTCATTGTTTTTATTTTAAAGCCATTAGAATTGCATTTTCAAATAAATCTTCTAGAGATATACCTGCTGCTGCTGCTTGTTGTGGTAAAATACTTTCTTCTGTCATTCCTGGTACAGTATTCATTTCTAAAAAATGAGGTTCATCATTCACAAAAATAAATTCCGATCTTGTAAAACCAGACATATTTAGTGCTTTATATATTTTCTTAGCAACTTCTTCTACTCTATTTTGTTTACGTTTAGAGATTCTTGCAGGTGTGATTTCTTGAGATTTACCTTGATATTTTGCTTCATAATCAAAAAAATCATTTTCTGAAACTATTTCAGTAATTGGTAAAACTTTTATTTCATTTTGATATTCTATAACTCCCACAGAAACTTCTGTACCTTCTAAAAAAGATTCAATTAGTATTGAAGAATCTTCTTGATAAGCTAAATCAATTCCTTTTAAAACCTCTTCTTTTGTATAAGCTTTAGAAATACCATAACTAGAACCTGCATTATTGGGTTTAATAAAACAAGGTAGATTAACTTTATCTATAATATTTTCAACATGAATCTCATCACCTTTATTTAAATAAACAGATTTTGCAGTTTTTACTCCATATTCTTTTACAACACTTAAGGTATCTCTCTTATTAAAAGTAAGAGACATTTGATAAAAAGGAGCTGATGTATGTGGTATATTTAGCAACTCTAGATAACTTAAAATCATTCCATTTTCTCCAGGGTTACCATGTATTGCATTAAAAACACAATCAAAAGTAATATGTTCATCATTTTTAATAAAAGAAAAGTCACTTTTATTAATTTGGTATTCGTTACTTTCATTATCTAAAGCTACCCACTTTTCTTTTAAAACATGAACTCTATAAGCATTATATTTTTCTTTATTTAAATGCTTATAAACAACATTTCCACTTTTTAGAGAAATATTGACTTCAGAAGAATAGCCACCCATTATTATGGCAATATTTTTTTTCATCAATCTTGTTTAATTATAACAAATTTATCAAAATATAAATAGAAACCACAACGTTTAGTTTTTATATATTTGTCATCTATCAAAAAACATTTCATGAGTATTTTTCAGTTTTTAAAAAGTAAATCGTTTTTTAAACAAATAGCAATTGCTTTAATATCTCTTGTATTGCTATATTTTATTTTAAATTTTTGGTTAAATATTACAACAAATCACGATCAAAAAATACAAGTACCAGATTTGCATAAAATTACAATTGATGAAGCTGAGCGTAAACTAAAAGAATTAGATTTAGATTTTAAAGTAATTGATAGTGCTAGTTACAATCCAGAATACCCAAAAAAATCTGTAATTGAACAAAACCCTGAAGCTGGAGAATATGTAAAAGAAAAGCGTAAAATTTACTTAACGCTAAATCCGTCTAAATACAGAGATATTACAATTCCTGATTTAAATGGACGCACAAAAAGACAAGCAGAGTCTGAATTACAAGCTATTGGTTTTATTGTAGGTGCAAATTACACTTATGTAAGAGATCTTGGAAAAGATGTGGTTAGAGGATTAAGACACAAAGGAAAAATTGTAAATCCAAATGATAAATTACCTAAAAACTCAATTATAGATTTGGTTTTGGGTGATGGTAATAAGTAACAAATTATTTAAATTCTTCAATTTAAACATTACAATATAAAAGTGCTGTAGTAAAACAAGATGCAAGAAAACGAAAATTTAGAAACAGAAAATGATGACTTGTATGAACATTACAGGTTTACTGCTAGTATGGGTCAAGTACCTTTAAGAGTTGATAAATTTTTAATGAATTTTATTGAAAATGCTACAAGAAATAAAGTTCAGCAAGCTGCTAAAGCTGGTAATATTTTAGTAAATGATGTTGCTGTAAAACAAAACTACAAAGTAAAACCAAATGATGTAGTAAAAGTGGTTTTAGCTCATCCACCACATGAAAATTTATTGGTTGCAGAAGATATACCTTTAGACATTGTTTATGAAGATGATACTGTTATTGTTGTAAACAAACCAGCAGGTATGGTTGTGCATCCAGGTCATGGAAATTATTCTGGAACTTTAGTGAATGGGTTAATTCATCATATAGAAAATTTACCTACAAATTCTAATGAAAGACCAGGTTTAGTGCATAGAATTGACAAAGATACAAGTGGCTTACTTGTAGTTGCAAAAACTGAATTTGCAATGGCTAATTTGTCTAGACAATTTTTTGATAGAACAACTGAAAGATTATATTACGCTTTGGTTTGGGGTAATATTGAAGAAGATGAAGGACGAATTGAAGGCAATATAGGTCGTAGTTTAAAAAACCGTTTACAAATGGCTGTTTTTCCTGATGGTGAATTTGGGAAACATGCAGTTACACATTTTAAAGTTTTAGAACGTTTAACTTATGTAACTTTAGTACAATGTAAACTAGAAACTGGTAGGACACACCAAATTAGAGCTCATTTTAAACATATAGGTCATACGCTTTTTAACGATGAAAGATATGGAGGAAATGATATTTTAAAAGGAACAACATTTACCAAATACAAGCAGTTTGTAGAAAATTGTTTTAAAGCCTTACCAAGACAAGCTTTACATGCAAAAACATTAGGGTTTACGCACCCTATCACTGGAAAATTTTTACAGTTTGATTCTGAAATTCCAGAAGATATGCAGGCTTGTTTGGAAAAATGGAGGACTTATTCTGAGAATTCTAAAGAGGATTTTTAAACTCTCTTATTTTCATAGCATAAACAATAAAAGTTTCGTTTTCGATTTTAAATATTTTATAAAATCGTTTTCGATTTTGCTGAATTTCATCTTTTACTTCATCTAAATAACTTAAAGTAATATACCAAAACTCTTTATCTTCAGTTATCTCTATTTCCTCTAAATCAATATCAGTAGCTTTTGGGAATTGCTCTAATAAAAAATCTTCAGCTATTTTAATTGCTCTTTTTACATCCATTTTTACTTATTAAGACTAAAGACTAACAACAACCTGAACCAGGTGCACAAGAATTTACTTTACCTAATTCAGAAATGCGAATTCTTGGTTTTTGTTTTGGAATTCCACAAGCATCTTCAGCTAAACATGCAGTAACTTTTGAAGTTAATAAGAAATTTTTTCCATCAAAATCTAAATTGTATTTACCAATTGTTGCTTTTCCTTGATATTCTACCTCTATTTCTAGATCATCAAATTGAAACATTTTTTCAGATAACTCAATAATTTTCAATAATTTCTCTGGATGTAATCTGTGGTCATAATCGTTTTCTTCCCAAAGCTGAAAATTAATTACCTCTTCTTTTCTAACTTTACCTCCACAATCAATAAAATCTTTACTTATTTTACCAACTTCAGTCACATGAAAATGAGCAGGAACTAACTCTCCATTTGGTAATTGAAAAGCTATGGTTTTTAAGTTTCTTAAATGATTTTTTATTTCTGATAATATCATGATTCTAATTCTTATTCAAATCTAGTAAATATCCTACTGAAAATGAAAAGAAATTAGTGTTAGATAAATTACTTTCGTTTGAAACTGCATTTGGGAGATTTAAATGATAACCTATTTCAAAATCCCATGATTTAGTTGATAATGACAATGGAAAACTTAATTGAGTATTTAATAAATCAAATACTTCTTGAACTACTGTAACTATTCTTGGGCCTAATGGACTTCTAATTATGCTACTAAATGTATAAGTTTGGTCTGCTATAATAAAACTAATATTAGGTCTAAAGCGTAAAGCTAAATTAGAAGTTCTTTTTAAATTTATATTTAAAAAACTATTTGAAACTAATTGTAAAGAAGTATCTGTACCAAATAAATATGATGCTGCTAAAGTTGTACCTAATGTTCTTTTTGTATTTCTAAATCCTACACTTAAATCTATTGAATTTGTAAAATCATCAAAATCATCTGAATAGAAAAAATGAGTATAACCTAAATTATAATTGAAGTTTTTTTGTTTTCCAATAGTATTAAAATAACCTACAGATACACTTGTAAAATCCCAAGCAGGCGCAAAATTTTGATAGTATATACCTGATATACTAGCATTAAATCCTGAAGAATGATAATAAGAAACTTGCGGAATTATATTAAATTGATCTGTACCTGAGTCTCTACCAGAAAAAAAGGTATTTGTATTATATGAAACTGAAGTATATAAAAAATTATAAGTTAATCCACCTTCTATCAGTTCATCTAAAAATTGTTGATCATTAAAAAAAAGCTCATCTATTAAACCATCAATATCATCTAAATTTTCTTCTTGTGCATAACAACAAAAAGAGGTTGCTATTGAAAATAATAGCAACCCATAAAACTGTAGTCGTTTTTTAACTTTTTGGTAAAGAAGCTTCATATAAGTCTTATCTAATTGCCTCTATTTCTTTTCTTTTTGCCATCTGCATTATTAATTCTAGGCCCATCTTTCAACTCTCCTCTATCTTTTGAATTTCTAATTTTATCTATACGTTCTTTTAACATCTTTCTTTGCTCTTCTGTCAAAGATTTTCTGAATGTTTCTCTGGTATTTCTAAGTCTTATTTGTTGACTTTGCACCATTTTTTTTTGGTCTCTAGAAAAAGTAGCAACTAATCTTTGTCTTATTTCAGCTTTAGAAATGGTTTTATCTCTTAAAATAGCTAGTTGCTCTTTAGTTAGAGATGCTTTAAATGCTTCACGATTAGACTTTATCATTTCTCTTTCTTTTTGAAGCAATGCTCTTTGTTCTTTGGTCAACTCTTTTTTAATTAAGTTGTAACTAGAGTCTTGAGCAAAAGCAGGAATGTTAAATAGCATTGTAATTAACCAACCAAATAAAAATATGCTGTTTTTTAAATTCATTACTTTTCTTTTTATCTCAAAACTCTAAATTACAAATTTATAATTAATCTCGACAACTCTCTTTTGCTGCATCATATGCTGTTTGATCTTCAATAGTAGCTACTGTACCATCTCTATATTCAACATCTACAGGAAAGTTTAACGAACCTTTTTCTGTTGCATTTGGGTTGTCTTTATACCATTCTCTAACCAACTTAAAATCATCTCTTTCATTCACTTCAATAATTGATGCATCTGGCATTGTAAAGGTTACTGGTAAAACTAACTTAAAGCACTTTCTTTTGTCTTTACCTGCTCTGCAATTTTGTTTTACTGCAATTAAATCATCTCTATCTATTAACGTTTGTGTAGAACCATCTTCTTTTAAAATAATATCTACAGGAAAAACTAATTGAGCTCTTTCTCTAGTATCTGGATTCTCTTGATACCAAGCTCTTATTAAAGTCCAATCTTCTTTTGCGCTTAACGTAATTGTAGTATCATCTGGCATTATAAAATCAATTGGAAAGACAAACTCAAAACATTTACGTCTTTTCTTTGCTCTTCTTTCATTAGTATCATTTAACTGTCTGCCCTGTAAAGTAAAAAACACATCACTTTTACTTTCTTCTCTTGCCTCATTGTCGGTTTCTATTGCTACTTTATAACCTAAACCAGAGGCTAGCTCTACGTTTGTAACAAAGCTGTCAGCTAAATCTCCATTAAATGCTATAGAAGTAGAAGTTGGCAAATCTGTATCACTTACTGTAATTTTAGATGCTGATTCTATCTTTTCAATTAATGTAGTATCGTCTTGTAAACCATCTATACTTTCTGATTCTGAACATGAAGTAAATAGAAATAAAGATAAAATAAAAGTAGAAATTGCTAATAATAAAAAACTTGACTTTGAAGTAGTTTCTTTTAAATTTAAAGTTCTCATAATTGGTAATTTTTTAATTAATAATTGTTTCTGTTTATTTAGAACTTTGTTTTTTTAAATAGTTTGAAAAAATTTTATTTTTTTTATAAAATAATTGTTTCCACTAGTTCCTCATCCATGTAATTATCTAATAATGAGTCTTCTAAAATTAAGGAGTTTAAAATTAAATCATCCATTTTTTGTTCTTTAATTTCTGCTTTAACAACAACTTCATTAAATAAAGTAGCATCTGTAAACTCATCTAAATCTGAATCTTCTACCAATAAAGATTTAATTAAGACATCATCTTCAAGGGCTAGTTCTTCTATAGTAATATCATCAAAATTATTTTTACTTTCTGAGTTTTGTAACCAAATACTTAAGGTCAATAAAAATAAAATAGCAGCAGCAGCAATAAATTTAAATTGAGGTCGTAAATAAAAAACAAGTTGTTTTTTAGGCTTTTGTTCTACTAAAGCATCTTCTTTTATTGCATTTAAAATTGAACTTTTAGACTTCTTAAAATAATCTTCAGGAATTTCTTTACCTAAGTAGTTTTTATGATGTTTTGTGATGTCTGACTTTTCTTCCTTTAGAAACTTACCAGTAGAAGTTTCTGAATTAATTTTATTTAAAATAGACAGTTTAGAATTTTCAAAATAATCTGCAGGAATATCTGTACCTAAGTATTCTTTATGAAGTTGAGTAACATCAGAAATACCTTTTTTTAGGAATTTTTTATAAGATTTATTTGAAGTATTTTTTTTCATTATTTAGTTAGACCCTCTTTTTAAAAAATAGTTTGGTTTATTCTAATATTTTTTTTTCGATTATTTTTACAGCTGTGTAATATGTTGATTTTAAGGTGCTTTCAGAAATTTCTAAAAGCTCAGAAATTTGCCTAAAACTTAAATCATCAAAATATTTTAGATGAAAGACTCGTTTTTGCTTTTCTGTGAAACTGTCAATAATTTTATGTAATTTTTTCTGAATCTCATCACCATTAAAATATTCATCTTCAAATAAAACTTCTAAGTGTGAGCTTTTTACATCATCTATATTGTCATAACTTTTCTTTTTGTTTTTTTCTAAAAAACGCATAGACTCATTATAAGCTATTCTATACATCCAAGTATGCAGACTACTTTTTTCTTGAAAGTTATTTATACTTTTATACACTCTTATGAATGTATTTTGTAAAACATCATCTGCATTTTCGTGGGTTTGTACAATTTTTCTGATATGCCAATACAATCGTTCTTGATAGACGTCAAGCAGCTCACTAAAAGCTATATCTTTTAGTGCAGAGTTTTGTAATTTCTCTACAAGTTCTGCTTCTTTACTCAAGTATATTTTGTTAGTTCTTTTACTTTGACCTTAAAAAATCGAAATAGTTGAATGTAAATATAAAATAATTTTAGGCTATCAATTTTCTTAATACGATAATCAATATTTAATAAGAAATCAATTTGAAATTATATCACATGATTTGTAATTTTACATTTATAATAAATCATTGAAAATCACTTATGAAAATTATAATATCTCCAGCTAAATCTTTAGATTTCGAAAATAAAGTGCCTACAAGTTTACATACACAACCTCAATTTTTAGAACACTCTGAAAAATTGAATAAAAAATTAAAAACACTTTCTCGAAAAAAATTAGCAGATTTAATGTCTATTTCAGATGATTTAGCTAGTTTAAATTATGATCGTAATCAAGAATGGCAAACTCCATTTAATCCTGAAAATGCCAAACAAGCCATTTATGCATTTACAGGGGCTGTTTTTCAAGGTATAGACGTAAATTCTTTAGCTGAAGAGAAATTACCTCTATTACAAGAAAGATTACGAATTTTATCAGGTTTATATGGTGTTTTAAAACCTTTAGATTTAATTCAACCTTATAGGCTAGAAATGGGGACAAAACTAAAAGTTGGTAGAAAAGATAATTTGTATAAGTTCTGGGATGATACTGTAGCAAATGCTTTAAATGAAGAATTAGCAGATGATGAACTTTTAATAAATTTAGCAAGTTCTGAATACTTTAAAGTCATTCCAAAAAAAGTTTTAAAAGTGCCCATGATTACTCCTGTTTTTAAAGATTTTAAAAATGGCCAGTATAAAACTATTATGACCTATGCAAAAATGGCACGTGGTTATATGGTTCGTTATATTATAGATCATAATGTAACTACTTTAGAAGAATTAAAAGGTTTTGATGTTGAAGGTTATGGTTTCTCTGAGGAATTATCTTCTGGAAATGATTTAGTTTTTACGCGTTAACAATCAGCTAATCTAACTGTTACAGCCAAACCACCTTCTGAAGTCTCTTTGTAATTTTTATTCATGTCTTTGGCGGTTTCCCACATTGTGTCAATTACTTTATCTAGTGGGACTTTAACTTCTTTAGGATCTGTTTCTAAAGCCATTTCAGCAGCATTTATGGCTTTTATAGCACCCATAGAATTACGCTCTATACATGGTACTTGTACCAAACCACCTATAGGATCACAGGTTAAACCTAAGTGATGTTCCATAGCTATTTCTGCTGCAACCAAACATTGTGCTGCAGAACCTCCTAATAATTCTGTTAATGCTGCTGCAGCCATTGCAGAAGAGACTCCTATTTCTGCTTGACAACCACCCATTGCTGCAGATATTGTAGCATTCTTTTTAAAGATACTACCTATTTCACCTGCTGTTAATAAAAATCTTCGAATATGATTAAAATCTGCTTCATGATTTTCTATCACCATATAATACATTAATACTGCAGGTATTACACCTGCACTACCATTAGTAGGTGCTGTTACAACTCTACCTAATGAAGCATTTACTTCGTTAACAGAAAGCGCAAAACAACTAACCCATTTTAAAATTTCTCTAAATTTAACTTCTGTACTTCTAATTGCAGTAATCCACTCTTCTGGATTTGAATATTGTGAATCTTTAATTAATTTTTGATGAGTACCAAAAGCTCGCCTTTTTACATTTAGTCCTCCAGGTAGTTTACCTTCTGTATGACATCCAATATACATACATTCTAGCATAGTTTCCCAAATTCTATTGAGTTCAAAATCTATTTCTTGTTCAGATTTTAATTCTAATTCATTTTTAAAAACGATATCAGAAATTAAAAGATTTTCTTTCTCACAAAACTCCTCTAATTGTATAGCTCTATTAATTGGATAAGGAAAATTCTTTTTATTAATTTCTATTTCCTCTTCAAGATTATCTTTTTCTTGTACTATAAACCCTCCACCTATAGAATAATAGGTTTCTGTAGATATTTCTTTACCTTCAGAAAAACCTCTAAATGTTACTCCATTTGCATGAAATGGTAAAAACTCTCTATTAAATGATATTGAATTATTTGGAAACTTAATTACTTTACCTCCTTTTAAATACAATTCTTCTTGAATATTTATACGCTCAACAATAATAGCAATATCTTCTATTGGAATATATTCAGGATCAGCTTCACTAAGCCCTAAAAGAATTGCTAAATCTGTGGCATGCCCTTTACCAGTTAAAGAAAGAGATCCATACAAATCTACTTTTATAGTATCTATACTATCTAAAATAGTAAGTTCTCTTAATTTTTGTACCCAAGTTTGTGCAGCTCTCCAAGGACCTAATGTATGCGAACTTGATGGCCCAACACCAATCTTGAGCATATCAAAAACACTAATAAATTGTGACATTCGTAAAAATCAAGTTTAAAATTGCTGTAAATGTAAAAAATCCAACTCAATGAGTTGGATTTTTTTATAATATTTAAAAGACAAATTTAGAAACCGTAAACTGATTCTTTATCAAACTTTTTTACTAACATATAGTAAACAACAGCTCTGTATTTTTTTCTTTCAGACTTTCCAATTCTTTCCATAACTTCTTCAATCCCTTCATCTAATTCTTTGCTATCTGTTAATCCTAATTTTTTTATTAAAAAATTATTTTTTACAGTTGCTAACTCTTTTGCATCTGATCCAGAAACAGTTTCTGCATCTGCTTTGTAGATAGAAGGTCCTAAACCTTTTGTTACAGCAGCTAATAATTCTGTGTTAGAACGCAGATTTCTATCGTCCATAAATTGTTTGTACAAAGCAACTTTTTCGTCAAATTTACTCATGATTTTTGATTTAATTTTTTTTAATATTCCCTTTTATTCTATTTGAATTACTCAAATATATAAAAATTAATTATGTAAGAAAAACAGAATTCGTTAAGTGGTAAGAATTACAAGTTGTGTCATATTGTCATAACTATGAATGACTTTTTTAAAAAAACTGACATTTCCTTATCAAAAATCAGTTGGCACACACTTTGACAATATGAAGATGTAAAATTGAAATAAAAATTAATAAAAATAAATATTATGAGTAAAATTATAGGAATAGATCTAGGAACAACCAACTCATGTGTTTCTGTAATGGAAGGAAATGAGCCAGTTGTAATCCCAAATGCTGAAGGAAAAAGAACAACACCATCTATTGTAGCTTTTGTTGAAGGTGGTGAACGTAAAATTGGTGACCCTGCAAAAAGACAAGCTGTAACTAACCCAACTAAAACTGTTTATTCTATTAAGCGTTTTATGGGAAACAAATTCTCTGAGTCTTCTAAAGAAGTAAAAAGAGTACCTTATAAAGTAGTAAAAGGAGATAATGATACTCCAAGAGTAGATATTGATGGACGTTTATATACGCCACAAGAAATTTCTGCTATGGTTCTTCAAAAAATGAAGAAAACTGCAGAAGACTACTTAGGTCAAGATGTTACAGGAGCAGTAATTACTGTACCTGCATATTTTAACGACGCACAAAGACAAGCTACTAAAGAAGCTGGTGAAATTGCTGGTTTAAAAGTAGAAAGAATTATTAACGAGCCTACTGCTGCTGCTTTAGCTTATGGTTTAGATAAAGCTAATGACGATAAGAAAATTGTTGTTTTTGACTTTGGTGGTGGTACACATGACGTTTCTATCTTAGAATTAGGAGATGGTGTATTTGAAGTGTTAGCTACAGATGGTGATACTCACTTAGGAGGTGATGACGTTGATGAAAAAATCATTAACTGGTTAGCAGATGAATTCCAGTCTGAAGAAAACATGGATTTACGTAACGATCCTATGGCTTTACAGCGTTTAAAAGAAGCTGCTGAAAAAGCGAAGATAGAATTATCTAGTTCAACATCAACAGAAATAAACCTACCTTATATTACTGCAACTGCAAGTGGACCAAAACACTTGGTAAGAACATTATCAAGAGCTAAGTTTGAGCAGTTAATAGATGATTTAGTAAAAAGAACAATAGAGCCATGTAAAACAGCTCTAAAAAATGCTGATTTATCGACTTCTGATATTGATGAAATTATCTTAGTAGGTGGTTCTACAAGAATACCAGCAATTCAAGAAGCTGTTGAAAAATTCTTCGGAAAAGCGCCAAGCAAAGGTGTAAACCCAGATGAAGTTGTTTCTTTAGGTGCTGCTATACAAGGTGGAGTTTTAACTGGTGATGTAAAAGACGTATTATTATTAGATGTTACGCCTTTATCATTAGGTATCGAAACAATGGGGAATGTAATGACAAAGTTAATTGACGCTAACACTACGATTCCTACTAAAAAGTCACAAGTTTTCTCAACTGCTGTAGATAATCAACCTTCTGTAGAAATTCATGTTTTACAAGGTGAAAGAGCTATGGCTGCTGACAACAAAACTATTGGACGTTTCCATTTAGATGGTATTCCACCAGCTGGAAGAGGAATTCCTCAAATTGAAGTAACTTTTGATATTGATGCAAATGGTATCATTAAAGTTTCTGCAACAGATAAAGCTACAAACAAAACGCAAGATATTAGAATTGAAGCTTCATCTGGATTAACTGAAGAGGAAATCGAAAAAATGAGACAAGAAGCAGAAGCAAATGCTGATGCTGATAAAGCTGCAAAAGAAACTGCTGATAAAATTAATGGAGCAGATTCTATGATTTTTCAAACAGAAAAGCAATTAAAAGAATTTGGTGATAAATTATCTGCAGATAAAAAAGAACCAATTGAAGCTGCTTTAGAAGAATTAAAAAAGGCTCATGAATCTAAAGATATTGCTCAAATAGATGCTGCAATGGAAAAGATAAACGAAGCTTGGAAAGTTGCCTCAGAAGAAATGTATAAAGCTCAGCAAGAAGCTGGAGGAGCAAATCCTGGAGCAGGTGCACAAGGTGAGCCAGAAGCTAATACAGATCAAGGAGATAATGTAGAGGATGTAGACTTCGAAGAAGTAAAATAAGTCCAACATCTGAACTAAGTTCAGAGTCTATATATAAAAACGCAATCATTAATTTGGTTGCGTTTTCTTTTTTCTAATTGTTTTCTCTATTTTTGATTGATGAAAAAAATTATTCTTTTTGCTGCTCTTTTTATCAGTTTAAATTTTTGTCAAAAAAAAACATATGACTCATTTAAAATAGGCGTAATTGCAGATTGCCAATATTGCAACTGTGAAGTTAAATGGGATAGGTATTATAAAAAAGCGCCTCAAAGATTAAAAGAAGCAGTTGCTACCTTAAATAAAGATTCTTTAAGTTACACTATTCATCTAGGTGATTTTATTGATAAACAAATCTGGAGCTTAGACAGTTTATTACCTACTTGGAATAGTTTAAAATCTAAATCTTATCATGTATTAGGAAATCATGATTTTGATGTAGGCCAAGTAAATAAAGAAAAAATATTAAAAAAGTTAAATTTAAAAAACAGGTACTATAGTTTTGTTCAAAACGATTGGCGTTTTATTGTTTTAGATGGTAATGATTTAAGTTTTTATGGAACAACTACTAAAGAGAAAGAGCTACAAACAGACTCTCTTTTTAACTTATTAAAAAACAAAAACTTATCCTATTTAAAAAAATGGAATGGTGGCTTAAGCAACAAACAAATAAATTGGGTAAAATCTGAATTAGAAGCTTCAAAAAGAGAAAACCAAAAAGTTGGATTTTACTGTCATTTTCCAATTTATCCTGTAGATCAACATAATATTTGGAATAGAGATCAGTTTGTAGAACTCATAAAACCTTATAAAAATGTAAAAGTTTTTTTTAACGGACATAATCATGCAGGCGCCTACGAATTTGCAGATAATGTGCACTATTTAACTTTTAAAGGCATGGTTGATACAGAAAAAAAATCAGCTTTTGCAAAAGTAAAGTTTGACAAAGACACCATTTTTGTTGAAGGGTTTGAAAGAGAACCATCAAGAAAATTAGTGATTAAATAATTCTCTTTGAAAACTTATAACTCATCTAACTTTTTTAAACATACTTTTTGCGAATTTCATCAAGTTGATGATTTTGATTTTCCAGAAAATACCAATTATAAAAGTAAATCTAACAGCTATTATTTTTATACAGAGAAAGGAGTTTATCGAAAATCAAATCATTGGGGAAGAGTTGCAAATTGTAGATGGAAATTAATTACAAAAGAAAATTATAAAAATCAAAAAACAGTAATTGGTTTTGCAAATTGGAGTGACTTCTACCCTATTAATTCAGACAACAAACTGTATATTATTCAAGTTGATTTTAAGAAAGAATCTGTTAAAATTAAAACCAATAACAAATTAAACCTACAACATAATTTTACCTTTACTGAAGCTTTAAAAAGAGAACAAAAAATTAAAAATCTTTTTAAAAAGAAAAGTTGGGCATCATATTTCAACTTAGAAGAAGAGAGAATTATAGAGAAAGTGATTACTGAATTTATATCTACAGATAAGTCTTTACAACAAATCAAAAATGAACTTAAGAATTATTCTTGATATGAAAAATTTTTTCATTTATTAAAGCCTTTACTACTTTCTTCTCATAAGGTCTATCTCCAATAGCTTTTAAAAGAGTGTTTTCTCTATAAACAACTTGGCTATAAGTACCTTCTTTTTGTAATTGATTAAAACATGATTTTACCAATTCTATTGCTTCTTCATCTTTTAAAAATGTAAAAGGTATAGAGATTATAAAGTTATCTACTTTTTCAGAAACGTATTCTTTAAAATTTAATGCACTATCATTAATAACTCTTAATCTATCATCTTTTATATGTTTTTCTACATGTTTACAGAAATCTGTATTTATTTCAAAAGAATAAAGTATTGAGTCTTCAGAAATAGTTTTTAATATTTCTTTAGTCATGTTTCCATGACCCATACCAAATTCAATAACATTTATTTTTTTATTGATGTCTATTTTTGAACACATTTCAGAAACAGTTTCTGGTTTTGTTTCATTTATGGCACCAACAGTAAAAAGATTTTTAGTAAAAGAAAGGGCAGTTTTAAGTGTATTTTTCATCGAATATCTGAGGGACTTAATTTTTACTAAAATATAAAAAAAATATACTTTTAATGTGTATACTCCATATATATTTTTAATTCTAGCTACAACAAATAATAAAAAGACAACTCATCTTATATTTTTTACAATTCAGTATTTCTTTTTATTTTAAAACTTAGATTACTTTCACCTTTGTTTCATCAAAAAACTAATAAACGATGAAACGCATTTTATTTATTTTCTTTATTCTATCTCAATTAAATGTATTCTCACAATTTAAAATATCAGGAAAAGTAGTAGATTCAAATAAAAAACCAATTGTAGGTGCAAATGTGTATTTAGATGGCACTTATGATGGAACTTCTACAAACGAAAAAGGAGAATTTTTATTTACAACTGAAGAAACAGGACATCAAACCATTGTAATTTCATATGTTTCCTTTGAAACTTTTATAAAAACTGAAGACGTAAAAAAACTAAATAATTTAGTTGTAAAACTTAGAGACGATGTAAATACTTTAGATGCAGTCACAATTAACGCAGGTACATTTAAAACTGGTGAAAAAGCAAAAGTTACTGTGTTAAAACCTCTAGATATTGTTACTACTGCAAGTGCTGTTGGAGATGTTATGGGTGCATTACAAACGTTACCTGGCACTTCTGCAGTTGCAGAAGATGGACGTTTATTTGTTAGAGGTGGGCAAGCTGAAGAAACTCAAATTTTTATAGATGGTTTAAGAGTATTTACTCCTTACACACCTAGTGCAAATAATGTTCCTACAAGAGGTAGGTACTCTCCTTTTTTATTTAAAGGAATCACTTTTTCTACTGGTGGATATTCAGCAGAATATGGACAAGCATTAAGTAGTGTATTAGTTTTAAACACTATTGATAAACCAGATCAAGAAAAAACAGATGTTTCTATAATGACTGTTGGAGCAGGTGTTGGAAACACACAAATTTGGGGTAAAAATTCATTAAGCATAAATACATCATATGTTAATCTACAACCTTATTTAGAATTATTTCCTGATAGAAACACATGGTTAAGTCCTTTTCAATCTTTTAGTGGAGAAGCTGTTTATAGACATACTTTTAAAGATGATTCTATGTTAAAAGTTTATGGTGCTTTTAGTTATACAGACATCGATTTAATTCAAGAAGATATTAATTATGCTGATGGGTTTAGATTTGGATTAGAAAATAGAAATCTATACATGAATACTTCTTACAAAAACAAAATAGGAAATAAATGGAGGATTGAAACTGGTATTAGTTTTACAAATGATATTTCTAATATGAAAATTGAAAATGATAAAATAAGTAACAGTGAGAACTCAGCACATTTTAAGGTAAGATTGAAAAAATTATATTCAAGTAGATTTCGTTTAAGTCTTGGATCTGAAACATTTATAACAAAGTTTAATGAATCTTATACTGCTGTAAATAGTAACTCAATTAACTATGGTTTTAATAATAATATTTTTGCAACGTTTGTAGAAACAGATATCTTTTTCTCTAAAAATTTAGCTGCTCAAATTGGCTTTAGAGGAGAACATTCAAGCATTTTTAATGAGTTTACTTTATCTCCTAGGATATCATTAGCATATAAAGCGAATAAAAATGCTCAATTCTCTTTGGCTTATGGGCAGTTTTATCAAAATCCAATAAATAACTATTTAAAATTTAATCAAGATTTAAACTCTGAAAACACAACACACTTCATAGCAAATTTTCAACATACTAAACAAAATCAAATTTTTAGAATTGAGACCTATTATAAAAATTATAAAGACTTGGTGAAGTTTGATTCTCAGATGGCTAATTATAATTCTAACTTTTCAAATGATGGATTTGGTTATGCAAAAGGTATAGATATTTTTTGGAGACAAAATCAAAAAATAAAAAATACAGATTATTGGATTTCTTATTCTTATTTAGATACAGAAAGAGATTTTAGAAACTATCCTACAGCAGCAACTCCTAATTTTGCATCAACTCATAATTTATCTATAGTTGGTAAGCATTGGGTAGAAAAATGGAAAAGTCAAATAGGCTTAGCATACAATTTTGCTTCTGGCAGAACTTACACAAACCCAAATGAAACAGGTTTTTTAAACAATACCACTAAAAATTATAATTCTGTAAGTTTAAATTGGGCATATTTAATAGACCAACAAAAGATTTTATATTTTTCTGTAAACAATGCTTTAGGTACAAGAAACGTTTTTGGCTATAATTATAAAAACACTCCAGATATGAATGGAAATTTTGACAGACAAGCTATTTTACCAAATGCAGACAGCTTCTTTTTTATTGGATTCTTTTGGACTATTAGTGATGATAAAAAATCTAATCAATTAGACAATTTGTAACTTTTAATAAATTCATTTAAAAGAAAAAGAAAAATAATTACAACTCAGATTAGAATATTTACAATTCGGTATTATAATTGTTATAAAGTCAAAAAAACATCAGATATTTGAATCATTAAAATAATATATTATGAAAAAAATACTTTTACTATTAGCAATCATTTTTCTAGGGACATTCTCTTTACAAGCACAAGAAGAAACTTTTGATTTGAAAGTTGAAATTACTGGAATGGATACAGATAAAGGAAAAGTATTTTTGGCTTTATACAATAGTGAAGCTACTTTTCTTAAAAAAAGTGAAGACACTAAAGGAGCAAATGCTATTGTAAAAGACAAAAGAGCAATTGCTATTTTTAAAGGATTAAAAAAAGGCGAATATGCAATTTCGTTATTTCATGATGAAAATGATAATAACAAAATGGACACTAAAATTTTTGGCATCCCAAAAGAACCTTATGGTTTTTCTAATGACGCTAAAGGTTTTATGGGCCCTCCTAAATTTAAAGATGCAAAATTTATAGTTGATACCAATAAAACAATCACCATAAAAGTCAACTAACACTTAAAACAATTAACTTTTTAAAAATCAATTAATTATGAAAAAATTATTTTTATTCATTGGGATACTTATGTCCTTAAATGTAGCAGCACAGAGCAAATATCAAAAAGGAATGCAAAAAGCATTTACACTTTGGGGAGAAGGAAAAAACACAGAAGCATCACAATTATTTGAAAGAATTTCTAAAGCAGAACCTCAAAATTGGCTTCCTCCTTTTTATGCAGCTCAAATAGAAATTTTAGGAGCGTTTGGCGTAAAAGAAGAAGCTACTTTAACAGCTAAACTTAATAAAGCAAAAGAGTTTTTAAATAATGCTAAATCGAATTCTGAAAATAATCCAGAAATTATGATTACAGAAGCTTTATTAAATACAGCTTATATTGCATTTGATGGTCAAAAATATGGGATGACTTTATCTGGAAAAAATGCACAATTATATGCAAAAGCTTTAGCTATTGCTCCAAAAAACCCAAGAGTTATTTTAGGAAATGCAGAATGGAATATGGGAGCTGCACGTTTTTTTGGTAAATCTACAAAACCCTATTGTGATGAAATTAAAAGAGCAATTAAACTTGGGAAAGAAGAAAAAATTGAAGAAGAATTTTATCCTAAATTTCAAGTAAAAAGAGCAGAAGAAGTTTTAAAACAATGTCAAGGATAAAAAAATCGTTTTAAATTCTTAGTTTTTTATTTAATCAAAAAGCTAAGAATTTAAAATTTTTGAAACTAAATCTTGTTTCGCTTTTTCATCATCTCCAAACAACCATTGTAACACATTATTTTCCCACATATCTTCACGTTCATCTTCTGTAATAATTTTTCTTTCAATTGCTAAATCTAGTATTTTACCAGGATAAGAAGATTGTGGATCACTTTCCATTTCTCCTAAAGGGTAAGGATCATCTAACCCCATTAATACTTGCTTAGAGCCATGATTTCTTATTAATAACTCTAAAGCACCTGTGTCATGCACTAAAGTATCAAAGAAAATATTTTTATGACCAACTGCTTTTCTTGGATGCACTTTACCTTCGAATAAATCTGATCTACCATCAAAACCTTGTATTCTTCTACCTAAGTTAATCTGGGCTAATTGACCTCCATGTGCAAAGCAAACACGCATATTTTTATACTTTTCATAATAGCCATTTAAGGTTAAAAAATGATAAGCATCTGCACATTGTGCTAACATCCAAATTAGATGAAAACGCCAACTTGTATTTTCTAATTTTATAAACTTTTCTCCATCATAAGGATGAATTTCTACAGCTAAATTATATTTATCTGCTAATTCAAAAATTGGTTCGTTTTCTTCATCAAAAATACATCTCCAAGTACCAATAGTATCCATATAATGAGTAGGTAAACACAATAAACGCATACCTAATTCTTCTACACATCTTTCAATTTCCCAACAAGCACCTCTTATAAAACTTGGATGCACCACAAAACCACAAGTAAATTTAGAAGGATGATCTCTTTGTATTCTAGCATTAAAATCGTTTTGAAAACGTAAAGCTTGTTTTAATTCTTCTACACGTAAACCATTACCATATAATTGAGACAAATTTAAAACTACAGCATGGTCTAGTTTGTATCTATCCATCCATTCTAATTTTTCATTTAAGAAAAAACTAGAGTCTGTAATTGGTCTATTCCAATCTTTTTGCAGCATAAACTTTCTATCTTTATCTACCCAAAAAATACCTTTTTTTTGCATAAAATCAGGGATTTCCTCTGGATAAGGAAGCAAATGCGAATGACCGTTAATACGTAGTTTTCTATGTTTCATTTGTTCGAAAGTTAAGAAAAAGCTTAAGTTTAAGCTAATTCAAATAAAGTTATTTCTGGTTTAACATTTAGTCTAACTTGATGTAAATAGCCTAAAGCTCTATTAATATATAATATTCTGTTATTAGAAAGTGGTATTTTACCTGATGAATATCTTTTGTTTTTTACAGGTAAAATTGGAGGATCTAAGAAAGGTGGTTTTACTTGACCTCCATGTGTATGACCACTTAAAATCCAACCTTCAAAATTATTCCAAATAGCTAAATCACAAACATCTGGATTATGACATAAACAAATTGATGGTTTTTCTTTGTCTAATTGGTTCATTACCTGATTAGGATAAAAATTAGTTCCCCAATAATCATCAATACCAATAAATTGCAACCCTTCTATTTCTTTTTTTGTATTTCTTAATATTTGAATATGATGATTTGTTAATATACTTTCAATTTCATCAGCCACCTTACTTTCTTTCCAATCTTTTCCATAATCGTGATTCCCAAGAACACCAATTGTAGCTATATTTCCTTTAACTACATATTGCAAAACATCTTTAAGCTGTTCTAATTGTTCTGGAGATTCATAATGCACAAAATCGCCTGTATACACTACAAAATCTGGCTTATACTGTTGGGCTTTTTGTAATGATTCTTTTAGATATTTACTACTTACTCTATTACCAACATGTATATCACTTATTTGCATAACAGTTTTACCTTTTAAGTGATTGGGTAAGTTTTTTATTGGCATTTTTAATTTTACAAACTCCAATAAAAAAGGTTCTATTTGCCAAGAATAAAAGCCTGTTAATAGACCTATTCCAAAAAAAGTATAGAAACTTTTTTTTAAGAATTTTCTTCTTTTCAAAATATAAAAACTATTTAGGAGGTTGCATTACAGTGTTACATTTACTACAAGTACACTTACCTTTATCTGAATAGTACTTATCGAAAATAATTGGCATATCTGTTTCTATATTATCTAAGGCAAACTCTTCTCTATATAATTGATTTCCACAATTTTCACAATACCACTCTAAAGCATCTAACATACCTTCTGATCTTGGATATTCTATAACTAAACCAACAGTATTTTCTTTACGCTGTGGAGAGTGAGGTACTTTACCTGGTAATAAGTAAATATCACCTTCATTAATTTCTACATCTTGTTGTTTCCCATTTTCATCAATAATCTTAAGAACCATATCACCTTCTATTTGATAAAAAAATTCTGGTGTTTCATTATAATGATAGTCTTTTCTAGAATTTGGTCCACCAACTACCATTACAATGTATTCTCCATTTTCCCAAACTTGCTTATTACCTACAGGTGGTTTTAATAAATGACGATGTTCATCTATCCACTTTTTAAAATTTAAAGGTGTAACTAGTTTACTCATATCAAAAAGCCCATCCTAACCTTCCCAAAGGGAAGAAACTCCAATCTGGGTGAGAATTGGAATTTTATTAATAATTTAATTCTACTAATATAATTATTTTATGCTACAAAGCTTCCTCCCTTTAGGAGGATTGAGGTGGGCTTATAAACTTTTTGTTCTTCCACCATCTACAGGAACATTAATTCCGTTTATAAATGCTGCTTTTTCACTAGCTAAAAAAACAATAGCGTTTGCAATTTCTTCTGGCTGAGCAAAACGTTTAGCTGGTGATGCATTTTTCATTATTTCTGCAACTTTATCTATTGTTAAGCCAGTTTTATTGGCTTTGTTTGTAATAATTTCAAGCAAACGTTCTGTATTTGTTGCACCTGGTAAAACGTTATTAACTGTAATGCCAAATTCGCCTAATTCATTTGCCATAGTTTTAGACCAACTTGCAACTGCACCTCTAATTGTATTACTTACTCCTAAACCATCTAATGGTTGTTTTACTGATGTAGAAATGACATTTATAATTCTACCAAAACACTGAGTTTTCATAAACGGAGCTAGTGTTTGCACCAAAATATGATTACATTTTAAATGTTGCGTAAACGCTTTTTCGAACTCTCCAATTTTTGCATTAAATATTGGACCACCTGCAGGTCCTCCTGTATTATTTACCAAAATATGAAATTGCAAGTCTGATGATAACAACACTTTTTTTAATTCTTCTGGTTTAGAAAAATCTGCAACTAAATAATTGTGTTTTTGATTTGAATTTGGCAATTCACTTAATACAGCTTTTAATTTTTCTTCATTTCTTGCTAATAAAGTTACGTTAGCTCCTTCTTGTGCTAACAAAATTGCTGTTGCTTTACCTATGCCTTGTGTACTACCACATACTAAAGCATTTTTATCTTTAAGTTTTAAATCCATTTTAATTGTATTTTATACAAACATTTTTTGGTTCTGTAAAAAAACGTAAGGCTTCAAAACCTCCTTCTCTACCTACTCCACTTTCTTTTGCTCCTCCAAAAGGAGTTCTTAAATCACGTAACATCCAAGTATTAACCCAAACAATTCCTGTATGTAATTGTTTAGCAAATTGCATGGTTCTATTAAGGTTATTTGTCCATAAAGTAGATGATAAACCATATTTTACATCATTGGCTAAAGTTAAAGCTTCTTCATCAGTCTTAAAAGACATTATAGTTACAACTGGACCAAAAATTTCTTCTTGGTTTAATTTACATTGATTGTTAGTTACTTCTATAATTGTGGGTTGAAAATAATATCCATTTTCATAATTTGGTAAGGTAACCTCTAGACCTCCACACAATATTTTTCCTCCTTCATCTTCAGCAATTTCTATATAAGACTCTATTTTCTCTAAGTGTTCTTTTGAAACTAATGCTCCAATATCTGTTGATTCTTCTGATGGATGCCCTACTTTTAATTGTTTTACTTTTTTGATAAAATCTATTTTAAACCTCTCATATATTTTTTCTTCGACTAAAATTCGACTACCACATAAACAAATTTGTCCTTGATTTGCAAATGAAGAGCGAACAGTGGTTTCTAACATTTTGTTATAATCGCAATCTGCAAAAATGATGTTAGGATTTTTACCTCCTAATTCAAGAGATAGTTTTTTAAACATTGGAGCTGCAACTCTAGCAATATGAGCGCCAGTTTTTGTACCTCCTGTAAAACTAATGGCTTTAATATTTGGATGTTCTACTATGGCTTGACCTGTAGTTGTGCCTAAACCATGAACAATATTTAAAACGCCTTTAGGCAAACCTGCATCATTGCAAATTTCTCCTAACAAATAAGCAGTCATTGGTGTTACTTCACTAGGTTTTGCAACCACACAATTACCTGCAGCTAAAGCTGGTGCTATTTTCCATGTAAAGAGATACAGAGGTAAGTTCCAAGGAGAAATGCAACCTACAACTCCTAAAGGTTGACGTAAAGTAAAATTTACTGCATCTAAACCTACACTTTCGTGTGCTTCTGAGGAAAACTGAGTAATAGCATTTGCAAAAAACTGAAAATTACTGGCTGCTCTAGGTATATCAACTGTTTTTGCTAAGTTTACAGGTTTTCCATTATCTTTTGATTCTGCTATTGCTAAAACATCTAACTTTTCTAAAATTAAATTAGCAATTTTAGAAAGTATTTTACTTCTATCTTCTAAAGGAGTATTACTCCATTTTGGAAAAGAATCTGCTGCTGCTTGGTAAGCATTTTCTACATCTTCTTTGGTTGAATTTGGAATTTGACCATAAACTTCACCTTTTGCAGGATTAAAATTGTCAATCCAATCTTTTGAAACTGGATTTACAAATTCGCCATTGATGTAATTTTTTATATTCATTTACGAAAGCTATTGATTGGTTTCTATTAAAATATTATCAATTATTTTTTCTAAATCATCAATAGTTATTTGAGTGGTAGAAATTCTATACAGATAATCGTCTAAAATATTTTCGAACTCAATATCACTAAAAATTTTAAACTTATCAACTTTTAAATTTGAAGGTTTTTTCCATTTTAAGTCACCATATTTATCAATATCTTTTAAAGCATAATTTTTTGATAAGTAAGGAAGTATGTCTTCATCAATTTTTATTTCTATGCGATTATAACCAGCATCAAAATCTTTTAAAGTACTTTGCCATTTGTACAATTGTTCTTTTAGTTTTTTATTGCTTAGAAGTTTTAACCTTCCAGATTGCACAAGATCATTAATTGTATTTTCACTGGCTCTAAAATCACCTGGTTCTAGTACTAAATATAGTAGACTATCAGGATTTTTTGTAATGATTTCTTCTTTAGATTTACCAAAAAGTTGCATTAAATCTAAACCCACTTTTTTTACACTAGCTGTTTCAAGCTTTGTAGTTTTAATTAGTGTTTTATTAGCTGTAAACTCATCATATAAATTTTTTAAAACTGAACTTACTTCTGATTTTTCTTTTCTGTTTTCATTCCAATTATTTATTTGTAGTGCAATTAAAATACCTATCACAACTAACACAATTTCTCCAATGGCATAGAGTACATATTTGTTAAAACGATTTTCTTTTAATAGCTTTTGACGGACTTTTCTGAAGAATTTAATCATTTAAATGTTTTATCTCATTATTTAGTAAATTCAAAATATTACTAAGTTTTGGGCTAATTACTTTAGAGTACCAACGATTTAACTCGCTATCAACACCTATACACATTGCTACATAATAGTAACTATTGGGGTCTTTTCTAAAACCTTCAAAATCGTGCTTTAAGCCATTAAGTTTTTCCTTTGGCAAATTTTTACCATATTCAGAATCCCATAGTTTTGTAATTATCTCTGAGTCAAAATACTTGAATAAATGCAAATTGTATTTTTCTTTGATACTTTGACTTTCTTTATATAAGAAACTTTCTGATTTATTAATTACATCATTATACTCCCTAATAAGAATTTTTAAGGAATCGTTTTTAATTAAATTCATTTGTCCAGAAGATATTAACTCATCGTAAACAGGAGTAAAACTCTTAAAAGCAACTATTTTGCCATTAAAAAAAAGATGAGGCAAAAGTTCTTTTTTATTTATTGTGTCATTTTTCAAATTGTTTTTTACTAAAATGCCCCTAGATTTTTTAGCTTCAGTAAGTGATGTAAATCGTTCTAACGTTTTTTGGTCATTTAAAAACTCTTTTTGCATTTCTTTGAGGTAGTAAGATTCTTTTATTTTATTCTGATGTTGCTGATTCCAATTGTTAATTTGCAACGCAATTAAAATACCTATCACAACTAACAAAATTTCTCCAATAGCATAGAGTAAATATTTGTTGAAACGGTTTTCAGCCAACAAACGTTGTCTAATTTTACGAAAGAATTTTATCACAGCTAATTTGGTTAATCAATAATTAAGTAGTTAAGATACAAAAATTGTTACAATACCTTGATTTTATAAAAGTTACAAATAAACTATATGAATATTTTTTTTTAGTAGTATTTATTCTATAAAATCTGTTTCTAAAATTGACAAACAAATTTTTATGCCTTGTCTAATATTACCTATTCTAATATTTTCATTAGGGCTATGCTGATTGTTATCCATATTTACCATAGGAACAATAATTGCAGGAATTTTTAACTTATTTATAGCTGGTATTATAGGAACTGTACCTCCCATAGTTCTAATGCTAACTGGTTCTTCTCCAAAAGTTTTTGTTAAACTTTTTCTTAGTTTTTTCCCAAAAGTCGAGTTTAATGGCGTTCTAAAAGCATTTACACCAGAGTTAGATGTAAATGTTACTATTTTGTTATTAGACAATCTTTCTTTATCAGTTGGTAGCCTATCTAAAACTAAAAAACCTCTTGATTTTATATGGTTTTTTATCTTTTCTAATTGTTCTTTTCCATCTGTTTCCACTACCAATCTCACATCAATATCTGCTTTTGCATATTCAGGAATTACTGTTTTTAATCCTTTACCTTTCCATGAAGTTCCTATTTGACGTACATTTAATGAAGGGTATTGTAATGCTTCTTGATAACTACCACCAACTTTTTCAGCATCTTTAATTACTAAACCATTATTCATAAAACCTGAATTGTCTGGAACTGATTCTAAGATGGTTTTTATATCATCAGAAATTGATATGCCTTTATAATAATCTTTAATTAATACTTTACCCTCTTCAGATTTCATAGAAGCTAATAAACGAGAAAGGGTAAAAACAGGATTAGATACATAATTGCCAAAATGTCCACTATGTTGTGGAAGTTTTGCTCCATAAGTGGTAATACTACAAGTTGCAATACCTCTACAACCAAAAGTTAACGTAGGTTTATTGGTATTGTGTGCAGGACCATCCATTATAATCATATAATCAGATTGGTAGGTGTTTTTGTATGCATCTAAAGTTGATAAAAAAGCATTAGAACCATATTCTTCTTCTAAATCAAAAATAATTTTAATATTGAATTTTGGTTTTTGATTATTACTTTCCAAAAGTTCTAAAGCAGATAAAAACATAACTATTGGTGCTTTATCATCTGCAGCAGCTCTTGCAAAAATGCGCCAATCATCATTTATTTTAGTGTTTAATTTATCCCAAGAAATAGATTTCCAGTCACCTTTTTCAGTTAGTTCTTTTAATTCTGGAATAAAAGGATCTTTCTGATTCCAAGCTTTTGGATCAACAGGTTGCCCATCAATATGAAAGTAAAATAAAATCGTTTTATAATCGGGATTTACAATCCTTTCTGCAAACAGAACAGGTAGTGTTTTTGCTTCTAAATTTTTAAAACTAAATCCTATTTTTTTATATTTCTTTTTTACCCAAGAAATATTTTTATACATGTTTTGTATTTTCGTAGGCAAATTGGGTATGCTTACAAACTCTCTATGATTTTGTAAAACAGTTAATAGTTTTGCATCCACTTTGTTTTCCCAATCTTGTTGTGCAAAAAAAGAAGTTATACTTAATAAAAAAAGAAGTAATATTTTTTTCATTATTGTTTTTTATAAGCTGTAACTTTAATCTCTACAACCAAATCTGGATGTGGTAATTGATGCACAGCAACTGTGGTTCTTGTTGGGCCAGTTTCTTTGTTAAAAAACTCAGCATAAGCTTTATTATAATCTGCAAAATCATTCATGTTTACTAAAAAAGAGGATACATCAACAACATCTTTTAAACTAGCTCCTACTGTTTGCAAATTACGATCTATGTTTTCTAGTACAGCTTTTGTTTGTAAATACGCATCTAACTTTTTAGTACCCATTTCATCTATAATTACAACTCCTGCAATTGTATTATCTGGTCTTCTAGAACTAGTACCAGATATAAAAATGAAATCTCCCACAACTTTAACATGTGGATATGCGCCTCTTGGTGTTACTTTTTTTTCTTCCATAATTATAATCCTGCTATTTTATCTTCTTTTAAAATTTCTTTGGTTTGCTGCTCTACTTTTTTCAAAATAACTGCCAATTCATTTTTTGTCATCTCTAAATTGGTATGCACTTTATCATCAGCAATTAAATTTAATAAGGCCTTATCTTGAGCTCTACCTCTTTGCATGGCTTCATTGTAACCTATGTTTTCATTAAAAGTAACCAAAGAGTATTTAGATGAATATTGGTTTGGAAAATGTTTTTCTAAATCCATTTCAATTTTTCTTTTCTCTTTAAATAAAGGGTTTGCAACATGATCTCTCATTTCATAAAAATTGTCAATTGCCAAATCTGCAATAGCATCTGTATCATGTTTTCTAGCTTTTTGATAAGCTTTAAAAACAGCATTCCAATCACCCAAATTTTGATTAAGAATTTCATCAAACACAAAAACGTCTTCGAAAGAAGCATTCATTCCTTGTCCATAAAAAGGTACAATTGCGTGAGCAGAATCGCCCATTAATAAGGTTTTGTTTTGATAAAACCACGGTGAACATTTTATAGTCCCTAAAGGTCCTGTTGGATTGTTAACAAACTCTTCTTTTATATTAGGAATTAAAGCCAAAGCATCTGGAAATTCTTTCTTAAAAAAAGCTGTGATTTTTTCTTCTGATATTAAGTTATTAAAATTATACTCACCTTCATCATAGCTTAAAAACAGTGTAACTGTAAAACTACCATCCATATTAGGTAAAGCTATCAACATAAAATCTCCTCTTGGCCAAATATGCAAATGACCTTTACTAATTTGATGATTTCCATTCTTATCAGCTGGAATTTCTAATTCTTTATATCCGTGATTTAAATAGTTTTGTGAATAACTGAACAAAAATTTACGTTCTGAAACGTAACTCTTTCTTAGAGAAGAACCTGCCCCATCTGTCCCAAATATGACATCTGCTTTAACTTTAAATTTCTCAGCAGTATCATAACTTTTAAAATGAGCAACTTTATTTTCTATGTCTACTTTTTTACATCCACTATTAAAATGAATCGTTACATTTTTATGTTTTTCAGCTTCATCCAATAAAATAGCATTTAAATCTCCTCTAGAAATTGAGTTGATGTACTCACCTTCTCTACCAGAATAATTAGAAGCAAAAGTATTTCCTTGTGTATCATGCATTAATCTACCATACATGGGTATACAGATTTCTCTAGCTTTTTCTTCCATTCCACACAAACGTAACGCTTTTAAACCTCTGTCTGATAAAGCTAAATTAATAGAACGTCCTGCAGAAATATCTACCTTTCTTAAATCGGGTCTGCTTTCATATACCTCAACTTTATAACCTCTTTGAGCCATTCTTAACGCTAATAAAGAACCACAAAGCCCAGCACCTATTATTAAAACTTTATCTTCTTTTTTCATTTAAACTAATTCTTTTAAAATTGAAACCATTTGATAAACATCTTGAAAACTATTATACATTGGCACAGGTGCACAACGTATTACATCTGGCTCTCTCCAATCTGTAATGATATGATGATCCATTAATTTTTGATGTAAACTTTTATCCGCATTTTTTACTTGAATAGATAATTGACAGCCTCTCTCTTTTGGATTTTTGGGAGTGATGATTCTAATTCTATCTGTTTCTATTTGATTGATTAAAAATTCAAAAAAACCTGTTAATTTTTCTGACTTTTCCCTTAATGCATCCATTCCTACTTCTTCAAATAAATCTAAAGAAGCTTTTATTGCAGCCATAGATAAGATTGGAGGATTACTTAATTGCCAGCCTTCTGCACCTTCCATCACATCAAAAGGCATTCGCATATTAAAACGAGTTTCTTTATTATGATTCCACCAACCAGCAAAACGAGGTAAATCTTTATTTTTGGCGTGTTTTTCGTGTACAAATAAACCTGCTAAACTTCCTGGACCAGAATTCAAGTACTTATAAGTACACCAAGCTGCAAAATCTACACCTGAATCATGTAAATTAGGTTGAATATTTCCTGCTCCATGAGCTAAATCTATACCTACAATACAGTTTTTTGAGTGACCTATTTTTGCTATTCTCTTTATATCTAGAAACTGACCTGTATAGTAGTTCACACCTCCTACTAACAACATTGCAATTTCATCACCTTGCTCATCAATAATTGTTTCTAAATCTTCTATATTAAGTAATTCTTCTCCTCTTCTAGGTCTCCACTCTATTAAATCGTTTTCAGAAAACCCATGGAACTTTAATTGAGATTGCACTGCATATCTGTCTGATGGAAAAGCATCACTTTCTATGACAATTTTATATTTTGCTTTTGTGGGTCTGTAAAATGACACCATTAACAAGTGTAAATTTGTAGTAAGTGTATTCATCACTACAACTTCTTTAGGTTTTGCTCCCACAATTTTAGCCATATTATCCGTTAAATATTCGTGATAATGTAACCAAGGATTTTTAGCTTCAAAATGTCCTTCTACTCCTAAATTTGCCCAATCTTTTAATTCTTGTTGTATATAATCTGCTGTTACTTTTGGTTGCAATCCTAAAGAATTACCTGTAAAATAAAGCCAATCTTTACCATTGGTATCCTTAGGAATATAAAATTTATTTCTTACCTCTTTTAAAGGATCTCTTTCATCTAATTGTTTGGCAAAGTCTAAAGAATTTTGGTAGTTCATTTAAAAATTGGTTTTCACCAAATATAAAACAATCTCTATTTAGAATGAATTATTTACTATGATAAATTAGTATCTTTATGTTTTATAAATCTTTAATTTCTTAGGATGAAAAACCTAAAATTCGTTTACATTTTATTAATATTATTTGTTATAAGTTGCAGAAACAGTTCAATTTTAGAATCTGCTTTAGAAGGTGTAAATAAAAGTATAAAAGAAAAATATGCGCCTGACAAAAGAGTAGCAATTTATGATGTTGTGATTAATAGTCAAAAAAATAAAATTGTAATTTCTGGAGAAACTAATCTAAAAAAAGCCTATGACAAATTGTTAGACAGCTTACAATCTTTAGATATTGGTTATGTAAATAAAGTAAGGTTTTTACCAGATTCTGCAGTTGGTGATAAACAATTTGCTATTGCAAGAAACTCAGTGATTAACATACGCTCTAACCCAAAACATTCAGCTGAATTAGGTACACAAGGTTTATTAGGTATGCCTTTAAAAATTTTAGACAAAAAAGGAGATTTTTATAGAGTTCAAACACCTGATAATTATATTTCTTGGGTAGACAAAGGAGGAATAACCCCTTTAAACCAACAAGAATTTGAAGCTTGGAAAACTGCTAAGAAAGTAATTTTTACAGAAAATTTTGGATATGTTTATAAAGATGAAAGTTTTAATGAAATCATCTCTGATATCTCTTTAGGTGGTCTATTAAAATTTATGAATGAAAATACTAATTCTTATCAAATAGTTTACCCTGATAAAAGAACTGGTTTTATAAAAAAAGAACAAGCATTTATTTATAATGAGTGGTTAGATAATCTTAAACCTAGTGATTTAAACATTGAAATTATTGCAAAAAAAATGGATGGTTTCCCTTATTTATGGGGAGGAACTTCTGCTAAAGGAATGGATTGTAGTGGATTTACTAAAATGGTGTATTTAATGAATGGCCTTATTATTCCAAGAGATGCATCACAACAAGTACATGCAGGAGAAGTGGTTGATAAAAACTTAGATTTTACAAATTTAGAAAAAGGAGACTTATTATTTTTTGGCAAAAAAGCTACTGAAGACAGTAAACAAAAAGTAACTCATGTAGGTATTTGGTTAAATAATGACAAGCAAGAATTTATTCATGCTTCAGGCAATGTGCATATTTCATCAATGGATGAAACTCACCCTTTATATGACGAATTTAATAAAAACCGTTATTTAGGAAGTAGACGTTATTTAGGTGTTACAGATAAAAATATTATTAACTTAAAAGAATTGTATTAATACAACACTCTAAACTTAATTGTACCTTCTACATTTCTTAGCTTATCTATAACTTCTTTATTGTATTCTTTATCTAAATCTGTTATTACATAACCTACTTTTGGGTCTGTAGATAAATATTGACCCATAATATTTAAATCGTATTTAGCTAATATCTTATTAATTTTAGCCATAACTCCTGGTACATTCTTATGTATATGTAAAAAACGATGCGCATTTACTTGTCTTGGTAAACGAATATTTGGAAAATTAACTGCATCTACTGTATTACCAGAATTGATATAAGCCATAATTTTGCCTGGTACAAAATCTGCAATATCTCTTTGTGCTTCTTCTGTACTACCACCAACATGTGGAGTTAAAATCACATTATCTAAGCCTTGTAATTCTGTATAAAACTCTCCATTTTTTCTTGGCTCTTCAGGATAAACATCAATAGCTGCCCCAGCTAATTTTTTAGATTTTAAAGCTTTTACTAAAGCAGGAATATCTACAACAAAACCTCTTGCTAAGTTTACTAAATGAGCACCATCTTTCATTTGAGAAATTTCTTTTTCTCCAAAGAAATTTTTATTTGCTGCATTATCATCAACATGAAGTGTTACTACATCAGAAATTTCTAATAACTCTTTTAAAGTATCCATTTTAGTGGCATTACCTAAAGCTAATTTATCTTCTACATCATAGTAATAGACATCCATACCTAAAGCTTCTGCTAAAACAGATAATTGCTTACCTATATTACCATAACCAACAATACCTAATTTTTTACTTCTAACTTCTTTAGAACCATCTGCTGTTTTATTCCATTGCCCATTATGTATTTCTGTACTTCTCTGAAAAACAGAACGCATTAACATAATAATTTCTCCAATTGCAAGCTCTACAACAGATCTTGTATTACTGTAAGGTGCATTAAAAACTACAATTCCGTTTTCTTTACAAGCCTCTAAATCTATTTGTTTTGTACCTATACAAAATGCACTAACTACCATTAATCTATTGGCTGCTTCTACAACTTTTTTAGTAACATTTGTTTTAGATCTAATACCTAAAACATGTACATCTTTTATTTTTTCAATTAACTCTTCTTCAGATAAACTTTTAGATACAGTTTCTACTGTAAAACCATCTTTAGATAACTTTGTAAAAGCATCTGGATGTACGTTTTCTAATAATAAGATTTTAATTCTGTTCTTTGGATAACTTATATTTCTTGTCAAATCGTTTACGTATAAAAATTCATCTAAATTTGGTGCAATATGATCTGCATTTTCTGTTGTTTTAGTTCTCGATACATTTTCTGTGTAAGCAAAAAACTTGTCTGCAACACCAGCTTCACGAGTTACATAATCACTGTAACCATCACCAATAACTTGTATTTCCCCTTCAAGGTTCATGTCTTTTAAACACTTGATTTTTCCATTATGTTGTGATAAAGGATTTTCAGTATCAAAACTTACTATTTTCCCTTCTTCATTAAACTCAAAAGTATTTGCAAAAACACGATCTGAAGGAATATTATATTCAGCTACAATTGGATCTATAAATTCTTTAAATCCACAAGAAATTACATAAATATCATCTGAGTAAAGTTCGAAAAATTCTTTATTTCTTTCAATTGATAAAGAAACTTGTTTTTTTAAATTTTCTACAAGTTGATCTAAATCAGATTTATTAGCATTTAAAAGTTTTATTCTTCTTTCTAATGATTCTGTAAATGATATTTCACCATCAATTCCTAGATTTGTAATATCTATAATTTCTTGTATAATTTCATCTTTCTTAGGATTATCAGATAATGTAATTTCTGCTAAAACATCTAAGGCTTCAACTCTTGTTAAAGTACTGTCAAAATCAAAAATGAAATTTCTTTTTGTAACTATCATTAGGTAAAACTTAACACATTTAAGTTGGTAAATCTACAAAGATGATCTACAAATTAGAAACGTTTTTAAATTTTTGTATTATCAATTTTATTAACAACGTTTTATAAAAATATCTTTAAAAACAAACGTTTTAATCTTTAAAAATTATCAAATCCTAAAAGTAATAACCACCAAAAAACAGGAATTGCTTCTACCCAAAATGAACTATAGTATTTAGTTTGATCTGTTTTTGCTCTCATTAACAAAATAATGGTCATAAAAAAGAATAACATAAAAGGAGATTTTACAGTAGCTACTGACTCAATAATGTATTCTAATACTAATACAATTACCATTAAAATGATTCCTAATCTTTTTGTTTGTTCAACACCTATTTTTTGAGGGATAGTTTGCAATGATATTGCATCATATTTAACATCTCTAATATCAAAAGGAAGAATTAAGACCAATACAATTAAAAAACGCTGTATTAAAAATAAACTAATATTAAAGTCTAATTCTTTATTAGACTCTATTATTGAGAGAAGCACTGTGAAACCTACCCAAACTAAGGCTATAACAATATTTTTTAAATGACTTATTTGTCTTAAGTTTTTTTCAAATCCGCTTAATAATGGAATAGCATAAAGTGCTGTTAGCAAGAAAAAAGGAACTGTAAAAAGTAATGTTTCTGTTTGTATTTTAGAAGCATAGTAACACATAGCTACAAAACAAAACAAAGAAAATATTTGAATGATTTTTAAGTTATTTGTAAGACTTCTGTGATGTAATTTAGCTACACCAGCAAACTTTACAAAATTATAACCTGTTATTGTCGCAAAAAATATAAAGAAATCTAAATTTTGATGATAAGGTAAATTAAAATAGAATTCTGTAATTCTTACAAATGCATAAACTGCTATAGCCACATGAATACTAGCATTTATGTAAAAATCGAAAACTGTCTTTAGAACTTTCATTAAACAAAAATAACTTATTGTTTATAATTATTCTATTTAGTTGATAATTAATATTTGTGATGATAAAATTTTAGGAATTAAGAATACTAAAATCCTTATTTTTGCATCGTTAAATTTTAGGTAATTAATATACTATAATTTTAATTAACTAAATCGTTTGAAATAAAGACTATAAATTATATTAAATGAATACAAATACGTTTCAATTAAGACACATTGGACCTAACAAAAGTGAGCGTGAGAAAATGTTACAAACTATAAATGCAGATAGTTTAGAACAATTAATTAGCGAAACTGTTCCAGAAAATATTCGTCTAAAAGAAGATTTAGATTTGGCTCCTGCAATGAGTGAATATGAATATTTATCTCATATAAAAGAGCTTTCTGAAAAAAATAAAGTTTTTAAAAGCTATATTGGTTTAGGTTATCACGAAGCAATTGTACCAAGTGTTATACAACGTAATATTTTAGAAAATCCAGGATGGTATACAGCTTACACTCCTTACCAAGCAGAAATTGCTCAAGGACGTTTAGAAGCTCTTTTAAACTTTCAAACGATGGTTTGTGATTTAACAGGAATGGAATTAGCTAATGCTTCTTTATTAGATGAAAGTACAGCTGCTGCTGAAGCTATGGCATTATTATTTGATGTTAGAGAAAGAGCTCAGAAAAAAGCTGGCGCTAACAAGTTCTTTGTTTCAGAAGAAATATTACCTCAAACTTTATCAGTATTATTAACTCGTTCTACTCCAATTGGAATTGAATTAGTAGTTGGTAATCATAGAGAATTTGATTTTTCTGAAGAATTTTTTGGGGCTATTTTACAATATCCAGGTAAACATGGTCATGTATTTGATTATTCAGATTTTGTAGCTAAAGCCAATGAAAATAACATAAAAGTTGCTGTTGCTGCAGATATTTTATCACTTGTAAAATTAAAAGCTCCAGGAGAATTTGGAGCAGATGTTGTTGTAGGTACTACTCAAAGATTTGGAATTCCTTTAGGTTATGGAGGACCACATGCAGGTTACTTTGCTACTAAAGAAAAGTACAAAAGAAGTATACCTGGAAGAATAATTGGTGTTACTAAAGATACAGATGGCAATAGAGCATTAAGAATGGCTCTACAAACTAGAGAGCAACATATTAAAAGAGAAAAAGCTACTTCTAACATTTGTACTGCTCAAGTTTTATTAGCAGTTATGGCTGGTATGTATGCTGTTTATCATGGTAAAGAAGGCATCCAATTTATAGCAGATTCTGTACACAATAAAACAAAATTAGTTGCAGACTGTTTACATAAATCAGGTTTTAAAATTTTAAATGAAAATTATTTTGATACACTTTTAGTAGAAATTGATACGTTTAAATTAAGACCTATAGCAGAATCAGAAAAAGTAAACTTTAACTACATCAATGATAAATATATTTCTATATCATTAAACGAAGCTACAACTCAGCAAGATTTAATGAAGTTATTTATGATTTTTGGTCAATTAAAAAAACAACCTGACACTGCAGCTGCTGAAAGTGAAGGCGAGTTTCACCAAATTTTAACTCAAGAATCATTTACTACTAATTTTGATGTAATTCCTAATAATATCAAAAGAAATACTTCATTTTTAGATAATGAAATTTTTAATACGTATCAGTCAGAAACAGATATGATGCGTTACATAAAAAAATTAGAGCGTAAAGATTTAGCTTTAAATCATTCAATGATATCTTTAGGTTCTTGTACTATGAAGCTAAATGCTGCTTCAGAGATGTTACCATTAAGTAACCCTCAATGGGGTAACATTCATCCTTTTGCACCAATTAACCAAGCAGAAGGCTATCATGAAGTTCTTAAAAAATTAGAACATCAATTAAATATAATCACTGGTTTTGCAGGTACATCTTTACAACCAAATTCTGGTGCACAAGGTGAATTTGCTGGTCTAATGACAATTAGGGCATACCATTTATCTAGAAGCGAAGAACACAGAAATATTTGTATAATTCCTGCTTCTGCACATGGAACAAACCCTGCTTCTGCAGTTATGGCTGGTATGAAAGTAGTGGTAACTAAAACAGATGCTCATGGAAATATTGATGTAGATGATTTAAGAGCTAAAGCAGAGGAACATTCAGAAAATTTAGCAGCATTAATGGTTACTTATCCATCTACTCATGGAGTTTTTGAAAGTGCTATTACAGAAATAACTCAAATAATTCATGATCATGGAGGTCAAGTTTATATGGATGGAGCTAATATGAATGCTCAAGTTGGGTTAACAAACCCTGCAACTATTGGTGCAGATGTTTGTCACTTAAACTTACACAAAACATTTGCAATACCTCATGGAGGTGGAGGACCAGGGGTTGGACCTATCTGTGTAGCTCCACAATTAGTGCCTTTTTTACCATCAAACCCTGTAATTCCTGTAGGAACAAAACAAGCCATTACAGCTATTTCTGCAGCTCCTTATGGTTCTGCTTTAGCTTGTTTAATTTCTTATGGCTATATAACAATGTTAGGTTTTAAAGGATTAACTAATTCTACAAAAAACGCCATTTTAAATGCTAACTATATAAAAGAGCGTTTACAAGGTCATTATGACACATTATATACTGGAGAAAATGGTAGAGCTGCTCATGAAATGATTATTGACTGTAGAGATTTTAAACAAAAAGGAATAGAAGTTGTTGATATTGCAAAACGTTTAATGGATTATGGTTTTCATGCTCCAACAGTATCTTTTCCTGTAGCTGGAACAATGATGATTGAACCTACAGAATCTGAAAGTTTAGCAGAATTAGATCGTTTTTGCGATGCTATGATTTTTATTAGAAAAGAAATTGAAGAAGTATCTAAAGAAGATGCTAATAATCCTTTAAAGAATGCGCCTCATACACAAGCTATGTTAACTGCAGATGAATGGAATTTACCTTATTCTAGAAAACAAGCTGCTTTTCCTTTAGATTATATAGCTGATAATAAGTTTTGGCCAACTGTAAGAAGAGTTGATGATGCTTATGGAGATAGAAACTTAATTTGTTCTTGTAATCCTATTGAAGATTATATGTAAAATTTAAGATTTAATACATAATAAAAAGCCATTTCTATAAAGAAATGGTTTTTTTATTGCATAAAAAAACTCCAACAATATTGTTGGAGTTTTTACTATCTTCTTAAATTCAGAATTACTTCTTGAATTTTGCATATTTATTTTTAAACTTGTCAATACGTCCTGCTGTATCAACTAATTTAGATTTACCAGTGTAAAATGGATGAGAAGTTCTAGAGATCTCTAATTTTACTAAAGGATACTCAACACCATCAACCTCTAAAGTGTCTTTAGTGTCTGCAGTAGAACGTGTTAAAAACACATCATCATTAGACATATCTTTAAATGCTACCATTCTGTAATTTTCTGGATGAATTCCTTTTTTCATTTTATAATATTTTAATACTTTAATGTTATGTTTGCAAAGAGTAAAGTTGGTAAGGTTTTACTCTAAAATTCTAAATAGTTGTATATTACTATTTTGAGGATGCAAATTTAACGATATTTTTTAATTTACAAATAAATAAATTACTTTTATTTGAAAACAAGAATAAAATAGACAAAACGCTTTAAATAATTACATGTAAAGCTGTTAGAAAAAATGTAATATGACAAAAAAATTAATACAACTATCTTTTATTGGTTTACTAATATTCACTTCTTGTGATTCTGACTATAAATTTAAACTTGAAGTTCCTAAAAAAACAATATATAACTCAGAAATTAAGATTTCTTTAAATGAAGAAAACAATCAACAAATAGATAATGTTGAGTTTTATATAGATGGTAAAAAATTAAAATCTGATGGTAATTCTGTTATTTTAAAAACTTCAGAAATAGGATTAGGAAAACATAGCGTTTCTGTGCTTGCATTTTATCCAGGTAAAACTAAAAAAGTAAATAATTCTTTTGAGGTTTTAGCAGATAAAGCTCCTGAAGTTTATGATTATAAAATTATTAACTCTTATCCTCATGACACAAAAGCTTACACTCAAGGCTTAGAATTTTACAATGGATATTTATATGAAACTACAGGAAGAAGAGGACAATCAACACTAAGAAAAGTAGACATTACTACTGGTAAAGTTTTACAAAAAATAGATTTAGAAAAAGATTATTTTGGTGAAGGTATGACCATTGTAAATGGCCAGATTTTCTGGTTAACTTGGGAGTCTAAAAAAGGCTTTGTCTATGATTTAAAAACATTTAAAAGAGAAAAAGAGTTTAGCTATAAAAATAGCAAAGAAGGCTGGGGTTTAACTAATAATGGAAAATCTCTAATTAAATCTGATGGAACCAATAAAATATGGTTTTTAAATCCAGAAACATTAGATGAAGAAAGGTCTTTGCAAGTGTATACTAATAAATATGCAGTAGATAATTTAAATGAATTAGAACTAATAGGTGATAAGCTTTACGCAAATAAATATCAACAAAATGCCATTGTTATTATAGATATCAATACAGGTATTATTGAAGGTATTGCAAATCTTAAAGGTTTAAAAAAAGTAATGGAAAAAACTCAAAAACTAGTACCACAAGACGAAGTATTAAATGGTATAGCTTACGATGCTGAAAATGATAGACTTTTTGTTACTGGGAAAAATTGGGGAAAATTATTTGAAATCAAATTGATTAAGAAATAATAAAACAATCTAATTAAAGTTCTATTTTTATACAAAATTGATGTATGCGTTATTTTATCTCTTTTATTATATGTATTGTACTAATCTCTATAAGTTCTTGTCGAAAAGATTTTTCTACAATTCCTAATTTTGGAAAATTAGAGTTTTCTAAAGACACTGTGTTTTTAGATACTGTTTTTACAAATATTGGTTCTGCTACTTATAATTTAAAAGTATACAATAGAGGTGATAAGGCTATCACTATTCCTAAAATTGCACTTGAAAATGGCACCAACTCTAATTATAGATTAAATGTTGATGGTATTCCTGGTAAAGAATTTAACGATATTGATATTTTAGCCAAAGACAGCATATATGTTTTTGTAGAAACTACTATTGATGCAAACTCAGTAACAAACCCTTTGTACACAGATAGAATTTTATTTGATACAGGTATAAATCAACAAGATGTAGATTTAGTTACTTTAGTACAAGATGCAAACTTTATTTTTCCTGGCAGAGATCCTATCAACATGAAAATTGATAGTCTAACTTTAGATGGACAGCCTACTACTATTAAAGGTCGTTTTTTAACAGATGCTGAATTAAATATCACCAACACAAAGCCAACAGTTATTTATGGATATGCTGCTGTTGCTGCCAATAAAACACTAACAATAGATGCTGGAGCAAGAATTCATTTTCATAGTAATTCTGGTTTAATTATAGATGATAAAGCTACTTTAAAAGTAAATGGAACCTTATCAGAAAAAGTTGTTTTTGAAGGTGATCGTTTAGAAAATTCGTTCTCTAGAATTCCTGGTCAATGGGGAACCATTTGGATGCGTGCTGGAAGTAAAGAAAATGAAATTAAACACGCACAAATTAAAAATGGTATTATTGGAATTTTAATAGACAGTATAGGCTCTAACTCTGCACCAACACTAAAACTAGAAAATACTGAAATTTACAATAACTCAAACTTTGGTATCCTTGCAAGAGAAACTAATATAGAAGCACATAATGTTGTAATTGGCTCTGCAGGTCAAGCTTCTTTGGCTGCAACAGTTGGAGGTACTTATAATTTTACTCATAGTACTTTTGCAAATTTTTGGAATAACGGAATTAGACAATTACCTGCTGTATTAGTAAATAACTTTTTTGTTTATCAAAATGAAAACGGACAAGAAATAACAGAAACAAGAGATTTACACGCAGCTAATTTTACCAATTGTATTTTTGATGGAAATAACAATATTGAATTTGTATTAGATAAAGTTGATGGTAGTTTATTTAATTTTAACGTGCGTAATTCTATGATTTCATTTAATGATACTGGTAATAATTTTAATGGAGTGCTAGAGTTAGATTTTGATAACAATCCCAACTATCAAAATATTATTTTAAATGGTTTTTCTAATTTTAGAGAAACTAATAGAGAAGATTTTATAATAGGTAAAGATTCTGATGCCATTAATAAAGCAACTAGTACACTATTTAATTTAGATATTTTGGGAGTAGATAGAAGTAGTACTCCAGATATAGGAGCTTATCAACATATTAGTTTTGATTAAGCTTTTTGTTAGCTTTATTAAAAAAAGAATAATAATTCTTTATAGCAATAAAAGACCATATTATTATCAATAACCAAGCATTAGATGATTTAGAATCTAAACTTACAAAATTAACTTGATCTATAAATTCATTGAGAATAATTACACTTGCAACAAAGGCCCAAAAAAGATTGAAATATTTACTTTTCATATAAATGTACTTTCTTGGGGGAAAGCGAATTGATACTCAAATATACAAAACTATCAATTAAAATCCTAACATATTGATTTGAAGACAATCAAAACATCCTATTAGGTTTAAGCATACTATTTTTTATAAACTTTACCTTCTTTCATTACAAAAACTACATTTTCCATAGTTTCAATTTTTTTAGTAGGATCATCATTAACAGCAATTATATCAGCTATAAAACCTTTTTTAATTTGTCCTATCTCATCATCCATTTTTAGAAGCATCGCATTTGTAATTGTTGCAGATTGTAAAGTTTCTATAGCAGGCATACCAGCTTCTACCATAAAACCAAACTCTTTACCATTAACACCATGCTTAAAAACACCTGCATCTGTACCAAAAGCAATACCTACTCCTTTTTTATAAGCTCTACCAAAAGTACCTTGTATTTGTGGCCCAACAGCTAAAGCTTTAGGAACTACAATTTCTGGATAAAATCCTTTAACTTTTGCTTTTTCAGCAACTTCTTTTCCTGCAGTAATTGTTGGCACTAAATAAGCATCATGTTTTATCATTAAATCCATAGTTTTATCGCTCATATAGGTACCATGTTCTATAGTTTTTACACCACCAATGATTGCTCTTTGCATACCTACATCTCCATGAGCATGTGCAGCTACATGCATACCATAATCTTTAGCCATATCACAAATTGCTTTTACTTCTTCTATTGTAAATTGCGGATTATCTCCAGATTTTGCAACACTTAAAACACCCCCAGTTGCAGTTATTTTTATACAGTCTGCTCCATTTTTATAACGTTGTCTAACTGCTTTTTTTGCATCTTCTACAGAATTTACAACTCCTTCTTTTGGTCCAGGATTTCCAATTAATTTTCTACTACTACCATTTGTTGGGTCTGCATGACCACCTGTTGTTGCAATAGATTTACCAGCAGTAAATACTCTTGGACCAGGAATTTTACCTGCATTTATGGCATTTCTAAGAGAAATATTAACTCCTGTTCCTCCTAAGTCTCTAACAGTTGTAAACCCATTTAACAAAGTAGTTTCTGCAAATTTTACAGAATTATATGCAATATCAGCTTCATCTGTAATATACTTTCTAATTTGAGTTTTATTATCATATTCCATTTCTAAATGCACATGCATGTCAATTAAACCTGGCATAACAACTTTATCTCTTAAATCGATTAGATTAGCTCCTTTAGGCATGATATACCCATCCATAACATCTATAATTTTAGTTTTCTCAACTAAAATTGTTTTTTTTGATTCAATTTTTCCAGACTTTGTATCTACTAGCTTACCACATAAAATATATGTGGTTTGAGATATGATGTTTTGAATAAAAAGTAAACTAAATAAAAGGATAAACGATTTTTTCATTTCTAAGATTTTAATTCTTAAATGTATGAAATTTTAAGTAGATTGCTTCTTGAAAATTTTACTATATGAAGAATGTTGTAATTACTGGAACTAGTAGAGGAATTGGTTATGAATTAGCAAAATTATTTGCAAATCAAAACCATAATGTTTTAGCAATCTCAAGAAATACAGAACCCCTTGTAGCTCTAAATCATAAAAACATTAAAACACTTTCTGTAGATCTTTGTAAAAATGATGAAATTTTACAAGTAACAGAATTTGTAAAAAACAACTGGAAACAAGTTGATATATTAATTAATAATGCTGGAAAACTAGTAAATAAACCTTTTACAGAATTAACTTCTGATGATTTTTTAGAAGTTTATAAAGTAAATGTTTTTGGTGTTGCAGAATTAACAAAAAGCTTAATACCTTATTTACAAAAAGGCAGCCATGTTGTTACTATTAGTTCTATGGGAGGCATACAAGGTAGTATGAAATTCCCAGGTTTAGCAGCATACTCGTCTGCAAAGGGAGCTGTAATTACCTTATCTGAATTATTAGCTGAAGAGTATAAAGAACAACAAATTGCTTTTAATGTTTTGGCATTAGGTGCTGTACAAACAGAAATGTTACAAGAGGCTTTCCCAGGTTTTCAAGCTCCTGTTTCTGCAGAAGAGATGGCTAATTATATCTATAATTTTAGTTTAACTGGTCATCAATTTTATAATGGTAAAATTTTACAAGTTTCATCTACAACTCCTTAATTTAGTTTTTGTTTGAGTACTAACTATCAAAATTATATTCCTGTAAAAGCTATTCCTTTTGTTCAATTTTTAATTGATGAACATTCTTTTGAATTAAAAATTGTAAATCAAAGACAAACCAAACATGGTGATTTTAGAAAATTACCAAATGGAAGATTTCAAATAACCGTAAATAATAACTTAAATAAATATCAATTTTTATTGACTTTAGTGCATGAAATTGCACATCATGTAACACATCAAAAATTTGGAAGAGTACAACCTCATGGAAAAGAATGGAAAACTGTTTTTCAGCATTTAATGTTGCCTTTTTTGACTCCTGAGATTTATCCTAAAGAAATGCTGCCTTATTTAGCTAATTATTTAAAAAAACCAAAAGCTAGCACAGATTCAGATACTAATTTATCTTTAGTATTACGAAATAATGAGGCCGAAAATGGAAAGGTATTTGTTTTTGAAATTCCGTTTTCATCTTTATTTATCTATAAAAATCAAGTGTATAAAAAAGGAAAATTAAGAAGAACAAGATTTGAATGTTTACAATTGCAAACCAATAAAACCTATTTGTTTAATAAAAATGCTGAAGTAATTTTATATAATCAAACTAATTAAGCTTCAAACTCTTTATCATAATAGGTTTTAGCATCAGCAATTAAAAGTTTCATTTTTTCTTTCTCACACTCAACTTTTACATCATCCCAACTTAAGTATTTTATAAAATCTTTTACTACTAAATCAAAATATGTAGTTACACTTTCTATATTAAAATAAAGACTTCCTGTTCTTCTAATAAAAAAATCAGCTAAACTATTAGCCATTTCAAAATGGATACTATACCAAACCTCAGCTCTAATTAATTTTTCAACAGGAGTTCCTTTTGCATAAAAATCCATTCGTTTACTAATCAGGTTTGCATTTTTACCATAAGTTGACACTAAATACCAAGCATAATAATTTTGAGTAATCCCTTTTGAAGCCAATTCATCTTGCAACTCTTTTTCATAAACTTCAACTTCTTCATACGTATGTAAAGTAGGACTAACTAATGGAATTTCGTCTGTGTAAGATTTCTTTAATTTTCTTTTGCGTTTGTTAGGTAACTTATCTGTAACTTTTTCTAACACTCTTTGAGCCATTTTTCTATAGCCTGTTAATTTACCTCCTGCTATAGAAATCAATCCGCTTTTAGAAATAAAAATCTCATCTTTTCTAGACAACTCAGATGGGTCTTTATCTTCTTCATGAATTAAAGGACGTAAACCAGCCCAATTAGATTCGATATCATCAATGGTTAAATTGATGTCTGGAAAAGCATCATTAGCTGCTTTTATTAAATACAAAGCATCTTCTTTTGTAGCTACTACTCTATTTAAATTTCCATTATAATTAGTATCTGTTGTGCCTACATAAGTAACTCTACCTCTTGGAATTGCAAAAACCATTCTACCATCTTCAACATCAAAATAAACAGATTGTTTTATAGGTAATTTTTCATGAGGGAAAACAATATGTACTCCTTTTGTTAAGTGTAAATATTTATGATTGATAGAATTATCTTTCTTTCTAATTTTATCTACCCAAGGACCAGCTGCAGAAACATAATTTCTTGCTCTAATATTAATTCTTTTTCCTGAATTATAATCGATACAATTTAAACTCTCTATTTCTTGATTGGCATCATAAACAAACGATTCCATCTCACAATAATTGATAATCGTTGCTCCAAATTCAGCTGCTTTTTTTAGTAATTCTAAAGTTAGTCTTGCATCATCTGTTCTGTATTCTGCATAATAGCCACTTCCTAAAACCAAATCTTTATCCAATAAAGGCTCTTTGTGAAACGTTTCTTTTTTGTCTAACATTCTTCTCCTATCATCTCCACCAACATTGGCTAATAAATCGTAAACTTTTAAGCCAATAGCAGTCATCATTTTGCCATAAGTACCACCTTCTGTTAGTGGTAATAACATCTTTTCTGGAATAACTAAATGTGGTGCTAATTTGTGTACAATAGCCCTTTCTGATCCAGATTCACGTACCAAACCAATTTCCAATTGTTTTAAATAACGTAAACCACCATGTATTAGTTTTGTTGATTTATTACTTGTACCAGAAGCAAAATCGTCTTTTTCTATTAGACACACATTCATCCCTCTAGATGCAGCATCTAGAGCTATACCTGCTCCAGTAACACCTCCACCAATAATAACAATATCAAATTTTTTAGAAACTATTTTTTTAAGTTGCTTATCTCTATCTAAAACCGAAAAACGTAAAGTATCTTCTTTTGTAGTTGATTTTGTTGTTCTTGTTTTTTCAATGGCTTGTAACCAACCTTTATACTTTTTATTTCTCTGTTTTGATTTCATTTTTGGTGAAAACAAAACATCTGTATTTCTTAACTCATCTATTTCTTCTTTTTGCCAAAAACCTGCTTTAATTCCTGCTAGAAGAGCAGCACCAAAAGCAGTAACTTCAATCATTTTTGGTCTATCTACATCAACATTTAGAATATCTGATTGAAACTGCATTAAATAATTATTTGCACTTGCACCACCATCAACTTTAAGTGCAATCATTTCTTTACCAGAATCTTGAATCATAGCATCTAAGACATCTCTTGTTTGATAAGCTAAAGATTCTACAGTAGCTTTTATGATTTCGTTTTTTCCAGTATCTAAAGTCATTCCATAGATACTTCCTTTGGCCTCAGCATCCCAATAAGGAGCTCCTAAACCAGCAAAAGCAGGTACAACATAAATATCTTTTAATGGTGGAATACTATTACAAATAGCCTCTGTTTCTGCAGCATTTTTAATCAATTGTATTTTATCTCTTAGCCACTGAATAGATGCACCACCCACAAAGACACTGCCTTCTAAAGCATAATTAATAGGTTCATTTTCAATACTACAAGTTAATGTGGTTAATAATCCTTTTTGAGAAATTACTTGATTTTTACCAACATTTAATAACATAAAACAACCTGTTCCATAGGTGTTTTTTGCTATTCCAGATTTATATCCACCTTGTCCAAATAAAGCTGCTTGTTGATCTCCAGCAACACCTTGAATTGGGATTTGAACACCATCAATAAAAACTGTTCCAAAATTAGAGGAAGACTCTTGAACAGTAGGCAACATAGATTTAGGAATTTCTAATGCTTTTAGCAATGTATCATCCCATTCTAAATTTTTTATATTATAAATTAATGTTCTAGATGCATTTGTATGGTCTGTTACATGTTTTATACCTTCTGTAAATTTGTAGATTAACCAACTATCTATAGTACCAAAGCAAAGGTCACCTTTATTTGCCTTTTCTTTAGCATCATCAATATTATCTAAAATCCACTTTAATTTTGTTCCAGAAAAATAAGGATCTACAACTAAACCTGTGTTTTCTTTTATGTAATTAGTTAATCCTTGTTTTTTTAAATCATCACAAATAGAAGCTGTTCTTTTATCTAACCAAACAATGGCGTTATAAATCGGTTTTCCACTTTTTCTATCCCAAACAACAGTAGTTTCTCTCTGGTTTGTAATACCTATTGAAACAATTTCATTAGCATTAATTTTTGCTTTATTTATTGCTTCTTTAAACGTATAAAGTTGATCTTGATATATTTCTTCAGGATTATGCTCTACCCAACCAGATTTAGGATAATGTTGAGTTAATTCTTTTTGAGCTACAGCAACAATTTCTCCTTCTTTATTAAATATGATAGTTCTTGTACTTGTTGTTCCTTGATCGAATGCAACTACATATTTTTTTTCCATCATTTAAGATTTGTAAGTAATGTTATTATTTATCCCTTTTTATGAATAAAGTATCTAGCTCCAATTCTTTTTGTAACCAAGTTCTTAATTCTCTTTCTTTTGGGGAAATAATACTGTCATGTAGTTTTACATTCCATTTAATTGTTGCAACAGGAATTGTATCTATTTTAATAAAATCTTTAGAAGACAACATACTTGCAAAACCAATTTCTTCTATATCTATATATCTAATTTTGGCATCTTTAGCTATTCTACTAAATGCAACCGCTTTTTCATTTCGGTTTAAAGCATCTTGCTCAATTCTTGCATTTAATTTAGAAATTGTTTCTTGTAAATCTGCAATTTGTTTGTGTAAACCGTCTATGATGTTTTTACTTTGTTGTAGTTCTTCTCTTTTTTCTTGATATGCAGTTGTTATTAATTCAAAACTCTTGGTATCACTACCTTTTATTTTTAAATCAAAGTCTTTAAGTCTATTGTATTCTTCATCATTAAGTTGATTTTTTAAAACGTATTTAACATCATCTGTTACTTCATTAAAAAAACTCATTCTTATTTCTTTCTTTTTGTAGTCAAAATCAGGATCTCCAAGTAATTGAAATTTAGGAATTTTCTTCACCTCATTTTCTATAAATCTACTAAATTGAATTTTTGTTTGGCTTTCATTAAAAACACTTATAAAAGTAAATATTGCAGGAATCATCACTGCTAGTCCAACTACAGTTGCAATAGTTGCATAACGCTTTCTTGTTACAGAATTTGCGTATTTATGCATTGGAAATTTTAATAATTTGAGTACAATAAAAGAAGCCAAAGCAATAAAAATTGTATTTATGATAAATAAATACATTGCTCCAAAAAAGAAAGAAAAATTACCACTTGCCAAACCAAATCCAGCAGTACAAAGTGGAGGCATTAAAGCTGTAGCAATAGCTACTCCAAAAATAACAGAAGCTATTGTACCTTTTTTTGTTCTTGCCACCATAAGTGCTAAACCACCAAAAAATGCAATTAAAACATCTCTTATATCTGGACTTACTCTACCTAATAATTCAGAAGTTCCTTCTGTTGTTGAAGTTAATGGAAAAAAATAAAAAAACATAAATGAGGCAAATAAACTTAGCCCAATCATGATTCCTAAATGAGTTAATGATTTTTTAAAGGTATTAATATCATTTAACGCAAAAGACATTCCTAAACCTAAAATTGGCCCCATTAATGGCGATATTAACATGGCTCCAATAACAACAGCAGTAGAATCTGCATTTAACCCAATAGAAGCTACAAATACTGCAAAAATTAAAATCCATGCAGTGGCTCCTTTAAAAGGAATATCTGCTTTAATTGCTTCAATTGTTGCTTTGTGGTCTGTATCGTCTTTAAAGTCAAAAAGACTAATTAAAAAGCTTTTTAGAATTTCAATAATTCTAACAGTTTCTGATTTTGCGTCAATCTCTGAATATGACTTCTTTTCTGCTTCTTTTTTGATGTCTTCTTCCATCAATCTATAAATTTAGTATTGCAGAAAGATACAAAAACAAGTATAAATTATTAAAAAATTATTTCAAGTATATTTTATCTATTTCTAATTGAAATGACTGATTTTTATTGTTACCTATTAAAAATCGAATTTCTTCTATAAAATCTGATGAAAAATTATTCATATTTAATCTTCTACCTCTAAAAGCAGGATACATATCTGATATTTCTAATTCTATTTCTTGCCAATTTTTTGAAGTTTCAAATTCAATTACATAAGAATAATAATCTTGTATTTTATTTTTTATTCTAAATTGATATTTTTTACCATCACCTTTTACTTTAAGTACTATTTTAGAAAAAGAACTAATATTTTTTTTATTTAACTGGTATCTTAATGATGAAAAACCACCATTATTTTCTAGAGAAACATTTCCATAAAAAACTCCATTACCAAATTCATTAATTTTAAAATTTCCCTGAGATCTACCTCCCATAACAACATCATCAACTATCTGCCAATTATTAAGATTACTATTTTCTTTAAAATCAAAAATTATATTAGAAAATAAGTTCATAAAGAGTAGTATTATGAATAAATAATTCATTTTTATTTTATTAAAATTGAATTTTAAAAATACGTTATTTTAAAAAAAACAAAAGCCTTGTATTAAATACAAGGCTTTTTCTGTGACCGGGCTGGGGCTCGAACCCAGGACCCTCTCCTTAAAAGGGAGATGCTCTACCAACTGAGCTACCAGGTCATTCTTTTTCATTTTAGCGGGTGCAAATATATAAGTTAATTTTAAAAAAACAAACCAATTTTCTAATTAGTTTCATTTAAATATGCAACTCTTACTTTTTTGAAAAGATTAGAAGAATACACAAATCCAACAACTGCCTCATTATCAGTTTTAAAGATTTCTTCATTAGTACCTTCCCATGCTTTTATACCATTTTTTAAAAAAAGTATTTTTTCTCCAATTTCCATCACAGAATTCATATCATGCGTATTAATTACTGTTGTAATTTTATATTCATCTGTAATTTCTTGAATTAAATTATCAATTACTGTTGCTGTTTGAGGATCTAAACCCGAATTTGGTTCATCACAAAATAAATATTTAGGATTCATAACTATTGCTCTTGCAATAGCAACTCTTTTTTGCATTCCACCAGATAATTCTGCTGGTAGTTTATAATTAGAATTCTCTAAGTTTACTCTATTCAACACAAAGTTTACTCTATCTAACATTTCTGATTGAGATTGATCTGTAAACATTTTTAAAGGAAACATAACATTTTCTTCTACAGTTTGAGAGTCAAATAATGCACTTCCTTGAAAAACCATACCAATTTCTTGCCTCCATTGCCTTTTTTCTTCATTAGTAAATTTAGTATTAACTCTACCATCAAATGCAATTGTACCTTCTTCTGGGGTATGCAATCCAATTAAAGACTTAAGAAATACTGTTTTTCCTGAACCACTTTGCCCAATTATTAAACTTGTTTTTCCAGGTTCAAAAGTTGTTGTAATACCTTTTAAAACTTGAACATCACCAAATCCTTTATGTAAATCTTTAACTTGAATCATTTTATGTAAGTAGCATTTGTGTTAAGAAATAATTAGCGATAACAATTAGTATAGTTGTCCAAACAACAGATTGTGTACTCGCTTTTCCAACAGCAATTGAACCTCCTTTAACATAATAACCATGATAAGAAGGCACTGTTGCAATTAAGAATGCAAAAACCAAAGTTTTTATGATTGCGTAAGTAACTAAAAAAGGATTAAAATCTGTTTGTAAGCCAACTACATAGTCTACTCCACTAAATAAACCAGAAAGTACACCTGCAATCCATCCACCAAAAATACCTAGCACCATTGCTAATGCAATTAAAAAAGGATAAAAAAATACAGTTGCTAAAATTTTAGGCAAAACCAAATGATTTAATGAGTTTATACCCATTACTTCTAAAGCATCAATTTGCTCTGTAACCCTCATAGTACCAATACTAGAAGTTATATATGAGCCTACTTTACCAGCTAAAATTATAGAACAAAAAGTTGGTGCAAACTCTAAAATAATAGATCTTTTTGCAGCAAAACCAATTAAAGATTTTGGGATAAAAGGACTCTCTAAATTTAGTGCAGTTTGTAATGCAATAACTCCTCCAATAAAAAAGGAAATAAACATTATAATGCCTAAAGACTTTACTCCTAACTCTTCAATTTCTTTAAAAAGAGATTCATAAAATACTCTAAACTTTTGAGGCTTTTTAAAAACTTGACCAAGCATCATAAAGTATTTTCCAATATGCTCTAAATAATTCATGGAATAATTTTAAGCTAAATTAAGAAATAACATTTATACTATATAAAATTAGTTACCTCAATATTAAAATTGGTAAATTTGTAATTTAAAACAGATTATTTTTATGATAAAAAAGTCGACTTTACTCCTGTTGTTTTTATCTTTATTTATAAAAACATATTCTCAAAAGAAAAATTCAAAAAATAATATAAAACCTAAATTGGTTGTTGGTATTGTTGTTGATCAAATGAGATACGATTATATAACTAGGTTCTACAATCGTTTTGGTGATGGAGGCTTTAAAAAAATAATAGAAAATGGATTTACATTAGAAAACGCACATTTTAATTATATTCCAACCTATACTGCTGTTGGACATACCTCTGTCTATACAGGTACAACACCAAATAATCATGGTATTATTTCTAACAATTGGTATGATAAATATTTAAAAGAAAGCATTTATTGTGTAACTGATACCAATTATAATTCTGTGGGCTCTGATTCTAAAAGAGGACAAAGATCTCCTTTTAGATTAATGACAACCACGATAACAGACCAGCTTCATTTAGCTCAAAATAATAAAGGAAAAACTATTGGAATAGCACTGAAGGATAGGTCTGCAATTTTACCAGTTGGACATACAGCAAATGCTGCTTATTGGTATGATGGAGGTTTACAAGGAAATTTTATCACCTCATCTTTTTACATGGATAATTTACCTAATTGGGTAAATGATTTTAATAACAAAAAAGTACCTGAAAAATATCTTTCTAATACTTGGAATACCTTGTATGATATAAAAACTTATACAAATAGTTTTGATGATAATAATGATTTTGAAGGAACTTTTAAAGGAAAAGAAACACCTACATTTCCATATAATCTAAAAGAATTAAAGGATGAAAATGGTAATTTAGGAATGATTAACAATACGCCTTATGGTAATAGTTTAACTTTAGATTTTGCTAAAGCTGCAATAGAAAATGAAAATTTAGGAAAAGGAAGTTATACTGATTTTCTTGCTATAAGCTTTTCATCAACTGATTATATTGGCCATAAATTTGGGCCACAATCTATAGAAATTGAAGACACCTATTTAAGGCTAGATAAAGACATAGAAAAATTAATTAATTACCTAGATACTAAAGTAGGCAAATCTAATTATACTCTTTTTCTAACAGCAGATCATGGAGCAGTTCATGTTCCTGCTTATTTGCAATCATTAAAAATACCAGCTCATTATTTAGGAACTTTAAATATCAAAAATTTCTTAAAAAAAGTAACTCTTAAATATTTTAAATCTGACAAGCTCATAGAGAACTTTTCTAATTATCAAATCTTTTTAAATAAAGAAACTATTGAATCTTTAGGTTTTTCAAAAAAAGAAGTTGCTGAAAAAATTGTAGAAGAAATTATTAATTGTGAAGGCATCTATAAAGCAATTACTGCTAACACATTACAAACAACATACTTTAATTCTGGTATATTAAATTCTTTACAAAACGGATATAATCAAAAATTTTCTGGTGATGTATTATTGATACCTTATCCTGCTACATTAACAGGTGGTAGAAAAGGAACATCACATGGTTCTGGTTATAATTATGACACACATGTACCTATAATCTTTTATGGAAATGGTATTAAAACTGGTAAATCTAGTAAAAGACATCATATTATAGATATAGCACCAACTATTGCTAATTTATTACAAATAGAGCCCTCTAATGCAGCAACTGGTAGAGTTATAGTTGAAGCTTTAAAATAAAACAATTGAAAGATCTTATTGTTTACATTTTACTCATTGGTTTTAATTTATCTATACATTGTCAAATAAGTAATTTTAAAGATAAATTCGAATTACCAGATCAAGTAAAAGAAACATCTGGATTGTTATTTTTTAAAGGAAAAATCATTACCCATAATGATAGTGGTGATTCAGCAAATTTATACGAATTAGATAGTTTAAATGGTAATTTACTTAGAACCATTAATATAACCAATGCTACAAATGTAGACTGGGAAGATATTGCAGAAGATAATACTCATATTTACATTGGAGATTTTGGTAATAATAATGGTAACAGAACAGATTTAAAAATTTATAAAATTTTGAAATCAGATTTCGAGAACAGCAATACTGTTACTGCAGAAATTATTTCTTTTGATTATGAAGATCAAACTGATTTTACAACTAGACCTAATAACAATAATTTTGATGCTGAAGCTTTAATAGCATATAATAATAGTCTTTACATTTTTAGTAAGAATTGGTTAAATGTAGAAACTAGAGTTTATAAACTACCTACTTTATCTGGTAATTATACAGCAATAAAGATTAGTAAAGCTAATGTTGAAGGCTTAATAACAGGAGCTGTAACTTCTAATGATCATATTATTTTATGTGGATATGATGCAACTGCTCCTTTTTTGATATTTATTAGTGCTAATAGAAGTCCTGATGAAAATGTATTTAGTAACGGTTTTGAAAAATATTCTTTCACAAATGAGCTTGGAGCTGGCCATCAAGTTGAAGGAATCACAATTTTTGATGATGGTAAATTTTACATTTCTAGAGAAGCTAGTAATAATCAGTTTTTTACTTTTACTCAAAAACTATTTGAATTTACAGACAATAGGGCTTTAACTTTAGGCACTAAGTTTAACAATAAAAGTTTAGCTAATATTTATCCTAATCCAATAAAAACTAGCTTTATAATAAATTCAAACAAACCTATTAAAGATATTTATATCTATAACCTTTTAGGTAAGAAAGTATTAAAATCTTCTTCAAAAAATATAAATATAAGTGCTTTAAAAAAAGGAGTTTATATGATAAAAATACTTTTTGATGATAGGAGTTTTACATCAAAAAAAATCATCAAACTTTAAAGAAAGAGTCTTCTTGATGTTTTTTTATCGCTTTTTTAGACAATACAATTCCAATAATTAAAGATACAAAAGCACCTACAGCAATACCAGGCACAAAATTAATGAACAAGAAAAAATCATAAGCTCCATGAAATAATGTAGCCATAGTTAATCCTAAAATATTATAATATACCCTATGGTTAGAAAACTTAGCTTTACCCATAAAATAACCCATTAAAATTCCAAAGGTTGCATGCGCAGGAACAGCAGTAAAAGCTCTAATAATACCAGTAGAAACTCCATATTGAAAGACATATAATATATTTTCTAGAGCTGCAAAACCCATAGAAACCATTACTGCATATACAATACCATCAAAAGGTTCATTAAACTCTTTATTTTTTTGGGCATAATATTTTACAATGATGTATTTTGAAAATTCTTCTACTAAAGCAACTACTATAAATGCTTTTATAAATTGTTGAAATATACTTTTAGCATCATTTAATTGTAAAAAATTACTAAGTAAAGTACCTAATAGTAAAGTTACTAAAATACTAAAAAAAGCACCCATTAAAAAATTCTTAAATAAAAAATGAATTGGTTCTTTTTCGAATTTATCTTTTAAATAGATAAAAACGATAATAATCATTGCAGGCGCAATAGAAAGTAAGAGTAATGTCATTATTTATTTTTAGGTAAAAAAACTTCAGCCATCATACAACGTGCACTTCCACCCCCACAAGTTTCTATTGTCTCTAAAGAACTTGAAATTATATTACAATGTTTTTCAATCTTTTTAATTTGTTCTTTTGTCAATGAATTGTATGCAGCTTGACTCATTACCAGAAATAGCTCGTTATTTTTACCTTTTACTTGAAGCATATTTCCTGCAAATTGGTGCATTTGCTTTTCTGTAATATCTATTATTTCTTTTCCTGATTTTTTTATATGAGAAATTACATTCTTTCTCTCTTTTTTATCATCTATACATGATAAGCATATTACTGAAAAAGTTTCTGCTATACACATCATTACATTGGTATGATATATAGCTTCTCTAGAATTATCAACAGTTTGATTGGCTGTAAAAATTACAGGAGTATATTCGAAATCTTCACAAAACTCTATAAACAACTCTTCATCTGCTCTTGGAGAAATTGCACAATAGGCTATTTTATTTTGCCTATCTAAAATCATACTTCCAGTACCTTCTAAAAATATATTTTGATCTTCAGCAGAAGTATAATCTACTATATTCTCGATTAAAAAACCTTCTTTTTCTAGTTCAAGAATAATATCTTCTCTTCTTTCTAATCGTCTATTTTCTGCAAACATTGGATAAATGGCCATGGTGCCATCTTTATGAAAAGAAACCCAATTATTTGGAAAAACTGAATCTGGAGTATCATTTTCTTGATTATCTGACACAACAATAACTTCAACACCAAATTTTCTTAATTTATCTACATAATCATCAAACTCTTTCTGAGCTTTTAGATTAATTAATGAATCTCTTAAAGATAAATCTTCTTGAAAATAATTATTAACTGCAGTTTGTTCATTCATCCTAAAGTTTATAGGACGAATCATTAATATTGAATTTGTAGTTTGAGACATTTATTTAAAAAAGACAAAAATAGATTTTTTTCTTACCATTAAAAAAACATATTCAAAAAAGTATTTTAAGTTTTGTTTAACTTTTTTTTTATTTTGTTTAACAATTATCATTTTTCACTTTGTTTAAATTTGTTTCGAAATAAATAAACATAAATTAATTTAAAATGAAAAAAATCACTAAAATTTTGTCCCTCGTTTTAGCATTCTCATTCTTAGCTTCTTGTAGCGATGATGAAGATGTTGTAATTGAAACTAACACAATTGTTGATGTTGCAGTAAAGAATAACCTAACTAGCTTAGTTGCTGCAGTAACAAGAGCAGACTTAGGAGCTACTTTATCAAGTAATGGTTCTTTTACTGTTTTAGCTCCAACAAATCAAGCTTTTGAAACGTTTTTACAAAGCAAAGGTTTTGCTTCTGTAAATGATGTACCTGTTGATGTTTTAAGAAACATCTTATTAAATCATGTTATTACAGGTAATTTAAGAAGTACAGATTTATCTACTGGATATGCAAAATCAAATGCTACTAGTGCAGCTTCTGGTACTGAAATGTCTATTTACATTAATACAAGTAATGGAGTAGTATTTAATGGAGAATCTACTGTAGATATTGCAAATGTAGAAGCTGATAATGGCATTGTACATGTCGTTGATAAAGTTATAGACCTACCAAATGTTGTAACTTTTGCAACTGCTGATCCTAACTTTTCAATCTTAGTACAAGCATTAACAAGAGAAAACGATTTTACTTATGTAAATACACTTTCTACTCCTAATGGAACTAGTCCTGCTCCTTTTACAGTATTTGCTCCTACAAATGATGCTTTTGTAGATTTATTAGGAGAGTTACAAGTAAATGGATTAGGAGATATTTCTAAAGCTACGTTATCATCTACATTAAACACACATGTTGTAGCTGGTGCTATTGTTTTAGAGTCAAATTTATCAGATAATTTACCAGTTAATACTTTAGGTGGTCAATTAACTGTAAATATTACTTCTAATGGTGCTACATTAACAGATTCTCAAAACAGAGTAAGTACTATTATAGCAACTGATGTACAAGCAGATAATGGTGTTATACATGCTATAAATAAAGTAGTATTAGAATAATATATTATTTTCATAAAATAAAAAGGCTTGTAAAAATACAAGCCTTTTTTTTATTCTCTAATTAAAGGTAAAGTTGAACACCTTAACAGCCCTTCTTGCTTAGCAATTTCAGCATATGGAACTTCCTCAACTGTAAATCCATGATTTCTTAACCAAGTATTTAATCTTGTAAAGTTTTTTTCAGAAATGATTACATCTTCAGAAATTGAAAAAATATTACTATTCATATGATACATTTCATTTTCATCAATCTCAAAAACATTTTCTTTTCCAAAAAAATTGATTAACCAATTATACTCCTCATCAATTAAAAAACCATTTTTATGAATGATAGCTTTGTCTTTACCTATTGGTTGAAAACAGCAATCTAAATGCAATGCATTTTCTTTAGGATCAGTATTTGATTTTCTGAGCTCAAATGATATTACTTTTTTGTTTGGAAATAATGTTCTTATTTCTTCTACAGCTTCTTTATTAGTCCTTGCTGTAATAAAATCTGAATAATCTTTTCCTGTATATGTGCCAATAAAGATATAATCATTCCAAGGCATAACATCTCCACCTTCTATATGACAAGCTTCTGGTAGAGTAATTATTTTATTAGAATCAATTTGATTGATTACATGTTTTATTGCTTCATATTCTTTTTCTCTATCAGGTAAAATGTTTGCTTTTATTAATTTATCTTCAATTACAAAAGCAATATCCCTAGAAAATATCTGATTATAATCTTCAATAACTTTTGGCCTGAATACTTTTACATTATACTTCTCTAAAACTTTTGCTACAGCTTCCATTTCAGCAACCATATCTTCCTCTTTTGGGTAAGTACCTTTTAGAATGTGCTGCACACTTTTAGGATCATAAGCCTCCTCTAATGTAGGTTGTGGGCCATTTGATACTGCTGTTCCTAATACAACAGCTTTTAATGTTGCTGTTTCGTTTTGTATGTTTAGTTCTAACATATATGTTTTATAAAAAAAGCTTCATAAAATTATGAAGCTCTAAATTATTAAAAATAATATTAATGATTATCTTTTATCTATACTAACAAAATCTCTTTCGTTTTCGCCAATATAAATTTGTCTTGGTCTACCAATTGGTTCTTTCTTTAAACGCATCTCTCTCCATTGAGCAATCCATCCAGGTAAACGACCCAAAGCAAACATTACTGTAAACATATCTACAGGAATACCCATTGCTCTGTAAATAATTCCTGAGTAAAAATCTACATTAGGATAAAGCTTCCTGTCTACAAAATACTTATCATTTAACGCTTCTTGCTCTAAACCTTTAGCAATTTCTAAAATTGGATCTTCTACACCTAAATCATTTAAAACCTCATCTGCTGCTTTTTTAATGATTTTTGCTCTAGGATCAAAGTTTTTATACACTCTATGACCAAATCCCATTAATCTAAAAGGATCTGACTTGTCTTTAGCTTTAGCCATGTATTTTTTTGTATCTCCACCATCAGCTTTAATAGCCTCTAGCATTTCTAATACAGCTTGGTTTGCACCTCCATGAAGTGGTCCCCAAAGTGCAGAAATCCCTGTTGATAAAGATGAGAATAATCCAACATGAGAAGAACCAGCAATTCTAACTGTAGATGTAGAACAGTTTTGCTCATGATCTGCATGTAAAATTAATAACTTATCTAAAGCATCTTTAATTACAGGATTTACTTCATATGTTTCGTTTGGTTGTTCGAACATCATTTTCATAATATTTTCTACATATCCTAACGAGTTTGAACCATAGTTTAAAGGTAAACCTTGTTTTTTACGCATTGTCCAAGCTACTAATACAGGGAATTTACCCATAATTTTAGTAATAGCCCTGTACATTTCTTCCTCTGAATCTACATTTACAGAAGATGAATTAAATGCTGTTAAAGCAGATGTTAAAGATGATAATACACCCATTGGATGAGCGCTCTTTGGAAAAGCATCTAGTATCTTTTTAATATCATCATCAACTACAGATTGTTTCTTAATATCACTTCTAAAAGTTTCTAATTGTTCTGTAGTAGGAAGATTTCCAAAAATAAGTGCATAAGCTACTTCTAAAAAATCAGCCTTCTCTGCTAATTGTTCTATTGGATATCCTCTATATCTTAAGATACCTTTTTCACCATCTAAAAATGTAATAGCACTTTCACAAGAACCTGTGTTCTTAAAACCAGGGTCTATCGTAATTACTCCATTTGTAGCATTTCTTAAAGTTTTAATATCTATTGCTACTTCATTTTCTGTTCCTATTACTAGAGGAAATTCATAAGAATTATCACCAATTTGTAATTTTGCTATGTCTGACATTTACGTGTGTTTAAGTGTGTTTTTTGTGTTTCGCGAAGATACCAATTTTTGTAGAATTTTAAAAGCAAGTATTCATAGATTTTAGATATAAAAATATAAGCTTAAACGATTTAACAAATATTTAATAAATAAAAAAACCTCACATTAATATGTGAGGTTTTTAAAATCATTTTATACGTCCTAAATTAGATTTTAAATGCTTTTTCTTGAGGAAAATATGCAGTGTCTTCTAATTCTTCTTCTATACGTAACAATTGGTTGTATTTAGCCATTCTATCTGAACGTGAAGCAGAACCAGTCTTGATTTGTCCACAATTTAAAGCTACTGCTAAATCTGCAATTGTATTGTCTTCTGTTTCACCAGATCTGTGAGACATAACAGAAGTATAGCCAGCATTTTTAGCCATATTTACAGCAGCAATAGTTTCTGTTAGACTACCTATCTGATTTACTTTAATTAAGATTGAATTAGCTATTCCGTTTTCTATACCTCTAGATAAACGCTCTACATTAGTAACAAATAAATCATCTCCTACTAATTGTACTTTATCTCCAATTTTTTCAGTTAAATACTTCCATCCTTCCCAATCATTTTCATCCATTCCATCTTCTATTGATATAATAGGATAGTTTGCTGCTAACTCAGCTAAATAATCTGCTTGTTCTTGGCTAGTTCTTACTTTACCTGTTTCTCCTTCAAATTTTGAATAGTCGTATTTACCATCAACATAAAACTCAGCTGCAGCACAATCTAAAGCGATTTTAATTTCATCTCCAAAAGAATATCCTGCATTTTTAACTGCTAATGCTATGGTATCTAATGCATCTTCTGTACCTTCTAATGTTGGAGCAAAACCACCTTCATCACCTACAGCTGTAGATAAATTTCTATCATGTAAAACTTTCTTTAGATTATGAAAAATTTCAGAACCCATTTTCATAGCCTCAGTAAAGTTTTTAGCTTTTACTGGCATTACCATAAACTCTTGAAAAGCAATTGGTGCATCTGAATGCGAACCTCCATTAATAATGTTCATCATTGGCACAGGTAATGTATTCGCAGAAACACCTCCAACATATCTGTATAATGGCATTCCTAATTCATTTGCTGCTGCTTTTGCAACTGCTAATGAAACTCCTAAGATTGCATTTGCTCCTAGTTTTGATTTATTTGGAGTACCATCTAAATCAATCATAAGTTGGTCTATTGCATTTTGTTCAAAAACAGAAGTACCAATTAATTCTTCTGCAATAATATCATTAACATTAGATACTGCTTTTAACACGCCTTTACCCATATAATCTTTTCCTCCATCTCTTAACTCAACTGCTTCATGTTCTCCTGTAGATGCTCCTGAAGGAACAGCTGCTCTTCCTAAAATTCCACTTTCTGTAACAACATCAACTTCTACAGTTGGATTACCTCTTGAATCAAATATTTGACGTGCGTGTACACTAATTATAATACTCATTTATTTACATTTTATAAACTCTAAGAAGAGTTTTGGTTTTTTATATTTATGATGCTAATTTACAAAATGTATTAGCCATTTAAAATATTGATTCTAAGAATTTACGAAAACGTTTACTAGAAGAAATAAAAAACCCACTCAAAATTTGAGTGGGAAAATTGCTATGAAAAAGAAATGTGATATTTCTATCACACTTCAAATGTATTACTTTCTTTGTAAATACAAAAAAAATTATTGATTAAAAACGATAAAGTATAGACGAATGAATAAAATGTTACGATAAAACATTCTGAGCCTGCTTTATGTTTTCTATAAATTGATCAAATAAGTATTCTGAATCATGTGGTCCAGGGCTAGCCTCTGGATGATATTGTACAGAAAAAGTATTTTTATCTTTTAATCGAATTCCTGCTACTGTATGATCATTTAAATGTACGTGTGTAATTTCTACATCTTTATTTGCTTCTGTCTCTTCTCTATTGATGGCAAAACCATGATTTTGAGAGGTTATTTCACCTTTACCAGTTAATAAATTTTTAATTGGATGATTTATCCCTCTGTGACCATGATGCATTTTATAAGTAGAAATACCTTGAGATAAAGCAATAACTTGATGACCTAAACAAATACCAAACAAAGGTAAATCTCTTGAGATAACTTCTTTTGCTAATTTTTGTGCATCTTCTAAAGGTTCAGGATCTCCAGGTCCGTTTGAAATAAAGTATCCATCTGGATTAAAAGATGATAATTCTTCAAAACTTGAATTATAAGGAAAAACCTTAATATAAGCTCCTCTCTTAGATAAATTTCTTAAAATGTTCTTTTTTATTCCTATATCTAAAGCTGAAATTTTTATATCAGCATTTTCATCTCCTATGTAGTAAGGTTCTTTAGTAGATACTTTAGACGCTAACTCTAAACCTTCCATACTTGGCACTGCAGCTAGTTGTTTTTTAAGAGTATCAATATTATCTACGTCAGTTGAAATAATAGCATTCATAGCTCCATTATCTCTAATATAAGAAACTAAAGCTCTTGTATCTACATCTGAAATTGCAACTAAATTATGTTTAGTAAACCAATCTTTTAAATTACCATGAGAGTCTACTCTAGAATGTGTAAAACTAAAGTTTCTACAAATTAATCCAGAAATTTTTATTCCTTCAGATTCTACTTCATTATCATTAACTCCGTAATTACCAATATGAGCATTGGTTGTTACCATTAATTGACCAAAATATGAAGGGTCTGTAAATATTTCTTGATATCCAGTCATACCTGTATTAAAACAGATTTCACCAGTAGCTGTACCTTCTATACCTACAGATTTTCCATAGAAAATAGTTCCGTCTGCTAATAATACTAATGCTTTTTTTCTAGTTTGATATTTCATTTTAGGTAATATATTTTATTTTATAGAGCAATACTTTACAAAAGTAAAGATTATGATTTTTAATAAATAATAGAGTTATTAGATTTTATTGACAATAAAAAAGGATAAACAACTAAGTTTATCCTTTTTATATGATTTTGAAATAATTTCATTACTATTCTTCAGATTTCTCTTCAGTTGTAGTTTCTTCAACTTGTGCAGTAGTAGCTTCTTTTTTCTTTCCACCTCTTCTACTTCTTCTAGTTGATTTTTTAGCTTTGTTTCCTTTTGGATCATATAATTCGTTGTAATCAACTAATTCTATCATAGCCATAGGAGCATTATCTCCTTGACGATTTCCTAATTTGATGATTCTTACATAACCTCCAGGTCTATCTGCTACTTTTACAGAAACTTCTCTAAATAATTCTGTTACAGCATATTTATTTCTTAAATAAGAGAATACAATACGTCTGTTATGAGTTGTATCTGACTTAGATTTTGTAATTAATGGCTCTACAAATGTTCTTAAAGCTTTTGCTTTTGCAACAGTAGTGTTAATACGTTTGTGCTCAATTAAAGAACAAGCCATATTTGCTAACATCGCTTTTCTATGCGCTGTTTTTCTTCCTAAATGATTGTGTTTTTTTCCGTGTCTCATTTTTGACGTTTGTTTTTAGTCTTTCATCTTGCATCTAACCTCTTTGGTGAGCAAATTATGAAAAGTTAATCTCTATCTAATTTATATTTTGTTAAATCCATTCCGAAACTTAAACCTTTTACAATAACTAGTTCTTCTAATTCTGTTAAAGATTTTTTACCAAAGTTTCTAAACTTCATTAAATCACTTTTGTTAAAAGAAACTAAATCTCCTAATGTATCTACCTCTGCAGCTTTTAAACAATTTAAAGCTCTAACAGATAAATCCATATCGATTAATCTAGTTTTTAATAATTGACGCATATGTAATGATTCTTCATCATATGTTTCTGTTTGTGCAATTTCATCAGCCTCTAAAGTGATACGCTCATCTGAGAATAACATAAAGTGGTGAATTAATATTTTTGCAGCTTCAGTTAATGCATCTTTTGGATTAATAGAACCATCTGTGTCAATGTCAAAGATTAATTTTTCGTAATCTGTTTTTTGTTCAACACGATAATTTTCTATCGAATATTTTACGTTTTTTATTGGCGTGTAAATAGAATCTGTAAAAATTGTACCAATTGGAGCTGAAGCTTTCTTATTTTCTTCTGCAGGTACAAAACCTCTACCTTTTTCTATTGTAATTTCTGCGTTTAACTTTACAGAACTATCCATATTACAGATAACTAAATCTGGGTTTAAAACTTGAAAACCAGAAATAAATTTCTGTAAATCTCCAGCAGTAAACTGCTCTTGACCAGATACAGAAATTGATACAGTTTCTTTATCAGTTTCGTCTATTTGTTTCTTAAAACGAACTTGTTTTAAGTTTAATATGATTTCTGTAACATCTTCTACAATACCAGATACAGTAGAAAATTCATGCTCAACACCATCTATTCTTAAAGATGTGATTGCAAAACCTTCTAAAGATGATAAAAGTACTCTTCTTAAAGCATTACCAACTGTTAAACCAAAACCTGGTTCTAAAGGTCTGAACTCGAATCTTCCAGAAAAATCTGTAGATTCTATCATTATTACTTTATCTGGTTTCTGAAAATTTAAAATTGCCATTTTGTTCTTCGTTTTAATTGTTATTAAGTTGCGCGGTTTATGAGTTTGAAGAAGTACAAATAAACCCTTTGGCTTAATACCAATATGATTAATTTATTATTTAGAATATAATTCTACTATTAATTGTTCTTTGATGTTTTCTGGAATTTGTAATCTTTCTGGTACCTTTACAAAAGTTCCAGTTTTAGTATCGTTATTCCATGTTAACCATTCATAAACATTATTATTAGATGCTAAAGCATCTTCAATAGCTTGTAATGATTTAGATTTTTCTCTTACAGCAACAACATCTCCTTCTTTTAAACTATAAGATGGTATGTTAACGATCTCTCCATTAACTGTAATATGTCTGTGAGAAACTAATTGACGAGCTCCGCTTCTAGAGTTAGAAACACCCATTCTATAAACTACGTTGTCTAAACGAGACTCACATAATTGTAATAAAATTTCACCTGTAATACCAGATGCAGCTTGAGCTTTCTTAAACAAGTTACTAAATTGACGCTCTAAAATACCATAAGTATATTTTGCTTTTTGCTTTTCAGCTAATTGAGTAGCGTATTCAGATTTTTTTCCACGACGTCTGTTGTTTCCATGTTGTCCTGGAGGATAATTTCTTTTTTCGAAGTTTTTATCTTCGCCAAAAATTGCTTCACCGAATTTACGAGCAATTTTAGTTTTTGGTCCTGTATATCTTGCCATTTTGTTTTTGTTATGATTAGGGATTATGAATTAAGGCTTATCCTTCGAAAATCTTATTCCTAATCGATTAAAATATAATTATACTCTTCTTCTTTTTGGAGGGCGACATCCATTGTGAGGAATTGGAGTAACGTCAATAATTTCTGTTACTTCAATACCAGCATTATGTATAGATCTAATTGCAGATTCTCTACCATTTCCTGGACCTTTAACGTAAACTTTTACTTTACGTAAACCAGCCTCTTTTGCAACATTAGCACAATCTTCTGCTGCTAACTGAGCTGCATATGGAGTATTCTTTTTAGAACCTCTAAAACCCATTTTACCTGCAGATGACCAAGAAACTACGTCACCTTTTTTATTTGTTAAAGAAATAATGATGTTGTTAAAAGAAGCGTTTATATGTGCTTCTCCAATAGCATCTACTATTACTTTACGTTTTTTTGAACTTGCTTTTGCTTTTGCCATAATTCTTAGTGTTTAATTATCCTTATTAGTAAATTGTGTAAAACACGGCACACTAATAGCATAATTAGGTTAATCTCTAACTTATTTTTTCTTGTTAGCTACTGTTTTTCTCTTACCTTTTCTTGTACGAGAATTGTTTTTTGTTCTTTGACCTCTTAAAGGAAGACCTAATCTATGACGAATTCCTCTTTGGCAACCAATGTCCATTAAACGCTTGATGCTTAATTGAACTTCAGAACGTAATTCACCTTCAATAGTAAAATTACCTACTTGTTCTCTAATTGCTGCGATTTGATCATCTGTCCAATCTTGAACTTTAATACTTTCGTCAACTTTTGCTTTAGCTAAAATTTCTTTAGCTCTACTGTTTCCTATACCAAAGATGTAAGTTAAAGCAATAACTCCTCTTTTGTTCTTTGGAATATCAATACCTGCTATTCTTGCCATTACCCTTGTCTTTGTTTAAATCTAGGATTTTGTTTATTTATTACGTATAATCTACCTTTTCTGCGAACAATTTTGCAGTCGGCACTTCTTTTCTTAACTGATGCTCTTACTTTCATCTGTTTATGTTTTTAGTATCTGTATGTAATTCTGGCCTTAGTTAAATCGTAAGGACTCATTTCTAATTTTACTTTATCTCCTGGTAATAATTTAATATAATGCATACGCATTTTACCAGAGATATGTGCTGTAACAATATGTCCGTTTTCTAATTCTACACGAAACATAGCATTAGATAATGCTTCTGTAATTGTTCCATCTTGTTGAATTGCTGATTGCTTAGCCATACTATTTAGATTTTCTTTTTGAATTTCCTGCTTTCATTAAACCATCATAATGACGATTTAAAAGATAAGAGTTAATTTGCTGTAATGTATCTATAGCTACACCAACCATAATGATTAAAGATGTACCACCATAAAACATTGCCCAACTTTGTTGAACTCCAAATTGAACTACTATTGCTGGTAATATAGATAATGCTGCTAAAAATAACGATCCAGGGAACGTAATTCTAGATAATACAGAATCTAATCTATCAGCAGTATCTTTACCTGGTCTAATTCCTGGTATAAAACCACCACTTCTTTTTAAATCTTCAGCCATTTTATTCGTAGGAATAGTAATTGCTGTGTAGAAATAACTAAAAATGATAATTAACAATGCAAAAATTACATTATACCACAAACCATTTATATCTTGTAAACTTGCAATTGCAGGAAAACGTTGAGCTAAAGCTATTGGTACAAACATTATTGCTTGTGCAAAAATGATTGGCATTACGCCTGCTGCATTTAACTTTAATGGTATGTAATCTCTTGAACCTGCAACATTTTGAATATTACCAGCTACTGTTCTTCTTGCATATTGTACAGCTATTTTTCTAACAGCAGTCACTAATAAAACAGTTAATAAAATTACAATGAACCAAACAATAACTTCTATTAAAATCATCATTATACCACCTGCACCTGCATTTGTTGTTTTAGCAACAAATTCTTGTAAAAATGCAGCTGGAAAATTAGCGATAATACCAACAGTAATTAATAATGATATACCATTACCAACTCCTTTATCAGTAATACGCTCACCTAACCACATTGCAAAAATTGTACCTGCAGTTAAAATAATAATAGATGAAACCCAAAAAGTTGCACCACTAACTAAAAAAGCTTCTGGTCCTAAACCAAATTGAGTTTTAATAGCTGTAATATAAGTAGGTGCTTGAACCAATGTAATTCCAATGGTTAACCATCTAGTGATTTGTGTAATTTTTTTACGACCACTTTCTCCATCTTTTTGTAATTTCTGTAAATAAGGAACAGCTATTCCCATTAACTGTACTACAATTGACGCAGAAATGTATGGCATTATACCTAAAGCCATAACAGAGGCTCTAGCAAATGCACCACCAGTAAATGCGTTTAATAAACCTAAAAGACCACCATCAGTACTTTCTTTTAATGCTGCAAGTTGTAATGGATCTACTCCAGGTAATGGAACAGCAGCCATAAAACGATATACCGCAATTAAACCTATTGTTAAAAGAATCTTGTCTTTTAACTCTTCAATACTGAAAATATCTTTTAATCTAGTGATTAAATTCATCATTTACTTAATATTATAAAGTAACAGCTTCTCCTCCAGCTGCTTCAATAGCTGCCTTTGCTGATGCTGTAAATTTATGAACAGTTATATTTAATTTAGCTTTTAACTCTCCTCCTCCTAGTATTTTTACTAAGTCGTTTTTAGATGCTAATCTATTAGCAACTAAAATATCTAAATTAACTGTATCAGTTATTTTTCCACTATCAACTAAAGACTGTAATTTGTCTAAGTTGATGCCTTGATATTCTTTTCTATTGATATTAGTGAAACCAAATTTTGGCACACGTCTTTGTAAAGGCATTTGACCACCTTCAAAACCAATTTTTCTTGAATATCCAGAACGAGATTTAGCCCCTTTATGTCCTCTTGTAGAAGTACCTCCATGACCAGAACCTTCACCACGTGCGATTCTTTTCTCTTTCTTTACAGATCCTTCTGCAGGTGTTAAATTATGTAAACTACTACTCATTTTAAATATCTTATTTTAATTCCTCTACAGAAACTAAATGTGAAACTTTATTTACCATACCAACGATAGAAGGAGTTGCCTCATGTTCTACAGTTTGGTTTAATCTACGTAAACCTAATGCCTCTAAAGTTCTCTTTTGATTCTTTAAACGACCGATTTGACTTTTTACTTGTGTAACTTTTATTTTTGCCATCTCTTTTAGATTTATCCGTTAAATACTTTTTCTAAAGAAATTCCTCTTTGTTTTGCAATTGCAGCAGCACTTCTTAACTGTAATAAAGCGTCAAAAGTTGCTTTTACTGCATTGTGAGGGTTAGAAGATCCTTGAGACTTAGATAATACATCATGTACACCAACAGATTCTAATACTGCACGTACTGCACCACCAGCTATAACCCCTGTACCAGGAGAAGCAGGCTTTATGAATACCTTTGCACCACCAAATTTTCCTTTTTGTTCATGAGGTAACGTACCATCTAAAATTGGAATTCTAACTAAATTTTTCTTTGCGTCTTCTACTGCTTTCGCAATAGCAGAAGAAACATCTTTAGATTTTCCTAATCCATGGCCTACAACACCATTACCATCACCTACAACAACAATTGCAGAGAAACCAAATGCTCTACCACCTTTTGTAACTTTAGTAACACGTTGTACACCTACTAATCTATCTACAAGCTCTAATCCGCTTGGCTTAACTCTTTCTACGTTTTTATAACCTTGCATAATTTCTTAAAATTTTAAACCAGCTTCTCTTGCAGCGTCTGCTAATACTTTAACTCTACCATGGTATAAATAACCATTTCTATCAAAAGCAACAGTTTCAACTCCTACTTTAGTAGCTTTTTCTGCAATTGCTTTTCCTACAGCAGCAGAAGCTTCAGCTTTTGTGCTTGCTTTTATTTCTTTACTTCTAGATGATACTGAAGCTAATGTTACTCCATTAATATCATCTACTAACTGAGCGTAAATTTCTTTATTACTTCTATAAACAGAAAGTCTTGGTTTGTTCGCTGTACCAGAAACAATCTTTCTAATTCTGTTTTTAATTCTTGCTCTTCTTTGTAGCTTTGATAATGCCATAATTCTTATAATTATGCAGATTTACCTGCTTTTCTTCTTAATTGTTCACCTACAAACTTAACTCCTTTTCCTTTATAAGGCTCTGGTCTACGGAAACCACGAATTTTAGCTGCTACTTGACCAACTAATTGTTTATCAAATGAAGTTAATTTTATAATTGGGTTTTTACCTTTTTCTGAAACAGTTTCAACTTTAACTTCAGGAGCTAATTCTAAAACAATATTATGAGAAAAACCTAAAGCTAAATCTAATTTTTGCCCTTGATTTGAAGCTCTATAACCTACACCTACTAATTCTAATTCTTTAGTCCATCCTTTACTAACACCTTCAATCATGTTGTTAACTAAAGATCTCATTAAACCATGTTGAGCTTTGTGATCTTTACTGTCTGATGCTCTTTCACATAAAACAGCATTGTCTTCTACTTTTACAGAAATACCGTTAGAAATTGTTTGAGTTAACTCACCTAATTTACCCTTTACTGTAATTTCGTTATCTTTAATGTTTACATCTACACCTTGTGGAATGCTAACTGGATTGTTTCCTATTCTACTCATTTCTCAAGATTTTAATAAACGTAACATAAAACTTCTCCTCCAACGTTCTCTAAACGAGCTTTCTTGTTTGTCATTACACCTTTTGATGTAGAAACAATAGCAATTCCAAGACCGTTTAATACTCTTGGCATCTCTTTAGAAGCCACGTATTTACGTAAACCTGGTGTACTAATTCGTTGGATTTTTCTAATTACTGACTCTTTTGTGTCTTTGTCATACTTTAAAGCTATCTTGATAGTTCCTTGAACTTTATTATCATTAAATTGATAACTTAAGATATAACCTTGATCGAACAAAATTTTAGTCATTTCCTTCTTCAAGTTTGAAGCTGGAATTTCTACTACTCTGTGTCCTGCAGCAATAGCATTTCTTACTCTTGTAAGAAAATCCGCAATTGGATCTGTATACATATTTATTTAAATTGCGATTACGGTTTTCAAATATCTCTATTTTACTTACAGATTACTCTGTGATAATTGAACCTATAATCAGTTAAAATTCTAATACTCAAAAAAAATAGAGCGTGCAAAGATACACATTCTATTTTTATTTGTATGGTTTATTTTGATTTTTACCAGCTGGCTTTTTTAACACCTGGTATTAATCCTTGATTAGCCATTTCACGAAACGTTACACGAGAAATACCAAATTGTCTCATATATCCTTTTGGACGACCAGTTAATTTACATCTATTGTGCATTCTTACTGGTGATGCATTTTTTGGTAATTTTTGCAATGCTTCATAATCTCCAGCTTCTTTTAAAGCTTTTCTTTTTTCAGCATATTTTGCAACAGTTTTTGCTCTTTTACGTTCGCGAGCTTTCATTGATTCTTTAGCCATTCCTTAATTTTTTTTAAATGGTAAACCTAATTCTCCTAATAATGACTTTGCTTCTTTATCAGTATTTGCAGATGTTACAAAAGTAATATCCATACCGTTAATTTTCTTTACTTGGTCAATATTAATTTCTGGGTAGATGATTTGTTCAGTAATTCCTAAATTGTAATTACCTCTTCCATCAAAACCATTAGCTTTTATACCGTTAAAATCTCTTACACGTGGTAAAGATGCAGTAACTAATCTGTCTAAAAATTCGTACATTTTATCACCTCTTAACGTAACTTTTACACCAATAGGCATTCCTTTACGTAATTTAAATGACGCAACATCTTTCTTAGACATTGTAGAAATTGCTTTTTGACCTGTAATTTTAGTCAATTCTTCTACAGCATAATCTATTAATTTCTTATCTGCAATTGCAGCACCAACTCCTTTAGAAACAACAATCTTTTCTAATTTTGGAACCTGCATTACATTCTTATAACTGAATTCTTCAGTAAGAGCCTTTATAACTCTTTCTTTATATTCTGCTTTTAATCTTGGTACGTAACTCATGATTACTCTTATTTTTTAGTTTTTTTAGAGATTCTAGATTTAGTATCTCCATCAACTTGATAACCTACTCTTACAGCAACACCATCTTCTACTAACATAACGTTAGATATATGTAATGAAGCTTCTTTCTTTACAATACCACCTTGAGGATTTTGAGCGCTAGGTTTAGTGTGCTTAGATACTAAGTTTACACCTTCTACTAAAACTCTATCTTTATCTTTTATGATTTGTAAAACTTTACCTTCTGTTCCTTTGTGATCTCCTGCAATTACTTTTACAGTATCTCCTGATTTTATTTTGAACTTCTTCATTTTATAATGATTTAAAGCACTTCAGGTGCTAATGATACTATTTTCATGAATTGTTTCTCACGAAGTTCACGTGCAACTGGTCCAAACACACGAGTACCTCTCATTTCCTCTGTAGGATTTAAAAGTACACAAGCATTGTCGTCGAATCTGATGTAAGATCCGTCTTTACGTCTAACTTCTTTTTTAGTTCTTACAACAACTGCTCTAGATACTTGACCTTTTTTTACAGTTCCGTTAGGAGTTGCAGATTTAACAGTTACAACAATTTTATCTCCAATTGAGGCGTAACGTTTTTTTGTTCCTCCTAAAACTCTAATTACTAAAACTTCTTTAGCTCCAGTATTATCTGCTACTTTTAATCTTGATTCTGTCTGTAACATATTATTTAGCTCTTTCTAGGATTTCTACTAATCTCCAACGTTTAGATTTACTCATAGGTCTTGTTTCCATGATTCTAACAGTATCTCCTTCGTTGCAATCATTCTGTTCGTCGTGTGCAACATACTTTTTCGTTTTTAAAACGAATTTACCGTACATTGGGTGTTTAACTCTTTTAGTTTCTGAAACAACGATAGATTTCTCCATTTTGTTACTTGAAACTACACCAATTCTCTCTTTTCTAAGATTTCTTTTTTCCATCTTTAAAACTGACTATAGAATTATTGTAATTCTCTTTTTGTTAATTCTGTTGCAATTCTTGCAACAGTTCTTCTTAAGCTTCTCAACTGCAATGGGTTTTCCAATGGAGTTATTGCGTGAGCCATCTTAAGATCAGTATAATTCTTTTGCATCGCTCCCAACTTTTCATTAAGATCAGCTGTAGATAATTCTTTAATTTCTGATTGTTTCATAGTGTATAGAATTATGCTTTGAAATCGAAATCTCTAGCAATTACAAATTTTGTTTTTACTGGTAATTTTTGAGCTGCTAAACGTAAAGCTTCTTTTGCAATATTCATTGGCACACCACCAACTTCAAACAAAATTCTTCCTGGTTTTACAACAGCAACAAAATGATCTGGTGCACCTTTACCTTTACCCATACGTACTTCTAATGGTTTTTTGGTAATAGGTTTATCTGGAAATATTTTAATCCATAACTGACCTTCTCTCTTCATGTAACGAGTAGCTGCAATACGAGCTGCTTCAATTTGACGTGAAGTTAATAAGTTCTGGTCTAAAGATTTAATACCAAACATTCCGTTAGAAAGTTGATTTCCTCTTTGAGAATTACCAGACATATTTCCTTTGCCTTTCTGTACCTTACGGTATTTTACTCTTTTTGGCTGTAACATCTTAAGTCTCTAATTTTATAAATTATTTTCTTCTACGAGGATTACGTTTAGATCTATCTCCTTTTCCACCACCTTGTTTCTTAGATAAACCAACTAATGGAGATAATTCTCTTTTACCATAAACCTCACCTTTCATAATCCATACTTTAATACCAAGTCTACCATAAGTAGTATGAGCTTCTACTAAAGCATAATCTATATCTGCTCTGAAAGTAGATAAAGGAATTCTTCCTTCTTTGAAGTGCTCAGATCTTGCCATTTCAGCACCATTTAAACGTCCAGAAATTTGAACTTTGATACCTTCAGCATTCATTCTCATTGTGGCAGTAATAGCCATTTTGATAGCTCTCTTATAAGAAATTCTATTTTCGATTTGACGTGCTATACTAGTTGCTACTAATCTTGCATCTAATTCAGGACGCTTAATCTCAAAAATATTAATTTGAACTTCTTTACCTGTAATTTTCTTAAGTTCTTCTTTTAACTTATCTACTTCTTGTCCACCTTTACCAATAATAATACCAGGTCTTGATGTTGTTATAGTAACTGTGATAAGTTTTAAAGTACGCTCAATGATTACTCTAGACACACTAGCTTTAGATAATCTAGCATGTATATATTTTCTAATTTTATCGTCTTCAGCAATTTTATCTCCGTAATCATTACCTCCATACCAGTTTGATTCCCATCCTCTGATAATTCCTAAACGATTTCCTATTGGATTTGTTTTTTGTCCCATTTTATACTTTGATTAATTGCTTAAATTTTTACTACCTAACTCTAAAGTAACGTGATTAGAACGCTTACGAATTCTGTGTGCACGACCTTGAGGAGCTGGTCTTAATCTTTTTAACATACCTGCACTATCTACGCAAATTGTTTGAACAAATAAACCAGCATCTTCGATACTTGCATCTTCGTTTTTAGCTTGCCAATTAGCTATAGCAGATAACAATAATTTCTCTAAGTTTCTTGATGCTTCTTTAGGGCTAAATTTTAAGATTTGCAAAGCTTTTTCAACCTCTACACCTCTAATTTGATCAGCAACTAAACGCATTTTTCTTGGTGACGTAGGACAGTTAGTAAGCTTAGCAAATGCTCTTTGCTTTCTAGCTTCCTTTAACTGTTGTGCCATGTTGTGTTTACGACTTCCCATACCTACTATTTTTTACCTTTATTTTTAGCACCAGCATGTCCTCTAAAAGAACGAGTTGGTGAAAATTCTCCTAATTTATGACCTACCATGTTTTCAGTTACATATACTGGAACAAACTGACGTCCATTATGAACTGCAATTGTTTGTCCAACAAAATCAGGTGTAATCATACTAGCTCTAGACCATGTTTTAATTACTGATTTGTTACCAGACTCAACATTAGCCAATACCTTTCTCTCTAACTTATAGTGAACGTAAGGTCCTTTTTTTAATGATCTTGCCATATCTTACTTATTTCTTTCTACGTTCTATAATATATTTATTACTTGCCTTAGTTTTAGATCTAGTCTTAAATCCTTTTGCAGGAATACCATTTCTAGATCTTGGATGACCTCCAGAAGAACGTCCTTCACCACCTCCCATTGGGTGATCAACTGGGTTCATTCTAACTGCATTAGTTCTAGGTCTTCTACCTAACCATCTGCTTCTACCTGCTTTACCAGATACTAATAATTGATGGTCTGAATTAGAAACAACACCTATTGTTGCCATACATGTTAACAAGATTAATCTTGTTTCACCAGAAGGTAACTTAACAGTTGCATACTTATCTTCTCTTGCCATCAACTGAGCAAATGAACCGGCTGAACGAGCCATAACAGCACCTTGTCCAGGTCTTAGCTCTATACAAGAAATTGTAGTACCTAAAGGTATTTCACTTAAAGGCATTGCGTTTCCAATTTCTGGTGCTGAACCAGAACCTGAAACTATTGTTTGCCCAACTTGTAAACCGTTTTGAGCAATTACATATCTTTTTTCTCCATCAGCATAATGAACTAAAGCAATAAATGCTGTACGATTTGGATCGTACTCTATAGTTTTTACTGTAGCAGGAACACCGCTTTTATCTCTTTTAAAATCGATAATACGATATTTTTGTTTATGACCACCTCCAATATTACGAGTTGTCATTCTTCCCTGATTGTTACGACCTCCAGATCTTTTTTGCGGTACAAGTAAACTTTTTTCCGGCTTATCAGTTGTTATGGTGTCGAACCCATTTACAACTCTAAAACGCTGACCTGGTGTTATTGGTTTTAATTTTCTAACTGACATTTCGTCTTTTCTTAAAGATTGTTATAAAAATCAATACTATCTCCTTCTGCTAATTGTACAATAGCTTTTTTGTATCCACTTTTAATACCAGTAACTAAACCTTTTTTAGTATACTTCGTATTTCTTTGTATAGGATAATTAAGCGTTTTTACACTAGAAATAGAAACTCCATAAGCTGATTCTACAGCATCTTTGATTTCTACTTTATTAGCATTTTTATCTACAACAAATGCGTAACGATTGAATAATTCACTATCGTTTGTTGCTTTTTCTGTTATAATCGGTTTTATTAATATACTCATGACCTTATTTGCTTAAGTTTGAGTTAATACCTTCTAAAGAACTTTCTGTAATTACTACTTTATTAGCATTTAAAACACCATAAGTATTAATTTCTGAAGCTTTTACAACTTTAGAGTTTTTTAAGTTACGAGATGATAAATACACATTTGTATTTTCTTCGTTTAAAACAAATAATGATTTTTTTGTATCTAATTCTAAAGCTTTTAAAACATCAACAAAGTTTTTTGTCTTTGGTGCATCAAAATTAAAATCTTCAATAACCACTAAGTTTTTATCATTTGCTTGAATACTTAAAGCAGACTTACGAGCCAAACGCTTTAAGTTCTTATTCAATTTAAATGAATAATTTCTTGGTCTTGGACCAAACATACGTCCTCCACCTCTAAAAACACCAGACTTGATAGAACCTGCTCTAGCAGTACCAGTTCCTTTTTGTTTTTTTATCTTTCTTGTAGAACCAACAATTTCAGCTCTTTCTTTAGATTTATGAGTTCCTTGACGTTGATTTGCCAAGTATTGTTTAACATCTAAATAAATAGCATGATCATTAGGCTCTATACCAAATACATCTTTAGAAAGTTCAACTTTTCTACCTGTATCTTTTCCTGTAATATCTAAAACTGCTACTTTCATTATTTCTGAATAGTTACAAAAGCATTTTTGTGACCAGGTATTGCACCTTTTACAACAAGTAAGTTCTTTTCAGCAACTACTTTTAATACTTTTAAGTTTTGTACTTTCACTTTTTCTCCACCCATTCTTCCTGCCATACGCATTCCTTTGAATACTCTTGCAGGATAAGAAGCAGCACCAATAGAACCAGGAGCTCTTAAACGGTTATGCTGACCATGAGTAGCTTGACCTACACCACCAAAACCGTGACGTTTTACTACACCTTGAAAACCTTTACCTTTAGAAACACCTGACACATCAACAAATTCTCCCTCAGCAAAATGCTCTACTGTGATAGAATCTCCTAATTTGTACTCTTCTTCAAACCCTTGAAATTCAACAACTTTCTTTTTAGCAGTGGTGCCAGCTTTTTTAAAGTGACCGTCTAACGCTTTGTTAGAACTCTTCGCCTTTTTGTCATCGAAACCAAGTTGTAACGCATTGTATCCGTCAACCTCTTCGGTTCTGACTTGGGTAACAACGCAAGGACCTGCTTCAATTACGGTACAAGGGATATTTTTCCCATTCTCGTCAAATAAGCTGGTCATTCCAATTTTTCTTCCTATTAACCCAGACATTTAGTTAAAATTTTAGACGATTAGATCTTATTTATCCAGCGCGTCTATTATTAATTAATTATTTGAAACAATTGTTTCGGTTTTTGTCCATTAAATTTCAATCAAAAAAAACAGCGCAAAAACAAATTCAACGCTGATTCTGTTTTTTCCGTTTTTCCTTCGCGAAACGCTCTGGACATGTAACTATCTCATTAGAAATAGTATCACCCTACTATATTTCGGGCTGCAAAAGTATAAATAACTTTCGGTTTATCAAAATAAACCGAAAGTTATTTATAAAATTATACTTTTATCTCAACTTCAACACCACTAGGTAACTCAAGTTTCATTAAAGCATCGATAGTTTTTGATGATGAACTATAGATGTCTAATAATCTTTTGTAAGCAGCTAATTGAAATTGCTCTCTAGATTTTTTGTTTACGTGCGGAGAACGTAATACTGTAAAAATCTTTTTGTGTGTTGGTAATGGTATAGGACCGTTAACTACAGCTCCAGTACTTTTTACCGTCTTTACTATTTTTTCAGCAGATTTATCTACTAAATTGTAATCGTAAGACTTTAATTTTATTCTAATTTTTTGACTCATCTTTTATAATATTAGTAGATTAACCTTTAGCAGCTGCTATTACTTCTTCTGAAATGTTAGATGGAGTTTCTGCATAATGAGAAAATTCCATTGTAGAAGTTGCTCTACCAGAAGACATAGTTCTTAAAGAAGTTACATAACCAAACATTTCTGATAATGGTACAGTAGCTTTTACTACTTTAGAACCAGCTCTATCTGACATGTCAGATACTTGACCTCTTCTTCTGTTTAAATCTCCTACGATATCACCCATATTTTCTTCTGGAGTTAATACCTCTAACTTCATAATAGGCTCCATAATTTTAGCTTGAGCAGCTTTAGCAGCAGCTTTATAACCTAATTTTGCAGCTAATTCGAAAGATAACTGATCAGAATCTACAGGGTGGAATGAACCATCCTTTAAAGTAATTTTCATAGAATCCATTTCATAACCTGCTAATGGACCATTTTTCATTGCTTCTTTAAATCCTTTTTCTACAGATGGAACAAATTCTTTAGGAACATTACCACCTTTGATTATAGATTCGAACTGTAAACCTTGCACACCTTCGTCTGCAGGCTCCATAGTAAATACAATATCAGCAAATTTACCACGTCCACCAGATTGTTTCTTGTAAACTTCTCTGTGATCTGCAGATGCAGTGATAGCCTCTTTGTACTCAACTTGAGGTTGTCCTTGATTTACATCTACTTTAAACTCACGCTTTAAACGATCAACAATAATATCTAAGTGTAACTCACCCATTCCTGATATAATAGTTTGACCTGAAGCTTCATCAGTTCTTACAGTAAATGTTGGATCTTCTTCAGCTAATTTACCTAAAGCCATACCTAACTTATCAACGTCAGCTTTTGTTTTAGGCTCAACTGCAATACCAATTACTGGATCTGGGAAATCCATTGATTCTAATACAATAGGATTTTTTTCATCAGATAAAGTGTCTCCTGTTTTAATAGATTTAAATCCAACAGCAGCTCCAATATCTCCAGCCTCAATAAAATCTAATGCATTTTGCTTGTTAGCATGCATTTGGTATATTCTTGAGATACGTTCTTTTTTTCCAGAACGATTATTTAATACGTATGAACCAGCATCTAATCTACCTGAATAAGATCTAAAGAAAGCTAAACGACCTACAAAAGGATCTGTTGCAATCTTAAATGCTAAAGCAGCAAATGGCTCTTTTACATCTGGTTTTCTTGTAATTTTCTCTCCAGTTGCTGGATCTGTACCTACAATATTATCTCTATCTAAAGGAGAAGGTAAGTAACGACATACAGCATCTAATAAGAATTGTACACCTTTATTTTTAAATGCAGAACCACAGATCATAGGTATGATAGCCATATCCATAACAGCAGCTCTTAAAGCAGCATGAATTTCTTCTTCAGTGATAGAATCTTCATCTTCCATGAATTTTTCTAACAAGTCTTCATCATAACTAGCTACTTCCTCTATTAATAAAGCTCTATATTCTCTTGCTTCTTCTTTTAATTCTTCAGGAATATCGATAACGTCAAATGTTGCTCCTTGTGTTTCATCGTGCCACACAATAGCTCTGTTTTTAACTAAATCTACAATTCCTTTAAAATCAGCTTCTTCACCAATAGGTAAAACAATAGGTACTGCATTAGAACCTAACATTTCTTTTACCTGCTTGTTTACATTCATAAAATCAGACCCTTGACGATCCATTTTATTAACGAAACCAATTCTTGGCACTTTATAATTATCTGCTAATCTCCAGTTTGTTTCTGATTGAGGTTCTACACCATCAACAGCAGAAAATAAAAATACTAAACCATCTAATACACGTAATGATCTATTTACCTCTACAGTAAAATCTACGTGACCAGGAGTATCAATTATATTAAAGTGATAACCTTTAGTATCAGGAGTTGGTTGAGCGTTCTCTAAAGGAAACTGCCATGTACAAGTAGTTGCAGCAGAAGTAATAGTAATACCTCTTTCTTGCTCTTGCTCCATCCAGTCCATTGTTGCAGCACCATCATGTACTTCACCAATTTTATGAGAAACACCTGTGTAATATAATACACGTTCTGTTGTTGTTGTCTTACCAGCATCAATATGTGCTGCAATACCAATATTTCTTGTATATTTTAAATCTCTAGCCATTATATTTAGAATCTAAAATGTGAAAATGCTTTGTTTGCTTCAGCCATTTTGTGAGTATCTACTCTTTTCTTAACAGCTGCTCCTTCTTCTTTAGCTGCAGCTAAAATCTCTGCTGCTAAACGCTGAGCCATAGTTTTTTCATTACGCTTTCTAGCATAAAGAATCATCCATTTGATAGCCATAGATACTTTACGATCTGGTCTAATTTGCATTGGAATTTGGAAAGTTGCACCACCTACTCTTCTAGAACGTACTTCTACGTGAGGCATTACATTTGACAATCCTTCTTTCCATACTTCTAAAGCTGACTTTTCTTCATCAGTCTTTTTTTCTTCTACGATTTCTAACGCATCGTAAAATACTTTGAACGCTACAGATTTTTTACCATCCCACATTAAGTTGTTCACAAAACGCGTTGCTAATTGATCTCCGAACTTTGGATCTGGTAAAAGCTCTCTTTTTTTCGCTCTTCTTTTTCTCATGTCTTTACATTAAAAAAGTTAATAAATTACTTCTTTGGGCGTTTTGCACCGTACTTAGACCTACGTTGAGTTCTTCCCTCAACACCTGCAGTATCTAATGCTCCACGTACCACGTGATATTTAACACCTGGTAAATCTTTTACCCTTCCACCTCTAACTAATACTATCGAGTGCTCTTGCAAGTTGTGTCCTTCTCCTGGAATGTATGCGTTTATCTCATTACCATTTGTTAACCTAACCCTAGCAACTTTACGCATTGCTGAATTTGGTTTTTTTGGTGTTGTAGTATAAACACGTGTACAAACTCCACGTCTTTGAGGACTCCCTTGTAACGCAGCCGATTTACTCTTCTTAGTTATTTTGGTTCTTCCTTTACGAACTAATTGTTGAATAGTTGGCATACTAAATAATTACTGTTTTTCGTTTATATTAAACTTTTACCCTATTTTTAAGGGTGTGCAAATGTACAACTAATTTCTAATTATTCAAATATCAGTAAGTTATTTTTTAGAAATGCTTATTTAATATTGATTTTTTATGATTTTAAATTACTTTTGAAACCATAGAACATAACAAATTGAGCAAAAAACTTCTATTCTTTTTTTTTATTTTTTTCTTGATGTTTTTTCCAAAAATAAATTGTCAAGAATTAAAATTAGAATTCTTTTCTTTAAAAAAAAGTGAATTAAAAATTCTAAAAAAGATAAATTACACTAAAAAACACAAAGATTCCACTTCACTATTTAATGAAATATTCAAAACTGCATCTTACCTAAAGAAAATTGGTTATTTCACAAACACAATCGATAGCATAAAAAAGAAAGATTATAAATATCAAGTATTTATTAGTCTGAACAAAAAAATTAATTTTGCAAAACTTAAAATCAACAAAGAATTAAATGAAATCTTGAGTGATTATAAGGTTGCGAGTGACAGTGTAAAATTTCCTATTGAAAACTTACAATCAAATTTATCTAAAATTACATCTGTTTTAGATAATTCAGGAAAATCATTTTCTAAAGTAAAGTTATCAAATATCAAAATAAAAGCTGATACCCTATTTGGAGAGATTATTATAAATGAATCTTTTAAAAGAACTATAAATAAGGTAACCGTTAAAGGTTATGAAAATTTTCCAACATCTTACCTAAACAGATTTTTTAAACTAAAGAAAGATCAAGTTTTTAATAAAAGTACAGTAGAAAAAATTTCTTTGGAATCTAAAAACTTAATATTTGTTCAAGAAATAAAACCTCCAGAAATTCTATTTACAAAAGACTCTACGTTTTTATATATTTATTTAAAGAAAATTAACAACAACAGTATAGACGCTTTACTAAATTTTGCAACTCAAGAAGATGGTTCATTTTTACTTAATGGAAACATTGATTTAAAACTAAATAATGTACTGAATACTGGAGAAGAATTTAATTTATACTGGAATAGTATTGCTAAAGAAAGACAAGAGTTTAAAATATCTACATTTATACCTTACCTATTCAATTCACCTATATCCCCTAATGTAGAATTCTCAATTTACAGACAAGATTCAAGCTTTACTAATACAAAATTTAAAACACTTTTAAATTATGATATAAATTCAAAATTAAAATTAGCTTTCTCTTACAATGCTGAAACTTCAGAGAGTTTACAAAACACTAATAACGAAATTACTTCATTTACAAATCAGTTTTTAGGCATAAACATAAATTACAATCAATTTAATCAAGATATATTTAACAATAAAAAATTGTATTTTAACATAAACCCTTCTTTAGGTGAAAGAAAAGCAGAAAACAACAACTCTAATCAATTTAAGTTTGAATTAACTACTGAGTATTTATGGGAGTTAAATCAAAGAAATTTTATCTCTATAAAAAACAATACAGGATTGCTAAATTCCGATCAATATTTTACAAACGAACTATTTAGAATTGGAGGAGTTAACTCTATAAGAGGATTCAATGAGCAAAGTATTTTTACAAAAAATTATTCTTACTTTAACTTCGAATATAGGTTTTTAGCTTCTACAACTTCTTATTTCTATACAATAACAGATTTAGGCTTCATAAAAACTACAGAAAACGAAAGTATTTTAGGATTAGGATTAGGGTATTTATTCATCAATAATCAATCTAAAATAAACCTAAATGTAGCTTTAGGAAAAACAAGCAACAATAATTTTGATTTTAACAACCTAAAATTAGCAATAAGCTGGGTGAATTATTTTTAATAAATCTAAGTAAGGCTTATTTTGTTTAACGTTTTTTAATATTTTTTAAACTTTTCAACTTTTTAACAGTTTTTAACGATTTTTAACAAATAATATTTGCCAATTAACATAATATTTTAATATTTGTGATTAATTAATTCAAATTTATTAAATAATGAAAACAAAGTTTAGAGGAATTTTAACGCTGCTCTTAGCGTTTGTTGTGCAAATACATTTTGCGCAAGAAAAAACAGTTTCTGGAACTGTATCTGAGTCTTCTGGAGTTTTACCAGGAGTTAGTGTATCTATAAAAGGTACAGCAAAAGGTACAGAAACAGATTTTGATGGTAAGTATTCTATTAAAGCAAATGTTGGTGACATTTTAAGCTTTAGTTATGTAGGATATAAAACTGTTGAGAAAAAAGTAGGCGCATCTAATACCATAAACGTTTCTATGGTAGAAGACGCAAGTGTTTTAGATGAAATTGTTGTTACTGCACTTGGTATCAAAAGAGATAAAAAATCTCTAGGTTTTGCACAACAATCTGTAAAACCAGAAAACCTAGTAAGAACAAGAGAAACAGACCTTAACAATGCTTTAGCAGGTAGAGTTTCTGGTGTTCAAGCAGTTGGTGCTCCTTCTGCAGGTTTTGGTAATTCAGCAATTAGATTAAGAGGTCAAAGTATCTCTTTATATATTGTAGACAACGTTAAAGTAAACAGTATTTCTGATATTAACACTGATGATATTGCTGATTTATCTGTACTAAAAGGTGCTGCTGCAACTGCTCTTTATGGTCCAGAAGCATATAGTGGTATTATTGTAATTACAACTAAGACTGCTAAAAAAGGGCAATCTACAATTACTTTAAACCATAGTACAGCAATAGAAAATGTGTATTTATTACCAGAATACCAAAACGAATATGGTGGTGGTTATTCACAAAACTTCAATACATTTTCATTTAACCCAACTCAACATCCTGCATCTTGGTCATCTTTTGATGGACAACCAATGGTAGAATATTATGCTGATGAAAGTTGGGGGCCAAAATTAAATGGACAAATGGTTCGTCATTGGGATTCTTGGATTCCTGGTGATCCTGAATTTGGTAAGCTTAGAGCTTTTGAAGCTAACCCAGACAACATTAAAAACTTCTTTGATACAGGTACTGTTAACAACACAACTGTAGACTTTACAAAAGGTGGTGAAGGTTATAGCATTAAAGGTGGTTTAGTAAATATAGACAGAACAAGTGTTGTACCAAATTCTTTTAGAAGGCAAGTACAAGCTTACACAAACATCCGTTTTAATATTACAGATCAATTAGAGGCTTACGCAAACATTAACTATCAAGATAGAAGAACTAGAAACTTCCCAGATAATGGGTATGGAAACATCACTTCTAACTTTAACCAATGGTGGCAACGTCAATTGGATATGGATAGAGTAAGAAATTACAAAAGAAATGGTCAATTTGTTTCTTGGAACATTAATAGTCCAACAAACTTATCTCCATTATACTGGGATTCTCCATTTTTCGAAACTAATGAAAATTTAAATTTTCAGACTAAAAATGCTACATATGGTAGAATTGGTTTAAACTATACAGTTAATGATAATTTAAACGGTTATGTAGAATTAAGAAAAACTTACACTTCTTTCGAGTCAAATGATAGATTAGCTTTTGGTAGTGTAAATCCGATTCCATCTTACAGCGAGTCTGAAAGTATGAATTACAGAGATGAGCTTTTTGGTATCATCAACTATTCTAAAGATTTAACTGAAGACTTAGACTTAAATGCAAGTGCTGGTTTTGAACTAATTACTTTAGGAGGTGAGTCTTTAAGCGCAAGTACTAATGGTGGTTTAACAACATTAAACTTTTATAGCTTAAGTACTTCTAAAGATAGACCAACTGTAAATAATAGCTCTTACAAACAAAAAACTAGAGGTGTATTTGCAAAAGCTTCATTAGGATATAAAGACATGCTTTATTTTGATGGTTCTGCAAGGTTCGATTGGGGATCTACAGCAAATCCAGATGACAACAGAGTAGAAACATATGGTGGATCTTTAAGTTTCATCTTCACAAAACTTTTACCTCAAAACGATATTATTTCTTTTGGTAAATTAAGAGCAAGTGTTGCTTCTGGTCCTTTCTTCCCTGGAAGATATTTATTAAACCCTACTTACGATATTGGAACTCCTTATGGAAGTAGTGGTACTTTAAGTAGCCAAGGTAATTTTGCTAACCCATTATTACAAGGTGGTAAAAGAATCGATTCTGAATATGGTGCTGAATTAAAATTATTTAAAGGTAAAGTTGATTTAGACGTTACATATTTTAACAGAAAAGATAAAGATTTACCTTCTAGAGTTAGTTTAGATGGAGCTAGTGGATTTACTTCTACATTCTTAAACAGTGGACAACAAACTACACAAGGTATAGAAATTGGAATTAACTTTTCACCTATCAGAAATGAAGATTTCGATTGGAGAGTATATACAAACTTCTCTACTTTAAAAAGAACAGTTGATGCAATTGCTGATGGTGTAGATGTAAATGTATTATCTAGCTCTTGGAGAGGTATTCAATTACAAGAGAGAGTTGGTGAAGAATGGGGTGCTATTTATGGTAGAGCTTATAGAAGAGATGCAGATGGTAACATCTTATTATCTTCAACAGGTGCTCCAAGATATGACACAAACCAATACTTAGGTAATGTATTACCAGACTTTACTGGTGGTTTATCTAACAACTTCCGTTACAAAAACTTTAACTTAGGATTTGATATCGATTTCCAAAAAGGTGGTAAAGTATTCTCTGTAACAAGAATGTTTAACAACTACTCAGGTTTAGGTACAGAAACAATTGGAAACAATACTTTAGGAAACCCTGTGAGAGACCCAATCGTTGGTACTGGAGCTTCTTACTATACTCCAGCTAGTGGAGTTGGTGCTAACTCAGGTGGTGTATTAATAGAAGGTGTAGATGAAACTTCTGGTTCTCCAGCATCTTATTATGTAGACCCAGTTACTTATTGGGGTAGATTATTTGCTCTTCATGAAAGATGGTTATATGATGCTTCTTACGTGAAGTTAAGAACTATTCGTTTAGATTATGATTTACCAGCTGCATTATTAGACAAAACTCCATTTAAGAAATTAAATGTTGGTGTATTTGCTAACAATGTTTGGGTAATCCATTCTGCTATTCCAGGTTTAGATCCTTCTGAGATTGAAACAAGAAATGGAGTTAATTGGACAGAAGGTGGGCAATTACCAAACACTAGAACATTTGGTGTTAATGTTAGAATGACCTTTTAATTAAAAAAAATTAGATAATGAAACAAATAAATAAATTAAAAAGTATTCTCTTAGCAGTAATCGTAGCCTTTACTGCTTGTGATACAGTAGATTTTGGAGACACTAATGTCGATCCAAATAACCCTAGTAATGCAGTAACATCATTACTACTTACAAATGTTCAAAGAGGTATGAGTGGATATATAGCTAGCACTACGTCTAACCTATATGTACAATACTTGTCTAATGGACAATATGATGAAGAATCTAGATACCAGACCTTAAACTGGAATACAGATGGTGCATATGCTTTACTACAAGATGTTAAGCAAATTATAGAAATCAATACTAACCCAGATACTCGAGTAGCTGCTCAAGCTTATGGTTCTAATGGTAACCAAATTGCTGCTGCAACTATTTTAAAAGTTTGGTATTACCAAATGATGACAGAAAGATGGGGGTATTTACCATATTCAGAAGCAAATGATGCTTCAAATACTACTAAACCAGTTTATGATAGTCAACAAGACATCTATAATGGTTTATTTGCTGAGTTAGATTCAGCTTTAGCTAGTATTGATTCTGGAAATGGACCAGATGGAGATATTCTATTTGGTGGTGACATGACTATGTGGAGAACTTTTGCTAACACAATTAAGATGACTATGGCTTTACGTTTATCTAAAGCAGATGCTGCTACAGGTAGAACAAAGTTTAACGAAGCTTTAAGTGCAGGTGCAATTTCTTCTAATGCAAATAATATTCAGTACACTTATTTAACAGAAGACACTAACGATAATCCTTGGCAAGATAGATTTGAATCTAGAAGAGATTATTTAATGAGTGATGTTTTTGTTAATGCATTAATTGGTTCAGGTACAAATACTGCACCTGAAGATCCAAGATTAGCACAAATGGCAGAATTATCTACAAATGGTGGAGTTTATGTAGGTGCACCTTATGGTCAATCAAATTCAGCTACAGATGATTATTCATTTATCACTAATAATATCATTAATAAAGGAGATGCTCCATTAATGATTTATACTTATGCAGAAGTTTTATTTGCAAGAGCAGAAGCTGCTGCAATGGGATGGACTACAGAAAACGCTGCTACACTTTATGGTCAAGCTGTTACAGCTTCTATGACTCAATGGGGTGTTAGTACTTTAGATGCTGCTACTTATTTAGCTGCTAATGCATATACTAGTGTAGATGATATCGCTTACGAAAAATGGGTATCTTTATTTTTACAAGGATATAACAGTTGGGCAGAATGGAGAAGATTTAAGGCAATGGGTACTGAATCTAGAATTGGTTTAGTTGCTCCTCCTAATTTACTTTCAAATGCTAACGGTATTCCACAAAGACATGGTTATTCAGCAACAGCTGCTTCATTAAATGAAGCTAACTACAATGCAGCAATTGCTGCTCAAGGTGCAGACGAATTAAATACTGTACTTTGGTTGTTTAAATAATCTTTATTTCCATTAAACAATAAAAACCAGCCTGCTAGGCTGGTTTTTTTATTTTTAACAAAAAAGAATTTGAATTTTTAGTGTTAAAAAATTGTTTTTTTAAGTTTTATTTAAGACTTTTGGCTTTAATTAATTCAAATAATTATACAATGAAGACAAAGTTTAATGGATTTTTAACGCTTTTATTAGCGTTTGTAGTGCAAATTTCCTTTGCACAAGAGAAAACTATTACTGGTACAGTTTCTGACAGTTCAGGTTCTTTACCAGGCGTTAGTGTTATAATTAAAGGAAGTACTACTGGTACAGAAACTGACTTTGATGGTAAATATTCTATAAAAGCAAAAAACGGAGATGTTTTAGTTTTTAGATATTTAGGTTACAAAGTAGTAGAAAAAACAGTTGGTGCATCTAATGTTATAAACGCTACTTTAGTAGAAGATGCTAACGTTTTAGATGAGATAGTTGTTGTTGGATATGGAACAAGTACAAAGAAGGCTTTTGCTGGTACTGCATCTGTTGTAAAACAAGAACAATTAGAAGTAAAAAACTTCTCTAACGTATCTCAAGCTCTTACAGGTGAGGTAGCTGGTGTTACCGTAATTAACGGTTCTGGACAACCAGGTACAGTTGGTGCGATTAGAATTAGAGGATATGGATCAGTAAATGGTAACAGAGCTCCATTATATGTGGTAGATGGTGTTCCTTTTTCTGGAAGTATTAACTCTATTAACCCTTCAGATATTGCTAGTACAACAATCTTAAAAGATGCTACTGCAACTGCAATTTATGGATCTAGAGGTGCTAACGGAGTTGTTGTAATTACAACAAAAACAGGTAGTTCTTCAAATTCATATATCGAAGTAGATATCAAAACAGGTGTAAATGATCAAATTATTCCAAGATATGACGTAATTACTTCTCCAGAAGAGTATGTAGGTTATGTTTGGGAAGGTATTTACAACAGAGGTGTAATCACAGGTCAACCAGACCCAGTAGCTTATGCTAATGCGAGATTATTTACAAACAACTACATTGACCCAGGTTACAATATGTGGAATCAAACTGCAGCTCAGTTAATTGATCCTGCAACTAGTACAGTTAGATCTGGTGCAACAAGAAGATATACTCCTTTAAGATATACAGATGTTGCTTTTGATACAGCAATTAGAACTGAAACTAACTTAAGAATGGGTGGTGGTAATGGAGATACTAGATATTTCGCATCATTTGGTTACTTAGATGATAATGGATATTCTATCAATACTGGTTATAAGAGATATACTACTCGTTTAAATTTAGATACTAAAATTAAGCCTTGGTTAAAAATTAACTCTAACATTGGTTATGCTTACTCAGAAAGTATTCAAAATGGACAAATTGTTGGTTCTGAAAACGTATTTGAATTTGCTGACAAAATGGCTCCAATTTTCCCAGTATTCTTAAGAGATAACAACGGAGATTTAGTTCCAGATACTAACTATGGTGGTTTCCAATATGATTATGGTTCTTTATCAGGATTTAGAGATAGACCAAACGCAAACGGTCTTAACCCAATTGGTTCTGCTCTATATGATTTTAACGGAACAGATAGACATGAATTTAATGGAAACTTCTTAGCTCAAGTTACAATTACAGATAACTTAAGTGCAGAATTAAGATATGGTGTACAGTATGCTACACAAAAAAATAGAGATTATACAAATAAATTCTATGGTGGTGGTGTTTCAACTGGAGGTGATTTAACAATCAATGACTTTTCTAGTTTAACTCAAAACATCCAACAAATTATTAGATATAACAATTCTTGGGGAGCACATTCTTTTGATGCATTAATTGCACATGAGAGTAACGAATTCGAACAACAGTTCCAATCAGCTTCAAAAGGATTACAAATTTCTCCTTTCTTATTAGATCTTGATAACTTCCAGTCTAGTTTAGGTTTACCTTCTGGATCTAGAAGTGGATTTACAATTGAGTCTTACTTTAGCCAATTTAACTATAACTACGATCAAAAATATTACTTCACTGCATCTGTAAGAACTGATGGTTCTTCTAGATTCGTTAACGATAAGTGGGGTACATTTGGTTCAGTTGGTGCTTCTTGGGTAATTAGTAATGAAGACTTTATGGAAGATAATGGAGTATTTGATTTCTTAAAAATTAAAGCTTCTTATGGTATTAATGGTGACCAAGCTGGTGTTGGTTTCTTCTCTGGATATAACACGTATAATGGTGGTAACTTAGGAGGTAGTATTTCTTTAGCTCCAGGTGCTGTTGGTAACCCAGATTTAACTTGGGAAACTACTAAGCAATTCCAAGTAGGTACTGAATTTGGTATTGGTAAATTCTTAGATGGTACAATTGATTACTATAACAAATTAACAGATAACTTAATCTTTAACCGTTTTGTAGGTCCTTCTCAAGGTATCTCTTCTATCACAGTTAATGATGGTGAGTTAATTAACGCTGGTATTGAATTTGACTTTACAGGACATATTATCGATAAAAAAGACTTTAGTTTAGATTTATCTATTAATGGTGAAATCGTAAATAACGAAATTAAAACTATGCCTTTAGATCCAGCAACTGGATTACCACAAGTATTAACTCCAAATGGAGCGTATGCATGGTCAGAAGGAAGATCAATTTTTGATTTCTACATGAGAGAATGGGCTGGTGTTGATGCTGCTGATGGAGCACCAATGTGGTACCAATATTATGATGATAGAAATAACAACGGATTATTAGATGCTGGTGAGCCATCTTCTTATTCAAGTGGATCTTGGATTCCAGCTGATCCAAGTATTTCTAATGCTACAGGTTCTATAGTAGAATATCAAGCTAAAGTATCTGATGCAAATATTAAGAAAACTGTTACTAAAACTTACTCTGATGCATCAGATATATATGTTAACAAATCTGCTATTGCAGATGTACGTGGTGCATTTAGATTAGCAGGTAGAATTGGTAACTTTAACATAGGTACACAATTTACTTATAGTTTAGGTGGTTATGCTTACGATGGTCAATACGCAGAATTAATGTCTGATCGTTTTGGTGCAGTAGGTAACAACTTCCATAAAGATATAGCTAACAGATGGAGACAGCCAGGTGATGTAACTGACGTTCCTAGATTAGCTGATGGTATAGATCAAAATGCAACTTCTCAATCAACTAGATTTATTACTTCAACAGATTATTTAGCTTTAAACAACGTTAACCTTGGATACACAATTCCTCAAGAATTTCTTCAGAAAATTGATATCCAATCAGTTAATCTTTGGTTATCTGCTGATAATCTATTTAACATGACAGCACGAGATGGTTTCCTACCTAACACACGTGAATCAGGAAACTCAGGTCGAAGATTTTATGCGCCAATGACAACAATTACATTAGGTGTTAGAGTTAAATTTTAATTAATAAATTTTAAAGAAAAAAAAATGAATAAATTTTTTAAATTCGGATTATTATCAGTTTTCGTAATAACTGGTTTTAGTTGTGGAGATGATTTCCTAGAAGATCCTGCTTTAGAGGGTTCTGCATCACTTACAAGTTCTCAATTAGAACAAGCTGCAGCAGTTGACCCAGGTGTTACAGGAGCATTAATGTCAGGTGTGTATTCACTTACATTTACAACTGGTACAGGTGGTACTGGTGGACACGATGACTTTGGTCATAAATCTTATGACGTATTTAGTGATATGTTATCTAGTGATATGGCTTTAAGTGTAAGTACTTATGGTTGGTATAGAGCTTCTATTACTGAAATGCAAGCACCTTTAGATTTTACTTTTGGTGATAACAGACAAGTATGGAGATACTACTACAGAATCGTAAGAGGTTGTAACGAAGTAATTGATGGATTAGGTGGTACAGATGCTGTTCCAGGTAATGCAGAAGGTAAATATATTATGGGACAAGCGAAAGCTTTAAGAGCTCATGCTTATTTCTATTTGACTCAATTCTATCAAAAAGAATATGATGCTACAGAAGAAATTTTACCTATCTATACAGATGCTATTACACCTAATGGACCAAAAGTAACTGCTGCTGAAATCTATGACTTAATGGAAAAAGATTTAACAGAAGCAATTGCTTACTTAGATGGATTTAACAGATCTAACAAAACTGAGATCAACAAATCTGTTGCTCAAGGTATTTATGCATATGTTTTAGGTGCTAGAGGTACAGATCCTTTAAAAGCTCATAATATGGCAGTAGCTGCTATTTCTGGTGGTTATACATTAATGAGTGGAACAGAAGTTACTGGTGGATTCAACAATGTGAATACTCCAGGATGGATGTGGGGTGTTGACTTAAACGATGAATTAGGTTTAGGCCTTGTATCATGGTGGGGTCAAATGGATTACTTTAGTTATAGTTACCCAGCATTTGGTGATGCTAAAGCTATAGATGATGGTTTATTTGCACAAATTCCTGCAAATGACGTAAGAAAGGCTCAATTTACAAATAGTCCAGGTTCTTATACTCACTTAATGCCATTAGATAAGTTTTATGATTCAGACAGAACTAGATATGGTACTTCAAGAATTGTTAAAGCAGATTACGTTTACATGAGAGTTGCAGAAATGCACTTATTAGCTGCTGAAATGGGAGCTAGAGCTGGAAACGATGCTGCTGCAAGAACTTACTTGAAAAACGTTGTTAGTCAAAGAGTTCCTGATGCTTCTTATATAGATGCTTTATCTGGAAATGCTTTATTAGATGAAATTTACTTACAAACTAGAATCGAACTTTGGGGAGAAGGTAAAAGTTACTTAGCTATGAAGCGTAACAGAGCTACAATTACAAGAGGTACAAATCACCTTTCTTTTGTTGGAGCTTCTATTCCTTACAATGATGAAAGATTAACTTTTGAAATTCCAGAAGGAGAGATTCAGTTTAATCCATTCATCTCAACACAAAATAATTAATAAAATTAAACAGTGAGAAAAGTCTATACTTTTCTCACTGTTCTAAAAAGATAATTTAATATGAAAAAATTAAAATTTTACTTTGCAGCTTTATCAGCTTTAGTAATGCTAAGTGCATGTGAAACTGCAGATTTAGAGCCTCAAGGTACATCATATGCTTCTTTAGAAGCTTTTGAAAAACCAATGGAAGTTCCTCCAGGAGGTACTTTAAACAGAGAAGTTAAAGTATATGCAACAAATACTACGTCTACAGACAGAGTATTAAATTTAGTTACAAGTAATGTAACTTTAGATGCTGCTGCTTATACTATTCCTGCTTCTGTAACCATTCCTGCTGGTTCTACTGAAGGTAGTTTTACAATTGCTGTAAGTGATATTAATTTAGATGCAGCTTTAGATAAAGGAATTACTGTTAATTTAGAAGCTACTCCAGAAGTTGCTACAGGTGAGTCATTTAGATTAAATGTATCTAGAGCTTGTCCAACAGGAGAGCAAAAAGTAAGAGTTGCTATTACATTAGACAGATATCCAGAAGAAGTATTCTGGAGAATTAGAGATGCTAATGGAGCTACTGTACTTTCTAATGGAACTACTACTGGTGGTGGTGGTTTACCTGCTCCTTGGGGAGGTTATGCTGGATTAGCTAGAAATAGTACGCAAAATGCTGCAGGTTGTTTAGCTCCTGGAAGTTATACTTTCCAGATTTATGATGCTTACCAAGATGGTGCTGGTGCTTGTTTAGTAACATTACCAGGTAACATTACTGTTTATTCAACAAATGGTGCATATGGTGCTGGAGCTTCAGTTCCTTTTACAGTTAATTAATTATTTGTAAATAATAAATTCATAAAAAAGCGTAATTTTTTAATTACGCTTTTTTTTACATTATGGAAAAATCACAAAATATATTTGGAATTAGAGCAATAATTGAAGCAATAGAGAGTGATGCTTCTATTAATAAAATTTATTTACAAAAAGGTTTACGAGGTAATTTATATTACGAACTAGATAAACTAATAAAGTCAAATAAAATTGCAACAAGTACAGTTCCTGTAGAGAAATTAGATAGGTTATCTAAAAACAATAATCATCAAGGTGCAGTTGCACAAATTTCTCCAATAAAATTTTATGATTTAGAAGTACTTCTTGAAACCATTAATAAAAAAGAAAAGACTCCTTTACTTTTAATTTTAGACCAACTATCTGATGTAAGAAACTTTGGTGCTATTATAAGAACTGCAGAATGTACTGGAGTAGATGCAATCATTATTCAAAAAAATGGGAGTGCACCAGTTAATGCTGAGACCATTAAAACATCAGCTGGAGCCGCTTTTAAAATTCCTATTTGTAAAGTAGATCATATTAAAGATGCTTTATTTTTATTGCAGGCATATGATATAAAAACAGTTGCAGCTACAGAAAAAACAGATACTTCTGTTTATGATTTTAATTATAACCAACCTCTAGCAATTATTATGGGTTCTGAAGCAAAAGGGATAAATCCATCAGTATTAAAAATGGTTGATTATAAAGCAAAATTACCATTACTAGGTGAAATAGAATCTTTAAACGTATCTGTTGCTTGTGGTGTATTTTTATATGAGGCAATAAGACAAAGAAAATAAGATTACCAACACTACTCTACTTTTATTTCCTCTTTTTTCTTTGGTAAAAAATTACCATCTTCATCAAACATATCATCAAACTCTGTTCTTGAGAATTGGTACTCCTCTATTGTTATTCCTTTATTTCTATATAATAAAGAAAAAAATACTCCTACCATAAATCCAGATAAATGGCCTTCCCAAGAAATACCTTCTTTTATTGGTAAAACATACCAAATCATACTGCCATATAAAAAAATAATGATAAAAGATAAAGCTACTAATCTATAATGCTTTCGAATAATTCCACTAAAAAACACAAAACTAAATAACATATAAACTACTCCACTTGCTCCTATATGATAAGATTCTCTTGCAAAACACCATGTTAATAATCCTGTAATAATAGTTCCAAAAAATAAAACTTTATATGCAATATCTCTATAGAAATATAAAATACTACTTATAAGCACAAATAAGGGCACAGAATTATTAAAAAGATGATTTGTGTTGCTATGTATAAAATGTGTTAAAAAAATCCCTTTAAAACCTTTAAAAGTTCTTGGATAAATACCAAATTTATTAAAATTGAATCCAAATTGTATTTCTACCCAATAAATAAACCATATAGAAAAAACAATAATTGCAGGAATTACAAAAACTTCTCTATTAAATTTTAACTCATTATCCATGGTATAATAATAACAAAAATTAACCCAAAATAAAATAAAACAAAATCTGTCAGAAATCTTTTCTATTTTTACTTTATGAATGCACCTTTGGCAGAAAGAATTAGACCTAAAAAATTAGAAGACTACATTAGTCAGCAACATTTGGTTGGCAAAAAAGGAGTTTTAACTAATTTAATTAAACAAGGTATAATTCCTTCTTTAATACTTTGGGGTCCTCCAGGAATTGGTAAAACTACCTTGGCAAATATTATAGCAACAGAATCTAAAAGACCTTTTTATACTTTAAGTGCTATAAGTTCGGGAGTAAAAGATGTTAGAGATGTTATTGAAAAAGCTAAAAAAAGTGGTGGCCTTTTTACTTCTAAAAATCCTATTCTATTTATAGATGAAATTCATAGATTTAGTAAATCTCAACAAGACTCTTTACTTGGTGCTGTAGAAAAAGGATGGGTAACTTTATTAGGTGCCACAACTGAAAACCCAAGTTTTGAAGTGATACCTGCCCTACTTTCTAGATGTCAAGTTTACATTTTAAATTCTTTTGACAAAAATGATTTTAAACAACTTTTAGAAAGGGCAATGAAAGAAGATGAGATATTGTCTTCTAAAAAAATTACTTTAAAAGAAATTGATGCATTATTGCAAGTCTCTAGTGGAGATGCAAGAAAATTGCTAAATATTTTTGAACTTTTAGTTGCGTCTGAAGATGAAATAGAAATTACAAATAAACTTGTTTTAGAAAAAATTCAGAAAAATACAACTAGGTATGACAAAACTGGTGAGCAACATTATGATATAATATCTGCATTTATAAAATCAATTCGTGGTAGTGATCCAAATGCAGCAGTGTATTGGTTAGCAAGAATGATAGAAGCTGGAGAAGATGTAAAATTTATAGCTAGAAGGTTATTAATAGCAGCTTCAGAAGATATTGGTAATGCAAACCCAACTGCTTTAATTCTTGCAAATAATACTTTTCAAGCAGTTTCTGTTATTGGTAATCCTGAATCTAGAATTCTACTAAGTCAATGTGCTGTATATTTAGCAAACTCACCAAAAAGTAATGCCTCTTATTTGGCAATAAAAGATGCTCAAAGTATCGTGCAAAAAACAGGTGATTTATCTATACCTCTCCATTTAAGAAATGCACCCACTAAATTAATGAAAGATCTAGATTATGGAAAAAATTACAAGTATGCCCATGACTATGCTAATAACTTTATAGATCAAGAGTATTTACCTGATGAAATATCTGGCACTAAAATTTACAAACCAGGCAATAATTCTAGAGAAAACCAATTTAAAGAAGTACTAAAAAATAGATGGAAAAATAAGTATGGGTATTAAAATTTAATTTGATATTTTTCTTGAACTATTTTATCAGCTTTATAGTATTCTGCTATCCAAAATAATCCACTTTTAAAGATTATTCCATTTTTACTTTTTAGAATATATGTATTTTCTTTCGAGGTTTTTAATAAAGTAAACACCAACTCTGGTTTTAAATTAACTAATTGAAATCCATTATCTGTCTTTTGTGCATATAATAATGGAAAACCATCTGACTTTACAATTGGATTTGTTGGTATTATCTTTTTTGTAGGGTTTTCTGGCTTAATATCAATTTTTGTAGCGTCTTTTTTAGTAACGCTTTCCTTTATTACTTTATCTTCTACAACCTCTTTTTTTGGCACATAACTATACCTTAAACCAGTCATTGTTTCAAAAGCTTGTCTTATTGCTTCTTGATATCCTCTTTTGTAATCTTTTATTTTAGTTTTACCAACTTTTGAAATATAAACAGTTTTACCAAAACAATCTTTTAACTCAATAACACTCTTTATAGTTAACATGTTAGATTTATCTAAAACATTAGCAGTAAGTGCTAAACATCTATTTTCTATAACTTCAGAGGGTAATGTTTCATTTTCTATAAAAACCTTAAATCCTTTTTTTTGTAATAAAAACTTAGTAATAGAACTTGTTTGATATTGATCATTCTCTTTAAGAAAGTCAAACTTTTCTGGAACAATAATATACTTATAGCTACTTAAATCTACTTCTTGTGAAAAATGGATTCCACAGCACATTAAGAATAAAAGTAAGAATGTCTTTTGTATCATTTTAATTAAATATAAGATTAAAACCTAATTGGAAAGAAATACTATTTGCAGATGACAAATTACTAAATTCTAAGATATTATCTACCAATGCATAAAAATTAAGTTTGCTTACTTGAGTAGAAAAACCAAAACCAATATTTGCATAAGAAAAATCATCAATGGTATATGTAATTTTAGTTCTTGTTTTTTTTGATATCGCTTTTTCGTAAAAAGCAGTTAATGCCAGTTGTGGACTTAAAGGTCTAAAAACATTAAATAATTGAACACCTAATGCATCTGTATAGTAGTCTTTATAAACATCATCATAACATAATAATCGTCTTTGTTCCCCAAAACTATATTTTAAAGCTGCATTTAATTTAACTGGCCTAAATGATGTATATGCAACTTGATCTTCTGTATTTGGTAATTGATCTTTAAAAGCTTGATCTATTTGTGCCCAATAATCTATATTACTATTTGCATCATACTCAAAATCTACACCTTCAAATATATGATCTCCACGAATTCTTGTATTTTTTACATTGTTTTTATAAGTAATAAATCCAATATCTAAAAGACTTGCAGAAAATTGTAATTGATCAGAAATTTTATAGTTTAACCCAAAATCAAAACCCAATCCTACATTAGCATTACTACCAAAAAAAGTATTTTTTACAATTGATGAAGCATCATCTATATATTCATTATTCTCTATTAATCCAGAGGTTAATAAGTTTACATTTACATTACTAAAAACGTGTCTATATATACTACTTTGTCCATTTACTGTGGTAAAAGTACCTGTGTTATTATTCGATTGTAAATTTATTGAAGACGAATAGATTTTTAATCTACCTCCTACTGAAAGCTTATCATTAATTTTTTTTGAAATACCAGCATGTAATACCCCCAAATAATCAAATTTATACCTTATGTGAGAAGCACTAAATGGTCTATTAAGATTTGTTGCATTACCTTCATTAAAGAACACTAGTAAATCTCTAGGAAAATATCCAATTGCATCTATTTCTTGATAAAACCCAAAATTGATGTAATAATTATCTCTTAAACGAAATCCTGCATTTATAATTTCTATTTGTGTATTTATAGCTACAAAGTCTCTTGAGGATATAGAATTTATTACAGAAGATATCTTATCATTTATATTTCTACCATCGTTTGCAAAAATATCTGTAAGTGTAAAATTTTTAGAACCTATATGTGAAGAAATACCAGACAATAAAGGTAAACCTGTATGAAATTTATAATTTGGTTCTATTGCTGGGTTTAAAAGAAGCGTTTGAGGTAAATCTGCAAAATCATACAATACTTGTTTATTTTGTGAACTCATTTTAATTGTAATGAGTAGTATTATAAAAAAGATGATTTTTTTCATTTTTAGAGCTTAGTTTGTATGTAAGCTGTAACAGAAGATTTAAACTCAAATTCTTCTGTACTATTAGGATTCATCTGAGTTCCTGTATTTTCTAAAGATGCTTCAATTTTTACTTTTGTTACATTTACTATATCTGGATTTTGAGAAATTTCTATTTCTTCTAAATACGTGAAATTTAATTCACCAGATCTTACATTAATTGTAGAAAAAGTATAAATTTCTCTATCATTATCATCTAAAAAATCAATATTGATAGTTACATCTCTATCAAATTCATTTTTTATTTCTGCATAAAAATCAAGCTGAACAACATTATCTTTAACAATGTTAGTTTCAAAAATCTCAAACCTGGTTTCATCAACTATACTGTTTTCTTGAACTCCTTGACTATTAAAAAATTGTCCAGGAACTAAAGTAAAAGAAGTTAAAGAAGAAGTAAAAATTGGCTCATAGACATAATTGTCTAGTTGATCAAAATCTAGTTTTTCATAACAAGAGGTTAAAGAAAAGCATAAAACAAAAAGGAAAATAAGTTTTGAAAATTTCATATAATGATTAAAACGAACTTTATCTTACAGATATTGTTTAATTTCTATTAGCGATTTTATACTATTAAAATCTTTAGTTTGTATCATTTCGTTTTCAAAATTACAGTGTAACACTTCCATACCTATATTTAAAGCTCCTTTAATGTCTGCTTCTATACTATCTCCAATCATAATTGAAGAATTTGCAGTTGCATTCGCTAATTTTAATGCATGATGAAAAACTTTAGGATTCGGTTTTTTAACACCTACAGATTCAGATGTAATTACATTTTCGAAGTAATTTAAAATATTTGAAGATTTCATTTTTTTGGTCTGAATTTCTTCAAAACCATTAGTAATTATATGTAGTCTATATTTTTCTTTTAAATAATCTAAAATATCGAAAGTATAATTAAACAAATGGTTAAAGTGAGGTAAATAGTCTATATAATATATAGCTATTTTATTTATAAGCTTGTCTGAAACCGAAAAATTAATTTTATCAAATGCGGTTTTAAGTCTTTGATATCTTAAATCTTCTTTAGATATTTTTTCTTCTCTATAAAGCCTCCAAAATTCTCTATTTAAAGGTTTATAAACGTAAAGAAAAGAGTCTATATCTATAGTTATATTTTGTTCTGTAAAAATCTTTTGGAAAGCTAAATCAGAATTTTTTTCAAAATCCCAAAGGGTATGATCTAAATCGAAAAATACGTGTTCTATTTTCATGGCTTTAAAAGTAACTATTATTAGATAAAAATTCCATTAATTAGTTGTTATATTTGTTTTAATTAAATCTTTTTTTTTGCAAAAAAAATTATCAGTATTATTTTTATGTGGATGGTATCCTTCTAGAGTTTTACCAACAAATGGCGATTTTATTGAAAGACATGCAAAAGCTGTTGCTAAGCTTAACAATGTGTCTGTTATACACATTGTTACAGATGAAAAGTTGGCAGGAAAAGAAGAAATAATAGTTTCTAAAGAAGAAAATTTAATTACTTACTTAGCTTATGTTAATCTTCAAAAAAATGTTTTTTTAAAAGCATTAACCTTCTTTAAGATTTTTAAAAAAATATATTCAAAAATAGATTCAATAGATGTTGTTCATTTAAACGAAATTTATCCTTTTGGTATATTTAGTTTATATTTAAAAAAGAGGTTTAATAAACCATACATTATTTCAGAACATTGGACAGTTTATCACCAACCACAAGCTAAAAACATTTCTTTTTTTCAGAATAAAATATCTAATTTAATAACCAAAAGTGCTGAATTTGTTTGCCCTGTTTCAAATGATTTAGCAGATTCTTTAAAAAAGATTCCATTAAAGGGTAATTATACAAAAGTCCCTAATGTTGTAAATACAGATCTATTTTTTCCATTAGAAAAAAAAGAAGAGAGATTTACGATTATTCATATATCAAATATGATTAACGAACACAAAAATGTAGAAGGCATTTTACATGTAATTTCAAAACTACAATCAGAATCTATAGATTTTTGTCTGAAGTTAATTGGAGATAATTCTATTAAATATATTGATTTTGCAAAAAGATTAGGAATAGATTCTAAAAATATAGAATTCATAAATCAGATTCCACATAAAGAAATAGCAACTCATTTACAAAAAGCAGATGTATTTGTACTTTTTAGTAATTACGAAAATTTACCTTGTGTTATTTTAGAAGCGTTTTCTTGTGGTGTACCTGTAATCTCTACTAATGTAGGAGGAATAAAAGAATATTTTCCAGAAAATTTTGGAACTTTAATATCAAAAAATAATGAAGAATTATTGTTAAAAGAGATTCTGAACATTTATTACAAAAAACATAAAATTGCAGATAAAAGAATAATGCATCAATATGTAAAAAATAATTTTAGTGAATTAGTAATTGCTAATAGTTTTAATAATTTATATCAAAAAGCAGTAAAAAATATAGCTAAGTGAATATAATTATTCAATACATAAAAAATTTTCTAAATAGATCTGGAAGCTATGTTTTTTTAGCAACTATATTAGGTAGAGTGCTATCTTTTATCGCTTCTTGGATTGCGCTAAAATTTATAGAAAATGATGCTTTAGGTGTTGTTTTGTTTGCTTATAATATTATATTATTTGTAATTCCTATAAGTGGTTTTGGGTTACATCAAAGTTTAATAAGATATGGAGCATTGGCTAAATCTTCTGAAGATAAAGATTCTATTTTAGCCTATGTTTTTAAAAAAGGTATAGTAGCTTGTTTGGTTTTAATTACCATAGTTATTAGCATAAGTTTATTTATAAATTTTAAATTTGAAAACACTCTTTTTTATGTTGTTTTGCTCTCTTTTACAATTATTCCAAGTTATTTATTAGAGATTATTAGAGCGCAATTTAGATTACAACATAATAATAAATCTTTTGCCTTTACAGAAGGAGTACAAAGTATTATTTTGTTATTAAGTGTCTTAGTATTAAGTTATTTATACAAAGAATTAGGGTATGCTATTGCTTTATTATTAACACCTTTACTCACTTCTATAATTTTCTTTAAATCATTAAACATTAATAATTTAATTTATAAAAAAACTAAAGTAATTAATTTTCAATTTTGGAAATATGGTTTTTTTGCTAGTCTATCTAATGTAGTAACTCAACTTTTGTTTGTTATTGATATTTTATTAATTGGTTTTATATTATCAAATACAGAAATGGTTACCAATTACAGGTATGTCTCTATAATTCCTTTTAGCTTGTTATTTTTACCAAGAGTATTTATTGCTACTGATTTTGTTGCTTTTACTGAGAAAATTTATGACGCTCGATATATTTTTAAATACATTAAAAGTTATGTTCTTTTTTTTACTGTAGTAAGCATATTAGTACTACTATTTTCCTGGTTATTTTCTTTTCAAATATTAGGCTTATTAGATAAAGAATTTACTCAATTTTCTGACACTTTTATAATTCTAATGATTGGTATTTGCGGAATTTTTATTTTAAGAGGATTGTTTGGTAATCTTTTATCTTCTATAGGTAAAGCACATTTAAATTACTACATAGCAACTTTAGCTTTAGTTATAAATATTTGTGCTAATTTTTATTTAATACCTAAATATGGTATTAAAGGTACAGCAATAACTTCTGCCATATTAATGTGGTTTACTGGCTTATTATCTTATTTACTATTTATAAAATTATATAAAAAGCTACTTCTTAAAAAGGGTTAATAATTTTGCAAGATTATTACTTTTAAATTGATAATAATTATCTGTTTTAGCCCCAAAACTTAAAAAATAATTTGCGATTGATTTTATTGAGGAACCACCAAAATTAAAGGTTTTAAACTCCTTATGGTATTTAAAAATAGCGCTGTCAATTAAAAAAGTATTTGCTCCATTTTTTCTATTATTAAAATCGGTAGATGAAACTAAAATTGTAACTGTTTCTTTATATTTTATTAAAAAAGCTGAGGCTACTAAAGTTTCATATGGGTTATAAATTGAAAGCATCTCTCCTACTCCATTTTTAATACATTCTTGTATAATTCTTAATAAAATATCATAATCCTTTTTACCAATTTTTGGTGTACGTAAACCTACATTTTCTTTAAATAGTTCAATCAAATTTTCAGGACGATCATGCCATTTTTCTTTTAATAAATATTCTTTGGCTCTTCTTAAATCTTTTTTTCTATCTTTTCTGTAATTATCTACTATAGCTTCGTAGTTTTCTTGAAGTTGAAGCTTTTGTAAAGTTCTCTTTTTTAAATTTAACGGATTTTCAACAACACTGTCTGTATTTAAAAAACTCTCTATATATTTAAAATACAACTTTGCTTCTTGTAAAAATTCATCAACTTTTACATTGGTATTTATAGAAAAGATACCTAATTCTAAAATCCAAAAAGGAGGATACACATATTTAATTCCTAATTTTTTTCGCCAAGGAATTGGCATAACAGCCTCGTAATCATTTAAGATTAAAATGTCCCAATTTTTACAAGCTATATCTAAATACCAAGAAAAGGCATACACTCTAGATTGTAAAGATTTTTTAATACAATTATTGTATTTAATTTCGTCTAACTGATGTCTTTTGATTAATCTAATCATGTATTAAGCTGTAGCTATTTTTAACATAGATTCATACAAACGTTTCCAACCTTTCCAACGCAAATAGTCACTTAAACTTTCGTTATGGAATAATGTTATAAAAGTTCCGTTTACAGCTTTTATTTCGTTTCTTAAGTCTCTTATTTTTCCTAAAGATTGTTTAGGTGTAAGCTTTAAATAATCGTTTAATGTAGTGTCCATTAAAGCAAAAGGAAAAACTTTTAAAGGAGTTTGTATTTCAAAATCTAAATCATAAAAATAAAAAGGAGTACATGTACTTGCTCTAAAACCTACATTACTTGCATAACCCATAGAATACTCTTCATCAATTTCTAAATCTATTAATTGTTGATAGGTTTCTGGTAGATTAAATCTTAAATAATGCTGTCTAGATTTTTTTATAGTTGTATTAGTAATGTTTTCTAACCGTCCTTTTTCCTTTTTTAGCATACTTGCATTATTCATTGTAAAATAGGATGGATGTAAACCAACTAATGCATAATCTTGAACATTCTTAATAAGTAATTTGTATTTGTTTTTTGATGCTGAAACATTTGTATCAAACGTTGTATAATCTCCAATAGAAAAAAAGAAAATAGTTTTAATATTAAACTCTTTCTTAAAACTTAATAACTCATTAAATGTATTAAAAGGATCTTTTTTAAGATTTAAATTAACAGCTGTTCTATTCCAAACATCTCTTAATTTAAAACGAAAGACATCCATAAAAAACCCTCCAAATCCTCTGATAAAACTCTTATGTTTATATGCATAAGCATTATCTATATCTATTGTAGAAATATAATTATACTTTCTAGTTTTATAGGTATAATCTGGAAACCTCTCTTTTAAAAGTGATAGAAATTTATAGCTCCAAATATCTATAACTGGTTTCTCTAAAAATTTGTATTTAAATGCTAAACTTTGTTCTGCTGTAAAACGTCCATGAGTGTCTTTAACATGAGGCAAATATTCTTCATATCTAGTTATTAAATAAAAACTTGCTGCAAAAATATCAAAAGGTAAGCTCGAGTTTATATTGGTTGCAAAGAAACAGGGTACATCATCCCATTTTTGAACATTTATTTCTAAATCATTTACACCTTGTTCAAATAACAAATCATTAGATTTTATAAAAAATTCACTTCCTAAAGCTGTTTTTGTATAAGATAACTTTAACCCATTGTGAGCCACAAAATCTTCTACTTTAGAAGTAAACGAAACAGGAATTAACAATGTTCTTGTTAAAATATGTTTAAAAATATAACGAATTCTTGGTGTAATTCTGTGTGAATAAACTAATAACATTTTTCGTATTCAGTTTCTATTTTGCAGTTTTTAAAATAGATTTAATTTATAAAATACCTTCGTCTGCAAAGCTAAAATACGCTTTTTCAGTTATAATTAAATGGTCTAATAGTTTTATATCTAAAGTAATGCCAGCTTCTTTAATTTTTTGAGTAATTTGTTTATCTGCATTGCTTGGTGTTAGTTTTTCTGAAGGATGATTATGACAAACTAATATACCCACAGCTCCTAATTCTAAAGCTTTTTTAAATAACAACCTAACATCTACAATAGTAGCTGTTAAACCTCCTTTACTTATTTGTTCTTTAGCTAAAACTTTATTAGAGTTATTTAAAAAAACCACCCAAAATTCTTCGTGTTGTAAATCGCCAATTATTGGTTGCATTATATCAAAGGCATCTTTACTACTTGTTATTTTTGGCTTTTGTGTAGAGACTTCAAATTGTCTTCGTTTACCTAATTCTAAAGCAGTAATTATTGATATTGCTTTAGCTTCACCAATTCCTTTAAAACTAGTTAAACCGTCTATAGATAATTTAGCTAGTTTGTTAATATTACCATTAACAGAGTTTAAAATACGCTTACTTAAATCTACTGCACTTTCTTCTTTATTACCTGATCCAATTAATATGGCAATTAGCTCAGCATCAGACAAAACACTTTTACCTTTAGCAACTAATTTTTCACGAGGTCTATCATCTAAAGCCCAAGATTTTATGGTTAATTTTTTCATAAATGCAATTTTTATAAAAGTACAAAAAAAGAGAAAAGTGCGTTAATTTCTACTTTTTTTTATTAAAGCTGCTTAAGACTTTATATCTTTGTACTCTATTTCTATATCTTATATATGAAAATTATAATAGCAGGTGCTGGAGATGTTGGTTTTCACTTGGCTAAGCTACTTTCTTACGAATCACAAGATACATACATCATAGATTTTGATGGTGATAAATTAAACTACATCAACAATCATTTAGATGTGATTACCAAAAAAGGTGATGCCACTTCTATTCAATTATTAAAAGAAATTGGTATTTCTTCTGCAGACTTACTTATAGCTGTAACAGATAGCCAAAACACTAATTTTACAATTTCTGTTATTGGTAAATCTTTAGGAGCAAAAAAGACAATTGCAAGAATTGATAATCCTGAATTCTTAAATGAATGTGAAGTAGATTTTTCAAAATTTGGGCTAGATTTTATGATTTCTCCTCAAGAATTAGCTGCAAATGAAATAAAGATGCTTTTAAATCAATCTTCTTTTAATGATACTGTTGAGTTTGAAAGTGGATTGTTTAATGTAATGGGTACTACTTTAAATTACAAATCTCCTTTAGTAGATTTAACAGTAAAAGAAGCTAAGCAAAAGTTTTCTAAAGTAGATTTTATAACCATTGCTATTAAGAGAGAAAATGTTAGTCAAACTATAATTCCTAGAGGAGATACTGTTTATGAATTAGATGATCAGGTTTATTTTTCTGTGCCAAATTATAGTATGAAAGACCTCTACCCTATTATTGGTAGAAAGCAATTTAATATCAAAAACGTAATGATACTTGGTGGTAGTAGTATTGGAGAAAAAACTGCCAGAAATTTATGTCAAGATAACTTTAAAGTTAAACTAATTGAAAAAGATAGAGAAAAAGCAGAAACTTTAGCTGAAACTCTAAATAATACGTTAGTTATTAATGGTGATGGAAGAGATTTAGAATTATTAGAAGAAGAAAACATAAGAGAAACAGATGCTTTTATTGCAGTTACTGGTAACTCAGAAACTAATATTATGTCTTGTTTAGTAGCAAAATCTAAAGGAGTTAAAAAAACCATTGCTTTAGTAGAAAACATGGATTATATTGATATTTCTCAAACCATTGGAATACAATCTCTTATTAACAAGAAATTAATTGCTGCTAGTAATATTTTTAAACACATTAGAAAAGGAAAAATATTAGAATTAGCAAATCTTCATAATATAGATGCAGAAGTTTTTGAGTTTGAAGTAAAAGCCAAAGCTAAGGTTACAGAAAAACCTATTAAAGACTTACGTTTTCCTAGAGAAGCTGTTTTTGGTGGTGTTATTAGAGATGGAAAAGCTTTAATGTCTTTTGGTGATATGCAAATAAAAGATGGAGATAAAGTAATAGTATTTTGTTTACCAGAAGCCATATCTACAGTAGAGAAATTCTTTAATTAATGAACTCATTAAACATTAAAATAATATATCGTTTTTTAGGCATCACTGCTATTTTAAACGGTTTATTTATGTTTATCGCTTTTCCCTTTAGTTTTTTTAACGAAGAAAATGAAGCTTGGGGAATTTTAAATGCAGGTATAATTACCATTTTTATTGGTCTATTACTATATTTATTTAATAAACCTAAAAACACAAATATCCAAAAGAAAGAAGGGTATTTAATTGTAACCTTAGGATGGCTAACCCTCTCTATTACAGGTATGTTACCTTATTTATTATCAGGAGCAATACCAAGTATACCTGATGCTTTTTTTGAAACCATTTCTGGATATTCAACAACAGGTTCATCTATCTTAAAAGATATCGAAATAATGCCAAAAGGAATTCTCTTTTGGAGATCTGCTACACATTGGATTGGTGGTATGGGTATTATTGTTTTAACCATAGCCATTTTACCATTATTAGGTATTGGTGGTATGCAGTTATTTATGGCAGAGGCTCCTGGTCCATCAGCAGATAAATTACACCCTAGAATTACTGATACAGCTAAACGTTTGTATTTAATTTATGTGGTATTAACTTTTGCTGAATTCTTTCTATTAAAAGTTGCTGGTATGACATGGTTTGATGCTTTAAATCATGCTATGGCTACAGTTAGCACTGGTGGATTTTCTACCAAAAATGCAAGTATAGCTCACTATAACCACTTACCTTTTGTACAATATATCATTACTTTTTTTATGTTGGTAGCAGGTACAAATTTTGTACTTACCTACTTTGCATTAAAAGGTAAAATTCAAAAAGTTTTTCAAAGTGAAGAGTTTAGGTATTATTTATTTGGGATTATTGGAGTCTCTTCTTTAATTATCATTTTAATATATCATTTTCAAGACCCAAGTTTAGAAACCTCTATCAATCATCCAAAAGTTTTTGGTGATTTAGAATACGCTATAAGACACTCATTATTTATGGTTACTTCTGTGGTTACCACAACAGGTTTTGTTTCAGCAGATTTTACCATGTGGAATTTCTTTGCAACAGGAATTTTCTTTGCCTTGTTTTTTACAGGAGGTTCTGCAGGTTCTACAAGTGGAGGAGTAAAAGTTGTAAGGCATATTGTAATGCTTAAAAATAGCTTTTTAGAATTTAAAAAAGCGTTACACCCAAATGCGATTATTCCTGTAAGATATGATGGGAAATCTGTAAGCCAAACTATAGTATTTAACATATTGTCTTTCTTTATTATATACATGTTTATCTTTATTATGGCTTCTGTAACTTTAAATTTATTAGGGTTAGATTTTGTTTCTGCACTAGGTGCAGCAGCCTCTTCTTTAGGTAATATTGGGCCAGCCATTGGTTCTGTAAGCCCAGTAGATAATTTTGCACATTTGTCTACATCTGCAAAATGGTTTTGTTCTTTTTTAATGTTAATTGGGCGTTTAGAACTCTTTACTGTGCTTATTTTATTTACACCTTTCTTCTGGAGAAAGAATTAAGCTTTAAATTTTTATTAATTAATTGATATTCTTTTTAAGAAATCATTAATAATTAAATAAATTCAGATAAATTCTACAATGTTTTCAATAATTTGTTTTAGTTTTATGTAAATTAAATTCATAAATAAATTTACTATGAAACAAAAAAACTTTTTAAAAGTACTAATTATTTGTCTTTTAAGTATTTCTTCTTTTGCACAATCTACTGGAGACATTGCTTTTGTTGGCTTTAATGCTGGAGGAGATAGTGATTTTGCAATTGTAGCTTTAGCTGATATCTCTGCAAGTACAACTATATATTTCACTGATGATGAAACAACTGGTGTAGGTACACCCAGTGCTCTAGCTGGTAGTGAAGGTGTTATTACCTGGAATTCAGGTAGTAATATTATAAAAGCAGGTACTATAGTTATTTTTACGGATGTTGACAGTGGTTCAAACGCTTCTTTCGGTTCTTCTTTTGGATCAATAACTAGAAGTGGTAGTTTTAATATTTCAGGAAGTAAGGATGGTATTATTGCTTTTATTGGTTCAGATTCTAGTACACCAACCACTTATATTGCTGCTATTCAAATTGGTAATAATAGTGCTGTACTTGGTCCATTTGATGGAGATGGAATTACACTTACAAACACTGGGTTAGTAATTGGTTCTTCAATTATTGTTGCTGATAACAGTGCTTCTCCAAATGGTGGATATTTTAATGGTTCAAGAAGTAATCAAACATCTTACTCAGCATATTATTCAGAATTAGAAACAAATGGTAATTGGACTACATCTAGTTCTGATGGTGAGTCTCTTCTTCCTTTTTCTCAAGAAGCCTTTACCATAAATACAACAAACTGGACAGGTACTACAAGTAGTGTATGGAATTTAGCAGGAAACTGGGATAATGGAATACCAACCACTTCTTCTTTAGTAACAATCCCAAATGTTACAAATGCTCCAGTAATTAGCTCAGGTACAGAAGCTTTAGCTGGTAATCTAACATTACAAACTGGTGAAACATTAACCATAAATAGTGGAAATGCTTTAACAGTTAATGGAAATTTAACTATAACTGATAATGATAGTTTTATTTTAAATAGTGGTAGTTCATTAATTGTACATGGAACTTCTACTGGTGATCTAAAATATATTAGAAGTATAGCAACAACAGATAAATGGTATTTAGTTTCTAGCCCAGTTGTTGGTGAAAATTCTACAGATTTTCTTAACAACGCAGGAGATGGATTTGGATTTATTCCACAAGGTGGTGTTGGAGGAACACAATTTGCAATTGGAACTTATAGTGATGGATGGACATATAATTCTGCTAATTTCACCTCAGGTCTTGGTTTTACCGTTAAAACGAGTAAGGCTGGTGATTTAGTTTTTACTGGTCAAATGCCAACTTCTGATTATGCTCCTAGCACTTTTGATACGACAGAAAATTACTGGGTATATGGCAACCCATACCCTTCTTTTATTCCTGCCAACAAAAATGCTGATGCAAACAATAATATTTTAACTGTTAATTCTGCAACAGGACAAGATGAATTAGCAGAAGCAACTATTTGGTTTTGGGATCAATCTCAAACAAAATACATAACAGTAAATCAAAGTTCACCTGCTCGTTATATATCTCCTACTCAAGGTTTTTTCTTAAAAACTAAAGGTGGTTTTGGTGATACGAAGATTGACTTTAAAGAAAGTATGCAAAGTCATCAATCTACTGAAGTATTTAATAAAAGTAGTCGTCCAGAAATTAAAGTATTTATAACAAATAGTAGTAATTCAGATAATACTGAACTTTATTATATAAATGGCACTTCTACTGGATTTGATAATGGTTATGACAGTTCAATTTTTGGTGGTGGAGATAATAGTTTCATTATATATTCTGGGTTAGTAACAAATAGTCAAGGAGAAAAACTTGCTATTCAATCATTACCAGATTCAGATTATGAAAATATGGTAATACCAATTGGTATTAATGCAGACTCAGGTTTAAACATTGAATTTACTATTGAAGCTTTAAACTTACCTAATGGTATTAATGTATATTTAGAAGATAGATTAAAAGACACTTATACAAGACTAGACGAAACAAATAGTAATTACAGTATTACCTTAACTGAAAAAACAAATGGATTTGGTCGTTTTTATTTGCATACAAAATCTAGTAGTGCTTTAAGTACAAATGATATTACTTTAGAAGGTACTAATATCTATCAATTAGATAAAAACTCATTAAGAGTTTCAGGTATTAACAGTAATAATGCTTCAATTAAAATCTATTCTATTTTAGGGAAAAAAGTTTTAGACCATTCTTTTTCTTCAAAAGGTAATTCAGATATTTCTTTGCCTAATTTAAATACAGGAGTTTATATTGTTCAAGTAGCTACTGAAAAAGGGAAAATTAATAAGAAAATTGTATTAAAATAATTAATAGCTTAAAATTAATAACATGAAAAACCATAAAAAAACGGAAGAAATTACACGTAAAGAAGCTATTAAAAAAATAGGTAATTACGGAAAATATGCTGCATTAACTGCTTTAGGTACATATCTAATTTTAAATCCAAAAAAAGCTCAAGCAGCTAGCCCTTCAGCACCAGGAACAGGGTTTTAAATAATAAATTTATTTTAATAAAAATGCCTCAAATATTTTGAGGCATTTTTATTATATTTCATAATTGATATTATAAAAAATTAATGAAGAATCAAGACTTTTTATTTAAGGCTATAGAGGGTAAAACTGTAACTTGGTGCAGTAACGAAAATCAATATGTAGTATTAGAAAATATTACTGCAGATATCATAAAAAGACTATACAAAGAGATTCCTATAAAAGATATTGCAAAAGCCTTATCTAAAAAAATTGATGCTCCAGAAGAAAAAACTATTGATTTTATTTTAGATATAAAACGTCGTTTTTTAAAATCTAAAACTAAAAAAGACAGGTCAATTATTAATGATCATAGAGATGTTAAAAAACCTGATAGCTTTGAATACGTTAAATTTTATCAGGTAAATAATATTATTTTTAAAGTATCATTTTTTAGTGAAAATGAGCTTTACTTAATTCACCCTAAATTTTCTCACTTAGAAACTAAAAAAACAACTGATTATCATCATGCTTTCGATGTTTTCACCAAACATAATTATACTTTTTTAACGGTTAATAATCACATTATAGGTTCTTGGTCTAGAAATGATATTCATTATTTTCAAGGGAAATTTTCAATGGAATTAATTCAAAAAATTCATCATAAAGAAGAAAGTGAATGGATGGGTGTTTTTCATGCCTCTGCTTTAAGTAATGATAAAAAAGCTATACTATTTTTAGGAGATTCTGGAAATGGAAAAAGTACTTCTTTAGCTTTATTACAAGCTAATGGTTTTACCTGTTTAGCAGACGATTTTGTACCTATTGATGAAAAAGAGCAAGAAGTATATAGTTTTCCAGCAGCTATATCTATAAAAAAAAACAGCTTAGAAACTTTACTACCCATTTATCCAGAACTCGAAACTACAGCAGAATATAATTTTGAAAGATTAAATAAAATTGTACGTTTTTTAAAACCTAACAATACCGATTTTACACAACATTTACCTTGTAAAGAATTAATATTTATAAAGTATGAAAAAGATGCTAAACTTAATTTTTCAGAAATTTCTAAATTAGAAGCTTTTCAACAATTAGTCCCAGATTCTTGGCTTTCTCCAAATAAAGAAAATGCAGCTATTTTTTTAGACTGGTTTTCTAAATTAAACTGTTACAGTTTAACCTATTCTAAAAATGAAGAAATGATAGATCTAGTTACTAAAATCTTTAATGATGAATTATTTTAATTATTATTAACTACTTTTTTAACATCGTCAAAATCTAATCCTCCATAATTACCAGAACTCATTAAAACCAAAGCTGTTTTTTCTAAATTTTGAGAGAATAGAAAATCTTTAAATTCTTGCGGGTTTGTATAAATAATTAAATCATCTCTTTGAAAAGCATTTGCAATTTGAGCTTCTGAAACCTCATCTAATTTTTTAATTTTTACTGCATGAGGTGAAAAGAAAACAACAGCTTTATCTGCATAATCTAATGCGCCTTTATACTGCTCTAAAAATTCTGCATTTAAGCTAGAATACGTATGCAGCTCTAAACAAGCTAAAACTGTTCTTTCTGAGTATTGCTCTTTTACAGCTTTTGTTGTTGCTGAAACTTTAGAAGGTGAATGTGCAAAATCTTTAAAGATAACTGTGTCATTATTTTCAGCAATTTTTTCTAATCGTTTACTTGCACCTTTAAAACTTGCTATTGCTTCATAAAAGTCATCTTCATCAATACCCATATGCTGACATATCCATTTAGCACCAGCTAAATTTTGTAAATTATGTTTTCCAAAAATTTCTAAAGGCAAGTCACCTGATGTTGTTTCTAAATAAGTGATACCATTATCAATAAAATGATCTGGAGTTCTATAAGGATATTTTTTAATGTGATTAGTTGAATTTTCGACAACATCAACTACATTCTCATCTTCTTCATTATACACCATACTTCCTCCATTTGTTAAAGAGTCTGTAAAAATTGAAAATTGCTCTTTATAATTTTCAAAAGTTGGAAAAACATTAATATGATCCCAAGCAATACCACTTAACAATGCTATGTTTGGTTTGTATAAGTGAAATTTAGGACGCATATCTATAGGTGAACTTAAATATTCATCGCCTTCTAAAACGATAAATTCGTTATCAGTGGTAAGATGCACCATAGTTTCAAAACCATCTAATTGTGCACCAACCATGTAATCTACTTCTCTTTCATGATAATTTAATACATGTAAAATCATAGAAGTTATGGTTGTTTTACCATGTGAACCTCCAATAACAACTCTTGTTTTATCTTTAGATTGTTCAAATAAAAACTCTGGATAAGAATAAATTTTAAGTCCTAACTCTTGCGCTTTTAATAATTCTGGATTATCAATTTTTGCATGCATTCCTAAAATAATTACATCTAAACTATTAGAAATTTTTTCTGGAAACCAACCAAAAGTTTTAGGTAACAACCCATACTTTTCTAGTCTTGATTTTGATGGATCATGAATCGTATCATCACTTCCAGAAACCTCATATCCTTTTTGATGCAAAGCAATGGCAAGATTATGCATTGCACTTCCTCCTATAGCTATAAAATGAATTTTCATATATAAATTTGAACAGTAAAAATACAAAAGCTTACTAAAGTAATGATCTAAAATGTATTTTTAATAACGATAACTTTTATCATATAAATCATTTTAAATTGCTTATGAGTTAAATTTCAACTCAAAAATTCTATATTTTTGTTAAAGAATCATAAAATATTTATAATCATGAAAAAAGTAATTTTAGTTTTTAGTTTAGTTTTTGCAGCTATATTATCTTCTAATGCACAAGATGTTTCTGACAATGCAATAGGTATACGTTTTGGAGGAGGAAATGGAATTGGAGGTGAAATTTCATATCAAAAAGCATTAGGTAGCAATAATAGACTAGAAATTGATTTAGGATTAGCAAATGAGTTTAATGATTTTAAAGCCACTGCTTTATATCAATGGGTTTGGAATTTAGAAAACCAATTTAACTGGTATGCAGGTTTTGGTGGTGGTATTGTTTCTAATAAAGGAACTGGAGTTTATGGTTCTGGAGTTATTGGAATAGAGTACAATTTTAGTGCACCAATTTTATTATCTATAGACTATAGACCAGAAATAGGAATTACTGGTGAATTAGATGGGTTAAATTCTGATGTTGCTATATCTGTTAGATATCAATTCTAAATAAAGAATTAATCATAAAAAAACCTCTAAATTTTATTTAGAGGTTTTTTTTATTAAAGGATATTCATTTAAAATTTGTTGAATAACCTTTTTGTAATGATTTGTTTTTGCATCTGGTTTTCTTTTTTCTGATACTTTAGAATTTAAAACACCTTCCCAAAAAAGTGTATTTGTTTTTGCATTTACAAACTCAACAATTAACTCTTCATTAATTTTTTTACCTCCTATTGGTATTCCTCCACCAACACCTATTCCCCCATTTCCAAATCCAATATTAATGGTATTTGTAGTTTGTAATTCAGAATAATTTACAATTACATTTATTAAAAAATCTGAAGTGTCTTGTTTTTTAAATCCTGATGAAATAAGCACAGAATCTAAAGCAGAAGTAACACGTTTTACATCTAATTCATTTAATCCTTTTCCTATATCTTCATAAAAGTTATAAGATTTGAATTTTGATAAATCTATAGTTTTATCATAATCTGTCATCACTTTAGAAGAAGAACAACCAAATAAAAAAACTACTATTAAAAATTTTAAAAATTTCATTTTCTTATTTTTTTCTTTCTACAATTACAACTCTTGTTGGTGTATCTTTTCCATCAATAATACTTTTAGTGCCTTTTGCTACAGCTTGAATGGTTTGTGTAATCACAGTCATATTTAAAGTCTCTGCTTCATCTGTAACTTTATGATAATCTTTATCAACATCTATTGCTGTTGTAGAAAATGTGTGAGAAGGAACTCCTAATCTTGCTAAAGAAGCGTTATCTGATCTAAAAAATAAATTGAAATTTTTATACGGATCTGGAAACAATTGATACCCTGAACCTTCTAAGTTTTTTTGAACTATTTTACCAAAATCTGAACGTTCAAAACCAGTTAGCCAAGCAGTATTTGGACCAAAACTTGGTGTTTTTCCTATCATTTCTAAATTAATGCCTGCTACAAACTTATCTGCATCTATACCTTTACCAAAATGAGTAGAACCAATTAAACCCATTTCTTCTGCTGTAAAAGCAGCAAAAACAATGGTTCTTTCATTACCCACTTTTTTAAAATAATCTGCCAAAGCTAAAACACCAGTTACTCCAGATGCATCATCATTTGCCCCATTATAAATTGAATCTCCTTCTACAGGTTTACCTATTCCTAAATGATCATAATGTGCAGAAATAATAACATATTCATCTTTTTTGCTTTTACCTTCTAAAACACCAATAATATTTGCGCTTTCAATTTCTTTTTTAAACCTTCTGTTTGTAAAAGTGAATGTTTGTCTATAACTGTCAAGTCCTTCAAAATTGGTTAAGCCAATTCTTTTAAACTCATTTTCTATATACTGAGCTGCTTTTTCAATACCCTTGGTTCCAGATCTTCTACCTTCCATTTCATCAGAAGCCAATGTATATAAATGCTTTTTTACCAAAGTAGAATCAATAAAAAAAGCAGAAGTAGATATATCCTCTTTTTTTACTCCATCTTTACCATCATTGCCAGATTTTCCTGTTTGAGTAATTTTACAACTACTTGCTATAAAAAGTATACTTATTAAAAGTATTTTAATTGTTCTCATCATTTTTAAAACTATTTATGCTATAAATATAACTAATTTAATTCCTTATTTTTGCCTAAAATTTTACCAATGATTTTATCTGAAATTCCAAATATTAAACACGTAAACTCAAATAATTTTTTCTTATTGGCTGGACCCTGTGCTATAGAAGGTGAAGAAATGGCTTTAAGAATAGCTGAAAAAGTGATTTCTATTACTGATAAATTAGAGATTCCTTATATTTTTAAAGGAAGTTTTAAAAAAGCAAACAGAAGTAGAATTGATAGTTTTACAGGAATTGGTGATGAAAAAGCTTTAAAAATATTGCGTAAAGTTTCTGAAACTTTTAATGTACCTACAGTAACAGATATTCATGAAGTTTCTGATGCTGCTAAAGCTGCAGCCTATGTAGATGTTTTACAAATACCTGCCTTTTTAGTAAGACAAACAGACTTGGTAGTAGCTGCTGCAAAAACTGGTAAAGTTGTTAACTTAAAAAAAGGGCAATTTATGAGTCCAGGTGCCATGAAACATGCTGTACAAAAAGTAAAAGATGCTGGATCTAATAAAGCTTGGATTACAGATAGAGGAACCATGTTTGGTTATCAAGATATGATTGTAGATTTTAGAGGAATACCAGAAATGCGTGAATTTGCTCCTACAATTTTAGATGTTACTCACTCTTTACAACAACCAAACCAAACAGTTGGTGTTACTGGAGGTAGACCAGAAATGATAGAAACTATTTCTAGAGCTGGAGTTGTAAATAATGTAGATGGTTTATTTATAGAAACTCACTTTGACCCTGCTAATGCAAAAAGTGATGGTGCTAATATGTTACATTTAAATAATTTAGAAAAGTTACTTACCAACTTAGTAGCTATAAGAAAAACTGTAAATAATTTATAACCACAATTTTTAGGCATAAAAGTTGTTTATTTACATATTATGAAACAACTTTTATTTTTATTCCTTACTATAACTTTAAATTCTTACTCACAAGACTTTAGTAAAGTTGATAACATTGTAAAAGCATACCCAAAATTTTCTAAAGTAGAAGATTTAGTAAATAAAATTAGTGCTGATTTTACTTCTGACTCTGATAAAATTAGAGCTTCATTTTATTGGATTGCTACAAATATTAGGTATAATTTAAAAGAGTATTATAAGCCAACTCAAAGACGATACAGTTTTTATTATTCTTCTGAAGAAGATAAAAAACAAAAATTACAGACCCTTGTAGATAATCTAGTAATTAAAACTTTTATCTCTAAAAAAGGTGTTTGTGAAGAGTATGCACAATCTCTAAAAAAAATATACGATTTATTACAGATAGAAAGCACTGTAATTAAGGGTTATGTAAGAAATAATGCCAATGAAATTGGTAAAATTAGACATAATACTAACCATGCTTGGAATGCTGTAAAATTAAATAATGAATGGATTATTTTAGATGCAACTTGGGCTGCTGGTTATGAGCTAAATAGAAAATGGGTTAAAGAGTTTGATAATTATTACTATAATATCCCTAAAGATAAAATTTTTAAAACACACTTTCCAGAAGAGACTATTTGGGTATTACGTTTTGGTAGAATGACTAAAGAAGAATTCTACAATCAACCTATATATAATAATACGTTTTTAAGTTCTGGTATTGAATTGAAAAATCCTACCAATGGTATTATCAACGTTAGAAATAAAGCGAATTTAGAGTTTGAATTTATAGGCTTAAACGAATCTTTGTATTATTTACTTTCTGGAGAGAAGTACTTAAAAAAAGCCAAAATCATAAAGAAAGGTGAAAAATCGATAGTTAGTATTGAAAATCCAAAAAGAAAAACAACTTTAATATTTTTTATTAAAAACAGAAATGCAGTTCAATTTAATCTTGTTTATTAAAGCTAATCTCTTTTGTAAAAACCTTTTTCTTTTAATTGATGAGCTTCATCTAAAACTGAAAGTAAAACCTCTTCATTAATATCTTCTAACTTAAAGTATCTTAACGATTTTACAACTTTTCTATTTTCTGAAACTAAGTATTCATTATATTTAGTTAGATGTGCAGAAACCCAAAAAGCAACATCTACAAAACCTTTCTTTTTAGAAGGATTTAAATAACAAAAAGGCTTGTTATCTAAATAATAAAAAGGGATTTTCCATTTAAATTGAAGCTCTACCTCAGGAAAAGAAGTTTCAATTAAAATTTGTAAATGAAGTAATATAGATCTAAAAGGTTCTGGTTGACTTAAAATGTATTCTTCAGCAGGTTTCATTTTTTGTATATTTACGAAAGTTAAAAAAAATATGAGTAAACACGATAATTTCGAAGTCAATTTTTCTTTAAAAGGTTTTGCCAGTATTCAAATAGGCATCTATGTTTTAATTGCTGCTTATTTGATTAAAAATATCTTAACTGGTTTTTTAATAGATGATAACCCAGCTGGAATGTTGTCTGTAGAAATAATAGAAATCGCTGTAATTTCAATACTAATTTTAACTTTCTTATTTTCTTCAATGGCTTTATATTTTAAAGCTAGAAGAGCTTCTAGACGATTTCAACATAAAATTTTTAACAGTAAAACTAAAAAGGCTTTATTAGTTTATGTGATTTTTTTAATATCAACTTTTACTATTCTTATTAGTTTAAAGAATTTAGGCTATGTAGATTTTATAACACCTTCTTTTTTAATATTATATGGAATATTCTTGTTTTTTTTGAAGCATAAATCAAGAAAAAATATTTTAATTATTTCTTTAGTAAGTGTTTTGTTGGCAGCCTTGTGTATTGTTATCCCTAGCTATTGGTATTCTTCATTATTTATTTTAGGAATTACGCATATTACTTATGGAGTTGTTGTAAAACATTAATCTCCAATTTTAAAACCCGTTTTTTTATAGTCTTTTGGTATATTTTCTGGTGGAACTGTTAATGAATTTCCATCTCTAACTGCATTATAATGAGGAGAAAGAATTTCTATACCAGCATTATGCATCTCATTTTTTATATTCTCATGCAATAATGAATAGATTATAGCTGATTTTTCAGGAGTCTTTGTATGGCAATTTATTTCGTAATTAATATAGAAATCATCTAAACTTTTTACTAATACAAATGGCTCTGGCTTTTGTAAAATCATATCTGTACTTTTTGCTCCTTTAATCAGTGATTTTATAACATCTCCACTTGGCACATCATACCCTATAGTAACAGATGTATGTAAAATTATACCTACCTCTTCTGCTGCATTTTTACTAAAATTTATGATATGATTACCCAATATTGTAGAATTTGGCACTGTTACATCTAAATTTTTAATAGTTCTTACCCTTGTTACTAATAAGCTTCTTTCTGTTACATCACCAACTGTATCTCCTATTTCTACTCTATCTCCAAGTTTAAAAGGTCTCATATACGTAATTACAATACCTGCAACAATATTAGAAATTGCTGATGTAGAACCTAAAGAAAATAATACTCCAAAAAATATTGAAACCCCTTTAAAAGCATCTGATCCAGAACCAGGTATGTATGGAAAACATATAATTGCTGCAAATGCAATAACTACAATTCTCACTAAATTAAAAGTTGGTTTTGCCCAATCTGCATGAAATCCATCTAATCTAACTGCCTCTCTCTCTAACTCACCAGTTAAATATTTTAAAAATTTTAGTAGATATTTAGTTATAAAAACAATAACGATTATAAAGAAAAATCCTGGTAAAAATTCTAAGAAACCATCAATTAAAAAATAAACAGGTTTCATAACATACTCTAAAACTTTATCTGCGTATTCTTTTGTTTCAGGTAAAAATTTAAAAACAAAAGGCAAATAGATAATTAAGAAAAAAAGACTGATTGATATCCTTAAAATACGAATTGCAAACTTTATGATATGCTTTTCTCTTCTTGGAGTAATAAATTTAAAAAGCTTAGCTACTTCTTTCTTCTTAAATAATACATTTCTATCTATTTTATCTGCTTTAGATTGCAACCACTTAAAAAACTTTCCTATAAGAAAGAAAAATAGTATGAGTCCTAAAATGGAAAGTCCAAAATATACATAGTTCAATAGCATAAATGATTAGTTTAAATTGTTATAAGAGTAAAAATACTTAATTTTTAATTAGTCCTCTTTTTTAGGAAAAGCAGTAATTTCAAAAGCTGCAGAAGCTACTTCTATTTTACCTTTTGATGTTTTAATTGCAGATAAGATTTTATCAAATAACACAGATTTTGTACTTCTTCGTGACTTGAAATCAACAACGTATCTCAAAGTAAAGGTTATCCAGTTTTCATCAAATGTCATAGTTACCATTGGTGCAACACTAGCATTCTCAATGGCATAAGTACCAATCATTTTATCCCAAGCAGTTTGTGAAGTTTTTGCAAAATCACCTACCTCACTTTCTAAAATAGTTAAAAAAGTATCTTTTGCATAGTGATAATCACCATCAGTTTTTACAGGTATTGTAATTTCATCCCACAAAAAAGGGAAATCACCAGAGTAATTGTAAACAGGTTCTTTAAATACAAAACTATTGGCAACACGTACCATTTTACCATTATATAAATCCCCATTTACCCAATCTCCAATTTCCATTAAAGTGGTTCTTAACAAACCTATATCAATAACATCACCCTTTATACCACCCAACTTTACACGATCACCTACTTTGTAAAAGTTGCTTGTAAACACTGTTACATAACCTGCAACACTTACAATTACTTCTTGTAAAGCAAATGCAATACCTGCACCTGCAACACCTAACGCAGTTCCAATACCAGAAAGTTTAGTATTAAAAATATACATAATACCAAACACAAATAATACGTAACCTAAAAAGTTAATTAATTTTTTGAATTTGTATTTAGAACTATTGTCTTTTGCAATCTTGAATGTAGCTTTTTGTAAAACTTTTACAATGATATACACAATTACAAACAGCAAAAAAATAGATGCAGTTTTGGTAAAAATTGGATGATTTAGTATTTCATTGATTTCCATAAATCTAAATAATAAAACTCGAACAAATGTAAATTATTTTCCAATATAAAATATTTTATAAAAAGTCTTTTTGAATTTTTCTCACAATATCCTCTAAACCATTGATTTTTATTTCATAAATACTAGCCATTTGTTTCCCTAACTACCCATTTGGGAAACCTTGGTTTTTAAACCAAACTAAATAAGCTTCTGGTAAATCAATTAAAAAGCTGTTTTTAAATTTACCAAAGGGCATTTTGGCTTTAGCTAATTCTATTAACAGTTGGTGATTATTTTCCATTAGAGCAATGTAATCTTTCTTAAATAATTATGAAATTAAATACTAAGTTCTCGATACAATTTCTCTTTACTCAAAATTACTCGAACAGACTGTCGTTAAAGACCAACAACTAAAAACCATAAACGAATAACTAAATTATTCTTTACTATCTATATAATCTTGAAGATACGAAAAACGTTCTGTAAGCTTACCATTCTCTGTCATTTTTGCACGAGCTAAAACTCCATCTTTATCATTATTAAAAAAAGCAGGAATAACATTTTCTAAAAACATTTCTCCAAATCCTTCACTAGCATCTTTTGGTAATTCACATGGTAAATTATCTACAGCCATTACAACAATTGCGTCTTTATCTGTGTAATTTACTTCTTTCTCTTTTTTAGGATGATACCCATAAATAGGTTCTGCTATGGTTGATGGTCTTATTGTAGAAGCAACTGGGCCATCTATATCACAAGAAATATCTGCAACATATTTTATTTTAAAATTTTGTTTTTTAGCATCTTCTCTAGTAAATAAATAAGGAGAACCATCTCCAAAAAAGTGCCCAGCAATAAAAAAGTCTGTAACTTCTGCAAAACGCATAAAATTAGATTCATAAGATTCTGGATGATTATAAAAATCTAAATTGTCTATTATTTGTCCATCTTTTCGTTTGTTATAATCTAAAACATCTATCATGCAATACACAACTTCGTTAAAAGTTTTAGATAGATACTCATCTACAGAAACTTGTATTATGTTCATTGCATCTAACATTTCTTTTGCTCCATAAGCTACTTTACCATTTCCTGTAAGTAATATTTTAAACTTATTACTTAGTGTAATTTTTTGTAACTCCTTAATTAATTCTTTTTTACTATCTAAAGTTTCTCCTTTAGGTAATTGAAAAGATTTAGTAGTTAACCCAATAGCTCTAAAGCCATTATATGCACCAACAATACCAGCATATCTTCCAAAACCAATTAAACGCATTCCGTTTTCTTTTGTAATGGTTTCATGATCGTACAACTCTATGTTTTTGTCTAAAATTGCTTTAAGTAAATTTCTATTATAAGGTTGCTTTTTAATAGTGTGGCTAAAAAAAAAGTATTTTTTATTTGGTATTAAAGCATCTACTGGTACTTCCTTTACACCTAAAAGAACATCACAAACAGTCATATCTTTAGACACTTGAATATTCTCTTTTGTATATTCTTCATCTGTAAAAACTCGAATATCTGAACTTTCTACTTCAATTTTAGCAGTTGGAAATTTTTCTTGTAATTCTTTAAGTTTTTTAGGTGAGAAAACAACTCTTCTATCAGGTGGATTTTTACGTTCTTTGATGATGCCAAACTTCATTTGATGTTTTTTATAAAATTCTGAATACCAACTTATACCATTTGGTATAAATTTTGCTCTAAGATATTAGATTTTCTAAGGATAGACAACAGTATTTTTTATACTTTTGCAATCCACATTTTTATAGTAAAAATGTTCTTTGACAATTTGGGGACGACTGGTTTTGACAGCAAGGTCAGTGAATTGGTAAGCATATCAAGGAGTGAAATGATACTTGTAAAACTTATTTCAAAATTATAAACGGCGAAGATAACTACGCTTTAGCTGCCTAATCTGAATTATAGTAAGATTAAGCCTCGGCTCACTAGGTGAGCAAGCTTTATGTCCACGAAAAGCCTTGGTTTACGGCGTTTCATTTTTGGGCATCGTAAAAGTAAACATAGAAAACCTATTACTTCGTTAGGTTTTTGAAATTTAAGAAGTTAAGTGTAAAGTAGGTTGTTCTTAATCAGCTTTACAACGAAAACTAAGTAAGAACTAAATATGTAGAAAGCTTATTGGCTGCTTGTTTGGACCCGAGTTCGATTCTCGGCGTCTCCACAAAAAAAAATCCGTAACTATTTAGTTACGGATTTTTTTTTTAAATATATTAAAACTGAATTATCTACTTCTTCTAGATCTACCCATTCTATTTGTTCTCATCTCCATCATCTTTTTCTTTACAGTTGATGCATAATCATTTTTAGTAATTTCTGTTCCTTTTGTTGGTGCTTCTATAGCAACTTGCTGCTTGTTATTAATTTCAATTTCAGTACATAATAATGTGGTTCCACCAGAACTTACTTCTAAGATTAAACCAGGTAAACCCCAGAATTCTGCTGGCCCTTGAGAAACTGGAATTTGTGGTGTATACCAAGCTTCAACAATTTCTAAATTTTCTTCTGGCTTTTTATCAGTATTTCTTAAATCACTCCAAGAAAAATTATACCATTCTAATTCATTTTTTGGAACAAAAGCTTTTGCTTTGTAACAAGTATATTGACCAATCTTTTTGGTTTCTGAGCCCATTTCCCAATTTATTTTATATAAATCGTCTTTTACTATAAAACGTTTACCATAAAATTCTTGAGCTTGAATTAATTTATTTTCTTTTACATTTTTATATTGATCTCCTCTAGAGAAATAACTACCCCAAGAATCTGTTGCACCAGAAATAGCATCGATTTTCTCATCTTCTAAAAACATTGCTTCTTGCATGTTAAAAGTTAAAATGTATGTTTTTTCTAATCTATTTTTTAATCTAGCAGCTATTTGTTTTTTTTGACCTTCGCTCATTCTTGCTCCCCAATTTCCAAGCTCCATTTTAGTTTTAGACTTGTATACAGCTTTTCCTTGGAAACTCTGACCGTAAAAATTTATTGATATAAATATTATAAAAATAGAAAGTAGCGTTTTTTTGATAAGTGATTTCATTTGGTTAAATTTTGTCTAACAAATATATGTTTTTATTAAACATTTTTAGATGTGTATTATAAATTTTAACAATTATTTAATTATCAACCTATTAAAGCATTTATCTACTATTCTAAAAATATCAAAAATATATGTTAAATATAGTCAAGCATGTAAGTTTTAAATATAAAATACGTTCTAATAAATAGATAAGAACATTCTTATCTTTCTTTTTCATAGCAATTTTCCCACTTCTTACTTAGGAGTGGGTTTTTTATTTTTATATTGCATTTAAAGAAGATAGAAATTGCAAAGAATTATAGTTTCTGTAACGAATGATTTATCAACAGATCAAAGAGTTGAAAAGGTATGTAGCACCTTAGTTAAAAATGGATTCAACATTTTACTTGTTGGTAGACTTTTAAAAAATAGTAAGCCTTTAAATAGAGCTTATAAAACCAAACGCTTTAAACTATTTTTTAACAACGGTTTTTTATTTTATGCTGAATATAACATTCGTCTTTTTAGTTTACTGCTTTTTTCTAAAAAAGATATACTACTATCTAATGACTTAGACACTTTACTACCAAATTACTTAGTAAGTAAGCTTCAAAACAAAAAATTAGTTTACGATAGTCATGAGTTGTTTCCTGAAGTTCCTGAATTAGTAAAAAGACCTTTAGTGAAAAAAGTTTGGACATTTTTAGAAAGTAATATTTTACCAAAATTAAAAAACAACTATACAGTTTGCGATAGTATAGCTAGATATTATAAAGAAAAGTACAACACGAATTTTAATACTATTAAAAATTTACCAAATTCAAAAACAATTGATTTAGGTAAATTTCCTTTTAATACTCAAGGTAAAAAAATTATTATTTATCAAGGAGCTATAAATTTAGGGAGAGGATTAGAATTAATGATAGAATCTATGAAGTTTCTTAATAACCACTTATTAATAATTATTGGTTCTGGAAATTTAACTAAAGAATTACAAAATTTAGTTGAATTGAAAAGTTTACAAGCTAAAGTGAAATTTTTAGGAAGAATTGAACCTAGAGAACTTCACAAATTAACTCCACTTGCAAGTTTAGGTATTAGCTTTGAAGAAGACTTAGGATTAAATTACAGATATGCACTACCCAATAAAATATTTGATTATATACAAGCAGAAGTACCCATTTTAGTTTCTAATTTACCAGAAATGAAACAAATTATAAAAGATTATAAAGTTGGTGAGATTTTAATAAATAGAAATCCTAAAAGTATTGCTAAACAAATTGAGTCTATGTCAGAAAAGGATTATAGTATAGCTTTAGAAAAAGCGAGAAAAGAATTAATTTGGGAAAATCAAGAACAAGAGTTATTATCAATATTCAATAATCTTTCTTAACTATTTTTTGTATTGATGTGGATTTTCTCTAACACCTTTTTTAAATAAAACTCTTAAAGATTGCCTGATTCTGTTATCAATTTGAAGTACAAAATCTTTAATTTTTTCTGAAGGCCTTCCTCTAAAGGTAGTTACATGAAAAGTATCTGAATTTAACAATGGTGTTGAAGAAAAGTAATAATTAGACACACAACATCTTATAGCATCAACTTCTACTTTACTAACTGAATGCCATGATTTTTGATGAGTAGCCATAACAACTAATCTATTAAATTTACTTTCAATTGTTGTCTGTTTATCTTTAATACCTTTTGGCCAAATCTCTAAATTTCCACCATTTTCTAACTCCCAATTTGGAGTAACATAATACAACAAATTTAAAACTCGCCATCTATCTCTATCTTTATCATGAGAATTATCTAAATGAGGATTTAAAAAATTTTCTTTACCCATTAAAGACAAACCTCCTGCATATAATTTTTCATCAGCAGAAATTTCTTCGATTTCACATATCTCTCCTACTAATTTTACAATTCTAATGTCTTGAAAAGCATAAATAACTTCTTCTAATAAAGCATCATATTTATCCATTTGATAAGCTGTATGCTTTAACTCTCTAAAACTTTTTCTCTTTACAGTCTCTTCTATTCTAGGGAATTTTTTATAAATCTCAAGTGCAAATTCTTTAGGTAATAAATCATCTAAAAAGAAAAATCCAATCTCTTTTTTTGAGGCTTCAAATTGATTTTTTAAATCCTCTTTATTGATATTAATTTTATCAAAAATTAAATTTGCTATGTCTTTTCTAAATTTCATTATTCGCTTTTAGATGACACAAATATGAGACTTTTAAACAATTTAGATAAAATAAAGATTTCTTCCTAATTGCTTTATCTTCAAAATAAGGATTCAATTTTCCAATAAAGTTTGAAATTCTTAAAGTTTGTAAAAGCTTTAAAATTTTTAATAAAATGGTTTCATTAGATGAAATTAAGTTTTCTTGATTTAGAAAATATAAGTTTTTCATAGCTTGTTTTGTTTTGGCAACAAAGCTTTCATCACTTTCTAAACCAAGATGATAAATTTCATTAGAAATATGATGAATTTTAAAGTTTTCATTTTTTAATGCAAGTGCAAACAAAAAATCTTCTCTACCATATTTAGTCAATTTTTCTTCAAATTTAATGGTTTTAAAAATACCTTTATCAATCAAAAAATTAGAAGTAAAAAAGTATTTATAAGGTTTTTTATTTCTTAACCTTGCTGATATTTCTTCATTTTTTAAGCCATGTTTTACATGTAACAATCCTTTAGTTTTTGGGTTTCTTTCATATTTAATTCCACCACAAAAAACAGTAAATCTACTTTTTTTAGTTTCGTCTATATAGGTTTTTATAAAGTTTGTATTTACAGGTAATACATCTCCGTCTAAAAAGAGTAACCAACTATATTTTGCTTTTTTTGCAAGTAAATTTCGAATAGCACTTCTTCCTAAATTATCTTTTAAAACTGAGAAACTACAATTTTCAAGCAGATTTATTTTATCATTAATTGGATTAAGACTAGAATTTGAAGCATCATCTAGACAAATTATTTCAAAAGTAATTTGTTCTTTTATAAGTTGTTTTTGAAGTAACTCTACTAATGGTAGAGCATTATAGTTGTAGATAGGAATAAGTACAGAAAGCATTATACCTTTGCTTGTTGTGCAACTTCAAACAACTCACCAGCTTCAACTTTAATGGTTTTGTGCTTAAATTTTACGATAAGTTGATAATCATGAGTTGCCATTAAAATAGTTTTCCCACTTTTATGAATTTCATTCAGTAAATGCATAACTTCTAAAGAAGTTTTCGGATCTAAATTTCCTGTAGGCTCATCAGCTAAAATTAACTCAGGATCGTTTAACAAAGCCCTTGCAATTGCGACTCTTTGTTGTTCACCTCCAGAAAGTTCAAAAGTTTTTTTGTAGTACTGCTTTTGCATACCTACTTTTTCTAAAACTTCGTTAATTTTTGCTTTACGTTCTTCTTTGTTTTTCCAACCAGTAGCTTTTAAAACAAATTCTAAGTTATCAAAAACGTTTCTATCATTTAACAATTTAAAATCTTGAAATACAATCCCGATTTTTCTTCTTAAAAAAGGGATGTCTTTTTCTTTTAATTTTTTTAAATCAAAACCAACAATAGTTCCTGTACCTCTTTGCAAACGTAAATCACCATAAAGTGTTTTCATAAGACTACTTTTTCCACTTCCTGTTTTTCCAATCAAGTAGTAAAAATCTCCAGTATCTATCTTTAAATTTACTTTAGATAAAACTAAATTATCTCTTTGATAAATATCTGCATTCTCTAGATGTAAAACTGAATTTTCCATAAAAAAAGTAGTTTTCACAAACTTAAAATTTTCGTTTCATTTTTCAACAATAAAACGAGATTATTATTAATTTTGATATACTAATTTTTAGTTTTTTTTGATTTACATCCAACAATCGCTAAAAAATTTCGTTACTAGCTATGAGCACAAAATCAATTGTATGAAACCCATTTCTATAAAAAGAAAGTTATTAGTTTTAATCATTTTTATGTCAGCTTTTTATGTAAAAGCTCAACAATCTAATATTGATGTAAATACTAATTCTGAATTTAATAGTGCATTAAAATTATACAATAATAAATCTTATGCTGCTGCACAAAAAACCTTCGAAAAAGTGCTTCAGGATGCTGATAAAAACACATCATTACATTCAGATGCATCTTATTTTGATGCTATGTGTGCTATAAAACTAAATCAAACTGATGCTGATAAAAAAGTATTACGTTTTGTTGAAGAAAACCCAGCTAGTAGTAAAAAAAATAAAGCTTATTTTAATGTAGGCAACTATTATTTTTCAAATAAAAAAGCTGCACATGCTTTAAAGTGGTATCAAAAAGTAAATATGGATTTGATATCTAAAGAAAATCAAAAAGAACTTAATTTTAAAATGGGTTATGGTTTGTTAGTTGCCAATAAATTAGCATTAGCAAAAGATAAATTTTTACCTTTAATTAATGATGCTAAATATGGTAATGATTCTCGTTATTATTATGGTTTTATTGCTTATAAATTAGAAGATTATGGCATTGCAGAGTCAACGTTAAAAGAAATTGCTGATAACGAATCTTATAAAGCTGAAATTTCTTACTACTTATTAGATATCAGTTTTAAAGCTGGTAAGTTTGACAGATGTATAGAAGTTGGAAAAGAATTACTAAAAGATGCTAAAAGAAAAGAAGCTTCAGAAATTTCCAAAATTATTGGTGAAAGCTTTTTTAATTTAAAAAAATATGATGAAGCTATACCTTATTTACTTGAATATAAAGGTAAAATGGGTAAATGGAATAACACAGATTATTATCAAGTTGGTTATGCCTATTACAAACAAAATGATTTTGAAAATGCTATAAGATTTTTTAACAGAATTATCGATAAAAAAAATGCAGTATCACAAAACGCCTACTATCATTTAGCTGAATGTTATCTAAATACAGATAAAAAAAATGAAGCTCTAAATGCATTTAAAGCTGCTAGTGAAATGAATTTTAATCTTCAAATTAAAGAAGATGCTGCTCTAAATTATGCTAAATTGAGCTATGAATCTGGTAATCCTTACAAAGATGTTGCAGATGTTTTACAAGATTATTTAAAGAACTACCCTAACTCTAAAGCTTACAAAGAGATTAATGAATTAGTAGTTTCATCTTATATTCATGATAAAAATTATGAAGGAGCTTTAAATTATTTAAAAAAGAAGAATACAAAAGATAACTATGCACTTTCTTTAGAAGTTTCTTTATACAGGGGTATTCAATTATTTAATGAAAAAAAAATAGCAGAAGCATTACCTTACTTCAATAAAAGTACTGCATCTGGCATTAAAAATATAAGTGACAAAGCAAAATATTGGGAAGCTGAGACTTTGTATAGATTAGAAAAATATCAAGATGCTTTATTTAAATTTAACCAATTAAAGAGGTTAGTAAAAGATAATTCATTCCCTTTAATTGATTATAATGTTGGCTATGCTTATTTTAAGTTAGAAGAATATGATAAAGCTTCTGCATCATTTAATAAAGCAACTAAAAATACAGGTATACAAGAAGAAGTTAAATATGATGCTTTTGTAAGATTAGGTGATAGCTATTATGCCAACAGAGAATATAAAAGTGCTATAAACGCTTATCAAAATGTAATTAGTAACGAAGCTTCTCAAGCAGATTATGCACAATATCAAATTGGGATGAGTTATGGTTTTATGAATGATGATAATGCAAAAATTGATGCATTAAAAAAAGTGATTAATAACTATCAAATTTCCTCATTAAAAGATGATGCTCTTTATCAATTAGCAAGTACTTACACAAAAATAAAAGATAATACAAAAGCTCATCAAGCTTATGATAGATTGTTTAATAAATACCCAGATAGTAATTTTTTATCAAAAGCTTTAGTTCGTCAAGGACTGTTGTATTACAATGATAACCAAAACAAACAAGCTTTAAATAAATTTAAATTAGCAGCAACAAAATTCCCTAATTCTTCAGATGCACTTCAAGCAGTTAGAAACGCAAAAAATATATATGTAGATGAAGATCGTTTAGACGATTATGTAGCTTGGACTAAAACTTTAAGTTTTGTTGAAGTATCTGATAATGAGTTAGAAAACACTTCTTTCTCTATTGCTGAAAAAAGATATTTTGAAGGAAAAACAAATGCAACAATCTTAAGTTTAAAAAAATATTTACGAAGTTTTCCAAAAGGAAAAAACAGTTTAAAAGCTACTTATTATTTAGCTGATGTTCTTTTTAAAGAAAAACTATATGATGATGCTCTAAAAAAATATAATGAAGTTTTAGAGGCTGGAATAAGTGAATTTAGAGAAGATGCTCTTGCAAAAACTTCTCAGATTTACTTAGAAAAAGAAGATTATAATAGTGCAATTCCTGTTTTAATAGAATTAGAAAAAGAAGCTTATGCTACAGAAAATCTACTTTTTGCAAAAAGTAATTTAATGAAATCTTATGCTAAAACAGAAGAAAACAAATTAGCCTTAGATTATGCAAAAAAAGTTTTATCTACTAAAAAACTAAGTGAAGATTTAGAGTTTGATGCCAAAAAAATAATTGCTAGAATAAGTTTTATTACAGAAGATTTTTCTACTTCAAAAGAATATTACGAAAATTTAGAAAGTATTGCTACTGGAGAACTAAAAGCTGAAACATTATTCTACAATGCATATTTTAAAAGTATAGAAAAAGATTATGAAGGTTCTAATAAAGTAATTCAGAAATTAATTGCAGATTACTCTAATTACAAATACTGGGGAGTAAAAAGTTACGTAATAATGGGTAAAAACTATTACAATTTAAAAGATGCTTATCAAGCTACCTTTATTTTAGAAAATATAATTAAAAACTTTCCTCAGTTTGAAGATATTGTAAAAGAAGCTCAAGCTGAACTAGATTTAATAAAAACCAACGAAGCCAAAACTAATAATTCTGTAACACCAAAAAACTAAACAATTATGAAAAAAGGCTTAGTTGTATTATTTATGTTATTTTTTGTTTGTAAACAATTTTCACAAAATGTACCTACAAAAAAAGTAGATACAGTTAAAACTGAAGTTGTAGAGGTTGTTAGTAAGTACAACCCTAAAATTGCAGACGCTAATAAAATTAATAAAAATCCTGTTATTCAATTATCTGAAAAAAATAAAAAGAAACCTTTAAAATATACTATATTTTCTGCACCAGTTGCATCTACATTTGTACCTAAAAGTGGTGTAGTAAAAGGTATAGATGTAGGTGTAAGAGAACGTATTTATAATAATTATCTTGCTTTAGGTTATGGTAATTACAATTCACCATATGCTGAACTTTATTTACATAGCAACACACGTTTTGAAGATCAATTTGGACTTCATGCAAAATACAATTCTTCTTTAGACAATATTGAAAACACATTATTAGATAGTAATTTTTCTAACTTTTTTGCAAACGCTTTTTATAAAAAAGAAGAACGTTATTTTGATTGGAAGATAAATGTAGAAACTGCTTTAGACACTTATAATTGGTATGGTTTATCTAATACTAACTTTATAACTTCAACGCTAAACAGTATAGAAGAAAAACAGAATTACACATATTTAAAAGCCACTGGAGAAATAGATTTTTTAGATTCGTATATAGATAAAAGCACATTAAATGCTTCTCATTTTTCAGATAATTTTAAAAGTAGAGAATTCTTTTTTAATTTAAACACCATATTTGATTTACCTATTGATTTTATAAGTAGAAGTTTAAAAAATCTAACCCTAAACACTAATTTAGAATATGTAAGTGGAAGTTTTGAAAGAGATTATGCAAACCAAAACAGAGTAAATTACAGTCTATTTACAGCAAGTGTAAACCCAGAATACAAAACAACATTTAGTGGTTTTTCTTTAAAATTAGGTACTAAGTTTTTTGCTTCTTTTGATACTGAAAATAAAATCAACAATTTTTTAATTTATCCAGATGTATTTCTTCAAAAAGAGTTAGCAAAAGGTAAATTTAATATTTACACAGGTGCTAAAGGAGGCCTACAAACTAATACATTTAGAAGCTTTACAGAAGATAATCCTTTTGTTTCCCCAACACTTTTAATCACACAAACTTCAGAAAAGTATAATGCTTTTTTAGGATTTAATGGAATTATAAATAACGATTTAACTTTTAATATTTCAGCAAGTAGTAAAGATGAAGAAGACAAGCCTCTTTTTATTAAAAATAATTCAAAATCTGATGGTATAAACACTTCTTTAAACGGAAATGCATTATTAGGGTACGAATATGGTAACTCTTTTGATGTAGTTTATGATGATGTTAAAACCACTTCAATTTTAGCAGAATTAGAATATGAGTTTTCAAAAAGAATCTCTTTTAAAGCTGATTTTGAATACCTAAATTATACAACTACAAATCAATTAGAGGCTTGGAATTCACCTAACACACAAGGATCTTTTACTGCTGAATATAAAAACACAAAATGGTTTGCATCAACCAATATATTTTATGTTGGCCAAAGAAAAGATGTAGTTTATACAAGTATTTACCCAACCATAAGTAATGGTACACAAACTCTAGACGCATTTGTAGATATCAATATAAATGGAGGATATCATTTTAACGATAAATTCTCAGCATTTCTAAGGGTAAATAATATTTTAAATAATAGTTATGATCGCTTTGCAAACTTTAATGTTCAAGGATTTCAAATTCTAGGAGGATTAACTTATAAGTTTGATTTTTGATAAAATTAATTCTACATCTAACATTAATAATTATATTAACAATTATAACTCAAATTGGAGGTGTAGTATATTTATTCTCAATATTATTAATAAAAAATAACAAGAAACATTATAGAGTTAAAAGACTATTTACTTTCATAATAATTTATTCAATTTCAACTTTTTTAATAGTTCCAATTGTAGCAACTTATTTTGGAAGAATAAAAATTAATGATAATAATGTAATTGAATCTCACAACTTTTTAACTATACTTTGTAACAGAAACTATGTAGTTCCTGAATTAAATAATACACTAATAGATGTTTCAAAAAAGTTTAAAAAAGAATTCCCTTCTATTAAGATAATTTATTTAGATGCTAACTTTCCTTTTTTTGATGGATTCCCTTTATTACCTCATTTAAGTCATAATGATGGAAAAAAGATAGATTTATCTTTTATTTATGAAAATAAAAATGGAAGTTTTACAAATTTAAAAACTTCAAGAAGTGGTTATGGTGTTTTTGAAAACCCAAAAACAACAGAAAAAAGTCAAACTAAAAGTTGTTTAAAAAAAGGTTTTTGGCAATATGATTTCACAAAGTACTTAACTTTTGGAAAAATCAATAAAAATTTACTGTTTTCAGAAAAAGGAACAAAAAAACTTATTGAAATAATTTTAAAAAATAAAGATGTTAGTAAGCTTTTTATAGAACCTCATTTAAAAAAAAGACTAAATTTATTTAATTCAAAAATAAGATTTCAAGGTTGTAAAGCAGTAAGACATGATGATCATATTCATTTCCAAATAAAATAAGTTTCTCGTTTCATTTTTGTAGTTTTATGTTTTTAAAAAACGAACTACTCAATGAAAAAAATTTTAACTCTTTTTAGCTTTACTTTTTTACTTTTCTCTTGTCAGCAAACTGCAGAAAAACAAACTGTATCTAATACGTTATCTACAGAAGAAAAAATAGATTCTTCTCAAATTAAAACAATATTTAATTCTGCCTTAACAGAAGGTAAATCTTATGAATGGTTAAGAGATTTAACTCAAAATGTTGGAGGTAGATTATCTGGTTCTCCAGAAGCTCAAAAAGCTGTTGAATGGGGAGAAAAAGTAATGAAAGAAGTTGGTTTAGATTCTGTTTGGCTTCAACCTGTTATGGTTCCTCATTGGGTTAGAGGAGAAAAAGAAGTAGCAACTTATACTACAAATGGACAACAAAAAAATGTGGCTATTTGTGCTTTAGGTTTTTCTGTAGCTACACCAAAAGAAGGTGTCTTAGCAGAAGTTATTGAAGTAAAAAGCTTAGAAGAAGCCAAAGCTTTAGGTACCAAAATGAAAGGTAAAATTGTATTTTTTAATCGTCCTTTTGATAATACTTTAATTCATACTTTTAAAGCTTATGGAGGTTGTGTAGACCAAAGAGTAAGAGGAGCTGCTGTTTGTGGTGAGTTTGGTGCTAAAGGTGTTATTGTTCGTTCTATGACGAATTCTATTGATGATTTTCCTCATACAGGAACCATGAGTTATGGAGATTTACCAAAGGAAAAACACATTCCTGCAGCTGCAATTAGTAGCTTAGCTGCAGAGAATTTAAGTAAAGATTTAAAAGTAAACCCTAATTTAAAATTCTATTTTAAACAAAGTTGTGAAACTTTACCAGATGCACCATCTTTTAATGTGGTTGGTGAAATTAGAGGAACTGAAAATCCAGAAAACATTTTTGTTGTTGGTGGTCATTTAGATTCTTGGGATTTAGGTGAAGGAGCTCATGATGATGGAACAGGTGTTGTACAATCTTTAGAAGTTGCTTATTTATTTAAACAAAATAATATCAAGCCAAAGAACACAATTAGAGTAGTGTTTTTTATGAATGAAGAAAATGGAACTAGAGGTGCAAAAAAATATGCAGAATTAGCAAAACTGAATAAAGAGAATCATATTGGAGGTTTAGAATCTGATGCTGGTGGTCATACACCTAGAGGTTTTTCTATTGATGCAAATACTGCAAATACTACTCTTTTACAAAGCTGGAAAAAACTACTATCTCCTTATGGATTACATGATATAGAAAAAGGAGGTTCAGGTGCAGATATTAGCCCTTTAAGAGCAGAAAATGTAACTTTAGTAGGCTATAGACCAGATTCTCAACGCTATTTCGATTATCATCATACTAGTAGAGATACATTTGATAAAGTAAATAAACGTGAATTAGAATTAGGTTCTGCTTCTATGGCTAGTATTATTTATTTAATGGATAAGTATTTGTATAATGATACTCCTGTAAAACCTTAAGTTATGGAAACCACTGTTTTCATTTTAAAAATAATTTATGGTGCTTTTTTCTGTTTTGCAGGCATTATGCATTTTATAAAACCTAAATTTTTTAACGGTTTTATACCTAAAGGATTTCCTAAATTAGCGGTTAATTATATTGTTGGAATCTTAGAATTTGGTCTAGGTTTTTCGCTTTTTTTAGATAATTATTGCAAATTAGGAGCAATAGGCATCATCATATTACTATTTGGTTTATTGTTCATTCACATTTGGGATTACACAAAACCAAAACCAGCTATTGGTTCAAAAAAATTAGCATTTATTCGAATTCCATTTCAATTTGTATTGATGTATGGAGCGTATTTAATTTATTTAAACTCTTAAATATGAAAAAAATATTTTCAATTTTAATCTTATTACTAATTCTAATTTCTTGTCAAAAAGAAAAAGTAGATAGCATTGTAATCAATGCTAATGCATATACTGTAAATAATACTTTTGACAAAGCTGAAGCTTTTGCTATAAAAGAAGGCAAATTTGTAGCTGTTGGTTCAACAAAAGAAATACAAGATAAATATGATTCAGACAATATTATTGATGCTAAAAATCAAACTATTGTTCCTGGTTTAATAGATGCTCATTGTCATTTTTTACGTTTTGGAACGGGTTTACAAACTGCTGATTTAAATGGAACTAAAAGTTATGATGAAATTTTGGAGAGACTAGTTGCTTTTCAAAAAGAAAAAAATGCTGCATTTATAAAAGGGAGAGGTTGGGATCAAAATGATTGGGAAATAAAAGAATTCCCTACCAAAGAAAAATTAGATAAATTATTTCCAAATACTCCTGTTGCATTAACTAGAGTTGATGGTCATGCTTTATTAGTAAATCAAGCTGCAATTGATTTAGCAAGTATTACTAAAAACACCAAAGTTTCTGGAGGAGAAATAATTACAAAAAATGGAGAAATGACTGGCGTTTTAATTGATGCTGCTATGGACTTCATCAAATTTCCAGAAACTACAAAACAAGAAACGATTCAAGGTTTGCTAGATGCACAAGATATTTGTTTTTCTTACGGTTTAACCACTGTAGATGATGCTGGTTTAGATCAAAAACACATAGAGTTAATAGATAGCCTACAAAAAGCTAATCAGCTTAAAATGAGAGTGTATGCAATGGTTTCTGGAGATAAACAAAAACAAATAGACTATTACATTAACAAAGGAATTTACAAAACAGATTACTTAAATGTACGCTCATTTAAAGTTTATGGAGATGGAGCTTTAGGCTCTAGAGGAGCTGCAATGCGTGAATCTTATTCAGATAGAGATAATCATTTTGGAGCTTTAATTTATAGCCCAGAAAGATATCAAGAAATTGCTAGACAAATAGCTGCCTCAGAATTTCAAATGAATACACATGCTATTGGAGATTCTGCAAATACTTGGTTAACTAAAACCTATAAAGAAGTTTTAAAAGATGCTAAAAATAGAAGATGGAGAATTGAACATGCGCAAATTATATCTGCAGAAGATTTTAAAAACTTTGATAACATTTTACCTTCTATACAACCTACACATGCAACATCTGATATGTATTGGGCAGAAGATAGAATTGGTGCAGAAAGAATGAAAGGTGCATATGCATTTAAAGATTTATTAAAAGAATATGGCAAAGTAGCATTAGGTACAGATTTTCCTGTAGAGCAAGTTAATCCGTTTTTAACATTTTATGCTTCTGCTATTCGTAAAGATTTAAATAATTTTCCAAAAGATGGTTTTCAAATGGAAAATGCATTATCAAGAGAAGAAACTTTAAAAGGAATGACTATTTGGGCTGCCTATTCTAATTTCGAAGAAAATGAAAAAGGGAGTATTGAGGTAGGTAAATTTGCTGATTTTGTGATTTTAAATCAAAATATTATGGAAGTTAAAGGTGATAAAATACCTAAAACCAAAGCAGTTGCTACCTATTTAAATGGAGAAAAAGTATTTTAATTTTAACAAAATATTATTCAAAAAACATTACAAATTGTTTAATTTTAATGTGTTTATTTAAAACAATTGGCATTATTCTTGATGAAGAATAACAATAACAAAATCAAACATTTATGAAAAAAATAAATACATTTTTAACCATCTTAATATTATTTTTTACAGTATCGTTTTCTGCTCAAGAAAAAGAAAACATTAAACTTACAATAGCTGTAAAAGATGTAAATAATAATCCTGTACCTGGAGCTGTAATTTTAATTGACAATGTAAAACAAAAAAGAGTTGCAAATTCAGCAGGATATTTTAAAGTAAAACTAGATAAAACACCAAAAGAAATCACTGCATACTCTCCTCTTTTTGGAGTAAAAAAAGTAGCTTATTCTGGTAAAAATAATATCATTATAAATCTTGTTAATGGTAATAAAGATTTCGTCTCAAGTACTACAAACACTAAAGTTGGTGGTGCTATACAGTTTAGAGATATTTATGATTATCTAAGAGGTAAAGTTGCTGGTGTAAATGTTAGTGTAGGTAATATTATTACGATTAGAGGTAACAATTCTATTAATGGTAATAATACACCATTATACATTTTAAATGGGGTACAAGTAGGTGAAGAAACGTTTGCTAACATTGTACCAACTACTATTATTTCAGTAAAAGTATTAAAAGGTCCAGAAACTGCTGTATATGGAATGAGAGGTGCTGCTGGAGTTATAGAAGTTAAAACATCTATTGAGTAATATTTTACTCTTTCTAAAATAGATATAAAATCTATCAGTTCTTTATTTTTGAAATAAATGAATTGATAGATTTTACATTTGAACTACCTAAGAACTTTATAAAAGCAGAACCAATAATTGCTCCATTTGCATAAGCACAAGCAGTATTGAAGGTTTGTTTATCAGAGATACCAAAACCTACAATTAATTTGCTTTTTAAATTCATAGTTTTTATTCTTTCAAAATATGCAATTTGCTGATTTGAAATTTCACCTTTTGCACCAGTTATAGATGCAGAAGCAACTACATATATAAAAGCCTTAGTGTAATTATCTATCTTTTTAATTCTTTCTTGGGATGTATGAGGTGTTATTAAAAACACATTTGTAATTCCGTATTTGTCAAATAATTGTTGGTAATGATTTTCAAATTCAACCATTGGTAAATCAGGAATAATAACAGTATCTATACCACAATCAACAACTTTTTGGCAAAATTTATCTTCTCCATATTTTAGCATTTGATTTAAATACCCCATTAACACTAAAGGTGTTTTATTGGTCTCTTTAATAGTCATTAATTGATCGAAAACAATATCTAAATTCACACCGTTTTTCAGAGCAACTTGACTACTATCTTGTATAGTTGGTCCATCTGCTAAAGGGTCTGAATAAGGCAAACCCACTTCTATAAAATCTACTCCACTCTTTTCTAATTCAGTTATTACTTTTGTAGTATCAGTAAGCTCTGGATAACCACAAGTAAAATAAATTGAAAGAAGATTTTTATCTTTTTGTTGAAATAATTTTTGAACTGAATTCATAACTTACTCTTCTAAATGTTTAATATAAGTTTCTAAATCTTTATCTCCTCTACCAGATAAATTAATAACCACAACTTGATCTTTATTTAATTTCATTTTAGGTAAAACCGCTAATGCATGGGCTGTTTCTAAAGCTGGAATAATACCTTCTATTTTTGTTAATTCATAGGCTGCAGTTAATGCTTCTTTGTCTGTAGCATTCATAAACTTCGCTCTTCCACTTTCATACAAATACGCATGTAAAGGACCAACTCCAGGATAATCTAATCCTGCAGAAATAGAATAAGGCTCTACAATTTGACCATAATCATCTTGCATTAAAATGGTTTTAGAACCATGAATAATACCCACTTCTCCTAACTGAGAAGTTGCAGCACTTTCACCAGAATTGACACCTAAACCTGCAGCTTCAACAGCAATTAATTCTACTTCTTCATCATCAAAATAATGATAGAATGCACCAGCAGCATTACTACCTCCTCCAACACAAGCAATAATAGTATCTGGGTTTTCTTTACCTGTTTTTTCTTTTAGTTGCCATTTCATTTCTTCTGAAATAACCGCTTGTAAACGAGCAACCATATCTGGATGTGGATGTGGACCCACCACAGAACCAATTAAATAAAATGTTTCAGGATTTTGAATCCAATATCTTATAGCCTCGTTTGTTGCGTCTTTTAAAGTTTTAGAACCAGAAGTCGCTGCAACAACTTTTGCTCCTAACATTTTCATTCTTGCTACATTAGGTGCTTGACGTTGTATATCTTTTTCACCCATAAAAACAGTACAATCTAAACCCATTAAAGCGCAAACAGTAGCTGTTGCAACTCCATGTTGCCCTGCACCAGTTTCTGCAATAATATTTGTTTTACCAAGTTTTTGAGCAATTAAAATCTGACCAATTGTATTGTTTACTTTGTGTGCTCCTGTATGATTTAAATCTTCTCTTTTTAAATATATATGAGCTCCATATTTTTCTGATAATCTCTTAGCAAAATATAGAGGACTTGGTCGTCCAACATAATCTTTTAATAACGATTTATACTCTTTCTGGAATTCATCAGATTCGATAATTTGAATATAATTATCTTCTAATTCTTTTACATTTGGATATAACAATTCTGGTATAAATGCTCCTCCAAATTGTCCAAAATATCCGTTTTTATCTGGATGAAACTTTGATTTCATATCTCTATATTTTTCTTGAAGCTTTGTAGCTTTTGTGTATTTTTTAATCCTGGTTCTATTTCAAACTTACTATTTACATCAAGTGCATAAATAGGTAAATCTAAATTTAGTATTTCTTTTATTCTATTTTCATCATTTGGTCCAATTCCTCCACTTAAAAAGAAGGGTTTATCATATGGATATTTTGTTAAAACAGACCAATTAAAATGAATTCCATTTCCTCCTCTCTGCTCGCCTTTAGTATCAAATAAAAAATAGTCTACGACTTCTAAATAAGGTTGTAAAACCTCAAAATTAAATTCATCTTTAATTCCGAAGACTTTTATAATCTCTAAATTGTCATAAGATTTAGGTTTTTTAACTTTTTTTCTACCTTTATTTTCTTCTATTCTAGAAGATCTGCTAAATGCCAACTGTTCTCTTACAGTCTTTATATAGTCTACAGACTCATCACCATGTAATTGAATAGCATCTAATTGATATTCTTCTACAATAGACACTAAAATTTCTGGTAGTTCATTTACAAAAACTCCTGTTTTCTTAATATTAGTTGAAAGTTCTGGAATAATACCCTCAAAATTTCTTTTAGATGAATCATAGAAAATAAATCCCAAATAATCAGGGTTTAATTCAGCAACTTGCTGAATATTTTCTACGAATTTCATTCCACAAACTTTTAATTTCATATTATCTTATTTGATTGATAAAGTCTTGACATGCTTCACCTGGGTTTTCTTCTTTCATAAAACTTTCGCCAATTAAAAATCCTTGAAAACCAAACTCTTTTAAACCTGTAATGATTTTTGGATCAGAAATTCCACTTTCTGATACTTTAACACATGTATCAGGTATTTGATTTGCTAGTTTTATAGAATGTTCTAAATCAACTTCAAACGTTTTTAAATTTCGATTATTAATGCCTATAATTTTATTATCTAAATCATTAATCTTATCTAAATCTTCTTGAGTATGAACTTCATATAATACTTCTAAACCTAAATCTTTAGCTAAGTTTCCATAGTTTTTTAACTCAGTTGAAGTTAAACAAGAAGCAATTAATAAAATTACATCTGCGCCAATAGCTTTTGCTTCAACAATTTGAAATCCATCAACCACAAAATCTTTTCTTAATATAGGTTTAATTTGATTCGCAATTCTTGCTTCCATTAAATCTGCTATAGTACCTCCAAAAAAAGAAGTATCTGTTAAAATAGATTGCGCTGCTACATTTGCATCTAAATAACCATTGGTTACATCAGTTACAGTTGCTTTGTCATTAATAATACCTTTAGAAGGAGACTGTCTTTTAAATTCAGCTATAATTCCTGTTGAACCCACTTCTAATAAAGACTTTTTTAATGAAATTGGTGTTCTTTTAAATTTTGGGCTTTCTACTAATTTTTTTAAAGGTACATCTGCTTTTATTTTTGCAACTTCCTTCTTTTTAAATGCGATTATTTTATCTAAAATTGTCATATTATGACTTTTTATTTATTCTATTATTTCTGTAAATCAAAAAAAAGTAAACAATAATTCCAACTATTAAACCCACAATTGTTTGTTTAATAACTGTTTTAGTTTGAATACCAATTGCTGCACCCATCAATAGAAATGCTGGTATAATTAAAATTAAATTGTTCTTTTTTTTTGCCATTTATATACTTATTAATTTCTGTAAAGTTTCTTTAGCTTTTAAACCAAAAAGAGAATCTTTTGCCTCTTCAAATGCTAATTCAAAACTTTTGTTTTCATCCACTATTTTAAGTGCAAATGCAGCATTAGTTAGTACTACATTATTTTGAGCATCAGTTCCTTCACCATCTAAAATTGTTTTAAAAATTTTTGCTGCCTCTGCTACATTATTACCTCCAAAAATTTCTGATTGCTGAATTCTTTTTTGTCTTAAATCTTCAGGATTAATTAATTGTTCTCCTTGTTTTGTGAATATTTTAAAACCACTTGTTAATGAGATTTCATCATAACCATCTAAAGCGTGAATGATTCCATAATTAATATTTTCCTCTTGTAAGATATAATTATACAAACGTGCCACTTCTAAATTAAAAGTGCCTAACATATGATTTTTAGGCGAGCTCGGATTTACCAAAGGCCCCAACATATTAAAAAACGTTTTTAATTTTAAAGCTTTTCTTGTTGGTCCAACTGCTTTCATGGCAGGATGAAATTTTGGTGCGTGTAAAAAACAAATATTCGCTTTATCTAAATGCTTTTTTAGAGTGCTTTCATCATTTGTAAAATTATAACCAAAACTCTCTAACATATCTGAAGAACCAGACTGAGAAGACACAGAATAATTACCATGTTTTGCTACTTTTTGACCTGTTCCTGCAACTATAAAAGATGTTAATGTAGATATGTTAAATGTATTTTTTCCATCACCTCCTGTACCAACAATATCAATAGTATTGTAATCAGAAAAATCAACTTTAATAGCCAATTCTTTTAATGCATTTCTAAAACCAGAAAGTTCATCTACAGTAATTGGTCTCATCATAAAAACCGTCATAAATGAAGCTAAATGAGCATCATTATATTGCTCAGAAGCTATTTCAATTAAGACTTGTTTTGCCTCAGATTTTGACAATCTTTCATGATTAAATAATTTGTTTAAAATTGCTTTCATTTATGCTGAATTTATTTCAGTATCTTTTGTTATGATGCTGAATCAAGTTCAGCATTAGACACTTTACAAGCGTCTATAAAATTAGTAACCAATTGTTCTCCAACGTCTGTTAATATAGATTCTGGATGAAACTGAACAGCAGAAATTGGGTATATTGTATGTTCTATTGCTTGTATTCCACCATCTTCATCTCTAGCTGTAACTTTTAGTTCTTTTGGAAATTCTTCATCAGTTGCAGACCAGGAATGATAACGTGCAGCCATAAAAGTTTCTGGAATATTTTTAAAGATAACTGCTGATGAATCTGTAATTTTCATCTCTGTAGCTACTCCATGAAAAACATCGTCTAAATTGATGATTTTACCTCCAAAAACTTCTGTAATTGCTTGTAAACCCAAACACACTCCGAAAATTGGTTTTTTACCTGCATAGGTTTTTATTACCTCTTTTAAAATTCCTGCTTCATCTGGAATACCAGGTCCTGGAGACAACATAATAATGTCGAAATTTCCAACATCTTGAATACTGATTTCGTCATTTCTAAAAACTGCAGGAAATTTTCCTGTAATTTTCTCTACCATATGAACCAAATTGTAGGTAAACGAGTCGTAATTGTCTAAAATTAATATTTTCATAAATTAAGCTTTTAGCTCTTGGCTCTTGGCTTTTAGCAAAATACTAAAAGCAAAAAGCAAACAGCCAATTATATATTTTCTGCTAAAATCAACGCTTTTTTTAACGCTGCTAGTTTATTATTAACTTCTTGTAATTCTTTTTCTTCGTCTGAATGTATTACAATTCCTGCTCCTGCTTGGTAATACAAAGTCTTATTTTTACTCACAAAACTTCTAATAGCTATTGCCAAATTTACAGAACCATCTAAACCAATAATACCAACAGCACCTCCATAAAATCCTCTTGATTGATTTTCGTATGTATCTATTAATTGCATTGCTTTGTATTTTGGAGCTCCACTTAAAGTTCCTGCAGGAAAAGTATCACCTACAATCTCTATTGGATTACCCTTTAACTGACCAGAAACAGTTGAAACCAAATGAATGACATGACTAAAATATTGCACTTCTTTAAAAACCTCAACAGTTACTTCATCTGCATGTTTGCTTAGATCGTTTCTAGCTAAATCCACTAACATTACATGTTCTGCTGTTTCTTTTTTATCAGCTGATAATTTTTTACCTAACTGAATGTCTTTAGCCATATCTCCAGTTCTTCTGAAGGTTCCTGCAATTGGATTTATAGTTGCTTTGCCTTTTTGAATTTTTATCTGCGCTTCTGGTGATGAGCCCATTAATTTAAAAGAACCATAATCAAAAAAGAACAAATAAGGTGATGGATTTATTGAACGTAATGCTCTGTAAACATTAAATTCATCTCCTTTAAATTTTTGTTGAAATTGACGTGATAACACCAATTGAAAAACATCTCCTCGTTTACAATGTGATTTTGCTTTTTTTACATATTCAATAAACTCTTCTCCTTTTACATTCGAAGTTTCATCTCCAACAATTTCGAACTTTTGAGTATTAAAGGCTTGTGCATCAATAATAGTTTGAATTTCTTTAATTCGAGACTCTGTACCTTCTTCAACATTCTCTATCAAAGTCATTTCATCATTAAAATGGTTGATAGCAATAATAAATCTGTAAAAACTGTATTGCATTAATGGAATTGCAGACGGGGCTTCTTCAACATTTAGCGTAATGTTTTCAAAATACTGAACAGAATCATAAGTTGTATAGCCATACAAACCATTAAATGATTTTAATTCATTAGAGCAATCTAATTCAATTTGATTTGTATAGGTTTCAAAAATTGAATTAAAATTTCTTCCTATTTCTTTATTCTCTAACTCAATTCCTTTATGCGAAAAACTTAAATGATGATTTTCTGCTTTAATTGTAATTACAGGTTCTATGGCAATAAAAGAAAAACTTTCTTCTTTACTATGATAATCTGAACTTTCTAACAGTAATGTATTTGCGTATTTATCTCTAAATCTCAAATACAATCCTACAGGAGTAATTGTATCAGCAATCTTAGTTTTCGAAAATGTTTTAAAATTAATTTTTTTCATTTTTTATAATTGAAAAAGGCTTATCGTGAGATAAGCCTTTTATTATATTTATATATATAGGTTTTTTTCTCACTTATTTAAATAAGAGAGTTCCACCACCATATATTTTGTTGTTTTTGCATTGTGAAGCAAATTTAGAAAGGCTTTTTTATTTGTACAAGAATTCTTTCATGTTTTTTGTTAAGATTAAAAATGAAAAATTATAAGCTTAAGAAAACGTTTTCGAACTTTCATTTTTATAAATATTGCTTCTTATTTATTACAAATTATTACAAATATTAATCATTATGTAAAATATTTGTATAAAAACTTGTTATTTTACATTCAGAATGAGTGGTTGAATTTGAATTTATTGAATTAATTTCAGCGCCAATAATTTATTTCTTAAATTATTGGTGTTTTCATTTTAAAAAAATCGAATAAAATGTGTAAAAAACTTGCAAACGACTCAAATCTATCTATATTTGTCAGTAATTAATATTATATATGATTCGTAACAATAACAATAATAATTTCAATAATCCTGATTTTTAGGGAAGGAATTGTATTGTTTAAAATATATTAAAAACCTTCCAAAATATTGGAAGGTTTTTTCATTTTAAAAAAAGTACAACATGAGTAAAATAATGACTGTTGACATTTTGTCTAGCATTAAAGGAGCAAAAGAATCTAAAGCTGTAAGTAAATTATTTGAAGCTATTAAGAATGCAAACACAAGTAACAATAGCTTCAACAATTTAAATAAAAGTGCTGTGTCTTTAGAAGATTTGAGGGATGATGTTGTTATACACAGCTCAGTATTAGAAAAAAGCATTATCAAAGAGAACTTTCCAAAAGAAAAGAAAGGATACTTAGTTGTAAATAGAGTGATAGAGGAATAAATATGGAATCACAAATACACAAAATTCATCAACAATTGGTGAGTAAAGAAATTACATGTATGTCTTTAATTCAAGAAAAATTAAATGCCTTAAAAGAAAACACACACAATACTGTAAATTCTTTGTTAGATAAAATGGCTTTAGAATTAGCAGAAAGAGTAGATGCAAAAATTGAATCTGGGGCAGCAATTGGTTTATTAGAAGGTATCCCTTTTGGAATTAAAGATGTATATATGGTTCAAGGAACGTATACTACAGCTAGTTCTCAACTTTTAAAAAATTATAAATCTGCATATACAGCAACTGCAATTCAAAAATTATTAGATGCAGGTGCAATTCCTTTAGTAAAAGAAAACTGCGATAGTTTTGGTCATGGTTCATCATCAGAAAACACCATTTTTGGAGCCGTTAAGAATGCAATTAACCCTAATTTAGTTGGAGGTGGTTCTAGTGGTGGCTCAGCAGTAAATGTTGCCAAAGACTACACAGTTTTTTCTATTGGAGGTGACACAGGTGGTTCAATCAGACAACCAGCAGGATATAATAACGTCTATGGATTAAAGCCTACTTATGGTAGAATTTCAAGATTTGGATTAATGGCTTATGCCTCTTCAACAGATTGTGTAGGTCCAATTGCAAAATCAATAGAAGACATTAGAATTGTTGTAAATGTAATGAGTGGAAGAGATATTAAAGATCAAACTACTTATGAATCTAAAATAATTACTGATGGTAGTATTGCCAAAAACCAAGTTAAAACTGTTGGTTATTTTAAAAACTTCATAGAAAGTGATGCCATAAATCCAGAAATTAAAGAAGATTTTTTAAACACTTTAGAAACAATAAAAGAAAAAGGAATTCAGGTAAAAGCACTAGATTTCTTTGATTCTGATACTTTAGTTTCTACCTATTATACTTTAGCCATGGCAGAAACTGCTTCTAACCTGTCTAGATTAGATGGCACAAATTATGGAAATCGAATTGAAGGTGAAAATTTAAAAGACACTTATTCCATAACACGTTCAAAGAATTTTTCTGAAGAAACCAAACGCAGAATCGTTGGTGGAAATCAGGTATTATCTCAAGGTTTCTCTGATGAAATTTATTTAAAAGGACTAAATTTAAGAGATCAAATTGCTACCAATTTTGAAAACGACTTTAAAGAGGTTGATATCATTTTATCACCTGTTACACCAAATACACCTCCTATAATTGGAGATAGTTTAAAAGAACCATTAGCTATGTACTTATCTGATGCCTACACAGTTGGTTTTAGTTTAGGACAGTTACCTACGTTAACAGCACCACAAGGCACATCAACAGGAATTCAAATTACAGCAGCTAAAGATAATGATGAAAAAGTATTACAATTCGCTAACTTTTTAAATGATATTTTATAATGGAGTTAGAAAAATTAAATGAGCTTTTAAAAAAGCATGAGTTAGAGTTAGTGATTGGTTTAGAAACCCACGTTCGCTTAAACACAAAATCAAAACTATTTTGTTCATGTGCAAATCAAGAATCTGAACAACCCAACACAAATATATGTTCTGTTTGCACTGGGCAAATGGGTGTTTTACCTGCTGTAAATTCAGCTGCAGTAAAAAAAGCAATTTATTTTGGTAAAGCAGTAAAATCTACTTTCGAAAATGAAGTGATTTCTTGGGATAGAAAACATTATGAATATCCAGACAACCCAAAAAATATTCAAATTACTCAATTTCACAATCCTATAATTCCTGATGGTCAAGTTTCTTGTTTTAGAAATGATGGAAGTCAGTTTACCGTAAATTTAACTCAAGTTCACATAGAAGAAGATGCAGCTAAATTGATGCATGAAAAGAAGGTGTCTTTAGTCGATTTTAACAAAGCAGGAGTTCCTTTAATTGAAATTGTTACAGAACCTTGTATTCGTCATATAGAAGATGCATCTATTTACGCTCAATACATTCAGAGAATTGTACAAAACTTAAAAATTTCTGAAGCCAATTTAGAAAAAGGAGAATTTAAAAGTGATGTTTCTGTATCACTTAGAAAAAAACATTCGTATCAATTAAATCCTAGAACTGAAATCAAAAACTTGAACTCATTTAAGTTTATGATTGAAGCTTTAAAAGAAGAAGTTGAAAAACAACTGAACTATTATTTAGAAAACAAAGAGTTTAGGCCAGATCAAACTACAGTATTATTTGACGCTGATTTAAAGCAGACCAAAACAATGCGTAAAAAGGAGTTTGAAGCAGATTATCGATTTATATCTGAACCAGATTTGCCTTTTGTAAATATTAAAAATGTAGTTGAAAGTATAGATGTTGATGTAAGCTCTTTACCTTTTGCAGTAGAATCTATCTTAATTAAAGGAGGTGTTTTACCTCAAGATGCAAAGTTTTTTACAGCAGATGCTGTTCGTTCAGAAACTTTTATTGCTATTAATAATGTCATTAAAGATCCTTCTTTTGTGGCAAAAACTTTAGTAAATAATATTGCTGCAGATAAGTATGCAAATATTCATAGCATTACTCACTTAATTGAGATTTTTCAATTATTTAAAGAAGAAAAAATCACATCTGTTTTAGTTCAAAATGGAATTACTAGCTATTTAAAAGATAGAACTTTTGACTATAAGAAGTATTTTGATGAAAACACTATTTCAGAAAGTCAAATTAAAGACGCTGTTGCTAAAGTAGTTTCTGAAAATGAAGCTATTGCAAATGATATTAAAAAGGGTAACCAAGGAAAAGCAGGAATCCTAGTTGGTAAAGTCATAAAAATTATTGGCAAAGGTGCTTCTGGGAAAGTGATTCGTGAAGAGATTTTGTCACAAATTACTGTGGATAAAGACGGAAGTGTGAAGAATGAAGTTGGAAGTAACAAGTCATCAACCAACAAACATCAACCAAAAAACATCAACCAAGAGGAATTACCTAAAATTCCAATTGTAATTAAAGAACAATATAGAAGCCATAAAATAATTCAACTTTCAGAATCGAATATTAATGAAGAAGTGACTTTAGCTGGTTGGGTAGCCAGCGTTCGTGATCATGGAGAATTAATATTTATTGATTTGCGTGGTTCTAATAACGAGGTTTTTCAAGTTAGATTGAGTAGAGAAACTTTTCCGAATTTAGATGAATTAGTAAAGCTAAAACCAGAAACTGTAATTACAGTTAAAGGCATTATTGTTCAAAGAAAAGAAGATGATTATAACTCAAGTTTAAGAACTGGTAAAATTGAATTAGAAACCTCAGAATTAGAAATCTTAAACCTTTCTAAAACGTTACCTTTCGAAATTAAAAGAGCTACTAAAACTAATGAAACCACACGTTTTCAGTACAAGTTTTTAGATCATAGAAATGATGATGTTCGTAGAGCAATTATTAATCGTCATAAAGTCATAAAATTATTACGTGATATTTTAGACAAAGAAGAATTCTTAGAAATTGAAACACCTATTTTAACAGCAGGTACAGATGAAGGTGCAAGAGAATTTATTGTCCCAACAAGAAAACAAGCTGGTTCTTTTTACACCTTACCACAAGCACCTCAACAATTTAAGCAAATGTTAATGGTAGGTGGTTTTGAAAAGTATTTTCAAATTGCGCGTTGTTTTAGAGATGAAGATTCCAGAGGTGATCGTCAACCAGAATTTACTCAGTTAGATATAGAATTAGCCTATGCAAGTATGCAAGATATCATTGAATTAAACACCAAAATGTTTAATGAAGTGATTACAAAAATCTATAGCAAAAAATGGATTTTACATCCATTTGTAACACTCACTTACAAAGAAGCTATGGATAAATATGGTTGTGATAGACCAGATTTACGCTTTGGTTTAGAAATGCAAGACATTACAGAAATTGTTAAAGAAACTTCTTTTCAGGTTTTTAGCAAACCTATTGATGAAGGTGGAATTGTAAAGTGTATTAAAGTTTCTGCTGCAGAGCAAGGCAACAAACGTATGTCTAAAGGTCAAATTGAAAATTTAACAGCAATTGCACAACAACATGGTTTAGGAGGTTTAGCCTACATTATCGTTAATGAAAATGATTTACAATCGCCAATTATTAAGTTTTTAGGTGAAGATATTGCAGCTAATATTATCAAAGCAACCAGTGCACAAGTTGGAGATATTGTATTCTTTTCTGCTGCTGACTATGCAACTGCAAATAAAGCTTTAGATGCTGTTCGTCAAGAAATGGGACGTATTTTAAAATTGATTAATCCAAAAGAATTAAGACCTGCTTGGGTTGTTGATTTCCCAATGTTTGAAAAAACGGATGAAGGAAGATGGACGTTTACACACAATCCTTTTTCTATGCCAGCAGTATATGATTTGGAAAAACATATGAATGGTAAAGATGACGAAATAGGAACAATCATTGCCCAACAATATGACTTAATATTAAATGGATACGAAATTGGAGGTGGTTCTGTTAGAGCACACAAATCAGAAATTTTAGAAGCAACGTATAGAAATATGGGATACAATAAAGAAGAAATGATAAAAAGTGTAGGAACTATGTATAAAGCCTTTCAATATGGAGCACCTCCTCATGGTGGAATTGCTTGGGGTGTTGACAGACTTATGATGATTTTAGAAAAGAAAGCTTCTATTAGAGAAGTTATGGCTTTTCCAAAAACTGGGACATCAGAAGACTTATTATTTAATGCTCCTTCTCCTCTATCTGATAAAAAAGTAGAAGAAATGAATGTAAAAATTATGAGATAAGTTTTATTTTTGATTCAAATTCATATTTAATAATTAAAAAATCTCGCTTTTGCGAGATTTTTTAGTTTTCTAAAATAAATGACTTATTAAAAATAACAAACATCTAAAATAAAACTATTTTTAGGCGATTTAAGACACTTTTTTGTTTTTAACAAATGTTGATAATTTTAAAACAAAATCGCTAAAAACTCTTGAAATCATCTTATAAAATTGTAAATTTGAGTTAATAGAATTCGTCATGTAAAGACGTTTTTTTTATGAACCAAAAACTTAATAATTCACTTTTAAAATGAGCGAAGAAATAAAAAAAGAATATGATGCTTCCAGTATTCAGGCATTAGAAGGAATGGAGCATGTAAGAATGCGTCCATCAATGTATATTGGAGATGTTGGTATTAGAGGTTTACACCATTTAGTTTATGAAGTTGTAGATAACTCTATAGATGAGGCTCTTGCTGGTCATTGTGATAGAATTGATGTTACCATTAACGAAGATAATTCAATTACAACAAAAGATAATGGGCGTGGAATTCCTGTTGGTATACACAAAAAAGAAGGAGTTTCTGCATTACAAGTTGTAATGACTAAAATTGGTGCTGGTGGTAAATTCGATAAAGATTCTTATAAAGTTTCTGGTGGTTTACATGGTGTTGGTGTTTCTTGTGTTAATGCATTATCAGATCATCTAACAGCTACTGTTCATAAAGAAGGTAAAATTTGGCAACAAGAATACAAACGTGGTAAAACTTTATATCCTGTTAAAACTGTTGGTGAAACTGATTTTACAGGAACAATTGTTACTTTTTTACCAGACAAATCTATCTTTCAACAAACCACTGAATATAATTATGATACACTTGCTACTAGAATGCGAGAGTTATCATATTTAAATAAAGGAATTACCATTACTTTAACTGATAAAAGAAGAACAGATGATGAAGGCAACTTCATTTCTGAAACTTTCCATTCAACAGAAGGTTTATCTGAGTTTGTAAAATATTTAGATTCTACTCGTGAGCAACTAACAGCTGGAGTAATTTCTATGGAAGGTGAAAAAAATGACATTCCTGTAGAAGTTGCAATGGTATATAACACTTCTTATTCAGAGAATTTACATTCTTATGTAAACAACATCAACACTCATGAAGGAGGTACACATTTATCTGGTTTTAGACGTGGACTAACAAGCACTTTAAAGAAGTATGCAGATGAATCTGGATTATTAAAAAATGTAAAATTCGAAATTGCTGGAGATGATTTTAGAGAAGGATTAACAGCAATTGTATCTGTAAAAGTTCAAGAACCACAATTTGAAGGTCAAACAAAAACGAAATTAGGAAACAGAGAAGTAAGTTCTGCTGTTTCACAAGCAGTTTCTGAAATGTTGACCAATTATTTGGAAGAAAACCCAAATGATGCTAAAACAATTGTACAGAAGGTAATTTTAGCAGCTCAAGCACGTCATGCAGCACGTAAAGCCAGAGAAATGGTACAGCGTAAAACTGTGATGAGTATTGGTGGTTTACCTGGTAAATTATCAGATTGTTCAGAAACAGATCCTGCTCAATGTGAAATTTTTTTAGTTGAGGGAGATTCTGCAGGGGGTACTGCAAAACAAGGACGTGATAGAAACTTTCAAGCAATTCTTCCATTAAGAGGTAAAATCTTAAATGTTGAAAAAGCAATGCAACATAAAGTTTTTGAAAACGAAGAAATCAAAAACATGTTTACAGCTTTAGGCGTTTCTATAGGTACTGAAGAAGACCCAAGAGCATTAAATCTTTCTAAAGTACGTTATCATAAAGTAGTAATTATGTGTGATGCCGATGTTGATGGTTCTCACATTGCGACTTTAATCTTAACTTTCTTCTTTAGATATATGAGAGAAATGATTGAACAAGGTTACATCTACATTGCTACTCCTCCTTTATATTTAGTTAAAAAAGGACAAAAAAGAGAATATGCTTGGGATGATAACCAACGTGATTTAATAGCTCAAAAAATGGGTGGTGGAGTAAACATCCAAAGGTATAAAGGTTTAGGAGAAATGAATGCAGAACAACTTTGGGATACTACTATGAACCCAGAGTTTAGAACTTTACGTCAAGTAACTATTGATAGTTTAACTGAAGCAGATAGAGTATTTTCTATGCTTATGGGAGATGAAGTGCCTCCAAGAAGAGACTTTATAGAACGTAATGCTAAATATGCAAATATAGACGCATAATATTAAGCATATAAACTTATAAATCATCACACAAAAAATACACACTTTAAAATAGTGTGTATTTTTTTTTATCTTTACTATAATATTAATCAAACTAAAGAAAAATGAAAAAGTATCTTTTAATTATTGCAACTGTATTCGCTTTCAGCATCAATTCAAAAGCACAAGATGGAATAGAAAATATTCTTTTTGCTGATATTTCAGACGCGAATAAATTAACATTAGAATATTTAAGACCAGCATCAGAGGGTTTTATTTATGGTATGAGTAATGGTTGGTATCATACTGCCAAAGTTCATAAAATACTAGGATTTGATATTACCATCGGAGCTAATATTTCTACAGCACCATCATCAATGGAGACCTTTAATGTAAATAGTTTAAACCTATCTAGTAAGATAACTCAAAATCCATCAACCTCACCAACAGTTTTAGGTAGTGGAGTTGCAGTTACTAATGCTTTTGAAGTAACTATCCCTGCAAACTCAGATCCAAATATTAATGGAGGAGTACATCCAGAATTAAGAAGAAACTTTACAATGCCAGATGGTTTTGGAGATGATTTACCAATGAGTGGTGTCCCAACACCTGCAGTACAAGTAAACGTTGGTTTACCTTGGAAATTAGAAGCTAGTTTACGTTATGCTCCTGAAATTGGTGATGATGTAAAAGGAAAATTATTTGGTTTAGGTGTTAAAAAAGAAATCACTAGTTGGTTTGGACCTTTAGATAAAACACCTTTACACATATCAATTATGGCAGCCTTTACTAATATGACTGTTTCAAGCGTAATTGATGACCCATCAGGAAATGATGTAAATATTACAAATGGTTTAGGTGAATTAGATTTAAAATCTCATACAATTCAGGCTATTGCTTCTTTAAACTTTCCAATAATAAATATTTATGGAGGTTTTGGCTATATAGGAGGCTCATCATCTTTAAATTTAAGTGGTAGATATGAACTACAATACCAAGATGGTCTTGTAAATTATACAAGAATATTAAACGATCCATTAAACTTAGATTATGATGTTAGTGGATTTACTACAACTGTAGGTGCAAGATTAAGTCTTGGTTTCTTTAAAATATTTGGTAGTTACACTTTACAAGAATTTAATACTTATAGTGCAGGTATTGCTTTTAGTATCAGATAATTTACAATATTATACAAACTAAAAAGACATCTAAAAATGATGTCTTTTTTTATGATATATATCACAAAAAAATATTTTTTAAATCGTATTTTTGCAATAAATAAATTTTATAACAAAAAAATATAATAAGATGAAAATTACAGTTGTTGGTGCTGGAGCAGTAGGTGCAAGTTGTGCAGAATATATTGCAATTAAAGATTTTGCTTCAGAAGTGGTTTTATTAGACATTAAAGAAGGCTATGCTGAAGGTAAAGCTATGGACTTAATGCAAACTGCTTCTTTAAATGGTTTTGACACAAAAATTACAGGTAGCACAAGTGATTATAGCAAAACTGCAAACTCAGATATTTGTGTAATTACTTCTGGTATTCCAAGAAAACCAGGAATGACTCGTGAAGAATTAATTGGCATTAATGCAGGTATTGTAAAAACAGTTTCTTCTAGCTTAATTGAGCATTCTCCAAACACTATCATTATTGTAGTTTCAAATCCTATGGATACTATGACTTATTTAGTTCATAAAACAACAGGATTACCAAAAAATAGAATTATTGGAATGGGTGGTGCTTTAGACTCAGCTCGTTTTAAATATAGATTAGCAGAAGCATTAGGTGCTCCTATTTCTGATGTAGATGGAATGGTTATAGGTGGTCATTCAGATAAAGGCATGGTTCCTTTAACAAGATTAGCTACTCGTAACTCTGTGCCAGTTTCTGAATTTATTTCTGAAGAAAGATTAAATCAAGTAAAAGAAGATACTAAAGTTGGTGGAGCTACATTAACTAAATTATTAGGTACTTCTGCTTGGTATGCTCCTGGAGCAGCTGTAAGTGGATTAGTGCAAGCCATTGCTTGTGACCAAAAGAAAATTTACCCTTGTTCAACTTTATTAGAAGGTGAATATGGTTTAAATGACTTATGTATTGGAGTTCCTGTTGTTTTAGGGAAAGATGGTATTGAAAGTATTGTAGAAATTAATTTATCTGATGCTGAAAAAGCACATTTAGAAGAATCTGCTGAAGGAGTTTCAAAAACTAACGGATTATTAGAGCTTTAGACTTTATACATTAGACAAAAATAAAAATCCAATATTTTTAAAAATATTGGATTTTTTATTTTTTTATGCTTCCCACTTCCTACATCCTTCTTCATTCATTAACTTAATCCAGAGATAACTCCATTTTTATCAATACTCATATTTTCTGATGCAGGTTTTGCTGGTAGTCCAGGCATACGCATCATCTTACCTAAAATAGGAATGACAAATTGAGCACCAGATGCAATTTCTATTTCACGAACTGTAACTGTAAAATTTTCTGGTCTTCCAATTAGTGCATCATTATCTGAAAAAGACTTTTGAGTTTTTGCCATACAAACAGCAAAATCATTAAATCCTAACCTATCTATTCTTCTTAAATTTAATTGGGCTTGTTTACTATACTCTACATTAATGGCTCCATAAATTTCTTTAGCAATTACCTCTATTTTATCTTTTATTGGAGATTTCCAATCATATAAAGGTTTATAATTAGAAGCCTTATGTTCAACAACTTCTACAACAGCTTTTGCTAATTCAGTAGTACCTTCTCCACCTTTTTCCCAACCTTTAGATAAAACAGCAGTTACACCCAAATTAGCACATTTTTTTACGACAAAATCTATTTCTTCTTCAGAATCAGATGTAAAAGCATTTACTGCTACTACTGGTTCAATATTAAACTTTCTAATATTTTCTATATGTTTTTCAAGATTTTTAAATCCGTCTTTAACCTTTTCTAAACTTGGTGTATTGTAATCTTCTGATTTTGCTCCTCCATGATGACGCAAAGCTCTAATTGTTGCCACTAAAACCACACATTTTGGGTTTAGTTTTGCAAATTGAGATTTAATGTTTAAAAACTTTTCTGCACCCAAATCTGCACCAAAACCAGCTTCAGTTACTACATAATTAGATAATGATAATCCCATTTTTGTAGCTATAATTGTATTTGTACCTTGAGCAATATTAGCAAAAGGACCTCCATGAATAATTGCAGGATTTTCTTCTAAAGTTTGCACTAGGTTTGGCTTTATAGCATCTTTTAATAAAATAGCCATAGCATTTTCTGCCTTTAAATCTTTAGCAAAAATGGGTTTGTTGTCGTAAGTAAATCCTATAAATATATTTCCTAATCGTTCTTTTAAATTTTCTAAATCTGATGCCATACATAAAATAGCCATAACCTCAGATGCTGGTGTTATATTAAAACCATCTTGTCTTGGAACTCCATTAGCTGTACCTCCTAAACCAATAGTGATGTCTCGTAAAGAACGATCATTCATATCTATAACTCTTTTCCAAAGAATTGTTCTAGGGTCTATATTTAGGTTATTGGTTTTACTTTGAATATTATTATCAATTAATGCAGAGAGTAAATTATTAGCTTTTTCAACTGCATTAAAATCGCCAGTAAAATGTAAGTTGATATCTTCCATTGGTACCACTTGTGAAAATCCTCCACCAGCTGCTCCACCTTTAATTCCAAAAACGGGCCCTAAAGATGGTTCTCTTAAAACAACTGTAGCTTGTTTTCCTATTTTATTTAATCCTTCTGTTAAACCTATAGATGTAGTTGTTTTTCCCTCTCCTGCAGGAGTTGGTGTTAAAGCAGTAACTAAAACTAAGTTGTTTTGTGCTATTTGTTCATCATCAATTAATGATAAAGGTAACTTAGCTTTGTATTTACCATACATTTCTAAATCATCTTCTTTTACATTTATTTTCTGAGCAATTTCTTTAATGTGTTTCAGTTCTTTTGACTGTGCTATTTCTATGTCTGATTGATATTTCATACTATTAATTTGAATAATTAAATATAGTCATTTTTTAAGTTTCTTATTTTAATTTTCATAGTTAAATAAGAATGTAACTTCTAAAGTAAAAGCAATCTTTTTTTAATATATTTGGGCCATGAACGCAAAATGGTACATTAGTACACTTTTTTTTCTATTTACACTTTTTGGAGCTTTTCATGAAGAAGTTTCTACACCTAACCAAGAAATTATTTTAGAATTTGTTGATGTAGAATCTAATAAAAATGCAATAGATATAACTATTGCTAACATTAAAGAAAAGCTTTTAAATGCTGGCGTAAGCAACATAAATATTAATAAAGCTAAAAATGGTAGTTTAAAGATTTCTTATTTTAGTAATGTTGATGTTATTACTATAAAAAAAGTACTTCAAGAAAATATTTTAATCGTTCATCAAGACTCAAAAAACAATCAAAAAGAAAAATTTGTTTTTGATTATAGCCTAGACGTTTATGAATTAAATAAAGAGATTAACAGTTCTAATTTAAATGACAGTTATGTTTTAGAACATCAATTTATTTCTGATAGATTCATAACTTCAGACTATCAAGTACTTCTAAAATCGTTTGATGATCATCAAACTCATCAACAAGTAAAAACAAAATATAGAGTAAATAAAAATATTTTCTTAGTTAAAGAAATATCTTCTTGCACAAAACCAGAAGTAAGAGCTGGGCCTTTTTATTTATTTTCTTAAAACTAAAAAAGGTGCATATAAGCACTATAAATTACTGAGACTCATCTCATCATCAAATAAAACAAACATAAAAAACAATTGTCAAGTTTTTAAAGAAGCTATATATTTGCTCGTTTTAAAAATTACAGACAAACAAATCATTTAAAAATGCAAAATAAAGGACTTATAAAAGTATTTGCAATCCTTTTTGGATTGGTAAGTTTATATCAATTATCCTTCACTTTTTTAGCCAATAAAGTAGAAGACGAAGCTAACGTTTATGCAGAATCTAAAGTTTCTGATAACGATGCTAGAAAAAAAGCAAACCTAGAGAGAAAATATCTTGATAGTGTAGCAAATAAAGACATTATAAACCTAGGAATAGCTCAATATTCTTATAATGATGTTAAAGACAAAGAAATGAACCTTGGTCTTGACTTAAAAGGTGGAATTAATGCTATTTTACAAGTTTCTGTAAAAGAGGTTTTAAAAAGTTTATCTAATGAGTCTAAAAACGAAGTTTTTAATAATGCTTTAACTGCTGCAGACGAAAGATTAAAAAACAGTAATGATACTTATTTAAATCTGTTTTTTGAAGAATTTGAAAAAATTGCTGGAGACACTAAATTAAGTGATCCTTCTATTTTTGGAACAAAAGCTTTAAGTGAAAAAATTGCTTTTAACGAAGAAAACGCAACAGTAAAAGAAACTTTACAAGAAGAAATTAATAGTTCTATAGGTACTGCTTTTGAAGTATTAAGAAGTAGAATTGATAAGTTTGGTGTAACACAACCAAACATCCAGAGAATTGGAAATTCAGGTAGAATTCAGATTGAATTACCAGGAGCAAAAGATATAGATCGTGTTACAAAATTAATTACAAGTAAAGCTGAATTACAGTTTTGGGAAGTATATAGTAATGCAGAAATGCAAAACTTTTTCTTTGCTGCAAATGCTAAAGTTGCAGAATTATTAAAAGATGATTCTGAAATTGAAAAAGAAAAAGACTCAGTTAAAAAAGATGATATTGATGATTTATTAGGAGAAACTGCAGATTCTACTAAAGTTCAGAAAAACTTATTTACTTATTTATTACCTAATGTTGCTCAATCACAGCAACAAGTTAGCTCTTTAGTTGCTCAAGCAAGAGTTTTAGATACTGCAACTGTTAATGATTTATTAGCTAAAAAAGAAGTAAGAGCTTTATTACCATCAGAAGTTAGATATGCTAAGTTTTTATGGGATTATAAACCTTTTGATAACAAAAATGTTGATGAAAATACAGAGCAATTTATTGGTTTATATGCTATAAAATCGAATAGAAAAGGGAAACCAACTATTGAAGGTGATGTAATTTTAGATGCAGCTCAAGTATTTGATCAATTAAACAAGCCAGAAGTTTCAATGACTATGAATAGTTCTGGTACTAAACAATGGGCAAAAATGACTGCAGATAATGTAGGTAAATTTGTTGCTGTTGTTTTAGATGATTATGTATACACTGCTCCTTCTGTAAATCAAGCAATTACTGGAGGTAGAACATCCATTTCTGGTGGAAGCATGACTGTTGCAGAAGCAGAAGATATTGCAACTGTTTTAAAAGCGGGTAAATTACCTGCAGCTGCAAGAATTATTCAAGCAGAAGTTGTAGGACCATCTTTAGGTCAAGAAGCAATTAACGCGAGTTTCTTATCATTTGGTTTAGCTATTATTTTAGTTTTACTTTGGATGATTTTATACTATGGTAAAGCAGGTTTATATGCAGATGTTGCCTTAGTTGTAAACATCTTATTTATTTTCGGAATTTTAGCATCATTTAATGCTGTATTAACGTTACCTGGTATTGCTGGTATAATTTTAACTATTGGTATGTCTGTGGATGCCAACGTTATTATTTTCGAAAGAATTAAAGAAGGATTATTTAAGAAAAAAGGATTAAAGCAATCTGTAGAAGAAGGGTTCTCTGTAAAAGGAGCTTTATCTGCAATTATTGATGCCAATATTACTACTTTATTAACAGGTATTATACTTTATGTTTTTGGTACAGGGCCAATTAAAGGTTTTGCATTAACATTAATGATTGGTATTGCAACTTCATTATTTACAGCAGTTTTTATTACTCGTATTTTAATTGATGGTGCAGTTAATAAAGGAACTAACTTAACATTTAACACCTCTTTTTCTAAAGGATGGTTCCAAAATATAAATGTAGAATTCTTAAAGAAACGTAAAATTGCATACTTTATCTCTGGTGCTATTATTATTGGAGGGTTAATATCTATTTTTACCATAGGATTAAAACAAGGTGTAGACTTTAAAGGTGGTCGTTCTTATGTTGTTCGTTTTGATCAAGATATGAGTGCAACAGAAGTTGCTGGTACTTTAAAAGATGCATTTGGTACAGCTCCAGAAGTAAAAACGTATGGTACAGATAATCAATTAAAAATAACAACTGTATTTAGAATTGATGAAGAAGGTGTAGAAGTTGATGAAGAAGTACAAAACACTTTATATACAGGTTTAAAATCTTACTTAGGTGATTTGTCTTACGAAAACTTTAAGCCAGGATTTGAAAAAGAAGGTGCAGGAGTAATGAGTTACGTTAAAGTAGAACCAACAATTGCAGATGACATAAAAACATCAGCATTATATGCAGTATTTGGATCTCTATTAGTAGTTTTCTTATACATCTTATTACGTTTTAGAAAAGTATCATTCTCTATTGGTGCAGTAGTAGCTGTATTCCATGATGTATTAATTGTATTAGGTGTTTTCTCTATCTTCTATAAGGTAATGCCTTTTGATATGGAGATTGGTCAATCGTTTATAGCAGCAATTCTTACAGTAGTAGGTTACTCATTAAACGATACTGTGGTTATATTCGATAGAATTAGAGAATTTGCTGGTATACATACAAAATGGCAGTATAGTGAGGTAGTAGATAAAGCATTAAGTTCTACATTAGGAAGAACTATAAATACTTCTCTTACAACTTTACTAGTTATGTTAGCAATATTTTCTTTTGGTGGAGACTCAATTAGAGGATTTATGTTTGCATTAATTGTAGGTGTAGCAGTTGGTACATATTCTTCTTTATTTGTAGCAACACCAATTATGTATGACACTTCTAAAAAAGAAGAAAAGAATAAATAATTCTTTTTATAAATAATAAAAAACCGTTTTGAATGAGTTTCAAAACGGTTTTTTCATTACTCTAATAGCTTTTATATTTGTAACAAATGAGCATCATAAGACTTCAAGATTTATATTTTAAACCTTACATTAATAAGGTTGAAATTAAAGCAATTGTAAAACATTTAGCAGAGCAAGTTAAAGCAGATTTACCAAAAGGAGAAGTGCCAATATTTGTCGGTATTTTAAATGGTTGTTTCTTATTTGCAGCAGATTTTATTAGAGAATATAATGGAGATTGTGAAGTTTCATTTGTTAAATTAGCTTCTTATCAGGGAACTAAAACTTCAGAAAATGTAAAACAACTTGTAGGTATAAATGAAGATTTAACAGATAGAACTGTAATCATTTTAGAAGATATCATAGATACAGGTACAACACTACAAGAAATTTATAATATATTTAGGCATCAGAATGTAAAACAACTTAAAGTAGCCACTTTATTTTTTAAGCCTGATGTATTTAGAAAAGAATTACCAATAGATTATATAGGTAAAAGTATTGACGATAAATTTATTGTAGGATATGGTTTAGACTATAATGGTTTAGGCAGAAATTATCCAGAAATATACCAATTAACAACAACACCAAAAATGAAAAACATTGTATTATTTGGCCCTCCAGGTGCAGGAAAAGGAACTCAAGCAGCATTTTTAAAAGATATGTACAATTTGGTACACATATCTACAGGAGATGTGTTTCGATTTAATATTAAAAATCAAACCGAACTTGGTCTTTTAGCTAAAAAATATATGGATGAAGGCGATTTAGTGCCAGATGAAGTAACTATAAATATGCTTAAAGCAGAAGTAGAAAAAAATGCTGATGCACAAGGCTTTATTTTTGATGGTTTTCCAAGAACTCAATCACAAGCAGAAGCTTTAGATGCTTTTTTAAGCGATAAAGGAGAACAGATAAATGCTATGATTGCTTTAGAAGTACCAGAAGATATTTTAGTAACTCGTTTATTAGAGAGAGGAAAAACTAGTGGTAGAACTGATGATACAGATGAAGTAAAAATTAGAAATCGTTTTAACGAATACAACACTAAAACAGCTATTTTAAAAGATTATTTTGATGCACAAAATAAATATTTTGGTATAGATGGAGTGGGTTCTATAGAAGACATTACAAAAAGAATAGCAAAAGTATTTGACCAGCTATAAAAAATAATATCATCTAGAACACTGTCGAAAAATCTTCTAAACTAAGATCTTTTGACTTTACTCAATGATATTTAAAAACATTAAAATGACTGAAGGAAATTTTGTCGATTACATAAAAATATACGCTTCCTCTGGAAAAGGTGGTCAGGGATCTGCTCATCTACACAGAGAAAAATACATTACCAAAGGAGGACCTGATGGTGGTGATGGAGGACGTGGAGGACATATCATCTTAAAGGGTGATAAAAATATGTGGACATTATTTCATCTAAAATTTAAACGTCATTTTAGAGCTGAAGGTGGTGGAGCTGGAAGTAAAAGTAGAAGTACTGGTGCAGATGGAGAAGATATCTACATACCTGTACCTTTAGGTACAATTATTAGAGATGCGGATACAGATGAAATAATCTGTGAAATTACTGAACATGATAAAGAAGTAATTCTTTTAGAAGGAGGTAAAGGTGGTTTAGGTAACTGGCATTTTAAATCTTCTACCAATCAAACACCAAGGTATGCACAACCAGGTATAGAAGGTAAAGAAGGATGGTTTAGAATAGAACTTAAAATATTAGCTGATGTTGGTCTAGTAGGTTTCCCAAATGCTGGAAAATCGACTTTATTATCTGTTTTAACAGCTGCTAAACCAAAAATTGCAGATTATGCATTTACCACTTTAAAACCAAATTTAGGTATTGTAGAAAATAGAAATCACACCACTTTTGTAATGGCAGATATTCCTGGTATAATAGAAGGTGCTGCTGAAGGCAAAGGATTAGGTCATCGATTTTTAAGACATATAGAACGTAACTCTGCCCTACTATTTTTAATTCCTGCAGATTCTGATGACATTAAAAAAGAATACGAAATTCTTTTAAACGAACTCAAAAAACACAATCCTGAGTTATTAGATAAAGACAGATTGTTAGCTATTTCTAAAACAGATATGTTAGATGATGAGTTAAAAGCAGAAATTAAAGAAGATTTACCAAAAGGTATTGAAACTTTATTTATTTCTTCTGTGGCTCAAATAGGTTTACAAGAGTTAAAAGACAAACTTTGGAAGATGCTAAATTAATTCTCCAATTTAATCTTTATTGGCAATTGATATTTTGAGGTAACAGGTATTCCTCTTTTTATTGCAGGATATATTTTAGGTAGTTTAGCTACAGATAATTTTAATAAACTATCTAATTCTGGAAATTCTGTTTTAATTTTTTCAGAAGAATTTAATTGCTCTAAATGTACTTTTCCTTTAGTATCTATTATTAAATCAACAAATATAGTTTCGTTAATTGTGTCTTTTGTAGATAAAGAATAGGTTAATAACTCCTTTCCTATTTTTTGATGAATGGTATTTCTAAAGCAATTATATTTTTTGTTTTTATCTATTAAAGAATCACAGACAGTAAAAGAAGGAAAAGTATCTACAGAAGTAAAATCGACAATAGTATCTAATTGTTGAAAGTTCTCTTTTTTTGTAAATGAAAATTTATTGCAAGCACTGCAAAAAACAATCAAAAAGATTACAAAAAAATTACGCATAAAATAGAATATAAATATTGCGTGAATTTACTAAAAATAAAAGAATTTTACTTTAAACTTTCACCCTTCATAAAATACTCTTTTTTTATTTCAGCAATTCTTTTTTTAACATAATTGGTAATGTCTTCATCTTTATCATATACACTTTCTAAATAACGAATGTAGAGTTTGTAAGCTATTTTCTTTTCCTTATAGTAATCATCAGATAGTTTTGCATATTGATATAATGCCCTGTAGTTTCTTCTATTTTCAAAATGTGCTTTTTCAAACATTTTTATAGCCATTTTAGGATTCTTTTGTTTATAATAAACTGTACCTAAACCATAAAATTCTTCATCACGTTTCTTTTTTCCTTTATAAGTCGCCATTAAATAATTTACTTGAGCTCGTTTATAATCTTTTTCTTTTAAAGCAATATGACCCAAATAGGTATTTGCTTTAAAATCTTCTTTATCTATAAATGATAATTTTGTTAAATACTTTTTTGCTTTCTCTAAACTATCTAAATGATAATAAGCTCTTCCTAATAAATACATTGGGTAGGTTTCCTTTTTGTAAAGTGTATCTAAATTTAATAAATACGGAATCGCTTTTTCATATTCTTCATCTTTATAAAGTTGATTAATTTTAAGCGTATTTAAATCAAAATCATTAGGCGAAATCGCCAATCCTTTTTCTACAAAAAGCTGAGTAGAATCTTTATCTCTTAACTTTTGAAAGCTATTAGCTAATCTAGTTATGGCTTTTACATGAAGTGTGTCTTTCTCAAAAGTATCTATAAAACTATTTATCATTGGATCTCTTTTACCTTGCAATGCATAAGACAAGCCTAAATGATAAGAATAATTAGCATTCGTTTTATCTTCTTTTTCAAGACTTTTAAAAGTTCTTTCAGCTTTTTTAGGATTTTTAGTAATAATGTACAACTTACCCAATTGGTATTTTAAGACCAAGTTTAAAGAGTCTTTGTCTATAATATCTTCATATATTTTGATTGCTTTTTTATACTGTTTTACAGCTCTATAATTCTTAGCTAACTTTAGTTTGGTTGTATAATCATTTTTGATTTCTAGCGCTTTTTCATAATTTAGTATTGCCTTTTTATAAGCATCTATACTTTCGTAAATGGTAGCTTTTTTTAAATGACTCACAAAACTTTTTGGTTGTTCGTCTAATACTTTTAAAGCCAATTTGTACCTTCCTTTTGCAAATAAACTATCAGATAAAGAAAAGTTTGAAGTTTGTGCTTTACTATTAAATGCTAAAAAAAGTAGTAATAATAGGGTAATCTTTTTCATTTATATTTTTTGCTACAATTTAAAAAAATGTAACAAATAATGGAGACTATCGTCACATAATTAAATATAAACATGGATATTTTTTTATTAATTCTAGGATTCTTACTTACACTAGTTGGAATTATAGGTTCTTTTTTACCCATTTTACCTGGACCAATTACAGGTTGGTTTGGTTTATTGTTATTGCATATCACTAAAATTGTACCCATGAATTATACATTTTTAGGCATCACATTAGCTATAGCAATTTTCATTTGGATTTTAGATTATATCATTCCAGCTTTGGGTACTAAACGTTTTGGAGGCAGTAAATACGGAATGTATGGAACCACAATTGGGTTAATTATTGGTTTATTATCTCCTATCCCATTTGGAATTTTAATTGGCGCTTTTTTGGGAGCTTTTCTAGGTGAATTGATCTATGATAGTAAAGACACAAATAGAGCAACTAAAGCTGCATTTGGTGCTTTTGTTGGCTTCTTAGCATCAACTACTATTAAATTTTCTATAGCAACAGTCTATGTTGTTTTATTTATTATGAAGTTTTGGGAGTATAAAGCTGAGTTCTTTTAAACTATTCTTTTTCAGCCATTTTCTTTACATAATCTGTAATGATTACAATTTGTGTTGCTCCAACTTTACCCTCTATATATTTTGAATTTTCATGATCTAAAGAAATTTTACGAACTGCTGTACCTTGTTTTGCAACCATACTAGACCCTTTTACTTTTAAATCTTTAATCAACACTACTGAATCTCCAGACTGTAAAATAGCTCCATTACAATCTCTGTGAATTACCTTTTCACTATCTTCTAAATGATCTCCAGTTTCTTTAGCAAAGGCCAATTCATCATCTTCTAAATACATCATATCTAATAAATCTTGAGGCCAACCTTCCTTTTTTAGACGATGTAACATTCTCCAAGCTAAAACTTTTACAGGTTTAAATTGGCTCCACATACTATCATTTAAACATCTCCAATGATTTGCATCTATTTCTTCAGTATTTTCTATTTGATTTACACATGTTTCACAAGCTAAAATACTACCATCAAAACCAGCTGTTGATACTGGTTTTACTTCGTAAATAGTTAAATTATTTGTTGATGCACATAATTCACAAGCATTGCCACTTCTATTTTCTAAATCTTGTAATAAACTCATTTTGTTTTTTGATTGATGCTAGCAAAAATACTACTTCTACTTTACCTCTAATGAAGTAAATTTAAATTTATGCCCATCAAATAACCCCTTATCAGATAATTTTAAAGATGGTATTACCAATAAAGCCATAAAAGACAAACTCATGTATGGAGCTCTAAGTGTACTTCCCATTTTTTTAGCCATTTTATCTAATTCAGCATAAGCTTTACCTATTTCTTTTGCTGGTTTATCTGACATGATACCTGCAACTGGTAAAGGCACAATTTTTTCTACATTTTCATTTACAGCACAAACTCCACCTCTATTTTTAATGATAAGATTTACAGCTTTACAAATTTGTTCATCAGAAACACCAACAGCTATTATATTATGAGAATCATGCCCAACAGAACTTGCTATAGCACCTTCCTTTAAACCAAAATTTTTAATGAAAGCAATTGCTGGCTCTGTATTTTGATAACGATTAACAACTGTCATTTTTAAAATATCAGTTTCAATATTTGATACTAAATAACCATCAATTAGTAAAGAATCAGCTTCTATTTTATTGGTGATAAGTTCTCCATCTAAAGCCTCAATTACATTTATTTTATCTGATGCTGAATGATATTCAAAATCAGCAATCTTTTTGAAATCGGTATTAAAATTATTCAGGATTTCAAAATCAACATGTTTCACAAAACTTTCTCCATTTTTAGCCACCAATTCTCCATTAATAAACGTTTCTAAAACATTAAAATCTTTTAAATTATCGACTACTACAAAATCAGCAAAATCTCCTTTTTGTAGTAAACCTACATCTAAATTATAATGTTGAACAGGATTTACACAAGCAACTTGCAATACTTTAAAAACATCCATTCCTTTAGCAATAGCTCTTGCACATAATTGATTAATATGACCTAATAATAAATCATCTGGATGTTTATCATCAGAACAAAACATCATATTTTTAAAATGCGTTGGTAATAAATCTATTAAAGCTTCGAAGTTTTTTGCAGCTGAACCTTCTCTAATGATAATTTTCATTCCCTTTTGTAACTTTTCTAAGGCTTCATCATAAGAAAAACATTCATGATCTGTAGAAATACCTGCAGCAATATATTTAGAAACATCATTACCTCTTAAGCCAGGTGCATGACCATCAATGGGTTTATTGGCATTTTTAGCATGCTGAATTTTTGCTAAAACATCTGCATCATCAAATAATACTCCTGGATAATTCATCATTTCTGCCAAATATTTAATGTCTGGATTTTCCATCATTATTTTTATATCATCAGCATCAATGATAGCTCCTGCACTTTCAAAAGAAGTTGCTGGCACACAACTTGGAGCTCCAAAATTGAACTTTAAAGGAACTTTTTTTCCGTTTTCAATCATAAACTCAACTCCTTTAATACCTAAAACATTAGCAATTTCATGAGGATCAGAAACTGTGGCTACTGTTCCATGAGTTACTGCAATTTTTGCAAACTCACTGGGTACCAACATAGAACTTTCTATATGAATGTGCGCATCTACAAAACCAGGTAAAATATAGTGTTCTACAGTATGATTTACTTCACGAATCTCTTTTATTCTATCATTTTCAATCTCTATTTCTCCTTTAAAAATTCGCTTGTTTTGTAAATCAACAATGTTTCCTTGTACAATCATTTTTTGGTGCTTTTACACAAATCTACAAATAATAAAAAGTGTATATCTAAAATTAGAAATAGAATATTTATTTTTGATTATGGATGAAAAACTACATTTTGAAAAATTTATAAGCTGGACCAAAAAAAACACTTTTTCACTAGAAAATTTGTTTCCAACAGTTCATAAAAACAAAGCTGTTCATATAGATTTAAGTATACAAAACAACACTGTAAAAACCGAAGAAGAATTTAACAACCCAAAATATTTTGGCGAGAAATTAGCAGAAATTCAAGAGCAAAATTCAGATAAAATTATTGCTGGAGGTTATTTAGAAAAACGTGCTCTATATACATCAGATATTTATAATGCAGAGAACTCAAATCAAAAAAGAAATATCCATTTAGGAGTAGATTTTTGGTTACCAGAAAACACGCCTATTCATGCTCTTTTAGATGGAGAAGTAATTTGTGCAGTTCATCAAACTTCGTATAAAGGTTATGGAGGTTTTGTTATCTTAAAACATATAGGAAAAGAAGTTGAATTTTACACCTTATATGGGCATCTTTCTAAAGAAAGTATTTCGAATTTTTCGCTTGGTGAAATCATCAAAAAAAATGAACAAATTGGAGTTTTAGGAGATTATCAAGAAAATGGTGAATGGGTACCTCACTTGCATTTTCAAGTGATGTTAGATGTATTAGATTATCAAAATGATTTTCCTGGAGTTGCGTTAGAAAGTGAACTTGAATTTTGGAAAATGATTTGCCCTAACCCAAATTTGCTGTTTAAACTAGATTCTCTATCTAAAATATAAATACTACATTTATAGAACTTATTAATAAACATCACTTATGTACAAGAAAATATTATTAGCTACGCTATTCATAGCTTGTCAAGCTTTTGCGCAACAAAAAGAAGATAAACCAAAAAATTGGGATGTAAATAACCCTCATGAAAACTGGTTATACAATACTTTTCAGTTAAATACTGATGAAGGTACTTGGATGAATCTAGATGTTTCTCCTGATGGAAAAACGATTGTTTTTGACTTATTAGGTAATATTTATAAAATGCCTATTTCTGGGGGAACAACTACTGTTTTACGTTCAGGATTAGCCTATGAAGTTCAGCCAAGATTTAGCCCAAATGGAAAATACATTTCGTTTACCAGTGATGCTGAAGGTGGTAATAATATTTGGGTGATGACTGCAGATGGTAAAGATGCAAAATCGATTACCAAAGAAAAATATAGGCTTTTAAATAATGCAGTTTGGACACCAGATGGAAAAAGTGTAGTCGCTAGAAAACATTACACCTCAACTCGCTCTGTTGGTGCAGGAGAAATGTGGCAATACCCACTTTCTGGAACTGCTGGTCTGCGTTTGACAAAAAGAAAAAATGATCAGCAAGATGTAAATGACCCATCTATTTCACCTGATGGAAAGTATTTATATTATGCAGAAGACATGTATCCAGGAGGTTATTTTCAATACAATAAAGATCCAAATAAACAGATTTATGTAATTAAAAGATACAATTTTGAAACTGGTGAAATAGATCAAATTACAGGTGGGCCTGGAGGTGCTGCAAGACCTGTAGTTTCTAGAGATGGTAAGTTGTTAGCTTTTGTGAAAAGAGTGAGAACAAAGTCAGTTTTATACATTCATGAATTAGAAACAGGAAAAGAGTACCCAATTTATGAGAATTTAAGCAAAGACCAAAGTGAAGCTTGGGCGGTTTTTGGTGTGTATCCGCATTTTGCTTGGATGCCAAATAACAAAGACATTGTTTTATGGGCACAAGGTAAAATCAACAGAATTAATATTGATACGAAACAGATTACGAATATTCCTTTTCAAGTTGATCAAGAAATTAAATTAGCAAAAACACATCGTGTAAAACGTAAAGTTTTTGAACCCCAATTTGCATCAAAAATGGTGAAAGATGTAAAAACTTCACCTGATGGAAATACTATAGTATTCACAGCTTTAGGTCATATTTATAAAAAAGTTTTACCTGATGGAACTCCTACAAGAATAACAAGCTTAACAGATTTTGAAGCTGAACCTAGTTTCTCTTCTGATGGAAATTCAGTTTTATTTGTAACATGGAATGATGAAGAATTAGGGGCTATTTACAAAGTAAATTTAGATGGTTCTAATTTGGAGAAAATTACTAATGAAAAAGGGATTTATAGAACACCAGCTTTTAATAGTAATAACTCAAAAATTGTATACAGAAAAGAATCTGGTAATGGAGACCAAGGTTTTGATTACACAAAAAAGACAGGAATCTATATAGCAAATACAGATGGTACTGATGCTAAAAGAATTTCTAAAAGTGGAGAATTTCCAATGTTTTCTGCAGATGATTCTCGTGTTTTCTTTCAAACTGGAGGTGCTTTTTTTGGAGGTTTAACCAAAAATTTAAAAAGTATTGATTTAAATGGTAAAGAAGAACGCAGCCACTTTTCATCTAAACTAGCTAATAGATTAGTGCCAAGTCCAGATAATAAATGGGTTGCATTTATTCATCTTCATAAATTATATATGGCTCCTTTTATAATGAATGGTAGCGAAATAAATTTAGATAATAATACAAAATCATTTCATGTAGAGAGCTTGTCTAAAAATGCAGGAATCAATTTACATTGGTCTGCAAGTAATGATAAAATATTTTGGACTTTAGGTGGAGATTATATTCAAAAATCTGTTGTAAATAATACAACAAATCCGTTTGCTAAAACCAATTTAGCAGAAAATCCAGAAACTACAATCAGCATTAATCTGGTAACAAAATCTGATGTTCCTGAAGGTAGAATTGCATTTAAAAATGCTAGAATTATTACTATGAATGGAGATGAAGTTATTGAAGATGGTACCATTGTTATTAACCAAAATAAGATTGAACAAATAGGCAATACTAGAAGCATTACTATACCTTCTGATGCCAAAGTTTATAAAATGAATGGCAAAACCATTATGCCAGGAATTGTTGATGTACATGCACATGTAGGAGCTTTTAGAAATGGTTTAAGTACTCAAAAACACTGGCAATTCTATGCTAATTTAGCATTTGGTGTTACCACTTCTCATGATCCTTCTGTTCATACAGCTGCTGCATTTACTTTAGAAGAGTTACAGAAAAGTGGTCATTTAGTAGGTCCAAGAATGTTTTCTACAGGATTTATTTTATATGGTGCAGAAGGCGATTTTAAAGCAGTAGTTAACAATCTAGATGATGCACGTTTTGCAATTGCAAGAACCAAAGCTTTTGGGGCAAAATCAATAAAAAGTTATAACCAGCCTAGAAGAGAACAACGTCAGCAAATTATGCAGGCAGCAAGAGAACAAAAAGTAAATGTAGTTCCTGAAGGTGGTTCTAATTTCTTTTCAAACATGTCTATGATTTTTGATGGACATACAGGAGTTGAACACAACATCCCAGTTAATCCTGTATATAAAGATGTATTATCGCTTTGGAAAAATAGCAAAACAGGATATACTCCTACTTTGATCGTAAATTATGGAGGTATGAATGGTGAGTTTGAGTGGTATCAAAAATATAATGTTTGGGAGAATGAAACCTTACTAAAATATACACCAAGATATGTGGTTGATACTCGTTCTAGACATAGAACTATGGTACCTGAAGAGGAGTATAAAAACGGACATGTTTTAACATCTGAAACAGTTACAGCTTTAGCCAAAGAGGGTGTTAAAGTAAATTTAGGAGCACATGGACAATTACAAGGTTTAGGCGCTCATTGGGAGTTATGGATGTTACAACAAGGAGGTTTAAGCAATCATGAAGCTTTAAAAGCGGCTACTATTAATGGTGCAGATTATATTGGTGCTGCTGATGAAATTGGTTCTTTAGAAAAAGGCAAATTAGCGGATTTAATTATCATGGATAAAAATCCTTTAGAAGATATTAAAAACTCTAATTCAGTAATTTATACGATGGTTAATGGACGTTTATATGATATAAATACCATGAACGAAATTGGTAATTACGATAAAAAAAGAACAAAATTTTATTTTGAAATGGATGGTTACAACCAAGGAGTGCCAGTAAATATGAACACGAATAGTTTCTTAACACCAAGATGTAGTTGTCATGAGTAAATTTTATTTTGGATAAATCACCTCATCCAAAGCAATATCAAATTCATTACTATCAGAAATTTTTTGAATAGGTTTAAAGAAATTTAAACCTATTTTTTTGCAATCTTTTCTGCAGTAGGCTAAAAACCGATCGTAAAAACCTTTTCCATATCCTACTCTGTAATGTAGCTCATCAGAAATTAAAAGTGGTACAAATACTAAATCTAGTTTACTTTCAGAAACTTGTACTGCATTTACAGGTTCTGGAATTCCGTATTTATTTAATGCTATTGCTGTGTCTTTTTCTAAATAAAAATGGGTTAATGAGTTATTTGTAAAATCACTTTTAGAAACTACAATTTTTTTGTTTTGACTTCTAAAATAATCGATAATAGGGTTTGTATTAATCTCTTTAAACTTTTCTAATGATAGAAAAACATGAACATTCTTAATATTAGAAATTTCTAAATCATAAATTTGTTGATAGATATTCTCTTGTAACTCCTCTATATCTTTACTAGATAATTGTTGTCGTTTTTCTTTGTAGATTTTTCTTAAATCTGATTTCTCCATTATTAATAAAATTACGAAAATCGATCTACAGAAAACGGACTTAGATTTAAAGAAGTTTTTTGTTCTGAAATGAACTCAGTAACCAACTTACCAGTTGCAGGTCCTAAACTCCAACCCATCATTGCATGACCTGTTGCAATAGTTAAGTTTTTACATTTTTTAGATTTTCCTATATAAGGTAATCCATCAGGAGAACAAGGTCTTAAACCACATTTAGCATTTTGTTTTTCAGTATTAGAAATACTAATGTTTTTATAGTAAGATTCAGCAGCTTTTGCAATGGCATTTACTCTTTTTTGATTAATTTCATGATTAATTCCTCCAATTTCCATAGTTCCTGCAAATCTTGTAAAACCTTGCATAGGTGTTACTGCAACTTTAGCCTCCATTAAAATGGCTGGTATTGTAATAGGGGTTTCTTTTTCTGTATTAATACTATAACCTTTACCTGCTTGCACAGGTATTGTAATTCCTAACTTTTTTGCAAAATTTTGAGACCAAGCACCTGAAGATAAAACAAATTCATCTGCTTTAATTTCTTGCTTATTTGTTGTTAAAGATTTTATAATTCTATTTTCAAAATGTACATCTAAAACCTCTTCATTAGTTTTTATTACTACACCATTTTGCTGCAAATAATTTTTTAACTCTTGCATAAAATTATTTGGTGTCATGTGTGCATCTGAATGATAATATACAGCTCCTTTTATATTTAAATCTACATTAGGTTCAAGCTTTTTAACTTCATCTTTAGTTAAATTTTCTACTTTCAAACCTAATGCAATGGCTTTTTTACCTGTGTCCCATTCTTCTTCTCCTGCTTTTTCAGTTTGATAATACATCAACAAACCTTTGTGGTCATAAGAAAAATTAAACTCTTTAGCTGATTTTAATTCTTCATACAACTCTCTACTAAAAAGATTAATATTTTTTATTACAGGTATAGCTTTAGTTACTTTTTGATGTGTGGCCGATTTTTTAAATAACCATGACCATTTTAAAAAATCTGCATCTAATCTTGGTTTTACATAAAAAGGACTTTCTGAATTAAACATCCATTTAATACCTTTTGTAATCATTCCTGGTGCTGATAATGGAATAATATGACTAGGTGTAATATAACCTGCATTTACATATGAAGCTCCTGATGAAAAATTAGATTTATCAATAATAGTAACATTATGACCCTCTTTCTGCAAATAATAAGCTGCAGATAAACCTATAATGCCACCTCCAATAATAACAACTTCTTTATTCATTTTTTAGTGTAATATCCCAAATTGGTTCTTCGTTTAAAAGATGTTCTACAAAATAATTCCATCTTTTTTTAATAAAATAATCTCTATGAATACCTGTATAACCATGTCTTTGGCTAGGTAATATTAGTAAATCGAATTCTTTATCTGCTTTAATAAATGCCTCAGCTAATTTAAAGGTGGCAGAAGGATTTACATTGTCATCTAAACCACCATGAGTAATCAATAACTTTCCTTTTAAATTTTTAGCATTGGTAACGTTAGATATTTGATGATAAGTACTATCTACAGGCCAACCTTGGTACATTTCTGGCCACCAAGCTTTTTCCATTCTAAAATCGTGATCTGCAGAACTAGCAACACCTACTTTGTAAAAATCTGGGAAAGCTAATAAAGCTCTACCTGTATCATAACCACCAGCAGAATGCCCAAAAATACCAACTTTATCGACATCTATAAACGAGTTTTCATTTGCTAAATGTTTTATAGCTTTTACATGATCTTCTAAATTATTACCCATTTTTTTGTATGAAAAATCTCTAAAAGCCTTAGATCTACCTGTGGTTCCTAAACCATCTATTTGTACTACAATAAAACCTAATTCTGCCATTGCTTGATTTGCAAAAGCCCTATCAAAAGATTTTGGAAATCTTTGAGTATGAGGGCCTGTGTAAGTTGCATCTATGATAGGGTATTTTTTTGATGCACTAAAATGAGTTGGTTTCCAATAAGCCCCATAAATTGTGGTTTTATTGTCTTTGCCAATTAAAGAAAAAGGTATTGGTGCTTCCCATCCTTTTTGAGTTGCCCAATCTACATTTGCAGTTGTTAATTCCGCTACAATTTTTCCTGTTTCAGAAACTCTAAGAACTGTTTTTGTTTTTTCTTGAATTGTAGACATATTATCTACAAAATACTTTCCATCTTTAGAAAAATTGATTTGATGATGTAAATTTTCTGCAGTTAATAATTTTTCATTCCCATTAAAGTCTACACAATACAATTGTTGATGGTAAGGATTGTTATTTTCTTCTTTGCCTGAAGCTAAATAGTAAATAGTTTCTTTGTCTTTATCTATAAAACTGATATCATTTACAACATAACCATCGCTTGTTAATCTTGTTGTTTTTCCTGAAGAAATATCTAATAAATACAATTGTCTCCAACCACTTCTCTCTGAATAAAAAATAATTTTATGATCATTTATTAATTGATAATCAAAATTTTCTACATTGGTATTAGAAGTTTCTTCTATTAATTTTTTAGTTGAATTATCTTTAAGATTTAACAAGATAAGCTCTTCCTCTTTATATCCTCTTTTTGTAATTCTTGCCAAAAGCGTTCCAGAAGTATTAGTCCATTGTAACTGACTAGCATTAATATGAGTAGTTGTTGGCAGTTTAGTTTTTACCTCTTTTTTTGTGTCAATATTATAAATTACTGGAGTGATTTTTACCATAGTAGAATCACCAGGAGAACCTCTGTAATAAGAGAGTAATTCAGGTTTAAAAAGTTCGTCTTTACTCCAATCCAAAAGAAACATTTTTTCTGCGTTTCTTGTATCTACAATAGTTGTTGAAATATATTTAGAATCTTTAGACCAATTCACAAAAAAACGATCTGGTCTGTTTCCATTTTCTCCTTTCATTTTATCAAACCAGCCATAATAAGAGGCATATTGAAAGTCTTTTTTACCTGATGAACTTAGTTGATATTCTCTATTTGTTAAAGTAGATTTTATAAATAAGTTGTAATTTTTAGTGTAAGCCAACCATTTTTTATCTGGTGATAAAGATTGATTCGTATTCTCTTCTTGTTGTTTTGTTTTTTCTACTTTTTTTAGGTTATAAGTCTTTAAATCTACAATGTATTTTTCATTAGAATAAATAAAGGATAAACCTTCTTTTAAAGGTTGAAAATTGCTAAAACTTAATCCATTCCTTTCAGTAAAACTATCATTAAGTTTACTTATTGCATTTTTTAGTTTATCATAATCAAAAAGTGCCTTTACTTTGTAATCATTAAAATTTACTGTTTTATATTCTTTTTTTTCTTTACTGTAATCTATAAACCAAATCCCTGAATTATCTTGAAACCAATTTACGTTTGTATTTAAATTAAATACTTTTTTATTATTGTAATTATTATATAGAAAATCTACAGCATTGTCATATTTGGCTTGTATATCAATCTTTTTTTCTTTGTAACAGCTAAACATTATTACACTGAATAACACTAACAATATTGCTCTAATTTTCATAATATTTTTTATTTAAATTACACTAAATCCATAAGCATAAGGATCATCTTCTTTATCTATAGTAATAGTATTTTGACCATAAATTTTAGCCCAACCTTTAATGCTTGGTATAATTGCTTTAAAATCTCCAAGTGTTGATTCTTCTTCTATCTTCCCAACAAAAGTACTTCCTATATAACTTTCGTGAATAAACTCTTCGCCTACTTTTAATTTTCCTTTGGCATACAATTGTGCTAAACGTGCAGATGTTCCTGTTCCACAAGGACTTCTATCTATAGCTTTATCTCCATAGAAAACAGCATTTCTACCATTTGAATTTGGATGAATTGTATTACCTGTCCATAGTAAATGTGATACATTTTTTATACTTTCTTTCTCTGGATGTATAAATTTATTAGGATACTTGTCATTTATTTTATCTCTTAATACTTGAGAATATTGAATAATTTTAGCAGCAGTAAAATCTTGAATTCCGCTAAAGTTTTTTTGTGGATCTATTATCGCATAAAAATTACCCCCATAAGCAACATCAAAAGTAAGTTCTCCTAATTCAGGACAATCTATTGTTAAGTTTTCTGCTGCTAAATAACTTTTTACGTTGGTGAGTTTTACCCATTCAACTTTGTTATTCTTTTGCGAATACTCAATTTCTACTAAACCAGCAGGAGCTTCCATTTTTATTTTACCAGGAGTTTTTGGTTTTACTAAACCTTCTTCTATGGCAATAGTAATGGTACCAATTGTTCCATGACCACACATAGGCAAACATCCAGAAGTTTCTATAAATAAAATAGCAAAATCGTTTTCTGGATGATGAGGTGGGTATAAAATACTACCAGACATCATATCATGACCTCTAGGTTCAAACATTAAACCTTTTCGAATCCAATCGAATTCTTTTAGAAAGTGTAATCTTTTCTCATTCATAGTAGCTCCTATTAATTCAGGGCCACCACTTTTTATCACTCTCACTGGATTTCCACAAGTGTGAGCATCAACACAGACAAAAGTATGTTTACTCATTTAAAGTATTATTGATGTAATTATTAACTCTTTTTTCTAAGATTGACAAAGTAACAGTGCCTTGCTCTAAGATTACCTCATGAAAATCTCTGATATCAAACTTTTCATTTAATTCTGTTTCTGCCTTTTTACGAAGTTCTCTTATTTTTATTTCTCCTATTTTATAAGACAAAGCTTGTCCAGGCCAAGAAATATACCTGTCTGTTTCTGTATTTATTTCGTGTAATGATAGTGCTGTATTTTCTGACATATATTTTACAACTTGATCACGTGTCCAACCTTTTGCATGTATTCCTGTATCAACCACCAATCTACATGCCCTCCACATTTCGTATGTATATTTCCCAAATTGTTCATATGGTGTTGTGTACATACCCATTTCGTCTGCTAAAAATTCTGAATACAAACCCCAACCTTCACCATAAGCAGATAAATATAAATTTCTACGAAATTGAGGAATAGAATCTCCAAGTTCATTATTTAAGCTTCCCTGTAAATGATGACCAGGAACTGCTTCATGTACTGTTAAAGCTGGTAAAGTATACAGTGTTCTACTTGGTAAATCGTACGTGTTTACCCAGTAATAACCAGGTTCTGTACTGTTTTTTGAAGTCCCTATATAACGTCCTCCTGTGTATTTTGGAGCAATTGCATCTGGAACAGGAGCTACACCATAAGGTTTTCTAGGTAAGGTTTTAAAAAATTTAGGCAATTGAGCATCTGCTCTTTTAGCCATATCTCTAGCAATCATTAAGATTTCTCTAGGTGTTTTTGCATAAAATTGTTCATCTGTTCTTAAGAATTTAAAAAAGTCTGCAAAAGAACCTTTAAAGTTTAATTCCTTTATAATTTTTTGCATTTCTGCTTTAATTCTTGCAACTTCTTTTAATCCTATTTGATGAATATCTTCTGCTGAATATTGTGTGCTTGTCGTATAAAAATTAATTCTATTTTGATAGTAAGCTGCACCATTAGGCGTTTCTGAAACTCCTAAAGTAGTTCTCGTTTTTGGAAAATATTCCGTTTCAAAAAAAGTTTTAATTCTTTTAAATTCTGGAACTACTTTTTGCTCTATAACATTTTTAGCAGCAGTTAGTACAGAGTCTTTTTGAGTTTGACTTAGGCTTGAAGGTAAATTATTAAAAGGTTTATAAAAAGGACTCTTTTTAAAGTCACTTACAATATGATCATTATAGGTAGTTTCATATCCTTTAAAAATAACTTTAGGTTGCGAAACTCCTTTATCTAAACCTTCTCTTAAATTTAAAAAATGCTGATTCACAAACTCTGGAAGAGCATTTAACTTTTTTAAATATTCCTTTACAGCCCAATAGTTATTTAAAGGTCTAATTTGGTAATTTAAACTACTATGAAATCCAGAATCTGATAATAAAGGATTTAGGAAACGTTCAAACTTGTAAAAATCTATTTTATCTTGAAGCACAAATTTTAATAATTCTGCAGAAATTTGTTCTGTTTCAGAAAGGTCATCCATTTTAATACAAGCAAAATTTTGTAATTGATTTTCTGCATAATCTGCTTCTGCTTTGTAATGCGCTCTAGTATACAATCCTAATGGATATTTATCTCTATCATAAGATTTTCTATCTTCATAAGATTTAATTAAAGAGGCTAATTCAGTTGATGATTTACCACATTTTTCATCTTTATGATTACAAGAAGCAAATATGAAAAAAGCTATAAAAAGGATTTTATAAATTTTCATAGTTTAAATTTTATCTTTAGTTCTTTCTCCATCTATAGATCTAAAAATATCTAATGGATTTTCGTTTTGTAATTCTTTTGGCAACAAATGATTTGGCCAACTTTGGTAACTAAAAGGTCTTACCCAACGATTTATAGAATTGATTCCAACAGCCGTAAATCTGCTATCAGTTGAGGCTGGATAAGGACCTCCATGAACCATAGATTCACAAACCTCAACACCAGTTGGCACTCCATTAAAAATAATTCTACCTACTCTATTTTGTAGTGCATCCACTAAAATATTATAGCTAGATAATTCATTATCATCAGAAATAATTGTTCCTGTTAATTGGCCTTCTAAATTAGAAATTACTGTTTCTAATTCAGTTTCATTATCACACTCAACTACCATAGAAAAAGGACCAAAAACTTCTAAATGTAATGTTGGATTTTCTAAAAAAGTTTTACCTTCTACTGTAACCACAGCTTGTTGTGCATAATTATTATGTACATCACTTGTAAAGTTAGCTTTTATCTCAACTTTATCTTCATTAACAATTTTTGATTTATTTGCTTCATATCCTTTTTTGATGTTTGGATGTAACATACAAGAAGGTTCTATTTTTATTATTTCTGTAGATAATTGTTCAACAAAATCTGTTAAACCCTTGCTTTTTATCCCTAATAACAAACCTGGGTTTGTACAAAATTGACCTGTTCCTAAAGTGATAGAACCTGCATAGGTTTTTGCAATATCAGCAGCTCTATTTTCTAACGCTTTTGGCAACAAAACAACAGGATTTATACTTCCCATTTCTGCAAAAACAGGTATAGGTTCTTCACGTTTAGCAGCTAAATCTAATAATGCTCTTCCTCCTTTTATACTTCCTGTAAATCCAACAGCTTTAACTTTCGAATTAGCTACCAATTGCTGGCCTACTTCTATTCCGCTTGAATTTAGGTTAGAAAAAACACCATTTGGCATACCAGTTTCTTTGGCCGCTTTTATTATTGCAGAAGCTACTAATTCTCCAGTACCAGCATGCATAGGATGCGATTTTACTATTACAGGACAACCTGCAGCTAAAGCTGCAGCAGTGTCTCCTCCTGCAGTAGAATATGCTAAAGGAAAATTACTTGCACCAAATACCACAACTGGCCCTAATGGAATATTCATTTTTCTTATATCTGCTTTTGGCATTGGTTCTCTGTTAGGTTGTGCTTTATCTATGGTTGCTTCTACCCAAGAACCTTCTTCAACTAAATTTGCAAAACTTCTTAATTGACCAACTGTTCTTCCTCTTTCTCCTTTTGCTCTTCCTTCTGGCAAGCCTGTTTCAGAACAATAGGTTTTTACTAAAGTATCATCTAATGCTAAAATTTCATCAGCAATAGCATTTAAAAACTCAGCTTTCTTTTTACCAGAAACATTTCTAAACTCTTTGAAAGCATCAGTTGCTAAGGATAAAGCTTGTTCTATTTCTTCTTGAGTAGCTTCTGTGAAAACTACATCATTTTCTCTATCTAATTCAGGATTATAAGTGGTGAATGTTATTGTTCCAGTAGCTGAAAGTGTATTTCCAATTTGATTTTTTCCTGTAATCATTTTTATTTAATTTTTATTTTTCTAATTTAAGTATCAACTTACTAAATCTAAAACTTCTAATCTTTCTTTTGCCAAAATATATCTTGCTTTGACATCATCAATTTGATGTTGATTTAGTTTTTTACCAAAAGTAAGCAGACCTCCAGCAACATCATTATGATGAATTCCCATTGCAAGCTTTAGGTATTCTAAAAGCAAAGGCTGAGCATCCAAATACGATAAGGAATTTAAAGCCTGTGAAATTTTATTTGCTTTGTCCCATTGACCTTTTAAAACATATTCTTGCATGGTTACACTTGCTTTTGGAAAAATATTTCCTACGCCTGTAATTCCACCACAAGCACCAGCAAGACCTGCATGAACAGTGACTGTATCTACTCCTGCCAAAATTTTTAAATCTTTATTTTTTAGCATCAGTGTTTCAATGATTGATACATCTATAGTTGATATTTTTAGTGCAGTTACATTTGATAACTGAGAGAGTCTTAATAGAAGTTCAGTTGAAATTGCATGATAACCAGCTGCATCTGGATTGTTATATGGCATAATTGTTACTCCAACATCTCTTGCCGTTTTTTCAGCAAGTACATAATACTCGTACATTTCTGTATCAGAAGGAACTGTCTTCGTTTTTGGGGGCATAACCATAACTGTATCCACACCAACTGTTGCAAGTCCTTCAACTATTTTGGCGAGTTCTTCTTTAGTCTCTGCAGCAGCTCCACTAATTAAAGGAACATTGTATTCTTTAGCAACTTCTGAAAGTGACTTAAGTAAAGAAATGCGTTGTTTATTACTCAAATAACTATTTTCACCCAAAGTACCAGAACCAACAAGCCCACTCATTCTACTTCCACCCTTTCCTTGAGTTTTTAAAATTTCTGCAGCTTGTTTCTGTGTTTCATCAAAGTCAATTTCTAGAGTGCCTGATTTTGATTCTTTTAGCCATGTAAAAACTGCAGGCATTACACCATCCCAATTACTTTTCATTTGGTTATAATTTGTTTGATATAAATTTATAACTCATAATTCTTTTAAAATAGGAGTAAATTAATCAATTTTAATACTATATTATCCATTTAATGAATTTTATAACTATAAAAGAATAATATTTACTTATTTTTAATTTTTTAATCATTAATCTTAAATGAAGGTCTATCCGTTTAAAATTCCTAAACCGAACAATAACGCTCTTATTTACCAAGAAGATATAGAGGTTGTTTTTTATGATAAACTCCATCAACATGATGAAATACAAATTAGTTATATAGAAAAAGGAAATGGAACTTTATTAGTTGGTAATAGTTTTACAAATTATTATACAGGAAATGTATTTGTAATTGGCAGTAATGTACCTCATGCTTTTAAAAGTGATACTTCTAAGAATGAAACCTCTAAAATGTTGACGCTTTTTTTTACAAAAGAATCTTTTGGAACTTCGTTTTTTAAACTTGAGGAATTTGAAGAAATTGAAAGTTTTTTTGTCAATTCTTTACATGGCTTTCAAGTAACATCTCAACTAACAGAAATAAAAGAAATATTCAATAAACTAAAAAAAGCTACAAAATTAGAACGGTTTATTATTTTAATAGCGCTTTTAAAATTATTATCAGAAAGTGATATTAATTTACTTTCTAATTACACCTATGCAAAAAAACTATCTGATTCCGAAGGAAAAAGAATGCGGAAAGTATTCGATTACACATTAAAAAATGCAGATCAAAAAATTTCTTTAGATGAAATTGCTAGTGTTGCAAATATGACTAAAAATGCTTTTTGTAAATTTTTTAAAAAGAGAACTAATAAAACGTACATTAATTATTTAACTGAATTACGCATAGAAAATGCATGCAAAATTTTAAAATCTAATAAAGATATGGCTATAGTAGATGTTGCTTTTAAAGCTGGATTTTATAATATTTCTAATTTTAATAGAAGGTTTAAAGAATTAAAAAAAATGACTCCTTTAACATTTAGAAACTTATAAATCTTCTAACTCTCTTTGAACCTTTTTAGGAAAGCTTTTTATTACTTGATCGTAAGAATGATTAATTAATTCTCTCACCAAATCATCAGAAACATCACTATTATTTATAGTTAATGTATTCCAATGTTTTTTATTCATATGCCAACCTGGATTAATACCTTCATATTCTTCTCTTAATTCAAAAGCTTTTTCTGGCAGACATTTTAAATTTATTTTTTGTTCTCCTGCTTCCCAGGCATCTAAACCAACCAAAGCAAACATTTTATTAAATACTTTAAAAACCAAAGTAACATCATCAAAAGGAAAATGTTCTGTTACTGCTTTTTTTGCAATACAAAAATTTCTAAGTTCATCTATTTGCATTGATATTAATATTTAAAAAGTATCTTTATACTATAAATTTACAATATTTTTTAATATGAAAAGTGAGTTTCTAAAAAACACATCCTTAATAAGTTATTCTAAAAAAAGTTTCGAAAAATCTTGTTATACTTCGATTCTTGATGTAATTCTTACAAATTCCACACCATCTACAGAATGGCTTAATACCTATGGATTAAATTTTAGAGAAATTTTTAGAGAAATTATTGCTAATAATAATTTAGACGACTTTTTGATAAAATTATTTATGGATGAAGAACATTCTAACAAAGTGATTTTATTAAATGATTTAGTTTTTATTAGTACAAGAATTCTAAAAACCGAAAGCAGAACATTAGATTCTGAACAAATGTTTTTTATTATTTCTTCTGGATTTTTATGGAGTATTCAAGAAAAAGAGGGCGATTACTTTAATTGGATTCGTGAAAGATTAGAAAATAATAAAGGTATAGTAAGACGTAAAAAAGCCGATTATTTATTGTTTTTAATTCTAGAATCTATTGTAGATAATTATGAAGATACTTATCAAAAAAATGCGGAATTAAGTGCCACAATTTTAGAAGCAGAAAACATAAAACCCACACCAGAATTTACAGCTAAAGTTGAAAAAAGAAAACAAGAACTATTCAACTTTAAAAAGGCAACCATAAGTTTAAAAGACACTATTTTAAAATTAGAAAAAATTAAGATTGAAGGATTTGATGTTAAATATTTTAGTGAATTAAAAGAGCAAACCAATAACCTAATTTCTAATATAGATTTTGAATTACAAGAATTAGAAAGCAAAATAAATTTAATATTTAGTATACAAGGTCATCGTTTAAATGAGGTGATGAAAACGTTGACTATATTGTCTGTGATATTTATTCCACTTACTTTTTTAGCAGGAATTTATGGTATGAATTTCGAAAATATACCCGAATTAAAATATAAATATGGTTACTTTATTTTATTAGGAGTTATGGTGGTTGTTACCTTAGGTGCTGTTTGGTATTTTAAAAGAAAGAAGTGGTTTTAGAATTAACTTGACTCATCTCTTTTAAAAATTGTTTTTATATATAAAACCATAGATAGCAAAGCAAAACATAACATTAAGTACTTTATTATAATTATAAATATATAAATTCCAAACCCACTTCCAGAATTACTTTCTGTTAATAAAGTTATTACATTATAAATTCTTTCTGAAAATTCCATATACAAGAAAATGTATAATGAAGATATAGAAATGAATAAAAGCCTAATATTTTTGACTTTTTTACTCATTACTCAAAAAACTTTTTAGAATAACCAAACTCTCCTTAGGATTTTCTTCCATAGGTACATGACCCGAATTTTCTATAACTACCAACTTAGAGTTTTGCATTACACTATCCATTCTTTTTCCATTATCTAAAGGAATCCAATTGTCTTTAGCTCCCCAAAGTAATAATGTTAGCGTTTTTATGCTTTTTAATTTTTCAAGATTTGCTTTAGAGCCTAATTTAAAATCCATTCTAGCTCTGTCTATAAAGGCTTGTCTATTACCATCTCTTAAAGCCATTTTATGATAACGCGTTATTAATTCATCTGTAATTTTAGTATCGTCTGCATAGACTTCTCTCATGTTTTTCTTAATAAAAAACTTAGGAGTTATATATAAAAACAAATCACTTAATAATGGTGTTTTTGCCAATTTAAAAACAGCAGGTTGTGGTTTGTTTGTTCGCAAGCCACTTGCATCTACTAAAATGAGTTTTTTTACTTTATTAGGATGTTCTGCTGTAAAGTTCCAAGCAATATTTCCTCCTAAAGAATTCCCTGCTAAATAGAAAGTATCAATTTCTATTTTAGTTAAAAATTTATTTAAAAAGTTTGTGTAAGATTTTATAGAATAGTCTGCTGTTGCATTAGGCCCTGTTAATCCAAAGGCTGGTAAATCCATTCTAATTACTTTGTTGGTTTTCTTTAACTCAGCTGTCCAAGCATCCCAAGTGTGTAAAGAAGACGCAGTACCATGAATTAAAACTATAGGTGTCCCTTCACCTTCAATTCTATAATGAACTTGAAGATTATCTACATTTATAAATTTTGAGTATTTATTACTATAATCTACTTTTAATTCATCTACAGATATATCCCTATAAATAGGACCATAAAGAATAAATAACAAATATGTTAAATATAAAAGTAACTGCTTAATACTAAATTTCTTCACTTATTTTATAATTTCATACAAAATTGGCTTACTTGGTGTAGCATCATTTTCAAAAGGAGCTATCATTAAATTTAATAAGTACTCACCATCTTCTACATCATTAGGCACATATATGAATTCTGTTATTGTAGCATCCATTCTAAGTTTACCATCTGTGTTCCAAAAAGCATTATGAGACAAAAGTCTACCTTCATCTTTTTCTTTATCTACAGAAGGTAAATCTATGAGTAGATGTTTAATCCCTTTTTCTTTTAAATAAATAGCTGCTTTTTCAGATAAATAGGTTGGGTTTGTATTTGAATAATCCATACTTTTTTTATCCTCTAAATTGGGTAAAGTTCGAATTACAATAGCATCTCTTTTTTTATTTCTTAACGCTGTTTTTAGCTGTTTTACTCCTATTAAAAAATCTCCATTATGAAACAAAGGGGCAATTGTAACTACTTCTGTAAGATGAAAATAGTGTTTTAAATTTTGATTTATAGAATGGACTTCTTTAGTAATATGCCCCACACATTCTGTATGGGTAATATGTGAATGTGGGTTAAAACTTATACCATTAAAATTAACTACAGCTCCATTTGCAACACTTACTTCATAATCATCAAATTTTTCTGGTTTTATTTTTGGATTATCTATATACCAAGCATTTACACTTTGCTTTTTTGGATCTATAGCAATTGAAATATCGATTGGTTTAGATATATCAATCACAATTTTTCTTGAATTGTATTCTATTATTGCTTTCAATTAAATAATTTTAATATAAGTTCAACATAAATAAATCTGATGCAATACCATCAGATAAAAATTTACCTTTTTTAGTTGTTTTTAATGTTTCGTTTTCAAGATACAATAATTCTTCTTGAATATATTTTTTTGCCTGATTTTCTAGATATTCTAAATATTTAATACCATAATCATTCTTTATTTTATTTAAAGAAACACCCCAAATTGTGCGTAAACCTGTCATAACATATTCATTATATTGATCTCTTTTTGTAAGTGTTTCTCTTTCTATTGGCAATTTATTTTCTTGTATTGCTTTTATATATTTTGCATTATTTCTTACATTCCAACTTCGTTGTTTACCATCAAAAGAATGGGCAGAAGGGCCAATACCTAAATACGATTTTCCTTTCCAATAAGAAGAATTGTTTTTACTAAAAAAACCTTCTTTTCCAAAATTAGAAGTTTCATAATGTATAAAATTAGCATTCTCTAATTCTTCTATTAAAATATGAAATTGCTCTTGCGCTTTATCATCATCTACATTTTTAATGATGCCTTTTTGAATAAAATTTGCTAAAGCAGTTTTAGGTTCAACTGTAAGTGCATAACTAGAAATATGAGGCACACCAAAATCTAAAGCTGTTTTAATATTTGCTCTCCATTGTTCATTGCTACAATCTGGAATTCCGTAAATTAAATCTAAAGAAATGTTTTTAAAATATTGTGTCGCTATTTCTAAACATTTTTTTGCTTCTGTTGCATTATGAGCTCTATTCATCAATTTTAAATCGTACTCAAAAAAAGATTGGATACCAATACTTAATCTATTAATAGCAGATTTCGAGAGCGTTATAATTTTTTCTTCTGACAAATCATCAGGATTTGCCTCTAAAGTTATTTCTGGATTATCAACTACTTTATGATTATTATAAACAGCTTCTATAATGCCATTTATTTCAGATAAAGATAAAATGCTTGGTGTACCACCTCCAAAATAAATAGTTTCTATAGTTTCATTATCTAACTCATTTTTACGGAGTTCGATTTCTTTTATAATACAAGAAATTAATTCATCTTTCTTTTTTAAAGAAGTAGAAAAATGAAAATCGCAATAGAAACAAGCTTGTTTACAAAATGGTATGTGAATGTAAATACCACTCACTTTTTTACTCTTTTTTCATTCTGTTTAACAAAACTAGCCCAACCAGTATAACTTTTACCACCCACAACTTTACCAGAATTGTAAAAATGACAAACAGCAGCAGCTAAACCATCTGTTGCATCTAAATTTTTAGGTAATGTTTTTAAATTTAAAAGCGATTTTAACATTAAAGCCACTTGTTCTTTACTAGCATTTCCATTACCAGTTATCGCCATTTTTATTTTTTTAGGTAAGTATTCTGTAATAGGAATTTGGCGCGATAAACCTGCAGCCATAGCAACACCTTGTGCTCTACCTAACTTTAACATAGATTGTACATTCTTACCAAAAAATGGTGCTTCTATAGCAATTTCGTCTGGGTTATAAGTATCTATAAGCTCAATTGTTCTTTCGAAAATGAGTTTTAGTTTTAGATAATGATCATCATATTTTTTTAGTTGTAGTTCATTCATTTGAATAAACTCCATTTTTTTACCTACAATTTTTATGAGTCCAAAACCCATAATTGTTGTTCCAGGATCTATACCTAATATGATTTTTTCTACACCCAAAGATTAGTTTAAAAAAGAGATTTTAAAAGTGTTTCTGCATTAAACCATAAATATAAAGCTATTGCTAATAACAGAACTAAGAACAGACCTTTTTTAGATTTTGTTCTTTTTCGTTTACCAAATTTTCTTTCAAATTTCATTTATATATTTTTTATGGCTCTTAACATTTCTCTTTTTCCTGGAGGACCAGGTAATCTTTCTACTGTAAAACCTACAGATTGTAAAGCTCTTCTAACACTTCCTTTAGCTGAATAAGTTACTAAAATTCCTTTTGATTTTAAAGCTTTAAACATAATTTCAAAAATAGCCTCTGTCCATAATTCTGGCTGAACTCTAGCACCAAAAGCATCAAAATAAACAATATCAAATTGCTCTAAATCTTTTATATCTTTAAAAAACTGCTTTCTTTTAGTTAGTGAAAAGTACTCTTTAATTTGGTGTTTTTCTTCCAAACTACTATCATGTATTTTATCAAAAATGTCTTGAAAATGATTGGCATTTAACTCATCAACATAATTTAATTTTTTAATTTCTTCAGCTAAAACAGGATAAGCTTCTACACCTACGTAATTAACAGTTAAACTATGTTTTATAGTTTCTAAAAATGTAATAAATGCATTTAACCCAGTGCCAAAACCAATTTCTAGTATTGAAATTTGATGACTATTAATGTAAAAGTCAGAATTGATAAAATATGCTAATCCATGTTTAATAAAAACATGATTTGCTTCTTGAATTGCACCATGTTTAGAATGATATTGCTCATTCCATTCTGGTAAATGTATGGTTGTAGAACCATCTGAAGTAATTAATATTTCTCTTTTCAAGATGCTTTTTGGTCATAATTAAAAACTCCTAGCCTAAAATTTAAAAAAAGCCTAGGAGTTTTTTTATCTAATTATTCAACTTTCATTAAAACACCATGTGCTTCAAAAGCGTATTCTTTTTTAGGTTCAGTAATTTTAGCAATTTCTTCTGCACTTTTACCAGCATCTTCTGCATAATGCTTTAATTCATCTACAGGTGTTTCTTTTACAAAGGCAATACCTTCAACTATTACTTCTCTATCTTTAGAATCTAATGGCATAAAAAAACCATAGTCCTTAAAACGAACCATTGTTTCTGTTTCTTCTCCTAAAGGAAGTTTCATCCAACATCCTTTTTTAGAACAAACTTCGTTTATTTTTGAAGCAAATTTAACTTGAATTGTATCACCAACATTCATGTTATTAAATTTAGCCAACATTTCTTCAGATGTTAATGCATTTTCTTCTGAAATTTTTTCTCCAAAAGCCTTTAAATTAAGATTTACTTCTTCTTTGACAACCTCAGTTTCTTTCTTTGTTTCAGCATCTTTACATCCAAATAATACTACTAAAGATAAAACTACAATTTGAACTATTTTTTTCATTTCATAAATATTTAACGAATTCATTACAAATGTAGTAAAATTAACAGTTAAATAGGCTTATTTCTTAAGTTTTGAATAAATAAATTATGTACATTTGTAGCACTTAAAGAGTACTAAAAATGACAACAAGTATAGAAATAAAAAGAGTAGAAAAATCTAATATCTCATCTGTAGATTTCGATAATCTTCCTTTTGGAAGTGTATACTCAGATCACATGTTAACTTGTGATTTTGTTAATGGTAAATGGCAATCACCAAAAATTGAACCTTTTGCACCTATTTCTTTAATGCCTTCTGCTAAAATATTTCATTATGGGCAGTCTATTTTTGAAGGAATGAAAGCCTACAAAGACAAAGATGAAAACATTATGTTATTTAGACCTGAAGAGAACTGGAAACGCTTAAACAAATCTGCTAAAAGATTAGTTATTCCTGAAATTCCAGAAGATATTTTTATGGATGGCTTAAAAGCTTTATTAGAATTAGATAGTGATTGGATACCTACTAACGAAGGTAGTTCTTTATACATTAGACCATTTATGTTTGCAACTGGTAATGGTTTTCATGCTTCTCCTGCAGATGCCTATAAATTTGTTGTTTGTACTGCACCTTCTGGAGCTTATTTTGGTGGTAAAGTAAAAGTTTTAATAGAAGAAAATTATGCAAGAGCTGCTAATGGTGGTGTTGGTTTTGCTAAAGCTGGTGGTAATTATGCTGCACAGTTTTACCCTACTCAATTAGCAATAGAAAAAGGATATAACCAAGTTATTTGGACAGACGATAATACTCATGAATATATTGAAGAAGCTGGTGCTATGAATATTTTTGTGAGAATAAATGATACTTTACTAACTAGCCCAACAAGTGACAGAATCTTAGATGGTGTTACTCGTAAAAGTATTTTACAAATTGCTGAAGACAATGGAATTAAAACAGAAGTACGTAAAATTTCTGTTACAGAAGTTGTAGAAGCTGCAAAAAACGGAAACTTAAAAGAAATGTTTGGAGCAGGAACAGCTGCTGTTATTTCTCCTATTGCAGGTTTTGGTTATAAAGAAGATGATTTTGATTTACCAGTTTTAGAAAATCCATATGCATCTCAATTAAAAAAATTAATTACTGATATTCAAACAAATAAAACAGAAGACCCTTATGGTTGGAGAGTTATGATATAATTTTGAATAATATATAACATAAAAAAACTCACTAATTACTTAGTGAGTTTTTTTATGTTATCTTCTTTTTTTAGAACTTCTTTTTACTTTATTTTTTCTTCTGTTAAAAGGTATTGCATCATCAAATGTATGTTTAACAGGTTTTAAATCTTTTTTCTTTCGCCAAGTTGTGTCACTATTAGGCAATAATCTATTCACTAAATCAGAGCGTCCAACTTTTGTGAGTTTATCTTTAATCCACTTTCTATTTTCTTTTTTGTACCAAAAGAAAAATTTGTGTTGATCAAGTTTTTCTTGACGTGTTTTAGGTGTTCTTACTTCTTTTAAAGTGTAAGGATGATAACCTGAATAGTAAATAACTGTAGCCACTGTCATAGGTGTAGGTGTAAAACCTTGCACTTGTTCTAACTGAAAGCCCATGTCTTTAGTTTCTGCAGCTAGATTTGCCATATCTTCTAATTCGCTTGCAGGATGACTTGATATAAAATAAGGAATCAACTGTAAGTTCAGTTTCTTTTTTAAGTTGATTTTATCAAAACGTTCTTTAAACTTATGAAAATAAGTAAACGAAGGTTTACGCATTAATTTTAAAACAGGATCAGAAGTATGCTCTGGAGCCACTTTTAAACGACCTGAAACATGTTTGGTCATTACTTCTTCTGTATAAGCATCTAACTCTTTAGCATCAGCATTTTTATTAAACTCTGGCACTAACATATCATGCCTTATCCCACTTCCAATAAAAGATTTTTTTACTTTTGGATGCTTATCAACTGCTTGATATAACTCTGTAAGTGGTTTATGAGAAGTATCTAGGTTTGAACAAATTACGGGTGATATACAAGAAGGCGCAACACACTTGTCACAAATTTCTTGAACCTTCCCTTTCATTTGATACATATTTGCAGAAGGACCACCAATATCAGATAAATAGCCTTTAAAATCTGGCATATTTGCAACTTTATCTACTTCTTTTAAAATAGACTCTTGACTTCTACTTGCAATAAATTTTCCTTGATGTGCAGAAATCGTACAAAAGCTACAACCACCAAAACATCCTCTATGGATATTAATGGAGAATTTAATCATTTCAAAAGCAGGTATAGGACCTCTTTTGTCATATTTTGGATGAGGAAGTCTAGTATATGGTAAATCAAAAGAACCATCAATTTCTGCTTCTGTCATTGTTGGAAAAGGAGGATTTATTACCAAAGTCTTGTCTCCTACTTTTTGGAAAATTCTTCTTGCTTTTAATTTATTAGACTCTTGCTCTATAACTTTAAAATTAGAGGCAAACGTTTTTTTATCTGCTAAACAAGCTTCATGAGAGTTAATTTCTACATCTTCCCAATTCTTTACTACAGGAATTTTCTCTTCTTTTTCATTGATTAAAACTGCAGTTTGTTTAATATTTTTTAAAGAAGAAAAAGGCACTCCTTTTTGTAATAGTTCTACGATTTCACGTAAAGGCTGTTCACCCATTCCATACACCAACATATCTGCTTTAGAGGTTTCTAAAATAGTTGGCAATAGTTTATCTGACCAATAATCATAATGAGTAACACGCCTTAAAGAAGCTTCTATACCACCAATTAAAACAGGTACATCTGGAAATTTTTCTTTTAATATTTTTGAGTAAACAGATGTTGCATAATCTGGTCTAAACCCTTTATCTCCATTTGGAGTATAGGCATCTTTATCTCTTCTTTTTTTGCTTGCTGTATAATTAGAAACCATTGGATCCATACAACCACCTGTAGCTGCGAAAAATAATCTTGGTTTTCCTAATTTTTCGAAATCCTGCAAATTATCATTTACACTGGGTTGAGGCACAATTGCTACTCGCAAACCATAACTTTCTAAAATACGACCAATAACAGCAGGTCCAAAAGAAGGATGATCTACATAAGCATCTCCACTAAATAAAATAACATCTAACTCTTCCCAACCACGTATTTTTACTTCACGTTTAGTAGTTGGTAACCAATCTGTTAATTGATGTTTTTTTGTTTCTTGCATATTTTGCAAAAATACATCATTTTAAAATGAGAAGTAAAACTATTTAACAACTAAATGAGGAATTTCTTCTAAATCCCAATCAATTACCAAACCTTTTGCTAAACTTTTTGCAATATCAACTCCATACAAGTATTCTGTTAAATACAAAGCTGCTTCAAATGATTTTGCACCTCCAGCAGAAGTAATGTACTTATCATCATGCACAAATAAAACATCTTTTCTAATGTCTAAATCTGGAAAACTAACTCTCATTTTGTCAATATCTGAAGGAAAAGTAGTAGCAACTTTACCTTCTAATAATCCAGCTTTCGCTAATACAAAAGCACCATCACAATGACTAGTCATAAAAGTCGCTTCTTTATCTACTTTTTGCACAAAACGTATCATAACTTCGTCTTCTAAATCTGTATCTAAATGATGTTCAGCAGAGGGTATCACTAAAATATCAATTTTAGGCAAAACATCTTTTGTATAATTAAAATCAGGAGTTATTTTCATCCCTTCAAAAGTAGTTATGGACTTATCTGTATTTGCAACAGTAAATACATTCATTGCTTTTATATTTTCTCTAAAAATAGTATGCTGAAAAATATCAAAAGGTGCAGTTAATTCTGTATTATAGGTTCCATCCATAATTAAAAAAGCAACATTAAATCTACCTGAAACTATGTTTTTATACTTATCAACTTTTTGGGTAAGTATTTCATGTTTAATTTCTGTTTTTTTTGATTGACAGCCTAAAATTAAAATCAACACTATTAGAAAAGCATTTTTCATAAATCTATTATTAAAGACATAAAAATATCAAAATCATTTTAACAATCTTAATCGATAAGTCTTTTTAATATTTTGTAATTTTATGGAAACTACCAAAACTTAATTATGAGAAAAATTTTCTTTATCCTATTTGTAAGCTTATTTGCTTTAACTTCTTGTAAAAAAACAAATGAAACAAAAGATACTTATGTTATTGATAATTATACAAAACAAGAGGTAGACATTGATATGCGAGATGGAATAAAATTACACACTACCATTTATTCACCAAAAGACACTTCTAAAGAATACCCAATACTAATGCAAAGAACACCTTATAGTTCTAGACCTTATGGAAAAGAAATGAGAACTAAAATTGGGCCTAATGTGCATTTAATGAAAGAAGGAAATATTATTGTTTATCAAGATGTTAGAGGTAGATGGATGAGTGAGGGTGTTTATGACAATATGCGTGCGTACATACCAAATAAAAAAGAAAATGAAAGTGATGAAGTTTCTGATACTTATGATACCATTGATTGGCTAGTAAAAAATGTTGAGAATAATAATGGTAAAGTAGGTACTTGGGGTATTTCTTATCCTGGACATTATGCTACAGTTTCTACTATTGATGCTCACCCAGCTTTAAAAGCAGCTTCTCCACAAGCTTGTATAGGTGATTTTTTCTTTGATGATTTTCATCATAATGGAGCTTTTTTATTAAGTTATTTTAGAGCAATTTCATTATTTGGAACTTATAAAGATACTCCAACAGATTCTGCATGGTACTCTTTTCCAGAAATGAAAACACAAGATCAATACCAATTTTTCTTAGACAAAGGTCCTTTAAAAAACCTGAATGAATTTTTTCAATATGATAAATTAGATGTCAATGCAACAACATCTAAAGAAAAAATTGATGATTTTTTCTGGAAAGAAATCGTAGAACATCCTAATTACGACTCAGTTTGGAAAAGCAAAGGTATTATACAACATATGGATAAAGTTCCTAGCTCTGTAGCTACTATGATTGTTGGTGGTTGGTTTGATGCAGAAGATTTATATGGTCCTTTAGAAACTTATAAAGGCATAGAAAAACATGGCAAAGACAATTATAACACCTTAGTTTTTGGACCTTGGGATCATGGAAAATGGGCAAGTTCTGGTGTAAAAAATTATGTTGGTAATTACTATTTTGGAGATTCTATATCATTGAATTATCAAACACAAATAGAAACCAAATTTTTTAATCATTTCTTAAAAGGTGAAGGAGATAAAAATTCAGGTTTACCTGAAGCTTATGTTTTTGATTCTGGAAAACTAGAATGGAAATCGTATGATGCTTGGCCTCCTAAAAATGTGGTTAAAGAAGATTGGTTTTTATCTGAAAATCAGAAATTAACTCAAGACGTAACAACATCATCAAAAATTAATTTTATAAGTGATGTAAAACGTCCTGTGCCTTATTCAGAAGATATAAAAACCGTTTTTACGCCAAGAAAATACATGACAGATGATCAACGTTTTGCAGCTAGAAGACCAGATGTTTTGGTTTTTGAAACTGATGTTTTGACTGAAGATTATACACTCGCAGGTGATATTTTAGCAAAATTAAAAGTAGCAACTACTGGAACAGCTGCAGATTGGATTGTAAAAGTGATAGATGTACATCCTGCTGATGCAGAAGAAAATAATGAAGGTTTACAAGACCACTTAAAAATGAGTAACTATCATTTAATGGTAAGAAGCGAAGTTTTAAGAGGACGATTTAGAAATAGTTTTGAGAAACCTGAACCTTTTGTACCTAATAAAAAAACAGATGTAAATATTAAATTACAAGATGTTTTCCACACATTTAAAAAAGGGCATAAACTTCAAATTCAAGTTCAAAGTACTTGGTTTCCATTGATAGATTTAAATCCTCAAACTTATGTAGACAATATTTATAAAGCAGATGAAAAAGACTTTAAAACACAGACTCATACTGTGTTTACAGATTCTAAAATCGAATTTTCAGTTTTAAAATAAATGACAAAAATCATATTTTTTTGCATCTTTTCTTTTGTATTTTCGTCTTATTCTCAAGACGTTAAAAAACACAAATGGGAAAACAGGGTACTTTTGGTATTTACTCATATAAAAAATGATGAAATTTTTAATAAACAAATCAGTAATTTATTAAAAGAAAAAAAAGGGTTAACAGAAAGAAAACTCATTATTTATCAATTTGTAAAAGATCAATACTCTATAAATTTTGATTCAAAGTGGCTTTTATCTTCTTTAAAAAAGAGTAAATACAAAACAGAATCAGAAAACTTTAAAGTAGTTTTAATTGGTTTAGATGGAGGTATAAAATTAGAACAAACCTCATTATTATCAACTAAAAAACTATTTACAATAATTGATGGTATGCCAATGAGAAGAAATGAAATAAGAAATAAATGAAAAGAATGAACCAAGATATTATAATTATTGGAGCTGGTTTATCTGGTATTGGAGCAGCATGTCACTTAGAACGTAAAAATAAAAACAAGAGTTATATTATTTTAGAAGCAAGAGAAGAAATTGGTGGTACTTGGAGTTTATTTAAGTACCCAGGCATTCGTTCAGACTCAGATATGTACACTTTTGGATATTCTTTTAAAACTTGGGATGATGACAAATCTTTTGCAGATGCTCCATCAATTTTAAGGTATTTACATCAAGCTACAGAAGAATATAATGTTAAGGACAAAATTAAATTCAATCAAAAAGTAGTTAGTTATAATTTTGATGAAGAAAATAATTTATGGACACTAAAAACTATAAATCCTAAAACAAAAGAAGAATTAGAATACACCTCTCAATTTATTTTTAACGCAAGTGGTTATTATAATTACGACCATGGTTATACTCCAGAATTTAAAGGTTTAGAAGATTTTAAAGGAACTTTTTTACATCCACAAAAATGGGACACTTCTTTAGATTATAAAAATAAAAAAGTTGTTGTTATTGGAAGTGGAGCTACGGCAGTTACAATAGTACCTAAAATAGCAGAAGATGTAGATACTGTAACCATGTTACAAAGAACACCAACTTATATAGCTGCATTGCCTAATAAAGATAAAATCGCAAAATTTATTAAACGAATTTTACCAAGTAAAATTGCACACACCATAGTTAGAGCAAAAAATATTTTAGCTGATATGATTTTCTATAATCTTTGTAGAAAATACCCAAATATGATGAAGAAATTCATTTTAAAAGGAATTAAAAAAGAATTAGGAAATGATTTTCCTATAGCACCTCACTTTTCGCCAAACTATAGACCTTGGGATCAACGTTTTTGTTTAGTACCAGATGGAGATTTTTTTAAAGCCATAAAAAAAGGTAAAGCAAATGTAGTTACAGACACCATAGATACTTTTGTTGAGAATGGTATAAAACTATCTTCTGGCAAAATTTTAGAGGCAGATATTATTATTAGTGCTACAGGATTAAAATTATTACCTTTTGGTGGTGCAAAAATTTCTTTAAACAACAAACCCTTTAATATAACCAAACAATTTATTTACAAAGGCTTAATGCTAAGTGAGTTACCTAACTTTTTTGTTTTTGCTGGTTATACAAATGCCTCTTGGACATTAAAAAGTGATTTAACAAGTGAATATATTTCTAGAGTATTAAAGTTTATGGAGAAGAACAAACTGAAATCTATAAAAGCAAAAGTTATTGAAGAAAATCTAGGTGAATTACCACTTATAAATTTAGATTCAGGTTATATACACAGAGCAAAAGATATTTTACCAAAACAAGGAGACAGGTTTCCTTGGAGATTATACCAAAACTATATTTTGGATTATAAAGTTTTAAGAATAAATTCAGTTAGAGATAAGCGCATCGAGTTTAGATAATTCTCATTTATAACATGTTTGGACCAAGAATTCCATTAGAAGAAGACGATTTTTATTTAAATGACCAAGGCTTTAAAGTTTTTACAGAAAAGTACCATTTAAAAAGAGGCTATTGTTGTAAAAGCGGCTGTAAACATTGTCCTTATGGTTATGATAAAAAAACAGATTCATTTAAATAAAAATAGTATGATAAAAAGGTTTTTAGTTTTACTTATTGCTATTCAATTTTCAAATTGTGCACAGCAACAAAAAGTAGTTAATACTTTACCTAAAGATAATATATTAACAGAAGAACTTATAAGTAAAGGCATACACCAAGCACTAGTTAATGGTATAAAAAAACAAATTCCAAAATTAATTTGTGAAGATGGATTTTATAGAAATAAAATAGTTAAAATCTCATTAGATAAAGAATTAAAAGATGTAGATAAACGTTTACGTGAAATTGGTTTAAATAATTTAGCAGATGAAGGTGTTAAGGTTTTAAATAGAGCTGCAGAAGATGCTGTAAAAAATGCAACTCCAATTATTGTAAATACTATTAAAGAAATATCTTTTAATGATCCCAAAAATATTCTTTTAGGAGAAAATAATGAAGCTACAAAATACCTAAAGAATAAAACTCAAAAACAACTTCATAAGAGTTTTAAACCTATTGTAAAAAATTCAATTTCTAAAGTTAAGGCAGATATTATTTGGAGCAAATTAATTACAAGATATAATGCTATCCCTTTTGTTAAACAGGTAAATCCAGATTTAACTAGTTATGTAACTAACAAAGCATTAGAAGGAATTTATACTATGATAGAAATTGAAGAAAAAGAAGTTCGTACAAAAATATGTCATAGAAATTCTATTTTATTAAGACAGGTTTTTGCTTTACAAGATAAAAAGAGTTTTTTAAAATAAAATCGATACATTAAGTGTTCTAAGTATTGCTAACACTTAAAATACTGTATTTCAGTATATTTTTATTTTCGTATTATTTTTTTAATTATATTTACTTACCATTTTTTTAAAAATAATAACCAAATGTAATTATGTATTATCGATCTCAATTTAAAATATATAAAAACCATCTGAGAAAAAGATATGCAGATTTAATAGAAAAATCTAATAATTACAGATATGAAGACGAAAGTAAAAGTGATATGGCTGCATTTAAAGCCATGAAAATACTTGAAAAAATAAATCAAGTAAAATATTTAGACAGAGAAGTTACTGTTTAATATTTCTTCCATTTGTTTCTGCAGCTCTTCTGCTTTTTCAGCAGCTTTTTTAGCATAGTTTTTATCTTTTGAAGCGTAAATAATTCCTCTTGAAGAATTTATTAATAAGCCTACATTTTTAGACAAACCATATTTACAAACTTCTTGTAAATTTCCACCTTGTGCTCCTACACCAGGAACTAATAAAAAAGAATTTGGTATAATTTTTCTAATATCCTCAAAATACTTAGCTTTTGTTGCACCAACAACATACATTAACTGATTCGCATTTTGCCATGCTTTAGAAGTTTCTAAAACCGTTTTATAAAGTTCTAAATTTTCAACTTTTTTAGTTTGAAAATCAAATGCACCTTCATTTGAAGTTAAAGCTAGCATAATAGTATGTTTATCTTTAAAAGCTAAAAAAGGCTCTACAGAATCTTTACCCATATAAGGTGCAACTGTTACAGAATCAAAAGCTAAATCTTCAAAAAAAGCTTTAGCATACATAGTAGATGTATTACCAATATCACCTCTTTTAGCATCTGCTATTGTAAATATCTCTGGATGATTTTCATTTAGATAATTAATTGTTTTTTCTAAAGATTTCCATCCTTTTATGCCATAAGCTTCGTAAAAAGCTGTATTTGGTTTATATGCTACGCATAAATGATGAGTAGCATCTATAATGGCTTTATTAAATTCGAAAATAGGGTCTTCTTCTTGCAATAGATGCTTAGGTATTTTTTGGAGATCAACATCCAACCCAATACATAAAAAACTTTTTTTTAGATTTATTTGTGATACTAATTCTTGCGTTGTCATTACTTTTACTTCGAGTTACACAAAAGTACTACTTTTAACTTTTAAGCATTGTAAGATATTAGATTTTTAATAGACAGTTTTTTTATGAAAAAAATATTCCTCCTTTCAATCATTCTATTTATAAGTTGTAATACAAACAACCCAAAAGAATTTTCAGAAGAAGCATTACAAGATATGGTACTTACTGTTACTAATGAAAAAATGACTTTTAGAGAGGTTTTATATCAAAATAAAGGTAAAACTATTTTAATTGATGTCTGGGCTTCTTGGTGTAAAGATTGTATAGTTAGTTTACCAGATTTAGAAGAAGTGCAGAAAAATTTTCCAGAGGTTAATTACGTTTTTTTATCTGTTGATAGAGGCAATACAGCATGGAAAAGAGCTATTGAAAAATACAACTTAAAAGGACAGCATTATAATTTCCCAAAAGGACAAAAAAATGGAGCTTTTGTAGATTTTATAAATTTATGGTGGATACCTAGATATATGGTTATCAACAAAAAAGGAGAAATCACCTTATTTAAAGCTACGAAAATAACAGATAAAAAAATAGTTGAAGCCTTAAAAAAAGGGTAGAAAAATCGTTGTAGTAAGATTTTTAATTAGGTAATTAAACTTAATTTTCTATTTATTAATTTTACATAACTAAAAAAATCTAATCATGAGAAAAAAAATAGTAGCTGGTAACTGGAAGATGAATAATAATGAAACTGAATCTATTCAGCTTATTCAAGGCATAAATGAACAAATTACTGGTGAATCTCTAGATAATACAAGAGTTATTGTTGCACCTTCTTTTGTAAACTTATCTGCGTCTTTAAAAGCTTCAGAAAACACACCTATAGAAGTAGTTGCACAAAATATGCATGAAGCAAAAAGTGGAGCTTATACAGGTGAAGTATCTGCAGATATGTTAAAAGGTTTAGGTATTAAAACTGTTATTATTGGTCATTCAGAAAGAAGATCATTATTTAATGAAACAGATGAAATTCTTGCAGAAAAATTAAAAGCTGCTATAAATAATGGTTTGGAAGCCATTTTTTGTTTTGGAGAGAAATTAGAAGAAAGAAAATTAGACAACCATTTATTAGAAGTTGGTAGCCAATTAAGAAATTCATTATTTCAATTAAAAGCTGAAGATTTTAAAAATATCATTTTAGCTTATGAACCAGTTTGGGCAATTGGAACAGGTGAAACAGCATCTCCAGAGCAAGCTCAAGAAATGCATGCTTTTGTTAGAAATGTTTTAGAAAAAAGATATGGCAAAGAGGTTTCTGAAAATACTTCTATTTTATATGGAGGTAGTGTAAAACCTAATAATGCTGAAGAAATCTTTTCTAAAAAAGACGTTGATGGTGGTTTAATTGGTGGTGCATCTTTAAAAGCAGAAGATTTTTCTGCAATTATAAAAGCAATCTAATATGCCAAAAACTTGGCAAGAAAAATTTAACTCATCAAAACTGCCTATTGTAAAAACAATAGACAAAAGATTTGCAGATTTAACAGAAGGCACAAAAATGTTTATTGCATCTCCTAAACTAATAGATGTTTATATAAATGAAATTCCAGAAGGTGTATCTGTTGATTTGAAAACGATGAGATTAGATTTAGCTATAGAACATCAAGCAGATAATTCTTGCCCAGTAACAACAGGTATATTTTTACGCATTGTATCTGAAGTTGCTTTTGAAAAATATCAAAAAACTAACAACTTAAACTCAATTACTCCTTTTTGGAGAGTTGTTGATACAAAAATGCCTATAGCAAAAAAATTAAGTTGTGGAATTGATTTTATTAATAATCAAAGAAAAAAAGAAGGATTATCTTAATGGATAAGATTTATATAGAATATCAATTTAAAATTAACCCAAAAGAACCTGCAACAGAGATCTTAATTGCTGAATTGGGTAACTTAAACTTCGAAAGTTTTGTAGAAACTGAAGAAGGATTAACAGCATACATACAAAAAGAAGACTGGCATACTAATATATTAGACGAAGTTTTTATTCTTCAATCTAAAGAATTTAATATTGTTGCTGAGTATAGTGAAATTGCTCAAACTAACTGGAATGCAGAATGGGAAAAAAATTTTAATCCCATTATAGTTGATGATTTAGTAAGTATTAGAGCCCCTTTTCATAACAATCCAAATGTAAAATACGATATTGTTATAGAACCAAAAATGAGTTTTGGTACAGGTCATCATGAAACTACACATATGATGGTTCAGCATCTTTTACAATTAAAATTAGAAAATAAAAAAGTATTAGATATTGGTTGTGGTACTGGTATTTTAGCAATTTTTGCTGAAATGAAAGGTGCTAAACCTATAGATGCTATTGATATTGACAATTGGTGTTATCTTAATTCAATAGAAAATGCAGAAAGAAATAATTGCAATTCTATTTCTGTTTATGAAGGAGATGCATCTCTTTTAAATAACAAGAATTATGATGTAATCATAGCTAATATCAACAGAAATATATTACTTATCGATATAAAAATTTATGCTAATTGTTTATCAAGTGGAGGAATTCTTTTGTTAAGTGGTTTTTATAAAGAAGATTTTAGGATTATAAATAAAGAAGCTGAAAATCAAAACCTTAAACTTAATGGTGAGCTTACTAAAAATAATTGGATGTCTTTAAAATTTGTAAAACAATAAAAAATATTCTTTATTTTTGTAGTATGAGTACAAAAGAGAAAATACAAGAAGATTTAGATATTCTTGAACAAGAAACACATCAGCATGAAATTGTTTTACATAATGATGATGTAAATACTTTTGATTTTGTAATCGAATCTTTAATTAATGTTTGCGACCACACATTAGAGCAAGCAGAACAGTGTACTATTTTAGTTCATTATAAAGGAAAGTGTACTGTAAAATCTGGCGAATATAAAGATTTAGAACCAAGATGTTCTAAACTTTTACAATTAGGTTTGTCAGCAGAATTAGTTTAATCTTTATGGAAAATATTTTAAAGTACTACCAGTTTTCTGCATTTAAAAAAGACGAATCTGGTATTTTTAGTGGAAATGAAATTTCTTATTCCATTTTAAACGACACACACTTTTTAATTTTTGAAAAAGAAAAAGAAGTATTTAACTTATATGTTACTAGATATACTTCTAAAAAAGATATAGGTATTAATAAACCTGAAATTATTGAAACTCTAGTTAATAATTACGATAAGAGTAAGCCAGAACACAGAATTATTTTAAAACAATATTTTCAATAATATTTAATTTAAAGATTTTTTATCTTCAAAATTTATATCCTCAGGTTTTATAAAATCTTTAATCATACCATATACTAAAGTATCTTTATTATCATTTATATCTCGCCACTTAATAGACTTAATATATATTAGTTTGCCATCTTTATCAGTGGTTTCTTCTATAGTTTCTAACTCTTTTCCTGATATAGATACTGACATATCATTTTCTTGATACTTTTGCCCATAACTAGGCCCAAAATTTTCAAAATTATTTTTACCTATTTGCTCATACTTATCGTAATTAAAAAGATGTCCAATTCTATTTACATATTCTGGATTTACATATTTCATGATAAATTCATCACCCTGTTTTATTTTTTGCCAAACAGGTTGAGGAAAGTTTTCATAATTTCGATTAAAAATAACCATGTTTCTTGTTAAGCTTTCATTTCTTTCTTTAAGAGTAGCAAAATCAATTTTTACTTTTTGATTTTCTGTTCTTAAAAAATATGTAGAAACAGTTAAAAACAACAAAGACACATAAGTAATAACCTTATGTTTTTTTTCTAAGTTTGAAACTATAAACAAAAAATTTCTAGATCTTTTTTTTATATCTCTCATTATATCTAGAATTATTTATTTATAGGTATAATTTCTTTTACCATACCATATACCATAGTATCTTTATTATCTTTTATATCTCTCCATTTAACTACTTTTAAATCTAGACTTTTACCAGATTTGTCTTTAAATCTCTCTATACTTTCTAGTTTACTACCTAATACTGAAACAGCAACATCATTCTCATAATAAATTTGCGCTATACTTTTTGGGAATAATTGAAAATTATTTTTCCCCATAATTTCAAATTCATCATAATTAAAATCATGTCCAAATAGTTTTACATATTTAGGGTTAACATATTGAATAATAAATTGGTTTCCTCTTTTAACTTTTTGCCAAACAGGAAGTGGAAAATTTTCGTAATTACTATTAAAAATAAGCATGTTCTTTTTTAAACTAATATTTTTTTCTTTAAGACTTGCAAATCCAATTTTTAATTGTTCATTATCAGATCTAAGAAAATATGTTGATATTGATAATAGTAATAAAGAAGCATAAGTAATAACTTTATGTTTTTTTTCTAAAATAGAAAGTTTAACCAATAAGTTTCTACCAAAATTATTCATAGCTGTATAATTTTAGGTTACAAATTGTTAAATTAAAATCTAAACTAGAAATTAATACAACAAATAGACATCTTCTAAAGTTAGAATAAATTGAAGTATTAGTAAGTTTTCTGTCCATAGTTTGGGGGAATTGGAATTCAAAACACTAAATTGATTGAAAATCAACTTAACCAAAAATAAAAATTAAATATAACTATAACAAACATTTGTGTCACATAGTTAAAATAAGGCATTAAATAGAAAAAAAATAAGATATAAATCAAAAAAAACTCATCTAAAAATATAGATGAGTTTTTGTGACCGCGACAGGATTCAAACCTGTAACCTTCTGAGCCGTAATCAGATGCGCTATTCAGTTGCGCCACGCGGCCTTAAAGCGGGTGCAAATATAACTTCATTTTTTTTAAAATGGAAATCTGATTAACATTTTATGCTCTAATTTTTAACTCATAAGCTTTTATAATTTTTAAGGCTTTGTCTAAATCTGATGAATGCACGTGTACTTCAACTGAATTATCTGGAGACCCAAACCCCGCTAACCTAGAAGATTCAACCCTATCTTTAACTAAATAGGTAATAGATTCCTCATCTAGTATTTTTGTAAGTCCTTTTACAATGATACTATTATCTGTAAATAATTTTGAATATTCCATAATTTTAATCTAATGATTGTTTTGTTACGTAAGCTCTAAATGCAATTATAGCCAATTGCATTTTAGATGCTTTAGTAATGTCTAGTTTTTGTTTAGTGAAAGATGGCAAAATAACTTTATTCACTTTAGCCAAAACTTTAAAAAAACCTTTTTTCATTTATTTTGATTTATAATCAAATTTAATGAAAATATTCTTTTTCTTTTTTCTATATCAATTATCCCATAAATAATAAAATTTAAAATAAAATCATGTATAGAATTCCTGTAATAAATTTCATGATTTTTAAGGCTATAATAAGCATAGTTAATAGTTTTAAAAGTTAATATTTTGTTTGTTAATAATAAATTGTTTCAGCAATATTTAAGAATATTTTTATTCCACCAAATTTTATAAATCAAAATAATTATATTGATTTAACTATTATAACTAAAATAATAATAATAATAATTATAATATTTAACTAATACTACTTATTATAGATTTATAATTATAACTATATATACTACTTATTATTTAATTATGAAATAAAGTAAAGGCAAGAAATACGCTATTTTTTAAAAACAAAGGAAAAATGATTTTTGAAAAGACAATTTATTAGCTTTTCATCTTTTTTGGACTTTTAAAAAATCTTAAAACTGTATCTTTACACTAAATTTTTTTTATGAATTTTTTATTAATTTTTGGTGGTTTAATATTATTAATCTTAGGAGGTAATTGGCTATTAAAATCAGCTGTTGCTTTATCTTTAAAATTAGAAATTCCAAAAATTATTATTGGTATGACAGTGGTTTCTTTAGCAACTTCTGCACCAGAACTTATTGTAAGTATAAATGCTGCATTAAATAACTCTTCTGATTTAGCTTTAGGAAATGTAATAGGGTCTAATGTTGCAAATTTGGGTTTTGTTCTTGGAGTTACACTGCTTTTTGGTAAAATTGAAGTACAACATGGATTTTACAAAGTAGACTGGCCAATAATGATTATAGCATCATCATTACTCTTTTTCTTTTTAAAAAGTGGTAAAGTAATCACCCAAATAGAAGGTATTATATTATTTACTTTTTTGGTTTTATTTTTAATATATCTTTTAAAGTTTCAGAAAAAAGCAGTGATAGACGAAATGCCTGAAGACGATGAATTACTTCCTAGTATTAAAATTTTTACATATTTAGTTGTTGGTGGTTTAGGTTTATGGGGAGGTTCTGAGCTTTTAATAAAGGGTGCTACATACTTAGCATTAGATTTTGGAGTAACAGAAAGAGTTATAGCAGTAACAGTAGTATCTGTAGGTACAAGCATCCCTGAATTAGCAGCCTCGTTAATAGCCATTATTAAGAAAGAAAAAGCAATTTCTTTGGGAAATTTAGTGGGTTCTAATATCTTTAATATATTAGCTGTTTTAGGGATAACTTCAATTATTACTCCTATACCAGTTGTAGATGAAAGACTATTATCTAATGATATTTTTTGGATGTTAGGGATTTCATTTTTAATTCTTCCATTGGTTTTTATTCCAAAAGGACTTAGACTTAACTGGAAAGATGGTATTATCTTATTAACTTGTTACGGTTTTTTTATTTACCAAACGCTGTAAAACTTCATTACTAGCGCTTTTTTCTTTCTTAAGCATTAATAAAAGTATAAAGAGTACTATTACACCAAGCATTGCAAAAATGGCCATTAAACTCCATGTAAATGCATATCCATATTCATCAATAAGTAACATACCAACATTATGACAAAAGATATTTGCCAAAGAAAATGATATAGCATACATAGCCATATATTGTCCTTGATTTCCTTTTTTACCACGTTCAATTGCAAAAGCATTAGAAAAAGGAAATGCAACCATTTCACCAATAGTCATTAACAACATACCTACAACCAGTATACCAACCCAAGAGGTTGTATTTATAGCAATAAAACTAAATGATAATAACAGCAACCCAATTAACACCAGCTTTATTTTAGACTTCTTTTTGTTTTCTAACCAATTGATTAATGGCATTTCAAAAACAAAAATAAAAAAGCCATTAAATCCCATTAATAATCCAATCTCAAATTCAGACAAAAAACGAGCGTCTTTGTAATATAAAGGCATTGTAGAAAAGTATTGCATAAATGTAAAACCAAAAATAAACATGGCTACAAAAAAGACCCAAAATAATTTGTCTTTATAAACTGAAATAGGCTTCTCTACTTTTACCTCATCTAAAGTCTTAGCTTTTTTAGGATGTAATACTTGAACTAAAAGAATTGCTGCTAATACACAAGTAATACCATCAACCCAAAATAGAGATTGATAACCAATACCTGTAATAATTAAGCCTCCAATTGCAGGACCAGCTGAAAAACCTAAGTTAATAGCTAAACGAATTAAAGTTACTGAACGCGTTTTGTTTTCTGGTTTACTGTAAGCACTTAATGCCACAAACATAGCAGGTCTAAAAGTATCTGCAGCCAACATAACCAGCAAAATACCAAAACAGAAACCGTAAAAAGAAGTTATATATTGTAAAGAGAAAAATAAGACTCCTGTTAAAAAAAGGCTTACAAACATTACTTTATAATAACCTATAACATCTGTTAATTTACCTCCTAACCAAGTTCCAATTAAAGATCCAACACCCCAGAAAGACATAACAATACCAACTTCAGGCATTGAAAAACCTAAACTTTTATTTAAATAAAGTGATAGAAAAGGAATCACCATAGTTCCTGCTCTATTTATTAAAGTGATTAAAGATAACCACCAAACTTCTCTAGAGAGACCTTTAAAAGTGTTTATGTAATTATTAAATAGTTTTTTCATAATTTGGTTGATACCACAAAAATAAAAAGTCCAACTTTATTGTTGGACTTTTTTATATTGTTAGATTTTATATAGATATTATCAAAACACATTTACAGACCAACATTTGTGTTTAATACACAAAATTTGAGATGTATAAAAGGTGTTTATTTTCATGATTATGTAATTGACGAGATAAAACTAAAGAAAATAATTGAAAGTTGTATTTTTGATTTTAAATCTTTTATATGAAAAACGTTTTATCATTTTTATTCATATTCTTATTAATTTCATGTAATTCTAATGGTAAAAGGCCATTATTAGGAGAAACTGAATATCAACAAAAATTAAATGCAAGTTATAAAGATGCTACAACCTCGCCTTTAAAAAAGAAAGATTTAAAGAATTTTAATGGATTAGATTTTTTTGCTGTTGATTCTAATTTTATAGTAACTGCAAACTTAACAAGGATAGAAAATGCACCAGTTTTTGAGATGGCAACTACAACAGATAGAAAACCTCTTTACAAAGAATATGGTTTATTATCATTTAATATAAATGGTCAAGATTTAGAATTAACTATTTACCAAAGTCAAGATGACTTAAGAGATGAAAAATACAAAGACTATCTGTTTTTACCCTTTACAGATAACACCTCTGGAAATGAATCTTATGGTGGAGGGCGTTATATGGATGTTATGATAACTGATATTAAAGATGATAACACAATTGAATTGAATTTTAACAATACTTACAATCCTTATTGTGCTTATAATGATGATTATTCTTGCCCATTAACTCCAAGAAAAAATCACTTAGATATTGAAATAAAAGCAGGAATTAAAGCGTTTAAAAAGAATTAAGGATTTAAAGAAATACTACCTTTTAAATCTAATTCTATTGCTTTTTCTAATGATTTTAAATGAACTTCTCTAACTTTTAATTTGGTTTCAGCATGTGCTTTTTTATTTACTTGAGCAAACATGTTAGCTATCTTAATTGCGGTTGGTAAGAGTAAATCTTGTGGCACAATAGTATCTAAAAATCCAGCTTTAACCGCATTTTTTGGATCAAATATTTCAGCATTATTTACACTTCTATTTAGGTAAACTTCAGATAAGCGAGATTTTGCTATGGCTATACCTGCATAATGCATTGTCATACCAATTAATACTTCATTTAATCCTATTTTAAAATCACCTTCTGTACCAATTCTATAGTCTGTAGATAAAAGCAAAAAGGCTCCTTTAGCAATTGCATGACCATTACATGCTGCAATAATTGGCATAGGAAAAGATAACATTCGTAAAGACAAATTAGAGCCTTTAGTAACTAATTCTAATGCAGATTTAGGAGACTCTTTCATTACTTTTAAATCAAAACCACCAGAAAATATACCTGGAGTTCCTGTTAAAATTACTACCTTTTGTTCTTCTTCAGCTTTATCTAAACATTTATTTAATTCTGAAATAACTTGATGAGATATTGCATTAGCCTTACCATTATTTATGGTAATTATTGCATAATTTTCTTCTGATTGATAAGTAACTACATTGTTCATTTTACATAAATTTAATTAAATACATACCTGCAAAAACAGCTAAAAAGCCTACTACAAAACTTGTAATAGTATAGAGTGCAAAAGAGGTGAAATCTCCTGTTTTTAAAAAGATATGGTTTTCGTAAGCAAAAGTAGAAAATGTAGTAAAACCTCCACAAAAACCTGTTGCTAATAATAATGTTTGATTTTGATTTAGTGTATCACTTTTGGCTGCATAACCTAAAATAATGCCTATTAAAAGACTGCCTAAAATATTTGCTATAAAAGTTCCAAAAGGAATTCCGTTTTCAGTATTATTTAGCCATTTGCCTAAAAGAAAACGCAAAACACTTCCAAATCCACCACCAATAAATACAAATAAAAGATTTTTCATTATAGCTCTATATCATCTAGATCTCTCCAGCTTTTCTTTTCTATAATTGTACCCTTATTTAAAATAATAACTCCAGGATTAGCTCTAATCATAGTTTTTAGAGTGGTTTCATCACAAAACAAAAACTTAAAAGGTAAATTATAATTTTTTTGTGTTAATTCTATTATTTCTGAAAATGAAGCTGTTACACCATATACTTTGTATCCTTTTCTTTGGGCTTCTAAAGAAAACTTTTTAACTTCTGGAAATCCATCAAATTCAGATTTTTCGATACTTGAAGCAATTACTAAAATAGCTTTATCCATTTTTAAAATGTCATTAGCTAAATCGCTCTGTTCATCTTCTAACATAAAATCGTGAATAGGAGGTATTTTTCCATCTCCTTGATATTTCATCCCTTCAGGAATATTAGTGCCAACTTTATAAGCTCTAAAATCTATTATAGGTAAATGATATAAAGCAATGTACATAATAACACCTGAAATTAATACTGCCCAAAAAATAATAATTCCGGGTAAAAGTGTTTCTTTTATTGGTTTTATATACCTGTTGTACCTGCTTAAAAAGAAAATAAGGACCATTAAAATAACATCCTTGTAAAAAGATTGCCAAGGTGTAAGTTTTATAGCATCACCAAAACAACCACAGTCTGTAACCTTATTATAATATGCTGAATACCAAGTTAGAAAAAGAAAAAATAAAATTATTATTTTTAAACTATTTAAGGTAAACTTGCTTTTATAACCTACCAATAAAGCGACTCCTAAAGCTACTTCTAAAATGATTAAAATTATTACAAATTTTAGTGCATATGGAATTAGAAATTCGATATTTAAAACACCTTCAGAAAAATACTCTTCAAATTTGTATTGAGATCCTATAGGATCTACCAACTTAACAGCACCAGAAAAAATAAATAATACACCTACAATTACTCTAGCTACTTGAACTAAAGGACTTATTAATCTGCTTTTAGTTTTTTTCATTTTTTAAGTATTTTAAATATTATGTAAATCAACAGTGCTAAAAATGTGAACCCTAAAATATAAATAATTACAGTTCCATATACACCATTATAGATTAAAATTGAAGCTATTGCTATAGCAATAAAACAGAGCCCTAAATAAATGATTTCAAGTAAAGCTCTATTCATAAATTAGTTCAAATGAATCATAGCAAAAACAGCGTAATTAATCATATCTTGATAATTTGCATCAATACCTTCTGAAACCAAAGTTTTACCTTTATTATCCTCTATTTGTTTTACACGTAATAATTTTTGTAAAATTAAATCTGTTAAACTAGAAACACGCATATCTCTCCAAGCTTCACCATAATCATGATTTTTATTAAGCATTAAATCTTTGGTAATTTTACTATGTTTATCGTATAACAAAGTAGCATCCTCAGTTGATAAATCAGGATTTTCAACAACTCCTTTTTCTAACTGAATTAAGGCCATAATAGAATAATTTATAATACCAATGAATTCAGATTTTTCACCTTCGTCTACTTTTCTAACATCATTTTCTTGAAGCTGACGTATTCTTTGTGCCTTTATAAATATTTGATCTGTTAAAGAAGGTAATCGTAAAATTCTCCATGCACTCCCATAATCAGACATTTTTTTTATAAATAAACTCCTACATTCTTCTATAACAGCATCATATTGTTTTGAGGTATCTTGCATTTTAATTGTAAAGTATTTTTCCAAATGTAGTAAATCTTACTCCCTTTTCATTTATTTTTACAAGGATTTTATCAACCAGATATGAATAGAATAGTAGTTTTTTGTGGTTCTAGTTTAGGGTTTAATAGTATTTATAAAGAAGCAGCCATAGAATTAGGGAATTATTTTGCCAGACATGGTATTGTTTTGGTTTATGGTGGTGGAAAAATAGGAATGATGGGAGCAATTGCTGATACTATTTTAGCTAAAAAAGGAAAAGTAATTGGGGTAATTCCAAAATTACTAGAAAAAGAAGAAGTAGTCCATGCTGGAGTTGAAGAAATGATTGTTTGTAAAAAAATGAGCGATCGAAAAGTAATTATGAGTAAATTAATAGACGGTTATATTACTTTACCAGGAGGTTTTGGAACACTTGATGAATTATTTGAAGCACTTACTTTAAATCAACTACAAATAGAACAAAAACCTGTAGGTATTTTAAACATTAATGGATATTTTGACGCAACTCTACAACAATTAGATAAAATGGCTGAAGAAGGTTTTCTTAAACCTCAGAATAAAGCTTTGCTTATAGTTGCTGATAATATACCAGAATTAATGGATAAGATGAATAATTATACACCTCCAAAAACTACTCATATAATTAATAAAGTTGTTCGCTAATGACTATAAATTGTAAAGGCACTTTAGTAGATTTATCCTCACCAAAAGTAATGGGAATTTTAAATATTACTCCAGATTCTTTTTATGATGGAGGTAAATATAAAAACGAATCTGAGATATTACATCAAACTGAAAAAATGCTTACTGAAGGAGCTACATTTATAGATGTTGGTGCTTATTCTTCTAGACCAGGTGCAGCCCATATTTCTGAAGATGAAGAATTAAATAGGATATTACCTGTAATTGAATTATTGATTAAAGAGTTTCCTGAGATTATAATATCTGTAGATACTTTTAGAGCTAAAATTGCTAGTGAAACTGTACAAAGAGGAGCTTCTATAATTAATGATATTTCTGGTGGAAATATGGATGAAAAAATGTTTTCAACTATTTCAAAACTTAATGTACCATATATAGTTATGCATATGTTAGGTACACCAAAAAACATGCAGAAAAACCCTGTTTACAAAAATGTAACTCAAGAAGTGATTTCTTTTTTTGCAGAAAAAATATTTCAATTACATCAATTAAAAGTAAATGATATTATCATAGATGTTGGCTTTGGTTTTGGAAAAACCATAGCACACAATTTTGAACTTTTACAAAACTTAAGCTTATTTAAAAGTTTAGATGCACCCATTTTAGCTGGAGTCTCAAGAAAGTCTATGCTATATAAAACTTTAGATACTTCTGCTAAAGAAGCCTTAAATGCAACTACTTCTGCAAATACAATTGCACTTTTAAACGGAGCTAATATTCTTAGAGTTCATGATGTAAAAGAAGCTGTAGAAGCTGTAAAAATTGTTGAGCAAGTTCTATAATTTTGTACATTTACCTAAAATGAATTCTTTTTAATGTTCGATTTTATTGAATTTTCTGTTTTAGATGCACTAGATATTTTATTGGTAGCTATTTTACTCTATTATATCTATAAACTTTTAAAAGGAACTGTAGCCATAAATATTTTTATTGGAATTGCTTTTATATTTCTAATCTGGAAAATTACACAAGCCTTAAAAATGGAAATGCTTAGTGGTATTTTAGGCTATTTACTTTCTGGTGGTGTTATTGCATTAATCATAGTTTTTCAGCAAGAAATTAGAAAGTTTTTGTTAATGATTGGTACAACTAATTTTTCTAACAAAAGAAGTTTTTTTAATCAACTTAAGTTTTTAAGAACAGAAATAAATTCTGAAATAGACACCGAAAAAATACTAAGAGCTTGCTCTAATATGTCTAAAACTAAAACAGGTGCCTTAATTGTTATAGAAAGAACTAACAGCTTAGATTTTTTAATAAATACTGGTGATTCTATGAACGCACAAGTAAACGAAGTATTACTAGAAAGTATTTTTTATAAAAACAGCCCTTTACACGATGGTGCCACAATTATTAGAGACAATTATGTAGTAGCAACTAGAGTTGTTTTACCAATTTCTGATAGTAAAAAAATTCCAGCAAGATTTGGTTTAAGACATAGAGCTGCAATTGGAGTAAGCGAAAAAACAGACGCTGTTTGTTTATTAGTATCTGAAGAAACAGGCGAAATTTCTTACATAAAAGATGGCGAGTTTGTATTATATACTACTCAAGATGAGTTAGGAGAAAAGATTAAAAAAGATGTAATGTAATTAAGAAGCTACTTCTAAACTAAACTGCTTATCATATAAATTTTTATAGTAGCCATTCTCTTTTTGCAACAACTCTGTATGAGTTCCTTTTTCTACAACCAAACCATTATCCATTACAATAATTTTATCAGCTTGTTTTATAGTTGCTAATCTATGTGCAATAACTATAGATGTTCTATCTTTTGTTATAGTTTCAGTTGCATGTTGTATCATTTGTTCTGCATGTGCATCTACAGAAGAAGTAGCCTCATCTAAAATTAAAATACTAGGTTTACTTACATAAGCTCTTAAAAAAGAAATTAACTGTCTTTGTCCAGAAGAAAGCATTGCTCCTCTTTCTTTTACATTGTATTGATAACCTCCAGGAAGTGTCATAATAAAATCATGAATTCCTATTTGTTTGGCTGCTTTTTCTACTTGTTCTAATGTAATGCTTTCGTCTTTTAAAGTAATATTATTTAAAATCGAATCAGAAAATAAAAACACGTCTTGTAACACAATAGCAACTTGATTTCTTAAACTTTCTAAAGTGTACTCATTTACAGGAACATCATCTACATAAATAGATCCTGAATCTATTTCATAAAATCTATTAATTAAATTAATAATGGTTGATTTACCTGCACCTGTTGCTCCAACTATAGCTATTGTTTGTCCGCTTTTTACTTCTAAATTAATTCCTTTTAAAACTTCTTCATCAGCTACATAACTAAATCTTACGTCTTTAAATTTGATATCGCCTTTTAAATTTTCAGCAACAATAGTTCCGTTTTTATCAATACTACTATTGGTATCAATTACTTTAAAAACACGTTCACCAGCAACAATTCCCATTTGTAATTGATTAAATTTATCTGCAATTTGACGTAAAGGTCTAAATAACATTTGAGCATATTGAATAAATCCTATAATCATACCTACAGAAATACCTGAATCTTGAATGGCTTGTCCACCACCAAACCAAACAATTAAACCAATACCAATTGAAGATAAAATTTCTGCAATTGGAAAGAAAACTGAATAATACCAAATAGTCTTTACATGAGCTTTTTTGTGTTTATCATTTATTTCTTTAAAATTTTGATATTCTATATTTTCACGATTAAATAACTGTACAATTTTCATACCTGTTACTCGTTCTTGCACAAAGCCATTTAAATTTGCAACTTGATTTCTTACTTCTTGAAATGTTGCTTTAATAGCTACCTGAAATAATTTTGTAGCATAAACTAAAATAGGTAAAACTGCAATTGTTATTAGTGCAAGCCTCCAGTTTAGAATAAACATAACAATTGTAACAGCAAGCATTTTTAGAATATCACTTAAAATGGTAAATACTCCATTACTAAAAAAAGCAGCAATAGTCTCAATATCAGAAACTACTCTTGTTACTAATCTTCCTACTGAGTTTTTATCAAAATAAGCCATTCTAAATTGAAGAATATGCCTAAATATTTTAGCTCTTATATCTCTAATAATATGTTGGCCAACCCAATTTGCAAAGTAGATAAAAGTAAATTGCAGCATTACTTCTATCAATAAAATACCAAGCATTAAAACAGTGTAATTCACAACTCCAATTTTATCTTGAGTTAGAATATAATTATCTACTAAGCGTATTAAAATATAAGGTGATAAAACAGAAAATAAAGCCAACAATATCGTAGATGAAGAAGCTATAAAAAAATACAATTTATAGCGTTTTGCAAAACTCATTAGCCTTGTAAATATTTCTATGTCAAATGCATTTCCAGATTTTTCTGCCAAAACTTAATATTTAATTTGTGTTAAAAATAACCCTTTTGCAGGGACTGACAATCCTGCATTACTTCTATTTTTACTTTCTATGATATTCTTAAAATCAGAAATTGAAATTTTCTCTAAACCAACGTCTAATAAAGTACCCACGATTGCTCTAACCATATTTCTTAAAAAACGATTTGCAGATATATGAAACGTTAGTTGATTCTCTTTTTGAATCCAAAAAGCTTCAGTTACATTACAATTAAAAGTATGTACATCTGTTTTTACTTTAGAGAAAGACTCAAAGTCTTCATAATCTAATAATAATTTAGCAGCTTCATTCATTAAGGCAATATTTGGCTTTTGAGAGTGAATTTGCCAAGAGAAATCTAATAAAAAAGGATTTCTACCCAACCAAATTTTATATTCATAGCTTCTAGATAATGCATCAAAACGTGCATGTTTTTCATCATCTACTAAAAAAATAGCCTTAATAAATATATCATTTGGTAAAATTGAATTTAACTTAAACACTAAATTATCATCAATTAATTTATCAATATCAAAATGAGCAAACATTTGAGAAGCATGAACTCCAGTATCTGTTCTTCCTGCACCTACTATTTGAATATCTTTTTGATAAACTGTACTTAATGCATTATTTATTTTTTCTTGAACAGAAATAGCGTCTGGCTGTATTTGCCAACCATGATAGTTTTTTCCATTATAAGAAAGTTCAATAAAATATCTCAAAAATAAGTGATTTAATAACTGCCAAAATTAAGGAATTTATTTTGTTATGATTACTTTTGATAAAGATGAAGACGTTAAACTTTTCTTACTTTTTATGAAGAAAATCTTACTATTATCAGATACACATAGTTACATAGACGAACAAATCTTAAAGTTTGTAAAACAAGCAGATGAAGTTTGGCATGCAGGAGATATTGGAGATTTAAAAGTTACAGATACTTTAAAAAAGATAAAACCTTTAAGAGCTGTTTATGGTAATATTGATAATAAAGATGCTAGAGCTGAATTTCCATTAGACTTAAAATTTACTATTGAAAATATTACTGTTTGGATGACTCATATAGGTGGTTACCCCAATAAATATAATTTACGTATTAGAGAAGAAATTAAACAAAATCCTCCAAAAATCTTTATATCTGGTCACTCACATATCTTAAAGGTTCAATATGATAAAAAGCTAGAATTACTGCATTTAAATCCAGGTGCAGCTGGCAAACACGGTTTTCATAAAATTAGAACAATGCTTCGTTTTGAAGTTGATAAGAGCGATATAAAAAATCTAGAAATAATTGAACTAGCTAAGCGCTAATTGAAGTTTCTTTTTCTTGAATTGGTAAATCTATTTTTACTTTAGTACCAAATCCTTTCTTAGAATCTATAAAGAAATCACCTTTCATCATTCTTATTCTTGCATCTATTTGATTAATTCCTAAACCATCTTTTAAATTAATTTTAGTTTTATCAAAACCAATACCATCATCTGTAATTCTAATTAAGAGCTTATCATTATCTTCTTTAATGCTAATTTTAGCATTACTTGCTTTACTGTGTTTTAAAACATTGTTTAAAATTTCTTGTATAATGTTAAAAGTTTTAATCTCAAATTTTTGATCAAACCTTCTAAGCATATCAACATCTGCATCAATTTGTAAAGATGAATTTGAATATTTATCTACAATATCTTTTACTGCAAAAGTTAACCCAAATTTTAAAAGTATAGAAGAGACAAGTGTGTGAGATAAATCTCTAATTTTTTCTGAAGCCTCGTTTATTATTTGCTCACTCTTGTAAATTTCTATTGGAATATTACCTTTAAAATGTTTTCTTGATGCTTGTAAATGAAGATTTGCAGAAGATAGTAATGCACTTACATTATCATGTAAAGTTTCTGCGATTTCTTTACGTTCTGTTTCTTTACCATCTATAGTAGCGTTTAAAACTCTGGTTTGAGATTCTGATTTTACAGCATCAATTTTCTGTTTTTGTTCATAATCTATATTAGCAAGTCGTAAAGCTAAAGTTCTCTTTCTTTGATAATATAAAATAACATAAAAAGTTAAAGAAAGTATAATAAAAACACAAATACCAGCAAAAATCCAAAATCTCTGAGCTTGTAGTATTCTTTTTTTCTCAGCTTCTTCTTTAGCTTTACTTACATTATATTCTCCATTAATTTGCTTGATAATTTCGACCATATTATCATCTCTAAGTTGGTCAGAGAATTCAATAAATTTTTCTAAATTATCATAAGCTTTATAATCTTCTAAATTACGTAAAGCCCATGCTAAATTATAATATAAACTAGCTTTTCTGTTTATAGCTTTTGTAGAATTTTGATTTTTAATAAGTTCAATCGCATCAAAATAAATTTGTCTAGATTTTTCATATTTCTTTTGAGATAAATAAATATTACCTAAGTTATTCATTGCACTTGCTTCCCCTAACTTATTATTTCTAGATCTATGAATTTTAATAGCTTTTCTAGCATAATCTTCAGCCAATGTAAATGCTGAATCTATTTCATACATACCAGATAAATTAGAATAAGTTCTTGCTTTTAAATCTAATATTTGATCATTAAGTGACGCTGAACGTATAACTTTTTTATAGTAATATTTAGCACTATCAGCAAGATGAGGTTTTAAATTCAAAGAATCATTAATTTCAAACCTTTGATATATAGAACCTATTATATGAAATGATTTTGCTTCTCTATAATCAAAAACATTTGATACTTTTTTATCATAAGATCTTGCTTTAGAAATTTCTTTTAAAGCTTCTTTATGATATTTTAAAGAAAGTGCTTCATCTCCAACATTATAGTATATTGTACCTATTAAGTTTTTGATTAAATATTGAGACTCAAAATCATCTTTTTCTAATTTATTTAAAAAATCTAATGACTCAGTTAAAGCTTTAGAATAATATTTTTTATTAAAAAGCTCATTAATTTCTGAATATTTTTTTTCTAAAACACTATCCTTTTGTTGATATAACAGAGAAGAAGTTTCTAATTTAGAAACTTCTTCTCTGTTATAATATGATTTTGCATTAGTTAATTGAAAACCAATTACAAAAATCAGTATTAAATATTTTTTACTTATTTTCAATCTTAAAAATTATCTCCAAATGTATCAATAATAATTTTAGGTTTTCTTGGTGCTTCTAATGATTCAGATTTAGAAGAACTATTTGCATAATGATTTACAAAATCAATTTTTAAAACTTTACCAGCCTCTTTTTCAAAGTTTTTCGTAAAATTCTTTTTACTAGACTTTCCATTGTTTAAATGAATTTCATAAGTATCTATATCTTCATTGTAAGTGAAATCTACACTTATTCCATTAGAAACTTTAAAATCTAATTTATAAATACCATCTTCAACACTTTTTACACTATAGCTTTTTAATCCTTGAGATTTTCCTTTTGCTAACACAATATTGTCATCTATAATAGAAATTGATTTACTATTAGTAGAGGCCATATCTACAAATCCTATTTTTAACTCAGAATTATTTAAACCAAATTCTTCAGAAAAATTATTTTTTGCATTAACATCAGATGATGATAAATATAGTTCATTTGTTTTAGTTTCTTTATTGTAAAACTTATCAACTTTTGTTCCTTCATTTACATCAAAATCTAAATAATATTTACCAGATAAATCTTTTTTAATTTCAAAAGACTTTAATGATTTTGCATTTGGTGAATCTAAAGCAATATCATCTTCTGTATTACAAGAAGAAAATACTAAAGAGATACAAGCTAAAATAGCTAAAAGGTTTGTTTTTTTCATGGTTATTTAATTTATAAATTTAAAAAAGTAGGCTTGCAATGTATTACTAAAACAAATATTACTGGGGGAATTATATAGTCGAAATTTTTAGGGATTAACCATGTAAAACAGTTAAAATTCCGACCAAAATGTTTTTTTAATAAAATAATATTGGGGGATTATATTATTTTATATTTTATAGCATACATTGCTAAGCCTACTGCATTTTTTACTTTTAATTTTTTTAATAAACTTTTTCTATGTGTTTCAATTGTACTAACACTTACATTTAATTTATCTGCAATTTCTGGTGTATTGTGTTCTTGGGTTATTAATCTTAAAACTTCAATTTCTCTATCTGTTAAAGTTTCCATTAAAAATGACTCAGGGGCATCTCCATGAGGCACTTCTTTTTTGTTAACATACTTCTGTAACATATCTTTTTGTACATCACTACTAAAGTATTGTTCTCCTTGAACTACTGCCTTTATTGCATTAATGATATGAGCACCAGCGTTATTCTTTGTGATATAACCAGAGCATCCGAGTTTTAACATCTCTTCTACTATTCGAATATCATTATAACTAGAAACTATAATAATTTTAGGTTTGTTAACCTTTTTTCTTAGATGCTTTACAACTTCAAAACCATCTAATTCAGGAATATTAATATCTAAAACTAAAACATCTGCTTTGTTTTTTCTATTATCAAACCATTTAGTTACTTGAGTTCCTGTTAAAGAATAATCAACAACTTCAATATCATCGTCGGTATTTATTACAGCTATGATTCCTTCGATTACTATCTTATGATCATCAGCTACGTGAACGTAAATCTTTTTACTCATTGGTATACTACAAATTTAAGTTAGGAAATTAGTTCTCACAATCCCTATTTACAGTGAAATTTTTACATCCCTGTTTTCAGGGATTGCACTCCCTGAAAACAGGGAGATAGAAAATCACAAATAATTGTTTATCAATATATTAACTATTTTTTAAAAAACCGTATTTAATAGATTTTTTAAAAGTAGAAATATTTTTTTTCTTTAAAAATATTCTAGAAAAGCAAAAAACCGAGAATAATCTCGGTTTTACGCACTAAATATACTATTTGTTAAAATTACCTCAATCTGTCTACAGATTTTACAAGATCTTCATCCTTTTTAATAGCTTTATTTGCCAAAACAATAAACAAAATAGCTAAAACCGGTAAGAACATCCCAATACCCTTCTCTGAAACCGAAGCTTCTCCAGATAAATTTAGAGACAAATAAATCAATAATCCTAATAAAAAAAGGTTTATCAAAATTATAATACGTCCAAAAACAAATTGCAGCTTTCTATTTTTAAATAAAAAAATAGCTATTAAAGCTAACAACGCAGACGCAAAGAACATAAAAGGAATTACTTTTAAAGTAATTGCTTCTCTAGAAAACAAATCTACAACAAATATTTCTTGTTTTATAGTCTCCCAAAGATTAAAAACAAAAATTAAAACTCCACTTATTACAGAAGTTAATAATAGGTAAACTGTTTGTATTCTTTGAATCATTTTATTTTTTTAATGGTCAAAAATAAACACTTCTTTTTTAATGAGAAAACCTTATTGTAAAAAAAAAAGATTATATTTGCTTTAAGAACCTCACAACTGGTTTATATAGTACTATATATATACCAAAATTTCAAAACAGTTTCAAAAAATATCTTTACAAAAGATTATATTAATTAATACAATATTATAAATGTTCGAAATCTCAGAACTAAAAGCAAAAACTCTTGCTGAACTTCAAGTTATTGCAAAATCTATTGGTTTAAAAAAAACTAGCCAATTAAAAAAATTAGATTTGGTGTATCAAATTTTAGATACGCAGGCAGCAAACCCAAAAACCAATTCGTCTGAAAATGATAAACCTACTGAAAAACCAAAAAGAAAAAGAGTGGTTAAAAAAGTAGAAAATAAGCAAGATGAATATAAACCTAAAACAGAATCTAAAATTGAACCAAAAAATGATTCAAAAGTTGATTCGAATGTTGATTCAAAAGTAAAAGCTAAAGAAAAACCTATTTCTAAGAAGTCTCCTGAAAAAAAGGATACTGAAAATACTGATGATAAGAGTACTGATAAAAATCAGAAACCTAATCATCATAAAAATCAGCAAAGGAATAACAATCAACAGAATAATAAGAATAATAGAGGAAAAGATAATAACCACAACAACTCTAAAAATAATAGGAACAAATCTGGCAACAGATATAGAGATCCAGATTTTGAGTTTGATGGTATTATAGAAAGTGAGGGTGTTTTAGAAATGATGCCTGATGGTTATGGTTTTTTAAGATCTTCTGATTACAACTATCTTTCATCTCCAGATGATATTTATGTTTCTCAATCACAAATTAAATTATTTGGTTTAAAAACAGGAGATACTGTAAAAGGTAATGTTAGGCCTCCTAAAGAAGGTGAAAAATATTTTCCTTTAATTAGAGTTTCTAAAATAAACGGACTTAACCCTAATGTGGTTAGAGATCGTGTTTCTTTTGAACACTTAACACCACTTTTTCCTCAACAAAAGTTCAATTTAGCAGAAAAAGGTAGTTCTTTATCAACAAGAATCATAGACTTATTTTCACCTATTGGAAAAGGGCAAAGAGGTATGATTGTTGCTCAGCCTAAGACTGGTAAAACTATGTTGCTAAAAGATGTAGCTAATGCAATTGCTGCAAATCATCCAGAAGTATATCAAATTGTTTTATTAATAGATGAAAGACCTGAAGAGGTTACAGACATGCAAAGAAGTGTTCGTGGAGAAGTTGTAGCTTCAACTTTTGATGAACCTGCAGACAAACACGTTAAAGTAGCTAATATAGTATTAGAAAAAGCTAAAAGATTAGTTGAGTGTGGACATGATGTTGTTATCTTATTAGATTCTATTACACGTTTAGCTAGAGCATACAACACAGTTGCTCCAGCATCAGGTAAAATACTTTCTGGTGGTATAGATGCAAATGCTTTACACAAACCTAAACGTTTCTTTGGAGCTGCTAGAAATATTGAAGGTGGTGGTTCTTTAACCATTATTGCAACAGCATTAACAGAAACTGGCTCTAAAATGGATGAAGTTATCTTTGAAGAATTTAAAGGAACTGGAAACATGGAGCTACAATTAGAACGTAATATAGCTAATAGAAGAATCTATCCTGCAATTGATTTAATTAAATCTTCTACAAGACGTGATGATTTATTATTAGATGATAAAACAGTGCAAAGAATGTGGGTGTTACGTAAATATCTAGCTGATATGAACCCAATAGAAGCAATGGAATTTATTAATGAAAGAATTAAATTCTCTAAAAATAATGACGAGTTTTTAATTTCTATGAATGGATAAAATTCATTATAATATATATAAAAAAAACCATCAAATAGTATTTGATGGTTTTTTTTATTGTTAATTTTAAATCCTTAATTAGAACTATACATTATAGATCTATTATCTTCTATATCTGTAGCTTCTTTTAAAGCCTCAAACATTTTATAAGTTAAACGCTTTCTAGCTTCTGAGATTCTTTTTCTATTACTATCGTAATTAGGTAAAGCTGTAGGTAAAACTCTATTAGTTACTTTAAAACTAAATACTCCTTTATTACCTTCTAAAGCAGTATATACTTTATTTAACTCAGCATTGTACATTGCTCCTACTATTTTAGGCTCAACCCCTACTCCTGAAATTGTAGGGCTCTTTAAAGTTACATTTGAAGCTGTTCTAATACTTGTATTGTTAGTTTTTGCAATATCTTCTATAGTACTACCTTCTAACTTATCTTTAAGCATTTCTGCTTTTTTCTCATTCATTAAAATTGGTCTTACTCTATTAATAGCTTTAGCTACTGGCATTAATCCTTTTTCAGTTTTTGCAGTAATATATGCTACAACATGACTACCTTCTAAATCAAATCTTTTAAAGTCACCTATTGAAGATTCTTTACTAAAAGCCCAACTTACAATTTGTCTTTCGTTTCCTAAACCTGGTACATTTTCATCTAAAACTTTTAAGCCTACAGCTGGTCTAGGACTTAATTTATTTTCTGTTGCTACAGCAAAGAAGTCATCTCCTTTAGAAACTTCTAAAGCAAATTGCTCTGCATTTCTAAAAACAGTATTTTCTGTATCTTCTGATGGAACAATCTTTCTACTAAAAGTAGCTAATTTTACTACTTTCTGAGTATTCTTTTGATCGTCTACTCTAATAATATGGTACCCAAAAGGTGTTTTAACAACATCCATTGCTCCTTTTTTATTAGTAAAAGAAAAGTCTCTAAATTCAGGAGTCATTCTATTGTAGTTAAACCAATCTAAATCTCCACCTTTTTCAGCAGAACCTCTATCTGAAGAAAATTCTTTAGCTAAATCAGAAAATTTGTTTCTATTTCTTTTTATTACTGTTAGTAAACTATCTGCTAATTTTTTAGCATCTTCTTCAGTTCTTGTAACTTCAGGTGCAACTCTTTGTGCTCCAACATGAGGAATTAAAATATGACTAGCTCTAACAGAGTCTGGCATTTGTGCTACTTCTGTAACTTTTGAAATTTTGAAGAACTCTTTGTCTTTGTATGGACCAACTACATCTCCTTTATTTGCATCATAAATTTTATCAGCAACTTCTTGATTGATGAAATTTTTATATTGAAAATTCGAATTTACATTGGTATCTGAACCATTTTCAGCAATAAATACAGCTGGATTTTCAGCTGATTTTAATTCAGGAATTAAAGCAGCAACATCGTCTTTAATAATTTTTTCATCATCAGCAGTAGGATTGATATCAAACTTTACATAAGATATATCTCTTGTTTCTTCAACTTGAAACTGATCTTTTCTTTGACTTATATAAGCTTCTACTTCTGATTTAGATATTTTAACTAAACTATCTGCAATAGTTGTATAAGGTACATATACAAATTGTGCATTAATTTTTGTGTTGTCTATAAAGTATTGTGTTTCTCCTTCTTTTAGAGAAGCTCCTAAACCAGCAGTTACTAGATTATTATACGTATTTCTTTCAGCATTATCTTTAATCTGACCCATATAATTAGACCACTGAGACCAAAGTTGTGTTTGGTTTTCTTTTTCATTTGCTAAAAATTGTTTGAATTTATTTTCATCAAACATTCCTAACTCATTTTGATATTGTGGATTATTTTGAACAAATTGTGCACTTGTAACTTCATTCCAAACATCAGCTTCTCCAATAGTAATACCTGCCTCTTCTAATTGATTTGCATATATTTTTTTACGGATTAAGTTATCCCAAACTGTTTTTGCAGCTTGCATTTCAGAAACTCTACCTCCTGTTTGTTGTTTGTAACTTTCTAATTCGTTAACAAATTCTTGTCTAGAAATAGACTCACCATTAACTTCACCAACTTCATTTATTTTGCTTGAGTTAAAGAAATCTCCAAGTGTAGATGGGTCTAATACAAATGCAAAAAGTGCTAAACCAATTATTATAATTAAGAACATTGAACGTTCTCTAATTTTAGATAAAACTGCCATACTTCATTTTATTTTATTTCAGTGGGCGAATATACGATTTTTGGATTGAAAAATCCAATGTATTAATTAGGAATTATTTGTCTGATTTTATTTGTTTTTGAAGTAGTTTTTACAAATAAAAATTAATCTTCTGGATCAATAAGAATTAATGATATTTCATCAATTTTTGCACCACTTATTTTTTTAATTTTAAACTTATAAGTTTCTATTTCTATAACTTCATTTTCTTCAGGAATATTTTCTGTATGTTCTATAATAAAACCTCCTAAAGTTTCATAAGCTTCAGATTTTGGAATATTTAAATTATATTCTTCATTTAAATAGTCTATTTCTAATCTTGCAGAAAAATTAAATTCTTTTTCACTAATTCTTTCTTCTAAAAAAACTTGACTGTCATGTTCATCTTCTATTTCTCCAAATAGTTCTTCAACAATATCTTCTACAGTGATCATACCAGATGTACCTCCATATTCATCTACAACAACAGCAACACTTTTACGTTTTTTCATTAACGTATTTAAAATGTCGTTAATCATCATAGATTCTGGAACAATTTCTAAAGGAAGTAAAATAGATTTTACTGTTTTCGGTTTTTTAAACAATTCGAAAGCATTAACATAACCTACTACATCATCTAAAGAATTTTTATAAACTAGTATTTTTGACAATCCAGTATCTATAAATAGTTTTTTAAGTTTTGTAACACTTTCATGAATTTCTAATGCAACAATTTCTGTTCTAGGCACCATTATTTCTCTTGCTTTTACATTTTGAAATATTAGTGCATTCTGAAATATTTGTATTTCAGAATCTAATTCATCATCATCATTACCAGTCTCTAATTGCTCATTTATATAATAACCTAACTCTTCTTTGCTAAATTCTGTTTGTTGCTCTTCTGCGTCTGTCTTAAAAAATACTTTTAAAAAGAAGTCTGAAATAGCAGTTATAAATTCTGAAAAAAGGTGAAAAAGATTGTAGAAAAAATACACAGGTAAAGCAAATATTTTTAAAACCTCATTAGAATAAATTCTAAAAATGGCTTTTGGTAAAAATTCTGCAGTTACTAATATAATTAGTGTAGAAATTATTGTTTGAATTAATAAAACAGTTAATTCATTTAAATTGTTAACTGGCAAAAATCTTAATATAAATTGCCCCATGTAATAACTATAAATTACAAGAGATATATTATTACCCACTAACATTGTGGTAATAAACTTAGAAGATTTTTGAGTTATTTTTGTAAGAATAATAGGTATAAAGCCCTCTCTTTTTTTCTCTAATTCTATATGCATTTTGTTTGCAGAAACAAAAGCAATTTCCATACCCGAAAAAAAAGCGGATAATAATATAGATACAAGAATTATAATAAGTTCTACCTCCATTGAGAACTAAAATACTACTTTTTTTGATTATTTCTTTGCTGAACCTTTTTTCTAAAATGTCTTTTAAAGAAAAACACAATAGTAATAAAGATAGCAAAACCTAGAAAAAAGTAAGCTCTTTCTCTATCTGAGTTCCATCTAACAATACCTTCTACAACACAAATAAAAGCCACCATTAAATATCCGTACTGAAAAAATTTCCAAAGTTTGTTCATCATTTTAATCTTCTGTTGTTTCTAATTTACCAGTAGTTTTTTTTGCCAAATGTTTAGTTAAATCATCTTTAGACTCAAAGCCTACTCCATAAATTGTATCATTAACTTTAATTAATTTAAATGCTTTTTCAGATATAAAATAATTATTTTTTTCATCCCAAAAAAGCTGTTCAGTTTCTAATCTTGAATTGTCTGTATGATTTAACACAACAACATTACCCCTAATTTCTGAAATAGATGTTTTAGGATAATTTAATGCAAAATCACCAATTATTGTTACAGAATCTATTTGATTTTCGAAGTTAACAATTTTTATCCCTTCAGGAAACTTACTGTAAGGATGTTCTTTTCTGTTAGAAAAATCTAACATTAAAGGTGTAATTAATTTTGAAGTTATTTTACCAGAATCTTTATAAACATGATATACATCTTTTGCTTTACCTACTGGTAGATTTTTATCGACTAAAAAATCTCTAACTTTTTTTGAATTATTAACACAAGAAAAAAGCATTCCTGAAATTAAAATTACAGAAATGCTTTTACTTTTTATATTGAAATTAAATTTCATTATTTTCCACTAGACTGAATTTTTACAGTCTCTCCAATCCAACATTTTATTGTATGACTTTGACCTTCTGATTTACCTGCTGTAAAAATTACTTTTTTACTTGGTAAATTAGCTCTATAGTTTCTTATGTACTTAGGTGCAACAGTAGATACACTTGGGTCTACAGAATAAGCTTTTTGTGCTTGTCTTAAAGCTGCAGCATAAACCATTCTTTTCTCAAACTCATCATCTCCACAATTATTAACACTAGTTTGGTAAGCTCTACCAATTAATAAATATGCTTTACCATAATTAGGGTTAAAAGATAAAGATTCTCTTGCTAAACTTCTAGCTTTACTTAATTGACCTCTTTTTAAAGCTGCTTCTGCAAACTGTAATTTGTATTTTGCTTTCTTTAATGGGTCTGTTTCTAATTGAAAAGCTTTTTCTCTCATATCTGCAGCTCCTTTAGAATCTCCATTTTTTTCTAAGATACCTGCATAGAAAGAATAAGAATCTGGAGAAGGTGTAGCCTCTGCATATGCCTTAGCTAATTTTTCAAATAAAGGATCTTCTTGACAACCTTTATTAAACATTCTAGAAACTGCTCTTCTTAACCAAACTGCATCATTCTTAAAAGTTTCGAAATCTCTAGTATAAATAGGAATTAATCTTTCACAAGTTGCGATTTCAGAAATCATTGCGTCTAAACCACCTTCAATTTGTCCTAAAGCTTTAGAGTTTACAGTATATATTCTTAAATATCTTTTTTCTTTGTTACTTAAAGTCTTTGTAGAGTCTTTAGTTAAGTCATTAATTTTCTTAGTATAATCATCTAACTTTTCTCCAACAGATTCTAATACATCATCATATGTATCAAAAACCTTTTGTGGGTTTACATCTTTATATTTATCTGTAACCCCTTGAAAGTATCTATAGATATTTTTAGCACCCATGTCTTGAGGAGATATTTTATACGCTTTTTCTAAAAGCTCAAATATTTCATCATCAGAAGCTAATTTATTTTTAATTAAATATGTAGCATAATCACTATGTACTTTTGCAGGATCTTTATCAGGAAAATACTGTAATCTTTGCTCATAAACTCTTTTAGCTAAAGCAGGACTTTTTTTAACATCTTCTGCAAGAGTAGATCCATACTTGTAAATGTTTACAGATAAGTCTTTACAATTATCCATTAAATACATCCAGTTGTCAAAAGACTCATTGTATTTTTTTGATAAATAGTCTCCTTTAAAAAGATTATATTTTATAATACATTCTTGATTTTCTTGCCCATTTGTTTTTGCAGTTGCTAAAAGCATAAAAACTGCTAATAAAAACGTAATTTTCTTCATTTTAATAATTTTTATTAATCTATTTTCCTTTTTTTGAACCAATTAATGTCTGTCAAAGATAAACTTAATCTAAGATTAAAATAATTTTCTTCTATCAAATTATTCTCTGTTGTACCTCTTTTTCCAAACTCAAATCCAAGGTTTACAGTAGATAATCGTTTCAATGGAAAACCTAAACCAAAAGATATGCCAAAGTCGTTTATTGCTGTGAAATTTGTATTTGTACCAGAACCATCTATTGATAAACCTGTTTTCTCAAATCTAACACCAGCTCTATAAGTTATTCTATCCCAATAGCTTGATATTGAATTTATTTTAGGTAAATAATAACCACCTAAAGAAATTCTATTAGAATTATCATATCTATAAGCACCAGTTGTATTTGCTAATATTCCAGAAGTTGTTAAAGCATCTTGCATTTCGTATTCCAACCCAACATACCATTTATCTATTTTACCTAATCCAACACCAAGAGTAGATTGTAGTGGTAAATTAAATCTACCATTAATTCTCGATGAAGATAGCGTATCTCTAGGACTTTCAGAACCTGATGCAGTAATTGCTAAAGAATAAAAATAATCGTCTCCTGAAACTCTTAAGTCATTTGCTAACTTTAATGAAGCCCCAGCAGAAACTTTTAAATTATTTTTTAAAACTTTTTCATATAAAGCACCCAATTTTACTGAACCCCCTCTTACATTAGTATTTTCATTATACCTAGTAGCTAATGCTACACCTCTTCTTTGAGTTAAAACGCTGTTTTCTACATTACCAAAACTAAAATCAGCTTCTAAACCTAAAGAAAGTCCTCTAAAAGCTTGAATACCAAAAGCACCATAAATTCTATTTACACCTCCATTACCTTCAAATAAAGTAATTTGGGTTAAGGTACCAGATGCATCTTCTAGAGAGTTCGTTAAAGAATAACCAACAGTAGATATTGGTTGTAACCCAACTGCAAAACCTGCTTTTTGACCAATAGGAAAACCAAAAGCTACATATGATAAACTTGTAGAAGTTGAAGATTGTGTAGACGTACTAGATTTAACCTTTAAATCGTTATTTAATGCACCCAAACTATAAGTTGTATATCTTAAGTTAGCATAAGCTGCTGGGTTTGTAAAGTTTAAATATTTGTAGTGGCTAAACGCAACTCCTATACCTCCCATTGCATTTTGCTCTACTGTTCTACTACTAAATTCATCACCAATTCCAAAGTAAGAGTATGGAGAAGAACTTGTTCTTTGCCCAACCATAAAACATGACATAGACAAAAAAAGAGCAACTAGAATATTTCTAATCATTTGTTATCGTTAAAAATCAATAATTTATTTAATCCTTCTAGGAGAAAATTTTGATTGGCAAATATGCTACTTTTTAATTGTTTTGACAAGAATTTTGCGTCTCCACCTGTTAAAACTATTGTTAAATGAGAAAATTTGTTTTTATATTGATTAATTACACCATCGATTTCTTGCAAAGTACCATTAACAACTCCTGAATGAATACTTTCTTCTGTAGTATTACCAATGAATGATTTTGGCTGTTTTACATCTAATAAAGGTAATTTAGATGTATAATCGTTTAAAGATTTGTATCTAATTTTAAGTCCTGGTGAAATGGCTCCTCCAAAATATTCTGAATCTTTAGAAACAAAGTCATAAGTAATACAAGTACCTGCATCTATTATTAAAACATTTGTTTTTGGAAATAACATAACAGCAGCTGATGAAAGTACTAATCTATCTACACCAACAGTTTTTGGAGTTTTATATAGATTTTTAAAAGGAAAACTAAACTTATGGTTTACTAAAATAAAAATTGAGTTTTCTTGCAAATAATTCGTGATTTCATTTGAAACATCTTTTACAGTAGAAATAATTGAGGATGAAATTAGATGTAACTTAAAAAGTTTTTTAATTTTTTTTAAAACAGTTTTATCTGTTTCTAAAAAGATTTCAGAAAGCATATCTTTCTCAAAAAGAGCAATTTTAATTCTAGAATTGCCAATATCTATAATCAGGTTCATGTTTCTAATTCTGATAAAAATCAAAAATACAATACATTTTTTTAATTTTTATTTAGTAGATGTGAAAAAACATTTTATATTTGCATCCGCTAATGCGATGGTGCCTTAGCTCAGTTGGTAGAGCAAAGGACTGAAAATCCTTGTGTCCCTGGTTCGATTCCTGGAGGCACCACCATAAAAACCCAAACTTAATTGTTTGGGTTTTTTTTGTTTACAACTTACTAAACCTTTTAAAACCTTAAAGATTTTCTGAATTTAAATTAAATAAGTTTTATTTTAATATCTACTATTTTTAGATTTATATATTTACATAGTTTATATAAATTATTCTAATGAAAAAATTAACTTTAGTTGTTTTAGCTGCAGGAATGGGTAGTAGATATGGAGGTTTAAAGCAAATGGACACCTTTACTTCACAAGGTGATACTATTATCGATTTCTCTATATATGATGCCCTTCAAGCTGGTTTTCAAAAATTTGTATTTGTAATTAGAAAATCAATTGAAAAAGACTTTAGAGCAACAATTGACAATAAACTAAAAAATAAAGCAGAAGTTGAATATGTTTTTCAAGAAGTAAATAATGTACCTGAAAAATACAAAAACTCGAAAAGAGAAAAACCATGGGGAACAGGTCATGCTGTATTAATGACAAAAAATGTTGTAAACGAAAATTTTGCAATCATAAATGCAGATGATTTTTATGGTAGAGATGCTTTTAATGATATTGCTAAACAATTAATCAAAACAAAAGAAAATAGTTTTGAGTTTTGTATGATTGGTTATGCTTTAAAAAATACCATTTCAGAAAATGGTTATGTATCTAGAGGTGAGTGCTTTGTTAATAAAGAAGGTTACTTAACAAATGTTATAGAAAGAACTAGAATAGAAACAATTGATGGATATTTAAAGTTTGAAGACGAAAAAGGTAAAATGGTTTCAATTGATAAAGAAACTACTGTTTCTATGAATATTTGGGGGTTTACCACAAATTATTTTGAATATGGAGAAAAGCTTTTTTTAGATTTTTTAGAAAAAAATAAAGAAAATTTAAAAGCCGAATTTTATTTACCTTTTATTGTAAACTCTTTATTAGCTTCTAAAAAAGCCTCAGTTAAAGTCTTAAAATCAAAAGCAAAATGGTTTGGAGTTACTTATAATGATGATAAAGAAAACGTTGAGAAAGAAATAAAAAAATTAAAAGAAGCTGGAGTTTATCCAATAAATTTATGGAATTAAATAATGATAAATAAAATACAAAACATATTTGAACAATTTGAACATCTTCATAATTATGTAAGTCATTCAGAAATACATTCAGGCCATATAAACGATACTTTTTTTGTAAAAACAGATGGTGTTACAAATTATATAATTCAAAGAATAAACCATAATATCTTTAAAAATGTATCTGGCTTAATCAATAACAAAGTGCTTGTAAGCAATCATTTAAAAAATAAATATTCATCAATTTATGGAGAAGAACTTAACCAAAAAGTATTAAGTTTTGTAAAAGCAAAAAAATCTAACAATTACTACATTAATGAAAAGGGTAACTTTTGGAACGCTATGATTTTTATAGAAAATAGTAAAACTTTTGAAATTGTTAAAGATGAAGAAATTGCATATGAAGCTGGTAAATTACTTGGTGATTTTTTAAAATTAACTTCAGATTTTGATAGCAACTTATTAGTTAATGTACTTCCGAACTTTCATGATATGTCATTTCGCTATCAACAATATGAATCATCTTTAAAATCAGCTACTTCAGATAGACTAAAAAAAGCCAATAAGTATGTAAATATGATTTCTCAATTAAAAGAAGAAATGCATATTCTTCAAAATTTAAAAGAATCTGGAAAAATTCCAGTTAGAGTAACTCATAATGATACAAAAATCTCTAACTCACTTTTTAATAAAGAAAATAAAGGGATTTGTATGATAGATACAGATACTGTAATGCCAGGTATTATACATTACGATTTTGGAGATGCCATTAGAACAATTTGTAATACTGCTGCAGAAGACGAGAAAGATTTATCTAAAGTCGAATTTAACTTAGCGTATTATAAAGCCTACAAAAAAGGGTTTATAGAAAAAACAAAAGATTCATTAACCCCTATTGAATTAGAAAAATTGCCTCTTGCTGCAAAAACTATGATTTTTATAATAGGTCTTCGATTTTTAACAGATTACCTAAATAATGATGTTTACTATAAAACAGAATATTTAGAGCATAATTTAGATAGAGCCAAAAATCAATTTAAATTATTAAATAGTTTAAATGAAAAGTTAAAAAAAAATAGAGTCTAATATTAGACTCTATTTTTTTATGATAAAAAACTTATTTCATAGCTTTTAAGTTATTAATTTCTAAGTCTGTTAAAGTTCTCCATCTACCTCTAGGTAAATTTTTCTTAGTTAGTTCAGCAAAAATTACTCTGTCTAATTTAATTACCTTATAACCTACATGCTCAAAAATCTTACGAACAATTCTATTTCTACCTGAATGAATTTCGATGCCAATTTCTGTCTTTGGTTCATTATCTATATAAGAAACAGCATCAATAAACACTTTTCTTCCCTCAATAATTACTTCTCCTCTTAATTTCTGTAAATCTTTTAAATCTAATTTTCTATCTAAAGATGCATGATATAATTTACGAACGTTATGTTTTGGATGAGTTAATTTTTTTGCTAAATCGCCATCATTAGTAAACAATAATAATCCTGTTGTATTTCTATCTAATCTTCCAACAGGATAGATACGTTCTTTAGATGCATTTGCTATTAATTCCATTACTGTTTTTCTACCTCTATCATCATCCATAGTAGTAATGTAATTTTTAGGTTTATTTAAAAGAATATATCTTTTTTGTTCTGGTGAAATGGTTGTTCCATCAAATTTCACAACATCTGTAGCTTGAACTTTATAGCCCATTTCTGTAACCAATTTACCATTTACTTCTACACTACCATGTTCTATATAAGTGTCTGCCTCTCTTCTTGAGCAAATACCAGAATTAGCTATATATTTATTTAATCTAACACCTTCTGAAGTATTTTTATTTTGAGGTGCACTCGGTTTTTTTTTGAAGTTTTTTCTATTTTGAGGTTTACTGCCTTTACCTTCTTGTCGTCTTCGCGACGAGTTTTTATTTGCATTCATTATTTATAAATTTTATGCAAAGGTACTTAAATTGTTGACTAATTTAATGAGCCTATTACTTTTTCTAATAATAAAGAAGTATCTAAAAACACCAACGAAAAAACACCCAACAATAATAGTATTTTTAAAAGATTATGCAATCTTCTATACTCTTTAACTGAATTAGACTTCATTAAATAAAATGCAACAAAAACAAGCATTAATCCTGCAAAATAAAAGTAATATCGCATATCATCTATGCCAGGGTAATTAAATAAGAATATTACAGGTACAATAGTAAACACTAATAAAACTAAACAAACATTTTTAGTATACTTTTCTCCATAAGCAACAGAAAATGTATTGTAGTTATTTGCAATTGCTCCTTTTAAATTTTCTAAATCTTTAATTAATTCTCTTACCATTAATACTAAAAACAAAAATATTGCATGTACAAAAATGATTTTTGAAAAATTTTTAAAATGAATAAAAACTACAAAAAAAGGAAGAATAGTAATTATGGTTGCAGAAAGTAAACCAATAAATGGATATTTTTTTAGTTTATGTGAATATATCCATATAGCAAAAATATACACAGCAAAAAAAACAGCCGCTCTAAAAGAAACTAATAAACCAAATAGACATCCTATAAAATTTAATACAAAATACAATGTAAGTCTAGTTTCTTGTCTTATATAATTATCTATACCTGTTTTAATAGGTCTATTAATTTTATCAACTTTTATATCGTAAAAATTATTGATAATATATCCTGCAGACACTACACAAATAGTTGAAAGTATTAAAAAATGTAGATGAATATCAAATAAGACAACTCTTAATGATTTTTCTGGAGAAAAAATAAAGATAGACGCTAAATACTGAGCAATAACTAATACTAAAACATTGTAACCTCTTACTACAGAAAGTAAGCTTACAATTTTTTTTAGAAAAGTCTTCTTTTTTGAAGAACTCATTGTGAAGTATTGTTTCTAGAACCTATAAACTAATTCTAATTTATAGTCTTGTAGGCTTTTTTTAGCTTTTTCAAAATCTTCAGTAAAACCTAAAATGTAACCTCCACCACCAGAACCACAAAGTTTTAAATAGTAGTCATTAGATTTTAAACCATTTGCCCAAACTTTATGAAATGCATCAGGTATCATTGGTTTAAAGTTCTTTAAAACAACTTTAGATAACTTTTTTACATTACTAAAAAGAGATGTAACATTACCACTTAAAAAATCATCTATACATGCATCAGTGTGTAATGCAAATTCATCGCTTATCATTTTTCTAAAACCTTCGTTTTTCATCTTATTCATAAAGATGTTTACCATAGGTTCTGTTTCTCCTACTTGTTCTGAATCTAATAAGAAAACAGCTCCTTTGCCTTCTTTTTGAGAAGGAATACCTGCTGGTTCTATATTTTCTTTAGAATTGATTAGTATAGGTAAACTTAAGTAAGAATTTAATGGGTCTAAACCTGAACTTTTACCATGAAAAAAAGATTCCATTACAGAGAATATTTCTTTTAGCTTAAGTAATTTATCTCTGGTTAAATTTTCTAGAATTGTGATTTTATCAAAAGCGTAATTATCGTAAATAGATGCAACTAATGCTCCTGAACTTCCAACTCCATAACCTTGTGGAATAGAAGAATCAAAATACATCCCTTTTTCTAAATCTTTTTTAAAATCTTCTAAATTAAAAGAAACTAGGTCTGTTTTTAGGTTAGATAAATAAGTATAAAATCTAAATAGGCTTTCATTAGATTTTTTTGCTTGTCCTGTTAAGTTTACAGAAGTCTTTAAAGCACCTCTATAAGCGTTAAATGGTATTGCTAAACCTTTAGAATCTTTTATAATTCCATATTCTCCAAATAGAAGAATTTTAGCGTAAAACAGTGGACCTTTCATTTTTCTTTTTAATTAACAATACAAAAATACGAATTCTAAAGTTAAGAAATTAATAAACATTTTTATAAAACGTTTTCCAAACCCCAACTTTTTCACCTTTATCGTATTTACCTTTTTCTTTTATCTTACCAGTTTTATAGAATGTTTTCCAATTACCTTCTCGTAAACCATTTTTATAAAAACCAACTTCTCTAAGTTCTCCTGTACTATAGTATTCTAAAAATTTACCTTGTAATTTACCTTCTTTATAGGAAACTGCTCTGTAAACTGTTCTGTTTTTGTAAAAATAAGTAACCTTACCTTTTAGATTTTCTCCAACCCTGTAGTAAGTTGCTTTATTTTGAGAAGTTCTATTTAAATCTTTGTCTAACCAAATGGTTTCTTGAGTTTTAAAACCAGTAAAAACTAAAAAAATTAAAACAAGAAATAAAGATAACTTGTAGTTTATTTTATGTTTAAGAAGTAAATTCAAACTTAGATTTTTTGGGCTCCTAGACCTGTATAATCACAAATATAATGATTTTTTTGACAGAATTTAGATAGCTCGTTTTCTATAAAATTCAATACATCATTTTTTTCGTTTTCAGGAAACAATACATGTACATTAGCACCTGCATCTAAAGTAAAACAAATATTACTATTAGTTGTTTCTCTAAATTGCCATATTTTATTTATAATTTCTAATGTATTTGGTTTCATTAAAATGAAATAAGGATTACTAGTTAGCATCATTGCATGTAAGGTAAGTGCCTCACTTTCCACTAAATTTATAAAACTTTTGATATCGCCATTTTGAAGAATTTTAGACATTTTTGTCAAATTCTCATTGGCTTGTTGAAACCTATTTTCAGCAAAAGGATGGTTATGCATTAAATTGTGACCTACTGTACTAGAAACTTGCTTTTCACCTTTATCTACTAATAAAATAACATCTTGATAATTAGAAAAAATAGGATGTACTTTTTCTGAAAATTTTACTCCAAATAAATCTGAACTTCCATCTATTTCTGGGTGTTTACCCCATACAACTAATGGCCCCTCTATACTTCTACTTGCAGATCCAGAACCTAATCTTGCTAAAAATGAGGCTTTTTTTGCTATATATTCTGATGTTAAGCCAGCAACTAATTCTTGCTCAAGACTCATTAAACACATAGCAATTGCACTTAAACCGCTTGCAGACGAAGCAATTCCACTTGAATGAGGAAAAGAATTTTCTGAATTAATTGTCATTTTATAATGAAATATGTAAGGACAATACTCTTGTATTCTATTAAAAAATTCAGCAATTTTTGGTTTAAATTCATCTTTTTGCTTGCCTTCAAAAAATAAATCAAAATCTACACTTTGTGATTTTTCTTTTTTTGTAAAATCAATTGTAGTAATTGTATGACAGTTATTTAAGGTGAAACTAATTGAGGCATTTTTTGGGATTTGAGGATTACTTTTACCCCAATATTTTACCAATGCAATATTACTTGGTGTTTGCCAAGTATAACTTGATGAGTTTATATAATTAACTGCTGATTTTACTAAAAATTGATCTGTGTTCAAGATGTAAAAAATTTTGAAACAAAGATAAAGTTTACCCTAGACTTCTGCTAATTTTTGCAAAACGGATTCTTTATAACTCCTGCTTATAGGTAATGCTTTGTTTTCAATCTCTATAAATTCGTTTGTGTAAGAAGTCATTTTATTAATAGATACAATATAAGATCTATGAATTCTAATAAAATTATCATGAGCCAGTTTTTCTTCTAAACTACTTATATTTTCTCTTGTAACTATTGTCTTTTGAGGTGTAATTATTTTAACATAGTCACTTAAACTTTCGATATATAAAATAGTATCAAAATTTATTTTAACCATTTTTCTTTCTGATCTAACAAACATAAAATCAACCTTATTTTCAGCAGTTTTTGAAGGTATTATTTTTTGAATAGCTTGCAAAAATCGATCATAGGAAATAGGTTTTAACAAATAATCTACAGCTTGTAAATTAAAACCATCTACAGCATATTCTCTATATGCAGTAGTAAAAATTACTTTAGCTTTTTTATCTATGATTTTTGCCAAACTAAGACCAGTTATTTCTGGCATATTTATATCTAAAAAATATAAATCTGCAGTATTTTCTTGCATAAAAACAAGTGCTTCTGATGCATTTTTACAACTTTTAATAAGTTCTAATTGACTTGTTTTATCAATATATGAAGTCAAGATTTCTAGAGCTATTGGCTCATCATCTACAATAACACATTTTAATTTATGCTTCATTTTATAAAGGTACTTTTAAATAAGTGGTAAAAGATTTTTCAGTTTCTTTAATTATTAAACTGCTTTTTAGACCATAAAGCATGTTTAATCTTTTCTTTATATTATCTAAACCTATTCCTGATCTAGATTTATTACTTTTATTTACGTAATTATTTACCTCAAAAACAAGATACCTATCTTTTACTTCTAAGTTAATTTTTATTTTTAAAATATTATCAATTTGTGCACCATGTTTAAATGCATTTTCTACAAATGGCAATAATAACATTGGCGGAATTTGAATTTCAATATCTTCTAAATTTACAGAAAAGTCTACTTGTAGACTTTCTTGAAATCTACTTTTTTCTAGAGCTATATAATTTTTAATGTGTTTAATTTCATCTACTAAAAAAACGTTAGGTTTATCTACTTGATATAAAATATAGTCTAATAGATCTGATAGTTTTAATATCATTTCTGGAGTTTCATCTGCTTTTTTTAAAGCAAAACCATACAAGGTATTTAATGTGTTAAATAAAAAATGTGGATGAATTTGCATTTTAAGAAACTTCAATTCTTGTTCTTTTAACTGCAATTGTGTTTGTAAAAATTTATTTTCTAAAGTTTTTTTCTCCTCTAATGATTGATAATTATATTTTAAAATTTTAAAGCTACTTGCTAATGCTATAATTAACAGAACACAAATTAAAATAACACCAGAATTTTTTGTTAATGCTGGCATATTTTTAAATTCTAAATTATAGAAAAAAACAAACCCAAAAACCACAGTTACTAAAACTGCACAAACTATAAAAACTAAAGAATAGAATGTATATAGTGCAAAGAGTTTATATTTTTTATGAATTAAATAATTAGGAATTAATTGATAAATAAACTGGTATGTTGAAACAATAGTTATGAGACTTAATAAAGTAGAAAACCAAAAAATAAAATCTATATTTTGAGTACCAACACTAAAAAAAGAGAAGAAAAAAAACCAAACAATTAACCAAAACAAAAAATGTAAAGGTGATTTTTTTAATGCATTAATTGCTTTTTTCTTCATTTTACAAAGTAACAGTTTTTACATTTTTGTTTGCATAAAAATAGATGAATTCTACAATTAATGTCCTTTTCTACCAATTTTAGTCTGTTTCTCGATTATTAGTCAAATTTGTAAAAAACAGTATTTAATTGGTAATTCATCGCATTTTAAATTTTTAACTAAGTTTACCAAATACATTTGCTATATAATTTTAAAAAATGATATTATGAATTTTATTATGGAAGGTGGACCAATATTTATGGTTCCTTTATTAATCTTACTTATTGTTATTGCAGTTTTATTTGCAAAGGGTTTAAAGGACAATACAGAAAAAAACAGCTATTTAATTAATTCTCTTAGTCTATTCTCTTTTGTTTTTGGAGTATTGGGTTTTGTCATTGGCCTTGTTAGTGCATTAGAATCATTATCAGCAATGCAAGGAGATATTGCTCCTCAAATATTAGCAGGAGGTTTAAAAGTAGGTTTATTATCACCAACTTTTGGAATGGTTATTTTTTTAATTGGAAAATTATTTTCCATAATTCTTACTTGGAAAAAACAGTAATAAATATTTCATGTTAATTTGTAAAAGCATCTTTTCTAAATTTTAGAACTGATGCTTTTTTGTTTGTATTTTTGTAAGTGATGAAAAACAAAAAAGTTTTCTTATTACTTAATGGTGAAAAGCCAAAAGAAGTTCCTAATTTCTCTGTTTATGATTTAATTTGTGCTACAGATGGTGCTTATCAATATTTAGAAAAATATAAAATTGTTCCTGATTTTGTTAGTGGTGATTTAGATTCTCTTGAAGCTATTCCTAAAGAAATAGAAGTAATTAAGACTACAAATCAAGACTTTACAGATTTTGATAAAATATTACAAATATTATTTGATAAAGGATTTACAAAAATTGATGTCTATGGAGCAAGTGGACAAGAACAGGATCATTTTTTAGGAAATTTAGACACAGCAATTCGTTGGAAAAAAAAATTATCCCTTACTTTTTTTGATAATAATGGTACTTATTTTTTAGCCAAAAAAAAAATAGTTTTAAGCAATTGTAAAGGCAAGATTATTTCATTAATTCCTTTTCCAAAAGCATCAAAAGTAGAAACCTTTGGACTTAAATACTCTTTAAAAAAAGAAACTCTAAAATTTGGTAAAAGAATTGGAACTAGAAATTTAGCCATAGACAAAAAAGTGAAAATAAATTTCAAAAAAGGAAATATGTTTGTTTTTATAAATAACTAAAAATGAGTAGAAAAATAAAATTATTGTGGGATTTTAGAGGTCCAGACGCTTTAGAAACTGCAAAACATCATACTGTGCATTTAAAAGAATTCGCAACTTTAGAAAACTTAAACTATCATCAAATTGATATACAAGAAAAGAACCCAATGTTAGTGGCTGCTTTTATTACAGTTGAAGAAAAAGACATGAAAATATTTAGAGATGCCCTAAAGCCACAAAGAGGTGAAATAGCTTAATAAATAGTTCAATATTTATTAAATAAAAAAATAAAACTATTTTACTTTAAATTATTTTATTATTAGAAAATATGGGTGATATAGCAATTTTACCTTTAGCACTAACTGTAATGCTCGGACCACAAATCTTAGTAAGCATGTTGTTAATTACGAGAAAAGATGTTGTAAAAAGTTCTTTAGTTTATACTTTTTCAATAACAATTACACTCTTAGCTACTATATTTTTATACAATTTTTTATCAAATTCTATTGATTTACATAGAACAACTGTAGGTAATAGACCTGTTTTAAAATATCTATTAATATGTCTTTTTATTATTCTAATAGTTAAAAATATAATAAATAGAAAAAAAATTACTGAGCCTCCTAAATGGATGCAAGGCATAAAAACTGCTTCGCTTTCTAAAATATTTTTTATTGGATTTTGTTTAATTGCATTTATGCCTACAGATATTATTGTAGCATTTACAGTAGGCAGTCTAGTAGATAGTGCAGAAAAATCTATTTTATTAGAAATTATGCCTTTTTTAAGTACGGTTCTTTTTATTTGCCTTTTACCCTTGGTTGTCTATTTTTCTTTAGGTAAAAATGGAGACTCATATATAGAAAAAGCTAACAACTGGTTAAATACACATGGATATGTAATTAATATTGTAGTATTTCTCTTTTTTATTTACTTGCTCTTGTAATTATTTCCACTTAATTCCACACCCAACACTTGGTTTTTGATTTTCTAATGCTGGTTTATTCTCTAATAAATTATCTAATGCTGCTCTCATATCTTTTCCTGTCACAGGTTTTTCATTTCCTGGTCTAGAGTCATCTAATTGACCATGATAAATGGATTTTAAATCGGCATCAAAAACATAAAAATCTGGTGTACAAGCTGCATCATAAGCCTTAGCTACTTCTTGAGTTTCATCATACAAGTAAGGAAAAGGATATTGATTTTCTACAGTTACTTTTTTCATTAAATGAGGAGCATCTTGTGGGTAATTTTCGATATCATTAGCACTAATTGCAATAAAGGCAATACCTCTTTGCTGATAATCATTTGCTAATTGCACTAAGGCTGAATTAACATGAATCACAAAAGGACAATGATTGCAAATAAACATGATTACTGTTCCTTTACTACCTTTTAAATCGTTTAGAGTATATTTTTTATCATCAACAGTATTTACTAATGTAAAATCTGGTGCTTTTTTACCAACTGCAAATTCATTTGATTCTGTTCTTGCCATTTTTTTTCTTGGTTTATGTTTATTCGTTGATAGTTTGTAGATTTTTGTGCTTCATCAATTACTCTGAAATTGCTTTTGCACAAATATAACCACCTGTCCATGCATTTTGAAAATTAAAGCCTCCTGTTACTGCGTCAATATTTAATACTTCACCCACAAAAAAGAGGTTTTTATGAATTTTACTTTCAAAACGTTTAAAATTTATTTCTTTTAAATCTACTCCTCCAGCTGTTACAAATTCATCTTTAAACGTAGTTCTACCATTAGCATTATAAACTCCTTTTGTTAACTGATTTGCTAGATTTTGCAATTGATGATTATTTAAATCTGCCCAATTTTGTGTTGCTTTAATTTCTGAAAACAAAACAAAACGTTCCCATAATCTTTTTGAAATTTCTGTAAAAGGTGATTTTAAAACGACTGTTTTTCTAGGTTCTTTTTTCTTTAAATTTAAAAGAACATTTAAAACTTTATCTGTAGGTCTAGATAACCAATTCACTTCTACATTATATTGATATTTTTTTTCTGCTAAAATTCTAGCTCCAAAAGCAGAAAGTTTTAACACTGCTGGCCCACTCAAACCCCAATGTGTAATTAATAAAGGTCCTGATGCTTCTAACTTTGTATTTACAAGTTGCACTGTAGCATTAGGCACAGAAATACCTAATAAATCTGTGATTCTTTTATCATTTATATTAAAGGTAAATAAAGAAGGAACAGGCTCTATTATAGTATGATCTAACGTTTTACATAATTCCCAAACTTTTTTTGAACTACCAGCTGCAACTACCACTTTATCAGCAACAAAAGTTTCTCTTTTTGTGTTGATAACCCATTTTTCTTCTTGTTGATAAACTGAGTTTACACCACAGTTTGTCAACACTTTAATATTCAACTTATCAACAGCATTTTGAAAGCAATCTATGATAGCTTGACTTGTATTTGCTTCTGGAAAAACACGATTATCTTCTTCAATTTTTAAAGGAACTCCCCTATTTTCAAACCATTCGAAAGTATCACCTGTCATAAATTGATGAAAAGGTCCTAATAATTCTTTTTTCCCTCTTGGATAAAATTCAGTTAAGTCTTTAGGAATAAAACAAGCATGAGTAACATTACATCTTCCTCCACCAGAAATCTTTACTTTTTGCAATACATCTTTTCCTTTTTCTAGAATGGTAATATCTAATTCTGGATTATTCTCTTTTGCATTAATTGCAGTAAAATAACCTGCTGCTCCACCACCAATAATTATTACGAGCCCCCTTTCCCCCAAAGGGGGTAAAACTTGATTATTAGGTCTTGTTATGTTCTTTTTTTCGCTCAAATTTTATTTTATGATTTGTTCTAAACTTTAGTTTTTGCTTTCAAACTTGCTAATTTCCTCCCTTTGGGAGGATTAAGGTGGGCTTTATCATTTCTGAATAAGAAATAACTATTTCAAATCCTTTATTCTTAAAATAACTTGGAGTTTTTTCATTTCCTGTAATCATAACAAAATCACCTCCCCAAGCACCAAGACTTTTGATCTCTCCAAAATAATCTGAAAATAGTTTCTCTTTAACTGGCTTTATTTTGATGATTGAACTAATAATTTGTTCGTGTTCTATGATAAGTTTTTCAAAGTCTTGTAAAGATTCAGCAACCAAAAAAGCTTCAGATAACTCTGAGATTCTTTTTAATTCAACTGAAAAGTCTTTTTTACTTTCTCTAAATTTTGCAATACCTTCTTTAGAATCTTGTTTTTTATTTAAGAAAACAAAAAATAGATTTTCTTTAAAAATAGGATTAAAATTAACTTGTTCTATAATTGGATTCTTATCTTTTATTTGATAAAAAACAGCTGTATTATTTTGAGCACATGCAATATCATAACCACTTCCTTTAAAGGAATTCCAAAGTAATTTAAAAGCATCTACTTTTGCCCAAGAAGCAATCGAATTAATTAATGTTGATGAGCTTCCTAATCCCCAATTTCTTGGAAAAGTCAATTTGGTTTTTACTATATAACCTCCATCAACATTTAAAAAATCTGGGTTTAAATTTCTAGCTTCTTCAAGTATTTCTAGTAATGTTTCCGCAATAAAATCTGCACTACCTTCTTTATCTGAATTAAATGTAGCAGATACTAATCTTAATTTTGGCAAGTCAAAAACAGCTTCAAACCAACATTCACCAGTATTTGTAAAACTACCCCAAATTAATTGAGGTTCTACAATTTTTTCTACAATTAAATTTTGTCCAAATTTTGTAGGTAAAGCTAAAGCTTTGGCTCCATCTAAAACCAAATATTCTCCTGTTAATAATAATTTTCCATTCGAATAAAATTCCATTACAACAAGTTAAATTGTTTAAAATGATGTGTAAAATGTTTTACTTGAAATTTTTTCCAATAATCGTAATCAAGTTCTCCAAAAAATGGATGTACGATTGTTGCTTTTAGATTAGCTTTATAATAGTTCTCAAACTTTTTGACTTGATGTACTAAATCATCTATTGCTTCTGTAAGAGATTCAAATTGTAAAGCATTAGGTTCATCTGATAAAAATGATGGTCTAAACCCTTGAGACAACTCATTATCTGTATCTAAAAAAGGTTTTCTTCTCGCTGTTTTTTCATCAGAAACAAACAAACCTGTTTTCACTGTATTGTTAGCAATTTGAGTTACAAAACTTAGGTGCTCTATCATTTGTTGTGCATTCATTTTACCAAAAATTGGTTTTGAATCACTACTTAACTTTTCTAATTTTTCTCGAATTAATGATTCATCTAAGAAATTAATCCAATTTATTTTAAGTTTTCTAATCTCTTCTAACTTTTCTACAACAGCAGAATGGGAAACTGTCTCTTTTTCAAAATACTTTTCAATTTGTTCTTTTTCAGCTTCAGTAGCATTAAATTGATTTAAAATATTTTGCAAGTGCATTTTCATGTGTCCATGCTGAATACCTTTTGTAGTTAAAGCTCTTAAAGCTGCAAAATTTTGAGCTAAACCAGCTGCTGCCATAATTTGCATTAGCTCTCTTGCTGTTGGTTTTTGCAATAACTCTAAAGAAAATTTAGCTAAAGGATGTAAAGCTGTTAAGCCACCTACTGTGCCTAAAGCTAAAGGAATTTCTATCCAAAATTTAAAAATACCATCATCAATTGTACAATGTGATAAACTAGAGTAAGAACCACTTCTAGAAGCATATGCATGAGCACCAGCTTCAATAGCTCTAAAATCATTTCCAGTGGCTAAAACTACTGCATCAATTCCGTTCATTATTCCCTTATTATGAGTAACTGCCCTGTAAGGTTCTACTTTTGCTATATCTACAGCTTGTTTAAATTTCTGTGCAAATTTCTGTGGATTTTCAACACCTAAATCATCAATTTTACAACTCACCTCTGCTCTAACCAAACACTCAGGAACGTAATTAGACAAGATACTCATCACAATTTCTATCTCATCATTCTTAAATTTATTTGCTATGGCTTCTAAACAAGAGTTTATAAAATTAGCACCCATAGAATCTTTAGTTTCAAAGGTGACATGTAATTGATAATAATTAGCAAGTTTATCTGTTTTATCAACTAAAACTATATCTAAAATACCTCCACCACGTTTTTCCATATTTTTTGTGATAGAAGCAGTTGCAGCATATAATTCTGTTTTATTTTTATTAACATAATCTTCTAAATCATTTTTATGACCTGCATACATAAAATGCACTTGCCCAATTTTTGTTGTACCTAAAACTTCGGTCTTAAACCCTCCTTTTTTACTCCAAAATTTAGCTACTAAAGAAGCTGCTGCAACCACAGAACTTTCTTCTATAACCATTGGTATTGCATACTCTTTGTTATTAATTACAAAGTTTGGAGCAACCCCAAAAGGCATGTAAAAATTAGTAATTGTATTTTCTATAAAATCATCATGCAGATTTTGCAAATCAGCATTAGTATTCCAGTATTGTTGAATAGTTTGTTTTATTTCACTTGGGTTTTGAAAGAAATTTTCTGTTAACCAATCAATTTTTTCTTGCTTGGTGAATTTCGAAAATCCAGATATTATTTTGCTCATTTAGGTCTTTGTATACTCTACAGAACAAATATAATTCAATACATTGAAACTAGTATCATGAATTAAGATTTCTGAATTTTTAGCTATTATTTTGCCGATTTTTCCGTAAACTTGGCAAATCTTTATTAAAAACTAATTTTCTAATGAAAAAACTGTTTATTATAGCAACTTTTATTTCTTTAATAAGTTGCAAAGAATCATCTGACACATCCTCAAAAATCATTACTGGAGATAAAGAAATTACACTCGAAGAAATTTGGAATGGTACATTTTCTCCAAAAAGAATGAATGCTTTAAACTCTATGAATGGAGATTTTTACTCTCTATTAAATAGTGATGAAAATGGAAATACAACTGTAGACAAATACAGCTATGAAACGCTAGAAAAAGTGGAAACTATAGTTAATAGTAAAGATTTAAAAGAATTAAATTCTTTTGAATCTTATAGCTTTAACAACGATGAAACAAAATTAATTTTAGGGACAAATTTTAATAAAATTTACAGACGTTCTTACACTGGTACTTTTTATGCATATGATATTGCCTCAAAAAAATTATCTTTAATTGGCGAAGACATTCAAGAGCCTATTTTTTCTCCTGATAATCAAAAAGTTGCTTTTGCAAAAAATAATAACCTTTTTATAAAAGATTTCTCTAAGAATAAGTTGACTCAAATTACTAAAGATGGTAAAAAGAATAGTATTATAAACGGAATTACAGATTGGGTTTATGAAGAGGAATTTGGTTTTGTAAGAGCTTTTGAATGGAGTAAAGACAGTAAATATTTGGCTTTTTTACGTTTTGATGAAACCAATGTTCCTACTTTTTCTATGGATATTGTAGGTAAAGAATTATATCCTAATCAACAAGTTTTTAAATACCCAAAAGCGGGTGAAGAAAATGCAAAGGTTACTTTACATACATACAATGTTGATAATTCAAAAACTGCAAAAATTAGCTTAGGAGATTACGAATACATCCCAAGAATAAAATGGAGTAACACACCTGCTGTTTTGGTAGCAACAACTTTAAATCGCCAACAAAACAATTTAAAATTACATAAAGTTAATGCATTAAGAACATCTTCTTCTATTTTATTAAATGAAACTGATAAAGCCTATATTGATATACATGACAATCTAACTTTTTTAAATGATAATAGTTTTATTTGGACAAGTGAAAAAGATGGTTACAATCATATTTATCATTATGATTTTAATGGAAAATTAATCAACCAAATTACCAAAGGAAATTGGGAAGTAACTAATTATTACGGATTTAACTCAAGTAAAAAAACCATTTATTATCAATCAGTTGAAAATGGTTCTATAAATAGAGGTGTATACTCTATAAATTTAGATGGATCTAATAAAAATTTATTAAGCAATGAAGAAGGCCAAAATAGTGCTGCTTTTAGTACAAATTTAAACTACTTTATAAACACCTATTCTTCAGCAACTACTGCTCCTGTTTATGATTTATATACAGCTGAAGGAAATAAAATTAAAAACATTGTAAATAATGTTGATTTAGAGGAAGAATTATCAACTTATAAAATGAGTCCAAAAGAATTTTCTACTATAGAAATCAATGGAAACGATTTAAATATGTGGATGATAAAACCTGCAGATTTTGATCCTAATAAAGAATATCCAATGTTAATGTTTCAATATTCAGGTCCAGGTTCTCAACAGGTAGCAAATAGATGGAATGGAGCAAATGATTATTGGCATAATATGTTAGCACAAAAAGGTGTTATTGTAGTTTGTGTTGATGGACGAGGAACTGGTTTTAAAGGAGCAGATTTTAAAAAATCTACCTATTTAAACTTGGTAAAATATGAAACTGAAGATCAAATAGCAGCTGCAAAAAAATTAGCAGAACGTTCTTATATAGATGAAAATAATATTGGTATTTGGGGATGGAGTTTTGGTGGACATATGAGTACAAATGCCTTACTAAAAGGTAATGATGTTTTTTCTATGGCTATTGCTGTAGCTCCAGTTACTTCTTGGCGTTTTTATGACACTGTTTACACAGAAAGATTTTTAAGAACACCTCAAGAAAATCCTGCTGGTTATGATGAAAATTCACCAATAAATTATCCAGAAAAATTAAAAGGAAAATACTTATTGGTTCATGGTACAGGAGATGATAATGTACATGTACAAAACACATACAGAATGATCAATTCTTTAATAGATGCAAACAAACAATTTGATATGTTTATAGTTCCAGATAGAGCTCATGGAATTAGAAAAGGAAGCACAATGCGTTTAAATCTATTTACAAAAATGACCAATTTTGTAGAAGAAAATTTAATTAATACAACAACTGAAATAAAAGGATAATTATGTTAGATAAAGGAGTAAGCACAACAACACAAGAACCAGAAATGTTCGGACATCCAAAAGGATTGTTCTACTTATTTTTTGCTGAGTTATGGGAGCGTTTTAGTTTCTATGGAATGAGAGCATTATTAATGCTTTACATGGTTAACGAAATCTTTAAAGCTTTAGCCGAAAAAGATGCAGCAGCAGCAGCTGTTTATGCTTCTTATGGTTCTTTAGTATATGCTTCTACAGTTATTGGAGGTAGAATTTCTGATAAGATTTTAGGAATGCGTGCTTCTATATTTCTTGGTGGTATTTTAATGTCTTTAGGTCATTTTGTTTTGGCTATAGAAAATGACATTGCTTTCTTTTTAGCATTGGCTTTTATTGTGGTAGGTAATGGTTTTTTTAAACCTAACATTTCAACATTTGTTGGATCTTTATACAAAGATGGAGACAGAAGAAAAGATTCTGGTTTCACCATTTTTTACATGGGTATAAACATAGGTGCTTTTGTTTCTCCTCTTTTATGTGGATGGTTAGGACAAACTTATGGCTGGCATTATGGTTTTGGTTTAGCAGGTATTGGAATGTTAACAGGTTTAGCATTCTTTTGGAGTGGAATTAAAAATAATGTTTTTGGTGATAGAGGTTTACCTCCAAACCCAGAAATATATGAAAAGAAAATAATGGGTATTCCTCAAAAAACATTTGTACCTATTGTCTCTTTTTTAGCTGCTCCTGTAATTGCTTATTTATTATCAGAATATAAAGCTGTTGGTGGTGGAGAAACTTTTTTAGGTGATAAAAACATAGTAAATCTTCTATTTGTTTTAATTGGTATTGCTGTATTAATTAATATGGTAATTATAATCGCTAAAGCTGCTGCAGATGAACGTAAAAAACTAGTTATGGCAGTTTTGATTACGTTTTTTATGACTCTTTTTTGGGGTTTTCATGAATTATCAGGAAGTATAATTACACTTTTTGCTGATAGAAATGTAGATTTAACTTGGTTAAATGCAGCTCAAACAAACTCTTTAAACCCTGTTTTTATAATCATATTATCTATACCTGTATCGCTTTTATGGGCATATTTATCTAAAAGAAATTTAAACCCAAGAACACCATATAAATTTGGATTAGGGTTAGTTTTAGCTGGTGCAAGTTTTTATGTGTTAGGTTTAAGTGGAGCTAGTGCTAATGAAAATGGATTAGTACCAATGGCTTATTTAGTAATTATGTATTTTATATTATCTATTGGAGAGTTATTTATGTCTCCTGTTGGATTATCAAAAATTACTGATTTATCACCTAAAAGAATTGTTGCTTTTATGATGGGAGTTTGGTTTTTATCATCTGCATTTGCTTTTCAGATTGTAGGTTTTATTTCTAAACAATTGGCTATAGAAAGTACAGATGTTAATGTTGGAGGTATGGAAACCTTAGCAGTTTATACAGATGGTTTTAATTTAATTGGTCTTTATTCATTAGGTGCAGGTGCTGTTGTTTTAGTATTCTCTCCTTTAATGAAAAAGCTTTTAGGCAACGTACATTAATAACTTATTTAAAACTCAACTTGGTTTTCAAGTTGAGTTTTTTTTATTTACAGTTTTGTAAATTTGGCATATGATTTGCGACTCAATAATTATGAAGAAATCAGTTTTACTTATATTATTATTTTGTACTAGCTTATTTACAAATGCTCAAAACAAAATTAATTGGTTAAGCTTTGAAGATGCAATTGAGTTAAACAAAAAAAGCCCTAAACCTATTTTAATTGATGTTTACACAGATTGGTGTGGTTACTGTAAAAAAATGGATTTAGAAACTTATTCTAATAAGGTAATTATAGACTATATCAACAATAATTTTTATGCTATAAAACTTGATGGTGAAGGCAAAGAAGATATTACTTATAAAGGCTATACTTTTAAGCTAAAAGGAGAAGGTAGATCTAAATATCACGAATTATCTGCTGCATTAATGAATGGTAGACTATCTTATCCAACAACCATTTTCATGAACGAAAAAGAGCAAATGCTTCAACAAATTCCTGGTTATTTATCTACAAAACACTTTGAGAAAATTTTAGCTTTTTTTAATACTAAAGCATACATAGATACAGATTGGCCAGAATTTGAAAAGAATTTTAAAAGCAATATTAAATAGTTATTTTATAATAAAAGCACCTTTTTTACTTGTATTATAAAAAAGTATATTTTCTTTTAATGAAACCTCTTCCCATAAATTCATATAACTTTTGTAATTACTTCCATCAGCAATAATTTGCATAGGCTTAATAACCTTTATTAAACGTTCTAAATTAATTTTAGGCGATTGCTGTAAAATTACAATAGGATTTTTTAACTGCTTTATATTGTAAACTCCTAAACTATCTACAATTAGTATATTCTTGTTTTTAATTGAATAAATATTCTTTAATTGATTAGTGTAATTTAAACTTACTTTTTTACCAACTTTATAAGAGTTTAAGAATTTATGATTATTACTATTTGTAGTATGATAAATCGTTAATTGATTACCTAACCTTTCTCCAAGAATAGAATATCTGCTTTTATGAAAAACGATAAATTCTTCTTTAGAAACTCTTTGCTTACTTTCTATCAATAAAACTGACTGTAACACAATTATTGATCCTAAGAAAAAAAGCAACTTCTTTGGTGAATATTTAAATACCAATAACACAAAACTAAAAACAATTAAGTACATACTAATCATCATCCAAAAAGACAATGATAACTCTTCAAATAAAAATGCCTCTTGATTAGAAATCCATTGAACAAAACTGTTTATGATAGATATAATTTTTCCATAGAAATCTGCAAAAAATTGAGGTAAAATATTTAAAACTGAAAGTAAAATAACGATAATTCCACCAAGTAAAATAGCTCCTAAAAAAGGAATAATTATCAAATTCGACAATAAAAACAACCCAGGAATTTGATGAAAATAATAGATACTTAAAGGTAAAATTCCTATTTGTGCTGCAATAGAAACTGTAAACAATCTCCAGAAGAAATTAATTATTTTTAATTTTGGATGCCATATTTGGACTAATTTTGGTTGCACCCAAACAATAACAAAAACAGCTAAATAACTTAATTGAAAGCCAACATCAAATAAAAACATTGGTTTAAATAAAAGTAAAAAGAACATTGAGCTGATTAAAGAAAACTCGACAAAATTTCGTTTTCTAAAAAATAATCCAAAAGCAACAAAAGTAAACATGGTTACTGCTCTAATAACAGATGCAGACAAACCTGCTACAAATGCAAAACTCCATAGAAATATTATAACTACAATTGTTTTTACAATTTTTCCATTTTTAAACATCTCTAGAGGCTTAAAAAGCCAATTTAAAATGAGTAAAATTATACCTACATGTAAACCAGAAACTGCTAAGATATGAATGGCTCCAGCTTTAGAATAATCATCAATTAAATCTTTAGAAATATCTTGTCTTTGCCCTAATAAAAGCGCACTTATTACTCCAAGTTCATCGTCTTTAAAATGATGTTTTTTTAAAGAATTTTGTACTTTATTTCTAAAACTTGCAGACAAACCAAATAGAGAAATATCATTATTTACAAGTTTTTTAAATTCGTTTTCAGCGATAAACATTTGCTGAGTAATTCCTTTTTTAGCTAAATAGCTTTTATAATCAAATTGATGAGGATTTAAAGGAGGCATTACATCTAAGAAATCTGTTTTAACTAGTAAAATATCATCTACATTAATACCTGAATGTAAAGTGTCTTTTTTAAGATTTAAAAGTACTGAACCACAAGTTTTAAAATCATCTATTTGAATAACTTTAGCTTCAAATTTAAAATGATAAAACCCTGGTTTAAGTACTTTATTTATTTTCAAAATTTTAGTTGAGTTATTATCAATAAAATTTTGATAATAATTAGTATAATGCTGTTTATTCTGAAAATATACAGTTGAAATACCTATAAAAAAGAATAAAAAAAAACTAAGAAATGTCTTTATAATTTTAGACTTCACTAGAAATAAAGTCAATAGAATTATCCCAAAAACAGACAGGAAATGTAAAAATCCAAAACACCAGATTTTGTAATAAAACTGAACACAAATACCTAATATTAAGAAAATTACAAAATGTACTGGTAAGTAATTTAGTAACCTTTTCATAGCGAAATAAAGTTACAAAATTATTTTAAAGTTACTAACTTTTTAATCCGTCAATTATAAGTTGTGCTGTTTTTTCTGAAGCGCCTTTACCTCCTAGTTTCTTTTCTAAATCAAAATAATGTAGAAACATCTTTTCTCTGTAAGTGTTATCTAAAATTTTAGTCAATTCTTTTTTAAGATTAGATGTAGTAAAATCATTCTGAATCAACTCAGTTACTACCTCTTTATCCATAATTAAATTCACAAGAGAAATAAACTTAAGTGTAATAATTCTTTTTGCAATTTGATATGAAATAAAGCCACCTTTATAACACACTACTTGTGGCACTTTAAATAAAGCTGTTTCTAAAGTTGCAGTACCAGAAGCTACTAATGCTGCTGTTGAAACAGATAATAAATCGTATGTTTTGTTATTTATAAACTTAACTTCTTTATTACCTATTATTTGTTGATAAAAAGAAAAATCTTGACTTGGTGCACCAGCAATTACAAAAATATAATCAGAAAAATCATTAGTTAAAGACAACATTACAGAAAGCATTTTTGTAATTTCTTGTTTTCTGCTGCCAGGTAATAAAGCAATTATTGGTTTTTCTCCTAACTGATGTGCTTCTCTAAAAGTAAATTCATCTATTTGTTTTCTATCTGCAATTGCATCAATTAATGGATGACCAACAAACTCAACTTGATAATCGAACTTTTTATAAAATTCTTTTTCGAAAGGTAAAATAACAAACATGTTATCTACATCTCTTTTTATCTTTTTTACTCTACTAGCTCTACTTGCCCAAACTTGTGGAGATATATAATAGTTAGTTCTAAAGCCTTCTTCTTTTGCCCATTTTGCAATTCGTAAATTAAATCCTGAGTTATCTATAAAAACTACAACATCTGGCTGAAATTTTTTAATATCTTTTTTACAAAACTTAATAAATACTAAAACTTTATTTAAGTTTTTAATCACTTCAAAAAAACCCATGAAGGCTCTTTCTTTATAATGGCTTACAAGAGTACCACCCACACTTTGCATTAAATCTCCACCCCAAAATCGAATGTCAGCTTTTTTATCTTTTTTATAAATTGCTTTCATAAGGTTTGAACCATGTAAATCTCCTGATGCTTCTCCAGCTATAATGTAATATTTCATCAGATAAATTTTAAAATAAAAGTGGTTAATGCAATTAATATGGTCATAAGCAAAACTCCTCTTGCTCTATAATCTTGTTTTTTTCTAATAAAAACAAAGAATATAAATAAATTTGGAATAGCTGCTATTGATAATATTTTACCATACAAATTACCTTCTTTAATTAGTTGTAAAGTTTCTAAAAAACTTACTTTAGAAAAATATTCTATATACAAAAAAGCACCTGCTGCAGTTGCAAATATGGATATTAAAACACCAATTAATATTTCTTTTTTTAAAGTTCCCAAGAATTTAATTTTTGTATCATATGATGTGCAGTTAAATCAAACTGAACAGGTACAATAGAAATGAAACCATTATCTAAAGCCCAAACATCTGTATCTTGACCTTTATCTTTATTAACAAATTCTCCTGAAAGCCAATAATATTCTTTACCAAAAGGGCTCTTTCTTTTATCAAAGTCTTCTTTCCAAACACCCATAGCTTGTCTACAAATCTTAGTTCCTTTAATTTCTTCTTTCTTAAGATTAGGTATGTTTACGTTTAAAACAACTCCTTCAGGCAATCCGTTTAATAAGGTATTTAAAGTGATATTTTTTACAAAATCTTCTGCAGGTTTAAAATCTGCATGCCATTTAAAATCTAAAAGCGAAAAACCAATTGCAGGTATTCCTTCTATTCCTGCTTCTATAGCAGCACTCATAGTGCCAGAATAAATTACATTTATAGATGAATTTGAACCATGATTTATACCAGAAACACATAGGTCTGGCTTTTTATTTAAAATTTCGCTCACAGCCATTTTAATACAATCTGCAGGAGTACCAGAACAGGTATATTCTAATTGTGGTCCATCATCAATTGTTATTGGGTTACAGGTTAACACATTATCAACAGTAATAGCATGCCCCATTCCACTTTGTGGGCTATCAGGAGCTACAACAACTACTTCACCAATTTTATTCATTATTCTTATTAAAGCTCTAATACCTGGAGCTGTAATTCCATCATCATTGGTAACTAAAATTAATGGTCTTTCTTGCATAAAATTGAATTTAAAATACAAATGTAATTTATTTTAAACGATTTTCTTTTTAACATTTTGTAAAGAATATATCATGCTTATTTTCAGTAACATTGTAATAGATTATTTTCTAAAAATGGCACGTTTAATAACCTATTTTTTATTTCTTATTACTGTATTTATTTCCTCAAATATAATTGGACAAAATCAAACAATAAGTCCTTGTTCTGGAGAAAAATATAGCCAGTTTGATTTTTGGGAAGGTTCTTGGAATGTTTACAACACACAAAACAAATTAATAGGTACAAATAAGCTTATTAAAATGCAAAATAATTGTGTTATGCAAGAAAATTGGGAATCTAAAACTAGCCAAAGTAGAGGAACCAGTTACAATTATTATAACAAAACAGATGATTCTTGGAATCAAGTTTGGGTAGATAATTCAGGCTTTTCGTTAGTCTTAAAAGGCAATTTAGTAGATGGAAAAATGATTTTAAAAAGTGACCTTATTAAAACCAATAAAGGAAATTACATCAACAAAATAACTTGGTCTAAAAATGATGATGGTTCTGTTACTCAAGTTTGGGAATATATTAATGAGCAAGGAAAAGTAATTTCTGAAGCCTTTAGAGGTATTTATAAAAAAGCCATTTAAAGTTTGGCACTATTTTAGTAGATTAGTAAAATATTAATAATAACAATTTTAATAGATTAGATGAAGACGAATTTAAAGATGAAATCTGTTTTTTTAGCATTCTTTTTGCTAATAAATGTAGTATCAGTTCAAGCGAACAATAATAATACAGTTACAAACTCAGATCCAGAAAAAGATAAAGTTCTAATTTACGTTTTAAAAAATATACTTACTAGAGGTCATTTTGTTGTTAAAGACATGAATGACGATTTTTCTGAACAAGTTTTTAAAAGTTTTATAAACGGGTTAGATCCAAGCAAAAGATATTTTACACAACAAGATTTAAAAGAATTTTCTAAATATAAATATCAAATAGATAACCAGTTATTGCAAGATGATTTATCATTTTACAAATTGGTTTATGGTCGTTTTATAGAAAAAATAAAAAATGCAAAATCTTATTATGGAGATTTATTAGCACAACCATTTAACTTTAATAAAAACGAAACTGTAGACTTAGATTTTGATAAAGTACCATTTGCTAAAAACGATAATCAATTGATAGATTATTGGAGAAAGCAATTAAAATTACAAACGCTTAGTAGAATTCAAGAACAAACTGATTTACAAGAAGCTAAACTAAAAAAAGACAAGAGTTTTAAAGTAAAGTCTTTTAAAACTTTAGAAAAAGAAGCTAGAGCAGAAGTACTTAAAAATATGGATGAGCTTTATATTAGAATTGAAGAGTTAGAGCACGAAGATTGGTTTTCTACTTTTTTAAATTCTGTAGTTGGTGCTTTTGATCCTCATACAACTTATATGGATCCAAATATCAAAGAAAGATTTGACCAAACTATGTCTGGTAAATTAGAAGGTATTGGAGCTCGTTTACAAAAAAAAGGAATTTACACGCATGTTTTTGAACTTGTTGCTGGAGGTCCTGCTTCAAAACAAGGCGAATTAGAACCTGGAGATATCATTCTAAAAGTTGCTCAAGGTAATGAAGAACCAATCGATATTGTGGGTATGCGTTTAGATGATGCTATTAAATTTATTAAAGGGCCAAAAGGAACTGAAGTACAACTTACAGTTAAAAAGAAACTAGATGGTTCTATAAAGACAATATCTATAATTAGAGATGTTGTACAATTAGATGAAACTTTTGTAAAATCTAGTATTGTTGAGAAAAACGGAAAAAAATACGGTATTATAGATTTACCAAGTTTTTATATAGACTTTTCAGACAATAATTACAGAGATTCTGCTAAGGATATGGAAAAAGAAATTGAAAGACTAAAAGCAGAAGGTGTTGTAGGATTAATCATAGATTTAAGAAATAATGGTGGTGGTTCTTTAAAAACTGCCATAGAAATTTCTGGTTTATTTATAGACAAAGGACCTATTGTTCAAGTTAAATACAGAGGAGAAAATCCAATAGTTAAAGGAGATATAGATCCTAAAATGCAATGGGATGGAGCAGTTGTTGTTTTAGTAAATGAGTTTTCTGCATCTGCATCAGAAATTTTTGCAGCTGCAATGCAAGATTATAAAAGAGCTGTAATTCTAGGAGGTAACCAAACTTATGGTAAAGGAACTGTGCAAAACGTATTACCTATCAATCAGTTTTACCCTAATTACAAAAAAGATTTAGGATATTTAAAATTAACCATTCAAAAATTCTATAGAGTTAATGGTGGTTCTACTCAAAAAGAAGGAGTGTATTCAGATATAGCAATGCCAAGTAGATTAAGTTATATGGAATATGGAGAACGTGATTTAGATGGAGCTTTAGCATGGGATAAAGTAGACCAAGCAAAATATACACAAACTAATTCTTACTCAAATTTTGCTGATGTTGTTTACAACAGTAAAAACAGAATTGCAAATAGTGAGAATTTTCAATTAATTAATGAATACGCAAAGTGGCTCAAGAAAAATCAAGAAAACACAACCTATTCTTTAAATTATAAAAAGTTTTTCAAAGAAAATGAAATGAAAGAAAAAGAAGGAGAAAAATTTAAATCTGTTTTCGATTATTCTTCAAACTTAACTTTTACTTCTCCAAAATATGAGATGTCTTTATTTAAAGCAAATACAGATTTAAAAGACAAAAGAGTGGCTTGGCATAAAAATTTAGCAAAAGACATGTACATTTCTGAAGCTTTAAATGTATTGAGTGAATTAAAGCTTAGAGAAAAATCTGAAATTGTAAAAAATTAAATAATTAAATGATATGATATAAACCTGATATGCCAGAAAAACATATCGGGTTTTTTTATTTTTGAAGTATGGAATACAGTGTAAACTTTGCCACAAAATGGTCTGATTTTGATCCTAATAGACATATGCGTCATACTGCTTATAATGAGTATGCTGCAGAAGTAAGAATTAGATATTTTGCTGCACAAAATTTTTCTATAGAAGAATTTACCAAACATAATATTGGCCCTATTCTTTTTGAAGAATATGTTAGCTTTAGAAAAGAAATTCATTTAGGTGAAAACATAAGTGTTAATTTAAAAATCTCTGGACTATCAAAAAACAATGAACGTTGGAAATTAACTCATGAAGTTTTCAATGAGGCAAGACAATTATCAGCTATCATAAAAGTTTATGGTGCTTGGTTAGATTTAACAAAACGTAAATTAACTGTTCCTCCAAAAGAAGCAAGTCATCTATTTGAAAATAGTGAAAAAACAAATGATTTTAAAGAAATTATACTAAAAGCTAAATAGTCATATCAATTACTATTTTGCCTTTTACTTTTCTTTGCATCATATCTTCTAATGCTTTTGGTGCATTTTGTAAAGCGTATGTTTTGTCTATATGAGGATTTAATTTACCAGTTGCAAACCAAGTTAACAATTCTTTAATATTTTCTAAGCTTTTTTTAGGTTCTTTTTGTGCAAAAGCACCCCAAAAAACACCTACAATACTTGCACCTTTGAGTAATGTTAAATTAATAGGTATTTTAGGAATTTCTCCATTAGCAAAACCAATTACTAAATGTCTCCCTTTCCAAGCAATAGCTCTTAAAGCTAACTCAGAAAAATGACCCCCTACAGGATCATAAATTACATCTACACCTTTTCCGTTTGTTAATTCTTTAACTTTATCTTTAACACTTTCTTCTTTATAATTAATTACTTCATCTGCTCCAAATTGTTTACATAAGTCTAATTTTTCTTTTGTAGAAGCAGCAGCAATTACTTTTGCTCCCATTAATTTAGCCAATTCTAAAGCAGTTAACCCAACTCCACCAGAAGCACCAAGTATTAAAATAGTTTCATCTTTTTTAAGTTTAGCTCTATCTTTTAAAGCATGGTAAGAAGTACCATAAGCTAATAAAAAAGCAGATGCATTTACCATAGACATACCTTTAGGTTTTGAAAAACAATCTTTTGCTTTTAGTATTGCTTTTTCAGCATAACCTCCAAAAGGAATAAAACCTACAATCTCATCTCCTACTTTTAAATGAGATACTTTATTTCCTACTTTTTCTATAATTCCTGCTACATCACTCCCAGGAGAAAATGGAAATTCTGGTCTAAATTGGTATTTGCCTTGTATAATTAAAGTATCAGGAAAATTAACACTACAAGCTTTTACAGAAATTAAAACCTCATCTTCTTTTGGTAATAGGTTTTCTACTTCTTTGTATTCTAATGTTTCTGGTAAACCAAATTTATTACAGATAATTGCTTTCATTACTTAATATTTGTAGCAACAATATAAGTCAATTATAAAAAACAAAAAAGCCTCTCAATAATTAGAGAAGCTTTTTGTACAGGCGGAGAGAGTACAAACTAAACAAAACTGGACACTATTAAAAAGCTTATTTTATTTGAAAAAAAATTGATTAATCAAATAAATAAAGGGTTTTATCTCCTTTCATTGTTTTTATCTACTTTGATGTAATTTGATGTAATTTGAGTTTTACCGTACAAATATCGTACAAATATTATACATTTGTATTGTAATTAAATGTATTTGTATGGCTACTATAAATTTTCTGTATCGTTCAACTAAAGAAAAAGCAAAACTTAATTTAAGATTGTTATTTAGATATAATGACAAAGATTTTGTTTTCGGTGGCAAAACAAAAATTGAAGTTTCAAAATATTACTGGAGCAAACAACATAAAAAGAAATCAAAAGATATTGAGATTACTAATTATCAAACCGAAATAAACAACGAACTCAATAAAATAGAAAACCACATTCTTAAAGCTTTCAATTCTGTTAATCCTGAAAGTATAAATAAAGAATGGTTAAATACTCAAATAGACTATTATTACAACCCACCTCAACAAAAAAAAGATTTACCAACTGATTTAATAAATTACTTTGATTACTATATTAATTATCGTAAAAATGAAATTACAGAAAGTTCACTAAAAAAGATTAGAGTTGTTAAACAACTTTTAATACGTTTTGAAGCTTCAAGAAAGGAAACCATTTTTATAAAAGACGTAAACGACAAATTTAAAAATGAGTTTGTAAATTATTGTAAAGCTGAATTATACGCATCAGGAACAATACAAAGGGCGTTTGTATGGGTTAAAACCGTATGCAAACACGCACGTTTTTTAGGTATTGAAACTCACAATCAATTAGACGGTTTAACCATTAAGAAACCCAAAAAAACAGATAGAATTTATTTAACCTTTGAAGACTTATCTAAAATTGAAAACATCAGTAAAAATCAGTTAACAGATAGTTTAAACAATGCAAAAGACTGGTTAATTATCAGTTGTTATACAGGGCAAAGAATTTCAGATTTTATGAGGTTTACTAAAGAATTGATAAGAACTGAAGACAGCAAACAGTTAATTGAGTTTAAACAAAAGAAAACAGGAAAAAATATGACTGTACCTCTACATCCAAAGGTTTTAGAAATACTCAATAAAAGAAACGGTAATTTTCCTTACAGAATATCAGACCAAAAATATAATGATTACATAAAAGAGGTATGTAAAATTGCAGAGGTTAACCAACCCACAAAAGGCAGTCTTATGTTAGAAACCGAAAAAGATAGTAAAATATTTAGAAAGCAATCAGGTACTTATAAGAAATACAAATTAATTACTTCACACGTTGGCAGACGTTCTTTTGCAACCAATTTTTATGGTACAATACCTACTTCACTTTTAAAAGAAATTACAGGACATACAACCGAAGCAATGTTTTTAAACTACATAGGCAAAAGCAATAAAGATTTGGCACTCGAAATAACAAAATATTTCTAAAAGAAATGTTGTTTTATTGTCTTCATTTGATACATAAAATACATAATTGTATATACCAAAACCCTTATAAACATTGAATACTTTGTTAATAAGTGTGAATAAATATTTTTATAAAGTTGAAATAGATTTTATAGATTTGTATTAAATAACAAAAAGAGTATAACTTATTAAGCATACTCTTTGATTTTGTTTAAAAGGTAAAGTTTATGTGAGAGTTTACTTTACTTATATCCAACACAAAATTACAAAAAATTATTTAAAATGGTATATACATTTTTAAATAATTAGTAATTTTCTTACACTTTAAACAAAATCAAAGTTTTACTTATTTGTTTGCTCTTATAAATTTTATAATATGAGTAAAAACAAATTTATTCAGTTTATTCAGGTAAATCCTGATGACTATCAAAACGCTATTATAGATAGCGTAAAAGAAGTGTTTGAAAACTTCAAAGAAACAATTAATTCTGATAATTCAGATAAACTACTTACAAGAGAGGAAACTTGTAATTTTTTAAAAATAGACAGCTCTACCTTATGGCACTGGACAAATAAAGGTAAAGTAATTGCTTATGGCATTGGAAACCGTAGATATTACAAAAAATCGGAATTATTAGAAAGCTTAAAACAACTCAAAAAATAAAGGCTATGATTATAAATAATAAACAAAGCCTTCAATTTAAAGATATAAAACAAGGCAAAAATAATGAAAATAAGAACCAAAAAATAACCATATTCCAATATTTACAAAAGCATATTGCTACTGGTTCAATGATTGCAAAAGCAACAGGTATTCCTCAAAAATCAATTTGCAGATATAAAAGAGACTTAGAACTTCAAGGCATACTTTCTGAAGTAGAAAAAAAAGAATGTGAAATTACTGGTTTTAAAGCATGGTATTTAACAACCAATAAAGATTTGTTTCCAAAGTCTAATCAACTTAAACTATTTTAAAATGAAATTAGAACATAAAAAAATAAATGAGTTGGTACAAAAAGATTTTGAACAACTTGCAGAAACTGTAATCAATATTGTAAAATCTACTGATGAAGTTTTAAATGAACTTACCAATTTTATTGGCAAAGTAGATTTTAAAGTTTTGGCTTTTCCTGATAGTATAAACATCGAAAAAGAAATTGAGTTACTAAAACCATTTGTTTATCATAAAGACGGCTCTTATAATAAAGAAAATAAAGCTGAATTTGATAAATACGTTAAGTTAACTAAACAACTAAAAAGCTATAAACTATCAAAGAATCATTATTTAATTATTTGTATTGAACAACTTCTAAAAATTGCAAAAACATACAACTGGGGTTTGTGCAAAAAGAACGGTTTCATTTATTTGTATAATGGTTATTACTGGACTGAAATAGACAAAGAATCTTTTCAATCTTTTTTAGGTAATGTAGCTTTAAAAATGGGCGTTGAAAAGTTTAAAGGTAAAATACATACTTTTAAAGATGAGTTGTTTAAACAGTTTTTATCTGATGCTTATTTGCCTACACCAAAGACAAATAAAAACAATGTACTTATAAATTTAGAAAATGGTACATTCGAAATTACACCACAGAAAAGGCAGTTAAGAGAGTTTAACAGAAATGATTTTTTAACGCATCAGTTACCATTTTCATACGAACCTGAAGCAAAAGCACCATTATTTAAAAAGTATTTAGATGAGGTTTTACCTGATAAAGAAAAACAAAATGTTTTATCAGAGTTTTGTGGATATATCTTTATAAAACCCACAGTTTTAAAGCTTGAAAAAATGCTTATCTTATATGGTACTGGTGCAAATGGAAAAAGCGTATTTTTTGATATTCTTAATGCCTTATTAGGCAATGAAAATGTAAGTAATTATTCTTTACAAAGTCTTACAAATGAATCAGGATATCACAGGGCAAAAATTGCAAATAAGTTAGTCAATTATGCTTCAGAACTTAATGGCAAATTAGAAACAGATGTATTTAAACAAATGGCATCAGGCGAACCACTCGAAGCACGTTTGCCTTATGGAGAACCCTTTATTTTAAATGAGTATGCAAAGTTAATTTTTAACTGTAATGATTTACCAAAAGATGTAGAGCATACAAACGCATTTTTTAGACGGTTTTTAATTATTGGCTTTGATACTACAATACCTGAAGACAGACAAGATAAAGAATTATCAAAAAAAATCATTAATAATGAATTGTCAGGGGTTTTTAATTGGATATTATCAGGACTTGAAAGGGTTTTATCACAAAGAAATTTTAGTAAATGTAAAGCCGTTGAAATGGCTCGAAGCAATTACGAAAAACAAAGTGATAGCGTTAAAATGTTTATTGATGAATTAGAGTATAAACCCTCTATTGATTACACCTCAATAAGTGAACTATACAACCAATACAAAAGGTTTTGTATAGAAGACGGTTTCCACAATGTGAATAAGTCAAATTTTATAAAGAGATTAAGACATTTTAACATTATGGTAAAACGCATCAGTATTGGTAATGTAGCTTATATTTCTACTGATAAGACAATAATTATTTAATGATTGAATACAAATACTCATTAGATAATAGTAGTAAAAAATTTATTTGCCCTAACTGTAATAAGAAAACATTTGTAAGATTTGTTGATACAGTTAAGGGCGAATATTTACCTACTGATTTTGGTAGATGTGATAGGGAGCAAAATTGCCAATACTACAAAGCACCACCAAAGGGCAAAAAAGCGTTTCTAATTGATTTTATAACGTTAAAAGAGATAAGTAATAAGGCTTTTAAATTAGTTGATAAAAACGGCTTAATTTCGATAATACCAAAGTCGCAAATATTAGAGCAAAAAGAAAATAGTTGTTTTATTTCTGAATGGTATTTAAAGAATTCTAAAATCAATTATCTAAATAAAGAAAGCAAATATTTTAACTCAGACTTTACCTCTTTTTTAAACGTTGTAAAAACAGTTGAAAAACCTCTACAAAAAAATATAAGCTATCATAGTTTAAAGCTTCAGGACAATATTATAAAGGAATATAATAAAAAAGATAACGTTTGTAATTTGACATATTATTTATTAGAAAATTTTGATTTTGAAAAGGTTAATAATGCAGTTTCAAATTATTATTTAACTGGCTCAAATTTTTTTTGGAATAACTCAACAATATTTTGGCAAATAGATACAAAAGAACAGATAAGAGGTGCAAAAATTATGCTTTATAACAAGAATACAGGCAAAAGAATAAAAGAGCCTTACAATCATATTAATTGGCTTCATAATGCTTTAAAAGTAGCTGATTTTAAACTTTGCCAATGCTTATTTGGTTTGCACCTTATAAATGAAGACTACACTAAAAAAATTGGTATTGTAGAAAGCGAGAAAACAGCAATTATTATGAGTATGTTTTTACCTCAATATATTTGGCTAGCTACTGGTAGTAAAAGCAACTTTAAAGAACAATTACTAAAACCTATTAAAAATCGTTTTTGCATTGCTTTTCCTGATAAAGGCGAATTTGTTTACTGGAATAAAAAAGCAAATGAACTCAACAAAAAAGGCTTTAAAATTCAAGTAAGCAAATTACTGGAGCAATCAAATTTTGAAAATGGTTTCGATCTGGCAGATTATTATAATATTTATTAATAAAAAATTAATTATTTAAATTGATTTTCGCACGATAAAAAAAAGGAATTACTAAATTTATAAAATGAAAAAGAAAAAAAAGAAACCTTATTTTTATAGGCTTATTAGATATAATATAAAATGCTTATTACTATTATTTTTCCCTAATAGTAAAGGAGGTAATTCCTTTTAGAATTAAAAATGACTCACTTAGAATATTTTATTAATAAAACAAATGTTTATAATGTTCCTAAATTAAATAAAGAACAATTTTTACATATTTTAAAAATTATTCATTTAGAGGGTAAAATTGAAGCTTTAAATAGTTTAGAAAATCAAGTTGAAATTTCAATGAAGAAATTAGAACTAACAAAAAAAATAAATAAACTAACTAAAAGAAGAAACCCTGAAATGCTTTACAGTAAAATAAATTTCAAATAATCTACCAGCCTTTATTTTCTTTTATCTTAAAATTAAATATAGATAATAAATCATTATTTAGATTTGTTAACACCTTTCTTGCTGTTTTATTTTTTCTTATTTCGTGGTGTTTATTTCTTACAACTATATCTTCTAAGGTAAAATTAGTATTCATTCCTACCATACCGTAATTTAAATTAATTGGTTTAAATTTAATATCATTAATGGTTACCCTATATTTATTATCTTTTACATCTATTCTTACAAAACAATTAAAATCTGTATGAACAGCTAAAGGCAATCCTTTTAAATCAGATATTTTTATAAAATTTGACAATCCACTAAAAGAATCATCTTTTAAATCAATATTATTTAAAAATCTTTGTGAACTTTTGTGTTCAGAGATAATATTAAGTATAGAGTCTTTTGATAAATTTCTATCAAATATTTTTTCCCAAATAATTTTTTTATTATCCTGAAGTTTAAAGTTTTCAAACTCAGTTTTAGGATTTTGACAATTAGCACTAAGAGATATTATTAAAAACAGAAGCGTAGATAAAATTTTCATAGATGTTTTTTTGTGTAGTAAATGTATAAAATGAAGCTTTAAATTAACTTTATTTTTTAAATTTTAAAAAAAAATATCAATTAAAGGGTTTGGTAGAATTTTATAAAGACGATATTAAGATTGAAGATGAAGATGAGATTAATAAATTAATCATAGATAAATTAAAGCTCAATCTTTTTGCTATCGACATTTTTTTGTTGATGTTTTTACAACACAATTAAAAATAAAATTACTAAAGTTCAAAGTTTCAGAATCAGAAACTTTTAAGTTAGATATTCGAATTTTGAAAATGGTTTTGATTTGACAGATTATTATTTTATTGAATCTTTTTTGCACAATAAAAAAACTTTACTTTACTATTTAATTTATTTAATTGTTTCAAAACTTTTAAATAATTATCTGTGTGGAAAATCTAAATAAAAAATTAATAATTTAGTAAAAGAATATTATTCTCCAGAAATTAAGGCTTGTCCATTTAAAATAAATTATGAAAATAAAAGATTTTAAAATTATAAATATTAATCTTCAGTCAAATAAATTAACTGAAAGAATAATAGAATATCCATGCAATCAATTAAGGTATAAAATTGTTATTAAGTATAGTTCTCCCTTTATTAATGATTCTGACGATATCGAAGAGCTTACTTTAAATATTAATTGGGGAAGTAATTTCAGGGATGGTTATCATGATAGAAATGGTCAAATCACCTATGATATTGAAAGCGATGAGGAATTTTATGAGGGCTCTGAACTTTATAACAAACATTATGAGGAACTTCATAATAAATACATGAAAGAATATAATGATTTTTATGATATTGATAATAATTTAAATGATATTAATCACAAGTATGGTGATGATAAATGGAATAGTCAAATTTATGTCATTTGGGAACAATTTGAAAAAGATTATTTATTTAAAATAAAAGAGTATGGTAACTTAAATCTCATGAAATTCATTGTTGAAGAGGCTAAAAACTGGATAATTTCTAAAATGCGAAGTAAAATTGATGGATACACAGCTCACCTTAACAAAAAAGAAATCGATAAAGAACTTGATAGATTAAATAATTTTAAAGTAAAATTAGAGTGGTCAGAAAATAAAATATCTGAAAGAATTAATAGTTTACAAAGTGATTTAGAAAAACGAACTCAAGATTGGGAAAAACAAACTCAAGATTGGAAAAAAAAATATGGAATTTGAAATTAACATAAAAAAATGTTTAATGTAAAGTTTTAAATAGAAAAAATATTTATGAAATTTTTATATTTGAATTTAGAAAGCAAGTATTTGCTTTCTTTTTCATAGCAATTTACCTATCCTTTTTGGGTAGGTTTTTTTGGTTTCAAAAGACAAAAACAACCTTACAATACAATAATCGTACAATTTAGAGCAATAAAAAACCCTAACAATCAGTAAATTAGAATGTTAAGGTTTTTAAAAGTACAGGCGGAGAGACTCGAACTCTCACACCTTTCGGCACTAGATCCTAAGTCTAGCGTGTCTACCAATTCCACCACGCCTGCAATTTGGACTGCAAATATAAACAATCACTTGAAATTACAAAGCCCTTCATTATTATTTTTATATTTTTGAATTTCTTTCAAATTAATAAAAAATGTCACATATAAAATCTTATATAAAAGAACACAAACAAACTTTCTTAGATGAATTAATAGAGTTATTAAAAATACCTTCTGTAAGTGCAGATTCAGCTTTTAAAAAAGATGTTTTACTTACAGCAGATTTTATTTTAAATAGCTTACATAAAGCTGGTTGTGACAAAGTAGAACTTTGTGAAACTCCTGGTTACCCAATAGTTTATGGTGAAAAAATAATTGATAAAAACTTACCAACAGTTCTTGTATATGGGCATTATGATGTGCAACCAGCAGATCCAATAGAATTATGGACTTCTCCTCCTTTTGAACCTGTTATAAAAGAAACTGAAATACATCCAGAAGGTGCAATTTTTGCAAGAGGTGCTTGTGATGATAAGGGACAAATGTATATGCATGTAAAAGCATTAGAATACATGACATCCACTGGTAATTTACCTTGTAATGTAAAATTTATGATAGAGGGTGAAGAAGAGGTAGGTTCTGAAAGTTTGTCTTGGTTTGTACCAAGAAATAAAGAAAAATTAGCCAATGATGTTATTTTAATTTCAGATACTGGAATGATAGCTAATACAATTCCTTCTATAACAACTGGTTTAAGAGGGCTTAGTTATGTAGAAGTAGAAGTTATAGGACCTAATAGAGATTTACATTCTGGTTTATATGGAGGTGCTGTAGCTAACCCTATTAACATCTTAACAAAGATGATAGCCTCATTACATGATGAAAATAACCATATTACTATACCTGGTTTTTATGAAAATGTTGAAGAATTGTCAAAAGAAGAAAGAGAAGAAATGGCAAAAGCCCCATTTTCTTTAGAGAATTATAAAAAAGCTTTAGATATTGATGCTGTTTATGGTGAAGAAGGTTTTTCTACAAACGAACGTAATTCTATTAGACCAACATTAGATGTAAATGGAATTTGGGGAGGTTATACAGGTGAAGGTGCTAAAACAGTAATTGCAAGTAAGGCTTTTGCAAAAATTTCTATGCGTTTAGTGCCTAATCAAGACTGGAAAGAAATTACTGAATTATTTAAAAATCATTTTGAAAGTATTGCTCCAAAAGCTGTAAAAGTAAAAGTAAAACCACATCATGGAGGTCAAGGTTATGTTACTCCAATCGATAATATTGGCTACCAAGCAGCCAGTAAAGCATATGAAACTACTTTTGGAAAAACACCTATACCACAAAGAAGTGGTGGTAGTATACCTATAGTATCACTTTTTGAAAAAGAACTAAAAAGCAAAACGATTTTAATGGGATTTGGTTTAAATTCTGACGCAATTCATTCTCCTAATGAACATTTTGGGGTTTGGAATTATTTAAAAGGTATAGAAACTATACCATATTTTTATAAATATTTTACAGAACTTTATAAAAATCAATAATAAATTAAGCTTTAATATTTGAAGTTAATATCGTTTCAAATGGAAGCCAATAACAATGAAATTGAATAATATTTCTATATTGCAACAAATAAATTATAACTTTGCATTTTAAAGGGGATAAAATGAAAAATCAAAACAAAATTAAAGTAGAATTAATGAAGAAAATATGTATAGTTTCTTTAATCTTTTTGGCTTCATTTCAAGTAAATAGTCAAAATTTTGACAAATGGTCTGTAGATTTAGGGGGTGGTATTCATCAAATTGGAACCCCAATTTCAAGTGGATATTCAGAAAATATATTTGGTCAAGGAAATTTAGGAGTTAGATATATGTTTAATGAACGTTTTGGTTTAAGATTAGACTTAGGATACAATCAATTTAGTGCTAATGAATTTAGCCAACCATTTACTTCTAATTTTTACAGAGCTTCTTTACAAGGAGTTGTTAATATGGGTAATGTTTTAAAATTTCATACTTGGACAAAAAGAATAAGCTTACTTGCTCATGGTGGTATTGGTGTTGGTATTGTAAATGTAACTGATCCAGTAGTTTCTGGTAACGTATTTACACTTCCACTTAGTGTAGGAATTACACCACAATTTAAAATTTCTGATAGAATTGCTGTTTTTGCTGATTTTTCATCAATCATTAATTTTTATCAAGACATAAATTTTGATGGTGGAGCTGCTACAAGTTCTAGAGAATCAAATATTAGTCTTTTTAATACATCTATTGGTTTAAACATATCTTTTGGTAGATATAGAAAACTAGCTGATTTCTATTACGAAGAAAAAACTCCAGTTGAAAGTGAGTTAGATAAAATTAAAAAGCGTTTAACTACTGCAGAAAAAGAAATTGCAGATTTAAAAACTAAAGAAACTATTTCATCTCCAAACAAAGATCTAATTATGACAGAATTAGATGCTAGATATATCAAAAGAGACGAAGTAAAAGAAAATAAATATGCAGATGTTGTATCTGGAGGAAATGTAAATTTTATCAAAGAGCTTTTAAATAGAGGTTATATTAATGTTTATTTTGATGTAAATAAGTCTGAAATTCAAGAAGGGTCTTTAAATTCTGTAAACTACTTAAAACAATTTTTGATGGATAACCCAACTATAAGTGCAGACTTAATAGGTTACGCAGATGAAACAGGCTCAGCTAACAGAAATAAAACTTTATCTCAAAAAAGAGCAAAAAAGGTGTATGATGTACTTGTTGCTGCTGGTATAAATCCTTCTAGACTATCTTATTTTGGTGGTGGAGAAGATACTAGTGTTGGTAAATCTGCAAGACAATTTGCTAGAAAAGTTATTTTTAAATTAAGATAAAACTTTAATAATATTTTAAAAAAGCATCAATATTTTAAATGTTGATGCTTTTTTAGTTTAAAGAAATATACCAAGTTGTTCTAAACCATAAATCATTCTGAGTATTATTTTTTATAAATTCACCCAATCTATAATCTAAACCAAATTCTATTTTATCTTTTTTTGAAATTTGATACCCTAAATAAGGAGTTATTCTAATTTTTAAATCTGTAAAATCATACAATAATTCATTACCTAGCTTTAAGTAAAACTCTTTAATATCAACTCTTTCTCCACTTAAGGGTTTTTCTAAAGTAAATCTATACCTAGTTCTAAAAATTGTTTGTCTTTTAGATTGATAAAATTGTTCGAAAGCAATTCTATGCGCAATTTTTATACTTGTTAATTGACTTACAAAATTGTAATGCTGAAAAATTCTATGAATAGTTTTATCATCTCTAAAACGAAGAATATAACCAAAGTTAAAAGATTGTTCAAAGTCTGTTTTTATTGATATAATTGAAGATATATCAACTAAACTATGTGAAAATTCATTATTATCATCAAGAATAAATGTTCTAGATTCTAAACTATTAACCCAGATATTCTTATTAGAAAGTTTTTTAGAAACGACTATTTTAGGTAAAAATCCTGTATTAAAATTAAATTGTGCAAAAAGTAAATTTGAACAACAAAAAGATAGTAAAAAACAGCAGAATGTTTTCATTAAAACTGAAGATTATCAGAATTTGGAATCGCAAACTTTAATGATTTTACAAGATCTCCTTTTGCATCAAATAAAAACTCATAAAGTTCATAGTTTTTATCTTTTTTTCCTTTTACCACTATTTCATAAAAAACATCAACCTCAATTGTATTATTGTAATACTTAACAAAAAGTTTGGTAAGCTCTTTTTGGAAACCTCTATATTGAAATTGAGTTTTTTTAATTCTGTATTTATCAAATCTGTTTTTAAATGTTTTTGTAATTTTTTCTTTAACTGAAGCTTCTATTTTAGAAAAAGATGTTTTCATTTCGACATCAATTAAAATTCCTTTTTCAGAAAACTCAACGCTAAACAAATGGTTTTCAAAACAAGTTTTTGCTTCAAAAGTTTTACCTTCATTACTAGCTTCTATATACCATTTTACTTTTTTAGGTAAGTTTAATTTATCAATAAAATCTAGTGCATTATTGGGTGCTTCTGTAGATTTAATTCGATATTCTCTTTCTAGTTTTTCTTGACATTGTAGAGAAGAGACAATAATTAGTAAAAGGAAAAATAATATCTTTTTCATAAAATATTATTAGTCTTTTAAAATATAAGCCTTAATTATATAATCTACTTTTGGATATTTTTCTCTTAAAAATGTATTACCAAATTTAGAAATAGAGTCTTGTTTGTATCCTAATTTATCTCCATAACCATTATAAAATTTTAATACATTTTCTTTACCATCAACTACTTCTGCTACTACAGGAAATCCTGTTACTCCAGAATAAGCTAAAGTGTCTAATCTATAATTGTCTTTTAAATTTATAAAAATCTGATTAGACCTTGTTTTTACTCCTCCTCTAGCAAAAGCAATCGTCATTTTAGCATTTTTTTTCAACACAGGTTCGTCAATAATTCCTTTTTTACCCCAAGCATTATTGATAACTGTATCATTGTGAATACCAAATTGAGCAACAAATTTTGGTACTACTCTAAAAATAGCTACATCTTGATAGTATTCTCTAGTAATTAACTGATAAAGTCTATCTACTCCTGCAGGAGACCATTCTCTCTTTGCTAGAATATCAAAATTTCCTTGAGTTGTTTCAAAACGAGCTTTAAAAGTTTCTGGTGCTTGTTTTGTTAACCATTTATCTTTGAATTTAACTGATGCACAAGCAGATAAAAAAAGTAAACAAAAAATTACATATATTTTTTTCATATTTATTTCTATTTAAGCAAAACAAAAATAACCAAATAACTTTTAAATATTTTTTAACTCTACATTTGTAGAATTAAATATTTTATTCTATGTTTGTAGAGTAAAATACATTTCTATGCAATTATCTAAAACAGAAGAGCAATTAATGCAGTATTTATGGAAACGTAAAAAAGCTTTTTTAAAAGACTTATTAGAGGACTTTCCTAACCCTAAACCTGCAACAACAACTGTAGCTACTTTACTAAAAAGGATTAAAGACAAAGGTTTTATAGATTACAAATTATTTGGAAAATCAAGAGAGTATTATCCAATCATAAAAAAAACTGATTACTTTTCTAATCATGTTAATGGTTTAATTAAAAACTTTTTTAATGATTCTGCTAGCCAGTTTGCATCGTTTTTTACTAAAGAAACCAACTTAACAACAAAGGAACTAGAAGAATTAAAAAAAATTATTGATCATCAAATAAAAGAACAGAAAAATGATTAGCTATTTATTAAAATCTGCTGCTTGTTTAGCACTTATACTTTTCTTTTATCATTTGATTTTAGAAAAAGAAAAAATGCATCATTTTAATCGATTTTATCTTTTAATTGGAGTTGTTTTCTCATTTGTAATTCCTTTTGCTACAATAACTATTGATGTTGAACCTATAGTAATACAAGCGACAGAATCAACTTATTTGCCAGTTTTAGAAAACAACAAAAATGCTGTAATAATAGAACAAAATAATATCGATTATCTATCTATAATAATTGGTATTTATGCTTTTGTATCGCTTTTATTTTTAATTCGATTTGGAATAAATTTATATAAAATCATCAGAAAAATATATATCAACAAAAAAATTAATTATCAAAAAGCTGTTTTGGTTTTGGTTGATGATAAGATTTTACCTCATACGTTTTGGAATTATATTTTTATCAATAAAGAAGCCTACTTTAATGAAAAAGTAGAACAAGAATTATTTACCCATGAGTTAACACATGCCACTCAAAAACATACGCTAGATGTTTTATTGATAGAGATTTTACAGATTATATTTTGGATAAATCCATTATTTATATTTCTAAAGAAAGCAATTCAATTAAATCATGAATATTTAGCAGACGAAACTGTAATTACAAAACATAAAAACACATTCCAATACCAGCATTTATTAATTAATAAAGCATCTTGGAAAAACGATTATTACTTGGCCAGTAATTTGAATTATTTAGTAACAAAAAAGAGATTAAAAATGATGACAATACAAAGTTCACCAACAAAAATCTTGTTAAAAAAACTGGCGGTAATTCCGTTATTAGCAGGATTTTTCTTCCTCTTTGCAGAAAGAGTTGAAGCGCAAGAAGTTATAGTAGAAGAAAAAGAAATCCCTATTGAAACTATTACTGAAAAAATAGCTGATAATCAATTAGATTATAGCAATAATAAATTGTATAAAGAATATATATATAGTAAAGGTAGATATACATTTAAAAATAAAAATGGTAAAAGTATAACTAAAAAGTATAACGAATTATCTGAAGAAGAAAAGAAAGGTTTAGTACCTCCTCCACCATTAAAAACAAAGAAAAAAACACCAACTTCAAAATTAATTGAAGATTTAAAAAATAGTGAAAAATATGCGATTTGGATTGATGGAAAAGTTGCTAAAAATAGTGATTTAAACAAATACAACAACTTAGATTTTAGTCATTATTTTGTAAGTTTTGTTCATAAAAATGCAAGAAGTAAAAGATTCCCTCAAGAATATCAAGCTAGTTTAGAAACTAAACAATATTTTAAAAGTAAAAATCAAAAAAGAGTAAATGACTTTTTAAAATATTTAAAAGAAAAGCATGGTATAGAAGAAGTTGAAGAAGAAGTAATTGAGGTTAAAGAACAAAAAAAGAAATATAATACTCCAAGTAGCAGAGGATCTAAACAAAGTATTAATGATTTAAATTTTACTAAAGCTAAAATCCTAGAGACTTCTATTTATACTGATATCAAACTTTATAAAAGTAAAAACAAACAATATGAAGAGTTAAGAATAAAAAAGCCTCATTTTATAAAAAGTGATACAGAAAGACAACAAAAATTAAATAATCTATTTTCAGAACTAGGTTCTCTTTATTTTAGATTATCTAAAGAAAATAAATCAAAGGTAAAAAGACCTATTCATCCACAAGAACCTTATGTAAGGTTAATGAAAAATGATGTTGTATTTTATAAGTTAAGAAAAGATTTAACTGAAGAAGATAAATTGTTATTTCCTCCTCCACCTGTTCCAATGAATGCTTCTGAAGAAGAAAAGCAAAAAGCAAAAATGGAGTTTGAAAACTGGAAAAAAAGAACTGGTAATACTTTAAATGAAATTCCTCCTGCTCCAAAAAAAAGTAAAAAGCCAAAAAAAGAAATTATTAAAAGTAAAAATGTTAAAAGTGCTTTAAAAGTAAAAGATACAATTCCTGAGAAAAAAGTAAAACCAAAAATTACTTTTAACAGCAGTAAAACTTTAAAAGAAGAATCATTTGTAAATGCATTAAAAAATCTTACAGAAGAAGAAAAGAAGAAAAATAGAGAAAATGTTAGTTACTTTTTAGATGGAAAAAAAATTACTTATAAACAATTGAGTAATGTTGAAACAAATAAAATTAAAAGTATCAATATTAGAAAACTTAAGGACGGATCAAAAATAGTCGAAGCTAAAAGCAAATAATACAAAAACCTCGAAAATTCGAGGTTTTTTTATGTAACAAATTCACTTTAAAAACGTTGTATTTAAACAAATACATACAAAAACGTGCTTAAAAATTTCTTTCTTACCTGTTCTGGAGTTGATAAAAACTTAATTAATGAATGTGCAAATGGCGAACAAAATAAATATGTAGGTATTGGTGCTACTGTTTTTTTTACTGCAATTATGGCAACCATAGCAGGTTCTTATGCTTTGTATACTGTTTTTGACAACCTATATGCTGCTATTTTCTTTGGATTAATTTGGGGTTTACTCATATTTAATTTAGATAGATTTATTGTGTCTACCATTAAAAAATCTGATTCTAAATGGAAAGAAGTTGCACAAGCAACCCCAAGAATTATTTTGGCTATTATTATTGCTGTTGTAATTTCAAAACCCCTAGAGTTAAAGTTATTCGAAAAAGAAATCAATCAGGTTTTATTATCTGAAAAAAACCAAATGACTTTAAATAACAAGACAGAAATTGCACAACAGTTTAGTCCTGAAATTGCAAAAATTAATTCAGAAATTAACAATTTAAAGCAAGAAATTAGTAATAAAGAAATTGAAACTGATGCATTATATGAAACATATATAGCAGAAGCTGAAGGAAGGAAAGGAACAAAAAAACTTGGAAAAGGACCTGTTTATGCAGAAAAAAGAGCAAAACATGATGCTTCTTTATTAGCATTAAATCAATTAAAAAAAGAGAATCAAGTAAAAATAAATCAAAAAGAAAAAGCTATTTTAACTTTACAAGAAAATCAAAAATTAGCAGAAAAAGCATCACAACCTATTATTTCTAATTTTGATGGACTAATGGCAAGAATAAACGCTTTAGGTAAACTTCCCTTTTTTACATCCTTCTTTATATTCTTGTTGTTTTTGGCTATAGAAACATCACCAATAATAGCAAAATTATTAGCGCCAAAAGGCGAATATGATTTTAAACTAGAAGAACGTGAATCTGCTATTAAAACCTGGGTTAAGCAGCAAGTACAGCAAAGAGAAAAAATGCTACAAGCAGATATTAGTATAGACAATAGTGTTTATAAAGATTTAACTCAAGATGAAGAATTAGTTAGCTATAAAGAAAAAATGGCTAGAGAATTAATGAAAATTCAAGCAGAAGCATTTTACAAAAAGCAACAAAAAATGTTGTAAAACAAAAAAAGCGTCCCAAAATAGGGAAGCTTTCCATTGGTTAACAAAACCACGACACTTTTACGAAAGTGCCAAAACAACACAACTTTATCACTCTAACAAAAAGTGATGAGCAAATATACGTTGTTTTTACATATCTAAAAATAAATATCACTTTTTTTGCTGTTATCGGAATTGTCTATTTGCCTATACATTGTATCTTTGCACTCTTTATTTAACATTAGAAATTATACACCAAATGCAATTATCAGAACAAGAAGTTGTACGTAGAGAAAAGTTAGCAAAATTAAGAGCTTTAGGTATTAATCCTTATCCTGCAGATTTATTTCCTGTAGATGCAAGCTCTAAAACAATTAAAGAAAACTTTGCTGAAGATAAACAGGTGATTATTGCAGGTAGATTAATGTCTAGACGTATACAAGGTAAAGCTTCTTTTGCTGAATTACAAGATGGTGAAGGAAGAATACAAGTCTATTTTAATCGTGATGAAATTTGTACAGGAGAAGATAAAACCTTGTACAATGATGTTTATAAAAAATTATTAGATATAGGTGATTTTATAGGAATTACTGGTACACTTTTTACAACCAAAGTAGGTGAAAAAACAGTAATGGTAAAAGAGTTTAAAATTCTTTCTAAAGCTTTAAAACCTTTACCATTACCAAAAGTAGATGCAGATGGTAATACATATGATGCTTTTAATGACCCAGAATTAAGGTACAGACAACGTTATGCAGATTTAGTGGTTAACCCTCATGTTAAAGAAGTATTTGTAAAAAGAACAAAATTGTTTAATGCAATGCGTTCTTTCTTTAATAACGCTGGTTATTTTGAAGTAGAGACTCCTGTATTACAGCCAATTCCTGGTGGTGCAGCTGCTAGACCTTTTGTTACACATCATAATTCATTAGATATTCCTTTATATATGAGAATTGCTAACGAATTATATCTAAAAAGATTAATTGTTGGTGGTTTTGATGGCGTGTATGAATTCTCTAAAAACTTCAGAAATGAAGGTATGGATAGAACTCATAATCCTGAATTCACAGCTATGGAAATCTATGTATCATATAAAGATTACAATTGGATGATGGACTTCTGTGAACGTTTATTAGAACATTGTGCAACAGCTGTAAACGGAACAACAGAAGCTACATTTGGTAAACATAAAATAAACTTTAAAGCTCCATATAAGAGAATTACAATGCGTGATTCTATTCTAGAATTTACAGGTTTTGATATTTATAACAAAACAGAAGCTGAAATTAGAGAAGCTGCTAAAGCTATGGGTATTGAGGTTGATGAAACCATGGGTAAAGGAAAATTAATTGATGAAATTTTTGGTGAAAAATGTGAAGGCAATTACATTCAACCTACATTTATTACAGATTATCCAAAAGAAATGTCACCTCTTTGTAAAGAGCATAGAGAAAACCCAGAACTAACAGAACGTTTTGAGTTAATGGTTTGTGGTAAAGAAATTGCAAACGCATATTCTGAGTTGAATGACCCAATTGACCAACGTGAACGTTTTGAACATCAATTAAAATTAGCTGCCAAAGGCGATGATGAAGCAACAGAATTTATAGATCATGATTTCTTACGTGCTTTAGAGTATGGTATGCCACCAACTTCTGGAATGGGAATTGGGATGGATAGATTAATTATGTTTTTAACTAATAATCAATCTATACAAGAAGTATTATTTTTCCCTCAGATGAGACCAGAGAAAAAAGCTCCTTCTGTAGAATTGAATGATGAAGAAAAAGCAGTTTTAGCCATTATTACAAAAGCAGAAAAAATTGATTTATCTGCTTTAAAAACCCAATCTGGTTTATCAAATAAGAAATGGGATAAAACTATTAAAGGTTTAACTAAAAAAGAAGTGGCTAAAGTTTCTAAAACAGACGAAGGTTTGTTTGTTGAAGCTCTATAATAAACTGTCTTTAAAATATTTAAGAAGGAATAACAGAAATGTTGTTCCTTTTTTTATCTTTGATTATATGGAATGTAAAAACTGTCTAAATAATCTACCAGAAAAAGCTAACTTTTGTAATAATTGTGGAGCAAAAGTGGTTGTAAATCGCATCACTTTTAAATCTTTATTATTAGATGTTTTTGTAAATGTTTTTGGTTTTGATAGTCGTTTTTTTATAACTCTTAGAACTGTTGCTCGTCAGCCAGAATTATTATTACACGATTATTTAAATGGTGTAAGAAAACGTTACATGAATCCGTTTTCTTTTTTAGCAATTGCTGCTGGTATTTCTTTATTAGTATTCAATTATTTTGCTGATGATTTCATTGAAATTAATCAAACAATGAACTCAAGTCAAATAGAAGCACTTCAAGAAAAAGCAAACTTAGACATTGCCTCATTAAAAAATTTATCTGAAAAAGAGGTAAAAAAACTAAAAGTTGAGCAACAATCTGCTCAAATGCAATTAAAGTTTAATAAAGGTATGATTGAATTTATGCTTCGTTATTTAAACTTACTCACCTTTGTTTTTTTATTATTGTTTGCAGTTTTAAGCAAATGGACATTTTGGAAACCTTATAATTTTGGTGAGCATTTAGTTATTAATGCTTTTCTATATGGTTTTCTTACTTATTTAACATTAATCTTATTTTTCTTTGCGATAGTTATACACCCTTCAATTTACTTTGCTAGTACATTTATATATATATTTTATTATATGTATGTACTTGGCAAATTTTTTAAGCTAACTTTTTGGCAAAGTATTAAAAAACTCTTTAGATTTTTATTTGGTCTAGCTGTAGTTTTTGTAACAATAATAATATTGACAATAGCTATTGGAATTCTTTTAGGGTTTTTAGGAATTATAAAGTTTGATCTCTAAAAAATTATTTACTTTTAAATTTCATAGGTAAATGCACTACTTTTTTAGTTTCAAAAAAAGGTTCATCAAAATAGTTTGGTAAATCATAAATAGTTGCAGTAGTATATTTTTTTAACTCTTCAGATAAATCGCCTCCTTTTAAATAGAGAATTCCGTTTTTTAATTCGTGATTCTGTTTTTTAGAAATTTTACCTTTTGTCCATCTTACAAAGGTCTCCATTTGTGCAACTGCCCTGCTTACTATAAAGTCGTAAGTATCATTAACCTCTTCTACTCTTCCATGAGTTGTTTTTAAGTTTTCTAAACCTAAACCTTCTACCACTTCATTTACTACTTTTATCTTTTTACCTATAGAATCTACCAAATGAAACTGTGTTTCTGGAAATAAAATCGCTAAAGGAATGCCAGGAAAACCACCTCCAGTTCCAACATCCATAACCTTTGTGTCAGGCATAAACTGCATCACTTTTGCAATACCTAAAGAGTGTAAAACATGTCTTAAATACAACTCGTCTATATCTTTTCTAGAAACTACATTAATTTTAAGATTCCAATCTTCATATAACTCTTGAAGTTTTGAAAACTGCTCTATTTGAGTGTCACTTAAATTTTTAAAGTATTTGTGTATGATTTCCATGAAAAAATATTTACCAATGCAAAAATAGGAGTTATATGAAAACAATTAAGAATAAAATTAATCGTTTATAAGATATATACTTTAAAATCTATATTTTTACATCATAATACAATATATGAATACAATCAATTTTTCTAGAGTAGATAAAGCTAAGTTTTTTAGAACCTTAAACAAAAGGGTAAATAATTATTTTAAAGAAAATAATGTAAATAGAACTGGTAACTGGAAGCTTTACTCTAAAGCAATATTAATGTTTGCTACTTTTTTAGTGCCTTTTATTTTAGTACTTACAGTATCTATGCCTCAATGGGTTATGGTCTTATTAATGGTAGTTACAGGTATTGGTATGGCAGGTGTAGGTATGAATGTAATGCACGATGCTAACCACGAATCTTTTTCTAAAAGAAAATGGGTAAATAAATTAATGGGAAGTAGTATTTACATACTTGCTGGAAACGTTTACAATTGGAAAGTTCAACATAATGTTTTACACCATACTTTTACAAATATTCAAGACCATGATGAAGATTTAGATGCAGGTAGAATTATGCGTTTTTCTAAGCATGCAAAATGGTTAAAGATTCATAAAATCCAAAAATATTATTCTATTTTTTTATATGGTTTGTTAACTATTAATTGGGCCATTACTACAGATGTAAAACAAATGCATAGGTATTTAAAAAGGAAATTATCTTATGGTGAGTTTCCAAACCCAACAACAGAATGGACAAAATTGGTGATTTCTAAACTAATTTATTATTCTCTTTGGATAGTTTTACCAATTGCTGTTTTAGACATTGCTTGGTGGAAAGTTTTAATTGGTTTTTTTGTTATGCACTATACTGCAGGTATGATTTTGAGTTTAATATTTCAATTGGCTCATATTGTACCAAAAACAGAAACACCAGCACCAGATAAAAATGGAAATTTAGAACATACTTGGGCAGTCCATCAATTATATACAACAGCTAACTTTGCTCCTAGTAACTGGTTGATAAACTTTTATACAGGTGGTTTAAATCATCAAGTTGAACATCATATTTTTCCACATATTTCTCATGTACATTATAGCAAATTAGCTAAAATTGTAAAAGAAACTGCAAAAGAGTTTAATTTGCCATATCATGAGTACGAAACTACAAGAAGAGCCATTATTGAGCATTTTAGACATTTAGGAGTTTTAGGAAAAAAACCTGAATTAGCATAAATTAAAAAATAACAATTTAAAGTAAAAATGTCACATCCATTATCGGACAGAATTAACAGTTTGCCAGTTTCACAAACATTGGCAATGGCTGCAAAAGCAAGAGAATTAAGAGCAGAAGGTAAAGATATTATTGGGTTAAGTTTGGGAGAACCAGACTTTAACACTCCAAATTTTATTAAAGATGCTGCAATAGAAGCTATTAATCAAAACTATAATTCTTACACACCAGTAGATGGTTATGGAGAATTAAAAGAAGCTATTTGCGAAAAGTTTAAAAGAGATAATAATTTATCTTATAAACCAAATCAAATTGTAGTTTCTACAGGTGCAAAACAATCTATTGCAAACGTTGCACAAGTTTTATTAAATCCTGGTGATGAAGTAATTTTGCCTACACCTTATTGGGTAAGTTATTCTGCAATTGCCACTCTTTGTGAAGCTAAGTATGTAGAAATTCCTTCTTCTATTGAAACTGATTTTAAAATTACACCAGAACAATTAGAAGCTGCAATTACGCCGAAAACAAAAATGATTTTCTTTAACTCACCAAACAACCCTAGTGGAACTATTTATAGTGAAGCTGAGTATAAAGCTTTGGCTAAAGTTTTAGAAAAACACCCTCAGATATATATATTATCTGACGAAATTTACGAGCATATTAATTACGATTTTAAACCTTTTAGTTTTGCTGCTATCGAAAGCATGTATGACAGAACTATAACAGTAAATGGTCTTGCAAAAGCATTTGCTATGACTGGTTGGAGAATAGGTTATATTGGTGCTCCTGAATGGATTGCAAAAGCATGTACTAAAATGCAAGGTCAAATAACATCAGGTACAAATTGTATTGCACAAAGAGCTGCAATTACTGCAGTTTTAGCGCCAATTTCAAAAATACAATACATGGTAGATGAGTTTAAAACTCGTAGAGATATTGTTATTGATTTATTAAGAGAAATTGACGGTTTTAAAGTAAATGTTCCTGAAGGTGCTTTTTATGTTTTTCCAGATATTTCTGAATTTTTTGGAAAAACCATAAAAGGAACAAAAATTGAAAATGCTAGCGATTTTTCTTTATTTATTTTAGAGAATGCCAATGTTGCTACTGTTACTGGTGATGCTTTTGGTTCTCCAAACTGTATTCGTATTTCTTACGCAGCTTCAGAAAAAGATATTAGAGAAGCTATAAAAAGAATCAAAGAAGCCTTAAACTAAATATTTATAATAAAATATATTTACTACAATCTCACAGATGTATTTCTGTGAGATTTTTTTTATACAATAACTAATAATAATGCAAAAGCAAATAAACTTACTTGTAATATTGTGCCTGTTTGACTTTGCGCTTTTGCATGATGATCTTCTATTAACTTTTTAAACTTTACTAAAGAATCTCTTTTAGTAGCTTTAATGCTTTCTTTAATTTCACGCTTATAAGCAGAAGTTAAAATTCCTCTTTCTATTGTTGTTGAATATGTTGTTTTCATAATTTTTGATTTAAATTGATTACACTATAAAGACGAAAAGAAAAAAACTTTGTTACAACCTAAATATTTAAAAATAAGCAGATAATAATCATTTTTGTAATATTGATGGTTTACGACAATCAATAAAAAAAATAAAAAAAACCACTAAATTATCATTTTAGTGGCTTTTATTTTAGAGGTTTTTTAGTAATTGGGGAATAAATAGGAGACTATCTAATCTTAATTTACAATTAACTTTTTTGTATTATACTTTCTATAATCGTTTGTTACTTTTAAAATATAAAGTCCTGATTTTAATCCATCTTTGAAGATTTCTACTTTATTATTTCCTATTTGAGTATCAATTTCGATTTTTCTAACTAAAGCTCCTGTTAAACTATAAACTTCAATATTTGTGTTAGCGTTTACTTCTGAATAAAAGCTTATTTCAGACTTATTAGTCATAGGATTTGGATAAATTATAGACTCATTCTCTTCTATAATATTTTCGTTTACACTTAATGCTCTTTGAGAAAATAATATATCTTTTAAGTTCATTTTCTTTGTTTGTACATCTGTACCATTTGATGACATTGTAAATACTATGCTTACTGCATCATTTAAATCAATATTATTTACGGTTTTAGAAGTAAAGTATTCTAAAGGAATTACGAAGTGATTGTCTGTATCATTTAAACTAATTGAAGTTTTAAACTGATTCTCCCATTCGTTAATACTTTTTTTAATGATGGTAATTTCTAATTCTCCTGTACCATTTGCATTAAACTCTAAAGCATCAAATTGAGATAAATCTACAGGCATAAATCTTGGCGTAAAAGATCTGTAAGCAGCAACATAAGAACTTGTAGTTGCTTCTAAAGAAATATTTCTCTCTACTCTATGACCAGAACCAACATAAATATTCTCATTCTGAGTAATTTCAAATTTATTTAAAGCTGTTTCATTCGAAGAATCATCTGCACCCCAAACTCCATCAGACATAAATAAATCATCTGGGGTATCTATTCCATTTTCTAGTCTAAAACCTATGTCAAAAACATTACCAGTATTTATAACCATAGAATTTAAATAAGAGCCATCTAAAGAAATTGTTTTATTAGCAAATTCTGTTTGTGATGTTTCTGTTCTTTTAAAACCAGAACTGTAAGTAATAGTTTCGGTTTTATTTCTGTTAACTACTTCTAATTCTAAAGTACCATTTACGTATTTCCCTTTTTTTACGAAAACTGCAGGTGGAGTTGAATTATTATAGGCTATAATCTCTCTTTTTGAATTAAATAATTCTAATGCTTTTTCTCCTAATAATAGTAAATCATCTATTTGATTTGTCCAAATTTGAAAATTATAATACGTAGCATTATTTTCATATTTATCAATATTCCAGTGGCTATCAATAGCAAAATTAGTGTCGTTATTTGTAAGTTTACCTGAAAAACTTAGTACAAATTCTTTAGAACCATCTGTGTTTTTTATAATCGATTTTATAAAAGTATGTTCTCTAATTTCTATGGTAGAAACAGACAATAACTCTGCACCTAATAGTCTATCACAAATGTATTTAGTATGCTCATATACTCCATTTTCTGTCTTAGTTGCTAATACTACAGCAATGGTTTTGTTGTCTTTTATATAATCTACTGAATACAGTTCTGTAGCATTTGTCATAGAGATTAAATCTGATGGCGAAGATTCTATAGTTTCTGTTCCAGATAATACATCTAAAGGAATTAAATCTCTTAAAGATACACTAGCATTTTTAGATACATTTTTACTGTAAAACTCAGATTTTAATATCTTTTTGGCTAATTTTTTATCAAACTTATAGTTTGATTTAGCTCTTAAATAATTTCTTTTATTTATTAAAGAAGATAATCTATCATTACTTTCTAAACCTCCTTCATTCCCTGTAGATACTTCAAGGCTTATTATAGGACATTCTGCTACTCCTGAACAAGATGGATCATCACAATCTGTTAAACCATCTCCATCATCATCTATACCATTTCTGCAATCTTCTTGTGGTACTGGAGCAGTTGGACATCTTGCACCATCATTTAAACTACTAGAAGGTCCAAATGCAAATAAATTTGATTCTATGACAGACCCGATTTCTAAATTTTGAACGTCTTGTATTACATATACAGTTCCTGTTTGGTTTGCAGAAACGTAAAATCTACCTTCTACATCAAAATAAACTGCACCAAAAGTATAATTAACACCATTTAAAATAGGAACTACACCTAATGAAGTTGCTACTCCTGTTTCTGGATCTATTCTATATAAAATATTAGTTCCTTTTTCTACTGTATACAATAAACCATCTACAGCATTAAAAGCCCAATCGTGAATATTTATATTAGATGATAATGTTTTTGAAGTTATGAATTGTTTGTAAGTATTACTGTTTGGATTTAAATCCACTAAATAGTACGTAGAACCTCCTGGTTTTAAGTAGTAAACTCCATCTTCTCTTACATCTCCTACATATCTGTTAGATGTTGGAAGCTCTGGGATATAAACAACCTCTGTGCTAAAGTTTTTACCAATTTTTACAATTGATTTAGATGGTGTACTTAATGATCCCCAGATATAACCATCTGCAGGATTATAACCCACTGCATTAATATTGCCAGGTGTAATATCTTTTTTTACTAAATATGAATTACCTGAAGCTAAATCTAATGCATAAATATCATTATACTGAAATAAATATGCATTGTAATCACAATTAAAAGGGTCTTCTTGACCATATCCAAAAACACCTATTATAATGATTAATGTTTTTACTAAATTTCTTAATGATAAAACCCAATTTATATGCATTATAGTCTAATTTTTAAGCAAAATTAGTTTAGTAAAGGTCTTTTTTAATGGGGTTTCTGTTTTTATACAATTTAGTATCGATAAAAGGTAAAGAAATATTCGATAAAAGGTAAAATAAAAAAGCACATCGTTTTTGATGTGCTTTTTAATTATATTTAATTATAAAATTAATCTACATTATCGTGTAAAAAAGAGTTGTTAGATTTTAAGCCCAAATCATCTGATTCTTTTTTAATAGCGGTTTCTGTTTTACTAGAAACTGCGTTTTTATCTAAATCTACACCTAATCTTTTGTAGGCAGGTTGACGTTCTATCTCATCAATATTTTTATTTAACTGATCATTGAACTTGTAATTAAAACCTTTCATTTTAAGTTTTCTTTCTTCAGATCTTTTTCTTAATTCAGAAATATTAAGACTTAAAGGAGATATCTCTTCACTTTCAGTTTCAATTTCGTTTATTTCTGCTTGAGGCATTTTAGTTTTTAACTCAAAGTTTAATCCTTCTTCTTCCTGTACTTTTTCTGTATTAGAAAATGCAGAACTTTTACCTATAGTTGGCTGAGCATCGAAATCTTCTAAAACATATCTTTTTGTAGCTTCTTTTTCAAACTTTATTTCTTCAGCTCCAAAAACTTCTATTTCATTAATGTTAATCTTAGAATCTTCAACTAACTCGTGTTTTATCTCTTTTTCTGGAGTAACTTCTGTATAAGAATTTAGAGGTAAATCAAATAATAAATTTTCACCCAAATCTTCTTCTACTTGCTCACTAACAACTTCTTTTTGAGGTGTAACATTAGTAATAATAAAGTCGATTTCTTTTTCTGGCTTTGCTGTTATTTCATCATAATAAACAGGCATGTTCGCAATAATTTCTGAAGTTTTTACCAAATCCATTTTTGGAGCATCATCTTCATCACTTAGAACATGAATAATTTTTTCATTGTTCTGTTTTGGTAATTCTTCATTTAGAGATGGCGTTTTAACAACTTTTTCTTCGCTAAAATTATAGGTTGCTTTTTGTTCATCTTCTAGAGTATGAATTACTTTTTTTTCATCAGAATTAGTAATTGAGTTTTGCTGATCTGCTGCAAAACCTGTAGCAACAATGGTAACAGAAATTGCTTCTCCTAATTCTTCATCTTCTCCAATACCCATAATAATATTGGCATCATAACCAGCTTCATCTTGAATGTAATCGTTGATTTCACCAATCTCATCTAAAGTAACTTCACTTGTACCAGAAACAATTAATAATAATACATTTTTAGCTCCTGTAATTTTATTGTCATTTAATAAAGGAGAATCTAATGCTTTAACTATTGCATTTTTAGCTCTATTTGTTCCTTCTTCTCTTGCAGAACCCATAATTGCAGTTCCACTGTTAGAAAGTACAGTTTTAGCATCGTGTAAATCTATGTTTTGTTTGTAATGATGTGTAATTACTTCTGCAATACCTCTAGCAGCAGTAGATAAAACTTCATCAGCTTTAGAGAAACCTGCTTTAAAACCAAGGTTTCCATAAACTTCTCTTAATTTATTATTATTAATAACAATTAGCGAATCTACGTTTTGACGTAATTGATCTATACCTAATTGTGCTTGTTTTGAACGCATTCTACCTTCGAACTGAAATGGCATAGTTACAATACCAACAGTAAGAATATCCATATCTTTTGCAATTTTTGCAATAATTGGTGCAGCACCTGTACCTGTACCTCCACCCATACCAGCAGTAATAAATACCATTTTTGTTTGGGTATTTAACATTTGCTGAATTTCTTGCATACTTTCTTTAGCTGCTTGTGCTCCTATTTCTGGATTAGCACCAGCTCCTAAACCTGAAGTTAAGCTTGCCCCTAACTGAATTTTATTAGGTATTGGACTGTTTTCTAATGCTTGTGCATCTGTATTACAAATTACAAAATCTACACCTTTTATTTGTTGTGTGTACATGTGGTTTACAGCATTGCTACCTCCTCCACCAACACCAATAACCTTTATGGTATTAGACTTTGTTTTGGGCATTTCAAAAATAATGTTATCAAATTCTGCGTTCATAATAACGTTTATTTGTTTTTGTTGTATTGATATTTGTTTTAGTCTTATTCTGCGTTATCCAAAAAATCTTTTAATCCTTCTGTGAACTTTTCGAAGAAAGATTTCTTTTTTGGTTTAACTTTTTCTTCAATTAGAGGTTTTAATTCTTCTTCTGGACTAGTTGAAATTTCTTCTTCAATTTGTTCTTCTACTGCCTCTTCTACTACTTTTACATCTTTATCTAAACCTTCCATTAATAAACCAACAGCTGTAGCATATGATGGACTTGATAAAGCTTCATCTGAATCACCAGCTAAATGTTCGTTTGGAAAACCGATTCTAGCATCCATACCTGTGATATATTCTACTAATTGACGTAAATGCTTTAATTGAGAACCACCACCTGTTAATACAATACCTGCAATTAGTTTTCCTTTTGCAGTATCGTGTCCATAATTTTTAATTTCTAAAAAGACATGCTCTATAATTTCTTGAACTCTAGCATGTATAATTTTAGATAAATTTTTAAGCGTTATTTCTTTTGGTTCTCTTCCTCTTAAGCCAGGTATTGAAACAATTTCTGTTTCTTTATTTTCTCCTGGCCAAGCAGATCCAAATTTTATTTTTAATAATTCAGCTTGTTTTTCAATAATTGAACAGCCTTCTTTAATATCATCTGTAATTACATTTCCGCCAAAAGGAATTACTGCTGTATGTCTTATGATTCCATCTTTAAATATGGCTAAATCAGTTGTACCTCCACCTATATCTATCAAAGCTACACCTGCTTCTTTTTCTTCTTGACTTAACACAGCTTGTGCTGATGCAAGAGGTTCTAATGTAATTTCACTTAAATCTAAACCTGCACTTTTTACACAGCGTCCAATATTTCTTATAGATGAAACTTGCCCAACTACTACATGAAAATTGGCTTCAAGACGCCCCCCATACATGCCTATTGGTTCTTTAATATCTGCTTGAGAATCTACTTTAAACTCTTGTGGTAAAACATGAATAATTTCTTCACCTGGCAACATTACTAACTTATGAACTTGGTTTACCAAGTCATCTATATCTGTTTCTTCTATTACCTCGTCAGCATTGTCTCTTGTGATATAATCACTATGATGTAAACTTCGAATATGTTGACCTGCAATACCTACAACTACATTTTCTATCTTAAAACCAGAAACGCTTTCTGCTTCGTCAACTGCTTGTTGAATAGATTGAATGGTTTGGGTAATATTACTTACAACACCTCTTTTTACTCCTAAACTTTTTGCTTTACCAATACCTACAACCTCAATTTTATCGTACTCATTTTTACGACCAATCATAGCAACAATCTTGGTTGTACCAATATCTAAACCTACAGCTATTTTATTATTCTCCATTTCAGTTTATTTTGTACACACAACTTGGTTGTGATATTTTATATTAATTGTTTTATAATTTTGAATTGTTTTATCTTCAAATGTTTTATTATAAAACGCTTTTAATTTTTTAAATTTTATATCAATCTCAGATAATTTTCCAAAATCAATTTTATAATCTCCACTTCTTACAGCAAATTGAAATTCATTTGCGTCAGATTTTTGTATTCCAATGATTTCTTTTTTTAAAAAATCATCCTTTAAAATATTAGATATTAAAGGCATAATTTCTTTAATATCTTCTATGTTTTTTACACCAGAAATTAGCATTACTCTAGCAGAGTAATTGTTAGATAATGGGATTTTTACCCCCTGTTTATCAACATAATAAGAATCTTTATCAGTAATTATTCTAGCTACAGGTGCACGTTGTTTAACTACAGTCTTTAGCTTACCTTCTATGGTCAAAAAAACAGATGATTTTTCGACATACGGATTTTTAGATACCTCGTTTTCTAGTTTGTATAAATCTATTACAGATTTTGCTTGGTTTTTAACCGTTTTATTTTTTTGTATTAACAATTTATTAACCATTGAATGTGTTAAAAAATTATTATCTCCATCTTCAAATTCGATAATAATTTCTGATACTTTTTTATCTGAATTTCTCTTTGAAGAAAAACTATATAAAAAGCCAAGACTTATTATTAATAATAGAAATAAGAGATATTTTAAAATTCGTTTAAACTTCATTAGTCAATGGTTTTAAAAGTTGTTCTGTAACTTCTTCTATCATTACTCCAATATCTCCAGCACCTAACATTGCAACAATTTTTGATGAAGATTGTTTAATATCGAAAAGTAAATTTTCTTTAGTTGTTATTTTTTTATTTTTATTATCAATTTTAGATAATAACCAATTAGAATTTACACCTTCAATAGGCAACTCTCTCGCAGGATAAATATCTAATAAAAGTACTTCATTGAACTTTGTAAGTGCATTTGCAAAATCGTCTATAAAATCTCTTGTTCTACTAAATAAATGAGGTTGAAAAACAACTAAAACACGTTCTTTTGGATACATTTCTCTAACGGCTTTTTCTACTGCATTTATTTCTGTAGGGTGATGCGCATAATCATCTATCAGCACCAAATCATTAGTTTTAATTTTATAAGAAAACCTACGTTTTACTCCTTTAAAACTAGCTAACTGTTCTTTAATTATTTCTAATGAAACCCCATAAACATTTGCCATTGCTAAAGCAGCTAAAGCATTCATAACATTATGCTTACCAGGCAAATGAAAAATTATATTTTTTATATTTTCTTTTGGTGTTTTTACATCAAAAAGGTAAGCTCCATTTTCAATTTTTATATTATAAGCACAAAAATCTGAATCATCCTCTATACCATAAGTTAACCCTTCTAGTGGCAAGCCATTAGCAACTATAAGTGTATGAGAAACTTTATCAGAAAACGCTCTAAAAGAGAGTTCTAACTCTTTTGCTTCTCCATAAATGTCTAAATGGTCTGCATCCATAGATGTTACACAAGCAATATCTGGGGATAACTTTAAAAAAGACCTATCAAACTCGTCTGCTTCCACTACAGAAATTTTATCATCACCCAAAATTAAATTTGAATTGTAATTTTCTGCAATGCCACCAAGAAAAGAGGTAGCCTTTTTTACAGTCATAATATGACCTAAAATAGATGATGTTGTGGTTTTACCATGTGTACCAGCAACTGCTAAACAGGTCGTATTTTTTGTGATTTCTCCTAAAACTTCTGCCCTTTTTAAAACAGTAAAATTATTTTCTAAAAAATAATTGAATTGATTATGTTTTTTAGGAATTGCTGGTGTATAAACAACCAATGTTTCTTTTGAATTTAAAAATGAAGTTGGAATTAAACTAACACTATCTTCAAAGTTAATAATAACTCCTTTATTTTCTAGGGTTTTAGTAATATGAGAAGGTGTTTTATCATAGCCTGCAACTTGTTTTCCATTAGATACAAAATAATGAGCAATAGCACTCATACCAATACCACCAATACCAACAAAATAGACGTTATGTATCTCTTTTAAATTCAACTATTTAATAATTTTTCAATTTCGTTAACTATAGCATTTGTTGCTCCTGGTAATGCTAATTCTTTTATGTTTTCTGCTAAATGCGCTTGTTTACCTTTATCTTTTAGTAAAGTCTCAAAAACAATTGCAAAAGTGTCTAAATCTGTTTCTTTTAGTAAAATAGCTCCATGCTGATCTGCAATAGATTTTGCATTTTTTGTTTGATGGTCTTCTGCCACATTTGGAGAAGGAATAAAAACTACTGGTTTACCTACTATACATAATTCTGAAACTGAACTTGCACCAGATCTAGAAATTATGATATCTGTAGCTGCGTATGCTAAATCCATAGTATTGATAAACTCATGCACTTGCACAAAATCTAAATCATTGTGTTTTTTATATTCATCGAAATATAATTTTCCACATTGCCAGATAATTTGTACTCCTTGAGTTTTAAAAAAATCTAGATTCTCTTCAATTAATTGATTTATTCTTCTTGCTCCTAAACTACCACCTAAAACTAAAATAGTTTGTTTCTTATGATCTAGTTTAAAATGAGATTTTCCTTGATCTACTTTTGTATGGATATATAGTAAATCTTGACGTACAGGATTACCAGTTTTTATGATTTTATCAACTGGAAAAAAGCGTTCTAAATTATCATAAGCCACACAAATTTTATCTACTTTTTTTCCTAATAATTTATTAGTAATTCCAGGAAAAGAATTTTGTTCTTGAATTAATGTAGGTATTCCCTTTCTTTGTGCCATAATTAAAGTTGGCCCACTTGCAAAACCACCAGTTCCAATAACAACATCTGGCTTAAAATTGTTGATTATATTTCTTGCCTTTAATAAACTACTCGTTAATTTAAATGGAAATGACACATTATCTAAAGTCAATTTTCTTTGAAAACCTGAAATCCATAAACCTTTTATATCATAGCCAGCTTGTGGTACTTTCTCCATTTCCATTCTATCTTTTGCACCAACAAAAAGAAAATTTGCATCAGGATATCGCAATTTAATTTCATTTGCTATTGCTAAAGCAGGATAAATATGTCCTCCTGTACCTCCTCCAGAAATAAGTATATTATATGGTTTCATGCAAAATATCTAAAGGGTTATCGTCTAAAATATCTTCTTCTGTTTCTTCTTTTGATGCGCTAACGCTTAAGATCATACCTAAAGCAAAACAAGTCATCCAAATAGAAGTACCTCCACTACTTATTAATGGTAATGTTTGACCTGTTACAGGAAATAAATTGGTAGCAACAGCCATATTAATGGTTGCTTGAAAAATAATTGGAAAACCAACACCTATAACTAATAATGTTCCAAATATTGTAGTTGTTTTTTTAACCACAACAAATATTCTAAAGAATAATAAAAAATAAATTGATACTATTAAAATACCACCTAATAAACCATATTCTTCTATAATTATTGCAAAAATAAAATCTGATGAAGATTGTGGTAAAAAGTTTTTTTGTACACTTTTCCCAGGACCTAAACCAACAGGACCTCCTGTTGCTATTGCTATTTTTGCTTTTTCTACTTGATAAGCTTCTTTTGCATCATCATTAGAAAAACTTTCTATTCTACTTTGCCATGTTTGAACTCTATTAGGCATTGCATCAGGAAAAGCTTTTGCTACTAATACAAAAAATGCTAAAGCCAAAACACCTGCTCCTATAATAAAACCAATGTATTTAATAGGGTATCCACCAATAAAAGTAACCATTAAAATCATGACAAAAATAATGGCAGTTGTAGAAAAATTTGCAGGTAAAATAAGTATTAAAACTGCTGCAACAGGTAACCAAAGTTGCAACAAACTTTCTTTAAACTTTATTTGTTTTTCTTTATTTTTAGCTAAATATCTTGCTACATAAACCATTAATACTAATCCTGCTAAAGTTGATGTTTGAAAACCAATACCTACAAACGGAATTCGAATCCACCTACTTGCATTTGCACCTCCAATTGTGGTGCCTTGAGCCAAAGTAAAAACAAGTAAAACAATAACTATAGGAAGCATTAAAACTGAACCACCAGAAAAATAACGATAAGGTATTTTATGCACTCCATAAATAATTGCAAAGCCCATAATTAATAATACCATGTGCTTTATTAAATACCCTAAAGTAGAACCAGAACCTACAACATAAACCAAGTTTGTACTTGCACTATATACAGGCATAAAAGAGAATATTGCCAAAACAGCAACTATTGCCCAAATAGTTTTATCACCTTTTATATGTTGAAAAATGGTTTTCACTTTTTATAAATTTCTTACCGCTTTTTTAAATTGACGACCTCTATCTTCGTAATTTTCAAATAAATCAAAACTTGCACAAGCTGGTGATAATAAAACAGCATCACCTCTTTCTGATAATTTCTCTGATACTTTAACTGCTTCTTCTGCACCTGCAGTTTCCACAATAATATCAACTACATTACTAAACGTATTTTTAATTTTATCATTATCAAGACCCAAACAAACTATTGCTTTAACTTTCTCTCTTACAAGTGGAAGTAAATCTGTATAATCATTGCCTTTATCTACACCTCCTACTATCCAAACAGTTTGTTTATCCATACATTCTAAAGCATAAAAAGTTGCATTTACATTGGTTGCTTTAGAGTCGTTTATATATTCTACATCTTTAATTTTAGCGACTTTTTCTAAACGATGTTCTGCACCTTCAAAACTTGCCAAACTTTCTTTAATTGTTTCTTTTCTAACTTTTAAAAGTTGAGCAGCCATGGTTGCTGCCATCGCATTTTTTGTGTTGTGTTTTCCTTTGATTGATAAGGTTGATAGTGGCATATGTATATTCTCTTTATTTATATTTATTATTATTGTTTCATCTTTTAAATAAGCTCCAAAGCTCAACTCTTTTTTGAGTGAAAATGGAACTAATTTTGCTTTTGTTTTATTTTTTTTTAACCAATTATTTATAGCTTCATCATCTGCATCATAAATAAAATAATCTGTCTCTTTTTGATTTTTTGTTATCCTAAATTTTGAGGCTATGTATTTATTAAAATCATAGTCATACCTATCTAAATGATCTGGAGTAATATTTGTTAAAATTGCAATATGGCTATTGAATTTCTCTATTCCATCTAATTGAAAACTACTAATTTCTAACACGTAATTTTTTCTATTTTCATTGGCAACTTGAAGGGCAAAACTATCTCCAATATTACCTGCAATACCTATATCTAATCCAGCATTTTTTAAAATATGATGCGTTAATAAAGTTGTTGTAGTTTTACCATTTGATCCTGTAATACCAATAATAGTTGCATTTGTAAATTGCTGAGTAAACTCCATTTCAGAAATAACAGGAATGTTATTTTCTCTAAGTTTTACAACGAGTGCAACATTATCAGGTATACCAGGACTTTTCATAACAACATCAGCTTTTAAAATTCTTGTTTCTGAATGTTGTTTTTCTTCAAAATCTATATTATTATGTAAAAGAACTTCTTTATATTTTTCTGCTATTTCGCCTTTGTCTGACACAAAAACTTCGTAACCTTTTTGCTTTCCTAAAATAGCTGTACCTACTCCACTTTCTCCACCACCAAGAACCACAAGTTTTTTGCTTCCTATATTATTGGAAATCTTATTACTTATATTTATTTCTTGATTTTTCATCTTTAATAAAAGAGGCCTATCCTCTCCCAAGGGAAAGCTAGGATAAGCTCTTTTTTATCTTAATTTTAATGTTACTATTGTTAATACTGCTAACAAAATGCCAACAATCCAAAAACGAACAACTATTTTACTTTCGTGATAACTTAACTTTTGATAATGATGATGTAAAGGCGACATTTTAAAAATGCGTCTTCCTTCCCCAAATTTCTTTTTAGTGTATTTAAACCAAGAAACTTGTAAAATCACAGATAGGTTTTCTACAACAAAAATTCCTGCTAGTATTGGAAGTAATAATTCTTTTCTTATAGCAATTGCAATTACTGCTATAATGCCTCCAATAGTTAAACTTCCAGTATCTCCCATAAACACTTGTGCTGGGTAAGTATTATACCATAAAAACCCAACTAAAGCTCCTGCAAAAGCAAGGATAAAAACTGTCATTTCACCTGAATTTGGGATGTACATAACATCTAAATAATCTGCAAAAATGATATTACCAGAAACCCATGCAAAAACGGCTAAGGTTATTACCATAATTGCAGAAGAACCAGCAGCCAAACCATCTATACCATCTGTTAAGTTTGCTCCATTTGAAATTCCTGTTACTATAAAAACAGTAATAAAAATGAAGATAATCCAGCCAAATTTTTCATAGCCATCTCCTAAAAATTGTAATGCTTTTGAATAATCTAACTCGTTATTTTTTAAAAACGGAACTGTTGTTTTAGTTGATTTATGTGCTTCACCAAATACTTTTTTTCTTCCATTTTCTTGCACTACTTGCTGTTCTATAGGAAGTTGCTCTTTTATAGTTACACCATCGTTAAAATAAAGCATAGCACCTACAAAAAGCCCCAAACCAACTTGACCTAAAACTTTAAACTTTCCTTTTAAACCGTCTTTATCTTTTTTAAATACTTTTATATAATCATCTAAAAATCCTATTAAACCCATCCAAACAGTGGTAATTAATAAAATAATGACATATATATTATCTAATTTTGCCAACAGAATTGCTGGAATTAATGTAGCTAAAATGATGATTAAACCACCCATGGTTGGAGTACCAGTTTTTTGCTTTTGACCTTCTAATCCTAAATCTCTTACTGTTTCTCCAACTTGTTGATTTCTTAAAAAATTAATAATTCTTTTACCATAAATTGCAGAAATTAACAATGATAAAATAAAAGCTGCTGCTGCTCTAAAAGTGATAAATTGAAATACACTTGCTCCTGGCAAACTAAACTCGTTTTCTAAGTATTGAAATAAATAATACAGCATTCTATTTGTTTTTTAGTTGATTAAAACAATTACTAACTTCCTCTAAATCATTAAAATGAGATCTTACACCATTTATCTCTTGATAAGACTCATGCCCTTTACCTGCAATTAAAATAATGTCTCCATTTACGGCTAGTTTACAAGCCGTTTTAATTGCCTGTCTTCTATCTAAAACTGTTAGTGTTTTTTTATAATTTTCTGGTGAAACACCCAATTCCATTTCATCTAATATAGATTGAGGCTCTTCAGTTCTTGGATTATCTGAAGTAAAAATGGCTTGATTACTTAAATGAGAAGCTATATGAGCCATTTTTGGTCTTTTAGTTTTATCTCTATCTCCTCCACAACCAACAACAGTTATCACTTGCTCATTACCAGTTCTGATATCATTAATGGTTTCTAAAACATTTTTTAATGCGTCTGGTGTGTGTGCATAATCTACGATTGCAGTTACTCCATCATCTGAAATTGTATATTGAAAACGACCACTTACACTTTCTAATTCACTTACAATTCTTAAAATTTCAAACTTTTCTAACCCTAAAAGCTCTGCTGTTGCAATAATTGCTGTAAGATTATAGATATTAAATACACCTATTAACTTAGTCCAAACCTCTATACCATCAATAGAAATTAATGTTCCAGAAATCTGTTTTTCGAGAATTTTTGCTTTAAAATCTGCAACCGTTTTTAAAGCATAACTATATTTTTTTGCTTGTGTATTTTGCAACATATAGTTGCCATTCTTATCATCAATATTTGTTAATGCAAAAGCTGATTTTGGCAAGTTGTCAAAAAATTCTTTTTTTACATCTCTATACTCTGAAAAGGTTTTATGATAATCTAAATGATCATGAGAAAGGTTGGTAAAAATACCACCAGTAAAAGTTAAACCTTCTGTTCTTTTTTGATGAATTCCATGAGAACTTACTTCCATAAAACAATACTCAACACCTTCTTCTAACATTAAATCTAAATAATGATTTATAGTAATTGAATCTGGAGTAGTATGTGTGGCTTTATATTCTGTTTCATCAACTAAAATTTTTACTGTAGACAATAAACCAACTTTATACCCTGCTTTATTAAATAATTGATAAAGTAAAGAAGCAATAGTAGTTTTTCCATTAGTACCAGTAACTCCAACTACAGGAAATTTTGCAGAAGGATTATCATAAAAATTGGCAGCCATTATTGCTAAAGCTGCATTAGAATCATTAACTCTTATATAGGTTATTCCTTCTTGTTTATCAAATGAAATTTTTTCACAAATAATAACTGTAGCTCCTAAAGAAATTGCTTTATCAACATATAAGTGACCATCTACATTAACTCCTTTTTGAGCTATAAAAACATCATTCTTTTTAACTTTTCTAGAATCAAAAACTAATTGATTGATAGCAACATCTGTACTACCAAATACTTGATTGATACTAACCTTATATAATATGTCTTTTAAATTCTTCAGCTTATGATAATTTTAAAACAATTGTTTTTCCTTTAACTAATTTTTCACCCTTTTTTAAAGATTGATAGTTTACTTTTCCAACACCAGAAAATTCAACTTTTAACCCAATATTTTCTAGTAGAGATACAGCATCCATACCATTCATTCCTTCAACATTTGGTATTAATGAATATTCTTTACTTAACTTTTTATCGTAATTTTTATAATCTTTATCTATAGCAGCAAACTCTGTTTTATCTTTTACAGATTGATTATCTATAGGTGTAGTTGTATATATTTTTTGTGCGATTTCTTTAAAAACAGGAGCAGCAACAGTGGCCCCATAATAACCTTTCTTTTTATCTGGATCATGAATAACAACTATGCAAGAATATTTAGGTTTTTCTGCTGGAAAAAACCCTGCAAAAGAAGCTACATATCTTTCTGTAGAATAATAACCTCCTACCCATTCTCCATCTTTATTTTTTGTTCTAGGAATAAATTTTTTGGCTGTACCTGTTTTACCTGCCATCGAAAAATTAGGTGAATAAATATTTTCTGCTGTACCTTTTACAACAACATTTTCCATCACCTTTCTCACCTTTTTTAAAGTCTCTTCTGAAGCAATCTTTGGATTAACAACTTCAGTTTTAAAAACTTTTTCTGCTTTATCTTGTTTTCTTAATTCTTTGACAAATCTTGGCTTTACCATAACTCCATTATTAGCTACAGCATTATAAAACATTAATGTTTGCATAGGAGTTACTGATACTCCATAACCCCAAGACATCCATTCTAAAGAAATTTTATTCCATCTACTTTTATTATCTGGAGTTGGAATAAACGGTTTACCTTCTCCTTTAATTTGGAACCCAACAGGCTTAGTAAATCCGTATTTTTCTAATTTAGAAATAAACTTTTCTGGGTTTTCATCATAATGTTCTTTCATCAATTTTACAATTCCCACATTAGAAGAAACTTCAAACACTCTTGCTGCAGAAATTTTACCATAACCACCTCTATGAGAGTCTTCTATTTTTCTATTATGTATGTAAATTTTACCTTTTTCTGTATCCACAACAGTTGAAGTATCGATTACTTTATCATCTAAAGCAGCCATTAAACTGGCAAGCTTAAAAGTAGAACCAGGCTCATGACTCTCCCAAACAGCATAATTTCTTTTTTCGTAATATTTACCTTTAGATGTTCTACCTAAATTTGATATGGCTTTTATTTCACCTGTAGCAGTTTCCATAACTACTGCACACCCATGATCTGCTTCAAAAATTTCAAGTTGTTTTAATAAAGCATGATGAGTAATATCCTGAATATTAACATCTATAGTTGTAATTACGTCATGCCCATCTACAGGTTCTTTTTCGTTAACATCAGAAATTGGTTTCCATTGATTTTTTGCAATTTTCTGTTTCCATCTTAAACCATTTTCACCTTGCATAAAATCTGCAAAAGCTCCTTCTATACCTGCTTCACCTCTAAAATCATCATAGCCAATTGTACGTTCTGCAATTTTTCCTATTGGATGTTCGCGAACTGTTTTATGCTCTGCAATAAAACCTCCTCTGTAAACACCTAAGTTAAAAATCGGAAAGGTTTTCATTTTTAGATAATCATTATACCCAACATTTCTTGCAATTAGTAGGTATCTGTTTTTTCTACTTTTAGCTCTTCTTAATTTGTTTTCATAATAGCTAACAGGTTTGCCAAACATAGATGACAACTCTTTAGAAAGTGCTGCAATATTTTTCTCAAAAACATTAGTATCTACAGCTACAACATCCATTCTAATGGTATATTTAGACATCGAGGTTGCTAACAAATTACCATCTGCAGCATAAACATTTCCTTTATTTGCATAAATGGTATCTTGTTTAATAGTAAGTTCTGTAGATAGTTGCTTATACTTTTCTCCTTGGATATATTGGATATTAACAACCCTAAACACAATAGCCAACAAAAAAAGCGTCATAAAAGCAGCTACTATGTAGAATTTGGTAAGTATGCTTTTTTTCTGAGTTGCCAATTGATTAATCTTTATAGGTTACTTTTATTTTTTTTGGTGGTGTTTCTGACGGTTTTAAACCTCTTTCTATTGCTTTTTCTCTGATACTAGATTCCATTTTCATTCGCATTAAAATAGTACCTGTATCTACATATTCTGCTCTTAATTCTCTCTTCTTTTTATTAAGCTCTGCAATGGTTATTACTTTTTTATCTATTCTATGAGCACTTGTAATCATTATTAATAAAAGCGCAACAACAAAGACAATAATCCTCCAATTTTTAACAGCAGATTCGTCTGTTAAAAAACTACCTCTTAAAAAAGCATATATTCCCTTTTTAACTTTTGTCATTCTAATTTTTTAAAGTCGCAATTCTTAATTTTGCACTTCTTGCTCTATTATTAATTTTAATTTCATCTTTTGAAGGAACTATTAATTTTCCAACTTTTTTTAGAGGTTCATTTGAATTTCCGAACATATCTTTTTCAGGTTCACCCTCAAACAAACCAGTTCTTATAAATCTTTTTACTAATCTATCTTCTAAAGAGTGATAAGAAATTACACTTAACCTACCTTCTTCTTTTAAAAGATTTGGAATTTGCTCTAAAAACTCTTTTAAAACATCTAATTCTTCATTGACTTCTATACGAATAGCCTGAAAAATTTGAGCTAAGATTTTATGTTCTTTAGCCTTTGGTAAAAACATTTTTAGAACTTCTTTTAACTGAAAACTTGTTTCTATAGATTTATTCTTTCTTTCATGAACAATAGTTCTTGCTATTTTTCTAGAATTTCTTAACTCACCATACAAAAACAATATCTCAGCTAGTTTTTCTTCTGAATACGTATTGATAATATCTTTAGCAGATTTTTTAGACTTTTGATTCATTCTCATATCTAAATCACCTTCAAAACGAATCGAAAAACCTCTTTCTGCTTCATCAAATTGATGAGATGAAACCCCTAAATCAGCCAAAATACCATCTACTTTTCTAACTCCATGAAATCTTAAAAATCTTGAGATATATCTAAAATTCTCAGGAATTAGCACAAACCTTTCATCATCTATAACATTTTCTAAAGCATCAGGATCTTGATCAAATGCAAACAATTTTCCTTCTTTACCTAGTCTATTTAAAATTTCTTTTGAATGACCTCCACCACCAAATGTGACATCTACATAAACACCATCTTCTTTAATTGCTAAACCATCTATACTTTCATGTAATAAAACTGGATTATGGTAACTCATCAAAATCGGTATTACCCATAACTTCTTCAGCTAAATCTGCAAAATCATCTGCTGCTTCATTTATGGCTTTTTCATAATTTTCTTTATCCCAAATCTCAATAATATTTATAGAAGAAGACATCACTACTTGCTTTTGAATTCCTGCAAAATCGCATAAATCTTTTGGTATTAAAATTCTACCACTAGCATCTAATTCAATTAATTTTACTCCTGCAGTAAATCTTCTTATAAAATCATTATTCTTCTTTTTGAACTTATTTAGTTTGCCCACCTTTTCCATCATTAAATTCCACTCTTTCATTGGATATAATTCTAGACAAGGTTGAAAAACCGCTCTTTTTAACACAAAACCTTCTTGTAAAACAGGCGACAGTTGCTTTTTAAAAGCCGATGAAAACATCACCCTACCTTTAGCATCTGCCTTACATTCGTATGTACCAATTAGGTTAATCATTAAAATAGCTATAGAAACTCAAAAATATATAAATTTTACCACTTTTTACCACTTTTTACCACATTGTTAATAAAAACAGAGAATACCCTTTATATACAAGAGATTTTAAGATGTTAACAACCTTAAATCACTGACACTTAAAAGGCTTTGTATGTTATAAAAAAGAATTACATTTGCGGTTGATAGTAACTAATCAAAACTCAATGACTGACAAGTTAAAAACTGAAGGTAAGTTTACATACGCAGAAGCTGGAGAAGGACCTGCAATCATTGTTTTACATGGATTAATGGGTGCTTTAAGTAATTTTGGAGCTACTTTTAATCATTTTTCTAATAAAGGATATCAGGTTTTAATTCCTGAATTACCTCTTTATACATTACCTTTAATTAAAACCAACGTTAAAAATTTAGCAAAATATTTAAAAGAATTTTTAGAGCATAAAAAAATTGATAATGCTATTCTTTTAGGGAACTCTTTAGGAGGCCATATTGCTTTGTACTTTACCAAACATTATCAAGAAAAAGTAAGTGCCTTAGTTTTAACTGGAAGTTCTGGATTGTATGAAAATGCAATGGGTGGTAGTTTTCCAAAAAGAGGAAATTACGAATATATTGAGCAAAAGACTAAAGACGTTTTTTACGACCCTAAGGTTGCCACAAAAGAACTTGTTGATGACGTTTACAATATTGTAAATGACAGGAATTCTGTTATTAAAACATTAGCTATTGCAAAAAGTGCTATAAGACATAATATGGCCAATGATTTACCTGAAATGAAACAACCAACTTGTTTAATTTGGGGTAAACAAGACAATGTTACTCCACCAGAAGTTGCTAATGATTTTAATAAATTATTACCAGATTCAAATTTATTTTGGATTGACAAATGTGGTCATGCTGCTATGATGGAAAGACCAGAAGAATTTAATAAGATTCTTGAAGATTGGTTAGTATCTAGAAACATATAAAATTTATTTGCTGTGAAAATTAAATCTGCTGACTTTGTAATGAGTAATAGCAATGTTATTAATGCTCCAAAAGACAGAATTCCAGAGTACGCGTTTATTGGACGTTCTAATGTTGGCAAGTCTTCGTTAATAAATATGTTGATGGAGCGTAAAGATTTAGCTAAAATTTCTGGAAAACCTGGTAAGACACAGCTAATCAATCATTTCAAAATAAATGACGAGTGGTTTTTAGTAGATTTACCTGGTTATGGTTATGCTCAAGTTTCTAAAAAAAAGCGTCAAATATTCCAATATTTTATAGAGAATTATTTTAAAGAAAGAGAACAATTAGTCTGCACTTTTGTTTTGATAGATTCTAGACACGATCCTCAAAAAATAGACTTAGATTTTATGCGTTTTTTAGGTGAAAATCAACTTCCATTCTGTATTGTTTTTACGAAAGCTGACAAATTAGGTAGCTCTAAATTAAACAAGCAAATTACTTCATACAAAAAGAAGTTATTAAATCATTGGGAGTCTGTACCTACTTCTTTTATTACATCTTCATCCACTGGAATGGGTAGGAAAGAATTCTTAGAATTTATAGATGGTGTAAACGAAGATGTAAAAGATAACTTTAAGTAAGTTAAATTTACATAAGCCTAAACAACAATTTATAATGCATTCTAACAAAGACAACTTACAAGTACTTTTTGAGGATAATCATATTATCATTGTTAATAAACGTTCAGGAGATATTACCCAAGGAGATAAGACTGGGGATAAACCATTAAGTGATGTTGTAAAAAATTATATTAAAACAAAATTTAATAAGCCTGGTAATGTGTATTTAGGTGTTGTACATAGATTAGACAGACCTACTTCTGGCGTCATTATTTTTGCAAGAACTTCTAAAGCTCTAGAACGTTTAAACAAAATGTTGAGAGATAAGAAAATAAATAAAACCTACTGGGCAATTGTAAAAGGATGTCCAAAAAAAGAAAAAGACACACTTATTAACTTTTTAAAAAAGAATCCAAAAAACAATAAATCTTCTGTATATCAACATGAAATTTCGGGTTCTAAAAGAGCAGTTCTACATTATCAAGTAATTCAAAAATTAGATAATTATTCTTTGTTAGAAATTGATTTAGAAACAGGTAGACATCATCAAATTAGAGCTCAATTATCTGCAATTGGGTTTCCAATTAAAGGAGATTTAAAATACGGTTTTAATAGAAGCAATAAGGATGGTAGCATCCATTTACATGCTAGAAAAATCGAATTCATTCATCCTGTTTCTAAAGAGCAGATTTCTTTAATTGCACCCACACCAAATGATGTAATTTGGAACGCTTGTAACTAATTACTATCTTTAGAAAGTAATATTTAGTTATATGAAAGCTCTTAAATATTTTTCAATTTTAATACTTCCAATAGTTGTATACATATCTTTTACAAGTAAAGTATGGTTAACGCATTTACCTGCAATTGTTTTCTTTGGTTTAGTACCTTTTTTAGAGTTTTTTATAAAACCTAATAAAGAAAATTTCACAAAAGATGAGGAGAAATTAGAAAAAGAAAATAAGCTATACACCTATCTATTATACTTAACATTACCTATTCAAATTTGTTTTTTAATATTCTTTTTTTACGCAATTCAAGAACCAAATTTAACCAATGGAGAAATAACTGGACGCATTTTTGCAATGGGTATTATGTGTGGTGTTATTGGTATAAATGTTGGTCACGAGTTAGGTCATAGAAATAATAGATTTGACGAATTTATTGGTGAAATTTTATTGCTTACCTCTTTAAATACACACTTTTTACCTTATCATAATGGAGGGCATCATTATAATGTAGCTACTCCAAAGGATGCTGCAACTGCAAGAAAAAATGAAATCTTATTTATCTTTTGGATTCGTTCTCACTTTACAAGTTATTTTCAAGCTTGGAGTTTAGAAAATAAGCGAATGAAAGAATTGGGTAGGTCTTGGTTTCATCATCAAAATAGAATGGTTATTTACACACTTTGTAATATCATTTTATTGGTTAGTATTTATTTAATTTTTGGTCAATTTGTTCTTTTTGCTTTTTTAGCAGCTGCTATTTCTGGTATTATCTTATTAGAAACTGTTAATTATATTGAGCATTATGGATTGTTACGTAAACAAAACGAACATGGACGATATGAACGCGTAAAAAGAAATCATTCTTGGAATTCTGATCATCAAGTTGGGCAAGTGTTGTTATTTAATTTATCTCGTCATTCAGATCATCATTATAATGGAAGTAAGCATTATCAATTATTAAAATCACTTCCAGAAAGTCCGCAAATGCCAACTGGTTATCCAGGAATGATGTTACTCTCATTCTTTCCTCCTCTTTGGTTTTGGGTAATGAATAAAAAACTTAAACAAATCTCATAAATAATTTATGTCAACAGAAAAAACAGTTTCTGAAGCTATACAACATAGACGTTCAGTAAGAGTTTACGATGCAGAAAAACCAATTGATACTGCTATTGTAAAAAAATGTATTGAGCAAGCTTCTTTAGCTCCTAATAGTAGTAACATGCAATTGTGGGAATTTTATCATGTAACTTCTAAAGAAACTATTGCTAAAATTGCACCTTTTTGTTTTAATCAAAATGCAGCAAGAACAGCACAACAATTAGTGGTTTTTGTAACGAGAAAAGATTTATGGAGAAAGAGAGCTAAAAGCAATTTACAATTTATTGATAAAAATTTCGGAGCTAATACTCCTAAAGCAGCGCAAAGTAGCAGAGAAAAAGTAGCACGCAATTATTATGGAAAAATTATTCCTTTTGCTTATGGAGATTTTTTAGGCATTTTAGGTTTTTTAAAATACATTATGATCTCTGTCATCGGACTTTTTAAACCTATATACAGACAAGTTAGAGAGTCTGATATGCGAATTGTAGCTCATAAAACTTGCGGTTTGGCTGCCCAAACTTTTATGCTATCTATGGCTGCAGAAGGTTATGACACTTGCCCAATGGAAGGTTCTGATACCTTAAGAGTAAAACGATTATTAGGCATCCCTTTTGGAGCAGAAATAAACATGATTGTTTCATGTGGCATTAGAAAACCAGAAGGTGTTTATGGAGAACGTTTTCGAATTCCTTTTGAGGAAGTTTATCACAAAATCGACAACTCATAAAAACTTTACTTCAAATCAATGTAATAAGTTTGACCTCTAGGCTTGCTGAAGATACTTTTACTCAAATAAATCTCCTTCATTCCTACTTGTTTTCCATCTACTTTTCGATAATTATCTCTTCCTTTCCAAACAGAATAAGATCCATTGTAATTTGATTTAGTTCGAGCAAAATAATAAAAATACCTATTGAATGTTTTGATAACAAACGTTTTGTTATTTTTATCCTTTTCATATGGTTTATACTTAAACCAATACTTAGTTCTCCAAGAACCACTTGTCGTTTTGTAACGAACTGCTACCCAAACAGTTTTTGATGTAAAATTATTAAAAGCAATTTTAAATGGTTCTGAAAAGTCTGCAGAAGTGGTTTGTTTTTGAGCATAACTACTTGTAATGAAAATTAAAAAAGTTACGCTAAATATTATTTTTCTTAACATTATAACTTTATTTATTTAAATATAAAAAAAATTATCTCTTCTTAAAAATCAATTTATTTTTAGAACGCTTAATTTCATCTTTATTTAGGCTCATCTTTACAAACTCACCATCCACAAACTTTTGTGCTTGGTCTTTGTAATATGGACTAAACACTCTACCTGATTGTCCTGTAGGTAAAATAGATAAAGAGTTTTCTATATCAGAAAAATCGATAACTCTTCTAGTTGAAGGGCCAGCTGTAATTTTATAAACTCCAGTGCTATCTAATTTAAAAATTTGATTATTAATTACTTCATTACCACCAATAGTTTCAAAAGGCCCTACATTAAAGAACTTACGTAATACACCTCCAGCTTTACCAATAGCATGTTCGTGCTCTATAGAAATAACCCTTTTCCATAACCAGTCTTCTACATTTGCACCTAATTGATTTTCTAAAAATGAAAACGCATTTTTAAATGAAGTTGTCACAATTTCTGCTCTAGTTTCTGTTTTATTCTTACTATTTATATTGTCCCACCAAATCGAATTTTCTCTACTAATTTGATTTGGTAAAACTTGGTCTTGTAATTGCGAATTGATAAATAATTCAAATCCATCTCCCAATTCATCTTTAAAAGTATTTACTAAAAACTCGTATAAAAAGCGATTGTAAATAGTTGCACCTACTGCAGTTTTTGAATAAGTTCCATCCCAATTTTTTAAAATAGAAACAGCTTTTTTCTGAGAAACCGAAAAATCTGAGTCATTTACAATTGCTAATAAATCGTTAGCAATTTGGGAGACATTAGAAGATTTTACATCATAAATCATTTTTGCAACATCTTCTTTTGTAAAATCATTTTTTGCTTCTAATAATTCTACAATTCTTTTAGATCTGTCTTCTGGTTGATAATATCCAGGATACAATTTACCTCTTACAGAATCTGGTTGATGATTAGCAGAATACACATAATTTCTGCTTGGATTAATCGCTTGTGGATTTTCTTCAAAAGGTAAAATTTCTAAAATTTCATCCTTACCAGAAGCTCCATCTAAATAGGTTTTAGAAGAAACACTATCTCTAAGTTGATATAACTTTGCAGCAGCAAACCAAGCAATATTATCTTTAGCATCACCATACATTACATTTAAACCTGGTGCATGAATTTTTGCTACAGAAGCTCTAAAATTCTCAAGAGATTTTGCATGAGAAATACCATGAGCAACATTTAGCATTTCGTTTTCTAAATAGGTGTACATCCAATTCATAGCTATAGGTCTATCATCAGAAATATTACGATTTAAACCATTCATTATTGGACCATGTTTACTCACTTTCACCTGAAAAGTGGTATCTTTTTTATCTTTAATTTTAATGGTCTTTGTTCTAATTTCATAATCTTTAAATCCATCAACTGTTTTATATTGATTAGCATTATCTGGATTATTTTCTTCGATATAAAAGTTTAAATCGTCATTAGCTAACATGGTTAAACCATAAGCATAATCTCTGTTATGACCTAACAAAGGAAAAGGCATTAAAGCAATATTGTACCCATAAATTTCGTAATCTGGTGTTTTAATATGATTCTGATACCAAACAGAGGGTTGTGCAAAACCAATATGAGGATCATTTGCAAACAAAACTTTTCCGTTTTTTGTTTTTTCTGGTGCAATTACCCAAGAGTTACTACCTATAAATGCAGATACAGGTAAATTATCCATAATTTTACTTACAGCTTTAGACATTTCAGCTTTAATAGGTTGTATTTCAGTTTTATTAATAGTTAGGTTTTTATCAAAAGCAGACATTAATTCATTAAAATATGGGGTACCTAATTTTTCTTTAATTTCTGTAAGTAATGGGTCTGTTTTGTGCGCAACTGCGAAACTAAAAGACATATAACCAAAAACATTATAAATATCTTTTAAGGTATACTTCTCTTTTTTAATACCAACCAAATCAAATTCTAAAGGCATTTTACCTTCGTTCAAATATTGATTTACACCTTCTAAATAAGCCATACTCATGAGATAAGCTTCAGAAGATGTATCTAATTTTGCAATCGATTTTTCTGAAGCTTCTTCTATACCTAAACCAGCAAAGAAAACATCAGTTTCTAATAAATCTTTTCCAAAAATTTCAGACAATCTTCCAGGAGCAATTCTTCTAATTAACTCCATTTGCCACAATCTATCTTGAGCATGTACATAACCCAAAGCTATATAAGCATCTTTCTGGTTTTTTGCATTAATATGTGGCACTCCAATTTCATCAAAATATATAGTTACTTCATCAGAAAGATTATTTATTTCTAATTCTCCTTTATAATTTGGATGATATGTTTTACTGTATAACCAAGTACCTACTACAATTAAAATCAATAGAACTGCTATGACTTTTAAGAGTTTTATAAGAAATTTCATTCGAAAAATTTTTGATGATTTCAAAGTTAATCAATTTATATTGTATTTTTGAAGTATCAATATTTTCTGACTTTATGAAAAAAATTCAAATGGTTGACTTACAAGGTCAATATCAACAAATAAAAGAAACAGTAGATACTTCTATACAATCGGTTTTAGATACCTCAACATATATAAATGGTCCTTTAGTAAAAGATTTTCAAAAAGATTTAGAGGATTATTTAGAGGTTAAACATGTTATCCCTTGTGCAAACGGAACTGATGCTTTGCAAATTGCAATGATGGGTTTAGGGTTACAACCAGGTGATGAAGTAATTACTGCAGATTTTACATTTGCAGCTACTGTAGAAGTAATTGCTTTGTTACAATTAACTCCTGTTTTAGTTGATGTAGAACCAGATACTTTTAATATAGATATTGAGGCTGTAAAAAAAGCTATTACACCAAGAACAAAAGCAATTGTACCTGTACATTTATTTGGACAAGTTGCTAACATGGATGCCATTTTAGAAATTGCAAAAGAACACAATTTATATATAATTGAAGATAATGCACAAGCAATAGGTGCAAATTACACATTTAAAGATGGTAGAAAGCAAAAAGCAGGAACTATTGGTAATGTAGGTACTACTTCTTTTTTCCCTTCTAAAAATTTAGGTTGTTATGGAGATGGAGGAGCTATTTTTACAAATGATGATGAATTAGCACATACTATTAGAGGAATAGTAAATCATGGAATGTATACACGTTATTATCATGATGTTGTAGGTGTAAATTCAAGGCTAGATTCTATTCAAGCAGGAGTTTTAAAAGCTAAACTACCTCATTTAGACAGTTATTGTAATGCACGTAGAAATGCAGCTCGTTTTTACAATAATGCTTTTGCAAATAATCCTAACATTATTACTCCAACTACAAAATCGAATGCAACTAAAAATTGTGGACAGATTTGTGAGGTTTGTGACTGTCATGTTTTTCATCAATATACCCTTCAGATAACTAATGGTAAAAGAGATGAACTGCATCAACATTTATTAGAAAAAGAAATACCAAATGCTATTTATTACCCTGTAGCTCTGCATGCTCAAAAAGCATATAAAGATGATAGGTATAATGAAGCTGATTTTCCAGTGACAAACGATTTAATTAAAAATGTGATATCATTACCTATGCATACAGAATTAGATAATGAGCAATTAACTTTTATCACAGAAACTATAAATAATTTTATTAAATAACCCCTATAAAAATCAATAAATGAAAAAAATTTTAGTGACTGGAGGTCTAGGCTTCATAGGTTCTCATACAGTTGTAGAACTACAAAACGAAGGTTTTGATGTAGTTATTATAGACAATTTATCTAACACAACTATTTCTGTTCTAGATAGCATTACAGAAATCACAGGTAAAAAACCAGACTATTATAATTTAGACGTAAGAAGTAAAAGTGATTTAAAAACTTTTTTTGATAATAATAAAGTAGACGGAATTATACACTTTGCAGCTTTTAAAGCTGTTGGAGAAAGTATGGAGAAACCTTTAGATTATTATGAAAATAATTTAAGTTCTTTAATCTATTTATTACAAGAAATAAAAGATAGAAATCTAGATAATTTTATCTTTTCGTCTTCTGCAACTGTTTATGGTGAAGCAGATAGTTTACCTTTAACTGAGGATGCTCCTGTTAAAAAAGCAGAGTCTGTTTATGGTAACACAAAAAAAATTGGAGAAGAAATTATTAGAGATGCAAGTAATGCTCATAACATAAATACGATTGCACTACGTTATTTTAATCCTATAGGTTCTCATGAAACAGCAAAAATTGGAGAATTACCTTTAGGTGTTCCAGCAAATTTAATTCCTTTTGTAACTCAAACAGCAGCTGGTATTCGTGAACAATTGTCTGTTTTTGGCGATGATTACCCAACAGAAGATGGCACAGCAATTCGTGATTATATTCATGTTGTAGACTTAGCAAAAGCACATATAGCTGCTTTAAAAAGACTGCTAAACAAAGACAATAAAAAATCTTTTGAATATTTTAATGTTGGTACAGGAAAAGGAACTTCTGTTTTAGAAGTGATTAAAACTTTTGAAAAAGTAAACAACTTAAAACTTAATTATAAAATTGTTGATAGAAGACCAGGAGATGTTATGGCTTCTTATGCAGATACTACAACTGCAAACAGAGAACTAAACTGGAAAACAGAAAAGAGTTTAGAAGAAGCATTAGCTTCTGCATGGAAATGGCAATTACAACAAAAATAATATTTAGAAAAACCATAAATAATATCTATAAAGAGAAGCAAATTTGCTTCTCTTTTTTTGTATTTTCGAGAACTTAAAAAATAATACTGAAATAATTCAGCAAATAATGAATTGGGAACAACTCCTTTCTTTAAAACGTTTTGGCGATACTCAAAAACGTATTAGAGCACAACAAGATGAAACTAGATTGGGTTTTGAAGTAGATTTTGATAGAATTATTTTCTCATCTGCTTTTAGAAGTTTACAAGATAAAACTCAAGTTATTCCCCTTTCAGAAACCGACTTTGTACATACTCGTTTAACCCATAGTTTAGAAGTTTCTGTTGTTGGTAGAACTCTAGGAAGAAAAGTAGGTAAAGTATTGTTAGAGCGTCATCCAAACCTAAAAGAATTAGGGCATACATTTAATGACTTTGGAGCTATTGTAGCTGCAGCATCTGTAATGCATGATATAGGCAATCCTCCTTTTGGTCATTCAGGAGAAAAAGCTATTGGAGAGTATTTTAAATCAGGTAAAGGTTCTCAATTTAAAAATGATTTAACAGATAAAGAATACCAAGACTTAATAGATTTTGAAGGTAATGCAAACGGATTTAAAATTCTTACAGAAACAAGAGAAGGTATCTCTGGTGGCTTGCGTTTAAGCTATGCAACTTTAGGTGCTTTTTTAAAATACCCAAAAGAAAGTTTACCTAAAAAACCAACTCAACACATTGTAGATAAAAAGTATGGTTTTTTTCAATCAGAAAAAGATGCTTTTTTAGAAGTTGTTGATGAACTTGGTTTGCTAAGAAAATCAAACGAGTCAATTTCTTATTTTAGACATCCTTTAGCTTATTTAGTAGAAGCTGCAGATGATATATGCTACACAATCATAGATTTTGAAGATGGTATAAATCTTGGTCTAATAGATGAAGAATTTGCACTTGAGTATATGATTAAATTAGTGAAAGACACTATTGATATTAAAAAATATCATTCATTAAAAATTAAAAAAGATAGAGTTAGTTATTTAAGAGCCTTAGCTATTGGGGTTTTAATAAATGAAGCTGTAAATATCTTTTTAGATAATGAAGAAAAAATATTAAATGGTGAATTCGAAAAGTCTTTATTAGATAGATGTAAGTACGAAGCTCAAATTAATGATATTATAAAAATTAGTGTAGACAAAATATATAAAAGTAAAGAAGTAATAGAAAAAGAAGTTTCTGGTTATAGAGTAATTGCTGATTTATTAGACACCTTTATAACAGCACTAAACAATAAATATAACAACAAACAAACTAGTTATGATAAATTAGTTTTAAACTTATTACCTATTGAATATCAACAAGATAGTGATATTTTATATGTAAGAATTATGCAAATTTGCAATTATGTTTCTAGAATGTCTGATAGTTATGCTATTAGAATGCATAAAAAATTAACAGGTTACATTATATAAATAATTTCTTTAAGCCTTATTTTTACGAGATGAAGTTTATTCCAAAAAAATCGAATTATTATTTACTTATAACTATTTTTTTATTTGCATTTGCTTGTAAGTCTAAAGAAGTTACAAAGACTAATGAAAATAAAGAAATTACTATGGAAACTAAATTAGTTACTGAAAAGACTTATAATCAAGACAGTACGTACTTATTAGTTTTAGAGTATTCTAAAAATATAGAAGTAGTTAAAAATTTTAAGTTTAAAGTAATAGACATTTCAACTAAAGAAACAGTTTTAGATAGCTCTTTTATTGGTACAAAATTAACATGGCATACTAATACAGAATTAATTGGATATTTACATGTTGGCATAGTAAAAGAAGATGATGATTCTGTTCTAAACAATAACTCAACCAAAGAAAACAAAGACAGTTCTTATAAAATAATCAAAATTAAAAACTAGTAAATGAAATTTAGAAATTCTGCAATTTATATTGCAATTTTAACAACTCTTCTAATTACTTCTTGCTCAAAAAACAATGAAGAAGTAAAAATTAAAAAAGTTACTTATAAAAAAGTAAAAAAAGACCCTAGCAAACGCCATAAAAAAGGTATAGAACATATGGCTGATTACTATAGAGAAATCAGCACACCTATTGGAGAAACAAAGTCTTCTTATGAACCTGGCTATATTTATAAAGAATTTAATAAAGCAAAATTAAAGTCTAATAATCAAGCAAAAAATAGTGCGTCTCCAAATGCAGTTTTTATAGAAAGAGGTCCTTTTAATGTACCTGGAAGAACAAGAGGAATTGCTATAGATCCAACAAACAAAAATAGATGGTTTGTAGGTAGTGTTGGTGGTGGTATTTGGTTAACAGAAAATCAAGGTACTTCTTGGGTTAATTTAACAGATGGTAAAATTCCTAATTTATCAACTTCTGTAATTGTTATAAGTCCACAAGATAAAAACACTTTATATGTTGGTACAGGAGAGCCTTTTGGTAATTTAGGTGCTATTGGTGGTTCTGGTGTTTTTAAAACTACAGATGGTGGTGCTACTTGGTCTAATTTACCTGCTACTGCAAATTTTGGTGATGTTGGTAGAATGATTATTGACCCAACAGATAAAAACACAGTATTAATTGGGACACAAACTGGTATTTATAAAACTACTGATGGTGGTACAACTTGGGTAAACACATACGATTCAAGTGGAGCTTGGGTACAAGATTTAGATGCAGATCCTTCAGATTTTAACATTCAGTATGGTTCTTTAAGAAATGTTGGTATTGTAAAAAGTACTGATGGAGGTGATACTTGGTCTTTAGTTTTTGACAGAAATGTTTTTAACGGTAGTCATTCTAGATTTGAACTTTCTATTTCACCTGTAGATAACAATTATGTATATTTAAGTGTTTATTCGCCAAGTGGAGGTAAATCTGTAAATACAGACTTTTATGTTTCTAAAGATAAGGGAGCTACTTTCACTTCCCTAAATCCAATTGAAACAGGCAGTGCTTCTAACTTAATTACTGGACAAGGTTGGTATGATAATATAATAATGGCACATCCTTTTGATAAAAATATTTTCTATGTGGGAGGTGTTGCTGTTTTTAAAGTAACAGTAGATGAAACTAATGATACTTTCACTTTTACATCTATTGCTTCTGGCTATGATAGCTCACAAATTAATACTGGTGTCCATGTAGATCAGCATGGAATGGACTATATTTTAGGTAGTAATGCACAAGAATTTAGAATTCTACTAACGAATGATGGTGGTGTATACAGTACTGCATTTGAAACAGACCCAGGAGCATCTCAAGGAGATTGGTCTGATGATAGTATTTCTAAAAATAGTACACAATTTTACGGAGCTACTAAACAAAATGGAGCAGATAATTATATAGCTGGTGCACAAGATAATGGTTCATGGATTTCTACAACTAATAATACAAGTAAAACAACTTCTTATCAAAGAATATTAGGTGGTGATGGTTTTGAAGCAGTTTGGCATTATAATAATCCAGGAGACTTTATTGTGGCATCTCAAAGTTATGGTAATATTGGACAATACATTAATAATAGTGGACGATTAGTATCTTTTCCAGATGCTGGTAATAGCAGTTTATCTCCTTTTTATTCAAAACTTTCAAATGCAGATAATAACCCAGATGTAGTATTTGCGATTTCTTCTAATGGAGTATGGAGATCTATAGATTTTGGAAGTAATTGGAACCTAAGTTCTATTCCTTCTAGTTTTGCCCCTAATTCTACAAGTACTTTAAATGTTGAAGTATCAGTAGCTAACCCAAATATAGTTTGGGCAGGTTCAGCAATGACAGAAAGTGGTTCTTTTGTTTTACATGTTTCTCAAGATAATGGTCAAACATTTACACCAGCAAGCACTTATGACAATCCAATTGATAGTCATAACTTATTTATCTCTGGTATAGCAACATCTCCAACAGAAGAAAACAGAGCTTATGCTTTATTCTCATCAGGCAATCGCCCAAAAGTTTTAAAAACAGAAGATTTAGGTACTACATGGACGGATATTTCTGGTTTTGAATCAGGAGTTGACAGAGGTTTTCCAGATGTAAAAGTACACTGTTTATTAGAAATGCCATTTGATAAAGATGTTTTATGGGTAGGTACAGATATAGGTCTATTGGAAACTACAGATGGTGGTGCTAGTTGGAACTTAAGAAACGATTTTATTTCTGTCGCAATTTTTGAAATGAAAATTGTTAATGATCAAGTTGTATTTGCAACACATGGTAGAGGTATTTGGACAGCTACTTTAAGTGAGTTAAGCAACTATACATTACCAAGTTACTTAACTTCACCAGATGTAACAGCAAGACAAAAATCTATAGATAGTTTTAAAGCTGTGGTTTCTTATAATGCTACAACTGATGCTGTAACAAGAGCTAAAATATTTGTTGATGGTGTAGAAAAATCTGAAGTTTCTCAGACTTTTGATACAACTACAACTTACCAGTTTGAAACTGAAGATTTAACAGAAGGTAAACACACAATTGGTGTTCAATTATTTGATGATAGTGTATCTTTATCTACACAAACTAAAGAAATAGAAGTACACATAATTGATTATGAAAATGCATCTACAAATTTATCTATTGCTGAATTTACTTTAAATGATATTTACATTTTTGATAATACCTTTAAAGTAGATAATGCACAGTTCTTTGTAGATCCTTTAATTAATACTGCAACAATACCTTACGCAAATAACACAACACACGCTTTTATATTAAAAAAGCCATTAACATTAACCTCTTCTAATAATGCATTAGAATATGTAGATGCTGCTATTGTTGAACCATTTGATAATCCTACTTCAGATTTAAATCAATTTTATGATTATGTAAGTATTGAAGCTTCAAGCGATTTAGAAAATTGGATAACTATTGATAAATATGATGCCAGAAGATTTTCTGACTGGTTAGATTTTTATAACAATTTTGGATTCTTAGATGAAACCATCTTGAAATCTCAAAAAATTAATTTATCTAATAAAGGCTTAAATACAGGAGATACCTATGTGTTTAGATTTAAATTAGTTTCAGATGCTAATGTTAATGCTTCTGGTTGGTTTATAAAGTCTATTAATGCTACAACAGCTTCATTAAGAGAAGTAATAGAAGATAAAAAAGACTTGGTAATTTACCCAACAATTTCTAATGGTAATTTTACGATTTTCGGAAACAACAAATTAGGTGAAGCTAAAGTGAATATTACAGATATTACTGGTAAAGTAATCTTTAATGACAAAGTTAATTTCACTTTTGTTAACGAACAAAAAGTAAATGTAACTGCTAAGCCAGGTGTTTATTTTGTGAATATAAATGGTGATTCTAATATTAGAATTTCTAGAAAAATAATTATCAAATAAACTGCATAGTTTTATACAAAAGAAAAGGCACTATTTTAGTGCCTTTTCTTTTGTATAAAACTTGATAAGCCATTAAGATCTAAACTTACTTTTTTTAATAAGTCTTTCATACTTCCATGCTCAATAAATTCGTCAGGTACACCTAATAATTCTACTTCATTTTTGTACTTGTGTTCTGAAATAAATTCTAAAATTGCGCTTCCAAATCCACCTTTTACAGTACCATCTTCAACAGTTATAATTCTCTTATATTTTTTTAAAATCTTGTGAAGTAATTGTTCGTCTAAAGGTTTTACAAATCGCATATCAAAATGTGCAATTTCATCACTATTTGTAGCTAACTGAATGGCTTCTGAAACTAAATTTGATAAAGTTCCTACAGATAAAATAGCTAAAGAATTGCCTTCTTTTAATTGTTCTCCTTTACCAATTTCAATTTTTTGAAAAGGTGTATTCCATTCTTTTATTTTTCCATAACCTCTTGGGTAACGAATAGCAATAGGATTTTCTAAACCTAATTGAGCTGTATATAAAATATTACGTAATTCAATTTCGTTTCTTGGTGACACTATAATTAAATTAGGAATAGCTCTTAAATAAGCAATATCAAAAACTCCATGATGTGTAGCACCATCTTCACCAACTAAACCTGCTCTATCAATACAAAAAATTACTGGTAAATTTTGTAAAGCAACATCATGTATAACTTGGTCATAAGCACGTTGTAAAAAAGTAGAATAAATAGCACAAAAAGGAACTAGCCCTTGAGTTGCAAAACCAGCAGCTAAAGTAACAGCATGTTGTTCTGCTATGCCAACATCAAAAGTTCTATTAGGGTATTCTTGTAACATATACTTTAAAGAACTACCTGTTAACATTGCAGGTGTTATTGCTACAATATCTTTATTTTCTCTAGCTAATTCTACAATGGTTTTACCAAAAACATCTTGATATTTTGTAAAACCTTCTTCATTCTTTATAATACGTTCTCCCGAGATTTTATCGAATTTACCAGGTGAATGATAGGTAACTTGATCTTCTTCTGCCTTTTGTAACCCTTTTCCTTTTTTTGTGATAACATGCAAAAACTTAGGTCCTTTTATAGTTTTTAATCTATTTAATTCGTTTATCAATTTTGGCAAATCATGACCATCAATTGGGCCTGAATAATCAAAGTTTAAGGCTTTAATAATATTATTTTGTACTGCTAACCTTTTATCTGTTTTTACTTTAGTTAAGTATTCTTTTAAAGCACCCACTGAAGGATCTATACCAATAGCATTATCATTTAAAATAATAAGAATATTTGCTTTAGAAACTCCAGCATGATTTAACGCTTCAAAAGCCATACCACTAGCAATTGATGCATCTCCAATAACAGCAATATGATGTTTATCTCTTTCTCCTTTTAAATTAGAAGCAATTGCCATTCCTAAAACAGCAGAAATGGATGTTGATGAATGGCCAACACCAAAAGCATCAAAAGCACTTTCTTTTATAGCTGGAAAACCTGCAATACCTCCAAATTGTCTGTTGGTATGAAAAATATCTTTTCTACCTGTTAGAATTTTATGTCCATAAGCTTGATGACCAACATCCCAGACTAAAATATCATTTGGGGTATCAAACAAATAATGTAAGGCAATAGTTAATTCCACAACACCTAAACTAGCTCCTAAATGACCCTCTTTAGTTGCAACAATATCAATAATAAACTCCCTTAATTCTTTGGCTAATTTAGGTAGTTCATCTAGATTTAGTTTTCTTAAATCTTCTGGATATTTTATATGATGAAGTAAATTTTTCAAAATCAATACAAAAATACAACTTCAATTTTTGTAATATTACTTTTTATTTTTAAAAATGATACAGCCTTTTGATGATGAATATTTTATGAGAAAAGCCTTACAAGAAGCTAATTTAGCTTTTGATAAAGGTGAGGTTCCTGTTGGTGCAGTTATCGTTTTAAACAATCAAATTATAGCAAGAGCTCACAATTTAACAGAAACACTTAATGATGTAACAGCACATGCAGAAATGCAAGCTTTTACTGCTGCTGCTGATTTTTTAGGTGGTAAATATTTAAAAGAATGTGTTTTATATGTTACACTAGAACCATGTCAAATGTGTGCTGGTGCTAGTTACTGGACACAACTCAAAAAAATAGTATTTGGCGCTTCTGAACCAGAAAGAGGGTTCATAAACTTACAAACCAAACTTCATCCTAAAACTACTGTTGTAAGTAATGTTTTAGAGAATGAATGCTCTCAAATTTTAAAGAGATTTTTTATCCAAAAAAGAAATCTAAACTAACTCAATCTGTTAAAGTTTTATAAAACTTTATATTATAATTGGGAATGTAATCTATTTTAAGGAAATTTAACATCTAATTCAAACTACTTTTATGAAAAAATATACGATAATTTGTGCTTTAATGCTAAGTTTTATTAGTCTTACTGCACAAGAAACGCCTACTCCTAATTACGATTTGGCATCTAGATTTTCACCTAATAAAATAGCTAAAATGGTGCACTCTACTTCTGTTAGACCAAATTGGTTACAAAAGGGAAATCGTTTTTGGTATCAATACAAAACATCTACAGAAGGTTCTAAATATTATTTAGTAGATGCTGATAAAAAAACTAGAAAACCACTTTTTGATAATGTAAAAATGGCAAAATGGTTATCAGAAATTACAAAAGACCCTTATGAAGCAAAGCATTTACCTCGTTTTAATTTTGAATTTACAAAAGATGAAAATGCTATTCGTTTTTATATTACTTCTAATGAAGAAGTAGAAGTTACAGAAGATGAAAAAGAAGGTGATGATAAAAAAGATGATAAAAAGAAGAAAAAAGGGAAACCTAAAATGGAGAAAAAAGTTTATCATCTAGAATATAGACTTGGTGCTAATGGCTTAACTATTTTAGATACTAAAAAGAAAGAAAAGCAACCTTGGAAAAGTTGGGCAAACATTGCTCCTGATAGTTCAATAGTTTTATATTCTAAAAACTACAATGTTTATTGGATGGATAAAGCTAACTTTTTAAAAGCTGTTAAAGACGAAAAAGATAGTACTATAGTAGAAAACCAATGGACAAAAGATGGTGAAATAAACTATAGTTATGGAGGTAGAACTTATGGAAAAACAGATAAAGATAAATTAAAAGATAAAGATAAAAGACAAGGCCTTTATGGTCATTGGAGTCATGATTCTAAGCAATTTGTTTTTACAAGAACAGATGCAAGACACATAGAAGATTTATGGGTTATACATTCAACTAAAAAAGGAAGACCACAATTAGAGACTTATAAATATCATATGGCTGGTGAGCAAGATTTTTATAAATATGAAATGTTAGTTTTTGATATTCCATCAAAATCAAAAAAAGAAATTGAGTTAGATTCAACTATTCAACAATCTATAAATATTTATAGTTATCCTAGAAAAAATAATGCTAGAGGTGATGAACATAATCCTACAAAATTACTTTCTAAAAACGGAAAAATTTACTTTAGCACAACTAGCAGAGATCGTAAAAGATTAGACATACATGTTGCAGATATTGCTACAGGAGAAATAAAAACTTTAATTGAAGAACATTCAAATACTTACATAGAACAAAGAGGAAAATCAATTGTTTTATTTAACAACGAACAAGAAATATTATTCTGGTCAGAAAGAGATGGTTGGGGTCATTTTTATTTGTATGATACTAGTGGAAACTTAAAAAAACAAGTTACAAATGGACCATTTCATGTAGATGGTTTTGAAGGTATTAACGAAAAAGAAAGAACAGTCTATTTTACTGCTAATGGTATTGCTAAAGATCAAGACCCATATTATTCTCATTTATATAAAATTAACTTAAATGGTTCTGGTTTAAAATCTTTAAACCCAGGTAACTATAATACTAGCATAAGTTTATCAGATTCTAATCAATATTTTGTGAGTAATTTCTCAAGAGTAAATACTGTACCAAAATCTGAATTAAGAGATAGCAATGGAAAACTAGTTATGAAATTAGAAGAAGCTGATTTATCTCAATTATTTGCAGCTGGATATAAGTTTCCTGAACCATTTAAAGCAAAAGCTGCAGATGGTATAACAGATATTTATGGGGTTATGTACAAACCTTACGATTTTGATTCTATTAAAAAATATCCATTAATTGAGTATGTTTATCCTGGCCCTCAAACAGAAGCTGTAAATAAATCATTCTCTCAGTATATGGACAGAACAGACAGACTTGCACAAGTTGGTTTTGTTGTAATTACGTTAGGAAATAGAGGTGGTCATCCTGCTCGTTCTAAATGGTACCATACTTATGGTTATGGAAATTTACGTGATTATGGTTTAGCTGATAAAAAATATGTTGCTGAACAATTGGCAAATAAATATGATTTTATTAACCTTGATAAAGTTGGAATTTTCGGTCATTCTGGAGGTGGATTTATGTCTACAGCAGCTATGTTAGTGTATCCAGATTTCTTTAAAGTAGCTGTTTCTTCTGCAGGTAATCATGATAACTCTGTGTATAATTCTTGGTGGAGTGAAACACATCATGGAATTAAAGAAGAAAAAGATGCAAAAGGAAAAATATCTTACAAGTATATGATTGATAAAAATCAATCTTTAGCTAAAAACTTAAAAGGTAAAATTATGTTAGCTACAGGTGATGTTGATAATAACGTACATCCTGCAGGAACCATTAGAATGGTTAATGCATTCTTAAAAGCGAATAAACGTTTCGATTTTATGTTATTCCCAGGAAGTAGACATGGTTTTAATGATAGAGAATATTGGTTCTGGAGAAAAGCAGACTATTTTAGCAAACATCTTTTAGGTAAAGAGGTTGAAGGTGTAGATTTAATGGAAATGAATAGAGATATTCCTCAAAAAAGATAAATTAAACAAGTAGTTAATTAACTAAAAACTCCAACTAATAAGTTGGAGTTTTTTTATGCCTCCTTATATTCCAAAATATCAGCAGGCTGACAGTCTAATGCTTTGCAAATGGCTTCTAATGTAGAAAAACGAATAGCTTTTGCTTTCCCTGATTTTAAGATAGATAAATTAGCAGTTGTAATACCTATTATCTCTGCCAAATCTTTGCTTTTCATTTTACGTTTGGCAAGCATTACATCTAAGTTTACAATGATTGCCATATTATATTGTTAAATCGTTTTCTTGTTTTAATTCTTTTGCTTTTTCTAATATTTTACTAAATATTAATAAAAATAAACCAACAATAGCTGAAAAATATAAAGAGTATAAAAAGTCATTATTCCCTTTTAAATTTCCAATTCCATTTCTAAAATAATCTAACCAAATAACAACTGTACCAACTACAGATGAAGTGATAAAAAGTTTACCCGCCTTTTTAAATAGAAAAATATTCTTGTCTGAAAAGATTTCTTGAATATCTTCAAACTTTAAAATTTTGATTAGATAAAAACCTCCAAGAAAAAAAATAATCTTACTAACTATTTTAATAATAAAAACGAATAATATAAGTTTTGAAAATGTATTCTGTTCTGAATATTCTCCAAGATAAGTAATATCATTCTCCATAAAAGCAAATAAGCCCCTTATAGGAAATAAAAGTATACTAAGAGAAAATATAAAATAAAATAATTTTATAAGTAACCTATATTGATTGATTTCTTTCATAAATTATATTGTTAAATCGTTTTCTGTTTGTATCTGTATCCCTCTTTGCACAATTTTTGTGAAAATAAAAATAACACCAGCTAAAAACACAAAATCACTAGAAAACAAATCCATTTCAAAACCCTGTTTTTTACCAATAAATTGTAAATGTGTATTATGAATCATAGCTATAATCCATAATACAAAAATGCTAATACTTGTATTTTTCATTAGATCTGAAACAAACTGATTAAAAGGATTTTTGATATCTAAATCCTTTAAAAGTTTAATTAAAATAAAAGCAATATAAGCCTCTAAAGCATAAAGTAAAACTTTATAAAAAACTATAATTGAATATTGATTAATATTATAATTGTAGTATTCACTTAAATTTAACCCACCAAATAAATTTTTAGATGCTTCTGGGTTATTTAAACTAACTAAATAAGAAAATATAATTGCTCCTGTTTGTATGCAAAGACCTATGAATGCCAACCAAGCAAACACGTACATTATTTTTAAAATATTTTTTGATTTCATAATATTATTATTGTTTTACGATAACAAATATATATTAAATTATCGTAAAACAATAATATTTTATTAAAAAAAGGTAATTTTAAACTTTTTTAATAACGTTTGTTACAATTCCCCAAATTACAAAATCATTGTCTTCTGTAATTTTAATTATTGGATAATCAGGGTTTTCTGGCTGTAGCCAAACTTCATTATCTACAACTCGTAAACGTTTAACTGTAAAATCTCCATCTATATAACAAACAGCTATTTTTTTATCTTCTGGTTGTAAGCTTCTATCTATCACTAACAAATCATCATGATTTAAACCAGCGTTAATCATAGACTGTCCATTAACTTTAGCGTAAAAAGTTGTTTTTTTATTCTTTATTAGAGTGTCATCTAAAGAAACTCTTTCTCCTTCTATATCTTGGTTATGAGAAGGGAAACCTGCAGATATACCAGTATCTATTAGTATAGCACCCTCACTTTTAGATTGTTGTGGAGTAAAAAAAGTTAAGTTTTTAGACATTTTTTATCAATTAATTTCATTGTAAATTTAAGAAAAAAAACAGCTTAGTTTTCTTAAAAAAAAGAAATCGTTTATTTTGGTTTTAATACATTTGCACTCTTAAAAATTCAATCAAAATGTTAAAATTAAGATTTGCTTTTACTCTTTTATTAGTAGCTACTTCATCTATTATTGCACAACAAACACAAACTAGACAAGAGTTAGATACTGTATTAATAAAATCTACAAGGATAGATGTTCCTTTTAAAGAGAATGCAAGAACTATACAAATAATTACTGCAGACATCATTAAAAAAAGTGCTGCCACAAACGTAGCTGAATTGTTACAACAAGTTGCAGGTGTAGATATTAGAAGAAGAGGTACAGCAGGTAGCCAAGCAGATTTATATATTAGAGGTGGTGGTTTTGACCAAACTTTATTACTTATAGATGGTATTAAAATGGATGATGCTCAAACTGGTCATCACACATTAAATGCAGCATTACCAATTGAAGTTATAGAAAGAATTGAGATTGTGAAAGGGCCAGCAGCTAGAATTTTTGGTCAAAATGCATTTACTGGTGCAATTAATATTGTAACAAAAAAGAAATTAAATAGTACTGTTTCTGCCAATATAGAAGCAGGTTCTTTTGGTCAATTAAATGGTTCTGTAACTTTTGGTAAAGAAACAGAAAACACCACTATTATTGCACATATTGGAACGTTAACCTCAGATGGTTATAGAACAAATTCTGATTACGAAAATTACAACTACTTTTTTAAAGGAACCTTTAATAAACAAAAACAACCTATTAATGTAATTGCAACTTTTTTCGATAGAAAGTTTGGTGCACAAAATTTTTATACTCCACCAAGTTTTGGTTTAAATGAGTATGAAGAAACGCAAAACAGCTTATTAGGTATTTCTACTACTTTTCAATCAGAAAAATTCAAAATAACTCCAAGACTTTATTGGAGAAGAGGTCAAGATATCTTTTTATTACAGAGAGATAATCCATCATTTTATAGAAATTTACACATTACTAATAAAGTTGGTGCAGAAGCAAATGCATCTTACACTTCTAGTTTAGGGGTTACAGGTTTTGGGTTAGACATTTCTAGAGTTTCAATTAGCAGTAATAACTTAGGAGATAGAAATAGAACTATGGTAAACCTATTTTTAGAACATCGTTTTAAAACAGGTAATTTTGATATTACTCCTGGTGTAGCTGTTACTTATTTTTCTGATTTTAAATTTCATGCTTTCCCAGGTTTAGATATTGGTTATAAAGTTTCTGATAACTTAAGAGCTTATGGAAATATTGGATATACTTATAGAATACCAACATATACAGATTTATATTATAATGATTCTAGTACTACTGGTAATCCAAACTTAAAACCAGAAGAAGCACTTGCACAAGAATTAGGATTAAAATATAATACAAATAACTTTTATGCTACAGTTTCTGTTTTTAACAGAGATGCAAATAATTTAATCGATTTTATTAGACCAAATACTACTGCAACTAAATTTGAGGCTACAAATATTGCAGAAGTAAATACTAAAGGTTTCGAATTTGATGCAAATTATACGTTTAAAATAAAAGACTATAATCAATCTTTAGCAGTGGGATATACTTTTTTAGAAGACAATATTAAAGACCAAGATAGAGATTTATCACGTTACAGATTAAATACTTTAAAACATCATTTTACGACTAGATTAAGAACACAATTGTTTAAAAATGTAAGTCAGAACATTATTTATAAACATGCAGAAAGAACTGATGGACAAAGTTATAATGTTTGGGATGCATCTATCATCTTTAACTTTAATAAGTTTGATTTTACAGTTACTGCCAACAATATATTTAATGCAAAGTTTATAGAAACTGGTTTTGTACCAATGCCAGAAAGTAATGTTTTATTTGGCTTACGATATTCTTTTTAGATTTTTATCTTTTCCTATTGATTTCTTATTTTTGTGATTATTTCTATTGCATATGAGTTTAAATTTATCACAAATTGATAGGGTAGCTACTATTACTAAAGAAGAATTTTTACAAAATTATTTTAAACCTCAAAAGCCTGTGGTTATTGAGCGTTTTATAGAAGATTGGCCTGCATATAAAAAGTGGAACTTAGATTATATGAAAGAGGTTGCAGGTGATAAAATAGTACCTCTATATGATGATAGACCTGTAGACTATAAAGATGGCTTTAATGAGCCTCATGCAAAAATGAAAATGTCTGAATATGTAGATCTTTTAAAAAGAGAACCTACTAAATTCAGGATTTTTTTATGGAATATTTTAAAAGAAGTTCCTATTTTACAAAAAGACTTTTCTTATCCAGACTTTGGCTTACGTTTAATGAAAGGATTACCAATGCTTTTTTTTGGTGGTACAGATTCGTATACTTTTATGCATTATGATATTGATTTAGCTAATATTTTTCATTTTCATTTTGAAGGTAAGAAACAAGTCATTTTATTTGACCAGCAACAAAATAAGCATTTATATAAAATTCCTTATTCATTAATTACAAGAGAAGATATCGATTTTTCTAATCCAGATTTTAATAAATGGCCAGCTTTAAAAAATGCAAAAGGGTATATTACAAATTTAGAACATGGTAATGTATTATATATGCCTGAAGGTTATTGGCATTATATGAAATATATTACTCCTGGTTTTTCTATGAGTTTAAGAGCTATAGCAAGAAACCCTAAAAATCTTGGTAAAGCTATCTATAATGTTTTTGTGATGCGTTCTATTGATAATGTAATGCGCAGAATTAAAGGTCAAAAATGGATTGATTGGAAAAACAATAAAGCCCTTGAAAAAACTAATCTTTAAACCAGTCTTTTTTCTTTTTCTCAAAAACACTTTATTTTTTTTATACTTAGTAAAATAAAGCAATCATTTTTTTTGAATTTATATAAAAATATGCTTTTAAAAATTTATAATAGATTGATTTTATTATATTTACAATAACTAAACAAATATTATCAGCCTATGAAAAAGTGTCCACGATGCAAATCTGTGTCTAGGCACAGAATGAAAAGAAAAGAATTTATAAGACTAATACCAGGCACAAAATCTTACTCTTGTGATAAATGTAACACACAGTATACTTGGTTTGCTATTATAAATCGATCTTTTAAAGTTTAAAAAAAGCCTCGAAATTTCGAGGCTTTTTTTATTATAATTACTTAATTATTAAGATTTTAATTTTTTTTCATTATATTTATAATCTTATTACCCTTAAAAATGATCTGTCCCAACTGTAATTCATCCTCTAGAACGCTTCTCAAAAGAAAACCTTTTGTTAAATTAATTCCTGGTTCTAAATCTTACGAATGTACGCAATGCAGTACAGATTATACTTGGTTAAAACACTTTAAAGTGTCTTTAAAGATTTAATTAAATAGCCTAAAAATATCATTACCATTAGCAAATAACAACAAGGCTATTAAAATTATAAAGCCAGTTACTTGTGCGTATTCTAAAAACTTATCTCCAGGTTTTTTACCTGTTATCATTTCCCAAAGAGTAAACACTACATGACCTCCATCTAAAGCTGGTATTGGTAATAAATTCATAAAACCTAACATGATTGATAAAAAGGCTGTAATATTCCAAAAAGATTGGGCACTCCATTCATCAGGAAAAATACTTCCTATAGAAATAAAACCACCTAAACCTTTATAAGCTCCAGTACTTGGGTTAAAAATTTTCTTTAATTGCTTTACGTAATCTGTTAAGGTTTTCCAAGATTTGTTCCACCCTGCAGGAATTGATTCTAAAAAACTATATTCTTTATTTGCTAGAGTATAATAACCTATTTTTTCTAAGTCTTTAAAAGATATTGTAGAAAATACAACCCCTATTTTACCCTCATTAGTTACTTGTAAATCTATAGTTTTAGTTTCATTTCCTCTTAAAACAGTGGCAGAAACTTTTTCTCCTTTATAATTTGCTAAAATAGCTTCTGCTTCATCATAGTAATTTATTTTATTACCATTAACGCTAGTTATAATATCTTTTACCTTTAATTGGGAATTAAAATTAGGAGAATCTTTAGAAATTTGCCCAATTGTAAATGGATATCTAGGATATAATAATGGACCAGCATCTTTACCTCTATCCATTAATTGTGAAATAAAGTTGGTAGGTATTTCTTTCTCTATAACTTCTCCATTTCTTTCTATTTGGTAGTTTGATCCATTTATAAACTCTAACGTTAAAGCTGAAAATTTTTCTACTTTATTACCATCAACAGTTAAAATTCTATCCCCTGTTTCTAAGCCTAAATTTGATGCTAAAGAATCTTGAACCCAAACTCCATCTTTTAAACTTTCGTTTGGTAAATATTGCTCTCCATAAGCCCACATTAGCATAATGTAAATAAAAATACCTAAAACAAAATTTACAAATACACCACCCAACATTATTATTAATCGTTGCCAAGCTGGTTTTGCTCTAAACTCCCAAGGTTGAACAGGTTGTTGTAACTGCTCTTTATCCATACTTTCGTCTATCATTCCAGAGATTTTTACATAACCTCCTAAAGGAATCCAACCAATTCCGTATACAGTTTCTCCTACTTTCTTTTTAATTAAAGAAAATTTATAATCAAAAAATAAGTAGAACTTCTCTACTCTGGTTTTAAAAAGTTTTGCGGGTATAAAGTGTCCTAATTCGTGTAAAACAATTAGTAACGATAAGCTTAAAATAAATTGTGATGCTTTTATTAATATTTCCATTCAGCGTTAAATCATAAATTATAAAACGCACAAATGTACGTTTTTACATAGAGTTTAAAAAGAGTAAACACATTTAGATTTTTCTTTTTAACAAAGATTTTAGAGCTTTTTTAAACCCAGCTTCTTTTCTAAGAAATTAGTATGGAGTAAATTTGCATAAATTCTATTCATATGGATGTTAGCTTCTTTAAGAAAAGTAAATCTCTTTTAATTTTTTTAATTGTTTTTTCAGCAATTTCTTTACCTGTTTTTTATCATTTATTAAAGGTTGATAAAAAATTAAAAGTCTACAATCCTATAGACGTAAACCCAAGTTTGGTGCATGAATCTATTAAGCACATCACTAAAGACCACAAAATAGATGATTTTAAACTTACAAATCAAAATGGAGAAACTATCACTCAAAAAAATTATGAAAACAAAATTTACATAGCAGATTTCTTTTTTACAAGATGCACCAATATCTGTATTGCTATGGCTTATAACATGAACGAACTACAAGAATATTATAAAAATGATGATGATATTATGTTCTTATCACACTCTGTAACTCCTGTTATGGATAGTGTACCTGTATTACGAAAATACGCTGATGAAAAAGGAGTGATTGATGGTAAATGGAATGTTACTACAGGCCCTAAAAAACATATTTACGAATTAGCAAGAAAAAGCTACATGGCTGTAATTGAAGAAGGTGATGGAGGTGAAGATGATTTTATACATACAGAACAATTTATTTTGGTCGATAAAGAAAGGCGAATTCGTGGCTTTTATGATGGTACAGACAAAAAAGATATGGATAAACTAAAAGAAGATATGATTTTATTAAAAGAAGAATATGCTTCAAAATAAATTGTTTAGAATCATTCTAAACACTTATCTTTGTTTAATAATGTAAATTACTAATTATTTGAGCACAATAGCAACTTTACAAATTGGAGAAGTAGGTTATATTTCTGAAGAATCTTTAGATTTTATTCCGCTTAAATTATTAGAAATGGGTTGTTTGCCAGGAGCAGAAATTAAGCTTGTTCAAATAGCACCTCTTAAAGACCCTTTGTACATTTGCGTTAATGGAAGTCATTTAGCCATTAGAAAAGAAACTGCAATCCAAATAAAAATTTTAAAAAGCGAATAATTAATGGCTCAAAATTCGATTAAGGTTGCTTTAATTGGTAATCCAAATACAGGTAAAACTTCGCTTTTTAATCAACTTACAGGTTTAAACCAAAAAGTAGGTAATTATCCTGGAGTTACTGTAGATAAAAAACAAGGTATATCTAAATTATCTGCCTCACATCAAGCTACAATTATAGATTTACCTGGCACCTATAGTATAAACCCAACTTCTTTAGATGAAAGTATTGTTTTAAAAACGTTGTTAAATAAAGATATAGAGGCTTCACCTGATGTTATTTTAGTAGTTGCAGATATAGAAAATTTAAAAAGAAATTTACTCTTATTTTCTCAAATTAAAGATTTAGAAATACCAACTGTTTTGGCCATAAACATGGTAGATCAAATGTCTAAAAAAGGAATAACAATTGATTTATCTTTATTAGCAAAAGAATTAAACACAGAAGTAGTATTAATAAGTGCAAGAAAAAACGAAGGTATACAAGAGGTAAAAGAAGCCTTAATTCGTTGTCATATTGCTGCTAAAGCATCGCCTTTATGTGGAATTAATTCTAAAATAGATCCAGATTATTTTGAGAGTTTAAAACAAATTAGCGCTAATTATTCTTTATACGAATTATGGTTAATGGTAACCCAAAATAATTTTCCAGACACTATAACAAGTGAAGAAAAAGAAAAACTAATTGCCTTTCAAAAAGACATCTCTAAACTAAAGAAATACCAACATAAAGAAACCATCTACAGATATCAAGAAATTAATAAAATCTTAAAGAAAACTTATTTAGTAGATAAATCTAAAGCCACAGATTTAAGAAGCAAATTAGATAAAGTTTTTACTCATAAAATTTTTGGCTATCTAATTTTTGTGGTACTTCTATTGCTTATTTTTCAATCTATTTTTGATTGGGCAAGTATACCTATGGATTTTATAGATGCAACTTTTGCTCAATTAGCTGACACCGTAAAAAACACATTATCTCCTGGTGTATTTACAGATTTACTAGCAGAAGGTATTATACCAGGTATTGGAGGAGTCATTATTTTTATACCACAAATTGCCATATTATTTTTATTTATTGCTGTTTTAGAAGAAACTGGCTATATGAGTAGAGTCGTTTTTTTAATGGATAAAATTATGAGACGATTTGGTATGAATGGTAAAAGTGTTATTCCATTGATTTCTGGAACAGCATGTGCAATTCCTGCAATTATGGCTACTAGAACCATTGGGAGTTGGAAAGAGCGTTTAATAACCATTCTAGTTACACCTTTTACCACTTGTTCTGCAAGGTTACCTGTATATGCCATTTTAATTGCTTTGGTAATACCTGATAAAAAAATAATTGGTTTTCTAAACTTACAAGGCTTAGTACTACTTTTATTATATGCACTAGGTTTTGTATCTGCTGTAATAGCTGCTTATCTCTTGCATAAGACTTTAAACATTAAATCAAAATCATTTTTTGTTGTTGAAATGCCAGATTATAAACTGCCTTCTTTAAAAAATGTGTTTTTTGAAGTTGTAGAAAAAACAAAAGCCTTTGTTTTAGGTGCAGGGAAAATAATTTTAGCACTTTCTATTGTGCTATGGTTTTTAGCATCAAATGGAGGTAATGATTTTAAAAATGCTGAAAAACAGGTTACAGAAAATACTGTAAATCAAAATTTAAATGAAGAAGAATTAGGCCAAAAAATAGCTTCTGCAAAATTAGAAAACTCTTACATAGGTATTTTAGGAAAAACCATAGAACCAGTTATTAGACCTTTAGGGTATGATTGGAAAATTGGTATTGCTCTTATTACTTCTTTTGCTGCACGTGAAGTTTTTGTGGGTACTTTAGCAACTATTTATAGTGTTGCTGCTGATGATGATGACACATCAACTATAAAACAAAGAATGGCATCTGAAATAAATCCTATAACTGGAGACAAAATGTTTACACTACCAGTTGGTATGTCTTTATTAATATTTTATGCATTTGCAATGCAATGTATGGCAACATTAGCAATAGTTAAAAAAGAAACTAGAAGTTGGAAATGGCCTTTGATTCAGTTATTTTCTATGGGACTTTTAGCCTATGTTGCATCATTTATAACATTTCAAATTTTAAGCTAATGCAACAAATAGTAGTTTACATACTCGTTTTTTTAGCTGTTTTTTACATTGTTAAAAAGTATTTTTTTAACACTAAAAAAAATAAAGGCTGCAATACAGATTGTAACTGCCATTAATTTCTTAACACAATATTAGGAATCTTACTATTTTGTATTTTCTAAATTTGAAGAACATAAACTTAATCAATTCATTATGAAAAAAATATTCTTATTCGTATGCATTTTAGGAGCAACATTGTTTATCAATTTTGATGCTCAGGCTCAAAAATTTCCTAAAATGGATGTCAGTCCAATGGATGCTGCTGCTTACCCATCTAATTGGAGAAACGCAGATAAAATGGTAAAAGTAATTTACAGTAGACCACAATTAAAAGGGCGTTCTTTAGATAAATTAGCTCCAGAAGGAAAAGTTTGGAGAACTGGAGCAAATGAAGCTCCAGAAATCACTTTTTACAGTGATGTAACTTTTGGTGATGAAGAAGTTTCTGCAGGAACTTACTCTTTATTTACGATACCTAATGGAGAGAATTGGACAGTTATTTTAAGTAATCAAAAAAATATTTGGGGTTCTTACTTTTACAATCAAGAAGAAGATGTGGTTCGTATAACTGCAAATGTTTCTACTGCTGAAGAACCAATAGAAGCTTTTTCTATAATGTTTGATGGTGAGGAAGAAGACAACACAACTATGCTTTTAGGTTGGGGAAATACTGTGATAAGTGTTCCTGTAAGTAAGAAATAAAATACTTATTATATAAATAAAAAAGAGAAGCAAATTGCTTCTCTTTTTTTTGAACTATTAATTTATAAAGTTTGGTTTAAGAACCACACATTAAACAATCGTCTGGTCCTGCATTTTTAGATGCTTCAACCATTGCTTTAAATTCTGCAGCACTCATTGGCTTTTCTTCTGCTTCTGGTTGATTTTTCTTTTGAACATTTAATGTAAATTGTTTTGCATTTACAGCAGATTTTGTTCTTAGATAATACATACCCGTTTTTAAACCTGATTTCCAAGCATAGAAATGCATAGAAGTTAATTTACCATAATCAGGATCATTCATAAACAAGTTTAAAGATTGAGATTGATCTATGAAATAACCTCTGTGACGAGCCATATCAATAATATCTTTCATACTCATTTCCCAAACTGTTTTGTATAATTCTCTTAAATCAGCAGGAATCTCTTCTATGTGTTGTATAGAACCATTTGCACGCATAATGTTTTCTTTCATATCATTATCCCACAAACCTAATTCTACTAAGTCTTCTAATAAGTGTTTGTTTACTACAATAAACTCACCAGATAAAACTCTTCTTGTATAAATATTAGAAGTATATGGTTCAAAAGCTTCATTATTTCCTAATATTTGAGATGTAGATGCAGTTGGCATAGGTGCTACAAGTAAAGAGTTTCTAACTCCATGCTTCATTACATTTTTACGTAATTTAGCCCAATCCCAACGTCCACTTAATTCATCATCATTTACACCCCACATGTTAAACTGAAACTCACCTTCTGCCATTGGTGAACCTTTAAAAGTAGAATAAGCTCCTTTTGCTTTAGCAATCTCCATAGAAGAAGTTACAGCTGCAAAATACATGGTTTCAAATATTTCTTGATTTAACTTTTTAGCCTCTTCTGAAGTAAATGGTAAACGTAAATTAATAAATGTATCTGCTAAACCTTGTATACCTAAACCTACTGGTCTATGTCTAAAGTTAGAGTTTTCTGCTTCTTTAACAGGATAGAAGTTCATGTCTATCACTGTATCTAAATTACGTGTAACTTTTTTAGTTACATCAAATAATTTTTTATGATTAAAGTACTTTTCTCCATTTTCTTTTTCAGAGACAAACATAGGTAAAGCAATTGAAGCTAAGTTACATACAGCAACCTCGTCTTTTGCAGTGTACTCCATAATCTCTGTACATAAGTTAGAAGAACGAATTGTACCTAAATTTTTCTGATTTGTTTTACGGTTTACAGCATCTTTGTATAACATGTAAGGAGTACCAGTCTCAATTTGAGATTCTAATATTTTCTCCCATAATTCACGAGCTTTAATAGTTTTTCTTCCTTTACCAGCTGCTTCGTAACTCGTGTACAAACGCTCAAATTCTTCACCATAAGTATCATATAAATGAGGACACTCATGAGGACACATTAACGTCCACTCACCATCTTCTTGTACACGTTTCATAAATAAATCTGAAATCCACATTGCATAGAATAAATCTCTAGCACGCATTTCTTCTTTACCATGGTTCTTTTTTAAATCTAAAAAGTCAAAAATATCTGCATGCCAAGGCTCTAAATACATTGCAAAAGATCCTTTACGCTTTCCTCCTCCTTGATCTACATAACGTGCTGTATCATTAAATACACGTAACATTGGTACTATACCATTACTTGTACCATTTGTACCAGCTATGTAACTACCTGTAGCTCTAATATTATGAATAGATAAACCTATACCTCCTGCAGATTGAGAAATCTTAGCAGTTTGCTTTAATGTATCATAAATACCTTCTATGCTATCATCTTGCATTTGCAATAAGAAACAAGAAGACATTTGAGGTTTTGGTGTACCAGCATTAAACAAAGTAGGTGTTGCATGTGTAAAATATTTTTTACTCATTAACTCGTATGTAGCAATTGCTTCGTCTATATCTGACTTGTGGATACCAATAGAAACACGCATTAACATGTGTTGTGGACGCTCTACAATTTGACCATTCAATTTTAATAAATATGAACGTTCTAATGTTTTAAAACCAAAGTAATCGTAGTTAAAATCTCTATTGTAAATAATAGTAGAATCTAATTTATCTCTATTTTCTTGGATAATTTCATAAACATCATCTGCTAATAATGGAGATTTTTTTCCTGTACGTGGATTTACATAAGTGTATAAATCGTCCATTGTTTCTGCAAACGACTTCTTTGTATTTTTATGTAAGTTAGAAACAGCAATTCTTGCAGCTAAACGTGCATAATCTGGATGTGCAGTAGTCATAGTAGCAGCAGTTTCTGCAGCTAAGTTATCTAATTCTGAAGTGGTTACACCATCATATAATCCTTCAATTACACGCATTGCAACTTTTACAGGGTCAACAATTTTGTTTAATCCATAACACATTTTTTTTACTCTTGCTGTGATTTTGTCGAACATCACAGGCTCTTTTCTGCCATTTCTTTTTACTACATACATTGGTTTACTTGTTTTATTTTAATAGTCGTTTGTTTAGCCACCAAAACATCCACTTTTTGACAGCTGATTTTATAATTGTTTCTGATGTTACCCAGAAATATATTTTGAAACTTAAGTTTTTGTAAAAACTATAGGTTAAAAATCTGAATCGAAACTAATGCTTCCTGTACCACCAGATTTAACACCTGCTTTTTGGTACTCAGAAACTCTTTTCTCGAAGAAATTAGTTTTCCCTTCTAAAGAAATCATTTCCATAAAATCGAAAGGATTTGTTGCGTCATAAACTTTCTCACAACCAAACTCTAACAATAATCTGTCTGTAACAAATTCTAAATACTGAGTCATTAATTTAGCATTCATACCAATTAAACTTACAGGTAAAGACTCTGTAATAAACTCACGCTCAATATTTAAAGCATCAACAATAATTTCTTTAATTCTGTCTTTAGATACTCTATTTACAATGTGATTGTTGTGTAAGTGAACAGCAAAATCACAGTGCATTCCTTCATCTCTTGAAATTAACTCGTTAGAAAAAGTTAAACCAGGTAATAAACCTCTTTTCTTTAACCAGAAAATAGAACAAAATGCTCCAGAGAAGAAAATACCTTCTACTGCTGCAAAAGCAATTAAACGCTCTGCAAAAGAATCAGACTCTATCCATTTTAGTGCCCATTCTGCTTTTTTCTTAATTGCTGGAAAAACTTCAATTGCTCTAAACAATCTATCTTTTTCTACTTCGTCTTTTACGTAAGTATCTATTAAAAGAGAGTATGTTTCTGAGTGAATGTTTTCCATCATAATCTGGAAACCATAGAAAAATTTTGCTTCAGAATATTGAACTTCATTTACAAAGTTCTCTGCTAAATTTTCATTAACAATACCATCAGAGGCAGCAAAAAAAGCTAATATATGCTTAATAAAATAACGTTCATCATCTGTTAATTTTGTAGTCCAATCTACAATATCAGAATGCAAATCAATTTCTTCAGCCGTCCAAAAACAGGCCTGTTGTTTTTTATACCATTCCCATAAATCGTTATGTTGAATTGGAAAAATTACAAATCTGTTGTCATTTGGTTGTAAAATTGGTTCTTGTTGAGCCATTATTTTTAAAAATTTTGCGTTAGTAAATGTTAATTAATCGTTAAGAACGAGCCTTACAAAGATTGAAATTTTTAAACCAAAAAGAAAGACCTACTTATTCACAAATCCCTTGAAGTTTTTAACAAAATTCTAAAAATTACGAATATGATAAAATTTTAACACTTACACAAATAGCTGTTAATCAGTTTTTTAAAACATCTATTTCTTTGAAACCACTATGACTATTGACATTCTTAAAATTAAGTATTAAAAACTTTTTTTTATTAAAAAAATAAGCTCTTCAATATTTAAGTCACAAAAAGTAACAATTAGAAAAGTTAAACAAAACTCGTTTTTTATTTTTTATAATTCTAAATAACAACTTCTAATAATATTGAATTTTAAGCCGATTTTTTTTGACGTATTTTTGCAAAAAGATATAAATACAATGAAGCAAAAGTTTCCTAAAATTGTAAATATTGCCATTATTTCTGTTTATTTAATCTTTCTAGCGGGTTCTATTGTTAGAATGACTGGTTCAGGAATGGGGTGTCCTGATTGGCCTAAATGTTTTGGTTATTATATACCACCTACATCAGAAGAACAAATTACTTGGAAACCAAATACTACCTTTAAAAAAGGTTATATTATTGTAAAAGACGAAGTACTTTTTGTAGCTGACAAAGATGTAACAACCTCTTCTGAATTTAATGCTAAAAATTGGAGTAAATATACGAAGCATGATTATGCTACTTTCAACAAATTTCATACTTGGACAGAGTATATAAACAGATTGGTTTCTGTTTTAGCTGGTTTTGTTTTTCTGTTTCTTATTTATGCATCAACTAAATATTGGAAAGAAAAAAAGAGCATAACACTTCTAGCTTTTGGCGCTTTCTTTTTAATGTTATTTGAAGCATGGTTAGGAAAAACAGTTGTTGATAGTAATTTAACACCAACTACAATTACTATTCATATGGTGGTTGGTTTAATAATTATTGCGCTTTTATTACGATTAAAATATAGTATATCACCTCAAAAAAGCTACAATTACAACTCGTTATTTAATAAACTTCTTATTGTCTCTGTTATATTCTCTCTTATACAAATTGCAATGGGAACACAGGTAAGACAATTTATAGATGAGCAAGTAAAAATATTTGGATTCGAAAATAAAAATTATAGCTTAATGGATCCTAACTGGAAATTTTACTTTCACAGATCATTTACCATAGCTATTATTTTAGTTAATTTAGGTTTGTTTTACTTAAATCAAGTAAAAAATTTAGGGTACAAATTGGTAAATTGGATTGTATTCTTAATCTTTCTAGAAACCATTACTGGTATTTTAATGTATTATGCTGATATACCTCTTGGAACCCAAGCAATACATTTAATGTCTGGAGCCATTTTATTTGGTTTACAATTTTATCTTTGGATGCAAAGCAGAAAGACAGTTAGCAGTTAGCATTTAGCATTTAGCATTTAGCATTTAGCATTTAGCATTTAGCATTTAGCAAAAATGACAATATTTCTTAATTACAAATAAATACTGTCTAATGTCTACTAACTAAGGATGTGCATTTACCCAAACTTCACCATCAGAAAAATATTCTTTTTTCCAAATTGGTACAGTTTCTTTTAAAGTATCTATAGCAAATTCACATGCCAAAAAAGCTGCTTTTCTATGCTTTGCAGATACAGTAATAATTACTGGTATATCACCTATTTGTAACATACCCTCTGCATGATGAATGGCAATTTTTTTAATATCAAATTTCTCTAATGCTTTGTCAGCAATTTTTTGCATTTCTTTAATTGCCATTGGTTTATAAGTAGTGAAATCTAACTGAAGTACCTCTTTCCCTTCTGTTTCATTTCTAACAGTACCAATAAATGCTGTTATACCACCACATGTATCATCTTCTACAAAAGAATAGCATTCTTTTACATCTAATTTTTGGGATGATATTTTTATAGAAGTTCTTATCATATTAACGCAAAAATAACAATTCAGCACGTATCTTTGTCACAATTTATTTTTTTGATTTAGAATATGAAAACTGCATTTAGAATCATTAGCTTTTTAGAAGGTGTTTCTTACTTATTATTACTTTTTATTGCAACTCCAATAAAATACTTACAAGGTAATGAGGCTTATGTAAAAATGTTAGGAATGCCACATGGAATTCTTTTTATGCTATATATTGTCTTAGCAATTGTATTAAGAAAAGAAATGAAATGGGATTCTAAATCTTTTACAATAATCTTACTTTGTGCAATAATACCTTTTGGTACTTTTTATGTAGATAAAAAATATTTAAGATAATTAACCTCCAGAAACTGGTGGAATAATTGCTACAACATCATTAGGTTTTAGAAAAATATCATAACTTACATATGCTTCGTTAACAGCTAAAGCGTAAGTATCTAAATGTTCTAAATTGCTATATTTTTCTTTTAAAATAGATTTAAAGTCATTTATAGAAAGTTCCTCATTTACTTGTAAAACAACTTCTTGTTCACCAGTTAAATCTGTTGTAATTCCAAAAAATAAAACCTTAATATTCATAGATTAATTATTCAAATAAACTAAGTCTAAACACAAAACCATCTTCTGTAACACCACCATAATTTGCTCTAACATACTCAAATCTTAAGAACCTCCATTTACCAAAGCCCAAGTTACTTAAACCAATTGAATATTCTGAGTATGGATTTTTATCTGCCATAAAAAGTACTTTTGCTCCTGTAACTAAATGAAAATTTAATTTATTAATTAACGGAACTTTACCTAAAATAAATCCTTTAAAATTATACTCTGTATGCAACTCTGCATACTTATCATTTGTATAATATTTATAATATTCTAACAAATTAAAGCTATTTAATTCTCTATCAATAGGAAATAATAATTGATTTCCATTGGCTTGAAGATTATCCATAAAAGCAATATTCTTTTTCTTTAAAAAAGCGCCACCTCTAATACTATACATAAAGTCCCCATAATTACCAACATCTAAATATTGTCTAATATTTGCGATAAATACATCAGAATTTAAACTACTGTCACTTGCACCAAATCTTTTAATGTAATTAAGACTTAAACTTGGGTATTTACTATTACCAATATTTACTTTTCTATTAGGATAAGACAAGTATTTTTGTCCAAAAACAAAACGTGTTCCAATATTTAAAGTTGCAATATTATGCTCAGTAAATGCTGCATTTGTATAATCATTTTTATCTAATGGATTGTTAGAAGTAAAAGGATTATTAGAACTTTGTGCAGCAAAAGAATAGTTTGTTGTGTTAAATAATGGTGTTCTTTTGGCATATTCTAAAGATGTTGAAAAGTAAAACCCATTACTTATTTCTTCTGAATATGCAATTCTACCAAAGGTTTTTTCATAAATCTTCATGTAATTTTGCCTATATAATAAAGAACTAATGGTGTTATTTAATTTTAAAATAGGCTCTCTATTATTAAATTGATTTATAGCAACACCACCAGAAATCGTCATTCTTGGTCTAGAAATGTTGTCCCATTTTTTACTAAAATAAAAAGTTGGTCTTGCTCTTTTATCAGATAAACCATAATTAACATCAGCTCCTATACTCCACCATTTACCTTTATCATTTTCTTGTTTAAAATAACTAAATCCTAAAGATGCATTAAAACCTTGAACCGTATTAAAACTTAACTCATCTATTAAACCTTTAAAACTTAAAGACCATTTATCATAAGAGTTTCTGTAAGTATACCCTGTTAAAGGAGCCACAAGATTAAATTTATTTTGAATTTTATTTACAGAGTCTAAATAAGTTTTAGATTCTCTAACCACTTTAATACTGTCTTTTATTTTATAATCTTTTACTTCTTCTGGAGTTAGTGGTACAGGTCTTAAATTATTCCAATACACACTATCTTTTTCTGTAGCTTTATCTTCAAAAGTTAACACCTCGTTTGTAAACGTTTTTTCTTTAAAATCAGGAGTAAAATCATACTCAGAATAAGCAGACGAAAAACGGCCATTAAATTTAAACCCAAAGAAATTTACTTTAAAATCTATACTCTGACTTATTAAAACCCATGCATCATTTTCATTAGCATAATTATAGTTTTGTTTTAATTTTAAAACATCAACTAAAGGTATGTTAACTTGGGCACCAGTCACAGAAACATCAACTCCATACAAAGCCCAATCATCTTCTACAATATAAATATCTCCATTAAAAACACGATCGTTTTTTCTTTTTGGAGTCGCTTTAATTTTATTGATTAATTTTCCGTTTTTATCATAAAAAGTTCCAACTAATTTAAAGTTATAATAGGAGAATGCATTTGTAGAAATAGGAGAAATTAAATCATTACCAAACTCCACGCTATTTTCATAAAAATTAATATTTGCGTCTTCTGCCCTATTAAAGCTTATACCATTATCTCGTCCTGAAACTTTAGAAGCAATAATCTTTTCTTTAAATTTTTTAGGCTTTTTTTGAAATTTTATTTCAGAAACCGTTTCAGAAAGGTAAATAATACCACTTCTAGTAGAATCTAGACCTCCACCAAAATCGCCCATATTTTGACCCATAAATTTTTCTGGAGCGTCTTTTATTCTGTACAAACCTCTAGAATAAAACTTAGCCTTATAGTTCGCAAATTTATTGGTGTTTTTTTCTTTGTTAGCAATTACATTTCTTATGATTCTATTTGCTGGATTGTCTTTTGTAGAAATAGAAAATTCTGCCAACTCTACTTTTTCTTCTTCTAAAACTACATTTAATTCAAAAGGAAGACTGTTAATATTTACTTCTTTTTTAAGTGTTTTATATCCTAAATATTGAAACACAATGCTGTAGGTTCCTATTTTATTTATCTCTAAAACATAATTACCATTATCATTAGAAGTTGTACCTGTAACTGTGCCATTAAGATAAATACTAACAAAAGAAAGTGGCTCATTTTTTATATCTGTAATTTTTCCTTTTACTTGCGCTGTAATAGCAATACTGAAAAACAAAACAAACAGAGAAAATAGTTTTTGCATGGGTTGGTTTTATTAGATAGACGCAAACATAACCCAATTTGTTACTCGTTATTCTTTATTTTTTGTTAAAGATTATTTTTATAAATATCTAAAGCTAATGTTTCTTCTAATTCCTGAAAAAAGTCTTTAGGAGAAACATCTAAAAAGTTTAAAATTACAATAAAACGCATTATATCTAGTCTTGTGGTGCCTTTTTCTATTTTAAAATACCCACTTTCTGTTAACCCTAGCTTTTGAGAAATATCATATTGCGTTACCCCTTTTTCTTTTCTTTTTTTAGCAAGTAATTGTAATATTTTTTGGTAGTCTTTTTCCAAAAAAAATTGAAATGTTTTTTTCATAGAAATATTAAATAGCAATAGCAATTGCAATAGCAATAGCAAATATAAAAAAATCTTTTGCGAGTTTTACTTTCCGTTTTCGCCTAATAGTTTTCAGGGAGAAAAACAGAAAAATATCATGGTTTTCCATTAGGCGAAAACGGAAAGTTGTTTTCTTGCAAAATTGACTTTTCTTTTCCAATTTTGGGAAAAGTAAAATTGCTATTACTGTTTATACCCCCATGTAGTATTATATTAAAAAAACCTCCACTTGTGGAATTAAATAAAACTATCGCGAAATAATGTATCATTTAAAACCAAAGCCTATGTAAGCCATAAACCCAAGCAGAGGAAGTATTGCAAATGTAACATTTTTTCTAGAAGTATTTTGTTTGTTTTTAATGACTTCTTAACTCACTAAAACCTTCACAAATAACATGCTAGTTTAGTTTAAGCATGTTTTAATAATAATTTTAAAAATGAAGAAAAAATGAAGAAAATAATTTTAGGTTTAGTAATTATGCTTTCAATTACCATGATGAGTTTTACAACCAAACAAAATAATTATGTTAAAGTAGTTGAATTAGATTATAGTTTAGATACTGATTCAGAATTTGGAGTTTGTACTTTTACTTACACTTTGATAGCAACTAATAGTATTACAGGAGAACAGCAATTTCATACTTTTACTCATAGTACATACGCAAGTTCAGAATCTGAATGTCAAACTGCAGCTAGAATTCATATGGAGGTTCATAGGATGGTTTTAGCAACTGAATTAAATAGTTAAAAATTAAAAAGTAATTACTTAATTTACCTTGAGTAATTACTTTTTTTAAATATTTATATTATGAAAATAAAATTTTTAATTATATCTACCTTACTTTTTGTAAATTATATTAATTGCCAAAATACAAAAGGAAATTTATATGTAGAATATAATATTACTAAAGGTTTAATTAAAAGCAAAGAATTCCTTTTTGTAAACCAAGATAATTCTTTATATACAACTGATTTTATTGATTTTAATAATGAATTAAATTCTTTATCAAAAAAAAATGACAACTATATTATACAAGAAAAAAGGTTAAAGGTTAATAAAATGGAATACTATTCTTCTCTAAATAAGGATAGTTTATTTTTTGTTAGTATTTTTCCAAATGGAAAGAAAATAATTGCTATAGATAAATTACCTAAAATAAAATGGGAAATTTCTAATAATCAAACAAAAAAAATAGGAGGGTTTATTTGTTCTAAAGCAAGTGGGAATTTTAGAGGATCTAAAATAGTTGCTTATTATGCTATAAATATTCCAATACCTTTTGGGCCTTTTAAATTTAAAGGGCTACCAGGATTAATACTAGAGGTTTACAATGAAGATTCATATGGTACTAAATATACTTGGGCTGCAAAAAAAATAGTTTTTAATCAAAAACTGAAAAAAAATATTGTATTTAATAAAGACAATTATCATCAAAAAATTGTCTCATATAAAAGTCTAATAGAAAGTTTTGACAAAAAAATGTCAAACATTACTAAGAAATTAACAAGCAGATCTTCAAGAGGTAGTTCAACTAAATTAATAAGTAAAGGAAGGTTAGGAATAGAAAAAATATATGAGTGGGAGTTATAATTTAAACAAAATAGTCATTATTTTTTTTTATTTTCTATTATTTCAAACTAACATAACTGCACAAATAAAAATTAAAGGTTTAGTAAAGAAAAATAAAGATTTTTCTTTAAGCAATGCAAGTGTAGTTTTAAAAGATAGCTTAAACACAATCTTAGAATATACATTTACTGATAAAAACGGTAATTACTTAATTTCAACTAACAAAAAAAGTAGTTATATATTATTTTTTTCAGCTTTAGGCTATGAAACCAAAAGTATTCCAATAACCTATAATTCTAATGAAGAAATAATATCTATAAATATTATTTTAAAAGAAAAACCTTATCAATTAAAGGAAGTAATTATTGAAGCAGAAAAACCTATTAAAATTAAAAAAGATACAATAGAAGTTAAAGTTAATCGGTTTTTAAAACCTAATGATGCTACTGTAGAAGATTTACTAAAGAAAATACCAGGTGTTACAGTAAATAGTGAAGGCACTATTAAAATTGGCAATAGAGAGATAGAAAAACTTATGGTAGATGGAGATGATTTTTTTGAAAAGGGTTACAAAATTCTCTCTAAAAACATGCCTCCTAATCAATTAGAAAAAATACAAATACTTCAAAAATATTCTAATAATCGTCTCTTAAAAGATATTGAAGAAAGTAATAAAGTTGCTTTAAATTTAGTTTTAAAAGAAGATGCCAAAAGAAAATGGTTTGGTAATTTTTCTGCAAATTATGGTTTAATTTCCGAAAATAGATATCAGTTAAAAACCTATGCAATGAATTTTGGAAAAAAAAACAAATATATTTTGCTTTCGAATTTTAATAATTTAGGAGAAGACGCTACTGGTGATATTAATAATTTAATAAGACCTTTTCGTTTTGGAGAACCTGCAAGTATTGGTGACAATCAACAAATAAACAATTTATTGAGTTTGAGTTTTAGTAATGGCAATTTTAAAAAAAGTAGAACAAATTTTAATAATGCAGAATTGGTATCGTTAAATGCTATTTTTAATCCTACCAAAAAATTAAAAATAAAAACACTTTGTTTTTTCAATTGGGATGAAACTGATTTTTTTAGAAATAGTACAGAAACATTTACTGCAAACAATACCAACTTTACCAATACAGAAAACTATACAGTAAGAAACACCAAACAAATAGCCTTTGGAAAGTTAGATATTATTTATAATATTTCACCTACTAAAATGCTAGAAGCAACCACAAAGTATAATAATGGTGATTTTTTCGACAATACCAACTTAATTTTTAATGGCAACTCAACTATCGAGAGTTTAGAACATCAAAATACACTTATAGATCAAAAAATAAACTATACTAACAAGTTTATAAACAAAAAAATATTGTTATTAACAGGAAGATTTATTGATGAAAAAGCACCACAAAACTATAGCATAAATCAGTTTTTTTATCAGAATTTATTTCCAAATCAAACAAATGTAGATAATGTAAAACAACAAAGTGAAAATCAAATGATTTTTGCTGGGTTGAATGCACATTTGTTAGATAGAAAAGAGAATGAAAATCTCTTTGAAGTACAGGTTGGAAACGAGTTTAGACAAGACAAGTTATTTTCTACATTTACTTTACTAAATGGTAACAATAGAGTTAATAGCCCTATTAACTATCAAAATAATACAACATACAGTGTAAATAATTTGTACTTAAAAACTAAGTATTTATTGGCTTTAAATAAGTTTAAATTAATTGGTGATTTTGGTTTTCATCAACTATTCAATCGTTTAGAAACCAATCTAAATCATAGTACACAAAACCCTTTTTTTATAAATCCAAGCTTTGGTTTTAATTGGGAAATTAATGATAAAAATAAACTCACGACTTCTTACTCTTACAATACAACAAATGCAAAAATTGTAGATGTATATTCTAATTTTGTGCTAACTGGTTTTAGAAGTTTCTCAAAAGGTACTGGAAACTTTAACCAATTAGAAGCATCAAATATTTCCGTAAATTATCAATTAGGAAATTGGAGTGATCGTTTTTTTGCAAATACTTTTTTTATTTACAGTAAAAATCATGATTTCTTTTCTACAAATTCTATCATCAATCAAAATTATACACAATCTGAAAAAATTTTAATAAAAGACAGAGAATTTATTAGTTTAAATAGTACTATTGATTATTATTTAAAAAATATATCCTCTAACCTTAAATTCAATTTTGGGTATTCTAAAAGTCAATTCAAAAATATTATCAACAACTCTGACTTAAGAAATGTATCTTCATTTAACTACAATTATGGTTTTGAATTACGTTCTGGCTTCAGTGGTATTTTTAACTATCATTTTGGGACAAAATGGATCACTTCCGAAATTAGAACTACAATAAATAATTCGTTTACAGATAATAATAGCTTTTTAGATTTATCTTTTATTTTTAGTGATAAATTCGACATAGAACTAAAATCTGAACGTTATTATTTTGGGAATTTACAAAGTAATAATACTTACTATTTCTTGGATTTAGATATAAGATATAAATTATTTAAAAATAAAATGACTTTAGGTATTGTAGGTAAAAACTTAACCAATACAGAACAATTTAAAAATTTCTCTATTAGTGATGTTGGTAGTTCTATTATTGAATATCGCTTATTACCAAGATTTGTTTTGCTTAAATTAGATTATAGATTTTAATTGATTTTAAAAATCAGTTATTTTTGCCAAATGTCTATATCAAAACACTCACAATTTATTAAAAAAGAAGCCAAACGTTTGGGTTTTTTAGATTGTGGTATAGCCAAAGCTGAGTTTCTAGAAGAAGAAGCCCCAAGATTAGAAGAATGGCTAAAAAATGGTTTTCAAGGCAAAATGCAATATCTAGAAAATCATTTTGACAAACGCTTAGATCCACGTTTATTGGTAGATGATGCAAAATCAGTGATTTCTCTTTCATTTAATTATTACCCTAAAGAAGAACAAAACCCTGATAGTTATAAAATATCTAAATATGCTTATGGTGAAGATTATCATCATGTCATTAAAACAAAACTTCGAGAATTATTACAAAGCATAAATGATGAAATAGGAGAAGTTTCTGGTCGTTGTTTTGTAGATTCTGCACCAGTTTTAGAACGTGCTTGGGCAGAAAAAGCTGGTTTGGGTTTTATTGGTAAACACTCTCTATTGATTCAAAAACAAAAAGGATCTTATTTCTTTCTTGCTGAGTTAATTATTGATTTAGAATTAGAATATGATCACCCAACAACCACAAATCATTGTGGCACTTGCACTAAATGTATAGATGCTTGCCCAACAGAAGCCATTTTACCAAATAACACAATAGATGGTAGTAAGTGCATTTCGTACCTAACCATTGAACTAAAAGACAACATCCCCAATCAATTTAAAGATAAAATGGATGATTGGATGTTTGGTTGCGATATCTGCCAAGATGTTTGTCCTTGGAATCGTTTCTCAAAACCTCATCAAGAGCCTTTATTTCATCCTAAAGAAGAGCTAATAAATTTTAGTAAAAAAGATTGGGAAGAAATTACAGAAGAAACGTTTAAAAAAGTCTTTAAAAAATCTGCAGTAAAAAGAACAAAGTTTGCAGGACTGCAAAGAAATATTCGATTTTTAAAAAACTAATTATTTGTAGAGTCTCTAATTACTAATTCTGTATCTAAAACAACTTGTTTATAATCAAAGTTTTTGTTTTTTTTCTTAGTCATCATTTCTTTATATAAAATTTTGAAAGCTTTTTTTCCCATTTTAAAACCTGGTTGATCTACAGTTGTTAAAGAAGGAGAAATTACAGAAGACATAAACCAATTACTAAATCCAACAATATTTATTTGCTCTGGTATTTTAATACCTTTTTCTAAAAATAGAGTCATTGCACCAATAGCAACCAAATCTGTATTAATAAAAATACCATCAACATCTTTATGATCCTTTAATAATTGTTTGGCGTTCTTTTTACCTTCTTCAAAACTTTTATCACTGCACTCATTAATATACACTAAAGAAGAATCATATGTAATGTTATTATCTAATAAAGCTTGTTTGTATCCTAAAAATCTATCTATAGAATTCTGAGGCAAAAGTGGTCCTCTGAAATGGGCAATTTTTTTACAACCTATATTTATTAGGTATTGTGTAGCCATATAAGCAGCTTTTCTATCATCAATAATAACTTTAGAACAATTTACAACTTTAGCAATTTTATCAAACATTACTAGTGGTATATCTTGTGAAATTACATTTTTAATATGATCAAAATTTCCAGTAGCGTTTGCTAAAGAAATTAATATACCATCTACTCTCTTACTTATTAATAAATCTAATTGTTTTTTTTCTAAATCATAAGATTCATTAGACTGTAACATAATTACTAAATATCCTTTTTTCTCTGCTTGCGAAACAATACCCTTTATTACACTAGAAAAGAAGTGGTGAACAATTTCAGGTATAATTATACCTATGGTTTTAGATTCTTTAGTTCTTAAATTAACTGCAAAAGAATTTGGTTTGTAATTTAATCTATGTGCTGTTTCTCTAACTAATACTCTTGTTCTTTTACTGACATCTGAATACTCTTTTAAAGCTTTAGAAACTGTAGCTACAGAAATACCTAATTCTTCTGCAATTTGTTTTAATGTAACCAAGGTAGATTAAATTTTATTAACGTAAATATATACTTTTTTACCTCATAAATATAGTAAATTTTCAAAATCGAAAACGTTTTCGGTTTTTCGAAAACGTTTTCGATTTGTTTTTTTCTAAAATTATTCTCTTAGGATTATACATTTATCAAAAAAACAATTAACTTTTTATTAAATTCACATTTATAATGAAAAAACAAATACACTTTAAAATTGTTGCTTTAATAGTGCTTACACTATTTACAGCTGCATCATTTGCACAATCAACAATTTCGGGTAATGTTAAAGATCAAGATGGTAATTTGATTCCTGGAGTAAACATTCTTTTAAAAGAATCTTCACAGGGTGCCAATACAGATTTTGACGGAAATTACGAAATTAAGAATGTTGCAAACGGAACTTACACAATTATCGCATCTTATATAGGTTATGATAATTTTAAAAAAGAAATTAATATTAATGGTAATTTAAAATTAGATATAATTTTAAAAGAAAATGCACAATCTTTAGATGAAATTGTTGTTACTGGTGTGGTAAACCCAAAGTCTAAAATAGAATCTAGTATTTCTGTTTCTACTGTAGGTATTAAACAAATAGAACAAGCATCACCAAGATCAGCTGGAGAACTTTTTAGAAGTATTCCTGGTATTCGTGCAGAATCTTCAGGTGGTGAAGGTAATGCAAACTTTAACGTACGTGGTGTACCTGTTTCATCAGGTGGTTCTAGATATTTACAATTGCAAGAAGATGGACTACCTATTATGCTATTTGGAGACACATCTTTTGGTAATGCAGATAACTTCTTACGTATTGACTATAATATTGGAAGAGTAGAAGCCATCAGAGGAGGCTCTGCTTCAACACAAACATCTAATGGTCCTGCAGGTATCATCAATATGATTAGTAGGACAGGTAGAACAGAAGGAGGTACTATTGGTGCAACTTATGGTTTAGATTTTCAAACGAGTAGATTAGACTTTGAATATGGTACTCCAATTGCAGAAGGTTTATATTATCATATTGGTGGTTTTATGCGCGTAGGTGAAGGTCCAAGAAATATAGGTTATCAAGGTAATAAAGGTGGACAATTAAAAGCTAACCTTACAAAAGAATTTAAAAACGGTTATATACGTACATATTTTAAATATTTAAATGATAGATCTGTAATGTATATGCCAATGCCAGTAAGTCTTACAGGTACAAACTCTAATCCTACTTTTGGAAATCTTCCAGGCTTTGATATTACTTCAGATTCTCCACATTCTGTAAATATTCAAAATACATACAGTGTTTATGACGGAAATCCTACACAAAACGACATGAGAAGTGGTAACAACCCTGTAAGTGCTTCTGTTGGTGCAGAATTCTCTTTTGATTTAGGTGATGACTGGAAAGTAAATGGAAAAGCAAGATACTCAAATAATTCAGGTCAATGGAATGCTCCATTTACAGCAAATGTAGGTACAGTAGCAGATATAGAAGCTCTAGTAAGAGGTGCTTCTGGTGCAACAGGTGCTTTAACTTTTCAAGATGGCTCACCTTTTAATCCAGCAAATGGATTAGCACAAGATATTAGATATTTTGATGTGACTATCGAAGATTTAAGCAACTTTTTTAGCGATGTAAAAGTTACAAAATCAATTAATGATAATATTGGAGTTACTTTAGGTATGTTCTCAGCAACTCAAAATACTAAAATAGGATGGCAATGGAGCTCTGCTATTTCTGAAGTTGCAGGAGGTGGAACAGCTAGATTAGGTGTTTTTGAAGGTTTTTCTCAAGGAGGTGCTTATTCATTTGGCCAGCCTGTATGGGGTAATTGTTGTCAAAGAAAATACAACACAGTACATAATGTAAATTCTCCTTATGTTGGTGTTGATGCAAAAATATCTGAAAAACTAAACTTCGATGGTAGTGTTCGTTTTGAAAACGTAAATGTTAACGGAACTATTAACTCTGGTCAGTTAAGTAATGTAGATGCAAATGGAGACTTAATTGGTTTTGATTACAACAGTGATGGTGTTATTAGCCCTTTTGAATCAACAATCCCAACAATAGCTGGTAACCCAGGACAGGCGATAAGTGATGATTATAATTTTGTTTCTTTCTCTGCAGGTTTAAATTATAAAATTAATGACGGAGCTGCTGTTTTTGGAAGATATAGTAAAGGTGCCTCAGGAAGAGCTGCAGATAGAAATAATTATGGTGCAGATGGATTAGGAGATGTGCAATTTGATGAAATTTCACAATTTGAGGTTGGTTTAAAAAAGAGATTAGATAATGGTGTTTTAAATGTTACAGGTTTTTTAAGTAATACAGATGAAGGCATCAGTAACGAATTAAACAGAACTGTAGGTAACCCTTTTAAAGCTTTAGGTTTAGAAGTAGAATCTGCGTATAATTTTGGAGCATTTTCTTTAAATGGTTCTGTGACTTATACAAAAGCAGAAATTGATGGAGGTGTAAATAAAGGGAACAAACCAAGAAGACAAGCAGATTTTGTATACAATTTAGCACCAACATATTCTTTTGGAGCTAGCAGACAACACCTTTTAGGAATTACAATTCTAGGAACATCTAAATCATTTGCACAAGATGATAACGATCTAGTAATGCCTGGTTATGCTTATATAAATGCAGTTGCAAAAGTTAGCTTAACTAAAGGCTTATCTTTAAGTGTTAATGCTAACAATTTATTTGATACTATAGGTGTTACAGAAGTAGAAGGAAATGGAAATATCGCTGGAGGTTTAGCTGCAGCAAGAACAATTTCTGGTCGTTCAACAACAATGACATTGCAATATAGCTTTTAATAAAAAGTTGATTATTATTAATTTGAATTAAAAAAAGAGCCAATAATATATATTGGCTCTTTTTAATAAAACTTAAAAATAATCTGTATAAACTAAAATACTAACATAACTTTTTTATACGTAAATAAATTACAATTAATATATTCTAAACTTAAACTTAAAATGAAGTATCTAGTAATTATTTTTCTTTTGTTAGTAACATGTCAAAATAATGAAAAAGAAGTGTATCAAGAAGATATAAGTGCAAAAAAAGGTAAAATTATTGTGTATGGTAGTGATAGTTGTCATAGCTGTATAGACACAAAAGCTTTTTTAAATGAAAAAAAAATTAAATTCACTTATTACGATATAGATATAAACAAAAAGAAAGAACAAGAAATGTTAGTTAAACTACAAAAAGCTAATATTTCTATACATACATTAACTTTACCTGTTATAGACAATAAAGGAGAAATTTTTTTAAACAAAGGCAACCTTAAAGTATTTCTAAAAATAGTAGAAAAAAAATTAGTAAAAGATGCAAATTAAAAAACCAAAATTAAGCTTTTGGCAAATCTTAAATATGAATGTAGGATTCTTTGGAATTCAATACAGTTTTGGTTTACAACAAAGTGCAGTAACTCCAATTTATGATTTTTTAGGTGCTAGCCCAGATCAAATTCCAATCTTACATCTTGCTGGTCCAGTAACAGGTTTGCTAGTTCAACCTATTATTGGAGCTTTAAGTGATAAAACCTGGAGTCCTAGATTTGGGAGACGTAAACCATTTTTCTTAATTGGGGCGCTTTTATGTAGTTTAACACTATTAGCATTTCCTTATAGTAGCTCTCTTTGGATGGCAGCAGGTTTATTATGGATTTTAGATGTGGGTAACAATACTGCAATGGAACCTTATAGAGCTCTTATAGCAGACAATTTAGATGAACAACAACAACCCTTAGGGTTTCAAATGCAAAGCTTTTTCACTGGTTTTGGTCAAGTTTTAGCTAATTTATCTTTATTTATATTTCCTCTAATATTTCTAGGCTCAACAGGATCTTTACCTACTTGGGTATATGCCTCTTTCTTTTTAGGAGCATTTTGTTCAATAGCAACTATACTTTGGAGTATCAGTAAAATAAAAGAAATACCTCCAACAAAAGAAGAATTAAAAAAACTAAAAGAAAAAAGAAATGTTTTAGAGCCTTTACTAGAAATATTTTCAGCCATTAAAGATATGCCAAAAGTTATGTGGCAATTAGCTCTAGTTTATCTTTTTCAATGGTATGCTTTATTTTGTTATTGGCAAAACTCATCAAAAAGTGTTGCACTTTCTGTTTGGAAAGCAACACCAGATGATACAGTTGCTTATAGTGAAGCTGTAAGTTGGACAGGGCTAGTAAATGGCTGGTACAATGTGGTTACTTTTTTAGTAGCTTTTTTACTTGTAGGATTTGCAAAAAAATATAGTCCTAAAAAAGTACATGCATTTTGTTTATTAATTGCAGCAATTGGTTTTTTAGCATTCCCTCATATAGAAAATAAAAACTTATTATTTTTTGCAATATCTGGTTTTGGAATTGGGTGGGCAAGTATGATGGGTATACCTTATTTAATGGTAGTTTCAGATATTCCGAAAGAAAGATATGGAGTCTATATGGGTATTATTAATATGATGATTGTAATACCAATGATTATACAAACCTTATCATTTGGGTATATTTTAAAAACTTTTTTAAATAATGATCCAAGAAATGCAATTTCTTTTGCTGGTATATTATTAATTATTAGTGCATTTTTTACACTTTTTATTAAAAACAATAAAGAAACGAATTAAATTTAAAAATCTGATTTGAAAAAAAATATAGACATTTTATGTGTTGGTGAAATTTTAATTGATTTTATAGGTCATCAAAATGATGTATTAATTAATGAAACTAGAGATTATCATAGATATCTTGGTGGTTCACCTGCTAATGTAGCCATGAACTGTAAAAGACTTGGACTAACATCATTGTTAGTATCTACTTTGGGAATTGATGGTTTTGGTGAATATGCAATAAATAGGCTTAATGAAATTGGTATAAATACAAATTATACTAAAAGAACAAGCAAAGATTCTACAAGTGTTATTTTTGTTTCAAGATCTAATGGAACACCAGACTTTATACCTTACAGAAGTGCTGATTATAAAATAACTGAAGATCAAATCCCAAAAGATATTTTATTAAAAACTAAAATTTTTCATACAACCTGTTTTGCCTTAAGTAAAAAACCTGCGCAAACAACAATATTAAAAAAAGCTAAAGAAGCTTTTAATCTTGATTGCATATTAAGTATTGACATTAATTATGCCAAAGAATTATGGGAATCAAAAGAAGAAGCGCTATCAGTAATTAAAGAATATTGTATATATAATCCATTAATAAAAATTAGTGAAGATGATATGTTGCGCCTTTTTGAAAAAGAATTACCTCATCAAGAAATTTTTGATTATTTCCACAATTTAGGCGTAGATATTGTTTGTTTAACTCTAGGAAGTAAAGGTGTAAAATTATCTCAAAAAGGAAAAGAACTAATTCAATTACCTGCTATCAAAATTGATAAAGTAATGGATACAACTGGTGCTGGAGATGCGTTCTGGTCTGGCTTTTTATTTGCTTACATTCAAAATAAACCCATAAAAGAATGTTTAAATATAGCATTAAATTTAGCTGCATTAAAACTTCAAAATGTGGGTAGGTTACCAGATAACATAGATATACTTTCTAAACTTCTATAATCAACAAAAATAATTACTTGATTTATGTCAAAAGAAAAAAAAACAGCTCTTTCTAATGGAGTTATGCTAAATGCTTATCCAGATAGTATTGGTATTAAGCTAAGTGATGCAATAGAAATGTTGCAAAAAAAAGAGTTTAAAGATGTATTTTCTTTATTTTACATTTTACCTACTTTTTTTAACAGCGATTTAGATAGAGGATTTTCTATAATTGATTACAACATCAATAAAAAACTCGTTTCTGAGGAAGATTTAAAAACACTAAATAAATTAAATATTGCTTTAAAATTTGATATCGTCTTAAATCATCTTTCAGTCGCTTCTCCACAATTTAAAGACATTTTAAAAAATGGAGAAAAATCAAAATACAAAGATTTTTTTATCAACTGGAACACCTTTTGGGAAAATAATGGTGAGGTTAATAAAGATGGAATTATAATTCCAAAAAAAGAATTTCTAGATAAATTATTTATGAGAAAATCGGGTTTACCTATTTTAAAAGTACCATTTCCTGATGGCTCTGAAAAACCTTACTGGAATACTTTTTATCAAGAAATAAATTATGATAAAATTACTATAGAAGATTTAAAGTCAATTAAAAATCTATCAGTAACTGAAAAAGAAGAAATCTGTTTTAAATTAAATAATTTAGAAAATAAAGAAGAAATCTTAAATTTAGATTATGATAATAATCTTAAACCTGAGTTACTAAAAATCGTTAATGCTAAAAAATCATTCTTAGGTCAAATGGATGTTAACGCAAAATCTAAGCTGGTTTGGGATTTTTATGAAGAAACATTAAAAAAGTTAAGTGATTATGGATGCTCTATTTTAAGATTAGATGCTTTTGCATATTTACATAAAGAAATCGGAAAATCTAATTTTTTTAATAAACCTGGTACTTGGATATATTTAAATAAAATTAAAAAAATTGCGCTTAAAAACAACTTAACTCTACTACCAGAAATACATGCAGAATATGGACTTCATTTACATGATGAAGTTGCTAAAGAAGGTTATAGAATATATGATTTTTTCTTGCCTGGATTAATGATACATACCATAGAGAAAAAAAATAATAAAGCTATAATAAAATGGATTAATGAAATAATCACAAAGAATTATCAGACAGTAAATATGTTAGGATGTCATGATGGTATACCTGTTTTAGATTTGAAAGGAAAAATTATTGATGGAATTTACAATAAAGGCTTACTGGAAGATTCTGAAATTGAAGACATAATGAATACTATAATAAATAGAGGAGGTAGAGTTAAAAACTTATTTGATGCTGAAGGAAATAAAATTTCATATTATCAAGTAAATGCTACTTTTTTTAGTGCTTTAGGTGAAGATGAACAAAAATTACTTTTAGCAAGAGCTATTCAATTATTTATGCCTGGTATTCCTCAAATTTGGTATTTAGATTTATTTGCTGGCAAAAATAATTATACAGCAGCTAACAAAGGAGGTACAGGATCTCATAAAGAAATAAATAGAACAAACTTATCTAAAGATGATATAGAAATTGGTTTAAAGAAAAAAATAGTATTAAATCAATTAAAGTTAATTCGTATCAGAAATACTTCTAAAGCCTTCTTAGGTAAAATTACAATTAATAAATCTAAAGAAAATCATCTTGATATAATTTGGAACAACAAAAATGATTTTGCCCATCTCACAGCAAATATTGAAACATTAGAATTCTCAATAAATTATTCAGAAAAAGACACAATTAAAAAAATTAAGTTTTAAAAAAATTAAACTATTAATATTAGTACATTTCTCTTGCTCTTTATCTGAAAACTATATATTTGTATGTTAAAACAGCAAATAACTAATTTATGAGCAATTCTAGGAAAAGACACGAAGCTTTACTGTATCATGCAAAACCAAAGCCAGGAAAAATAGCAGTCGTTCCTACAAAAAAATATGCCACACAACACGATTTAGCACTAGCTTATTCACCAGGTGTTGCAGAACCTTGTTTAGAAATCGAAAAAGACAAAAACAACGTTTATAAATATACTTCTAAAGGTAACTTAGTTGCAGTAATTTCTAACGGAACTGCTGTTTTAGGACTAGGAGATATTGGCCCTGAAGCTTCTAAACCAGTGATGGAAGGTAAAGGTTTGTTATTTAAAATTTTTGCTGATATAGATGTTTTTGATATTGAAGTAGATGCTACAGATGTAGACAAATTTATAGAAACTGTAAAAGCAATTGCCCCTACTTTTGGTGGTATAAATTTAGAAGATATTAAAGCTCCTGAAGCTTTTGAAATAGAAAGACGATTAAAAGAGGAATTAGATATTCCTGTAATGCATGATGACCAACATGGAACTGCAATTATTTCTGCAGCTGCACTAAAAAATGCGATCGAAATTACAGGTAAAGATATTACCAAACTTAATTTTGTTGTAAATGGTGCAGGTGCTGCAGCTATTTCTTGTACTAGATTATATTTAGAATTAGGTGCAAAAAGAGAAAACATTGTAATGTGTGATAGTAAGGGTGTCATTAGAAAAGATAGAGAAAACTTAACATCACAAAAAGCTGAATTTGCTACAGATAAAGACTTAAATACGCTTGAAGAAGCCATGCATAATGCAGATGTTTTTATTGGTCTTTCTATGGGTAATGTGGTTTCTCCAGAAATGTTATTATCTATGGCAAAAGATCCTATTGTTTTTGCAATGGCCAACCCTGTTCCAGAAATAGAATACGACTTAGCAATTGCCACAAGAGATGATATTATTATGGCAACTGGTAGGTCTGATCATCCAAACCAGGTTAACAATGTTTTAGGTTTTCCTTTTATATTTAGAGGTGCTTTAGATGTTAGGGCTACTAAAATTAATGAAGAAATGAAATTAGCTGCAGTGCATGCTCTAGCAGACTTGGCTAAAAAATCTGTACCAGAACAAGTTAATATTGTTTATGATGAAGTTAGCTTAACATTTGGTAAAGAATATATTATACCTAAACCCTTTGATCCAAGATTAATCTATGAAATTCCACCAGCCATAGCAAAAGCAGCTATGGATTCTGGAGTTGCTTTAGAACCCATTCAAGATTGGGATAATTACAGAGAAGAATTAATGGAACGTTCTGGATCTGGAAGTAAAGAAATACGATTAATACACAACAGAGCAAAGAGTAATAGAAAGCGAATTGTTTTTGCAGAAGCAGATCATTTAGATGTTTTAAAAGCTGCTCAAAGAGTTCATGAAGAGAGATTAGGTCATCCAATTTTATTAGGTAGAAAAGATGTTATTTTAGCATTAAAAGAAGAAATAGGATTTACAGGTGATGTACCTATTTTTGATCCAAAAACGGACGAAGAAAAAGAACGTAGAGAACGTTTTGGTGCTGCTTATTGGAAAACCAGACAACGTAAAGGAAGAACTTTATCTGAAGCAAAAAAATTAATGCGAGAGCGTAATTACTTTGCTGCAATGATGGTAAATGAGAATGAAGCAGATGCCTTAATTACTGGTTATTCTAGACCTTACCCAACTGTTGTTAGGCCAATATTAGAGTTAATAGAAAAAGATAAAGGCATTTCTAAAGTTGCAGCATGTAACTTAATGCTAACCAAACAAGGCCCATTATTTTTAGCAGATACTACCATAAATATAAATCCGTCTGCAAAAGATTTGGTTAAAATTTCTCAAATGACCTCTAACTTAGTTAGAATGTTTGGTATGAAACCAAATATAGCAATGTTATCTTTCTCTAACTTTGGGTCTTCTAATACAGAAACTTCAAAAAAAATTAGAGAAGCTGTATCTTACATTCATCGTCATTTTCCGAATGCAAATGTAGATGGAGAAATTCAGGCAGATTTTGCATTAAATCCAGAAATGTTAGCTAAAGAATTTCCTTTTTCTAAATTAAATGGAAAAAAAGTTAACGTTTTAATTTTTCCTAATTTAGAATCTGCAAACATTACCTACAAACTATTAAAACAAGTAGATAAAGCAGAATCTATTGGACCTGTAATACTAGGTTTAAGCAAAGCAGTTCACGTTTTACAATTAGGAGCAAGTGTAGATGAAATGGTAAATATGGCAGCTTTAGCAGCAGTAGATGCACAACAAAGAGAAAAGAATAAATAAATTGTTACATTAGAGCCCATAAAGAGGAAACATGATTACACAAATTAGGGGGAGACTTGTGGAAAAAAATCCGACTGAAGTAGTAGTAGACTGCAATGGAGTTGGATATTTATTACATATATCTTTAAATACATTCTCTGCTTTACCAAATGATGAAAATGTAGTTTTATACACGCATTTATCTATTAGAGAAGATGCACACACACTTTTTGGTTTTATCAACAAAACAGAAAGAGAGGTTTTTAAACTTTTAATTTCAGTTTCTGGTGTTGGGCCAAGTATTGCTAGAACTATGTGTTCTTCTATGACTTCAGAGGAAATTCAGAATGCGATAGCTTCTGAAAATGTAAGAGTAATACAATCTGTAAAAGGTATTGGAGCTAAAACAGCACAAAGAGTTATTGTTGATTTAAAAGATAAAATTTTAAAAACTTTTGATATTGATGAAGTTTCTTTAAACACAAGCAATACTAATAAAGATGAAGCGTTATCTGCTTTAGAAGTTTTAGGCTATCATAGAAAACAATCTGAGAAAATTGTAAACACTATTTTAAAAGAACAGCCAGATGCTTCTGTAGAAAATATTATAAAATCAGCTCTAAAAAACTTATAATCCATTGTATAGATTATTAAAAAATATATTCTTTTTATCTCTTTTTACTTTTTTAGTAAATCAAAATTTATACTCTCAAACTAATTCTAGTAAAGATTCTACAGCTGTAAAAAAAGACACAATTCAATTAAAATATGACTTTAAGAACACACAAAAAGGAGGGTTATTTTTAGATGATTTAGCTAAGAAAGAAGTTATTTTTGATAAAGATTTAAACAGGTATGTTATCATAGAAAAAATAGGAGACTACTACACAAAAACTCCAATATTTCTAACAAGAAAAGAGTATGCAAAATATCGTTTAAAGAGAGATATGTTGTTGTACTTTAAACAAAAAGTAAGTGCAACAAATAGTAAGAAGAAAAATTCTGAAGAAGCGCGTAAAGATTTACTTCCAACTTATTATGTGAACTCAAAGTTTTTTGAAGATATTTTTGGAGGAAATACAGTAAAAGTTACACCTACAGGTAACATAAATTTACGATTAGGTTTTATTTATCAGAATACAGAAAACCCTCAAATTTCTGAAGAAAACAGAAGTAGTTTTGTGTTTGATTTTGATCAACAAATAAATGCAAGCATTAGAGCAAAAGTTGGTGAACGTCTTGAGTTTACTGCTAATTACGACACTCAAGCCACTTTTGATTTTCAAAATTTAGTAAAAATAGATTATACCCCAACTGAAGATGATATTATACAAGGTATAGAAGCTGGTAACGTATCTATGCCTATTAAAAACTCTTTAATAAATGGAGCACAAAGTTTATTTGGGGTTAAAACAAAACTACAATTTGGCAATACAAATATTACAGCTGTTTTTTCTCAGCAAAATTCAGAGAGTACAAATGTAATTGCAGAAGCAGGTGCATCAATTCAGCCTTTCGAATTAAGAGCTACAGATTATGATACAGATCGTCACTTTTTCTTATCTCAATTTTTTATAGATAATTATGCAAATTCATTAAAAAATTATCCATTAATAAGTAGTCAAGTTAATATTACAAGGATAGAGGTTTGGATTACTAATAGAAATGCAACCACAGAAGATTTTCGAAGTATTGTTGCGTTTGCTGATTTAGGTGAAAATGATAATCCTAACACTACTTACAATAATTTAGTAGATGATAGTGGCACAGTGCAACCTGCAAATCCTGTAAGTGTTAATAGTAATGGGCAAACCTTATTTTTACCACAAAACAATGCAAATAATATTTATATAAATAGTACTTTAAGTGGTATTAGAGATGTTTCTAACGTAGATAATACGTTGTCTTCAACATACCAAATGCAACAAGGAACAGATTACTCTATCTTAGAGAATGCCCGAAAATTAAATACAAATGAATATTCATTAAACCCTCAATTAGGTTACATTTCTTTAAATAGAAGATTAAATGATGGTGAAGTTTTAGCTGTAGCTTATGAATATACTATAGCTGGTTCTGTAAATGGTAGTACTCAAAAATCTTTTAAAGTTGGAGAGTTTTCTAATGATGGTGTACAAGCACCAAACAATTTAGCTGTAAAATTATTACGTTCAGAAGTTTTACAAACAAAAAGAACAAATACTACAACAGGTAATGATGAGGCTTTCCCAACTTGGCGTTTAATGATGAAAAACATTTATGCTTTAGGAGCTTTCCCATTGACTAGAGAAGGTTTTCGTTTTGAAATTCAATATAGAGATGATGATACAGGTATACCCTCTAATGTATTACAAAATGCAGCAACTCCTGGTATACCAAACACACCTTTAATTCAAGTATTAAATTTAGATCAACTAGACCAAAGTCAATTTAGAACACCTGATGGATTTTTCGATTATTTAGAAGGAATTACAGTAAACTCTCAAAACGGATATGTCATTTTTCCTCATCCAGAACCTTTTGGAAATGGATTAGAAAATGATTTAACAAATCCTGCAGATGATAAGTTTTTATTTGATGAATTATACCTAAATACTAAAATTAATATTCAAAATAATTTCCAGAATAAAGACAAGTACTTTTTAAAAGGGTACTTTAAATCTGAGAATTCTGGAGGTATCCCAATTGGTGCTTTTAATGTTCCTAGAGGTTCTGTAACAGTAACTGCTGGTGGTAAACAATTGGTAGAAGGCATAGATTATGTTGTTGATTATCAATTAGGAAGAGTACAGATTATTGATCCAGGCTTACAAGCATCAGGTACTCCAATAAATGTATCAACAGAAAACAATGCTGTATTTAATCAGCAACGAAAAACCTTTATGGGAATAGATGTTGAACATAAATTTTCTGATGAATTAACAGTAGGTGGTACAATTTTAAATGTTATTGAAAGACCATTAACACCAAAAGTAAATTATGGTTCAGACCCTATAAATAATACCATGTTTGGGTTTAATTTAGATTACTCAACAGAAGTTCCATATTTCACAAAATTAGCTAATAAATTACCATTTGTAGATACAGATGTTCCATCAAATTTATCTGTAAGAGCAGATATGGCATATTTATTACCTGGTACACCAAGTGGATTAGACGTAACTGGAGCTGCTACTTCTTACATAGATGATTTTGAAGCTTCACAAATTCCTATTAGTTTAATTTCTCCTTTAGAATGGTATGAAGCTAGTACGCCTAGATATGAAACCAATGATATTTTTAATGGATCAAACAACGATTTGTCTTACAATTACAAACGTGCAAAATTAGCTTGGTATAGTATAGATCAAATTTTTTATGGTTTTGGTGAAACGCCACCAAGTATAGATGCAGATCAACTTTCGAGAGCAGAAACAAGGCAAATTAATTTTCAAGAGCTTTTTCCAAATCAGCAATTAGATATTACACAAAATGCACAAATTAGAACTTTAGATTTAGCTTATTTTCCTGAAGAAAGAGGTTCTTACAATTTTAATCCAAATGCAAATGTGGTAAATGGAGAAGCCTTTTTACCTAATCCTCAAGAAAATTGGGGTGGAATTATGCGTCCCTTAAATACGAATAATTTTGATGTTGCTAACGTAGAATATATTCAGTTTTGGATTATGGATCCTTATGAAAATTATTCTCTTACAGCTGAAGAAGGATTACCTCAAGGTTTAAATCCAAATAATTTAGCAAATCAAGTTGGAGACTTATATATTAATCTTGGAAATATCTCTGAAGATATTGTTAAGGATAATCGTAAAATGTTCGAAAACGGATTACCAGAAGATGGTTTAAAAATAAATGGTAACAATGTAAATAGAACAATTTGGGGTGATGTACCAAGAAATCCATCAATTATATATGCATTTAGTGAAGAAGATGCAGCTAGAACAAATCAAGATTTAGGTTTTGATGGTTTAACCAACTTAGAAGAACAAAATTTAGCAAATATTGATGCTAAATATAGAACGCTTATAGATCCTGCTGCAGATGATTATCAATTTTTTAGAGGTACAGAATTAGATGCCATAAATGCATCTATTTTAAGAAGATATAAGAACTTTAATAATACACAAGGTAACTCACCAACCTTAAATCAATCAACAGAACCTTACCCAACCTCTTCAACTACATATCCAGATGTAGAAGACATCAATAGAGACCAAACCATGAATACTGTAGAAAGTTTTTATGAATATAAAATCTCTATGAATAAAGCAGATTTAGTAAAAGGGAGAAATTATATTGTTGATGAAAAAACAACTACTGTAACCTTAGAAAACGGAAATCAACAATCTACAACTTGGTATCAATTTAGAGTACCTATAAGAAATGGAACTCCTGTAAATGGTATTACAGATTTTAATAGTATTCGTTTTATAAGAATGTTTTTAACTAACTTTAGAATGCCTGTTGTTATGCGTTTTGGAGAATTAGATTTAGTTCGTGGAGATTGGAGACGATATACTAGAACTATTGACCCTAATATAGACCCAGATAGAGAGTTAACACAACAAGAATTAGAAGGTTTTGAAGTAGGTGTTGTAAGTATAGAACAAAATGATGGCAGCTATATACAACCACCAGGAATTGAGCGTGAACGTCTTCAAGGAAGTACTACTGTACAATTACAAAACGAACAATCTGTTACACTAAAAGTTAATAATTTAGGCCCAGGTAAAACTAGAGCTATCTATAAAAACATAAGTGTAGATTTAAGACGATTTAATAACCTTAAAATGTTTATGCATTTAGAAGGTGATAGTGGTTTTTCTGGTATTATACGTTTAGGAACAGATTTAGCAGAAAATTATTACGAAATAGAATTACCATTAACAGTTAGTTCTGGAGGAAATGGTCAATTAGATATTTGGCCAGAAGTCAATAATTTAGATGCTATCTTAGAAGAATTTGGAAAAGTTAAATTAGAAAGAGATGCAGCAGGTGCTCCTATAAATCAGCTATATACTTCTACAGCAATAGGTGCAAGTCAGCCCTATACATTAAGTGTAAGAGGTAACCCTACTCTAGCCCAATTAAGAACTATTGTTTTAGGATTAAAGAACACAGGTGTCGTTTCTAAATCTGGTGAAGTTTGGTTTAACGAATTACGTTCTTCTGGTTTTGATAATGATGCAAGTTGGGCAGCTGTTATAAATGCTGATGCAAATTTTGCTGATGTTGCTAATGTTTCTTTAGCTGGTAGTATACAAACTATTGGTTTTGGTAATGTTGAAGACAGAGTAAATCAACGTTCTTTAGATGAAACAAAAAAATATGATGTTTCTACAACTGTAAATCTTGGAAAAGTAATAACTCCTAAAAAATGGGGTATACAAATTCCTATGAGTTATAGTGTTGGTGAAACTTTTATTGATCCAAAATTTGATCCTCAATACCAAGATGTAAAATTAGAAGATGCTATTAATCAAAACCCTAATAGTGAGTTTTCTAGAGATTATACAAAAAGAACTAGTATTAGTTTTAATAATGTAAAAAAGAATAGAAATCCAAATTCTACTAAGAAACCAAAATTTTATGATGTAGAAAATTTAGCATTTTCTTACGCACATAATAGAGAGTTTCATAGAGACTATAATATTCAAAAATATGTAAATGAAAATGTAGTTGCATCTGCAAACTATAATTTTAACTTTAGCTCTAAACCTTTAGAGCCATTTAAAAATAATGACTCTATTTTTAGAAGTAAATATTGGCGTTTTTTAAAGGATATTAATATCAATCCTATACCAACAACTCTTGCTATTAACTCAAGAATTAACAGAAGTTATAATGAGCAACAATCTAGAAACTTAATTGCTGGTTTATCTCCTCAGCCAGAATTAAAACAACGTAGATTCTTATTCGATTGGGATTACACTATTGGTTTCGATTTAACAAAATCATTACAATTAAACTTTAATGCTACAAATAGTTATATCTATGATGCTTTTGGTAGTGGAGAAGATTTACAAGTTTTCGATAACTTTTTTAATGTAGGTAGACCAAATCAATATCATCAAAAATTAAATGCTACTTATAATTTACCTTTAGACAAGTTTCCTTTCTTAAGTTTTTTACAAGCAGATTATGCATACACTGCAGATTTTGATTGGCAAGTTTCATCTCAAGATAAAACTATTGTAGAACAAATTGGTAATGTTGTACAGAATGCAAATACGCATAATTTAAATACTACTTGGTCTTTTGATAAAATTTATAAAGCCATAAACTTCGAAAAACTTTTACTTACAAAAGCTCAACGAAAAAATGCAAAGGCTGGTAATAGAGCTAGAATTAGACCTAGCAAAAATTTACCTTTAGGTAAAAAAATATTAAAAGGTACTTGGGATATTTTAACATCTGTAAAACAAGGTAAAATTAGTTATACAGAAAATAATGGTCAGTTTTTACAAGGATACAACCAAGGAATAGGTTTCTTAGGTGGTGCACCAACTGCATTTGCTTTTGGTAGTCAAGTAGATTTTAGAAATACAGCTTTAGAAAATGGTTGGTTAGTTTCTAGAAATGCTGGAGATGAATATTTTAATAAAACATATAGTAGAACTTCTTACAATAAATTAGATTATACTTTTACATTAAAGCCTATAAACGATTTAAATATAGATGTTAGAGGTAATAAGATTAAAACAAGAGATATCTCTCAGCAATTAGATTTAATTACTGGAAATAATACTTTAGAGGATACTCCAATTTTTGAAACTGGTAACTTTAGTTCTAGTCATTCAATGTTATCAACAGCTTTTAAAGATGGTGATGCACTATTTCAAACCATGAAAGACTATAGAGCTACAGTTGCAAATAGATTATCTAATGAAACAGGAGCACCAATTTCTGGTTTTGGAGAAAACAGTCAGCAAGTATTATTACCTGCTTTTATGGCAGCTTACTCAGGTAAAAATCCTAATAAAGTAAATACTGGATTGTTTAGAAATATACCAATACCAAACTGGACATTAAGATATAGTGGGTTAATGAAATTTAATTGGTTCAAGAAAAACTTCTCTAATTTTATTGTTTCACATGGTTATAAATCTTCGTATACCATTTCTAGTTTTACTAATAATTTACAGTATGATGCTAATAACCCATTTGCAAATACAAATGCTGCTGGAAATTACGAAGTAGACAGACTTATCTCTAGTGCAACTTTAGTAGATGAATTTTCTCCACTTATTAAAGTAGATATGAAAATGAAAAATTCATTTTCGTTTAGAGGAGAGGTTAAAAGAGACAGAACATTAACTATGAACTTTAACAATAGTACTTTAACAGACATTGCTGGTACTGAATATATTTTTGGTTTAGGTTACGTGTTTAAAAACGTAAAAATGAATACTCGTTTTACAGGTAAGAAAACTACATTAAAAGGTGATATAAATTTAAGGGCAGATGTATCTTTAAGAGATAATATTACACAAATTAGATATATTGATGAAGATAATAACCAAATTAGTGGTGGACAAAGATTATTTTCTATTAAATTTACAGCCGATTATATTTTGAGTAGAAGTTTAACAGCATCTTTCTATTATAATCATCAAACATCAGAATACGCAATATCTACAACTTTCCCTAGACAAGCGATTAATGGAGGGTTTAATATTGTTTATAATTTAGGAGGAAATTAATAATAAAATAAAAATGAATATTCCAGCAGATTTAAAATTTACAAAAGATCACGAGTGGATAAAAATTGATGGTGATACAGCAACAGTTGGTATTACAGATTTTGCACAAGGTGAATTAGGTGACATCGTTTATGTAGATGTAGATACTTTAGATGACACAGTAGAAGAAGGTGAAGTTTTTGGTTCTGTAGAAGCTGTAAAAACAGTTTCAGACCTATTTATGCCATTATCAGGTGAAGTATCAGAATTTAATGAAGAATTAGAAGATGAGCCAGAATTGGTAAATACAGATCCTTATGGTAAAGGTTGGATGATTAAAATTACAATATCAGATGCTTCTCAAATAGATAATTTATTAGATGCTGAAGCGTATAAAAACCTTATTCAAGGATAATCTCATATTTTTTGCTATTGCAATAACCTTAGTTATTCTTTATCTAAGTTTAATGAAAATGCCAAACAATGGTATAGAAATTAAACATATAGATAAAGGATATCATAGTATAGCTTATTTTGTTTTAACACTATCTTGGTTATTATCTTTTTATAAGAAGCCAAATAAAAAATACCTAATAGTTATTTTATGTATAATTCTTGGCATAATAATTGAAGTGTTACAAGATACCATAACAGTTTACAGAACAGCAGATTACTTTGATGTTTTAGCAAATTCTGTAGGTGTATTGTTTGCGTTAGTTATTTTTAATATTTTTTTAAGAAAAAAAACTATTAATTAAGTTAAAGACTTGCGTTAAACACAATAAATTAATTAAATTAGCAACCTATTAAAACTCTTTAGTATGCAAATTAAAAAAAATCCGAAATCGAATTTAGAAAATTTTAGTAAAATTTTCATGCAAATAGGATTAGTATTAGCCCTATTTGTAACATATCAAGCTATAGAACAAAAAACATATGACAAAACCTATGGAGATTTAGGTACTGTTAATATGAATGCAGAGTTAGAAGAAGAAATTCCGATTACTGAAAGAGTTGAACCAGAAAAGCCAAAAACTCCACCACCACCAACTCCAGAAAAAATTGAAGTTGTAGAAGATGAAAAAGAGGTTGAAGAAACTGTAATTGAGTCTACTGAAACTGATGAAACTGAAGCTGTTGTTGTTGAAGAAATTGAAGAAATAGAAGAGGTTGAAGAAGTTGTGGAAGATGTAAGTTTCATGATTATTGAAAACGTTCCTGTTTTTCCTGGTTGTACTGGAAATAATGAAGAGTTAAAAGCTTGTTTCAGTAAAATGGTACAAAAGCATTTCTCTAGAAAGTTTGATGCAGAATTACCTAACGAATTAGGGTTATCTCCTGGAAAGAAAAGAGTTTTTATCGGTTTTAAAATAGACAGACAAGGTAATATTGTAAATATACAAGCTAGAGCACCACACCCAAAAATTAAAACTGAGGTTGTAAGTGTAATGAAACAATTACCTAAAATGAAGCCTGGAAGACAAAGAGGAAAACCAGTAGGTGTTAAATATAGTATTCCTTTTACATTAATTGTAGAGTAATATTTAATATAAAGAATTAAAAAATCTACTAATAAAATTAGTAGATTTTTTTTTGCTCATAAAAAAAGCATCTTAAATTTAAGATGCTTTTTTTATTTTTTTTTAACTTAACTTAATCGTTATTGACAGCTACTTTAGATTTTGGTTCCCAAACATTTACAGAAGCTATACTATTATTTTCATAGTTAATTTCTTTTAACGTTTGTTTTGTCCAAATAAACCATTTTCCAACTTTTTTACCATTATTGTAATAAGCTAATTGAGTTTTATTCCCAGACTTATCAAAACGAACCCATTCTCCAGTTAGTTTTTTATTCTTAAAAAACCCTTGTGTTTTTATTGATCCATCAGCATAATAGTAAGTAGCTTTTACTAAATCACCTTCTGCCTTAAAAGTTGGTTGTTTCTCTTGTGCAAATGCTACAATTCCTAAGCTCAGCATTACTGTTGTTAATATTTTTTTCATGACCACAATATTTTAAGGTTTACATTACATTTACAAATATAACATTTATGTAACTATTAAGCAACATTTACATAACATTAAATTAACATTAAAAATATATTTACCTGATTTACAATAATTTAATATATTTGAAATATATAAAAATCATTAAAATGAGTACTTTTCAGTTAATAATTATCCTTTTCGTAGCTATTATTCATATCTACATTTTAATTTTAGAGATGTTTTTATGGACTTCTAAACAAGGCAAAAGGGCATTTGGGTTAAAAAGTAAAGAGTTTGCAGAAGAAACAAAAGTACTTGCAGCTAATCAAGGTTTGTATAATGGATTTTTAGCTGCTGGTTTAATATGGTCATTAATTATTAAAGAATTTGATATTGCTACTTTCTTTTTAAGCTGTGTAGTAATAGCTGGAATTTATGGGGCTTATTCAACCAAAAAAATAAAGATTTTATACATACAAAGTGTTCCTGCTTTAATAGGAATCATTTCTATATTTATATAGTATATCTTTTTAAAATTAAATCTGTTCTATTACATTTACAATAATTAATAAAATACAAATGGAAAATTATATAGAAGACATCAAAGATTTATTATTTGAATATGCACCAAGTGTAATCACTGCACTTGTTATTTTAATAGTAGGTTTATTTGCAATTAAATTTATTGTTAATTCATCAAGAAAAATTATGAATAAAAGAGGTGTAGATATTACACTTCAAAAATTCTTATTAAACTTGGGTAGTTGGATTCTAAAAATTCTACTTTTTATAACTGTTATCTCTCAATTAGGAGTTGCTACCACATCTTTTGCAGCAATAGTAGCTGCTGCAGGTTTAGCTGTTGGTTTAGCGCTACAAGGTTCTTTAGCTAATTTTGCAGGAGGTGTTTTAATTATGATTTTTAGACCTATAAAAATTGGAGACTTAATAGAAGCTCAAGGAGAAATTGGTGTTGTAAAAGAAATAGAAATTTTTACAACTAAATTAACTGGTTTATCTAATAAAGAAATTATAATACCTAATGGTTCTTTATCTAATGGAAATATCGTAAACTATTCTACAGAAGGTACTAGACGTGTAGATTTAGTTGTTGGTGTTTCATATGATTCAGATATTAAACAAACCAAAGAAGTATTAATGAATATTCTTACATCTAATGATAAAGTTTTAAAAGATCCTAAGCCTAGTGTTACAGTTTTAGCTTTAGCAGATAGTTCTGTTAATTTTGCTGTTAGACCTTGGTGTAAAACAGAACATTATTGGGATGTATTTTTTGAGACTACAGAAAATGTTAAGCTAGAACTTGATAAGGCTGGAATTGAAATTCCTTACCCTCATAGAGTAAATATTAATAAAACAGAATAAACAAAATTAGAAAAGAGGTTTTTTCTTTTTTTCTGGAATAACAATAAAATCTTTTAAATAAAAAGGTTCAAAATAAGCGACATCTTCTATGTCGCTTTTTTTGTATTTCTCATATGATAATATGGCCATTTCTTTTGCTGATGGATATTTATCATCTACAAATACGGCATTTTTATGTGTAATAATTTCTTTACATTTCTGAGAACCATCACCTAAAAAATATACTTTATTCTCAGATAAATAAGCATTGAAAGAGTTATCATCAATAATTTCTGCTTTTATTACTCTTTCTTTTTGATGTTTATTATTAAAAACACAAGAGTATACTTCCATACGTCTAGCATCTATCATTGGTACAATAAAACCTTCTTTTATAGAAATTGAATATGATAAAGAAGTTAAAGTATCAATAGAAATTAAAGGCTTATTAAATGCAAAGCAAAATCCTTTTGCTGCAGAAACTCCTATTCTAAGACCAGTATAAGAACCTGGGCCTTTACTAACAGCTACTGCATCAATTTTATTCATTTTAATATTTGCTTCTACTAGTATATCTTGTATAAAAGGATGCAAAACTTCTGCATGAGAATATTGCCCATTATTTAGTTCTTTAATGGCAAGTATTTCTCCATTCTTAGCAATACTAACAGAACAGTTTTTTGTAGATGTTTCTATATTTAAAATGTAAGCCAACCGTATTTTTTTACAAAGATAGTTATATCAACAAAAAACCTCATAAGTTTTACTTACGAGGTTTTTAATATTTTATGAATTCGATTTTTAATCGAAAACTAATTCTCCAGAATAGAACTGTAAAACTTTAGTTTTAAATACATAATCGTATTTAGATCTTATTAAAGCAGATTGCGCATTAACTAATCTATTTCTAACTTGATCAAAATCGAACTGAGTCATTGTACCAAAATTATAACTTTCTTGTGCATTTTTAAAAGCTTCTTCTTGAGCTTCTAAAGAAAGTTTTGAAGCTTCATAAGTTTTTAGAGCTGTTTTAACATCTAAAAAAGCTTGTTCAATAGTCTGCTTTAAATTAAGTTTTTCATTAAGTAGTCTAAACTCAGAAATTTCTTTACTTATTACAGATCTAGCAACTCTATTTTTAGTTTGTAATCTATTAAAAATTGGAATGTTTAAATTAAAACCAAAACCATAACCAAAGTTATCACTAAGTTGTGTACCAAAACCAGTATTAGAAATTCCAGCAGGAGGATTTAAATTAAAACCAAAATTTGTAGACAAACCAGCTGTAGCTGATAATGTTGGTAAATAAGCGCCTTTAGAAAGTTCTATATTTAAATCTGCATTTTCTATAGCTAATTTTGCTCTAGTAATTTCTGGCATTACTTCTATAGATTTGTCATAAACAGAAGATGAATTTTTATATAATAAATTAGCTGTAGGTGCACCAACATCTACAGGTGCTACATCAAAATTCTCTACTGGTACTTGTAATAATTGTGCTAAAGTTAAACGTGCAATATCTAAAGCATTTTCTTGTGTTATTACTGATTGTAAATTAGATGCAGCAGTAGATTGTACATTAAGTAAATCTCCTTTTGGTATTACTCCGTTTTTAAATCTTAACTCAGCAGCTTCAATTTGTTTTTTACTAATATCATATTGAACTCTAGCTGCCTCTAAATTTTCTTTAGCAAACAATACGTTTAAATATGTATTTACAACTCTTAAAGAAACATCATTTTCTATAAACTTTAAATCTAACAAACTAGTTTCAACACCAAGTTGAGCTTGTTTGTAAGTATTTGTGTTTCTATAACCATTAAAAACTGTAACACCAGAACTCACATTCATAGAACCTCCAAAAAGACTCGTATTAATTCTATCATTTGTTCTTGGGTCAAAACTTGTACCGAAGTTAAAGTTACCTCCAGTATTTGCGTTTAAGTTTGGTAAAAAGTTACCTTTAGCAATATCTACATCTTTTTTTGCTAATTCTAAACTAAGCTTATTTTGTTGTATGGTGATGTTTTTTCTTAACGCTTCATCTACACATTCTTGTAAAGTCCATTGTTTTTGAGAAAATGTAGCAACAGTTGATAATAATGCTACAAATAGAATAAGTTTTAATTTCAAAACGTATATATTTTTGGTTGGTTTATTTATAAATGATAACTAAAAAAAGTGATTTTTATAGTTGGTAACGTTTATAAGACGACCAAAAGTAAAATATGTTACAAGATATTAATCTTATTGAAATGTTAATTTTTAAGTTGCTTTCTATATCTATAAATTACAAAAAAAAGAAAGCCAATTAAAAGGTATGGAAAAACCATAAGATAGGTAATCCCATTATTAACTCCTTCAGCCATATCTACATCTCCATTTTCTACAACCGCTTTACACATAGCACATTGTGAGAAAGCATTACATAAAGTAAAAAAAGAAAAGACTAAGAATAATATTATTTTTTTATACATAATAAGGAGAAATCATTAAATAAACTACAACACCTGTAATTGCAACATATAGCCAAATTGGAAAGGTAATTTTTGCAATTTTTCTATGTTTTTTAAAGTCTCCTAATTTGGCTCTCATTAACGTAGTTAAAACTAAAGGAATAACTGCAATAGATAACAGAATATGACTAATTAAAATAAAATAATAAATGTATTTGATAACTCCTTCTCCTCCAAAAGAGGTAGAATCAGAAGTCATATGATATGCAATGTACATTAACAAAAAAGCCAAAGAACAAAGTATTGCTAATGTATTTAATTTTTCATGTAATTTTCTTTTTCCTTTTTTAATAGCTACAACAGCAGCAACCAATAGAACAGCTGTAACTCCATTAATAGTAGCATAAATTGGAGGTAAAAATGTAAAAGGTTCTACATCAAATCCTAACTTTCTTAAATTAATTCCAAAAAGTGCAGCAACAGCAATAGGTATTATTATCGATAATGCTGTAATTAATTTTCTATATTTTCTTTCTTGTGCTAGATTATTCATTTAACAACAGTTTTATATCTTCTTTTAATTCTTTTATTTGATCAGGAAAAGTTTGCTCTTCTATAGCTCTGTAATACATTATTGGATTTCCATATTCATCTTTTCTAGAGCGTATATAGCCATCTTTATCTACTAAAGCAAATAAGCCTGAATGTTCAAAACCTCCATGTTCTTCATCTCCTTTTCCTGCGTATAATTTAAATCCTTTATTTGAAAGTGCATAAACTATATCATCTGACTTGCCTGTTAGTAAGTGCCAATTTTTATGAGTGATACCATTATTTTTAGCATACTCCTTTAAAATTTCTGGAGTATCAATCTCTGGAGTTATAGATATTGAAGCAATACCAAACTCTGGATTTCCAAAAAATGCATCTTGTAGTATTAGCATTTTTTTATTCATAATTGGGCAAATGGTAGGGCAAGTAGAAAAGAAAAACTCTACAACATATACTTTACCTTCATAAGTTTTATTTGAAATTGTTTTACCTTCTTGATTTGTAAATTCAAAATCTGGGACTTTATTAAATTTTACTAAACCAGAATCTTGAAAACGATTTACAATTTTTGGAATTGAATAAATACCAAACAACAAAATAACAAATGAGATACCTATGTATGAATATTTTTTGCTCATAAGCCTACTTCTTTTCTGTCTGCTTTATTTTTATTTCTTTTTTTAAATGCTGCATAATATTCGTAAAATAAGACGTTAATATCGTCTTTCATTTTACTTTTTAATTCAGAAACAGAATTTAAATTATAACCTTCTAACCTACCATCAGCAAAATCTTTATCATTAACTCTACCTCTTAAATTTAGATTTTTATCGATAATAAACGCTTTTGAAATACCTAAGTTTTCCAAACTATCTTTAACAGACAAACTATTAAAGAAAATATTAATTTGATCAGTATTTAATGCTGTAAACTTCCATTTTTGCATATCTGTATATGTACCCATATTTTCTTTTAGTTTAACAACTTCATTTTCATTTTGAGATGGATAAACTGCAATGATTTGAAAATCGTTGTAATCTAAAAACTTCTTGTAAATTTTTTCATTTAAGTTAAAAATACCTGACTCTAATGTTTTTACATTATTACCTAAAAAGCAAATAACACTTACTTTATTGTCTAAAGACAAAGCTGCAGTATTACTTATATTTTCTGTAAGTATAGGTAGTTTTTTAAAGTTATTTTCGCCTGTTGATAAAATTAAAAAACAGATTAAAGGAAAAATAAAAAGTAGAAATAATACAACTCTTTTTTTTGTCAAAAACTTCATAAATCAATATTTAAAAAAAGGGATAAAAAAAGGTGGTTAAAACCACCTTATTATTTTTTTACCATTTTACTAATGGTGATAATGTTTCGTATAAATAACCACCTTCAATTAATAGCAATGCTACTAAGTAACAGATTAGAAATACTGCTGTCCATACAACAGCTCTTCTAAACCATTTTTTTTCACCTTCCATATGCATGAAAGTCCAGGTAATACCATAAGCTTTAGCTAAGGTTAATATGATAAATAACCAATTTAAAGGACTAGTACCTAAAAAATTTGTTAAGTGTAAAGCATCTGGTTTATAGATACCAAAACCAACTTCAACAATGGTTATTAAGGATAATATTCCAAATACCATCCATATTCTTTTTACATTTGATTCGTGTGCGTGTGACATTTGTTATGCTTTAAATATGATTAAACTAAGTAGAAGAATGTAAATACAAATACCCAAACTAAATCTACAAAGTGCCAATATAAACCTACTTTTTCTACCATTTCATAATGTCCTCTTTTTTCGTAAGTACCTAAGATTACATTAAAGAAAATGATAATATTAATAACAATTCCTGAGAATACGTGAAAACCATGGAAACCTGTTATAAAGAAGAAGAAATCAGCAAAAATAGTATTCCCATACTCATTTACTTTTAAGTTAGCCCCTTCTACTACCATTTTGGCTTTAGATAATTCTGCTAAACCTTTTTCTCTTGTTAGGATATATTTTTGTTTCTCATCCATATTAATTTCTTCACTTCTAATCTGTACTGAAGGGTCTGCTTTATAAGAAGCTAATACTTGAGCAACAGAATATTGAGGTAAAGTTTCATCTGCTTTATTCCACCACAAACCGTTTTTTCTTGTGTGCTGAACTTTATCATCCATTCTATCTCCAACAACAAAGTCAGATAGTGCTATTTGTTTTCCATCTCTAGCAAACTGTAAAATTTTACCATCTGTTGTTTTAACTGCACCATAAGTACCATTAATAAAAGTATTCCATTCCCAAGCTTGAGAGCCAACGAATATTAAACCTCCAATAATTGTAGCAAACATATACCAAGCTACTTTGTTCTTCTGCATCTTATGACCTGCATCTACAGCTAACACCATAGTTACAGAAGAAAAGATAAGTACAAAAGTCATAAAGGCCACATAATACATAGGGAATTCTCCATGTATAAAAGGTACGTGTGTAAAAACCTCATCAGCAATTGGCCAAGAGTCTATAAATTTAAAACGTGTTAAACCATAAGCTGCAAGAAATCCAGAAAATGTTAAGGCATCAGACAAAATGAAGAACCACATCATCATTTTACCATAACTTGCTCCAAATGGTCTTACTCCTCCACCATCCCAAGTGTTTTTTCCGTCAGAAGGTATAGCAATATTTGCTTCCATATATAAATTTTAATTAAATCTTAAAAGTTTGTCAAAATTAATCATTTTTCATCATCTAATAAAATAGAAAAAGAAAAATAGATATATCCATAAAACATCAACAAAATGCCAGAAAATTGCGCCTAGCTCAAAGCCTAACATATCTGTTGGTTTATATTTGTATTTAAAATGATTATAAATTACAACAAGTAGTACAATTATACCTGCTAGAATATGCAAAACGTGCATAAAACTAATTCCGATTATAAAGGATGTAGATACCGTACTTTCTGGACCTGTAAAAAATAATCCTATACTTTTTAGTTGATTAAAACCAACATATTGTTGCCAAACAAAAGCAACACCAAGAGCAAAGGTAATTAATAACAAAATTATCGATAATTGCCTCTTATCTTGTTTTAAAAATCTTTGTGATAATAATAAAGTAATACTGCTTACTATTATTAAAGCTGTACTAATGTAAAAAGCCTGAGGTAAATCAAAAGAAACCCAATCATCTCTTTTCATACTTATTACATAAGCACTTGTTAAACCTGCAAAAAACATTACCATACTAATCATAGCAACCCATAACATAGGTTTTGCAGATTTTTTCTTTGCTGCTACATATTCTTGTTCTAAAGTTTGTCCTTCCATCATTTTAATGTAAAAATTTATCTACTACATATATTATTTGAACTAATGTAATGTACAAAACACTTGCCAACATTAGTTTTCTAGCATCTATATTTTGTTGTGATTTATATAAAGCTAAAGCATAATACAACATTATAAAACCAAGTAAAGCAACTATTACTGCAGTAATTGGGTGAATATAAAACGCCCCTGATAATTTAAGTACTGGTGCTACAGATACTAAAATCATAATAATGGTATAAAAGATAATTTGCTTTACAGCTCCTTTATCTTTTGTATTCATAGGTAACATATTAAACCCTGCTTTCTTATATTCTTCATATTGTAACCAACCAATAGCCCAAAAATGCGGAAACTGCCAGAAAAACTGAATCATAAATAAAAAACCTGCTTCTATACCAAAGTTTCCAGTGGCAGCAACCCAACCTAACATAAAAGGTATAGCACCAGGAATTGCACCAACAAAAACAGCCAAAGGTGTTACAGCTTTTAAAGGAGTATAAGCACACGTGTAAAGAAAAATAGATATTGCACCAAACAATGCAGTTTTTGGATTTATACTATATAGAATAGCAAGCCCTAATACTGTAAATAAAATAGCTATAGTCATTGCAAAATTAACAGACATTCTACCTGTTGGTAAAGGTCTATTTTTTGTACGTTGCATTATAGCGTCTGTATCTTTCTCTATAACTTGATTATAAGCATTTGATGCACCCACCATAAAAAAACCACCTAATGCTAATAATAGCACAGTGCTAAAGTTTATTATTTCTGCTGCTAAAAAGTAACCAGCAACAGAAGAGAAAACAACGCTTAAAGATAAGCCCACCTTTGTGAGTTGCTTTAAATCAGAAATAATTGTTTTCATTAATGGTTTTGTCTGAGAAATAACTGTGGTATTCATTCTATCACAACTAGTTTGCAAAGATATTTGATAATTATGAATTTACCATAGAATTTAATCCTTTTTGAATGTTAAATAAATAAAAAAACCCACTCAAAATTTGAGTGGGAAAATTGCTATGAAAAAGAAAAAGTGTGGTTTTAAAAAAACCACACACAAATATAATTATTAATTAACAATTAATCATAAACAGATCTGTTTTTTTTTTAAATTCTTAAAAAAATTATCCTATGATAATTTTTTGATAATTTTATTTAATAATTAATCGATTAAAATTTCTCTGTAAGTAGTTTTTTTTGTTTTTAGAGATTTTAATGTACCTCTTTCTGTATTATAAATATAAGTATCTTCTAAATCGTTTATTTTTTGTGGTGTTTTAAATAATAAAGTATCATTTTTTTTATCAAATTCACCATTATAAAAGCAATCATAATTTGTAAAAGATTTTTGCAAAACAAAGGTAGAATCTTCATACAAAGTAATTGTTATGCCTTTTAAAGAGTTAGTTATTTTAAATTTTAAAATTTCTTTTTTAAAAAATATATTGTGCTGATGATTAAAAGCAATATATAATCCTATCAAAAAAAGAACTAGAATAATTACAGGTCTAAAGTCAAATAGTATTTTTTTTAATGAAAACTCATATAAATTATAAAATAATATAACTAAAAAAGGAATAGTAAACAAAATGATAAACCCCCAAACTACAACTAAATCTTTATCTCCAAAACAATAATCTTCTGGATGATAAAATTTATAAAAGGGTAAAACTGCTAAAAAAATTAAAAAAATATACCTTATGCCTATCGATTTTTTTCTTTTCATTTAATCCCCTTTATTTCTTTTTGTTGTTTATATAAGTCTGCTATTGTTGGGTTAGTTTTAGAAGATTTAGTTTGTTTCAACTCATCTCCAACATTTACTAAGCCAGGTTCTATTACTTTAAAATAGACTCCACACATAGTGGTACTCCAAAACTGTTTAACTATTTTCATATTATTAAAACGCACACCTAACTTATAACATGGATTTCTTTGCAAAGTAGCTTCTATTATGGCTTCCCCTACTTTAAAGGTATCACCAACATGAATTTTAGTTTCATCTAGTTCATCAATAGTTAAATTTTCTCCAAACATTCCAAAATTCCATTCTAATTCTGGATATTTTGGTTTCCAATACTCATAATGTTTTTGAGAATATCCATACACAGCTTGGTAGATTCCTCCATGATGTTTTCTGTCTGAAATTTCATCTCCTTTAACCTCTTCTTTGTCTAAAAAAATAGGTTCCTCAACAGGATATTTAAAAATACCTGTAGTTACTTTTTTATTTTTGTAAGTGATTTCTTTACGATCGCCAATATTTGTAGAAATAATCTTCATTTATTTTTTGGCAAATTTTGATAAGGCTTTTTTTGTAAAATCAGACAAAACCAACTCACCTGAAATTTTTGCTCTTTCTATTAGTAAATCATCCCAGTGATCTGTTTTTTTCCAGAATACTTTTTTCATTTCTGATAAAGCTTCTGAATTATAAGATGATAATTTTGTTGCTAAATGCGCTACCTCTTCATCTAACTCTTTTATACTCTCAAAAACCTTAGCATATAATCCTTTTTCTTTAGCCCAATAGGCATTTTGCCAACTTGTAGCATCTAAAGTTAAAGTTGATGTTGCTGCTAAACCTATTTTTCTACTAACAGCTGGTTCTATGACAAAAGGACCAATACCAATAGTTAATTCAGATAATTTTATACTTGCTGCTTCTGTTGCTAAAACATAATCGCATGCAGCAGCTAATCCTACTCCTCCACCCACAGTTTTTCCTTGAATTCTACCAATGATAATTTTTCCACAAGTTCTCATGGCATTAATTACGTTCGCAAAACCTGAAAAGAATTTTTTCCCTTCTTCTAAATTGGTAATAGCCACTAATTCATCAAAAGATGCACCTGCACAAAAAGCTCTTTCTCCTTCAGATTTTAAAATAACCACAGATACTTCATCATTTTTAGCTATAGCATGCAACTCATTAGTTAATCTTTCTAAAAGTTCACTTGGAAAAGAGTTACTTGCAGGATGACCAAATTCTACAGTTGCAATTTTATTTTGAATATTTACATAAAGACTTCCATTTTGTCTATTTGTAGTCATAGGTTTTTGAATTTATTCAAAAATAAGTCTTTATTAAGAGAAAATCAATCAAATGTACTTGAGATTTAGATTACTTATTTGTGTTTAAGTTTCATGTATAAAATGTAAATAGAAGAAACTAAAGTTATAGCATTAGCAATAATCATAGGTAAACTATTTAGGTAAAAACCATACACTAACCATAGTAAAATACCGATAGAAAACACAATATACATAGAAAGTGAAATTGATTGGGTGTTTTGGGTTTTATACACTTTAATTACTTGAGGAAAAAATGCCACAGTTGTTAAAATTGCTGCCAAAAAACCAATAATTTCAAAATACTTCATACATACATATTAACCAACAATATTTACAATTTTACCAGGAACAATAATTACTTTTTTAGGAGTTCTACCTTGTAATTGTGCTTGTGTTTTTTCGTGAGCCATCACTATTTTCTCAATTTCTTCTTTAGATAAATCTAAGGATAATTCTAGGGTAAAACGCATTTTTCCATTAAATGAAATAGGATAATTTTTAGTGCTTTCTACCAAATGTTTTCCATCAAATTTAGGGAAAGGTACTTTAGAAATTGAAGTTGTATGACCTAATTGACTCCATAATTCTTCTGTAATATGTGGTGCATAAGGTGATAATAAAACCAATAAAGGTTCTAAAATTTCACGTTTATTACATTTTTGAGTGGTTAACTCATTTACAGCAATCATAAAGGTAGAAACTGAAGTATTAAAAGAAAAATTCTCTATATCTTCTTCTACTTTTTTAATGGTTTTATGTAATGTTTTTAACTCGTCTTTTGTTGCTGTTGCTTCTGAAACTTCAAAATTTTCACCATTATAAAACAGTTTGTATAGTTTTTTCAAGAACGAATATACACCTGAAATTCCTGAAGTTTTCCAAGGTTTGGTTTGCTCTAAAGGCCCCAAAAACATCTCAAATAAACGTAATGCATCTGCCCCATATTCTTCGCAAATCAAATCTGGATTCACCACATTATATTTGGATTTTGACATTTTTTCTACTTCTCTTGAAACTTTAAAAGTGCCATCTTCTTCAGTAATAAACTCAGCATCTTTAAACTCTGGTCTCCAATTTTTAAAAGCTTCAATATCTAATTCATCAGAGGCGTTTACAAATGACACGTCTGTATGAATTGGTTGAACTTTTAAGTTGCTAGTTTTTGATGATGTAATTAATTTATTTTCACCTTCAACTCTAAATACAAAAGCAGAAGTCCCCAAAATCATTCCTTGGTTAATCAGTTTTTTTGCAAACTCATCTACAGGAACTAAGCCTTTATCAAATAAAAACTTTTGCCAAAAACGTGCATACAATAAATGTCCTGTTGCGTGTTCTGATCCTCCAATATATAAGTCAACTTCTTTCCAATACTCTAAGTTTTCTTTAGAAGCAAAAACAGTATTTTCTTTTTGCTCTTCTTCAGATTGCATATACCTGTTAAAATACCAAGAACTTCCAGCCCAACCAGGCATTGTGTTTAATTCTAGAGGCCACACAGTAATATTATTTATTTCACTATTGTGTACTACTTTATTGTTAACAGTATCCCAAGCCCAAACTTCAGCATTTCCTAAAGGTGGTTTACCATCTTCTGTTGGTAAGTACTTTTCTACTTCTGGCAAGACAATTGGTAAATGCTTTGCATCAATCATTTGTGGCATTCCATCTTTATAGTACACAGGAAAAGGTTCTCCCCAATAACGTTGTCTGCTAAACACTGCATCACGTAATCTATAATTGGTTTTACCATAACCAAAACCTCTTTTTTCGATTTCGTAAATGGCTAATTTTAAGGCTTTCTTGTATTTTAATCCTGATAAAAAATCTGAATTTGCAATGACAGTTCCTTCTTTATCTGTATGAGCCTCTTCAGAAATATCTACATTTTCAAAAATATTAGGAATAGGAATACCAAAATGTTTGGCAAAATCATAATCACGTTGATCACCACAAGGAACAGCCATAACAGCACCTGTTCCATAAGATGCTAACACATAATCACCAATCCAAATTTGAACTTTCTCACCAGAAAAAGGATGAATTGCATACGCTCCTGTAAAAGCACCAGAAATGGTTTTTACATCTGCCATTCTATCACGTTCAGAACGTTTTGCTGTAGCTTCTACATACGCTTCAACCTCAGCTTTTTGAGCTTCAGTTGTAATTTTTGACACCAATTCGTGTTCTGGAGCTAGTGTCATAAAAGACACTCCAAAAATGGTATCAGGTCTTGTTGTAAAGACATCAATTTTTTCACCTTCAAAACCATCAACAGTAAAAGAAACCATTGCACCTTGACTTCTACCAATCCAATTGGTTTGAGAATCTTTTAGTGGTTGTGGCCAATCAATTGTTTGTAAACCATCTAACAAACGTTGTGCATAGGCTGAAATTCGCATAGACCATTGTGTCATTTTTTTACGAACAACAGGATGACCACCTCTTTCTGAAACTCCATTTACAATTTCGTCATTTGCTAAAACAGTACCTAATGCAGGGCACCAGTTTACTTCTGTATCAGACAAAAATGTTAATCTGTATTGTAATAAAATCTCTTGTTGTTTGGTTGATGAAAAACCATTCCAATCATCACTTGAAAATGGAATTATATCTTCATCACTAACTGCATTTACATTTGCATTACCCTCTTTTTCGAAAATTGAAATTAAAGTTGAGATGTCTTCTGCCTTATCTGAATCTTTATTGTACCAAGAATTGAATAGTTGAATAAAAATCCATTGTGTCCATTTATAATATTCAGGACTCGATGTTCTCACTTCTCTACTCCAATCAAAAGAAAAACCAATTTGATCTAATTGTCTTCTGTAAGTTTTTATGTTTTCTTCAGTTGTTTTTGCAGGATGTTGCCCAGTTTGAATAGCATATTGTTCTGCAGGTAAACCAAAAGAATCATATCCTTGAGGATGCAATACGTTAAACCCTTTATGACGCTTATAACGTGCATAAATATCAGATGCAATATAGCCTAAAGGATGCCCAACATGTAAACCTGCTCCTGATGGATAAGGAAACATATCTAACACATAATATTTAGGTTTTTCAGAGTTATTAGAAGCTTTAAAAGTTTGGTTTTCAGCCCAAAATTTTTGCCACTTTTTTTCTATTTCTTGATGATTGTATTGCATCTTCTATGAATTTAGAGGGTGCAAATTTACGTTTATTCTTTGTAAGCTAAAAGTGTAACTACTCTAAATTAAAAAAGCCTCTAAAATATTTTTTTAGAAGCTTTTTGAGCTTTTTTTTATAAACAGTCTTTGTAATTTGAGTTTCTTCTATAAAGTGTTTTATTTAATTCTCCGTCTTTATAAAACTCTATAATATTGTTATCACAAGATACTTTTACATCAAAAGTGATAATATTTCCAAAATTATAATCAAAAGTTAGTCTATCACCTTCTATAGTATAAGTTTGAGTACCTGGTATAGCTTCATCAGGAAAAACATTATTTGTACCATAATACGTAAACTGTTTTCCATCTTTATAGGTATGCATCACTCTATCTTCAAAATCTTTTAAAAGCCATTGCCCACTTTTAAGTTGCTCTACCTTTTGTTGAATAGACAATTCTTTTTGTATATCATCTGCTGAATTTTCACAACTTGAAAAGAATACAATTGAAAAAGTAATTAATGCTGTGTAAATTGTCTTTGCTACTACTCTCATAATTTTAGTTTTAATTGGTTTGTTTTTTGTTACCACAAAGAAATGAGTACTAAAACAATATCCTTTTAATAATGTTTCTAAAAAGGAAAAAACAACCTTAAAAAGGAAAAATTAAAAGTATAAAAATCTTTTTAAAATAATTTAACAACAAAAAAAGTACTACTTTTTAATGAATTAGTACTTTTAGAGAATTATAAAAAATCAACTACTCATGAAAAAAATTATTGTATTTGTTTTAGCTGCTTTTGTTTTATCAGCTTGTAAAGAAAAAACTCCTGAACTTAGTATCAATTATAAAAAAATAGAACTTGAAAATGGTTTAGATGTAGTTTTTCATGTTGATAAATCTGATCCTGTAGTCGCTGTTGAATTGATGGTTCATGTTGGATCTGCAAGAGAAGTAGAAGGCAGAACAGGCTTTGCGCATTTATTTGAACACTTATTATTTTTAGAATCAGAAAATTTAGGTAAAGGAGGTTTAGATAAAATGAGTGCTAGAATTGGAGGTTCTGGAGCTAATGGTTCTACATCTAGAGATAGAACTAATTATTTACAAACTGTACCAAAAGATGCTTTAGAAAAAATGATTTGGGCAGAGGCAGATAAGTTAGGTTGGTTTATTAATACTGTTACAGACCCTGTTTTAGCAAAAGAAAAGCAGGTGGTTAAAAATGAGAAAAGACAAAGTGTAGATAACAGACCTTATGGTCATAACCAATATGTAATTGATAAAAATTTATACCCAAAAGATCATCCATACAACTGGCAAGTTATTGGTTCTTTAGAAGATTTACAAAATGCTACTTTACAAGATGTAAAAACATTCTTTAAAAAGTGGTATGTACCTAACAATGCTACCTTGGTTTTATCTGGTGATATTGATATTGAACAAGCAACAAAATGGGTTAAAAAGTATTTTAATGAAATACCAAGAGGTGAAGAAATTGAACCTCTAGAAAAAAAATCTGGTATCGTAAATGAAACTAAGTTTTTATATTATGAAGATAATTTTGCAAGAGTTCCACAATTAACAATGGTTTGGCCAGCAGTCGAGAATTATCACCCAGATGCATATGCTTTAGAGGTATTAACAGAATATTTAACTTCTGGTAAAAAAGCACCTTTTAATCAAGTTTTAATAGATGATTTAAAATTAACATCTAATACTAGTATGTATAATTATTCATCTGAATTAGCAGGTCAAATGCAATTGGTTATTAGAGCTTTTAAAGGAAAGGATTTAGATGAAGTTAAAAAAGGTGTTGAAAAAGCTTTTGCTAAATTCGAAGAAGAAGGCATCTCTGAGAAAGATTTAAATAGAATTAAAGCAGGACAAGAAACTCGTTTTTATAGAAGTTTATCTAGTGTTTTAGGTAAAGGCACCAATTTAGCATCATACAATACTTATACAGGTAATCCTGGTTTTGTAACTAAAGATATCCAAAGAACATTAGGTGTTACAACAGATGATGTAATGCGTGTGTATAACACATATATAAAAGATAAAAACTTTATTGCAACTAGTTTTGTACCTAAAAATAGTGCTGAATTAGCTTTAGAAAACTCTACTTTGGCAGATGTTGTAGAAGAACAAATTGTTATTGGAGCTGAAGAAAAGTTTGACCCAAAAATTGCTGCTACATATACAAAAACACCTTCTACTTTTGATAGAAGTATTGAGCCACCTTATGGAGAAACTCCTTCTTTAGCTGTGCCAGAAGTTTATCAAAATAAACTTGAAAACGGATTAGAAGTATATGGTATTGAAAATAATGAAGTGCCTTTAGTTCAATTTAATTTAGTTATTAATGGTGGTCAATTAGTTGAATCTATGGATAAATTGGGCGTTGCTAATTTAACTGCTAGTCTTTTAAACAAAGGAACAAAAAACAAAACTGTTTCTGAGTTAGAGGAAGCTATTCAAGAATTAGGCGCATCTATTAATATTTATGCTTCAAAAGAAAATATTACAATTAGTGGTACTAGCTTAAGAAGAAACTATGAAAAAACTTTAGCTTTAGCTCAAGAAATGTTACTAGAGCCAAGGTTTGATGAAGAAGAATTTGAGCTTCTTAAAAAAGCAACTCTTTCTAGATTAAGGCAACAAGAAGCTAGCCCAAATTCTGTTGCAAGTAATAAGTATAATGAATTGATTTATGGTGAAAATAATATTAGAGCTAAAAATACTTTAGGTAATATTAATTCTGTAACATCAATAACTCTTGATGATTTAAAAAATTATTATAACAAATTTATTTCTCCTTCTGTTTCTAAATTATTAGTTGTTGGTGACATTTCTAAAGAAAACGTAACACAATCTTTAGCTAAATTAAATCAAAATTGGGAAGCAAAAGAAGTTACGATTCCTGAATATAAAACCCCTGATGCTCCTGAAAAACCAACTGTTTATTTTTATGATATTCCAAATGCAAAACAATCTGTGTTATTATTTGGTGCACCAGCATTAGCTGCAACAGATGAAGACTATTATCCTGCATCAGTTATGAATTACATCTTAGGTGGAGGTGGTTTTGCTTCACGTTTAACACAAGAATTACGCGAAGGAAAAGGCTATACTTACGGAATTCGTTCTGGATTTTCGGGAACTAATGCAAAAGGAGCATTTACCATTTCTAGTGGAGTTAGAAGTAATGTAACTTTAGAATCTGCTCAGCTTGTGAAAAAAATCTTAGAAGAATATCCAACTACTTTTTCTGATAAAGATTTAGAAACCACAAAAAGCTTTTTAATAAAAAGTAATGCAAGAGCTTTCGAAACTTCTAGAGCAAAATTAAATATGCTTACAAATATTAGTGATTATGGTATGAGTCCAGATTATGTAAAAAATAGAGAAAAAATAGTAAATAATATGACCAAAGAACGTATTACTGAATTAGCTAATAAATACGTGAATCCAGAGAAAATGATTTGGTTAGTAGTGGGTGATGCAGAAACCCAGTTTGATAGAATGAAAGAATTAGGTTATGGTGAACCTGTTCTATTAAATAAGAGACAAGAAAAAATTAAGAAGTAAATGTTTTCTTTTTATGTAGCATAAAAAATCCCAATTTCTAATATGAAATTGGGATTTTTGTTTTAAATATATTTTAAAATTATTTACTCAAAACTTGCTCCACTTGCAGAAACATTTCTATTAATTTTACGCATTAAACCTTGTAAAACTTTACCTGGTCCAACTTCAATAAATTCAGTTCCTCCATCAGCAATCATAGCTTGTACACATTGTGTCCATTTTACTGGTGCTGTTAATTGTGCTATTAGGTTTTCTTTTATTTCATTAGGATTTGTAACAGCCTTAGCAACTACATTTTGATATACAGCACATGTTGGCTCACTAAATTCTGTTGCTTCAATTGCAGCTGCTAATTCTTCTCTAGCAGGCTCCATCATTGGTGAATGAAAAGCACCACCTACAGGTAATAATAAAGCTCTTCTTGCTCCTTTTTCAGTTAAGACTTCACAAGCTTTTTTTACAGCTTCAATTTCTCCAGAAATCACTAATTGACCAGGACAATTATAATTTGCAGCAACTACAACACCATCAACTGCATCACAAACTTCTTCTACTACATGATCATCTAAACCTAATACTGCAGCCATTGTAGATTCTTGCATTTCACAAGCTTTTTGCATCGCTAAAGCACGTTTAGAAACTAATTGTAAACCATCTTCAAAAGTTAATACTCCATTTGCCACCAAAGCAGATAATTCGCCCAAAGAATGACCAGCTACCATTTCTGGTTGAAAAGAATCACCTAATACCTTTGCTAAAATTACAGAATGTAAAAAAATAGCAGGTTGTGTTACTTTAGTTTCTTTTAATTGTTCTGCTGTTCCTTCAAACATTATGTCTGTAATAGAGAAGCCTAAAATATCATTTGCTTTTTCAAAATATTCTTGAGCTAAAGGCGATTTCTCATATAAATCTAAACCCATTCCTGTAAATTGTGCACCTTGACCAGGAAAAATATATGCTTTCATAAATTATTTTATTGTTGTTTGTTGTGGCAAAAATAATCATTTTTATCAGAAGCTAACACCTGCTTTTATTACTCACTTTTTCTATAACCATATTTAGTTTAGATTCTTAAAATGATTACAAACAAGTAGTGTAAATAGTACTATGCAAGTCAATCAAATTTTAGATAAGAAGAAACACATTGTTTTATTTATTAACTTCGCTTTTATGACATCAAAAGATAAATTATTAGCCAATAGAATCTATTTAATTCTTGCAGCTCTTTTTATAGCCTCTTTAGTTACCTCAAATTTAATATTTCAAAAGTTTTTTTACTGGTATCCTTTTGATATTGAAATATTTGATACAAAATTATTTGAAGTTTCTGTAGGCTTATTACCTTACCCAATAACTTTTTTAATTACAGATATTTTATCTGAAATCTATGGTAAAAGAAAAGCCAACGAAGTTGTTATTGCAGGTATTTTTGCTTCATTCTTCTCATTATTAATTATTTATGTCTCTAAAAATGTACCTGCTACACCTTGGTCTCCAGTAAATGATGGTTTATTTGTTAATGTTTTTGGTGCTGCACCATTAGCAGTTTTAGCATCAATGTTAGCGTATCTTTTTGCTCAATTTATTGATATTAAAGTCTATCATTTTTGGAAACAACTTACTAAAGGTAAACATCTTTGGTTACGTAATAATTTCTCTACTTTTTCTTCTCAATTTATAGACACCTTAACTGTTCTATTACTCTTATGTTCGTTTAGAATTATTAACTGGGATAACTTTTTAGGACTTCTTATTAGTGGCGTTTTATTTAAAATAATGATTGCTGCTTTAGACACACCTATATTATATTTAGTTGTTTATGCTTTTAAGAAAAGATTTAACCTAAAAATAAATGAAGAAATTTTAGATTAATTTTTGTAATTAATTAAAAAAGCGCTCGTCTAAAACATTAGAATATTTTTAAAAATGAAGAAAATACTTTTTACATTCATTGCATTTTTAATGCTTTTACATACAAATGCACAAACCTCTATATTTAATGATTTATTACAACAACATGTCTCTGATGAAGGAATTGTAGACTACCAATCATTTAAAAAAGATGAGGCTAAACTAGATAGTTATATCAAATATTTAGAAAAAACGACTCCTGAATCTTCTTGGTCTAAAGATAAAGAAAGAGCTTTTTGGATAAATGCCTATAATGCTTATACAATAAAATTAATTTTAGAAAATTATCCTCTAAAATCTATAATGGAAATCGAAAGAAAAGATAAAAATGCTTGGAAAATTCCATTTGCAAAAATTGGAAATACGACTTATACTTTAGATCACATTGAACATCAAATTTTAAGAAAAAAATTTTTTGATCCAAAAATTCATGTAGGTGTAAATTGTGCTTCTATGTCTTGCCCAAAACTTGGTAATGTAGCATTTACTGAAGAAAATATTGATGCAGAATTAACTAAGTTAATGAAGGCTTTTATAAACGACCAAAATAGAAATAAAATAACTGAAAAAAGAATTCAAATTTCAGAAATTTTTAACTGGTTTAAAGGTGATTTTACAAAAAATGGTTCAATTATAGATTATTTAAATAAATACTCAGAAACTGAAATTAAATCGAATGCAAAAATCAGTTATTTAAAATATGACTGGTCTTTAAATGGTAAATAATTTCTGTATCTTTCGTCTTCTTAATTACAAATTAACTTATGTCTAAAAACTATTATGATGCAGCCGATTTAAGAAAATTCGGTAAAATAACAGAATGGAGTGAAGAGCTTGGAAACAAGTTTTTTGATTATTACGGAAAAGTTTTTGAAGAAGGAGCCCTTACAGCTCGCGAAAAATCTTTGATAGCATTAGCTGTAGCACATACAGAGCAATGCCCTTATTGTATAGATGCTTATACTAAAGATGGTTTACAAAGAGGTATTACCAAAGAAGAAATGATGGAAGCTATTCATGTAGGAGCAGCCATTAAAAGTGGAGCAACTCTTGTTCATGGAGTACAAATGATGAACAAAGTAAATAAACTTGAAATGTAAAATCAATTACGAATTACGAATGAATAATTTATCAATTCGTAATTTTTAATTTGAAATTCGTAATTAAATAAATGGCTACAAAATCGCTAAAAGCAAGAAATAACGATATTGCAAATACTTCTCGTCAATTAGAAATTCTTTCAAACGGAATTTTCGCTGATGGAGAGTTACCAACATTTGCAGCAAAAATTAAGGAGACAAATCAGTTTCCTTTACGTCCTAAAAAGCTTGAGATTTTACAAATCAATCTAGGATATATGTGTAATCAAGTATGTGAACATTGTCATGTTGATGCTGGTCCTGATCGTAAAGAAATTATGACTGTAGAAACCATGCAACAATGTTTAGATGTGATTAAAAATACTGGAGCGCATACTTTAGATTTAACAGGTGGTGCCCCAGAAATGAATCCTAACTTTAGATGGTTTGTAGAAGAAGCATCAAAAGCAGGTATTAAAGACTTTATTGTAAGATCTAATTTAACTATTATAAGAGCTAATAAAAAGTATTACGATTTACCAGAATTCTTTAAAAAACATAATGTGCATGTAGTTTCTTCTATGCCTCATTGGACTCGCGGAAAAACAGACAAACAACGTGGAGATGGTGTTTTCGATAAATCTATAAAAGCATTGCAAGAACTAAATGCAGTAGGTTATGGAATGCCAAATTCTGATTTAAAACTAGATTTAGTTTACAATCCTTCAGGAGCATTTTTACCTGGAGATCAAATGGCTTTAGAAGCAGATTTTAAAAAAGCTTTAAAAGCCGATTTTAATATCGATTTTCATCATCTTTTTGCCATTACAAATTTACCAATAAGTAGATTTTTAGATTATTTAATTGCATCTGAAAATTACGAAGACTATATGTATGCTTTGGTTGATGCTTATAATCCGTCAGCAGTAGCTAATGTAATGTGTACTAACACACTTTCTGTTAGTTGGGATGGCTGGTTGTACGATTGCGATTTTAATCAAATGCTAAATTTAAAAGTAGCAAGTAAAGTAAAACACATTAAAGACTACAATGAAGATCTTCTTCAAGATAGAAATATTATTATAAATCAACATTGTTATGGATGTACAGCTGGAGCAGGTAGTAGCTGCCAAGGAACTGTAGCCTAACTAAAAATATATTAAAATGAGTTATTTAGAAACTACAAAAGACGTCTATAAAGAAGCAGCCTTAACACCAGATGTTGGTTTGTGTTGTACTACAAATCCTATTTGGGAATTACCTGGATTAAAAATCCCAAGAATTATGCAAGAGATGAATTACGGTTGTGGTTCTACTGTGCACGCTCGCGATTTAACCAACAATCCAAAAATGTTATATGTTGGTGTTGGAGGTGGAATGGAATTGTTACAATTTGCTTATTTCAACAGAACTAAAGGCGGAGTTATAGGTTTAGATGTGGTTGATGAAATGCTAGAAGCCTCAAGAAAAAACTTTAAAATTGCTGAAGAACAAAACGACTGGTTTAAGAGTGATTTTGTCGATTTAAGAAAAGGTGATGCAATGGATTTACCTGTAGAAGACAATTCCATTGATGTTGCTGCGCAAAATTGTTTGTTCAATATTTTTAAATCTGATGATTTAAAAAAGGCAATTTCAGAAATGTACAGAGTGTTAAAACCACATGGAAGATTGGTAATGAGTGACCCAACTTGTGAACAAGACATGAATGATGAATTAAGAAATGATGAACGTTTACGAGCCTTATGTTTAAGTGGAAGTTTGTCTATTGCAGATTATGTAAAAGCATTAACAGATGCTGGTTTTGGAACAATAGAAATTAGAGCAAGAAAACCTTATAGAATCTTAGATCCTAAGCATTACCCAACAGATGAATTGATTTATATTGAATCGATAGAAGTTGCTGCTATTAAAGACCCTATGCCTGCAGATGGCCCTTGTATTTTTACAGGGAAAGCTGCCATTTATTATGGTGATGAAGATTATTTTGATGACAAAGCTGGTCATGTGCTACTTAAAAATCAACCTCTTGCTATTTGTGATAAAACTGCAGGAGCTTTAGCTAGTTTAGGTAGAGATGATATTTTTATTTCAGAATCTACTTTTCATTATGATGGAGGTGGTTGTTGTTAGTTTGGTTGACTCATGAGTTACGTTAAAAATAAAATTGATTTTTTAAATAAAATTTCCAACTCAACAGAATTTGAAAAAGATATTGCACTTCAAAGAATTTTTGAAATTATAAAGTCAACAAAAAGTCAAAAAGAGCTCAATAAAGAAAGAAATTTGATTAATAGAATTGCAGTAGATTCAGTTTTAAATTGTAAAACAATAGAACTAATTTTAAGATTCACTGACAGTTAAAATTTACTATGAAAAAATTCTTCATCCTATTTATACTAGTTAGCACCTCAACTTTTGGGCAAAAAAAACTAGATAAACTACTAAACAAATGGAACAAAAGAAATGTTCCATACATGTCTGTAGAAACTCTAGCTTTACCAAAAACTGATGCAATTTTATTAGATGCAAGAGAAGAAAAAGAGTTTAAAGTAAGTCATTTAAAAAATGCTATTTGTGTTGGCTATGATAATTTTAAACTAAAAGAAACTTTAAAAAAGCTACCTGAAGATAAAAACACAAAAATTGTTGTCTATTGCTCTTTGGGTATTCGTTCTGAGACAGTTGCTCATAAACTTATTGAAGCTGGTTATACTAATGTTTATAACTTATATGGAGGTATTTTTGAATGGAAAAATAATAACTATACAGTTGTAGATACTTTAAATAAACCTACAGAAAAAGTACATGCTTTTAGTAAAGATTGGGGCAAATGGCTTAAAAAAGGAAAGAAAATTTATGACTAAAAATCTTCTTTTAATTTTTACAAGAAACCCTGAGCTTGGTAAAGCTAAAACACGTTTAGCAAAAACTGTTGGAGATGAAACTGCTCTCGAAATCTATAAATTTTTACTAAAAAAAACGAATGAAATTTCATCAAAAGTAAATGCAGATAAAGCAGTTTACTATTCTGTTAAAGTAAGAAAAAATGATATTTGGGATGCATCAATTTATCAAAAACACCTTCAAAAAGGAGAAGATTTAGGGATTAGAATGCTAAATGCTTTTAAACACGGATTTGATGAAGGGTATAAAAAAATCATTATCATTGGTAGTGATTTGTATGATTTAACACCAAATCATATAGAACAAGCTTTTTCTTATTTAGATTCTAATGATGTAGTAATTGGACCTGCAAAAGATGGTGGTTATTATTTATTAGGATTAACTAAACTTCATGAACAAATCTTTAAGAATAAAGATTGGGGTACATCTTCTGTAAGAAAAGATACATTAAAAGACTTAAAAGAGAATACCATACATTTGTTAGAAGAATTAAATGATATTGATGTTTTTGAAGATATCAAAGATCATAAAGCATTTCAGCACTTTTTAAAATAGCAATATGAATAAACAGCAACAACTTCAAGAAAGTATTTTATTTTTAAAAGAAAAAGGATTTTCCAATCCTGAAATAGGCGTAGTTTTAGGCACAGGTTTAGGGAAATTAATTCATGAAATTTCAATTGAAAAAGAAATCGCCTATTCAGAAATACCACATTTTCCAGAAGCAACAGTAGAGTTTCATTCTGGGAAATTAATTTTTGGAGATTTATCAGGCAAAAAAGTTGTTGTGATGTCTGGTCGATTTCATTTGTATGAAGGCTACAATTCTTGGGAAGTAACTTATGGTATTAGAACCATGCATGGTTTAGGCATTAAAAATTTATTAATATCTAATGCAGCAGGAGCTATAAATCTAAACTACAAAAAGGGCGATTTAATGTTAATTGAAGATCATATTAATTTGCAAGGCAGTTCTCCACTAGCATTTAAAGGTGCAAATGACTTTGGAAATATTTTTGCTGATATGTTAGAACCATATTCAAAATATATTAATTCAAAAATAGTTGAAGTCGCCAAAAAAGAGAATATTAAACTACATACAGGCGTTTATGCTAGTGTTTTAGGACCACAATTAGAAACAAGAGCAGAATATAGAATGCTACAAATTTTAGAAACAGATGCTGTAGGTATGAGCACTGTTCCAGAAGTTATTGTTGCCAAACAATTAAACTTACCTTGTGCTGCTATCTCTGTTTTAACAGATGAATGCGATCCTAAAAATTTAGAGCCTGTTAATATTGCAGAAATTATTGCTATTGCAGGAGAAGCTGAACCTAAAATGATTACTCTGTTTAAAGAAGTAATCAAAAAATTATAAATTAGAATATTAATTAAAAATCTAAGACTATTTTTTATAATATCTAAAAGCGCTACTCTTTAACATAGGTATGTGCTACTGTTTTAAACTCCTCCCAATTTACAGTTCCAGATTTTGATTTGTCAAATTCATTTAACATAAATTCTGCAACTAACCCTCTTATTAAGCTGCTTACCTTAGCTTCTTTTAAAAGTTGTTTAAGATCTGCTTTTGTTAGCTGCCCATCATTATCAGTATCAAAATACTCAAATGCTTCTTTAGGATTAGTAAACTTACTTCTCATTAAGTTTTCTATGTTTATAAGTATTTTTTCTTTAGACCAAGCCATAAGTTAATCTGCTATTTTGCAATAAATAAGTTGGAGTTTCTTTATTTTTATTTCAGAAAACAAGCCTATTAGTCTTGCCATTCTGCAATAAATAAGTTGGTATCTCTACCTCCTCCATTATTTCTATTAGATGAAAAAATAAGTTTTTTACCATCATTAGAGAAAACAGGAAATGCATCAAAAGTTTCTCCATGAGTAACTCTTTCTAAATTTTTACCATCTAAATCTATCATGTATAAATTAAAAGGGAAACCTCTTTCTGCTTCAAAATTAGAAGAGAATAATATTTTTTTACCTGAAGGATGAAAAAACGGACTCCAGTTTGCATTTCCTAAATCTGTTAATTGTCTTAAGTTAGAACCATCAGCATCACAAATAAATAATTCCATATCTGTTGGTTCTACTAGACCTTGAGCTAACAAATCTTTATAGGCTTTAATTTCTTCTTCTGTTTTTGGTCTTGAAGCTCTAAAAATCAACTTTGTTCCATCAGGAGAAAAGAAAGCACCACCATCATAACCTAATTCATCTGTAATTTGCTTTACATCTGTACCATCAATATTCATGGTGTACAATTCTAAATCTCCACTTCTAGTAGAAGTAAATACAATTTTATCTCCTTGTGGTGATACTGTTGCTTCTGCATCATAACCAACTTCATTTGTTAATTGTTTTACAACATTACCTTCTAGATCAGATACAAAAATGTCGAAACTATCATAAATTGGCCAAACATATTTTCCGTTTTTACGTAAAGGAACTTCTGGGCATTCTTTATCTTTTAAATGAGTAGAGCCATAGACAAAATGTTTGTTATCTGGTAAAAAATAAGCACATGTTGTACGTCCAAAACCAGTAGAAATCATTGGTGGTTTTGAATCTTTAAATGTTTCGTTTGCATTCATCAAAAACATTTGATCACAATTAACTCCCCAGTTTTTAAAGTTAGATTGAAAAACAATTTGTTTATCATCAAAACTCCAATAGGCTTCTGCATTATCACCACCAAAAGTAATTTGCTTTAAGCTTTTAAAATGTTTTTCTTCAGGGTAAATTAAAGAGTTTTTAACTTCGGCTTTAGCTTCTGGCTTATTATCATTTTGTTTTTTATCTGTTTTACAAGAAAGCATGGTTAATGCAATCATCAATACAAAAAGAATTCTCATTTTCTTATTTATTAATTAACTTCGCAAAAATAATATTCTAATCATGAAAAATACCTTATTTCTTATATTTTTAGTAGCATTTATATCTTGTAAAACAGATATTAATCAAGAAAACAGAATTAAAGAAGATGTTACTTTTTTAGCTTCTGACGCTTTAGAAGGCAGACAAACTGGTACAGATGGTGAAAAAAAAGCTGCAAAGTATATAGCAAATCGTTTTAAAGAGTTAGCATTAGAAGCTAAAGGTACTGAAGGATATTTACAACCTTTTACTTTTAAGCCTAAAACAAACCCTCATGATGAAGTAAAATTTGATGTAAATGGAGATGGAACCATTACAGGTAATAATGTTATTGGTTTTGTAGATAACAAAGCAGAAAATACGATTATAATTGGTGCTCATTTTGATCATTTAGGTTTTGGAGGAGAAGGCTCTTTATATAGAGACTCTATTAAAGCAGTGCATAATGGAGCAGATGATAATGCTTCTGGAGTATCTGTTTTACTAAATCTAGCTGCAAAATTGAAAGAAAAAAACACTAATAATAACTATTTATTTATGGCTTTTTCTGGAGAAGAAATGGGACTTTTAGGTTCTAATTATTTTGTAAAAAACCCTACTATAGACACTAAAAAAGTATCATATATGATAAATATGGATATGGTTGGACGTATGAAAAAAGATTCAACTTTAGCTGTTTATGGTACAGGTACTTCACCTATATTTAAACAAGTATTAAAATCTCATAATGATAACTTTAAATTAATTCAGCAAGAATCTGGAGTTGGTCCTTCTGATCATACAAGTTTCTATTTGGCTGATATACCTGTTTTACATTTTTTTACTGGACAACATGAAGACTATCATAAACCAGGAGATGATTCAGAAAAATTGAATTACGATGGCATGTATTTAATTTCTGAATATATTTTTAATATTATCACAGATTTAGACGATAATGGAAAATTAGCTTTTAGAAAAACTAAAAATGAAAGTGAAAGTACGCCAAGATTTAAAGTTGGTTTAGGTGTGATACCAGATTATTTATTTGATGGAAAAGGAATGCGAATAGATGGAGTTTCTGAGAATAAACCAGCACAAAAAGCAGGTCTTAAAAAAGGAGATATTGTTATAAAATTAGGAGATAGCACAATTACAAATATGATGAGCTACATGCGTGCATTATCAATTTTTGAAAAAGGAAATAGCACAAAAGTAATTGTAAAAAGAGGAGATAAAGAAGTTGAAAAGGTTATTAACTTCTAAAAAATGAAATTATCTAAAGAAGCTTTTATTACCAAAATACATTTAGTTATATCTGTAATTATAGTAATACCTGTTTCTTTCATTTATGGTTTTAACCCAAGTTCTCAGTTTGATATTTCACTTAACACAGTAGATGAAAACAATTTTTTTAAAGCTATTATGGGTTTATACATTGGTTTTTCTTTATTATGGGTTTTTGGAATATTTAAAACAAAATTTCTAAAATCGGCTTTACTAAGTAATATGATATTTATGCTAGGCCTAGGGTTTGGAAGACTTCTGAGTATTTTTATTGATGGTACACCTACTTTTGGATATACTTTTGGAACTGCTGCAGAATTACTTTTAGGATTTTATGGATTTTGGGTTATCAATAATAAAAAGGTATTTTTGCAGAAAAAATAATCTTGGTAAAAATAGACAACATAGAATTATCTGACTTTCCATTATTGCTTGCACCAATGGAAGACGTTTCTGACCCACCTTTTAGAGCATTGTGTAAAGAAAATGGAGCAGATGTTGTATATACAGAATTTATTTCTTCAGAAGGTTTAATTAGAGATGCTGCTAAAAGTGTGATGAAATTAGACATCTATGAAAAAGAAAGACCAGTTGGTATCCAGATTTTTGGAGCTAACTTAGATTCTATGCTAAGATCTGTTGAAATTGTTGAGAAAACAAATCCAGATATTATTGACATCAACTTTGGTTGCCCTGTAAAAAAAGTAGTTTCTAAAGGTGCAGGTGCAGGTATTTTAAAAGATATTGATTTAATGGTAAAGTTAACCAGTGAAATGGTAAAACATACTAAATTACCTATTACTGTTAAAACGCGTTTAGGTTGGGATCATGATTCTATTAAAATTGTTGAAGTAGCAGAACGTTTACAAGATGTTGGTTGTAAAGCAATTTCTATTCATGGAAGAACTCGTGCACAGATGTATAAAGGTGATGCAGATTGGAAACCAATAGCAGCAGTTAAAAACAATCCAAGAATGCATATTCCTGTTTTTGGAAATGGTGATGTAAATACACCTGAAAGAGCTAGGGAAATGCGAGATAAATATGGTTTAGATGGAGCCATGATTGGTAGAGCTTCTATTGGATATCCATGGTTTTTTAATGAAGTAAAACACTTCTTTAAAACAGGAGAACATTTACCTAAACCTACAATTGCAGAACGTACAGAAATGGCAAGAAGACATTTACAAATGTCTATAGATTGGAAAGGAGAACGTTTAGGAGTTGTAGAAACTAGAAGACATTACACTAATTACTTTAAAGGAATTCCTCATTTTAAAGAATACAGAACAAAGATGGTTACTTCAGACGATCCAAAAGACGTTTTTGCTACATTTAACGAAGTAGAAGAAAAATTTGGTAATACTTTAATCACAGAGATTCCTCAATAATCAAATCATCTACAAAACTTTACAATTCGTCTACATTTAAATGCAGTCTGAATTATTTTGAACTTTTCAATAAACAATACTATATATATTTGTAGTGTAATTACTAATTAATCCCTAATAATTAGTAGTTACAAACCCCTAAACTCATAAACCTAGTGTTTAATAAATACTCATCCCTATTAAGAGTTTTTAGGTCATTTAGGTTTAATACATAAAGTTAAATCCTAGCTAGGTTTTATTATTATTTGAAAATCATTAATTCATATGTATCATTATATAGATACATCTACCTTATAAATATCTTTTTAAAACTGATATTTATCATACTTTTTTATAGTACATAATCTTAACTTTATTTTATTAATTCAAAACCTAAGATTATGAACACAGAAATTCAATTTGTAAATATGCCTACAAGTGAAACTATGGAAGCTTATATTACTAAAAAACTGAATAGGTTAGCAAAGAAGTTTGACAATATTATTTTTGTAAATGTTTTTTTAAAAAAGGAGAATAGCCAAGAAAATTTAGGTAGAATTTGTGAAATGCAACTAAGTTTATATGGTCCAAGAATATTTGCTTCTTCTAATGAAAAAAATTATGAGTTAGCTGTAAAGAATACCATAAGAGATTTAGAGAAACAATTGAAAAAAAGAAAAGGTGTGTTAAAACCATACATGTAGTTTTTTTAAAAGGCTTTAAAGAAATTTAAAGCCTTTTTTTATGTACAATTTAATTTTCTATAAAATTTTTATTTATTCTACTACTAGCAATTTTTGCTGCTATATAGCCTAATGTTGATATTGTTAAAATTACTACAATAAGATTTGTAAATCGAAACTCAACAGGATAAGGTAAATTTTGAGTTATCATAAAAAGACCAAATTGTTTTTGAACAAAAACTAGAATAACTCCTATTATTAGCCCAATACTCATACCAAATAGCGTTAATAAAAATCCCTGTAAAACAAATATTTTTTTTATTTCTTTAACTGTAGTCCCTAAATTAAATAAAGTTTTTAAATTTTCTTTTTTATCTATAATCATCATAATTATAGCACCTATAACATTAAACAAAGCAATAATAATGATGAGTGTAAATATTAAATATGAAACTAAATTTTCGGTATTTATTACTTTATAAAAAATAGCATTTAATTGCTCTTTAGTTTGTACTTTATAATTATCTCCAAATGCTTTTTGTAAATCTTCTGCTACTTCATCTGAAAAATTGGTATCCTTTAGTTTTATTTCTATAGAAGTTATTTCGTTTGATTTAAATTGTAATAAGTCTTTTGCTAAATTAAAATCTACAAATACAAATTTACTTTCAAAAGCTTCAGTACCTGTGTACAAACCTACAATTTGAACATTAGTTTTGTAAAAAGCATTATTTGGGTTTATAAATCCTTTACCTGGTTTGGGTACCATAATTGTTAATGGCTCAGTAAAATTTCTAATTCCCATAGATAATTTTAATGCAATAATTCTGCCTGCAACTGCTGTGTTACTATAATTAGGGTTTAACCAGCTACCAATACTTAAAGAAGAATCTATTTTGGTAATGTTTGTATAATTTTCTTTAACGCCTTTTATATAAGCAATTTCATTTTTATCATTATACTCTAAAAACACTCGTTCTTCAATAACACTAGAAAAATCATCTATATTATCATTTTCAATTAGTTTTTGTAAGTTACTATTTGATAAAATAAAAGATTTCCCTTTAACAGAAGTTATTTTTATATCAGGATCTGCTGCATCTAATAAACTATAACTAAACGTTCTTAAACCAGAGAAACCAGATAGGATAATAAATAAAGCAATAGAACCTACTATAATACCAAAAGAAGCTATAATAGTTATAATATTTATAGCACTATTTGAAGATTTAGAATATAAATACCTTTTAGCTATGTAGTAAGAAAAATTCAAATAGTTTATATGAATTTAACGTTTTTGACGTCTTGGTAAAACATCAGGGTTTTTTATTGGGTCTTCATCTTTACCTTGTAAAGACTTGTCTATTTCTTCTAAATAATCTAAAGTATCATCACCAAAAAATAACAATTCTGGCATTCTACGCAATTGATTTCTAGTTCTTTGAGACATTTCGTGTCTAATTAATGGAGCATTAGATTGTACACCCTTTATAATTTCTTCTCTTTTTTCTGATGGAAAAATACTTAAATAAACTTTTGCTACTCCTAAATCTGAAGTTACAAAAACCTTAGAAACAGATATAATTACACCTTTCATTCCATCTTGTGCCGCTTTTTGCAACACATCTACCAAATCTTTTTGCAGTACTCCTGCTATTTTTCGTTGTCTGTTAGTTTCTTCCATAGTGCAAATTTACAATTAATTTACGGAGTGTAAATCTTATTTTTTATGGCATACATTACTAAACCAACTCTGTTTTTTACATTTAGTTTTGTAAAAAGTTCATTTCTATAATTATCAATGGTTTTAGGACTTAAGCACATTATGTCTGCAATTTCTTTATAAGTTAACTCTGAACAGGCTAATTTTAAAAACTCTATTTCTTTTTCTTTTAAATCTATTTGATTTTCTATTTTACCTGTAATAGATTTCATAAGTAATTGAGTAACAGATTTTGTATGATAGAAACCATGTTTAGCAGTTTCTAAAAGAGCTTTTTCTAAAACTGATTTTTCTGTATCTTTTAATAAGTAACCAATTGCACCAGCTTTTAGCATTTTTAAAACAGTACTATCATCATCTTCTACAGATAATGCCATGACATTAACTTCTGGATAGTTAGTAGTAATCCAAGCAGTAGTTTCTATGCCGTTCATAATTGGCATATTAATATCCATTAATACAATGTTTGGCACTTTTGATGGACTATCTGCAAAATGCTCTGTAAGTTCTTTTCCATTTTTACAAGTATATAATACTTTAAATTGCTCAAAAGTATTAACCATAGCTTCTATGGCTTGTGATAGCAATGTATGATCATCTACAACAACTACAGTATAATTATTCATATTTATAAGTTATCTCTATTGATGTTCCTTTATTTTCGGCAGTTACAAAGTTTACTTCTGCACCTATTAGTTTAATTCTATTCTTTATGTTACTTAAGCCTATACCTTCTTTCTTTTCGTTTATCAAAAACCCAACTCCATTATCTTTTGCAAACAAAATAAGTTTGTCTTTTTTATAATTCAAAGTTACTTCTAAATTAGTTGCTTTAGAATGTTTTATAGTATTTGAAAAAAATTCTTGTAAAATTCTAAAAAGAACAATACTTGCTTTTTTATCAATTTCAACTTCATCACCTTCAACTTTATAAGTGGTTTCTATAAAATTTAAACGGTTAAAACGATCTACTTCTAATTGCAAAGCTTCTCTTAAATTAATGTTTTTTATGGCTTCAGGATTAATTAATTTAGATAAAGAACGGACTTCTGTTAATCCTTTTGTAATAGTTTCTGAAACTTCTTTAATATTTTCTGGAGTTGAATTTTGTAATTGTATTTTTGCTAATGTAAGAAGTTGCCCAATATTATCATGAAGCTCCCAACTAATATTTCTAAGTGTTGCTTCTCTAATTTCTATTTGTGTTTCTGCAATTTCTTTTTCAAATCTTTCTTGTTCTTCTTTTTGTTTTTCAACTAAAAAATTTTTCTTTTTTTGAAAAGTTGTAAATAATATTATTAATGCAATTACTATAATTAGTATTAATATAGTAGAAACTATTAATACAAATTCTCCATTTTCTTGCATGCTATTAAACCGTAAATAAAAATTAATTGATATACAGTAGCAAGATAGTAAATTATAGGAAACATATCTCTTGTATTAAAAATACTTGAATAGTATAAAGACCAGAAAGGAACAGATGTTAGGTAGAAAATTAAAAAGCTAACAGACATCCAAAATGAAAATAATTTCTTGTAATTTAAAATTCTGTCTGAATTTAATAATTCAATAAAAAATAAAATAACAAAAATACTATTTACTACACCTTCAAGTGGAACTGTATATAGTATGTAAAAGTCAAAAACAATACTTAATAGATAAACAATATTAAAAAAAAGAGCTAAGATTTTTAAAATTTTTAGTCTTGTTTTTTGCTTTATTAAATGATAATAAATAAGTGCAATACTATTAAATTCGAAAAATGTATATACATTATAAAGATCTATTGTATAGCCTGTTATATAAAATTCTGCTAAAAGATCTACAATTACTATAACTAAAAAATATAAAATAAAATACTTGTAAAATGTATAATCTTTGTATTTAGAATAATATACTAATGCAAGTAAAAAAGTTATGTAATGTAACGCTCTTCCAAATTCTTTAATAAATAAACCATCATCTGAAATCATATCTATTAATATGGTGGAGATGGTCTTAATCTATTTGCTGATGAACTTAATAATGAATCAGAATATCTTTCATTAGAAAAAGAACTATTTTTTAATTTATTATTTCTAACCAAATTTAAATAATCTTCTACTAATGTAGGTTTACCTTTTTTCGAATATAAAGGTTCAAATGCAACATCCATCTTATTATTAACAACAGTAGTTGGTGTAAAGATTAAAGTTGTTCTATTTCTTAATTTTGGATTTTTATGATCTTTAGGGTAGCTGCTAGGTATAATTCTAAAGCCAGTTAATGTAATATCTTTTTCTTTAGATATTCTTTCTACATAAGCTATATATTGCTTTAAATCCTCTAATTTATACCAACTATACTTAGTTGAAACAGAATCTTTACCTTTTGATACTTTTTTTAAATATTTATTTAATTCTTTTTTAGCTCCATTATCATATGCATCCATCATATTAATCATTTCTGAATACGTAATTACTTGTGATGGTAAACTATCATTAGGATAACAAGATTTGCTTTCTAATTGATGATTACAAGTAGTTGTATTACAAGAATAAAATAGTATTGAAAATAATACTAAAATTGTTGGTTTTAAAAACTTTGTTTTCATGTTTAAAATTTAAGTTGAATGGTTACTAAAGTACAATATATAAAATGATAGTTGATTTTTGTAAAAAAGAAAAGGGGTTTTTCTTTTTTTAAAAGGGTGTTTTTACTAGTAGTAAATTAATTAAAAATCACAACATTTGTAATGAAGAAAGAATTTTATTTGAATTCGTTAACTCAATTACTGGGAAAATTGCAAAAAAAAATCTCGAAACCTTTTGGTTTCGAGATTTTTTTTAATTGATTACTTTATTAATCTGCTAAAATAATCGCTTTATTATCATTCAATTCTATGGTACCTGAATCTATAGGTAGCATTAAAATTTTATCATCATCTGCATGTTGAGTTAATTTTCCTTTTAAATCGTTTAACTCTACATGTTCTTGAGAATGAACATGAATATATACAGTACCTTTTGCTAAATTAGAAACTACAGGTGCATGATTATTTAGCATCTGAAATTCACCATTTACGCCAGGAACAGATATAGAATCTACTTCTGATGAAAATAAAATAGCCTCTGGTGTTACAATTTCTAAAAACATAATTTTCTAGTTTTTAGTTTTTAATTTTTAGTTTTTAGCTATTTAATCATAACTCAATCCTAAAAACTCAAAACTCGTTTATGCCTCTGCTAACATTTTCTCTCCAGCATCAATTGCATCTTGAATTGATCCTCTTAAGTTAAATGCTGCTTCTGGATATTTATCTAATTCACCATCCATAATCATATTAAAGCCTTTAATAGTATCTTTAATATCTACTAAAACACCTGGTATACCAGTAAATTGTTCAGCTACATGGAATGGTTGAGATAAGAAACGTTGTACACGTCTTGCTCTATGAACTACTAATTTATCTTCTTCAGATAATTCTTCCATACCTAAAATTGCGATAATATCTTGTAATTCTTTATAACGTTGTAATATTTCTTTTACTCTTTGTGCACAGTTATAGTGCTCATCACCTAAAATATCTGCTGTTAAAATTCTTGAAGTAGAATCTAATGGATCTACTGCAGGATAAATACCTAACTCTGCAATTTTACGAGATAATACTGTAGTTGCATCTAAGTGAGCAAATGTAGTTGCTGGTGCTGGATCTGTTAAATCATCTGCAGGTACATAAACTGCTTGAACAGAAGTAATAGAACCTTTTTTAGTTGATGTAATACGCTCTTGCATAGCACCCATTTCTGTTGCTAATGTTGGTTGGTAACCTACTGCAGAAGGCATACGTCCTAAAAGTGCAGAAACCTCAGAACCTGCTTGTGTAAATCTAAAGATATTGTCTACAAAGAAAAGTACATCTTTACCTTGCGCTTCACCTGCTCCATCTCTAAAGTATTCAGCTATTGTTAAACCAGATAAAGCTACTCTTGCACGTGCTCCAGGTGGCTCGTTCATTTGTCCAAAAACGAAAGTTGCTTTTGAGTCTCTCATTCCAGCTTTATCAACTTTAGATAAATCCCATCCTCCTTCTTCCATAGAATGCATAAAATCATCACCATATTTGATAATTCCAGATTCTAACATTTCACGAAGTAAATCATTTCCTTCACGAGTTCTTTCTCCAACTCCTGCAAAAACAGATAAACCACCATGACCTTTTGCGATGTTATTAATCAACTCTTGAATTAATACAGTTTTTCCTACTCCTGCTCCTCCAAATAATCCAATTTTACCACCTTTTGCGTAAGGTTCAATTAAGTCGATTACTTTAATACCAGTAAATAAAACTTCTGTAGAAACAGATAAATCTTCAAATTTTGGTGCTTGTCTGTGAATTGGCAAACCATCTTTACCTTCTTTGGCAAGATTACCTAAACCATCAATTGCATCTCCAGTAACATTAAATAAACGACCATAAATATCGTTTCCTATTGGCATTTGAATTGGGTTACCTGTAGCATATACTTCTGCTCCTCTTTGTAATCCATCAGTAGCATCCATAGAAATGGTTCTTACTGTATCTTCTCCAATATGTTGCTGAACCTCTAAAACTAAAACAGAACCATCTGGTCTTTTAATTTCTAATGAATCATAAATTTTAGGAAGTTCATTGTTTTCAGTATTGAATTCAACGTCAATAACTGGACCAATAATCTGAGAAACTTTACCTGTTGTTGTAGACATTTTGTATCTAATTAAATTATTATTTTTAATATGGGATTTACCCTCTCATTTTCAAGGTGCAAAGGTACTTTATTTGATTGAAATTAAAAAACATTTATAAAAAAAAAGGTCTCAATTGAATTGAGACCTTTTGTATTTAGAATTTAAGTTAACTATTAGTTGTTAACTTTAATTTCAACTCTTCTGTTTTTAGCTCTACCAGCTCTTGTATTATTTTCAGCTATTGGCTCTCCTTCACCATAACCAAATGCTTTTAATCTAGTAGTGTCTACACCTTGCTTAACTAAGTAATCTCTAACAGCAATAGCTCTCTTTTCAGATAATTTTAAGTTTAATGTAGAATTACCTGTACTATCAGTATGACCACCGATTGTAAAAGTTGCTTTTGGATAATCATTCATGATTTTAACAATAGCATCTAATTGGTCAGTAACTCCTGATTTGAAAGTAGCTCTTCCAGAGTTAAATAATATAGACTTAGCAGTAAAATTAATTACCTCAGTAGCTTCTTTAGTAATTACTTCTTCTGGACAACCCATGTTTGAAGCAGGACCTACTTCGTTAACACACTTATCATCTTTATCTAAAACACCATCTCCATCAGTATCTGGCCAAGGGCATCCACCATTAGCTGCAGGACCTGCAGTAGTAGGACACTTATCGTCTTTGTCTAATACACCATCACCATCTGAATCTGGACAACCTTTGTTAGCTTTAGTTCCTTTATCATTTGGACACATATCATCTTTATCAGCAACACCATCACCATCTGAATCTGGACAACCGTTCATTGAAGCTAAACCAGCTACATTAGGACATGCATCATCTGAATCTTTGATACCATCACCATCAGCATCTGGACAACCATTAAACTCAGCTAAACCAGCAACATCTGGACAAGCATCATTCTTATCATAAATACCATCTCCATCAGTATCTTTTCCACCAAACTTAATTACAAGTCCTAAAGAAGATTGGATATGATCATTTACTTTATCAGCAAAACCAAATTTAGAAGCAGTTTGGAAGTTTACACCTAAGTTATCGTTAAACCAAACATTAAAACCAGCACCTGCAACTAACATTCCTTCTTTACCTTGACCTCCAAAAGAAACATATTCTCCTCCTAAAGATACGAAAGGATCAAACCAAGCAGTTTCACCAACTAAATTGTTTAAGTCATACTTAACATTTAAACCAAGTGAATAATAAAACTCATCTACATCACCTTCTACCATTAAATGGTCAATTTTATTCATTGTTCCAGCAAATTGTAAAGAAAAACCTTTATCAAGGTATTTATCTACAGTTAATCTAGATATAGATGGTAAAAAGTTCCAATCACTATTACCTAAGTGATCTTTTACATGGTCTCCAAAATTTCCAGATCCATAAAAGTCAACGATATTAGTACCAAAACCAATAACCCAAGGGTTATTTTCATCTTGTGCATTAACATTGCTTAATGTCATTAACGTAAACAACGCTAACACAGCTAATTTTAATTGTTTCATTATCAAATTTTTAAATTAAAAGTTCATTATTATTAAGAGCAAAAATAAGTTGTATTAACTTATCTTCAAAGACAAATCTACAAAAAGTTAAACAAAAAACAAGTTTTTTTAATGATTCTAAATAATTTGTAACTCTTTACCTACTTCAATAAAACTAGAAATAGCCTTATCTAAATGCTCTTTTTTGTGAGCCGCAGATAGTTGAACCCTTATTCTTGCTTTTTCTTTTGGCACAACTGGAAAGAAAAATCCTATGACATAAATGCCTTTTTCTAATAACTTATTTGCCATAATTTGAGATAACTTTGCGTCATATAACATTACAGGAACTATTGCTGCATCTGCACCAACTAAATCAAATCCTGCTTTTTCCATTTCTGTTCTAAAATAGTTTGTATTCCATTCTAACTGATCTCTTAAAGAAGTATCGTTTTCTATAAGTTCAAAAACTTTTAAAGAAGCTCCTACAATTGCTGGCGCTAAAGAATTTGAAAACAAATAAGGTCTAGAACGTTGACGTAAAATTTCTATAATTTCTTTTTTACCAGTAGTATAACCACCCATTGCTCCACCAAGAGCTTTACCTAAAGTACCAGTTACGATATCTACTCTATCCATTACATTTTTTAGCTCAACTGTACCTCTACCAGTTTTACCAATAAAGCCTGTTGCATGGCATTCATCTACCATAACTAAAGCATCATATTTATCTGCTAAATCACAAATCTCATCTAGTTTAGCAACAATACCATCCATAGAAAAAACACCATCTGTAACAATTATTTTAAATCTATGGTTTTGTTTGTTAGCTGCTATAAGCTGCTCTTCTAAAGAAGCCATGTCATTATTATCATATCTGTAACGCGCAGCTTTACATAAACGAACACCATCTATAATTGAAGCATGATTTAAACTATCTGAAATGATAGCATCTTCTTTTGTAAGTAATGGTTCAAAAACTCCACCATTTGCATCAAAACAAGCTGCATATAAAATGGTGTCTTCTGTATGATAAAAATCTGCAATCTTTTTTTCTAATTGCTTATGAATATCTTGCGTACCACAAATAAAACGCACAGAACTCATACCAAATCCATGAGTATCCATTGCATCTTTAGCAGCTTGAATTACTTCTGGATGATTTGATAAACCCAAATAATTGTTTGCACAAAAATTTATTACCTCTTCTCCTGTAGAAATTTTTATAACTGCATCTTGTGAAGAAATTATAATACGCTCTGATTTGTATAAACCTGCTTCTTTAATTTCTTCTATTTCTTTCTTTAAAGTATCTTTAATTTTTCCGTACATTTTTTATCAATTTAAGAATTACAAAGTTACAAAGTTTCTTTTGTTTGATTATACTTCAACAATATCAATATTATCATTTATGTAAATCAATAGTCTTTTAGCAACTTTAAAATTCATTTGCTTTAAAACTCTTGCATAATTTTTAATTTGTTGCTGATGTTTTTGAGACTCACTCCCTGTTTTGTAATCTATAATTGTAACTGTTTTTGAATCTTGAAACACCAATCTATCAGGAATTATTATTTGATTATCTATATCAACAATATCTCTTTCATTAAAAACTGTAACTTGATTTGAATAATAGGATTTTAATTCTGGATGATGCACTACATTTTCTATAGAGTTCTTAATATAAGCTAGCTGATCATCATCTAAAAAACCTTGTTCGTAAAATTGCTGAATTACTTTTTCTACGTCTTTTACAGTGTAAATTTTTGAAAATATATCATGAATTAAATTTCCAAAATCTATTGCTTTTCCTTGTTCTGTATTCCATAATTTTGAAGCACTTGCTAATAAAACGATATTATGTTCTTGCCAAGGATTAGATATAAATTGCTCATGATTTTCTGAGACACTTTTACTTTCTGTTTTTTTACTAACTCTTACTTTATTGCCAAAATTGTAATTAAGTTTATGATTGTCCCAAAGATTATTTTCTTGTAAATAATTTATAAAAACACCAGAAAAATAATTTGTGTTCACAATACCTTTACTAGATATTTTCTTTTCTGTAATTACATAAAGTTGCTCAACTGCTCTTGTTAGAGCTACATACAATAAGTTAAAATTATCTAATTCTAACTCTTGCCTTTGTTGATTATAAATTTCTAAACCTCTTTCATTTACAGCACTTATAGATTTTTTAAAATCTACATACAATTCAGAAAAATTAGTAAAATTTTCTGGCAATTTATCTAACCAAACTTTTGGGTTTATTTGATTGTAAATATTTACATCACAAGGAAAAATTACCACAGGAAATTCTAATCCTTTAGATTTATGAATTGTCATAATTTGCACAGCATCTGCACTTTCTGGAGCAACAATACTTAGTTTTTCTTTTTTTAACTCCCAAAAATCTAAAAATTCATTTAACTCTGCTCCTTTTCTTTGTTGTTCTAAAACAACATCTAAAAAAAACTGTACATAGGCATCTGAAGTATTAATCAAATTAAAACTCCTAATAATACTTTCTATTTTTTCATAAAAAGGAAGTTGATGTAATTTAGAAATTTGAAAGTCGACACCAAAGACTTGCAACTCATCAAATAGTAAAAAAAGTTCTTTTTTAGCAAATTGATGAAGAAATTGAGATTTGGTACTATTAAGTTTTAAATGCTCACTTAAAAAATATAAAATTTCAAACTTAGTTTCTTCGTCTTCTGGGTTCTGAATTAATTTTAAAACATCTATCAAGAAAGTAACTTTAGCACTATTTTTTAACAATAAAGTTTCAGATGAAACTATTGGAATTGCATTTTCAGACAAATAGTTAGCTATAGCAATACCATCTTTTTTAGTTCTAGTTAACACACAAATTTCTCCTAAAGAAAATTGTGTTCTTAACTCAAGTACTTTTGCTAAAACTTGTTTTGGATATCTTAAATCTTTATCATGTTTATCAGCCTCATCCTCTAGAAAAGTTAATGAAACATAGCCTCCTTTTTTTTTATTTTCTGACTGATTATTGCCATCAATAAACATTTTTTTATATACAGTATTCTCTAAAAAATTTGAAGTATGCTTAAAAAATTTATTATTAAAATCTATAATTTCTGAATAGCTTCTATAATTGGTTTCTAATTGTTGCTTCTCTTTTTTAATAGAAAAAGGATTGTTATTTTCTGAACCCAAAGCAATAAATTGTTCTGCTTTACCTCCTCTCCACCTATAAATAGCTTGTTTTGCATCACCTACCAACAACAAACTACTTTTTTCTTGAGCTAGTGCATTATCTATTAAAGGTATTAAATTTTGCCACTGTAAAACAGAAGTATCTTGCATTTCATCAATAAAATAATTTTGAAAACGTTGTCCAATTCTTTCATAAATAAAAGGCGCAGGTTGTTCTTTTATATTTTCTGAAATTAATTGATTAAACTCAGCATTTAACTGCAAATTATTTTCTTCTTTAATCACAGAAAGCTCATTATTAATCTTGTTTAAAACAGCTAAAGGAATTATACTTTTTGATAAAAGCTGACACAATAAATAATCTGAATAATAAGTATTGAATATTTCTTTTGATTCGAAATAGAATTGATACAATTGCTCTTTTATAGCATCAATAGTTTGTTTTGCATTTTCAGGTGTTTTTGCAGCATATAGATTTTTACCCTCCTCAATATTTTTATTTAATCTACCATCAAACTTTAATTCTTCAAATTTTAAAGTGCTTAGTTTTTGCATTTTTTGAAAATGCTTTGGATATTCTCCAGAATAACTAAAATCTGAAAATTGTAGATTATGATCTTTTATAAACTGTAAGGTTTTATCTGCTATAGAAGTAAACTTTTTTTCTATAACATCCATTTGATCTTTCATTTTCTTTTTTAAAGTGATAAAGTCATCTAATGATTTATTTGATAATTTTTTAAAATGTAAAATATCATCTTCATTTAATAACACTTTTGCAAACTCATTTAAATCTCTTGAAATATCCCAAGATTTGTCATCATCTGCTTTTTCTAAAGAATAATCTATTAATAGATTTGTTAGTTTTTTATCTGTACCTATTTTAGATATTAAAACGTCTACTGCTTCATTTAATAAAGTTTGTGCATCTAATTCTACTTCAAAATTTAGAGGTAAACCCAAATCGTAAGCAAAACTTTTAATGATTTTATGTGTAAAACTATCTATGGTAGTAATAGAAAAAGCTGAGTAATTCTGTAGAATTGCATCTAAAATTTTTATGCTTCTTTGTTTAATTATACTCTTATCTAAAGCTGTTTCTTGTAAAATTTCTGGCATTAAATCATTTTCTCTTTCTTCAGAAAAATCCTCTAAACTTTTTAAAACTCGCTCTTTCATTTCAGCTGCAGCTTTATTAGTAAAAGTAATTGCTAATACGTTCTGAAACGAAAAAATATTTTCTGAAGTTAAAATGATTTTTAAATACTCTTTTACGAGTGTAAAGGTTTTTCCACTACCTGCAGAAGCATTGTAAACTTGAAAAGTTGAAGGTTGATGCACAGAATTATTTTATTGCAAAATAATCTTTTTACAACCAAAAGACAAGCATCAAAAGAAAAGAAAAATGAATAGTTGGGTTTTCTAACCTAGACCAACATCAAGTGACATCATTACAATAAATCCGCCAATAAAACCTAAAGTGGCTATATCTGTATATTTATCTCTTTGTGTTTCTGGTATAACTTCTTCTACCACAACAAAAATCATTGCACCTGCTGCAAATGCTAAGGCATAAGGTAAAATAGGTGTAAAAAATGACACTGCTAAAGCTCCTAAAACTGCTGCTATAGGTTCAACCACAGCAGAAAGCTGTCCATACCAAAAACTTTTTCTTCTACTTACACCTTGTCTTCTTAAAGGCATAGCAACTGCAAAACCTTCAGGAAAATTCTGTATTCCAATACCTATTGCTAAGGAAATTGCTGCAATAATCATTTCTGTTTGCTCAACACCTCCTAAAGTTGATGCAGCACCAAATAAAACACCAACTGCTAATCCTTCAGGAATATTATGTAGTGTAATTGCTAAAACTAATAAAGTTGTTTTGTGCCAATTTGTTTCTACACCTTCTGCCTCTGTTTCTTTAAAATTAATATGTAAATGTGGCAACCATTTATCCATACCAAATAATGCTAAAGCCCCTAAAGCAAAACCAAAAGCAGCAGGAATTACTTTTATAAAACCTTCTCCAGGACTATTTTCTATTGCAGGAGATAACAAACTCCAAAAACTTGCAGCTACCATAACTCCTCCTGTAAATCCAAGCATACCATCTAATACTGCTCTATTTAATTTTTTAAAGAAAAAAACCAAAGCAGCACCTGCAGCTGTTAAACCCCATGTAAAAAGAGATGCATATAAAGCTGCTTGTATTGGATGTTCTTTACCAAATGCAACTATTTGATCAAAATAACTCATGATGTTTTTATGTATAAATTATTTGCAATTTTATTTGAAACTGAAATTCTTTTCTGATTTATTTCTATAATAACAGAATTATCAAATTCTTCTTTTTCTATAACTTTTATTGTTTTGCCTAATTCAATATTTTTTTTGTCTAAATATTGTAAAAACTCTGAGGAAGAATCTTCTACACCAACACACAAACCAATTTCATTTATTTCTAATGTTGATAATAATTTTTTATCAATCATATTTAAATTTCCATCTTTATCAGGTATAGGATCTCCATGAGGATCGTGTGTAGGGAAACCTAAAAGCGCATCTAGTTGATTTATTAACTTTGGAGACTGAATATGCTCTAATTGTTCTGCAACATCATGAACCTCATCCCAAGAAAAATTTAATTTTTCTACGAGAAAAACTTCCCATAATCTGTGTTTCCTTACAATGTTTGCAGCCACTTTTCTACCATGAAAAGTTAATTTAACACCTTGGTATTTTTTGTAAGCAACTAATTCTTTTTCAGATAATTTCTTAATCATGTCTGTAACAGAAGAAGCTTTTGTTTCTAATTTTTCTGCAATAGCATTAGTGCTAATTCCTTTATTAGGAGAAACCTCTAAATGGTAAATTGCTTTTATGTAGTTTTCTTCAGACTGACTAAACATTTGTAAAATAAAAAGACAAATATACAAAGTTTTGTTATATCAAAATCATTTTTTAGACTTGTCTAAAAATTATTTTATATTTGCATAAAAATAATCAAATGCGCTTTAGTTTAATTTTATTATTACTATTTTTTTCTTTTAAATCTGTAAGTCAAACTGTATCAGGAAAAGTAACTTCTATTGAAGGTAATAGTATTCCTTATGCTTTTGTTTATTTAAAAAATAGCAATAAAGGAACATCTACCAATGAAAAAGGGTTTTATAAATTAGAAGACGTTTCTGGACAAATCACAATTGAAGTAAGTTATCAAGGCTATAGAAATTTAAGTAAAATTATAACTGTAAATCATAATGAAAACAAAGTACTAGATTTTGTATTGATGGAAGATCAGTTAGGATTAGAAGAAGTTGTGGTTACAGCAACAAGAAATCGAGTTACAAAAAGAAAAGCTCCTGTTATTGTATCAACTATAAAACCAAGATTATTACAAGCAACCCAATCTATTTCAATGGCTGATGGTTTAAATTATTCACCTGGTATTCGTGTTGAAACTAACTGCCAAAATTGTGGTTTTACTCAGGTTAGGTTAAATGGTTTAGGTGGTGGTTATACTCAAGTACTATTAAACAGCAGACCTGTATTTACTTCTTTAATTGGCGTTTATGGCTTAGAACAAATACCTACAAATATTATTGAAAGAATTGAAGTAGTTAGAAGTGGAGGATCTGCATTATATGGCTCTAATGCTATAGCTGGTACTATAAATGTAATTACCAAAGACCCCATTTTAAATACTTGGGAAATAGGAACTAACCTAGCTTTAATAGGTGGTTCTGCTGTAGATAGAACACTTACCTTTAATAATTCGTTAGTTGCAGATGATTTAAATAGCGGAATTTCATTTTTTGGTAACTATAGAAAAAGAGATGCTTTTGATGCTAATAATGATGGCTTTTCAGAATTAGTTAAAATTAAAAATACAACAGTAGGTGCTAATGCTTATCTAAAACCTACTGAAAAAAGTAAAATCTCTTTAAATTTAGCATCTATTCAAGAATATAGAAGAGGTGGAAATCAACTTGATTTAGCACCTCAATTCACAGATATTACAGAAGAATTAAATCATGATACTTTTATTGGTGGCTTAGATTACGAATCTTTTAGTAAAGACGACTCAAAAAAATTTGAAGTCTACACTTCTGTTTCTCATACAAATAGAGATAGTTATTATGGTGGTTTAGGAGGTGCAAGAACAAAACAAGATAGTATTACTGCAAATAATGCTTTTGGAACAACCAAAGATATAGCTTGGGTAAATGGTTTGCAATTCACTAAATCATTTAAGAATAATGATGTTATAACTTTAGGTTCAGAATACAATCATACAAATACTAAAGATGAAATTTTAGGTTATAATAGATTAATAGATCAAACCGTAAATTCTTTTGGAATTTATGCACAATATGAGTGGAAACCTACAGAAAAATTTACAGCTTTATTAGGGTCTAGATTTGATAATATTTCTGTTGATGGTATTTATAAAGTAGGCTCTATAAACAGAGAAATAAATGTAAATCAAAATGCGTTTTCTCCAAGATTAACGTTTTCTTATAAGTTTACTGACGCCCTTAAATTTAGAGGAGGTTATGCTAGAGGATTTAGAGCATCTCAAGCATTTAATGAAGATTTACACATATCTAGTGTTGGAGGAGAACCCCAATTTGTAATTCTTTCTGATAATTTAAAAACTGAATATTCTAATGCGTATACAGGTAGCTTTAACTACTCAAAAAGCATTAACTTATTACAAATGGATTTTTTAATTGAAGGTTTTTATACAACTTTAGAAAATCCTTTTACATTGGTAAGTACTGGAAGTGTATTACCAAATGGCTCTATTTTAGAGGAAGTAAGAAATGGTTCTGGAGCAAAAGTATATGGAACAAATTTTGAATTTAGCCTTTCTCCAAATCCAAAGTGGCAATTTCAATTAGGTGGTACTTTGCAAAAAACAAAGTATGATGAGCCTCAAGTTATTTTTGAAACTGATGGAACTGCAGGTGAATCTGATATCATCATTAATGAATTTCTAAGAAACCCTAATTTTTATGGATTCTTAAGCACAAGTTGGATTCCTAATAAAAAATTTAATATGGATCTAACAGGAACTTATACTGGTTCTATGACTGTACCAAAAGTAATTAGCAATACTGGTTTTTTACAATTAAACGAGGTAGATTCTTTTTTTGATTTAAATTTAAAACTTGAATCTCACATAGATTTTAGTGATAACTTTATGACTACTATTTCAGCTGGCGTAAAAAATATGTTTAATGCTTATCAAAATGATTTTGATATTGGGCCAACAAGAGACTCTGATTATGTTTATGGGCCAAGTGCTCCAAGAACATTCTTTATTGGAGTAAAATTTGGTAAATTACATTAATATGAAAAGAATTGTTTTTCTTTTATCTTTTATTTTAATTACTCTTAAACTTCATGCTCAAGAGTCTAAAATAAATTGGATAAGCTTTGAACAACTTGAAGATTCTCTAAAGATAAAACCTAAAAAAGTATTTATTTCATTTTATGCAGATTGGTGCACCTACTGTAAAAAAATGGATGCAATAGCTTTTAAAGACATAGAAATTATCCGTATTTTAAATAATAATTACTATGCTATAAAATTAAATGCTGAAACAAAAGACACTATTGTTTTTGAAGGAAAAAAATATATCAATAAAAACATTGGGAAAAGTAGAAAACCTACTCATCAAATTCCTTTGCTTTTAGCTTCAAGAATAAATATGCCATTTTCATTACCAGCAAATATTGTTCTAGATGAATCTTTTAAAATTAAAGGAAGGTATTTTGAGTATTTATCTCCTAAAAAACTAATCTCTATTTTAAAGAAAGATTAAACTTTAATTATTCCCAAATACGTTTATTAGTTCCTAAATCTATACTATAGATTAAACCTGCAGAACCAAAAATATGCGAACGTTGAAATTCTGTACTAAAAATACTTACTTTATAAAATAACTGAGCATTTAAACCAATTACATCTGTTATCCAATAAGTTCCTCCTGCACCTGCATTAAAAGTAAAACCACTATCTAATAAGTTTACAAGACCAAAACCAGCAAGCACATAAGGCCTTAACTTACCTTCTGGATTAAAAATATCGTAGCTTAAATTTAAATCTGTAGAAAAATAGTTTTGAGTATCTCTTACAGAATTAGACAATGTTAAAGAAATCGTCATTTTATCTCCCAAGTATTTACTAAAACTTACACCAGGAATTGTTGCTATATATCTACCTCCTACAACTTTTCCATCTTCTTCAGAATACAATGCAGAACCAAGATTTAAACCAACACCTAAAGTTCCATCAAAACCTTGAGAGTTTATAGTTTGAATGGCTAAACTTTGAAATAAAAAAACTAATAAAAAAATTTTAAGGGGGGAAATGTTTTTCATGATTAAAGGGATTTTTATAATAATTACAACTGTAAAAGAAACAAATATATTGTATTCAATCTAGAAATGACTTTAGTTCTTTTATATTTTCTATATAAGATACTTACATTTGCAAAAACTTTTACAATTGAGTAAACAATATATTGTAAATCGATATCAAAAATCCGCAAAAGTTGAGCAGATTATTTCTGCCCTACAAAAAGAAAAAAACCAAATTCAAATTTCGAATTTGGCTGGTTCCTCTTTGTCTTTTGTAATTTCAGAAACTTTTAAAAAAGTAGACAAACCCTATCTTTTAATTTTTAATGATAAAGAAGAGGCTGCTTATTATTTAAATGATTTAGAACAATTATTAAGTGATAAAAATGTACTTTTTTATCCTGGTTCTTACAGAAGACCTTATCAAATTGAAGAGACAGATAATGCTAATGTTTTATTGCGTTCTGAGGTTTTAAATAGAATTAATTCTAGAAAAAAACCAGCAATAATTGTAACCTATCCAACAGCATTGTTCGAAAAAGTTGTTACTAAAAAAGAGTTAGAAAAAAATACATTGCATGTTAAAGTAGGTGAAAACTTATCTTTAGATTTTGTAAACGAAGTATTATTTGAATACAAATTTAAACGAGTAGATTTTGTTACAGAGCCTGGTGATTTTTCTGTTAGAGGAGGTATAATAGACGTATTCTCATTTTCAAATGATGAGCCTTTTAGAATAGAGTTTTTTGGTGATGAAATAGACAGTATAAGAACCTTTGATGTAGAGACTCAACTCTCTAAAGAAAAATTAAAAAAGGTTTCTATAATGCCCAATGTAGAAAACAAAACTTTACAAGAAAGCAGAGAAAGTTTTTTAAAATATATTTCTTCTAAAACTATTGTTTTTGCTAAAAACATAGAATTACTATCAGGAAATTTAGATAAGTTTTTTAAAAAAGCAGAAGAAGCTTTTGATGGACTTTCCAAAGAAATAAAACATGCAAAGCCAGAAGAATTATTTTGTGATGGTAATTTTATAAATCAACAGATACAAGAGTTTTCTGTTGTTCATTTTGGTACTACAAATCAAAATGTAAATTTAGAAATTGTATTCGATGCAAAACCACAACCTTCTTTTAATAAAAAGTTTAATTTATTAATTGATGATTTAAATGAATACCATAAAGCAGGTTTTACGAATTATATTTTTTGTGCAAACGATCAGCAAGCAAAACGTTTTCATGACATTTTTGATGATGCTGAACAAAAAGTTCATTACGAAACTGTAGTTTTTCCTTTATATCAAGGATTTATAGATGTAGACAACAAGTTAGTTTGTTATACAGACCATCAAATTTTTGAACGTTACCATAAATTCCGATTAAAAAATGGCTATGCAAAAAAGCAAGCCATTACTTTACAAGAATTGAACAAATTAGAAATTGGTGACTATGTAACACACATGGATCATGGTATTGGAAAATTTGGAGGTCTTCAAAAAATTGATGTTCAGGGTAAAAAACAAGAAGCTATTAAACTTATTTATGGAGATAGAGACATTTTATATGTAAGTATACACTCGCTTCATAAGATTTCTAAGTTTAATGGTAAAGACGGTAAAGCTCCAAAAATTTACAAATTAGGTTCTGGGGCTTGGAAAAAAATCAAACAAAAAACCAAAGCTAGAGTTAAGCATATAGCCTTTAATTTAATTCAATTGTATGCAAAAAGAAAACTACAAAAAGGCTACGCTTTTGGACCTGACACACATATGCAACATGAACTAGAAGGTAGTTTTATGTATGAGGACACTCCAGATCAATTTACAGCTACTTTGGATGTAAAAAATGATATGGAAAAAGAACAGCCTATGGATAGGTTAGTTTGTGGTGATGTTGGTTTTGGTAAGACAGAAGTTGCTGTAAGAGCTGCATTTAAGGCAGTTGATAATGGAAAACAAGTTGCTATTTTAGTTCCTACAACCATTTTAGCATTTCAGCATTATAAAACCTTTTCAGAACGTTTAAAAGATTTTCCAATCAAGATCGATTATTTAAATCGATTTAGAACTGCTAAACAAAAAACTGCTGCTATTGATGGAGTTAATGATGGTTCTGTAGATATTATAATAGGTACACATCAGCTAACAAATCAACGTATAAAATTTAAAGATTTAGGTTTATTAATTATTGATGAGGAACAAAAATTTGGTGTGGCTGTAAAAGACAAATTAAAAACCTTAAAAGAAAATGTAGATACATTAACTTTAACTGCAACTCCAATACCAAGAACATTGCAATTTAGCTTAATGGCTGCAAGAGATTTATCTGTTATAAAAACACCACCACCAAACAGACATCCAATAGAAACCAATGTAATTCGTTTATCTGAAGAAACCATTAGAGATGCTATTTCTTATGAAATATCTAGAGGTGGTCAAATTTTCTTTATTCACAACAGAATAGAAAATATTAAAGAAGTAGCTGGGTTGTTACAAAGATTAGTACCATCAGCTAAAATTGGTATTGGTCATGGACAAATGGAAGGAAAAAAGTTAGAAGAACTAATGCTAGCTTTTATGAATGGCGATTTTGATGTATTAGTATCAACAACTATTATAGAAAGTGGTTTAGACGTACCTAATGCTAATACAATTTTTATCAATAACGCCAATAATTTTGGATTGAGTGATTTACACCAAATGCGAGGAAGAGTTGGGCGTTCTAACAAAAAAGCGTTTTGTTATTTTATTACGCCTCCTTATCACATGATGACAGATGATGCTAGAAAAAGAATTCAGGCTTTAGAATTATTTTCTGATTTAGGAAGTGGAATTAATATAGCCATGAAAGATTTAGAAATTCGTGGAGCAGGAGATTTATTAGGTGGAGAACAAAGTGGATTTATAAATGATATTGGGTTTGATACTTATCAAAAAATATTGCAAGAAGCCATTGAAGAACTTAAAGAAAATGAGTTTAAAGATTTATATATAACAGATAATTCTAAACCAAAAGAATTTGTAAAAGAGGTACAAATTGATACAGATTTCGAAATTCTTTTTCCTGATGATTATGTAAATTCTGTAACAGAACGTTTAAGTTTATATGAAAAGTTATCTGACTTAATTTCTGAAGATGAACTAATTGCTTTTGAAAATGAAATTATAGACAGATTTGGAGAAATACCAACTCAAGTAGAAGATTTATTAGATTCTGTTAGGATTAAATGGTTGGCTAAAAAATTAGGCTTAGAAAAGATCATTTTAAAACAAAAAAGAATGATTGGCTATTTTGTATCTGATCAACAAAGTGAGTTTTATCAAACAGAAGCATTCACTAAAACTTTAAAATACCTTCAACAAAATCCAAAAAGCTGTGTAATGAAAGAGAAACAAACTAAAAATGGTTTACGTTTGTTAATTACTTTTATCAAAATAGACACTGTTAAAAATGCATTAGAAACACTACAGAAAATCTAATGCAAAACAATCATTTAAAAAATTTATCAGGTTTATTATTAGCTACTTTTTTTATAAGTACTTCTGGTGTTTTAGGTCGTTATATAAAACTACCTGTAGAAATTATCATATGGTTTAGAGCATTCTTAGCCATGTTTTTTATCTATGGTTTTTGTAAGTATAAAAAAATAGATTTAACCATAAAGTCTAGTAAAGATTATAAACCCTTTTTAATTGGGGGTGTATTAATGGCTGTACATTGGATTACTTATTTTTACGCATTAAAACTAGCTAATGTAGCTTTGGGTGTTTTATCATTATATACTTTTCCAATTATTATTGCATTACTAGAACCTTTCTTTTTAAAAATAAAATTTAATCCTATTTATATTTTATTTGGTTTTATGGTACTTACAGGATTATATATTTTAACACCTGAATTAGATATTGAAAGCGCTCAAGTTAAAGGCATACTCTTTGGTATTTTTTCTGCTTTTTGTTATGCTTTAAGAATTTTAATAATGAAACAACATGTAGCTAATTACAATGGCTCTATGTTAATGTTTTATCAAACAGTAATTATAAGTATTCTTCTTTTACCTACTTTGTTTTTTATGGATTTATCTGGTTTAGAATCTCAGTTTCCATATATTTTATTATTAGCCATATTAACTACAGCAGTTGGTCATAGTTTAATGTTACATTCTTTAAAATTCTTTTCTGCTTCTACTGCAAGCATAATTAGTAGTTTACAACCAATATTTGGCATTATTCTAGCTTTTTTCTTCTTAAAAGAAATACCTAATTGGAATACTTTTTGGGGTGGTAGTTTAATTTTACTTACGGTTGTTTTTGAAAGTTTACGAAGTAAAAAGTAAAATCTAAAACAACTCTTTATTACTAATATTTAGATAGTTACGTTTTACAAAATCTAAAATAGTTTCCAAAATTTCTCCCATATTTTTACAATCTTTAAACTTAACATCACCTACGTACTGTATTAAATGTTTTTTAAGTAATTCTATATTTTCTGGAAAAGAGATAGTGTCTTTTTTCATGCACTTTATTAAACGTGAAGTTCTTTTAGGAGAGGTAATCATTCTTTTAGCCATAAAAGATCGCTCCTCTACTTTATACTGATTTATAGAACTATTTTGCAGTTTTCTACCCACCATTTCAATCATCTTAAAATTCTCTTTCATAAACTGAAGATTATAGACTTTTAGATTACCTTCAAAAGATTGTTGATCGAAATCTATGGCTCTAAATTTATAAACGATTTGATCAAAGTCGTGAGTAGGTGTAATTACATAATTGTAAGAGCGCATATCACCCAACAAACGTATTAAACAACGTTCTTTAAATTTTACAAATTCTTTGGCTATTTGTGATTTTTCTGATTCTGTACATTTTGGTAAAAAATCTCTAATAAAATCATCTCCAGGAATTCCAGCAATATGTTCTTCTATTAAAGTTTCTTTATGAACTAAAAAGTTCATGTTATGTGGAGATAAAATGTGCTCCAATTCCAGTCCGTAAATACGAGAAGCATCTGCTTTTTTTACATAAAAATAAATGAAGTTATCATTTAAAATATTTCTTACTTTAATACGAAAAGGTTTAGAATTACCAAACGTACAATAATCAATGGCATCAATATTTAAAAAAGGAATTGTCTCATTACTACCATCAGAATGTAACATGGTATATATTTTCTTTAGGCTTTTATCAATCTCTTTTCTATCCCACTCAGAATAATAAGTTCTAACCCAAAGAGTGTCTTCATCGTTTTTATCAAAAACAGCTACAGAGCCTTGAAAACGAAGTAAGTCATCATAAAATATAGGAATTTTTATGTTTCGCTTATATCGTTTTAAATATCCATCTAACATTTCATTCACAGGAAATGTTGGCTTTTTTTTGGACATTAATTTTTTAGGTGAAGACATTATATTAGAGTTTATCTCAAAAATAAGGAAACTATTTAGACTACTTCAAACATTTTACCTGGTAATGGTTTTATAACCCCTTTTAATTCCATTTGTAATAATACAGAAGACAATTGATATAGAGGAATGTGACATTCTAAAGCAACAACATCTAACAATTGTTTACCATTCATACTTAAATAATCGTAGATTTTTTGTTCTTGATTATTAAGTTCTACAAATAATTGTTTTTGAATTTCTTTTTTTGGTTTTTGAAGAACATCCCAATTTAAAAGTTTCACAATATCAGATGCAGATGTAAGCAAATGAGCTCTATTGTTTTTTATTAAATTATTACATCCTTTACTGAACAAGTCTGTAGATCTTCCAGGTACTGCAAAGACATCTCTATCATAAGAATTTGCAATATCTGCAGTAACTAAAGAACCACCTTTTTCTGCACTTTCTATGATTATGGTTGCTTTAGAAATACCAGCTACAATTCTATTTCTTTTTAAAAAATTTTCACGTAAAGGTTGATCTTCACTCCAAAACTCAGTAAAAAAACCACCATTATCATTTACTTGATTAATGTATTTCTTGTGTACTTTTGGGTAAATCTGCTCAAAACCATGAGCTAAAACAGCAATTGTTTGTAAATTGTTCTTTATTGCTGCTTTATGAGCACAAATATCAACTCCATAAGCAAAACCACTTACAATTATTGGATTATACTCAGCTAAATCTTCTATAAGTTTATTAGTGAAATCTCTACCATAAGAACTCATATTTCTAGTACCAACAATAGAAATGATTTTTTCATTTTTTAGGTTTATGTTGCCATCTTTAAAGAGTAAAATTGGACTATCTATACAATTTAAAAGATTTTTTGGATAATCATCTTCTAAAAAATAGGTGTAATCAATTTTATTTGATTTAATATATTCTAGTTCTTTTTGGGCAAGTTCTAAATTTTCTTTAGCAAACAAGTGTTTTATAGCATGACTACCTATACCATTTATTTTTGCTAAAAATTGAGGTTTCTCTTCAAATATCTGCTGCACATCACCAACAGAAACAATTAATTTTTTAGCTAAAATATCTCCAATAGCTTTACTTTTTTGAAGTCTAAGTATAGACAGTAATTCTTCTTCTTTCATAATTTACAATGAATCACAAGATAAAAAAAATTGTTAATAAGTAGTGTTATGCTTTATTTGGATAAGTCAGTTAAAAAATTAATTTTGTTAATATGAATTTAGCTAGCTACATCAACGATTTATTATACAGATACGATTGTGTTATTGTTCCAAATTTTGGAGGTTTTATAACTAACAAAGTAAGTGCAAAAATAAATGAGAATACAAACTCAATTTATCCACCTTCAAAAAAAATATCGTTTAATAAACATTTAAATGTTAATGATGGATTGCTGGTTAATTACGTAGCAACATCAGAAAATATTTCTTACGATAAAGCAACTAAAGACATCTTAAACTGTGTTAATAGTTGGAAAATTGAACTTCAAACAAATACAATTACTATTGGTGCTTTAGGAAGTTTGAGTTTAAATGAAAGTAAACAATACATTTTTGAACCTAATACTAAAGTCAATTACTTAACAGATTCTTTTGGTTTATCTGAAGTTGAGTCTACTAAAGTTGATAGATATAAAGAGAAAGTAAAGCCTTTAGTAGCTGTTGTAAATAAAAAAGAAAAAACAGGTATACCTACATTTATAAAATATGTTGCAACTGCTGCCATTTTATTAACGCTTGGTTTTGCTGGTAATAACATGTATCAACAAAACGAACAGAAAGAAATACTTGCCAATCAAGAAAAAGCTTTAGAAGAAAAAATTCAGTCTGCTACTTTTGTTATTTCTAATCCTTTACCAACTATAGAATTAAATGTTGTTAAAGAAGTTGAAAAACCATATCACGTAATTGCTGGCGCTTTTCAATTTCCAGAAAATGCTAAGAAAAAAGTAAATCAATTAAAAAAGAAAGGTTTTAAAGCTAGTATTTTAGGAGTGAATAAATGGGGATTAACAGAAGTTGCTTTTGAGAGCTTTTCTGATAAAAACAAAGCTACTAATGCTTTATACAAAATTCAAGATACAGTATCTAAAGATGCTTGGTTATTGATTAAAAAATAGATTTATTTATCACCTCTTCTTATCTTTGCAAAAATTAAAAAAATGGAAGCAAAGACACCTAAAGAATCATTACTGTATTAACAGACTTAGTGTTACCTGGTGAAACCAACTATTTAGACAATCTTTTTGGTGGTGAATTATTAGCAAGAATGGATAGAGCATGTAGTATTGCTGCAAGACGTCATTCTAGAAGAATTGTTGTTACAGCTTCTGTAAATCATGTTGCTTTTAATAAATCTGTACCTGTTGGAAGCGTAGTTGTTGTTGAAGCAAAAGTATCTAGGGCTTTTAAAACTTCTATGGAAATTTATGTAGATGTTTGGATAGAAGACAGACAATCTGGTCAAAGAACAAAAGTAAATGAAGGTATTTATACTTTTGTTGCAGTAGATGAAACAGGAAAACCAGTAAATATACCTCAGATAAAACCTGAAACAGAACTAGAAAAAGAACGTTTTGATGGTGCACTAAGACGTAAACAATTAAGTTTAGTTTTAGCTGGTAAAATGCTACCAAATGAAGCTACAGAATTAAAAGCACTTTTTAAATAAATACAAATGGAATTCTTCGAAAACTTTAAAATTTTACAGTCAATAATTATTTTAGCAGTTGCTTTTTTATTGAGATTTCTAATAACTAACTCACTTAGAAAAATTCAGATAAAGTTTGGTTTTCAAAGAGCTAGAATTCTTGTCACTAATAAAGTTGTAAGTTTTTTAATTTTTGCGACAGCTATAATTGTTGTTGCATTTTTATGGGGTGTAGATGAAAAACAATTGGTATTATTTATCTCTTCATTTTTAACCATTTTAGGTATTGCATTCTTTGCACAATGGTCTATGCTTTCTAATATTACAGCTGGTTTAATTTTATTTATAAATTATCCTGTAAAAATTGGTGATAGCATAACAATTTTAGAAAAAGACAACGATTTAACAGGACAAATTAAAGATATTGGTGTGTTTTTTATAACCTTAACCACAAAAGATGGCCAAAATGTATCGATACCAAATTCTTTAATTCTTCAAAAAATGATTAAGTACAAATAAAAAGACGAAAAGTACTATTAGGGTCAAAGAGTATTTTTTTTGTAATTATCTTTTTAAAATCCAAGAAGATGGATTTAAACGTTTTGTATTTTTAAATAAAGAAAAAACCAATTTTGTTTTACCAGAAACTTTATCAGTAAATATTTTACCTATTTTTTGCCCAGTTTTTATTTTATCACCTTTTTTTACATATAATGATTCTATGTTGTTATATGATGAAATGTAATTACCATGTCTAACCATTACGTTTTTAATACCACCAGAACCTACTAAAATATTTAAAACTTCACCATCAAAAATAGCTTCTGCATCGCTTTCTTTAGCTGTTACAAAATGTAATCCTGTACTATTTATGGTAATACCAGGAAATGTAGGATGTGGTTGAACACCAAACTTTCTTGTAATTAAACCTTGTTCTATTGGCCAAGGTAATTTGCCTTTATTAGACTCAAAATTTGCAGCCAAAACTTTGGCTTCAGGACTTAAAATAAATTCGTTTCGTTTTACTGTTTTTGGTTTATTTTTAATTTTTCTATTGGCTCTTGCTATCTCTTCTTTAATTAATTTATCTATTCTTGCAGCAATTAATTTATCTTCTTTTATTTTATTTCTAAGATCTCTTTTATATTTATTTTCTCGTTTTTTAATTGTAGAAATTAAATTTTCTTGGTTTTTCTTATCATTTTCTATTTCTGTTTTTTGATTTTTTTCAAAAACCAATAATGTGTCTTTTTCTATTTTTTGAATGTTTAAAGAATCTATTACACTTTCTATTACTTTAGTTTGCACTACAATAGATTCTCCTTGTTTTTTTCTGAATTTTGTATACTGTTTCATATACTCCATTCTTTTATAAGCTTGATAGAAATTTTGAGAAGATAATAAAAACATTAACCTACTTTGTTGCGATTTACTCTTATAAGACTTATAAATCATCTCTGCATAATCTTCTTTTAAAGAAGCTAAATTTGTTTTCAGCTTTTTAAGTTTAGATTCGTTAGTATTAATTTTTCTTGATAAAAGTTTTGTTTCTGATTCTATGGTTGCTAATAACTTATTTCTAAGTTCTATTTTTTGATTTAAATCTCTTAATTCTTCAAGTGCATTTTTTTCTTTTTTTTGTTCAGAAAAAAGAAGTTTGTTGAGCTGATTGATCTCTTTTTTATATTTTTTTCGCTGTTGTTCTAACTCAGCTTTAGTTTGCGCGTTTATAGAAACACTCAAAAAAGAAAAAGTGAAAATGAATATGTGTAAGAATATTTTTTTCATTAAAACTCTAAACGTTTGTAGCCAGAAGGTATATTAAAACTCATAGAAATATCTTCATCAAAAACAACTGTTTTATAATCAAAATCTATACGAGTAGTTCTTTTTGTATTCTTAGCGATGATTTTTATTTTAGAAGGAAAAATAATATCATTAATTAAATTATAAGAAGGATAAATTATGTCTAAGCTTAAATTTTTTTGAGAATTTATAATGGACTGTTTATCAATTTTAAAATAAGATGGGTTTATTGTGTAGAAAATATCAAACAAAATATTTTGATTTTCAGGAGTTAAAACATATTTATTATCTACAATATCTACTTCATGTTTATCATCTTTTAAATTTTGCAATGCTTGTCCTAAAAATAAATTTTGTAGTTGCTCAAAATTAATTTCTACTCCTAATAATTGCTTTATCATAGAGAAATCTCCAGTAAAATAATTTTTTGCAAATGGCGAATAATAACTTACAGAAGTAGGTGTAATTTTAGCTTTAAAAACAGTAATTAATTTTGTGCCTCTTAAATAAATTACCTCATCTTTTTTCATTTTTAATTGTACAGATAAGCCTTGATTTGTCTTTCCGTTATTAAAATTTACTTTTAATTTAGCATCAACAGTTTTTTTATCAAAAGAACCTAAATCATGTTTTTTTGCAACTTTTCTTGCAGAAATATTTTTTGCTATAATATTAGCATCTATCATGTTTTTTTTGGTTTTACAAGAGAAACAAAATACCATAAAAAAGAGCGAATATTTTAAAATCTTCATTACTTAACTTTTTAACTGTTTTGCTTTTTTAATGTATTTATTTTCTTGATCTATATTTCCTAAACCTTTATATGCTTTAGCTATTTCTTTATAAAAATCGATTTCCATATTATCTTCAATAACAAAATCAATACCATTTTGTAAAATCAATAACGCATTTTTGTACTCTTTTTGCATATTTAATGCTTTGCCATTTATTAAATAAACAAAAGACTGAGATGGATAAAGCTCTATACCTAACTTACTATACTTAAGTAAATCATTAATATTATCATTAGATAACTTTAAAATTTTCTCTAATGTTTTATAAGATTTTTCATTCTCAAAGCTTTTTTTTAGGGTAGAAACATCATTTGGTGATTCAGTTTTAACACTAATATTTTTTCTTGCCTCTAAACTTTGTTTTAGCATTTTTAAAGAAGTAGATAATGCTTTATCATTTTCTAAAGCGTTCATTAAATCAACAGCTTTTTTATATTCTCTATTGTATAAAAATAAACGAACTAAATATTCTTTTTCTTTAGGGTTTTGGGTAATAACTTTTTGTTGAACATCAATAGCCTTGCTATAATTTCTTTCTTTTACATAGATTTCTACTAAGTGTTTTAACATCCATATATTATCAGGTTTTTTTACTAATGCTCTGTTAATATATTCTTTAGCTAATAATGTTTTATTAAGCGCTAAATAATTTTTAGAAAACTCAAAAAACACTGCTGTATTTTCTTGTAAAATTTGATTACAATCTTCTAGGTTTTCAATTGCTTTTGAGTAATTACCAATAGATTTTTGAGATAGAGCCTTAAAAAAATATTGCTGAAACTTAAGTTCTGCTTCTTCTGTTAAATCTTTTTGTTCTGGAATACTATCTTGAGAAACTGTTTTTAAAGAAAAAAGAATAAAAAATAAATAGAAAAGAGCCAATCTAAAATTTTTAAATTGCCTCTCTCTACTTTTTATTATTTTTCTATTGTTTAACATTATTAAGTTAATTCAGTGTAATCGCCAATACTTACAGATGTATAATTACCATTATATTTAGCATGATTACCAATCATAGCATTATCTAAATTAGCATTAGAAATAGATACATTTGTTTGTATTAATGAGTTTACAATTGTAGAATTTTCTACAATACTATTTTCTCCAATAGACACATAAGGCCCTACTTTAGTATTTTTTAAAACCACATTTTCACCAATAAAACAAGGTTGTATAATTTCTGAATTTTCTAATACTACATCTTTAGAAACTAAATTATTACCTGCTTGTTGTTCAAAGCCTAAAATAATTTTATTAGTTTCTACTGTTGGATCTTTTTTACCACAATCCATCCAAGTTGAAACTTTACCAGGAATAAATTTTGCTCCTTGTTGTTTTAGAGATTCAAGTACATTTGTTAATTGATATTCATCATTCTCTTTTAAATCATTATCAATTAAATACTGAATTTCATCTAATAATTTTTCTCCACTTTTAAAATAATAGATACCTATTATAGCTAAATCAGAAACAAATTCTTTAGGTTTTTCAATGAAATCTTTAATATATCCGTCTTCTAATTTAATAACCCCAAATGCACTTGGGTTATCTACTTGTTTTACCCAAATTGCTCCATCTGCATTTGCATCTAATTTAAAATCTGCTTTAAATAAAGTATCAGCATAGGCTACAACACAAGGCCCACTTAGAGATTCTTTTGCACAATAAATTGCATGAGCAGTACCTAACGCTTGTTCTTGTACATATACAGAACCTTTAGAACCAAGTTCTTCTGCAATTTTTAATAATTTATCTTCAGTATCTGTTGGAAAACCCTTTGCTGTTGGACCAATTACAAAGGCAATTTCATCAATTTTTTCATCAATTACAGAAGCAATATCTTCTACTAATCTCTGTACAATTGGTTTTCCTGCAATAACTGTTAATGGTTTTGGAACAGTTAACGTATGTGGCCTTAAACGTGAACCTATACCAGCCATTGGAACTATAATTTTCATAAAGTATTTTTAAATTTATAATTGCAAGATAGCATTAATTGACTGATTTAAAAAGCCCTTCAATAATTTAAAATCATCGGTTTTCTAGTATTATTTTTTGTTTCTTTGCTCAAAGAAAAATGATATAATGAATTACCTTTCTGTAGAAAATATTTCGAAATCTTATGGTGAACGTATTTTGTTTAAAGACATTTCGTTTGGTATAAATAAAGATCAAAAAATAGCATTTGTTGCAAAAAACGGAACAGGTAAAACTTCTATTTTAAACATTATTGCTGGTTTAGATGTCCCAGATTCTGGACAAATAGTAAGCAGAAAAAACATTTCTATAGCTTACTTAGCACAGAAAGATAATTTAGATAATAACTTAACTATTGAAGAAAGTGTTTTTAATACAGACAATAAGATTCTTTCTGTAATTAGTCAATATGAAAAAGCATTAAAAAATCCAGAAAATGAAGAGGCTTATCAAAAAGCATTTGAGTTAATGGAACAGTTTAATGCATGGGACTTTGAAACCCAATACAAGCAGATATTATCGAAACTAAAATTAGATGATGTTTCACAAAAAGTTGCATCACTTTCTGGAGGACAAAAAAAGAGATTATCATTAGCTATTGTTTTAATTCATAAACCAGATTTATTAATTCTTGATGAACCAACTAATCATTTAGATTTAGAAATGATAGAATGGTTAGAAGATTTTTTTGCAAAAGAAAAAATAACCTTGTTTATGGTTACACATGATCGTTATTTTTTAGAAAGAGTTTGTGATGAAATTTTAGAGTTAGATGAAGGCAAAATTTATAAGTACAAGGGTAATTACTCTTATTATTTAGAGAAAAAAGAAGAACGTTTACAAATAGAACAAACCACAGTTCAAAAGGATAAAAAACTATATAAGAAAGAGTTGGATTGGATGCGAAGACAACCAAAAGCTAGAACTACAAAGTCTAAATCTAGAATTGATGATTTCTTTGAAATTAAACAAAGAGCACACCAAAGAAGAAAAGACCATAAAGTACAGTTAGAAATTAATATGGAACGTTTAGGAAGTAAAATTCTTGAACTTCATAAATTACAAAAGTCTTTTGATGATAAAGTAATATTAGATGGTTTTGATTACGTTTTTAAAAGAGGAGAAAGAATTGGTATTATTGGAAAAAATGGAACTGGTAAATCTTCTTTTTTAAATATAATTACACAGAAAATTCCAGTTGAAGGTGGTAAAGTTATAATAGGTGAAACTATTAAATTTGGGTATTATACTCAAAAAGGAATCATTATAAAAGAAGGCCAGAAAGTAATAGAAGTTGTTAAAGAATTTGGAGAATTTATACCCTTAACAAAAGGACGTAAAATTTCTGCTTCCCAACTTTTAGAACGTTTTTTATTTGATAAGAAAAAGCAATATGATTTTGTTGAAAAACTTTCTGGTGGAGAACAAAAAAGGTTGTATTTGTGTGCTGTATTAATTCAAAATCCTAACTTTTTAATTTTAGATGAACCTACCAATGATTTAGATGTTATAACACTAAACGTATTAGAAAATTTCTTGTTAGATTATCCTGGAAATTTATTGGTTGTCTCTCATGATCGTTACTTTATGGATAAAATTGTAGATTCTCTTTTTGTTTTTAGAGGAGAAGGAGTTGTTGAAAATTTTCCTGGAAATTACTCAGATTTTAGAGCTTATGATAACTCAAATCCTTATGTAGCAGAAAATACAAAAATTGAAGTTAAAGAAGATAAAAATAAGAGTACTAAATCTGCTTTAAGTTATAATGAAAAAAGAGAATTTGGGTCTTTAGAAGTCGAAATCGAAAGGTTACAAAACCAAAAAACTAGGATTGAGAAACAGTTTTTAAATGTTGAAATTGCTCCTGAAGATATTCCAAAAAAATCACAAGAATTAGAAGAAATAATTAAAAATATAGAAGAAAAAGAAGAGCGTTGGTTTGAGTTATCTATGAAATTAGAAGACAACTAAACTTTTATAATATTTTTATCTTCTAGTAATTTTTCATTGTTCATTTTTAATAAAATTTGAGCCACTGCAATTGTGTCTTTTTCGCAATAAGTTACAATACGTTCTATATTATTTTCTTGATAATAAACTTTAGCAACCTCACTACCATCTATATCATCTTTTGGTGAAGGAACTCCCAAAACATGAGTTAATAATTTTAATGAGGTATAATGTTTGTAGTCTCCAAACTTCCATAATTCTAAAGTGTCTAAATGTGGTACTTCCCAAGGTTTTTTACCAAATAAATTTAACTTTTTAGGTAAAACAATTTGATGAATTATCATTCTTCTGGCTATAAAAGGAAAATCGAATTCTTTTCCATTATGTGCACATAAAACATGTTGATTCTTAGAAAAATGAGATTCTAACAAGTCTTTAAAATCGGATAATATTTTATGCTCATCATCGCCAAAAAAAGATTTTACTCTGAACATTTTATTCTCATCTAAACCTGTAAAAAAGCCAACTGAAATACAAATAATTTTACCAAATTCCGCCCAAATACCTGCTCTCTCATAAAAATCTTCAGCAGTAATTTCATCTTTTCTTTGATATAGTGTTTTTTGAGTAAAAAGTTCTTGTTCTTTAGAAGATAAATTTTCCCAATGTTCTTTTTGTGGTATAGTTTCGATATCTAAAAACAAGATATCTGATAACTTCTTTTTAAAATTCATAGCATTTATTTTGATTTAAAAATAAAAAAAAGCTCTGAAAATTCAGAGCTTTTAATAAAATATGTAAAAAATATTATCTTATAATAAGTTTTGAAGTTGCTGTTTTACCACCCTCTACAACTTTTAAAATGTAAATCCCTGCAGAAATTCCAGAAGTATTCACCTCTGCTTTGGTTCCAGAAACTGTAGTATTCAATACGTTTTTACCTAAAACATTAAAAATTGAAACTTGCTTATTATCTGAACTGTTGCTAGTGATAGAAAGTCTACCATTAGTAACAGGGTTTGGATAAATTGCAAAACCTTCTATTTGACTGTTTATGGTTGATGCTGTAGCTTCTTTAGGTGTTACATCTGCCCAAGATGTAGAAATTCTTAATTCATCAACTTCTATAAAAGGAGTTTCTCTATCTGAATCTTGTCTTAAAATAAATAAATTTATAGAATTTGGTGGGTTATCATCTGTTGTGCTTAGAGTTACAGCAGGTGCAGTTCCTCCAAAAGTAGATACATCAGGATTAACCCAGGTACTTACTAGTTTCGTATCCATATTATAAGCCATAACTACAAATAAAACATCATTTAAATTGTATGTTCCAGATGTAAAAGTTGGATTAGAAGAAACATGTCCAAATCCAATATCATATGTAGATCCACTTGTATCTGGATTTGGTCTTACCCAAAATCTTGCATCATATCCACTCGTACTTCCTGCTAATGCAGCAATATAGCCACCATCTGTTGTATCTGGACTTCCATTTGTTTGAAAACCAGTTATTTTTAAGAGAAAAGAGGCATAAACTGTACCAGAGTTAATATCCGAAAAACTAGTATAAGTTTCTGAACCAGATTCACTAAAAGTTACTTTATTACCTGTAGAAGCTTTTAATCCTGTATAATTTAAACTTCCTGCAGTTACTAACATATCATCTCCAGAATTTAACTTTGTCCAAGAAGCTTGGTCACCTAAATTTGCTGCGTCTGCATAGTCGAAATCTTCTTCTATTGGAAATGCAATACAGCTAGGACTAGAAATATTTCTTGTTAAATCACAACTACTTCCAGTTCCTCCAATTACTTTTACTGTAAAATCTGTTCCCTCTGGAACACCAGTAATTGTTATAGTTCCTGCAGCACTTGTACTAGGGTTATCACCTCCAATAGTACCAACATCATTATTATTACTATCTTTTGCAGTAATGGTATAAGTTGTAGTATTACCAGCTGTAAAATCTATACTAGTTGTATATGTGTCTGTACCAGATGTTGAAGTTTCACATGTTGTTAATATAGTTGCTAATTGAATATCACAAGGAAAAATAACTGAAAAAGTAACAGACTGTGTAACTGGTGTACTTAAAGAATTACCAGAGTTATCTACTAATTCAAGAGTTAAAGTGTAAGTATTACCAGCAGCTACAGTTATATTTGGTAAAGTCGTTGTAAAAAAATTACTGTTTTCTGTTGATCCACCTTGAGTTTCAAAAGTTGATTTAATATAACCATCTCCAGAGTTATCACTAACACCTCCTCCAGCATCACCTGAAACTGTAAAGTTATTTACATCTATTGAAACTGAAACTTCAGTTACAGATTGAAAAACCTCATTAATTGATGGAGATGTTATAGCTAAATTTGGATTTGTAGAAGCAGTCATAGAATAAGTACCTGCAGGAAAAGGTATAGATGCAGATGCATTAGTAGATTGATTATCTAATGCATTTGGCCCACTGTATGTCCAGTCACTATCAGTAAAAGTAGTGTTTGCTGTTTTACCATCTTTTCTGTAAGCCCAACCATCCATATACTCCCAAGTTTCACCTGTACCATCTGTACCAACCGAACCAAAAACATCAATTGCTGTTCCATTCATATAAAGTTTTATTGGATCATCTCCATTAACGGATAATACTCCATCTTGATATGTAGAATTAAAACCAAAAAAATCATTAAAAGCTGTAGGGTTTGTTCCTGAAACAGACTCTATATAAATAAAAGTTCCTGCTGTTACTTGATCAGCTGGAAATGTGAATTCTGGAGCATTACCTGAAGCATTACCATTTGTTACGCTTTCTACACCATAAATGCTTAAATCTGAAATATTATTTACAACATATAATTCTAGTGCTTTAGGTGTTCCTCCACTAAGAGAACCATCTACAACTCCTGTAATAATTAAGTCTTGCCCAAAGGAAAAAAGGCTAAAACATAAAGTTAATAATAAAGTTAAAAAGTAATTTTTTTTCATGTTTGATTGAATTTTAATTAAGACCTTAAAAATAGAAAATTATATTTATGTTTTTATCATTTAACCTGATTAACTTATTGTTAAGTTATTCACCACTTTATTCTTGGCCAATATTAAATGATTGTTAAGCACTTGTTATTATTCTATAATTATCGCTATTTTTGAGTTATCAATCATAATATTATGAATAAAGGAGATATTAAAATTCTTTTAGTAGACGATGAGCCTGATATTTTAGAAATTGTTGGGTATAATCTAAAAAACGAAGGCTACCAAGTTATTACTGCAGAAAATGGTCAAGAAGCCATAAAATTTGCTAAAAAACATAATCCGCATTTAATATTGCTAGATATCATGATGCCAGAAATGGATGGTATAGAAGCCTGCGAAAAAATTAGAAAAATTAATTCTCTAGAAAATGTAATTATTGCTTTTTTAACGGCAAGAGGAGAAGACTACTCTCAAGTTGCTGGTTTTGAAGCTGGTGCTGATGACTATATTACAAAACCTATAAAACCAAAAGTTTTAGTAAGTAAAATAAAATCTTTATTAAGAAGATTAAAGACTGAAAAAAACTCTGAAGATTCTTTAAAAATTGGAGACATTGTTATTGATAGAGAAGAATATGTGGTTTATAAATCTGGAGAAAAAATTTCTTTACCAAGAAAAGAGTTTGAACTATTTTCTCTTTTAACTTCTAAACCAAATAAAGTTTTTAAAAGAGAAGTAATTTTAGATACTGTTTGGGGAAATGAAGTTGTTGTAGGTGGTAGAACTATAGATGTTCATATTCGAAAATTAAGAGAAAAAATTGGAGACAATCATTTTAAAACTGTTAAAGGAGTAGGTTATAAATTTGTACTCACTAATACAGAAAAATAAATCTATTGAAAGTTAAAAAGACATATTCTTATGCGCTTTGGTCTGCAATTTATTTAACACTTTTATCTGTTATTATAGCAGGTGTTTCTTATTTTTTTATAATTAAACATTTTGGTGTTAAAACCATAATATTGTCTGTAATTGTTCTATTTTTTGTTTCATTTTTTATTATTCAGTATAGAGCTGAACATTTTATCTATAGACGATTAAAAAAGATATATGAAGAAGTTTCTATTTTAAATGCAAAAGATTTAAAAAGAGAAAATGCTACTACAGATATAGATCAATTATCTAAAAGTATGCAGAAATATGTAGATGGAAAAAGATTGGAAATCAAAAACTTAACAGAAAGAGATTCATTTAGAAGAGACTTTTTAGGGAATGTTGCTCACGAACTTAAAACTCCACTTTTTACAGTTCAAGGGTATATTTTAACGTTATTAGAAGGTGCAATTAATGATAAAAAAATAAGAGCCAAATACTTAGAAAGAGCCAATAAAGGTGTAGAGAGGTTAACAGCCGTAATCAAAGATTTAGACATGATTGCTAAGTTAGAAAACGAAGGTTTAAAACTTAAAATTGAACCTTTTAATATACTTGAACTTGTTCAAAATGTTTTTGATTTGTTTGAAATGAAAGCTAAAAAAAGAAATATTTCTCTTCTTTTTGATAAAGTTTATGAATTTCCTGTTTTTGTAAAAGGTGATATAGAAAAAATAGAACAAGTACTAATTAACTTAATAGTTAATTCAATTAAGTATGGTAAACCTAATGGAAGTACTATAGTTGCTATTGAAAGTTATAATGATAAAAAGTTTATTATCAAGGTAATTGATAATGGTGAAGGTATTAAACAAGAACACCTATCACGTTTATTTGAGCGCTTCTATAGAGTAGATCAAAGTAGATCTAGAGAACAAGGTGGTTCTGGTTTAGGATTATCTATTGTAAAACATATTGTAGAAGCTCACAATGAAAATATACTTTTGAAAAGTACTTATGGTGAAGGTTCTGAATTTTCTTTTACTCTAGAAAAAGCTACCTAATTAAAGTAAATCAAAACCAATATCTTTTCTAAAATTCATTTTATCAAAATGAATTTTTTTTATTGATGCATAACTTTTATCTAATGCCTCTTGAATATTTTCTCCAAATGAAGTAATAGCCATAACTCTACCACCATTTGTTAGTACTTTATCTTCTTTTAAAGAAGTACCTGCATGAAAAACGATAGATTCATTAATGTTCTCTAAACCATTAATTTCTTTATTTTTTTCATAAGCCTCAGGATAACCTCCAGAAACTAGCATAACAGTAGTAGCAGTTTTTGATGTAATAGAAAATGATTTTTCTCCTAAATTTTGGTTTGCAACACCCTCAAATAAATCTAATAAATCTGATTCAATTCTTGGTAAAACAACTTCTGTTTCAGGATCTCCCATCCTTACATTATACTCAACAACAGATGGATTTCCATTATCATTCATTAATCCAATAAAAATGAATCCTCTATAATCTATTCCATCTTTTCGCAAACCATCAACAGTTGGTTTTACGATTAAATCTTCAACTTTTTTAAGAAAAGCATCATCTGCAAATGGCACAGGAGATATTGCTCCCATTCCTCCAGTATTTAATCCCTTGTCACCTTCTCCAATTCTTTTGTAATCTTTAGCTGAAGGCAAAATTTTATAATCAATACCATCAGTTAATACAAAAACAGATAATTCTATTCCTTTTAAAAATTCTTCGATAACAACAGTAGATGAAGCTTCTCCAAATTTTTGATTAGAAACCATTTCTTTTAATTCCTTTTTAGCTTCTTCTAAAGAATTTAAAATAAGAACTCCTTTACCTGCAGCTAATCCGTCTGCTTTTAAAACAAATGGAGGTTTTAATGTTTCTAAGAATGCATAACCTTCTTGTAAATTATCTTTAGTGAAAGATTGATATTTTGCAGTTGGTATATTATGTTTTTGCATGAACTGCTTTGAAAAATCTTTACTTCCTTCTAAAAGAGCACCATCTTTTTTAGGTCCAATAACAGGAATATTTTTAAGTTGTTCATCTGATAAGAAAAAATCGTGTACACCTTCTACTAGTGGAGCTTCTGGACCAACAACCACCATTTTAATGTCTTCATTAAGTACTAAATTCTTAATACCATCAAAATCTGTTGGATTTACATCAACATTTATCGCTATTTTGTTTGTTCCTGCATTTCCAGGAGCAACAAATAGTTTGTTAATTTTTTTACTTTCAGATAGTTTTAATGTAAATGCGTGTTCTCTTCCTCCAGAACCTAAAATAAGTACGTTCATTTTATAATATTAATGATTTTGCAAATATATTTTAAAAAATATCAGAATGCTAAAAACCCCACTTTAAAAAATATTTAATTGCTGAGTTAATATGCATTATAAACAGGTTAAAATCTTTAGATGAGCCCTGCTTTAAAACATGTATTATTTCTTCTTTAGGGTAATATAGCTTTTGTTTATCTATTTTTTCTATTTTCTTACAAATATCAACATCTTCCATATAAAGAAAATAACGTTCATCAAAACCACCAACTTTGATTAAGTCTTCTGTTTTATATAAATGAAAGCAACCAGTTATATAATCTGCGAAAAATGAATATTCCAATTGTTTATCATTATATTTCCCTTTTTCTATATATGAATTAAAAAGAGGTTTTAGAAATGGAAATCTTCTTGCTAACAGTTCAGGAATTTTTGGATACCTTCTACAAGAAAATTGATGCATTCCATCAGGAAATAAAACTTTTGGAGCAATCATAGAAACTATTTCATGTCTGTCTAGTTTTGATATTAAGTTTGGTATTACATTTGAAGTGAAATAAACATCGGGGTTTAAAATTAAATGATGTTTAGACAATGTCTTTATTTGTTCTAAAATTATATTGTGCCCTGCTCCAAATCCAATATTTTTACCAACAGCTATATACTCAACTTCTTCATAACTATATAAATTTTCGAATCGTCTATCTTTATTATTATCAATTAGGTAAAGTTTCTTTTTTAAAGGGGTATTTAAAAAACAGTTTATTGTTTTTGTAAGCTCTTCTAGGTTTTCTTTATATAAAACAATTGAGGCTGTTATAGCAAATTTTTCATCCATCTAATAAGCTTTTTCTTCTTCTTTAAAAACACTTAAAAGAGTTTGTAAAATAATTTTAATATCTAAAAAGAAAGACCAGTTTTCTATATAAAAAATATCTAAACGAACTCTATTTTCAATATCTGATTTTTCTTTAACTTCTCCTCTATATCCTGAGACTTGAGCTAACCCAGTAATACCAGGTTTTACTGAGTTCCTAATTATGTAATTATCTATTTCGTTTAAATATTTCTTTGTTTGAATATTCATATGTGGTCTTGGACCAACTACACTCATATCTCCTTTTAAAACATTGAAAAATTGGGGTAACTCATCTAAGCTTGTTCTTCTTAAAAAAGAACCAACTGATGTAATTCTAGAATCATCTTTTGTTGTCGAAATTTTATCTGCCAGAACATTATTTTTCATTGATCTAATTTTATAACAATAAAATTGTTTTCCATTAGCTCCATCTCTTTTTTGTTTAAATAAAAAATTTCCTTTTGAATTTAATTTTACAATAATCCATAAAATAGGTAACAACCAAGAAAGTATCAATAGACAAACAAAAAAAGAAAAAATTACATCAAAAAATCTTTTTAATATATGTGTTTCTATACGCTCAAAAGGTAATTGTTTTGGTTTTAAAACTGGTATAGTACCATAATATTCAAGAATAAAATCTTTACTATAAATTGCTTTATTTTCTGGTACTAAACTAAAATCTATTTTATGTTTATTACAGAATATTCTAATCTGCTTAAACTTTTCTCTACTCATAGAACTTTCTTCACAATAAACCTCGTCTATATCTTCTTTTAAGATATAATCTAAACCCTGTTCAATAGTTCCTGAATGACCTGTTACATTTGTTTTATCAGTAAAAAAGCCTCTAAACCTATATCCTAAATCTTGCCTTTTCTCGAAAATAGATGCAATGTTTTGTGCTGATTTACTTTTTCCAAATACAACAACATTTCTATAATTATTTCCACTTAATCTGTAGGATTTTAATAGGAAGAAAAAAATAAACTTAAAAAGTGTAATTATGCTTACAAAATAAAATACAATGTTAGATTGTTTGTTTACAATTTGACCTTCTTCAAAAATGGTGAAGTATGCAAAAAAGGCCAATAAAAAAACAAAGAATTGAGATAAAATTAGTGTTATTAATCTTAAAACGTGAGTATATCTATATACGTTATAAAACTTTGTATAATAAGAAATTAGCAGCCAAAAAATACTTAGGTAAATTGAGAACTTTAGATTAAAAAACTGTTTATCTGAAAAAAAATAGACAACAACATTTATAACTATTAAATCAAATAAAATGATTAATGGTCTTATTAAACTTGAATATTTTTTTATCCTCTTTATCACTATTCTGCTAACTTAAAAAAAACTTCTTTAAATTGATTTAGAATTTTTGTTTTTGAAAAGTTGTTTTTCACAAATTCCCTTGCATTTCCTCCATATTCTACTTGTAAATTTTTATTATCCTTTAATTCAATAACAAAATCCACAACTTCATTTATATTATATGTTTCAAAATACTTACCAGCTTTAGATTCTTTTATTATTGATGATACTTCTGATTTTAAATTTCCAGTAATTAATGAAGGCTTTTCACTAGACATCATTGCTAAAATCTTTGATGGCATAACTGTATCTATCACATTATTTTTTTGAAACAATACATGTAAATCTGCACTACACAATAAATTTGATAATTCTGAATAATCTACTGGACTATAAAAATAAATATTATCAAAATCTAACAAGTTTTCCTCAAGCCAAATTCTTTTACTACCATTACCAACAACAATAATTTCAATATCTTTTATAGGTTCTAGTTTCTTAACAAAATCTATAAAAAAATTCCAATCTTGTTTTTCACCAATATTTCCAGAATATAAAATTTTAAATTTTGTTGATGATAAAAATTGATGAGTTTTATAATTATCTGGCTTAATAAAATTAGCATCTACCCAATTAGGTAAAAGTTTTTTATTATTAGTTTCTGTATTAACCTTATTTTTAAGTTTTAAAATCATTGAAGTACTTATAGTACTCAAAAAATCTGCTGATTTTAAAAGCTTTTTCTCAACCCTAAATAATGCCTTAAATATAAAGTTACTGTTAGTTTTATTTTCTATCAAATTAGAATCAGATACTGCATCAAACTCAAAGTCCTGAATATGTACCCACAACTTAGCTCCTTTTAATTTAGATAATATTTTTCCTAAAAAAACACTTCCTATAAAAGGTACTACACATAGTATAACATCTGTTTTTTTTACTTTAAAAATATTAAAGAGCGTACCTAGTGAAAAATCTAATAAATGTAGAATTCTTTTTATAAAGGTTGGTTTTTTGGGCACATATTGCTTATATCTTAAAACTCTTATACCATTTATATTTTCCTCTAAAAATCTTTTTTTTGATCTATACTTTTCATGAATTCTCCATGCAGGATAATAAGGAAATCCAGTAATTACAGTAACATCAATATTACTCAGATTTAAATATTCTGCAAGCTGTGATGTATATAATCCAATAGCTGTATCTTCTGGAAAATAATTGATTCCAATAATAGTAATTTTCTTTTTCAAAGTAGAAACTATTGATTATACGTTAAATATTTAAAACTGCTCAAAAATACTATTATTTATCAAAATTTAAAGGGTTTCTAGAAGAGATGATAGAATAAAAACTGATAAAAAACTAGACTCTATCTTTTATTTCTTTTGCAGGATTACCAATGTAAATTTTATTACTTTTTAAATCTGAATAAACACTACTTCTTGCGCCTACTAATGTCCCTTTTTTAATATTTACTCCTGGAGCAATAAAAACATCTGTTGCTATCCAGCATTCATCTTCTATTATTATTTTTTTTGCATAAATAGGAAATTCTGAATTTTTATAATCATGAGAACCCGTGCATAAATAAGATTTTTGAGATATAACAACATTTTCACCAATCTCTATTTCTCCTAAAGAATATAAATCTACATCATCACCAATCCAAGAATAATCACCAATTGAAATTTTCCAAGGATATGTAATTTTTACAGTGGGTCTTAAGATAACTTTTTTACCAATTTTAGCTCCAAACAACCTAAGCAAAAATCTCCTGTATCCATATAGAAATTGAGGTGAAGTTCTAAACAAAAGACTTTGTACTAACCACCAAATTTGAACAATAAAGGCATTTCTTCGTCTAAAATTTTTTGGTAATTTAAACTTATCTAATTCTTGGACTTTCATTTATTACTTTTATGATTTTTGTTTGAAACTTATTTAAAGTAAAGTTATTTAAAAAATACTTTCTGTTACTTTCTGCAATAGTTTTAATTTTAGTTTTATCATTATCAAGAATCACTAGTTTTTCTATGATATCTGATACATTTTTAGGCCTTACTATAAAACCATTTACTTCTGAGGTTATTATATCTGGTATTCCAGAATGATTTGTTGTAATAATTACATTTTTAGTAGCTAAAGCCTCTAGAATAGAAATTGGCTGACCTTCCATTTTATAAAACGTAGGTAGTATAAATATATTACTCCAATCTAATAGTTCTTTTTTCTGGTTATCATAAACAATACCTATATATTTAGTATGCTCTAGTTTATCAATCTTACTATTAATTTTTTCTTTTAAAGATTCGTCAATATTACCAGCAATCCTAGCAGAATAATTGATGTTTTTCTTTTCTAACTCAAGTAATGTATCTAATAAATATAGTATCCCTTTTTCCTCCATTAAGTTACTTAAAAAAGTAATTTTTAGTTTAGAAAAGTCTTTAGTATGATCTTTATCATAGAGAAAATTTTCTGCAAAATTATAAACCACATAAATATTTTCTTTACTTATAAATGGTGTTAAATTTTTTAATAAAGATTCAGATAATACAATTCCCTTATTAAATTTTGATAGTAAAAAATAAAAATATTTCTTTTTAAAACCTTTTAACAATTTATATTCTGTACCTAGATAATTTCCATGAACGTGAATAATTAATTCTTTCTTTAAAACAAATGCCAAAAGAATAAAAAGGGAATACTTTGCAACTCCAAAAAAAGATTGACCTGGTGTTATATAAATTTTATTTGCATTAAAAACTTTTAATACTTTAAAATTTAAAGAAATAAAAAAAAAGAATTTTTTAAAAGAAAATTTACCAATAGATTCTTCAAAAAAAGGCAAAGAAGTATTTATGATTTGGGTTTTAAATAAATTTGATTTATCTAAAGTTTTTTTTAAAACACTATTTGCTAATGCTACACCAGAAATAGGTTTTGGAAATGGCCCAATAATTAATACTTTTTTCATTCTATTTAAAAATTGAAATAAAGGGACTTGTCATTCTTTCTATTGAATATAGCTCTTTACATTTTTCTGAAATTTGATTTCTTTTTTGAATCCATTTTTCTTTATTTAAAAAAAATGATAATAATTTTTCTCCTAAATCTGTTTGATTATCTGTTTCAAAAAAAATTGAATTAAAACCTTCTATTGAAGCTTCTATTTCTGGAGAATGTTTTTCTGTTCTAGAAATAAGCATTGGAACACCAAAACCTAAACTTTGTGTTATTGACAAACCAACATAACCTGGAGAAATACTTGCAATACTTTTTGAATAATAATCTCTTAAATCATTATAATTAGAAATTTCTCCTAACAACTCTACTCTATTTTTGAGGTTGTTTAATTCAATATAATGTTTGATTGAATCAAATTCAGGTCCTGCACCAATTATTATTAATTTTACATTAATTGGTAAATTATCAATTATATTATGAAAAGACTTTACAAGCAATGAAATTTTCTTCTCCTCAACTAGTCTACCAACATAAATAAAATTTAGTATATCATTTTGATCTGAATGTTTTGGTGACATTTCTTCTTTAAAATAAATAGCATTAGGTGCTGCAAATGTTTTTAAACTACTTATTTGTGACTCTAATTCTTTTTGTTGCTTTAGTGTATAAGTAATATAACCTGTAGATGTTTTTTTAAAAAATTTACGTAAATATTCTGATTTCGATTTTGGTCCTTTTCTAGACCATGCATGCCCCCATAGATAAACTGGTTTATTGAGTAATACCCTTAAGAAAAAAACAATGTAAAATGTTATGTTATTTAAATTAAATTCTATGACAACATTATCAGCTTTTAACACTTTAAAAAAAGGGATATTTTGAAACAAAATTTTTCTTTTAAAGAAAAAATAATTCTTTACCCAAATTACTGATTTTGTTGATGGATCTGAAACAATAGATTTTGAATAAAAATATTTACCTGCAATTATTTTAACTGACTTAGAATTTGAAGTTATAAAATTAAAAAAATTCAATCTATAAGATGGAACACAGGTTTGAATTATGATATTCATTCTTTTTATTTGCTTTTAATTAATGGTATTGTGTTAAATAAAAAACAAAATAAAACTAATCCAGATTGTCTTTCTAAAACATTTTCAGTAAAAAAAAATACACAAAAGTAAACTACTGTCAAAAATAAAAACTTATTATTCTTATAACTTAATCTTAAACCATTATATATGACATATATAAATATCAATAAGGCTAAAATTCCAGAATGTAAAGCAAATCCTAAATATTGATTATGTGGGTTATAAATAACTCCTTCATTATATGTAAAAGTTTTTCTTACACAATTGTTTACACTAGTATTTGTATTTTCTAATCCAACTCCAAACAAAAAGTTTGATTTAAAAATATCGTAAGAGCATTTAATTGTTTCTTTATGAACAAATGTAGAGTTATATTCTACATTTCTTTTTAATATATTATTACTAAACAAATCTGTAAACCTATTTAATTTCGATGGTAATAAAAATATTGTTGTAAAAAAAAGTAGACATAAACTTATTATTATTGGTAGTCTTTCTTTTTTAAAGCTAATAATTATATAAATTATTGAACATGTAACTAAACCAAGAATAGCAATTTTAGATGAGAAAAGAAATATCGGAATTAAAAGGAAAATAATAATTAAAAATAAATAGACCTTGTTTATTTTTTTTGAAGCTTTATTTAAAAAATCTAAACATATTAAAATTGCAACATTCATAAACATAGATATATATGCTGGATCTCTTGAAAAAAAAGAAGAATCTGATAAAGCAGCTTTAAAAAGATTTGAATCAAAATTTGGATACCTTGGGTTTGAATAATTATAAACAAGATAATAAACAACAAATACTAATAATAAAGTTGAACCTAGAAAGGTATACTGCCAAATCTTAAATAACTTATTTACTTCATTCCTTTTTTGATTACTTAATAAATAAAATATTATAGGAAAAATTAATAAAGAAACCAATTGCTCTAATTTCTTGTATGCTAAATAATCAAAACCATCAAAAAATGTAAATAATAAAACTAAAAACAGTAAAGTATTTATTGTATAAAATTTAACTTCTTTTTTTTCTTCATTTACATTAAAAAAATTCTGGACAATTAATAAAAAAATAAAAATGGCAACAAAAACAGCTTCTAATTTTTGAGAAGTTAAAGGGATGAGCCCAAAAAGCAAAAAAGCAATTACTGCAAAAAAACTATTTTTAGAAATATCTATTTTAAATGGAATTCTTATGTTCATATTTAGAATTTATAAATTTAAATTTAAATACGCTGTAAAATGCCATAGCAATATAAAATCCTTTATGGGTATTTAAAGTAAAGCTAAACTGAGTTTCAAAGAAAAAGAAAATAAAAAGTACTAAAGCTGTAAATAAATAGATATTTGAAAAAATCTTTTCTTGATTTCTTATAATAAAATTATATTCAAATAATAGAATATAAATAAAGAAAAAAGACAATAAGGCACCCACAATTCCAAAACTAGAAATTAATTCCATAAATAAATTATGAGCATATGTACCTGTTTCTTCTGCAGATGAGTTTTTATCTGAATAAAAATCACCAAATGTACCAACACTAATTCCCCAGGGTCTATAGATTAAAAGTTTTATTGAATCTAGATATGCAATTAATCTTGGAGAAATAGATTCTGCATCTTTAGGAGCCAAATTGATAAATCTTACTGCAATTTTTTGAACATCAAATGCGCTAATAAATATTATAAAACCAATAAACAAACTTGCTAAAAAACTCATTATAATTTTAATATGTAATTTTATTTTAAAGAACATAAAAAATAACACTATTACAGTTAGTAACATTGCAAAAACAGGACCTCTGGTATTTGTTTTTATTATTGAAAATAAAACGATTCCTAATACAGGTAAAGAGAATAAAATTCGACTCTTTTTTGCAAGTTGAAGTTTAAATGATGGTTTTATATAATATAATAATAAGATAATTAAAGCTGTACAAAGAAAAAGACAAAAAGGAATTGGATATACCCCAGGAAATGTCATTCTTTCATATGGATATTTAGCAATTTTATGTAGATAGAGACTTACTATAGAAAAAGCAACTGCAAAAATTACTATTGACTTTAAAAATTGCAAAAACCTTGTTTTATATTTTTTAGTATTTAAAAAATATACTTTTGTTACCAAATATAAAGGCAAAGCAAGCAATAAAAAAATACAGGTGTAATAAATTGATTTAAAAGTATTTGGAGAAAATATAATAGATATAATCATGACAATACTTAAAACTAGCATAAACAAATCAAAAACATCAGTATGATATTTTATTTTAGATTTATTTAAAAAAATTTTAGAGAGTATAATTATGTAACAAGTAATTGGTAATATAGCTCCTAAAATTAAATCATTCTCATTATAATACCCATAATAAGGAGCCTTATAATCTACATATGGGATAGCTCTAAAAACAACAACATTTAGTAATATCGCTAAAGAAATAGCAGAATTTTTTACTGTTATAACAACAATTAATAGAAATAAAGAATAAGTTAAAACTTGCTCCATATATTTAATTTCTTATTTCAGAACTTGCTCCCATTCCATTTTCCATTTTCTAAAAGAAAAACTTTTTACAGATGTTTCTCTAGCATTTTTACTTAATGATAATAATTCATCAGGATTATTTATTAAGTATTCTATTTTTTTAACAAAATCAGTAGCAGTTGGATTTACTAAAAAACCATTAAAACCATCTATTAAAATATTTGTCATACCTCCTATATTACTAGCAATTGGAACACAACCACAAGCCATAGATTCTAACAAACTTAAAGAAGTGCCTTCACTTGCTAATGATGGCACTATAGAAATATCATAATTTAACGATACATCAATAGCTTCATCAAAATTAAAACTAGAAATTGTTACATTATTAAAATCACCAAGTTCTTTTTTAATATAATCATTAAGAACACCTTCACCATAAATACCAAAATTAACATTGTCGTATTTGCTTAGTATAGCTTTAACAACTTCACACAACACAAAGACTCCTCTATATGCTACAAATCTTCTAGCAAATAAAATATTAATAGCAGTAGTATCTTTTAGTACATTTAAATTTGGAATTTTTGTGAAGTTAGGAATAACAACAGCTCTATTAGTATAACTTCTTGGCAAAATTGTTCTTATCCAATTTAAAAAATTATAATCTACACAAACTACTGTTTTAGATCTTAAAAAATATTTGACTGCACTCAAATATTGGAAAAAACGATAGGTAACAGATAGTAGTAAACTCTTTTTCAAAATATTTCCTATTTTGATATTTTCATAATCTAAAAAATCAAATGTAATACCATGTTGGATTGAAACAGTTTTATTATGGTTTGTTTTACAAGCTATCCTATCTGAAGCCCAAATAATATAATCTTCATCATTTAAATTAGACTTTATATTATTATATAACTGCTTGCCCAAATTATGGTTCTTTTTAATTTTAAAGCCTTGTACAGTATAATCTTTAAACTCTTTTTTAAAGTATTGATTTGATTTTTGTATTATCTTAATATTGTATTTAATATGAAAAACTTCTATTAAACCAAGTATATAATTTTGAATTCCTCCAATACTGATTTTATTCTGTTCATAGATGAAAAATTCAGAATAAATAATATATAGAGTCTTTTTTTTTGACATAACTTAATGGTAAGTTTTAAAACCTCTTGACCAAATTAATTTTTAAATTAAATATCTTGTTAATAATAACAATTGAATGATTTAATTCTTAGATTTTAAAAACCAGTTAACAGAAATAAAACATAAAAATATTAATGATAAAATTAGTAATAATAATCTTAAATAAAGGTCTAAATTAAATGTAGTAATCCAAAAACTAACTAATACTAAAGACCAAATTGATATACTTTGTATAGAATAGATAAAATTCTTTTGTATAATTTCTTTTTTAATGTAAAAAGGTAAAATAAAAATTGAATTTATTAAATAAGCCAAAACAAAAGCTAGAGCTCTTCCTTGTGCACCTTTATCTACAAAATAAAATGTAAATACAATTGCTAAAAATGCCCATATTAAATTATCAAAAAAACCATACCACATTTTATTGACAGCTGCTAAATTTCTTGAAATACCTTGTCTATGACTTATAAAAATGATAAAAATAGCTATATAAATTACTGTTTTATACATTTCAATGTTATGATATTTTTCATCAAATATATAAGTAAAGAAATCTGGTAGAAATATTAAAAAAAGACTTAAGAATACACCTATCAACCAAGGCATATTCAAATTTAAAAAATCGAACTTTTTATTTTTTTTATTAAATAATCTAACAGCAAATGGATATAAAACTTGCCCAACCATAGAATTAAAAGTCATAGCTATAATTGAAAAATTAAATGCAGCTTCATAAATACCCATAGCTACAAAACCATTATTAGATTTAACCAAAATGTTATTACAAACTAAAATAGTTGGACTTATGATAAAACCTCCTAGGAATGAAGGAATACTAAACTTTTTAATAATTTTAAACTCGCTTTTAATATTAAAAAAATTTAATTTAATATCAACTTCTTTTACTGCTCTTTGAAGGTATATTTGAGAGCAGATAAAAAGAATAAAAAACAAGAGAGCCATACCAAAACAATAACCTAGAACACCATAGTACTTAGTTAAAAGAAACAAAATTGGAATAGATAGTACACCATTAATTATATTAATTATCGATATATTTTTAAATTTTTCAAATCCTGCTAAAGCTCCATTTTGGTAACCATTTATTGCAGAAAAAAGTATTGCTATAGAAATTAAAAAAGTACCTAATGTAAAACCCTCTTTATTAATAACATGTCTACTGAAATATGTAGAAAAAGCATTAATACCTATAAAAATAATTAGACTTACTAAGACTGTAGATAAAAGCGTTAAGGATAGTATTTTACCAACTCTAGATAAATCTTTTTCTTTATAAATAGCAATATATCTAGTTGCTGTTACCCCAAAACTAGCTAAACTAAACATAGTAAATGTTACTATAATAGACTTAATAATACCTATTTCTCCATACTCTTCTAAGCTTACTACATCAGTTATAAAAATTGTAGTTAGAAAAAAAAGACCTCTTGAAATAAATGTACCTAAGAAAGACCAAAAGACTCCATTTGCAATTTTTAATTTTATATCTGAATCAATTAGTTTATTTAAGTTTTTAATTTTCAATATTTTTATTTTTATGATATTCTATCAATTAATGAAAATCAAAATTATATTATAAACTTATGGAATTCTTTTAATTGCATATCTTTTTTAGATAATATTATTTTATCCTTTGGAATTTTCCAATCAATATTCAATTTTTTATCATTGTAAATTACCCCATCTTCAGATAAAGGATTATAATAATTATCACATCTGTAAGCAACTATAGTATCATTTTCTAACACTGAAAAACCATGTAAAAATCCTCTTGGTATTAAAATTTGCTTTTGGTTTTCTTTACTTAATTCAGTAGTAAAAACTTTACCAAAAGTTTTAGAATTTATTCTAACATCAACAACTACATCTAAAATTTTACCTTGTATAACTCTTACTAATTTTGCCTGAGCAAATTCACCTTTTTGTAAATGCAATCCTCTTATTACCCCATATTTAGATATGGACTGATTACCCATAACGAATTCACCTTCAAAGCCTGTTAATTGTTTTAGTTGATTCTTATTATATTCTAACAAGAAACTCCCTCTTTCATCTTCAAAAAAAGCAGGCTTTATTATAAAACAATCTTTAAAAGGGGTTTCTATTATCATACTAAATATCTAAAAGTTTATTACCATAACCACTTTTCAATAATGGTTCAGCTAATTTTTTTAATTGACTTTTATTTATAAATCCACTTCTAAAAATTAATTTTTATTTAAAAAAAGAAATAAAATTTGAACCTATAAAACCTTCACCACCAGTAACAAGAAGAGTTTTCATCTTTAATTCTTCTTATAATTTTCTAAAAATTTATTTATTTTTAAAAGTAATAAAAAGACAATCATTAAAGCTGCAGATAAAGCTCCTAAAATAAAAATGTAGTTCTTTGTTACTCCTTTAATTTCATAACCAACAGGCTGAAAATTAGAAATTACGTTAATAACTTCAAATTCTGCTGCTTTTTGATCTGCTAAATCTTTTAAGTCTGAGTTTATTCTTCTGTTAGTTTCAAATAATTCAAGCTCTTTCGTTGTTCTTTTCTCTCCTCCTAAATCTATACTTGTCCCTGTAGACTGTTTTTTTGCTTCTTCAATCATTACAGTCATATAAACTTTTCTTAATGAATCTATTTGGGCTAAATTCTCTCTGTAAACAGAATCTGTTCTGTTTAAGTTTTCATTGGTAAGTTCTTTTAATCTCTTAAAATATTTATTTTCTACGATAGAAGAAATTATTTTATTTTCTAACTTATTAAAAACGTTATTCTTTTCAGATATTACTTGTACTTTATGAATTTTATAGTCATAATCTGAAAAAGAGGCTTTAAATTCATCAAATGAATAACTTCTAACAGTTGTAGTATCTACCTCAGTTATAAATTCATTATACCCATTAATAATATCATTTTCATTTACAATAGGTTCTACAGTAAACTTTTTTAATGATGCTGCGTCTTCTTTACTTAAGTTAAAAGTATTAACAAGACCAATAGTATCTTTTTGTTTTACAAGATCATTATAAAATTGAATATTATTGTACAGTTGCATTACACTTTTAAAGTTAGGTTCAAGTAATAAATCTGAACCATATTTTTCAGGTGAATTAGATTGAAGGAAAAATCCACAAATTGCACCAAAAATGGTAGCAAGACCAATTTTAATAAAATTCTTTTTTAAGAATAGTAATATTTCTATTAAAAAATCAAAAATGCCTTTAAATATACTTCCAATGAAGTTGAAAAACTTTGAAAATCCTTTTCCAATAATAATAAACAAAGAGCCTAAATCTACCTCTTCTTCATTATTTTGTTGTTTTTGGTTAGTTGACATATAATTTTAACTGTTAAAAATTTGTTCTAATATTTTTTGAGTAATCGCATAAGTAGGCACAACTCCTGTCATACCTAAACCTCCTGATGCCAATGTTGCTCCTGTTTCTAAAGGGTTATCAGAGGCGTAATAAGCATATCTTACTTTTACATCTTTAGAAATATTATCTCTAATTCTAGATGCAGATTGAATTGCTTTTTGATAATGAGCTCCCTCCATTTCTAAGCCAATTACATTCCAAGTAGAATCATGAAAAAACTTTAGTAAATCTTTGTTTTGTAAAGATGTTCCTAAAACTGACACCATTGATCCATCAAAAACTTTTACTCCAAATCCTTCTAAATCTTCTTTTTTTAATTCATTTTCAAAAGGATAATTGTCTGCTGTTCCTTCGAAAATATGGGCATTAGGTATCATTATATCTCCTTTGCCTCCTTCTAAAATCCCTGCTTTACCCATAATTGAGACAGACTTAACATCTAAATGTATATTTTTACTTTCGCCAATATAAGGCTTAAGTAATTCATCCATAGTTTCATAAGCTTGTTCTCCAAAAGCATAATCCATAACAATAATTACAGGATTTTCTTCTGTGTTTTCTCTTTTTTCAAACGATAGAATATCAAAGTTTATTTTATGAGTATCAATTATTTGTACATCTATGTTTGTCCCTGAATTATCATCAATAAAGATTAATCCATTTCTTAAGGCAAAGTCCTTAACTTTTTCTTGTAATTCTTTACTTTTTTTATCGCTCAGTAATTGAAATAAATCAAAGTCTTTTTTTGAAATACTTTCTTTTTGTAGTGCATTCTTTGCATAGATAGAGTTTAAAACGCTATGCATATTTGCACTAATTATATGAATTGGTCTTTCTAATAGATTATAATGATTTAATACATTTTTTATTTCATTAGCCCAAATTTCACCATAAATGTGATGACCAATTTCTTCTACTAAAACCGAACTAAAAGTAATGGTTCTTTTTTTACTTTCTAATACTTCATATATAGCTAATTTACCTAACCAATAAATGAGTTTAAAAAATTTATGAGGATTTTTTTCAGTAGAAAATACTTTGTAAGCTGCAAGAACTTCGTTAAATGTTCTTCCTAATATATTACCTAAATGAACTATAAGTACTTCTTTTTCTTTCTCAGAAATTACTTTATCATGTAAAATAACATCTTCTAAATGTTTCCATTCTCTAGTAAAATTTTCACCCTCATTTATAGTAACTCTATTTTGAATTTTATGAGATTCTATAAATAAAAAAGTCAAATGTGTAAGTATATCATAGATTTCAGATCTCCCTCTTGTAATCTCAATATTCATTTGATCTTTATCTATTCTATAACAATTTCTTCTTCTTTTAGGAGGAATTATAGGCTTAAAGTGAGAGTTTTTATATCCTTCATCAGCAGTTAAATTAATAAACTGACATTCTTCTATGCCTTCAGGTAATCTTTCTATGACATAAATTAATCCATTTAATTCTACTCTTTCTTCTGCAATAGAACCATAAATTTCTGGCCGTAAAAGCAAAAGCGATTTCCTTAACGTTTCACCAGAAACACCCATAGGTTTGTAAAAGCCTCTACTAAATAAATGTCTCATAGAAATATATAATTTTTCTATGGCATTGGTAGATTCTTGTGCTCTAGTTCTATCTATGTTTTTTACTTGTTGCATTTATTTTTTTGATAAGCAAATATAGAATTATTTAGAGGATAAAATTCTATTGTACTCTTTTGTGTTCTTCAATAATTTTACTGCTTCTATAATGGTTTTGTCATTTTTTAAATCATCTATAAAAACACCCTCTTTATAAAAATATTTTAATATTATTTCATCAATAATTTCTTCTTCTATTTCTTCTTTATTTTTTGAAATTTCATCAACTTTTTGTTTGTATAACTCTTCTTGTATTTTATTGAGTTCTTTACTTATATTTTGGTTTTGTGCATAATTAAAAGCTTCTTTAAAAAGCTTTTCTTGTTGAGTTACAAAAGTGGTATCTTTTTCTAGATATTGTATAAAGTCTTTAAAAATAGTTGCTGGAATATTTAAATCTTCAAGTTTTTCAACTTTCTGATTATTATGATAATAATCTGTTGCAAAATTAAAAATAGCCTTAGATTGAAATAATTCTTTGGTTAAATCTGTTTTATCTGAAGAGTTTGTCTTTACATCTGGTAAAATACCTCCACCATCATAAACTATTCTTCCATTTTGAGTCTTAAATTTATTAACTATTCTATCTGAAAACTTAGGCACTTTACCTGTTTTAAGATCTCTATTTGTATAATCTAATTCTTGAATACACCTTCCACTTGGTGTATAATATTTAGAAATTGTCAATTTTAATTGAGTCCCATAGGTTAATTCTTTTTGACGCTGAACTAAGCCCTTACCAAAAGAACGTTCGCCCAAAATTACAGCTCTATCATAATCTTGTAAAGACCCAGCTACAATTTCTGATGCAGATGCAGAACTACCATTAATTAAAACTGTTATTGGAATTTCTAAATCTAAAGGTTCATTACTACCTCTGTAAGTATTACTCCATTTTTTTATTTTAGCTTTAGTAGTAACTATAGTTTTACCTTTTGGAATAAAAAAGTTAGAAATATTAATAGCTTCTAAAAGAGAACCACCTGGGTTTGAACGCAAATCAAAAACTAATTTTTGCATCCCTTCAGACTTTAATTTCCTAAATGCTTTTTTAACTTCTGATGATGCTTTATTATTAAATCTTGTTAGAACAATATAACCAGTTTCTTCATCTATCATTTTGGAAAAAGGAACAGGATTTACCTCTATTTTTTCTCTAGTTATTTCTTTTTTTAAGACTTTTCCTTGCCTTTCAATTTCAACTGAAATCTTACTATTTGGTGTTCCTTTTAAATACATAGAAAGTTGTTCTCTTTCCATGTTTAATAAAGATTGCCCATCAACAGATGTAATAATATCACCAGCTTTCAAATCTGCTTTATCTGCTGCATAACCTTGATATATCTCTTTAATTTGTATGCCTTTATCTAAATAATAAACTGAAACTCCTATACCTCCATATTGTCCTTCTCTTCTAATTTTAGCATCCTCTACATCTTGTTCATTGTAAAAATTTGTGTAAGGATCTAAATCTTTTAAGGTATTTTTTATAGCTCTGTCTGTTAAATCTGCAGGGTTAATTTCATCTACATAATACATATTTAACTCTTTAAAAAGAGAGTTATATATTTCAATTTGTTTAGCAACCTCAAAGAAATTAGACTTAAAAGAATAACTTAAAAACATTGTTGCTGCAACTACAACTAAAATTGTTTTGTTTGAAAATTTAAACTTCATCCTTTTGTCTATTTTTTAGTTTTTTCTATAAATAACTCAAGCAGCTTTTTCGTTTTAAAATATAGCTCTTGGTAACTCATTTCTTCTCTACCAATATACGAAATCATAAAAACATAAGGTTTATCTACTTTATCGTAAACAATATTTTTTTGTAAACGATACGTTTCTCTCATTAATCTTTTAATTCGATTTCTGCTTACAGCTAATTTAAAATTTCTTTTAGGAACAGAGAATCCAACCTGACAAGGAAAATCAGAAGTGTGCTGAACTTGTAAAAAAACCATTCTAAAAGGAAAAACCTTTATAGATTTTCCTTCAGCATAAAGCTGTTCAATAAGCTTTTTGCTTTTTAATCGTTCTTTTTTTCCTAAAGTAAACTTCATTGATACAAACTTAAATGAAATCAATAACTTTTATAGAATAACTTTATACGAAATTTTAATTATTTGTATTTTTAAAATTGAAAATACACTTGTTTTATATTAAACAAATAATTGTATTTTTGTTTAAAATTACACATTTAAAATAATTAAGTAGATTTATATGAAGCCAGACTTATTTCAAGCACCAGACTATTACAATATAGATGATTTATTAAGTGATGAACATAAATTAGTACGAGAAGCTGCTCGTGATTGGGTAAAACGTGATGTATCTCCAATTATTGAAGAATATGCTCAAAAAGCTGAATTTCCTCATCAAATTATTAATGGTTTAGCAGAAATTGGTGCTTTTGGCCCTTACATTCCTGAAGAATATGGTGGTGCTGGCTTAGATCAAATTTCTTATGGATTAATTATGCAAGAAATAGAACGTGGAGATTCTGGTGTTCGTTCTACTGCATCTGTACAATCTTCTCTAGTTATGTATCCTATTTATAAATATGGAACAGAAGAACAACGTAAAAAATATTTACCAAAATTAGCTTCTGGAGAATGGATGGGTTGCTTTGGATTAACTGAACCCAATCATGGTTCAAACCCTGGAGGAATGGAAACTAACTTTAAAGATAAAGGTGATCACTATTTATTAAATGGAGCAAAAATGTGGATTTCAAATGCTCCTTTTGCACAAGTTGCTGTAGTTTGGGCTAAGAATGAAGAAGGAAGAATTCACGGTTTAATCGTAGAACGTGGTATGGAAGGATTTTCTACACCAGAAACTCACAATAAATGGTCTTTACGTGCTTCTGCAACTGGTGAATTAATTTTTGATAATGTTAAGGTACCAAAAGAAAATTTATTACCTAATAAATCTGGTCTTGGAGCCCCTTTAGGATGTTTAGATTCTGCACGTTATGGAATTTCTTGGGGTGCTATTGGTGCTGCAATGGACTGTTATGATACTGCTTTACGTTATGTAAAAGAACGTGAACAATTTGGTAAACCTATTGGTCAATTTCAATTGCAACAAAAAAAGTTAGCTGAAATGATTACAGAAATTACTAAGGCTCAATTATTAGCATGGAGATTAGGAACATTAAAGAATGAAGGAAAAGCTACTTCTGCTCAAATTTCTATGGCTAAAAGAAATAATGTAGAAATGGCTATAAAAATTGCACGTGAAGCAAGACAAATGTTAGGTGGAATGGGTATTACTGGAGAATATTCTATAATGCGTCATATGATGAATCTTGAAAGTGTAATTACCTACGAAGGTACACATGATATACATTTGTTAATAACAGGGTTAGATGTAACTGGATTGAATGCTTTTAAATAAATATTAAGAAGCAGATTCTAATAAAATTTTTGGGCATCTTTTACAATTGATGCCCTTTTTTTTATACTTATTACAACACTTACTTTTAGGCTTTAAGCAATTGGTTAAGCATGAAGAATCACAAACTGCTGTTGTTTGTAATTGTGTAACTTTTGTAGTCTCTTTTTGATAAAAAACAATCATTTGCTATACTATTGCTGCAAAGATAATTGTTTATTTAGAATAAATAAAAATAATGAATGTTAAAATTTAATCAGTTTTATAAAAAGTTCTTTCCCTTTTCTACTGGGTTCAGAATTATAACATTTTTCGAAAATGTTTATTTTAAAAAGTTTCTTAAAATAAAGTAAATATTCTTGTTTAGAGCCTCCAAAAGGAGGTCTGTTTTTGTATAGAGGCGCATCAAATAATACACCTACTAATTTTCCATTTATTTCTAATAAGTTATACATTTTAGAAACATAATCTTTTCTCAATGAAGGATGTATAGCACAAAAGAAAGTCTGTTCTACAATTAAATCAAATGTATCATTTACATTAAAAAAATCACCTAAAATTAATTGTGAATCTGGAAAATTTGGAACTCTCTTTTTGATATTGTTTAAAGCAGTTTTTGATAAATCAACAACAAATACGTTCTTAAACCCTAAATTAAACAAGTACTCAGCTTCATAAGAATTACCTCCACCAGGAATCAAAATTTTAAGATCTTTATTATTGAGTTGATTAAAATAAGCCTTTAAAGGAGTGGAAACTTTCCCTAAATCCCAACCTATATCTTGGTTTTGATAACGATTATCCCAAGATTTTTCAGATAAATCTATATTAGACATTTAGTATTTTTTGTTTTAAATCTGTTTTAGATATTAAACCTGCTTGTTTCCAAACTTGTTTCCCATTTTTAAATAAGATAAAAGTTGGCACGCCTCTAACATGAAACTTACTAGCTATTGCAGCATTTTTATCTACATCAACTTTTAAAATAGTTACTTTATCTCCTAAATTATCTTTCACCTCTTTTAAAACTGGACTCATCATTTTACATGGGCCACACCATTCAGCAAAGAAATCTACTAAAACTGGTTTATTTTGATTTACTATTTCTGTAAAATTATTCATGCTTATATAATTATTTTTCTAACGATACTTTCCAAATTCCCCTAATTTCATTAATACTATATCCAACTGCTTTATCATTTGGATATAATTCTTTCAATGATGCCAAAACATTTTCCTTAATATCTGTTTTTGGATTTCCATGACATTGCAAACACAGACCATTTGTTTTGATGGGGTAATAGACATTAACAGTATTATTTTCCTCTCTAACAATTGCATTTGCTTCTTTCTCTTCCAAAATTTCTTGTTTAAAAATCTTTATATAACCTTCTTCTTCAAATGTTGCTCTATTTTTTAAATTTCTTGGTTTGTCAGAAACTCTTTTAATATTAGCATTTAGAACTTTAGACATACTATCTGTTATGGGTAAAGCATTTATATTGCAAAATTTTAATGCTTCAAGAGTTCCTTCTTTTTGAATTTTCTTCATCAAATTTTTTCCTAATTCAGTTTTGGTTGCTAAAGCTATTTGAACACCTTTTTTCTTATGTGATTTTGTTTTAGCATCCATATTATTACCATATTTGACCATGCCTTGGTGTTTACCTTTACCTATGCCATTTTTCATGCCTTTTCCTTTTCCTTTACCATTATGATTTTTATGAAATCCTTTTGGTTTTTCTAATTCATTATCGTACATATAAGAAGCAATATATTCAATTGTTTTTTCAGAAAAAACTTGTTTAGGCATAATCCCAAACTTTTTGACAGCTCCATGCATTTTTACATTTTCTTGAGTAGGGTTTTTTATCCAATTTTGGATATCACTTATAAACTCTTTTTTAGTCGTATTTTTATTTAGATAATGATTTTTTACAGCAAACATAGGAGGTGCAATTCTTGAAGAATGATTTGCTGTATTACTATGACAAATAAGACATTTATTCTGCATTAGCTCTTTACCTATATTAGATTTTAAAGCTAAGTCTGTTTTATTGTTATAAGTTTTAGTTTTATTAGAACAACTTAAAAGAAATAAAGACACGAAAACAACTAGAAAATATTTCATCTTTTTATTTCAAAGATAAAACGATCTCTTATCATTTTTGGTAACAAAGGTTACAGTTGAAGCACTTTTATACTATTTCTATGCAACTTTATTTTAGATTCATTTTCTAATTTTTTTAATAACCTAGAAATGACAACTCTAGAGGTATGCAAATCTTCAGCAATTTCTTTATGAGTTGTTATTATGATGTCATTATGTATAACCATAGCTTTGTAAGATAAAAGATTACCAAGATTGATATTTGCTAAACCACTCTCCCATTTTTGCTTTTGGAATCATGATTAACTATACATCTGTTTCTGCTACTGCTCTAATTTTACTTTTTGTTTCTCATAAACAACAAGATAAAGTCATTGCACAAGTATATTCTTTCTCTAAATAATATAATACCAATTCATCTCCATTAGCATCTTCTCTTTGAATTTTTATAGCTCCCTTTAACAAAAGGGGCATAAACTTTATATAATCTCCAATATCTATAATTTCTTTATTTTTGGAGATAACTTTTGGATAACCAATTTTTTGAATTTCAGAAATTAACTCTTCTTCTCAAGAATATCCAAAATTTGTTACTAAATCATTAAAGTAGTTAGGCATTAAAATATATTTTCATAAAAAATAACAATAAGACTAGACATAAAAAAACCGAGTATTAAACTCGGTTGTATTTTTTTCAATTCTTATTCAATTGGCTTTTTTATCACTATTCATTAAAAGATAAACAGCTAAAATCAAACCAACTACAACTAGCACAAAAACACCGATCATTACAGTACCATTTGCCCAAGATACTAAAGGTAAATTATATAAACTCATATTTAAATTTTTTGGTTAAAATTAATTTTGATTTTTTAAAATTATATGTTTTAAATCGCTTTTTGTTATAAGTCCAGATTGCTTCCAAACTTGTTTGCCTTTATTAAAAAGTATAAAAGTAGGCACCCCTCTCACTTGAAATTTATTAGCTAGTGCTTTATTTTTATCAACATCAATCTTTAGAATTTTTACACTCTCGCCTAAATCATCTTTAACTTGCTTTAAGATTGGAGACATGGTTTGGCAAGGACCACACCAAGTTGCAAAAAAATCTATTAAAACAGGTTTGTCTTGATTTATAAATTCTAAAAACTTACTCATAATTTTATTTTAAAAATACCAAAAAAACTATGAAATCAATTAATAGTTAAGCTTTCTTAATAGAGTCAGAAATAACACTAACTGTTAAAAGAAAAACTAAAAATACAACTACAGCAACTGCACTTAATATTGGGCTAAACACTAAAAGTAAATTAACTAGGCTCATAATATAAATTTTAAATAAAGTTACTATTTAAAAAATCTACATTATATGATAAAAATCAAGTTTTAAAAATTTACATTTAATATATCTCCACTTAACTGTAGTAATTGAAGTTCTATTAGTTTAGCATCAAACTTTGCATTGTTTAAAGCAGTTTTAGCATTAATAAGGTTTATTTGTGCTTGTCTAAACTCTACAGAAGTTATTTGTCCAAGGTTAAAACGTTCTTGTGTTCTTTCGAAATTATTTTGATTACTTAGTACATTTTGCTCTTGCGCTTTTAATATAAACAATTGATTATTATAATTTTCCCAAGTGTTTTTTAGATTGTTTTTAATGGTAACTTTTTGTTGCTCTAAAGCAATTTGTTGGTTATCTAAAGCAATTTTTGCATTGGCTACCCTAGTTTTTCTTGTACCACCATCAAAAATATTCCAAGTTAAATTTAAGCCTGCATTTAAACCATCTGAAGTAATTAATTTAGCACCAAATGGGTTGATTAAATTCTCATTTTCTGTTCTATTAAAACCATATGAAGCATTAAAATTTAATGTTGGGAAATAGTTAGACTTATTTACTTTTATATTAAATTCACTTATTGCTATATTTTTTTCATTTTGCTTTAATAATGAATTATTTGCAATGGTTTTTTGCTCAAGTTCTTCTAGATTTAGTAGCTTATTATATTCAACTACAGTTTCTACATTGTAATTTGTTTCTTTATCTACACCTAAAACTACATTTAAACCTCTTTTTGCGTTACTAAGTTGCTGTTTAGCTGATATATAAGTAATACTATCATTATTTACATCTACTTGTGCATTTAATAATTCTAGTTTAGTAGATTGTCCATAATCATATTGATATTTAGCACGTTTTAATCTTCTTTTAGAAATACTTAAAGCTTCTTTTAAATTATTTGCGTTTTCTGACAATCTAGCAATTTGAAAGTAAATTGTAAAGAGTTGTAAGTAGGTGTTTTCTATAGTTTCTCTAGCTTGTAACTCTGTTAAATTATAAGTTTCTTTTAATTGTTTATAATTATATTTTCTTCCTAAACCATCAAATATGGTATAATTAACACCTAAAGAAGCATTGTAGTTTTTAGATACAACACCATTTCCAGAAATTTCAGAATCGTTACCAGTATTTCTATCTGTAAACGTTAAACTCTGGTTGTTTCTTTGATAAGTAGCACCTGAATTTAAAGTTGCAATTGGTAAAAAACCTGTGTTTAAAATATCGCTATTATTTTTAGCAATTTCTAAATTATTATTGGCAATTTTAATTCCAAAATTATTTTTTAACGTTATTGCTAAAGCTTCTTTTTTTGTAAGTATTTCTTGAGAAAAACTATAAAATGTCGATAAAAAAACGACAACAAATGTGAGTTTATTATATTTCATTTTCATCGTATTTAGAATCTATAACTGCTCTTTCTACTTCTTCTTTAGTAACATTATTACCTGTAATTAACCACTTCATTTTTACCTTAAAAAAGTTAGAACTTGATAGTAATAATGGCAATACTAATAAAGTTAATAATGTTGCAATTGCAATACCATAAGCAATAGAAATAGCCATAGGAATTAAAAATTGAGCTTGTCTACTTTTTTCAAAAATTAAAGGCGCTAAACCTGCGATTGTTGTTAACGATGTTAAGAAAATAGCTCTAAATCTAGATCTTCCTGCAGCTATAAGTGCATCATCATATTTCATGCCTTCTTTTAGATAATTATTAAATTTACCTATCAATACTAAACCATCATTTACCATAATTCCTATAAGTGCAATAATACCTAAGAAGGATAAAATTCCGATGGCAAAATCATGAATAAAATGACCCCAAACTACACCAATCATACTAAAAGGAATTAATATTATAAGTAAAAATGGTTGTGAGTAAGACCTAAATGTAAATGCAATAACTATATAAATTAGTCCTAAAATGATTAAGGAAACTCCGTTTGCTGAGTCTGTTGTCTTTTTACGCTCTCTATTCTGACCTTCGTAAATTGGAGTTACAGAAGTATATTTAGACAATATTTCTGGCATAATATTAGACTTAATATCATCTAATATTTCTGTTGCACTACCTTTTACTTCTTTTAAATCTGCAGTAATTTGTATTTCTCGTTTTCCTTCTAAATGATTTATAGCAATATCACCTCTCTCAATTGTATAATCTGCAATTTCAGAGAGTGGAATTCGTGTTCCATTTGGAGCAATAATTCGCATATCATCTAAATCTTTTATAGAAGATCTATCTTTTCTGTTATAACGAACCCAAACTTTAATTTCATCTTGACCTCTTTGAAAACGTTGTGCTTGAAAACCAAAAAATCCATAACGTACTTGTTGCATTACAGACTGTAAATTTAAGCCCAACAAATAAGCATTATCCTTTAATTTTATTCTAACTTCTTTAATACCTGCAGGATCATTATCTGTTACATCTTTTAATAATGGATTATTCTCTAAAGCAGTTTTTAACTCTTCTTTTACCGCTTTTAATTCAGTAATATTATTCCCTAATAATGAGATAGCTACTGGGCTTCCTCCAAAATTTCCTCCAGAACCAAAAACCAAACTTTCTGCTTCATAGACCTTACCTACTTTTTCTCTAATTGAATTTGTAATTTCTGGGGATGAAAAATCACGAGCTTCTCCAGGCAAAAGGTTTACAGTTAAAGTAGCATTTGCACTTCCAGGGCCAACCCTTCTAATTACATTTTCTACTACTTGTAAATTATCTGTCTGTTTAGCTGTATACTCGTTATTTACTAACCAAACTTTATCCTCTATTGAAGATATAATTGAGTCTGTAATTTTTTCGTTAGTTCCTTGTGGCATAGTAAGAGTAATCTGAACCCTATCACTAGCAATTCTAGGGAAAAATGAAGTTCTAACAATACCACCACCAATTGCCATAAAGCTAAAAATTAAAATAGCTACAGGAATACAAAAAGAAAAGAACCTATGTTTTAATGTAAAACTTAAAAGAGGTACATAATATTTATCTCTAAATTTAGATAAACCTTGGTCTGCTGCCTTATTTATTTTTTTAAAAAAAGCATCTATTGCATTGGTCTTTTTCTCTTCTCCATTTTCTAATCTTTTTCTATCTAAAGCTTTAGAATGAGCAATATGAGCAGGTAAAATAATAAGAGCTTCTATTAATGAAACACTTAAGGTTAACAATACAATTGTAGAAACTTCTCCAAAAAAACTACCTATTCTACCATCAAGAAAAAAGAATGTAGAAAATGCAATAATAGTGGTTAAAATTGCAGAAATAATGGGTGGAATAACTTCCATAGTTCCATCTATAGCTGCTTTTATTTTAGATTTTCCTAAATCGTAATAATGATGATAAATATTTTCTCCAATTACAATTCCATCATCTACCAAAATACCTATTACTATGATCATCCCAAATAATGATAAAACATTAATGGTAACATCAAATTGAGAAGCAAAAACAAACATACCTAAGAAAGCTACAGGTAATCCAAAAGCAACCCAAATAGCTAATCTTAAGTTTAAAAATAATGCTAAAAAGAACAATACTAATAAAATACCTACTGCCCCATTTTCTATTAATAATTGTGTTCTTCCTTTTAGTGTAGTAGAAGAATCACTAGAAACATTTAATTGTATGTTTTGCTGCTTTTGATTGTATTCGTAAATGTATTCTTTTACTTTATCTGCTGTTGAAATTAAGTCTTCGCTATTGGTATTATTAATAGTTATGTTAATTGCTAAATTTCCATTAAAGTACAACCTATCTGGATTTTCTGACCATACATCATTTACATTAGCAATATCTTTTAAACGAATAATCGTTCCATTTTGTTGAGTTCTAACTATTAAATTTTGAAGCTCAACTCCATAATAAGATTTGTTTCTAGCTCTAATTAAATAATCTTCTTGATCTGTTTTAATATTACCCCCAGTTACTAAAATATTAGCGTTTCTAACAGCATTTGCAACTTCTGTAAATGATAAATTGTAAGCTCTTAAATCATTTTCTCTAACCGCAATTTCTATTTCTTCTTCTGGAAAACCAGAAATAACTATTTGAGAAATACCTTCTATACCACGAATATCGTTTTCTATATTTCTGGCATATTGTTTTAGTGCTTTTAAAGAAACATTTTCTCCACTAACAGAAAAACTTATAGTAGGTCTTATACTTTCTACTTTTGCGATTACTGGTGGTTCCATTCCAGAAGGAAAAGAAGGCACTCTATCTACAGCATTTTTAACATCAGATAAAACAACATCAATATTTTTACCTTTTTCTACTTCTACATTTACAACTGCAGAGTTTTCTCTTGAGATAGATGTTACTCTATCTACACCAACAATTCCTTTTAAATTATCTTCTATTTTTAAAACTACACCTTCTTCCATTTCTGCAGGTGAAGCTCCAGGATAAGTTAGACTAATATTAATTAGTTGTGAGTCTACTAATGGAAAAAAGGAAGACTTCATTTTTAAAGCTCCAATTATTCCAAATACAAAAAATGCAATAATTACTACATTAACTGCAACAGGATATTTTATAAAGTAACTTATGATTTTTCTCATCTTACAATTACTTTTTATTGATTTTTACAATCATACCATCAAATGCACCTGGTAAAGGTTGAGATAAAATTTTTGCTCCATTTTCTAAACCTTTAATCACTACACTTTCTGAACCAAAATAAACTGCATTCACAGCTTGTAATTTTAAAATACTATCATTTTTAACAGTATATACTGCTTTATTATCTACTAATAATTTTCTAGAAATTTCTATTGCATCATCAATTGATTTTGCTTTTAAGTTAGCTTCTAAAAACATTCCTTCTTTTAAGTCTGGATGTTTTACTTCTATAAATGCAGAAATAGTTTGAGATACTTGATCTATTTTAGCATTTACTCTTGCAACTTTACCAGTATAAATAGTAGTATTGTTTGAACTAGATAATTGCACAGTATTTCCTACTTTTAGTAAGTCTGCAAATTCTGCATTAATTGAAACTTCTAATTCATAAACACTTGTATCTATAAACTCACCTAATCTTTGACCAGATCTTACTAAAGAACCAGAAGTAACTAAAGCTTCTGTTAAAACACCAGTAAAAGGCGCCTTAATTTGATGTTTGGCAAGTCTTACTTCTAAATTTTTTACATTATAATAAGCTGTTAAAATACCTCTACCAGAAATAAAATACTTTTCTTTATCTGATGAAAATTCTGGTAATTTTGGTACTGATTTTTTAAAATCGAAACTTTTTAAATAGCTTTCCCATTTTGTAAACTCAGAAGCATAATCTAAACGAATATCAGGTAAAATAGAAGTAATTAAATTATATAGATTACTTTTTTGTGATTGTAAACTGGCTCTAAATTCTTCACTATTAATACTTAATAAAGTTTCACCTTTATAATATTTTGTACCAGGTTTAAATAGTTTATTAGATGTATGTAATACTCCTTGAACCTCAGAAAAAATGTCTATTTTATGTTTAGCTACTAAATTACCATTAGCAGATAACATAATTGGTACAGATTGGTTTTCTACATTACTTACAAAAACCGTATTTATAATTTTTTTAAACTTTGGTTTTGGTTTTTGATTATTATCTATAAAATACTTTCCTAAAAAAATTGCTCCTGCAATTAGTAAAACACCTAGAATTCCTAGAATTATTTTTCTCATAATTGGTTAGTTATAATACCTTTAAGTTTATTTTGGTAACGGATTTTTATAAGACACAAAGATACTTTTAACATTTTCAAATGACTTTTTTATGTGACATTACTTTGTTAAAGAAAAGTTATAATTAACATTTTAAATATCCTTTTTTAATAAATGCGTAATTTTACGTTTGATTAAAACAAAATCATTAAAAATCTATTGAATTTCTCTTCTAATTCAAATACAGCATTATTTTTTTCTTCTATTGATGAAATTTCTAACGAAATTTGGACTCAATTAGAGTGTGAAAATAATTTATATTTTCATAGAGATTTTTTAAAATCAATAGAAATAAATCATTCTGAAATTAATTTTTACTATATAGTTTTAGTAGATAATTCTAATAAACCAATTGCTTTAGCTTCAATTCAAATAGTAGATTTTTACTTAGATACAGTAAAAACTAATTTTGAAGATTTTATAAGAAAAATAAAAAATCTATTAAGAAAACTATACATATTACCAAATAAAAAAGCTTTAAAACTGCTTATATCTGGTAATACATTTGTAAGTGGTGAGCATGGTATTTTTATAACTCATAATCAAGATAAAAAACAAGTTATTAAAAACCTTGCTAAAGCTATTTTACATTTCGTAAACTCAAATAATAGTATAAATATTGACGCCTTTTTACTAAAAGATTTTGTAAATGAATCTTTATTTATAACAGATGAATTAAAGAACTACAACTACCATCCATTTTCTGTAGAACCAAATATGATTTTAGAAATAAATGAAGATTGGATCTCTTTTGAAGATTACTTAAATGCAATAAAAACTAAATTTAGAGTAAAAGCAAAAAAAGCATTACAATTAAGTAAAGACATTATTATTAAAGAAGTTAACGATCATAACATTGAGAATAAATTACCTCAAATGACTTCTCTTTATAAGAAAGTTGTAAATAATGCAGATTTTAATTTGAGCCATTTTAATCTAGAAAGTTATAAAACATTAAAAAGTGCTTTTGGTGAAAAATATATTCTTAAAACCTATGAGTTAGATGGTAAAATTGTTGGTTTTATGTCTGGCATGATTAATCAAAACTCTCTAGATGCACATTTTGTAGGTTTAGATTATAGTTTAAATAGACAATATGCTATTTATCAAAGAATGTTGTATGACTATATTCAAATTGCTATTGCAAAAAAAATAAAAACTTTAAATTTTGGAAGAACTGCAAGTGAAATTAAAAGTTCTGTTGGGGCAAAACCTCAAGATTTAACAATGTATTTAAGACATAAAAAAGGTATAACAAATAAAATAGTAAAACTGTTTTTACAATACATACAACCATCTCCTTTTAGACAACATTTCCCCTTTAAAAATATCAAAAATGAATAATACTAAAGAACTTATAGCTCTTTTAAATTTAGATAAATTAGATAACCATACATTTTCTGGAACTAGTGTTACTATTGGTAGTGCTATTGTTTTCGGAGGTCAAGTACTTGCACAAGCTATTAATGCAGCTTATAGAACAGTTCCAGAAAATAGATTTCTGCACTCTTTACATTCTTATTTTTTAGAAGCTGGTGATTTAACTTTACCCATTCAATATAAGGTAGATGAAATGAGAAATGGTGGTAGTTTTTCTACTAGAAGAGTTACTGCTTCTCAAAACCAAAAAACCATATTTATTTTAGCAGCTTCTTTTCATAAAAAAGAAAAAGGTTTTGAACATCAAACACAAATGGAATCGAATTTAAAACAGCCAGAAGAACTGTTAAGTTGGGTAGATATGGTTGATAAGTTCGGAGCTGTTTTACCTAAATCTATAAAGTCTTTTTTAAGTATTAAAAGACCTGTAGATTTTAAACCTGTAGAAGTTAAAAACCCTTTAAAACCAGAAAATAAAAAACCAATAGAACATATTTGGTTTAAATTAAAAGGAGAGATTCCTGAAATGGATACTGCTTTAAAGCATCAGATTCTTACCTATATTTCTGATTATAATGTTTTAAATGCAGCTTTTAATCCTAATGGAAAAGAATATAGTTTTGCGAATACAATGACTGCTAGTTTAGACCACTCTATGTGGTTTTTTAGAGACTTTGATTTTAATGACTGGATGTTATTTTCTGCAGAATCTCCAAATACATTTGGTGCAAGAGGGTTAGTAAAAGGCAATATTTTTACTAGAGAAGGTAAACTTGTAGCCTCATTTTCTCAAGAAGGATTAATGAGACCAATTAACAAATAAAATATTAAAACATGAATCCATTTATTTACGTATTAACCACAAATGGCGTCTTATTTTTATTGAGTATTATATTTTGGAAATTTCCACCAAAAAAAATAAATAATTTATATGGTTATAGAACTCATAAAACCATGCTAAATCAACAAATTTGGGACTTTGCTAATAAAACTTTTAATGAAGCTTTTGTTAAATACAGTGGTCTATCTTTTTTAGCAAGTTTAGTCTTAGCTAATTTTGCTAAAAGTGAATTAACTTGGCAGCCTATGGTTTTAGTTGCATTATCTATTTTAGTTGCTATTGTAAAAACTGAAAGAGCTATTTCTGAAAATTTTACTGAAGAAGGAAAGAAGAAATAAAAAAGTCTGTAATTTTAAAATGATGCCATAAAAGAAACTGACAAATTTCTACCTGGAGAAGAAACTCCTGAAGCAAATTCGATGTAATGTTCATCAAATATATTATCTAATCTTGCTTGTACAGAAAAATTATCGCTTACAACATATCTTCCATTTACACCTAAAGTAATCCAACTTGGAGATCCATAGAATTTATCAATATCATTTGTTGCATTTTGGTCTACAACAGGAGTTAATTCATGATTATCTATACCTTCAGTAAAATTAAAATCTTCTATATTTTTTTTAGCATTGAATCTAACTACAGAACCTAATTCTATTTTCTCTTTTTTATAATTGATAGAAAACTGGCCAAATAAAGGAGGTATAGAAGACATAGGTTCGTCTGTGTCATAAGTTCTACCCTTTGTATATGTTAAAAATCCTTCTGTATTTAGGGTTTTTGATATTTTACCTAAATAGTTTATTGTGTAACCTAAAACATAAGCAGTTCCTTTATTTTGATTATTAACAGCGTTACCAAAATCACCATCAAACTGTACTTGTTTTATAGAACCATCTGGATTATAAACAAAGTCTCTTTGAATATAATTATCTAATAATGTGTAATAAAAATTACCTCCAATTCTAAACTTTCTATTATTAAAATATTTTTGAATTCCTATTTCTGCATTGTATGCAAATTCTGGAGAAACATGAATATTTGGAATGGTTACATTACCTGCTTTTTCTCTTACTCTACCAATATCATCTATATTTGGAGATCTAAAGCCTGAAGATAATACTCCATTTAACTGCCAATTTGTATTCGGTTTATATACATAACCCAAAGTTGCTGTTATTGCAGAATTATTTCTAGAAATTGATTTGTCTTGAAAGGTTAAAAATGTCTCATCTATCCAAGTTGCGTTTTTATTTATGTTTGTAAATCTTATACCTGTATTTAAAGTAGACTTGCTATTTAAATCTTGTCTATAACCTACATAAATAGCTGATGTTAAAAAATCACTTCCTCCATCAGGATAACGTGATTGTACTTTAAAATCTCCTGAAAAACCATCAATTTCTCCATTAGAAATATTTAAAGTTCGACCATAAGAATTAGACATTACATCATTGTATGCAACTTCAAAACCGTAACTTAAAGTTCTTGTTTTATCTTCTGTTAATGATACAGAAAAATCTCCATTAACACTTAAAATATTTACAGTTTCTTCTCTGTAAGAACGATCTAAACTTCCAAATTTTCTTTGAATTCTACTTTCTTGAACATTTTGATATGCTGTTGTAATTGCACCACTTTCTAACCAATTTTTATTTGGGTTTAATAACAACTGAGAAGAAATTAATAATCTTTTTTGCGGTCCATAATACCATTCTGCAAACTTTAAAGAAGATGGGTCTGAACTATTTGTTAACTCTGTTAAACGATCAAATCTTGGAATGTCTGATGAACTAGAGTATTGTAGGTTTATTTTTAGATCAGTATTTTTAGATAAAGGCACAAAAAACTTTTGAAGCACATCTGTTTGATTATAACCTGTATTTCTTAATAAATTAGGGTCTGCATTTAAGGTAGGATTTGGATTGTAATTACCATTTACATTTTCTGAAAAATAAAATACTTTACCCCAATCTTTAAAACCATGTCTTCTGTTTTTACCTGCCATTAAATCTCCAAAATCTGAATATGATATGCTTGTAAATGAAGCCCAATTTGCAAAGCTAATTTCTGCAGAAACATTGGTTGTTATTTCTTGATTTACTGTTGAAAATCTAGAAAAAAATTGACTTGTAACTTTTTTTTCTTCAGATAATTTAGGCGTTTTTGTGTAGTAATGAACTACGCCACCTAAAGCATCAGAACCATATATTACAGAAGAAGGTCCAAAAATAACTTCTGTTTTATCTAGTAAATTAGGAGATAATGTGATTGAGTTTTGCAGATGTCCTTTTCTGTAAATTGCATTATTCATTCTAACACCATCTACCACTAAAAGCACTCTGTTAGATTCCATTCCTCTAATTACAGGGCTACCTCCACCAAATTGTGATTTTTGAACTTTGATACCTGGTATTGTAGCCAATAAATCTGCTGAAGTTTGTGGAGATACTTTTTGAATATCTTTTAGAGAAACAACAGCAATTTGTTCTGCTATTCTTTTTCTTTTTTCTGCTTTTTTAAATGATGAGATTATAATTTCATCTAACTGTTCTGACTGTTTAGATAAGTAAACTATAAAATCTTGCTTTCTTAATTTCGCCTTTGTAATACTAAAAATAGCATAAGATAAATGAGAAAAATATATTGTTTCACTTTCTTTTATAGAACTAATGTCTACAAAGCCATCATTATTAGAGGTTAAAGAAATGGAGTTGCTATCATTAAAAACAGTTACATTTCTAATGCTTTTTCCTGTTTCTTTATCTAAAATTTTAACGTTTTGACTTAAAGAAATACTATACACAAAACATAAAAAAACAAAAACACTGTACCTCATCATCAACTAAAAATGGTTTCTAAAACTTGTAAAGAATTCGGATTTTTAAAATTGCCCAAATGTAATTTAAAATATTCAATAATAATTTTTAAAACTAGTTGTCTTTCATTTTTACTGAAAGTAACTTTTTCTATACTATCAAAATTTATGCCTAACAGCTTTTTAAATTGATAAAGTTCATTATCTGAAATACTATTTTTATAATAATCTTGAGAAGTAAAATTGCCTTCTAAGAGGTTAAAATATTTACTATCTGTATTTGACACATCAGGATAGAAACCAAGAAAATTAGTTAAATTTAAAAGAAATAATAAATGAAAGTTTGCAATTTTATCATGTACATCTAACCAATTAAGACCGCTTTCTAAATAATTATATAATGGAATGTTTTGTTCTTCTTCTTTAATTGCACTAGTTAGCATTTCTGATAAAAACAAGACTACAGATTGCTTAACAATATCTGCGTAGATGGTTTTGTAAGGATGTATTACATGCACTTCTTTTAAGTGATGTAAATTCGATTTTTGATGATGATTTGCTGTTAAAGAAAGTTGATTTAAAGGTTGAAAATAAGCGGCTTTTATATTTCTTTTTTTTGAAGATAAAACACCTTTAATTAAATAAGATTTTAATCCCTCTTGTTCTGTAAAACATTTAACAATTAAACTTGTTTCACCATATTTTAGTGAGCTTAATACAATAGCTTTTGTAGTAATAATTGACATTAATTTACAATCGCAATTTTTGTGGTTGATGTTTCAGAAGAATCTTCATTAGTAAGTAAAACAATATAAACTCCAGAAGCTACAGATCTACCAGCAAGATTTTTTTTATTCCAAACCACTTTACCACCTTGTAATTCTTGTCCTTCAATTACATTTGTTTCATAAACCAAATTACCAGCAACATCAAGAATTTTTACGTTTGTTCCTTTAGGTAAAGTTGTTCCATTTCTTCCTGTAATTGTAACTGTTGCATGGTTTTTTAAAGCAGGATTTGGATAAGCATAAACTTCTCCTAAAGTGTCTCCAAAAGGTGCAACATTACTATTATAAGCAACAATACCTTTATCTGTAGCAAAATATACTTTGCCAGAACTATCATCAACTTTAATTTTTAATACTCTATTGGAAGGTAAAGGAGAATTTTCTTTACTAAAATTAGCTATTGTTCTTAACCCAGAAGGATTTGTATAAATAACTCCTCCAGAATCTGTCCCAAACCATTTATTATCTGCTCCATCAATTTCTATAGAATTTACATTTTGGTCTCCTAAAAGTCTTTCTCCAATTCCGTTTTCTTCTATAATTATAGGTTGGGCATTTACAACATCAGAAGTAAAAATACTTGATGCATTTCTAAAAACGACCATTCCACTTCTTGTACCTAACCAAACTCTATTACTTCTATCTATTGCAACTGTTTTTACATTTGCATCTGGCAAATTACCTAAATTGGGTGTAGCTATTAAAGATTTTGCTGTATTAGCTCTTTCATTAAAAGCTAAAACTCCATTTCCTCTAGTACCAAACCAAACATTCCCAGATCTATCTAATTCTATTTCGCTTAAACCAAATGCATTTCTAGTTTTTGCAGCAGAAACATCATAACTTGTCCATTGACCAGAAGCACTTAACTTTTTTAATTCGTTTGGCACACCAATATTTGTTACCCACAAATTACCTTCGTTATCAAAGACAGTTCCACTAATTCTTAATGTAACTCTATTAGGATCATTAGCCTCTATATCTTGTAAGGGACTATTTAATTGATTGTAAAATGTTTTTATAACATCATTCTCTACTTCTAATAAACCTCCTGTTAAGGTACTGTTTACATCTCTTGTGTCACCAAAAGAGCTTAAAAAAACTCTATTCTCTGCATTTGGATCTATAGAAATGTAATTTAAATCCGTTAAAGGAAATGTTGGGTCATATCTTGTGTTAATCCAGTTTTCTCCATTAAAATGACTAAATCCCTTTCTAATAAAATTAGGCCCATAAACTACACTATAACCACCATAAACCACCCATAAATTACTATTTAAAACATCTATGTTAAAAGCTTCATTAAAAAGAGGTCCTTCTGGATGTATTTCTTGATAAGGGTTTACTATATTATCTGATATTAAAACACCATATTCTGATGTTGCAAGATATATTGTATTATTCTCATATATAGCTTTTGATAGTGTAAAATCAAAATCTGTTGTAGTATTAAATTCTACTGTTTGATTTAAACCTGCATCTAAAACAATCGCTTTTTTATTAAGAGATACAGTTAAACTATTTGTTGTTGCGTCTATATTTGTAATACTTTCAAAAAAATTTCTTTGCTGATTTAACAATCCATTTTCATATTGATATAGAATAGTATTTTCTGTTAGGTAAATCTGATGATTAAAACTTTCTATGTTGCTAAAGTTTCTTCCAGAAAATTCTTGAGTCCAATTATTAAAATCAATTAAAAGATTGCTTGTTACATCTGCAGTAAAAAGACCATCTTCTGTTGCAGCATAAATTTTACTATCTTGAATAACAGTTTTGTTTATGGCTAATGATAATGAGCCATTGCCAATAAAGAAAGTGTCTCCAAATTCTAGTTTCTCAATATCATATTCTACAATGGCAAATGGAGTTGATAAATAAAGTGTATTTCCAGATTCAGAAATATGATTTATACTTTTATTACTAGATTGGTTAAAGTTAATAATATCAGAAGAAATGGTAATTGAACTATCATCATCTATAACCTCTACTAAACCATTTTCATAACCTATAACTAATCTTTTAAATGTGTTATTATAATGAATACTTGATGTTGTTTCTCCAGATAAACCTTGAATAGATGAAAATTTACTAATTTCTGAAGTTGACTCATTGTAGGTAAAAACAGCATTGTCTGCTAAAGCATAAATAATATTATCTACTTTTACAAAGTCTTTAACGTTGTTGTAAGAGAAAAAATCTTCCCAAGAATCACTATAATCAACTTGAGAATAGATGTTTATTAAATTAAAAAAAAAGAAAAGAAAAAGTATTTTTTTCATGTTAATTTATATACATCAAATATATTATTTATTTATGATAAAACGACTAATAACGTATCTTAGTGCACCTGTAAATAACTGTTTTAAAATAAAATTTAATGCCATTCATAACTTTAGATGATTTTATAGATACTTATTTTAAAGTTGTACAAAGAGGAAATGGTTTTTTCTTATCAAAACTAACTTTTAATAAAGAGAAAAGAACAAAAAGTGCATTTAATAATAGTTCTTTTCAATCATCAAACTTCTGGTCTATTCCTAAAGTAAAAGAAAGGTGGAACACCTTAATTACTGGAGATAAAAAACAAGATTATATAAGTTACTTAATCAATACTACTTTAAAATATAAAAAAGATTTAAAACTACTTTCTATTGGTTCTGGTATTTCTAATACTGAAATAGAGCTAGCAAAAAACACCCACATTTTTAAAAAAATCACCTGTTTAGATATCGCTGAAAATCTTCTTGAAAAAGCTTCTACATCTGCAAAAAAACAAAACCTAACAAATATTGAATTTATTGCAAAAAGCATTTATGATATTCATTTTAAAGAGCAAGAATTTGATGTTGTTTTTTTTAAAGCATCATTGCATCATTTTGATAAAATTGATTCATTTTTAGCTAACAGAATAAAACCACTTATAAAACCTAATGGTTTGTTAATCATTAACGAATTTGTTGGTGCAACTAGACATCAATTTTCTAAAAATCAAATTGCAGCAATTAATAAAGCTATAGCATTAATACCTAAAAAATATAGAGTAAGATTTAAAAGTAGGTTTCTAAAAAATAAATATAGAGGTGTAGGAACGTTAAGAATGATAATTGCAGATCCATCAGAATGTGTAGATTCTTCAAGCATAATGCCATCAATTCATAAACATTTTAATACAGTTTTAGAAAAACCTTATGGTGGTAATTTATTAATGAGTGCATTTAGAGATATATCTCATCATTTTTATGAAGTTAATAAAGAAAAGCAGCAAATTTTAGAAGAAATTTTTCTTCTCGAAGATGAATTTTTAAAACATAACCCATCAGATTTTGTATTTGGTATTTATCAAAATAACAATTAAATGAATATAGAAATAGAAAGAAAGTTTTTAGTAAAAAACAAAGATTTTAAAAACCTAAGCTATAAAGAAGAAGTATTTAAACAAGGTTATTTAAATTCTGATAAAACAAGAAATGTAAGAATTAGAGTTACTAATGATAAAGCTTTTTTAACAATAAAAGGGGCATCTAATGCTTCTGGAACCACTCGTTTTGAATGGGAAAAAGAAATAAATAGACAAGAAGCAGAACAATTACTTTTATTGTGTGAACCTATTATTATTGAGAAAAAAAGGTATTATATTAAAAATGATGATTTAATTTTTGAGGTTGATGAGTTTTATGCTGATAACCAAGGATTAATTCTTGCTGAAATTGAATTAAATAGTGAACATCAAAAATTTAAAAAACCAGATTGGTTAGGCAAAGAAGTTACTGGAAATAAAGAATATTATAATTCATACCTCAGTAAAAATCCTTTTAAAAATTGGTAATTTATAAATTGTAAATTGCTAAAAAATGGCTCAAACTACCTAAAAGAACAAATATGTGAAATATAGCATGGTTGTAAGGTAATTTTTTTATTGAATATAATATTGCACCTACAGAATAAAAAATTCCACCAGCAAACAAAAACTGTAATCCTTCTGAAGTTAAACTTGCCATTAATGGTTTTATAAAGATAACCACTTGCCAACCCATAAGTAAATAAAGAGCTGTTGAAAGTTTATCAAATTTACCTGTGTAAAATAATTTTAAGATTACCCCAGCTAATGCAAATAACCAGACAAAAACAAACATATACCAACCTAAACTTGAGTCTAATGCTACCAAACAGAAAGGCGAATAACTACCTGCTATTAAAACATAAATTGCTGCATGATCAAAAATATTTAATCTTCTTCTTCTTTTTGGGTTTTTTGCTGCATGATAAAATGTAGATGCAGCATATAGAATAATCATACTTAAACCATAAATAATAAAGCTTAATGGTTTCCAAAAACCAGTAAAATTAAAACTTTTTAAAATTAAAAATGGTAATGCTACAATACTCAATAAAAATCCTAATCCATGAGAAAGAATATTTAATGTTTCTTCTTTTTTAGGATAAAGGTGATTTAAATTCTCTTTCATTATTAGGTCTATTTGTATCTTTCATATACTTTTTGTCATTTACCAAATCATTGTAAATAATATCAAAAGTTTTTTCTTTTAGTTTTTGCATGTCAGACTGTTCTAAGTCTTTTGTTTGAATAAATTTATGTTGACGAATTCTAAAAACTCCAGGTCCGCCTTTAAAAAAATCCCAAGAAAATAAACGTTTACCATCTAAGTAAACTTGTGGCACAATTGGTATTTCATATTCAATAGCTAAAGAAAATGCACCATTTTTAAAAGGGGCCAAAATTACATTTTCTGTTGGTACTAATCCTTCAGGAAAAATAGCCATACTTACTCCATTTTGTAATCTTTTTTTAGCCATTTCATAAACTCTTTTTCTACTTTTTGGACTACTTCTATCTACCATAATTACCACTCTTTTGTAGAAAAACCCAAAAATCGGAATTTTTACAAACTCTTGTTTACCAACAAAAACTATTGGGTTTTTACTTAAAGCAATCAGCACAAACGGATCCATTAACGAAGCATGATTTGGACAAAACATGTAGCTTTTATTTCTATCTAAAACTTCATCAGCTTGTATCTTAAGACGAAATCCCATCCCATAAATTAGCACTTTTGCCCAAAGTCTAACCATTTTCCAAAATGTAGGGTAATATTCTTCTTTTGACGTTAATACTAATAAAAAAGGTACCATAATAATAATGGTAATAAAAATGAGTATGTAAAACCATACTCTCCAAATTAGTAAAAAAGGTATTTTCAAAAATTTCATAAACACCAAAAATACTAATATTCTTTTGTTTGATGGATTTTCATATACAAAACCTTATTTTTGTGCTTTTAGAGATTTTTCATCAATCTCAATCTTGTAAAAATTGATAAAATAAAAAATTAATGTCAAGAATTTTAACAGGTGTACAAAGTACTGGAACACCTCATTTAGGAAATTTATTAGGAGCCATTTTGCCAGCAATAGAAATGGCAAATGATCCTAAAAATGAATCTTTTTTATTTATTGCAGACATGCATTCTTTAACACAAATTAAAGATGGAGATGTCTTAAGAGAAAACACTTACAGTACTGCTGCAACTTGGCTTGCTTGTGGTTTAGACATCAATAAAACTGTTTTTTATAAGCAAAGTGATATACCTCAAGTTACAGAATTGTCTTGGTATTTAAGCTGTTTTTTTCCTTATCAAAGATTAACTTTAGCACATAGTTTTAAAGATAAAGCAGACAGATTAGCAGATGTAAATTCTGGTTTATTTACTTACCCAATGTTAATGGCAGCAGATATTTTATTGTATGATGCTGAGATTGTACCAGTAGGTAAAGATCAATTACAGCATTTAGAAATGACAAGAGATGTTGCAAATAGATTTAATAATATAGTAGGTGATACACTTATTGCTCCACAAGCAAAAATTCAAGAACATACTAAATTAGTTCCTGGTATTGATGGAGAAAAAATGAGTAAGTCTAGAGACAATATCATAAATATTTTTTTAGCAGATAAAAAATTAAGAAAGCAAATAATGAGTATTAAAACAGATAGTACTCCTTTAGAAGAACCTAAAAATCCTGATACAGATAATGTTTTTGCTTTATATAAATTATTAGCTTCTGATGAACAGATTGTTGAGATGCGTGCAAATTATGAAGGTGGGAATTATGGATATGGACACGCAAAACAAGCTTTATACGAATTGATTATTGATACCTTTTCTGAGGTAAGAGCTAAGTATCATCATTACATGGAAAATAAACATGAAATTGATGAAGCACTTGCAGTTGGAGCAGAAAAAGCAAGTAAAGTTGCTAATGATGTACTGCAAAGAGTAAGACAAAAAATAGGATATTAATAAATAAAAAAGCTTCACAAATGTGAAGCTTTTTTATTATTGTTATAGTTGGTTTTTATAACCATTGACAAATAATACCTCCCATTATTGCTAGAGTTACTATCCAATAACCAGCATTAATTGCTATATATTTAAAAGATTTTCTTTCAAACATTGCTATAATTGACAAGATTGGTAAAACAAAAAATAACCCAGACATAACACCATGAATAACTCCATGTTGAAATGTTCTAAATCGATCTCCATAAGTAGCAATAAAATCTTGAAAATAAGCAAAAGCTGTCCCTGTTTCTTCATTAAACCCAGGTTCATTAATTAGTGTTTGAAAAACACCCATTTGATGGATTACAATGAACTGTAAAAAGAAGGCCAATAAAAGACTAAAAATATAGCTTAAAATAAAAACCTTAGCCATATTAGTTCCTTCTAAGGATTCTTTTGTAAAACCCATTTCATTCATCCAAGCATTGCCAAATAAAGGACCATACCAGACAAAACCTATTAACATAGGTACAATTGCTGCAATAAAAAGAATGTAAATATTCATTTCCATAATAAAAAAGTTTATTGATTGATACTCAAATATATGAAAATAAATTCATGAAATTTATAACACAAAAAAAGCCTGAGCTTTTAATACTCAGACTTTTAATATTATTTTGATGTTTTTTATTTTATTTTTAAAGACTTTGCTATAGCTTCTAGCTCAAAAAGAAAAGCCCTTTTACTTACAGAAGGTGCATAAGTAAAACCTTCTACAACTATTAGTCTATTTTTTTCTTCATCAAAAACAGTATAGTTAACAAAAGGACCAGCCATAAAATCTCCTTTTACTTCCCATTTTCCACGAGTTTCATAGGCTTTTTTACCATCAACAACAGCATCAAAAGTAAAAGGTGTATAAGCCTCTTCTGTAATCATATACATACCTTCTTTATAACCAGGAATGTATTTTTTACCAATTTTATTCCTATTTACAACAATACTATCTGCAACTTGTAATCCATCTTCTAAAGGCAAAGAATATACCAAAATATTGTTACTTCCAGATTTTGCAATACCACTTGTTAAGTGATTTCTAAGCCATAAAAAATCTCCTGTATCATCTACTGTATTAAACTTATTTGGTATGGTTAATGAAATACCTAAATTTTGTAGTGTTTTATATTTAGAATCATCTAATTTATTTTTTGCAAAAATACTTTGAGTAAAAGCTATATCTGAATCTAAAAATATTCTCTTTATTTTCTCTTTATTTTTGTTGAAAATATTAATAATTGCTTCGTCGTTTTTTGCTTGTAGATATACAATAGTTTGTGGTTGTGCATACACATTTTTCTTAACAGAAATCCCTTCTTGTTCACCTTCTAAAACCATTAATATATTTCTACTAGATTTCATCATAGAACTAAAGCCATTAGGTGCAACTTGAGATACAGATAAAATTGGTTCTGGTTGAGGTAAACCAACTTGAAGCTCTCCAAAGGTATTTCTAATTTCTTGACCAACATCTCCTGTCCAATCACTAATTTTAGCAACAACCATTACTTTATTAATTTTTCCAATAGAGTCTCTAAGAATCATTTTGTCATTTCCAACACAAGAAATTAATAAAACTGTAGCAAAAAATACTAGGATAATTTTTTTCATGAGGTTAACTTTTATAAATTTTAAGTTTAGTTCCAGGTTTTAAACCTTTAGCACTCCAAATATTGTTCCATTTTTTAATATCATCTGCAGAAATTCCTTTAAATTTTTGTGCAATGGTCCAAAGCGAGTCTCCTTCCTTTACAATATAAACATCATATTTTCCAGATTTCTTTTTGCTGCTGCTAACAATATTCTCTTTCTTAGCCTTAGGTTTTGCAATATCTCTTGGAATTCTTTTTGGATAAATATACAATCGTTGACCTATTTTTAAACTACTTGTTTTTAAGCGATTCCATCTTTTTATATCACTTACTCTAACTCCATATTTATTTGCAATTTTACCTAAATAATCTCCACTTCTTACTTTATAACGAACGCGTTTGTCCATCTCAAAATATTTAGGCAAAGGTTTTTCTCTTTTCGCATCATCTGCTTCTGCTAAAGCATATAATTCTTTCTCCTTATTTAAAAACTCAATAACTTTACTTGTGGGTAATCTTAAGGCGTATTTTCTGTCTTTTATAAAAGGTATAATATCTAATTTATAAGAAGGATTTAAAAATGTTAAAACCTCTTTCATCAACATTTATGATTTCTGATATTTGATCAAAAGAAATGGTTCTTTTAACTTGAATAGTATCTGTCTGGAAATCGAAAAATTTTGGTAAATCTGAATAAATTTTATGCTCCTCTGAATATTCAAAAATATACATTGTTGCATAAAAAGCAGGCACATAACCAGCTGTTTCTCTTGGTAAAAAAGGGCGAATATTCCAATAGTTTTTGTAACCTCCAGATCTTTTTATAGCTTTAGTAACGTTACCAGGACCAGAGTTATAAGCTGCTAAAGCCAAATCCCAATCTCCAAATATTTTATACAATTGACTTAAATATTTACAAGCAGCTATTGTAGATTTTAAAGGATCGTATCTTTCATCTACGTAAGAACTTACTTTTAAATCAAATTGTTTTCCTGTACCATACATAAATTGCCACATACCAGATGCACCAACTCTAGATCTTGCTCTTGGTTTTAAAGCAGATTCTACAATGGCAAGATATTTCATTTCTAAAGGAATATCATATTGATCTAGATATTGTTCGAACATTGGAAAATAATACTTAGCCTTAGCCATTAATGCTGGATAATACTTTCTTCTATATTTTAAATAGCTATTAATTACTTTTTCTAATGCAGGATTGTATGCTAGGTTAAAAGGAGTGTTTTCATTTAAAACAGATAGTCGCTGTTTTAATAAATCTGTAGTTAATACCAAATTAGTATTACCTATAATATCTTTATCATCAATAATATATTCTAAAGTATCTAATAATGCTGAACTAAATTTTTCATCAACCAATAAACTATCTATTACTTTTAAGTCTTTATCTGTAAAAAAAGCAGAATCAATAGGTTGTTTTATAGTGTCTTTAGCTATAAATAAAGTATCTTTTTTAGGTATGATTAATGTATCTTTTTTCGTTTGAGAAAAAACTGAAACCGAAAAAAAGAAAAATAATAAAATTTGTTTCATTTTTAAATATCTAATTCCAATGCTATTGGACAATGATCTGAATGTTTGGCTTCAGTTAAAATATAAGCTCTAGCTATTTTATCTTTAAGAGGTTCAGAAACCATTGCATAATCTAACCTCCAACCTTTATTGTTTGCTCTTGCATTGGCTCTATAACTCCACCAAGAAAACTCTTGAACACCTTGATTTAAATATCGATAACTATCTATAAAACCACTATCTATAAAAGAACCTATCCATTGTCTTTCTTCTGGTAAAAAACCAGAAACTCCTTTCATTTTAGGATTATGAATATCTATTTCTTCATGACAAATATTATAATCTCCACAGATAACAAGGTTAGGTATTTCTTGTTTAAGTTGATTGATATACGCTTGAAATTCATCCATATACGTCAACTTAAAATTTAATCGATCTAGATTTGTCCCAGAAGGTAAATACAAACTCATAATAGACACCTCATCAAAATCTACTCGCAAATTTCTACCTTCAAAATCCATAGTTTCGATTCCAGTTCCATATTCTATATGGTTTGGTTTTTCTTTACAAAATATAGCTACAGAAGAATATCCTTTTTTTTGTGCAGAAAACCAGTAATGATAGGGATACCCAGCATTTTCTATTTCTGAAACATCAATTTGTTCTTTATGTGCTTTGGTTTCTTGTATGCAAATTACATCAGGGTTTGCTGCTTGTAACCAATCTAAAAAACCTTTTTTTAAGGCAGCTCTAATTCCGTTTACATTGTAAGATATAATTTTCATTTACTCTAAAATGATAGGTTTTTTAAGAAAAATCCAAGTAACTTGAGTTTTTTCTCCTGTTTGAGTTTTTAATTTTTTTCTTCTTGGAGAAATTACAAAAGCTAAGGTTATAGAAAAAACAGTTCTTAACATGGCGTTTTCAATTCCTGACAAATAAGTAATCAGGTAAATGAAAACGAAAAAAAATACAAAAACTAATCTAGGATATTGTGCGATTTTATTCATTTGATAATGCTATATTTTTCTAATTACAACTTTTTTATAGAATAACCATTTCATTTGTTCTTCTTCACCATCTTGTTTTTGAACTATTTTATATTTTGGAGATAAAATATATGCCAATCCAATATTTATCAGAATTGTATAAAAATTAGGTTCTAACTCTAATACATTATAAGTTATCAAGCCAAATAAAATAATTAAGAGAGGAAATAGAAAAGGAATAATATATTTTAATGTATTCATTTATATTTTCATTTCAGGGATTTCTCCATTAACAATTAATGTACCTTCTGTTGCATTTTGAATTTCTTCAACAGAAACTCCAGGGGCTCTTTCTAAAAGATGAAAAGCATTCTCTCTTATTTCTAAAACTGCTAAGTTTGTGACCACTTTAGTTACACAACCTACACCAGTTAAAGGCAAAGAACATTTTTTTAATAGTTTGCTTTCACCTCTTTTATTGGTATGCATCATAGCAACGATTATATTATCTGCAGAAGCAACTAAATCCATTGCACCACCCATACCTTTTACCATTTTACCAGGAATTTTCCAGTTTGCAATATCACCATTTTCTGCAACTTCCATAGCTCCTAAAATAGTTAGATGTACATGCTTACCACGAATCATAGAAAAACTTGTTGCTGAATCAAAAAAACTAGCACCAGGCATTGTAGTTATTGTCTGTTTACCAGCATTAATAATATCTGCATCTTCTTCTCCATCAAAAGGAAAAGGTCCCATTCCTAAAACTCCGTTTTCACTTTGAAACTCAACTTCTATATCATCTCTAACAAAATTAGCTACTAAAGTAGGAATACCAATTCCTAAGTTTACGTAGTAACCATTTTTTACTTCTTTAGCAATACGTTTTGCAATTCCGTTTTTATCTAAAGCCATACCTAATTTTTTTGTCTTACTGTTCTTTGTTCTATTCTTTTCTCATAGTTTTTACCTTGAAAAATTCTTTGAACAAAAATTCCTGGAATATGAATTTGATTTGGATTTAATTCACCAACAGGAACTAACTCTTCTACTTCTGCAACTGTAATTTTTGCAGCGCCACACATATTAGCATTAAAATTTCTTGCAGTTCCTTTAAACACTAAGTTTCCTGCAGCATCACCTTTCCAAGCTTTAACAAAAGCAAAATCTGCTTTAAAAGCACGTTCTAAAACATACATTTTACCATCAAAATCTCTAGTTTCTTTACCTTCTGCTACTTCTGTTCCAAAACCTGCAGGTGTATAAAAGGCAGGAAAACCAGCTTGAGCTGCTCTACATTTTTCTGCTAAAGTACCTTGTGGTGTTAATTCTACTTCTAATTCTCCTGAAAGCATTTGACGTTCAAACTCATCATTTTCGCCTACATAAGAAGAAATCATTTTTTTGATTTGTTTATTTTGTAAAAGTAAACCTAAACCAAAATCATCTACGCCTGCATTATTAGATATACATGTTACGTCTCTTACATTTAACTTAACTAATTCTGATATTGCATTTTCAGGAATACCACATAAACCAAAGCCTCCTAACATAAAAGTCATTCCGTCTTTTACGCCATTTAAAGCTTCTTCTACATTATTAACTTTCTTATTTATCATTGTGCTTTATTAAAAATCTGTATCAGTATTTTTCTTTGGTATTACTTTTTTATCTTCATCTATAACCTCATCACAGTCAACTTTTATAGTTAAGTTTTCTGGTTTCTCAAAATCTTCTTTACTCACATTTAATGATTTATCCTCATAACATTTTCGCATAAAGATAGCCCAAGAAGGCAAAGACATATTTGCACCTTGACCATAAGTAATACCAGCAAAATGAGTAGCCCTATCCTCTCCACCTGTCCAAACCCCTGTAACTAAATTAGGAACAATACCCATAAACCAACCATCTGATTGATTTTGTGTAGTTCCAGTTTTACCAGCAATTGCATTTGTAAACTTATAAGGAAAACCAGTTGAAGCTTTACCAGAACTTGTAAATGATGATCGTAAACGAATACCTGAACCAGAATCTGCTACACCTTCTAATAACTTTAAAATTACATATGCAGATTCTTCACTAATTACCTCTTTTGTTTTAGGAATAAAGTCTTTTAAAACTGTTCCGTTTTTATCTTCTATTCTTGTAATAATCATTGGTTTTACTCGTAAACCTTTATTAGCAAATGTGCTATAGGCACTTGTCATTTCTAACAATGATAGATCTACTGCACCTAATGCTATAGAAGGGTTTGCTTGAATTTCAGTTTCGATTCCAGCAGATTTTGCTAAACGAACTACATTTTCTGGAGCTACCTGATCTATTAAATTAGCTGTTACCACATTTGTTGAAGTTGCTAATGCATCTTTTAAAGTCATCATTCCTCCATACTTTTCTTGAGAGTTTCTTGGTGTCCATTCTTCTGGTATACCATATTTACCTTTAGGTATTGTATAAGGTGTATTTGGCAACATATCACAAGGTGATTTTCTTAATTGATCTATAGCTGTTGCATATACAAATGGCTTAAATGTTGAACCAACTTGTCTTTTTTGTTGAGCTACAGCATCATATTTAAAATGTTTATTATCTATACCACCTACCCAAGCTTTTATATGACCTGTTTGTGGCTCTATAGAAACTAAACCTGATCTTAAAAAGTGCTTGTAATACTTTATAGAATCCATAGGAGACATAATTGTATCAATATTTCCTCTCCAAGAGAAGACATTCATTTTAGTCTTAGCATTAAAAATACTGTCTATTCTTTTAGAAGAAACACCAGCTATTTTTAGTCTTTTGTAACGTTCTGAATTCTTTTTAGCTCTGGTTAATATTCCTCTTATTTGATCTCTTTCAATGTCATAAAAAGGTGCTGTTCTATTTCTTTTTTGTTCTCTAAAAAAATACGTTTGTAAATTAGCCATATGTTCTTTTACAGCTTCTTCTGCATATTGTTGCATTCTAGAATCTATAGTCACATAAATTTTTAAACCATCTTTAAAAATATCGTATTCCTCACCATTTGGTTTTGGATTTTTCTCTACCCAATTACGCATTATTTTTTGAAGGTGTGTTCTAAAATAAGTAGCATAACCTTCATCATGACTTTCTGGTGTGTAATTAATTTTTAAAGGAAGTAATTGAAGTGAATCTTTCTCAGACTGAGTTAAAAATCTATTTTTTGCCATTTGAGAAAAAACAACATTTCTTCTTCTTCTAGATTTTTCTTTAGATATTTCTCTATTAGGGTTGTACTGCCTTGGGTTTTTTAACATAGCTACCAAAATTGCAGATTCTTGAACGTCTAAATCTTTTGCTTCTTTTCCAAAATAAATTCTTGCTGCAGAACGAATACCTACAGCATTAAAAATAAAATCTTGAGTATTTAAATACATTGCAATGATTTCTTGCTTAGTGTATTGCCTTTCTAATTTAACAGACACTACCCACTCTTTCATTTTCTGACCTATTCTTTTAAAAATATTTCTAGAAGCTCTTTTCGTAAATAAATTTTTAGCTAATTGTTGTGTTATTGTACTAGCACCACCATCTCTTCCTAACTTAATAACGGCTCTTGCAAAACCTTTAAAATCAATTCCAGAATGTTCATAAAAACGTTCATCTTCTGTAGCAACTAAAGCTTGTACTAAGTTTTCTGGTAATTCTTTATACTTAATAGGCGTTCTGTTTTCTGTTGCATATTTACCAATGGTAACACCATCTGCAGAAATAACTTCTGTTGCTAAATTAGTTTGTGGGTTTTCTAATTCTTCAAAAGTGGGTAATGCTCCAAAACCACCTATTGAAGCTGTAAAAAATAAAAGTATTACAACTAATAAACCTCCTAAAATAGTAGCCCAAAACCAAAGGATGTATTTTTTAAAATTTGTTTTTTTCTTTGTTGCCATTTTTTAATTTTCTATTGAAAAACCAACATCTTGAATTCCTTTTAAAGTAGAAATTGGTTCTATTTCTCCTTGTTTTCTCATAGCATGATATATGATAAATTGATATTCTCCTTTAGTTGGAAAAATTTTTGCTTCTTTATAGAATAATTTATTTTCTTTAATATTAGAAAATCCTTTTCCTAAAAAAGCCCCATATTCATCTGTCATTTCATATTGTAAAGTGTCTACAATTTTTGTACCATTTGCAAAATTTAAACTGGTAATTAAATACAAGTTACTAAAGGCATAATCTTTATTATTTCTAACATGAATAAACAGATTTTTAGGCTGTATAGTATCTTTTACAGTAAAATTAAATGTTAATTTCTCATTTGATTTCCAAGTTGAATTTTTTAATGTTTTGTATTCTGTAAACACTAAATTATCTGAACAAGAAACAAGAAACATCAATGAAAAAAAACAAATTAAACCCCTATTTTTCTTGAGAATTATTTCCATTTTTAAATTGATTATTTCTTTTATTTTTAAAATTTCTTCTCCTGTTTTTATTTTTATTTACAGTTTTAGATGCTGATGAATTATCAGTTGATTTTTGATGATTAACTTTTTTTCTAGGCTGTTGTTTTTTATCTTCTTTATTCTCTGAAGAAGCAACAGCAGCTGTGGCTGGTCTTCTTTTTTTGTTTCTATTATTTCTTTTACGTTTTTTAGGTACATCAAACCTTGTTAAACTATCTTGACCTACTGCATCCTCAAAATCGACTTTTTCAGGAATTTCAATATCAGATTCATAATCTTCTAATGAACTCGATTTTTTATTTTGCTTATTTAAAGCGATAATTTCTTGCACTTGGTCTAAAGTTAATCTAAACCATTTTGTACGTTCTTCTTTATAAGTATACCAAAGATATTTTTTAAAAATATCCATTTTTACAAAAGCAGCATCTCCTTTTTCTGTTTTTAAAACAACATCTTGTTTTGGAAAAGGTTTTAATGCATCTAAATAGGTATCTAATTCAAAATTTAAACAACATTTTAACTTTCCACATTGCCCAGCTAATTTTAAAGGATTTAAAGACAATTGCTGATAACGAGCTGCAGCTGTGGTTACTTTTCTAAAATCTGTAAGCCATGTAGAACAACATAATTCTCTTCCACAAGAGCCAACACCTCCAAGTCTTGCTGCTTCTTGTCTTGCACCTACTTGTTTCATTTCTACACGAATTGAAAAAGCACTAGCTAAATCTCTAATCAATTGTCTAAAATCTACTCTTGCATCAGCAGTATAGTAAAAAGTAGCTTTATTTCCATCTCCTTGAAATTCTACATCAGACAATTTCATCTGAAGCCCTAACCTACCTAATATTTCTCTTCCTCTTTTTTGAGTTTCTTCTTCTCTGGCTCTAGCTTGCTGCCAAATATCAATGTCTTTTTGTGTAGCTTTTCTATATATTTTTTTTATGTCTTCGCTATCAATAGGCACATTTCTTTTCTTCATTTGAACTTTTACAAGTTCTCCTGCAAGAGATACAATTCCAATATCATGACCAGGATTACCTTCTACAGCAATTACATCTCCCATAGAAATGGTTAAATTATCTACATTTCTAAAAAAATGTTTTCTACCATTTTTAAATCGTACCTCAAAAATATCGAATCGTTCTTGTCCACTTGGTAATGTCATATTAGACAACCAATCAAAAACAGCTAGTTTTTCGCTACCAGAACCACAGGTTCCTGTACCACAATTTCCATTACTTTTACAACCTCTTGGTACTCCATTTTCTGTTGTACCACAACTTCCACATGCCATATATATTTAGTCTTTAGTTGTTCGTCTTTAGAAGTTAATTAACAGTCTATAGTTTTAACTAAAGTTTTATTTCTGATTATTAAATAGTTGCAATAAAAAACTTCTTTATTGCTTAATAGGTAAATATACACAATATTAAAGAATGAAAAAAGGCTATTTTTAAAACTACCTTACTGTAATGAATGTATCTATTACTCATCAAATATAATTTTAAAAGTGATGCTTTATAAATCTTTTTAGAATTCGCTAGGTTACTTTTAGTATTTGATTATTATAACTAAAAAAGACCTCTTAATGAGGTCTTTTTTATTGGTTTTTTTATTTCTTAAATTTCAGAACTTCACTTCTTCCTTTTTTGAAAATTTTATTGCTATTGCCTTTTCCTTTTCTAAGCTCTTTTTGTTTTTCATAAGGTAAATGAATAATTTCTTGACATTCTGTAGAGCATGTATTTTCCATTTGCTCAGCACAATCATCACATTGTATAAACAATAAATGACAAGCTTCGTTCGCACAATTTGTATGTGTATCACAAGGCTTTCCACATTGATGGCAATTTGCAATAACATCATCTGTAATTTTTTCTGCTCTTCTATGATCAAACACAAAATTCTTACCAATAAATTTATTTTCTATGCCTTCTGTATTTACTTGACGTGTATATTCTATAATACCACCTTCTAACTGAAATACATTTTTAAATCCTTTATGTTTGTAGTAGGCAGAAGCTTTTTCACAACGAATACCTCCTGTACAATACATCAATAAATTCTTATCTTCTTTATGATCTTTTAAATCTTCTTCTATAATATCTAAAGAATCTCTAAATGTATCTACATCTGGAGTAATTGCACCATCAAAATGGCCAATTTCACTTTCATAATGATTTCGCATATCAACACAAACTGTATTTGGGTCTGCTAACATTTCATTAAATGCTGCTGCATTTAAATGTACTCCTTTATTAGTTACGTCAAAAGTTTCATCATTTAAACCATCTGCAACAATTTTATTTCGAACCTTAACTTTAAGTTTTAGGAACGATTTATTGTCTTGCTCAATAGCTACATTTAATCGAATATCCTTTAAGAATGATATACTATCTAATTGCTCTTTAAGAGCATACATGTTTTCTGATGGGACAGATAATTGGGCATTGATACCTTCATAAGAAACATAAATTCTTCCTAGAACATCTAAAGCATTCCATTCTAAAAATAATTTATCTCTAAGTATTTGTGGGTTTTTTATCTGATGATATTGATAAAAAGAAATTGTGATGCGGTCTTTACCAGCCTCATCTATTAATGCAGCGCGTTCTTTTGCGCTTAACTTATTGTACAGTTGCATGCTATACTAATTTTTAAGCTGAACAAAATTCAGTTTTTGTTAATAAATTTTTTGCAAATGTAGTTATTTCTTATAGACTTGCAAGCCACATAAGAACTAGCATTCAATTAAAATTATATCAATTTGTTTTAAATTAAACATTAGAAATAATTTTGGTAAATATTTCTTAAAACAATGGTCAGTATTTTTTTTGTGTTGATATTTGCAATGCAATAAATAAATTTTTTAAAAAGATAAAATGAAAGTAGCTGTTGTTGGTGCAACTGGTATGGTTGGCACAGTCATGTTAAAAGTTTTAGAAGAACGTAATTTACCTATTACAGAATTAATTCCTGTGGCTTCAGAAAGATCTGCAGGTAAAAAATTATCATATAAAGGAAATAATTACACAGTTGTTACCTTACAAGATGCAGTTAATATGAAACCAGATGTAGCTTTATTTTCAGCAGGTGGTGATACCTCATTAGAATGGTCTCCAAAATTTGCAGAAGTAGGTACAACTGTAATAGACAATTCTTCTGCTTGGAGAATGGATCCTGATAAAAAATTAGTGGTTCCAGAAATTAATGGAGATGTATTAACTTCAGAAGACAAAATTATTGCAAATCCAAACTGTTCTACAATTCAGTTAGTAATGGCTTTAGCGCCTTTACATGCAAAATATAAAATGAAAAGAGTTGTTATTTCAACATACCAATCTGTATCTGGAACAGGTGTAAAAGCTGTACAACAATTAGATAATGAAGAAGCTGGTATAGATGGAGAAATGGCTTACCCTCATAAAATTGGTAGAAATGCTTTACCACATTGTGATATTTTCTTAGAAAATGGATATACTAAAGAAGAAATGAAATTAGTTAAAGAACCAAAGAAAATATTACGTGACGATTCTTTTTCTGTAACAGCTACTGCTGTTAGAATTCCTACAGCTGGTGGACATTCTGAAGCTGTTAATGTACAATTTCATAATGATTTTGATGTTGATGAAGTTCGTAAAATTTTAAGTGAAACTCCTGGAGTAATTGTTGAAGATGATTTGGCAAACAATATATATCCAATGCCAATAAATGCAAATGATAAAGATGAAGTTTTTGTAGGTAGAATAAGACGTGATGAATCTCAAGAAAATACCTTAAATTTGTGGATTGTTGCAGATAACCTAAGAAAAGGTGCTGCTACTAATACCATTCAAATTGCAGAATATTTAATCGAGAAAAATTTAGTCTAAAACTATTTATGGCAACATTTTATAACGTAAACATCAAAGAAATAAAACAAGAAACCGCAAACGCGGTTTCTGTTGTTTTTAGTATTCCTGAAAATTTAATAACTGAATTTAGTTATACAGCTGGGCAATACATTACTATAGAAAAAGAGATTAATGGTGAAGCAGTAAGAAGAGCTTATTCTATTTGCTCCACACCTAAAAGTGGCGAAATAAGAGTTGCCATAAAAGCTGTAGAAAATGGAGTCTTTTCTACTTATGCAACAACTGATTTAAAAGTAGGTGATGAAGTTAAAATCTCAACTCCTGAAGGTCGTTTTTTACTAAATCCAGAAGCTAAGAAAAACTATATTGCGTTTGCTGCTGGTTCTGGTATTACTCCTATTTTATCGATGGTGAAATCTGTTTTAGAGCATGAACCAACATCAACATTTACCTTAATCTATGGTAACAAATCTGTAGAGGATACTATTTTTTATGACGAACTACTTGCATTAAATTCAAAATATGAACATTTTAATTTAGAATTTGTTTGTAGTAGAGAACGTCAAGAAAACATGTTATTTGGCAGAATAGATAAACCATTCACTAATTTCTTTATTAAAAATAAATACAAAGACATTTCTTTTGATGCAGCATTTTTATGTGGACCAGAAGCTATGATAAATACGGTTTCTGAAACTTTAAAAGAAGCTGGTTTTTCTAATGAAAATATTCATTTTGAATTATTTACAGTTTCTGAAGATGAAAATGCAAAAGACGAAATTAAAGAAGGCACATCAGAAATTACTGTTTTGTTAGATGATGAAGAAACCACCTTTACAATGACGCAAACAGATAACATTTTAGCTGCAAGTTTACGTAACGATTTAGACCCACCTTATTCTTGTCAAGGAGGTGTTTGTAGTTCTTGTTTAGCTAAAGTTACAGAAGGTAAGGCTGTTATGGTTAAAAATACTATTTTAACTGATGGTGAAGTAGAAGAAGGACTTATTTTAACCTGTCAAGCACACCCAACAACTTCAAAAATTAGTATAGATTTTGATGATGTATAAAAATCCTTATTTTTGTTAAATATGGATTTTTACGATTTTAAAAACGCTTTTTTAATAGGTTTTTTCATGGCTTTTATGATTGGACCTGTTTTTTTTATGTTGATTCAAACTAGTATTATTAAAGGTGCAAGAGCTGCTATTGTTTTTGATTTAGGTGTTGTATTAGCAGATGTTACTTTTATTCTAATTGCCTATTATGGAAGTAGGTCTTTATTAGAAAAAATAAAAGATGATCCAAGATTATTTTTAATTGGTGGTTTGGTGTTAATTATCTATGGTTTAATTACTTACTTTGATAGAGAAAACAAAAAAGAGGCTATAGAATCTGCTAAACAGATAGACGTCCCCATTGTAAAAAACAACTATATAAAACTATTTTTAAAAGGTTATTTTTTAAACTTTATTAATGTAGGGGTATTAGCATTTTGGTTAGGAACTATACTTGTTATTGGTCCCTCTTTAAAAATGAATCAAAATGCAATTTTTACTTATTTTTCTGTTGTTATTGCAGGTTATTTTATAACAGATTTAGGAAAAATATTTTTAGCAAAACAGCTTAAAAACAAGATGACTCCTACAGTTATTTATAGAGTAAAAAAAGTAATGGGAATTATTTTAATTGTTTGTGGAGTTTATTTAATGTTAGTAGGTTTTATACCAAAAGAAGATATAAATAGTCTTCTAAATTAAAAACCCCAGCCAAAGCTAGGGTCATTAAATTCTTACTATTATTTAATTTTATCTTGAGCTTGCAGGATACGTATTATTTTCTAATTTAATATCTGCCATTAATCCACTTTTATCTATTACAACAGATTTTACATCTTTAGAAACATCAAAAGTGTAGGTTGGAAAAGCCCATCCCCAGTCTTTTAAAATTGTTGCAGATGTTGGTTTTACACCTCTCATCATACGTAATGGAATGTTAAAGCTTTCTTTAGACCCATCTGTGTATTCAACTTCAAGATCTATAGGCATTGGCATTTGACCAATTCTTTCTAAAGTAATTGTTTTTCCATCAACACTTTTTAGACCATAATCTATTGTATGTGTAGTTTGCGTCCATTCATTTAAATACCAATCTAAATGAATACCAGAAACCTTTTCCATAGATCTTTTAATATCATTTGGTGTTGGGTGTTTAAAAGAAAAGTCATTAAAATATTTCTTTAAACCTTTTGCCACATTTTCTGCACCAATTATATACTCTAATTGAGCTAAGAAAATTGCTCCTTTAGAATAACTCCCTGTACTATAAGCCCAGTTTGTGTTATACCTGTCTGCATGTGTAGAAATTGATTCTTCATAACCTCTATTTACAATAGTTCTATAACCTCTATATGAACCTGCATGAGGATTTTCTCTATTTCTTTCTAATATTTTATTTGATGCTTTAGAAGAAATGTATGAAGTAAAACCTTCATCCATCCAAGGATGTAAACTTTCGTTTGAAGCTAACAGAAACTGAAACCATGTATGTGCCATTTCATGTGCAGTAACACCAAATAAGCTTCCAAAATTTCTTTGACCTGTAATTAATGTAGACATTGCATACTCCATACCTCCATCTCCACCTTGAATCACAGAGTATTGTTTGTAAGGGTACATACCCACATTTTCACTAAAGAAATCCATTAATTCTGCAGTCTTAGGCTGTAAATCTTTCCAATTCTTTAAATACTTAGCCTCCATAGTTTTCTTGTAAAAGAAATGTAAATCTATACCAGATTTAGTTGTAATCATATCATGATTATATTCTGGATCTGCTGCCCATGAAAAATCGTGAACATTTGGTGCTTTAAAATGCCAAGTTAATTTATCACCTTTTGGTAATTTTAATTCTTTTGATTTGTCTTCATAATTATGACCTACTTCTTGTGGATTTTGTAAATAACCTGTACCTCCAACAACATAATTTTTATCTATATGTAAAGTCACATCAAAATCTCCCCAAACACCATGAAATTCTCTTGCAATGTAAGGTGGAGTATGCCATCCTTGAAAATCATATTCAGCCATTTTAGGATACCATTGAGTCATAGATAAAGCAACACCTTCTGCATTATTTCTTCCAGATCTTCTAATTTGAACAGGAACTTGAGCATCAAACAGCATATCAAAAGTTACACTTTCTCCAGATTTTATAGGCTTGTTTAAAGTTACTTCTAAAATAGTACCCACTGTTTCATGAGAAACTGCTACTCCATCTTGTTTTAAAGAATTTACTTTAATGTAACCTATTTCATTTGGTTTTAATTTACTAATTCTATCTCTTACTCTTCTGTCTGGATCTTTAATATTTAAAGAACGAACATCCATTTGAGAACCAGGTTGAAAAGCATTAAAATAAAGATGATAAAAAACCTTATCTAAATCATCTGGAGAATTGTTAGTATACACTAATTTTTGTTTTCCATTATATTGATAACCATTTACATCAATATCCATAGTATAATCTACATGTTGCTGCCAGTAACTTTCATTACTTTTTTTAGCATTGTTATCTGTATTAGAAACATCTTTGGTTTGAGCACATGACACTAACATTAGTATTGATAAAACTAAATAAGGTACTTTCTTCATTTTTAAATTGGTTTTTATTTATTTATAAAAATAGTAAAAGATTTACTATTGTTTTTTGTTTGAAATATATTCTGCTAATTGTAATGCATTGTATGCATTTACAACTCTACCTGTAACAGATAAACTAGAAAAAGGAATCATTTCTCCATTTGGATTTTCTTCTGTTTGCGAACCTGGTTTTACAACATCAAAATTAATTTTTACTCCAGATTTCATAATGATATCTTTAACTTCTTTAGCAGTTAAATTTGGATAATAAGAACGTATTAAAGCAGCAACTCCTGCAGTTGTTGGTGCAGCCATAGAAGTACCACTTAAAGCCTCGTATTTATTTTCTGGTATTGGTGCATAGATACTCACACCTGGTGCAAAAATATCTACATTTACTTTACCATAGTTAGAAAAATTTGCTGGTAAATTTTTATCATAATGCAAACTATTTGCACCAATTGTAATTACATTATCTGTAAATTCTGTAAGCATATCTTTGGAGTCTGTTGGGTAGGTTTCGTTAACATCTAAATCTTTACCATCATTACCTGCTGCATTAACTATTAAAACATCTTTTTCTGCTGCATATTTTAATGCATCATAAACCCAATTTTTATTTGGTGAAAAACGTTTACCAAAACTTGTGTTTATAATTTTTGCTCCATTATCTACTGCATATCTAATACCAAGAGCCACATCTTTATCATGTTCATCTGCTTCAGGAACAATTCTAACAGTCATAATTTTTACATTATCTGCAACACCTACTGCTCCTATTTTATTAGCTCTATTTGCTGCAACAATTCCTGCTACATGAGTACCATGTTTACCTGCATCTGCAGTACCTAACATATTATTGTTACCATAAAATTTATCAGTAATATCATATAAATCATCTCCTAAAGATTGGCGATAATTCATATCTAGATTATAACCTTCCATTGCCTTTTTAAGTTCTGCAACGTATTCTTTTACTTTTTCTCTTTCTTCTATCAAAGTACTTTCACTCATACCTTGCTTTAGAATATTAGCAACATTTTTTACCCTCATTAAAGTTTGTAAATTTGGTGCTTCTACTTTGTCTACAATTGCTAAAGTAAGACTATCTGTTTTTGCTAATTTTTTAACAATATCAAAATTTTCTTGAACCATATCTAAATTTTTTAGATAGTCATCCATTTGATAAATTTCTCCTTTTTTCTCAATAAGAGTAGCTTCGAATTCTTTATTTAGTTTTAAATATTCTTCATATGCTTTTTTGTCTTTTTCTGCAATTTCAGAAAGTTCCTTATCTCCAAACTTTTCTCTGCCTCTTTTAACAATTCTAGTAATTTCTAATTGATCTGTAGTTACAATATCTCCTTTAGCATTCCCAAGAAAATTCCAACCAAAAACATCATCTATATATCCATTATTATCATCATCTTTATTGTTACCTTTTATTTCGTCTTTGTTAACCCAAAGTACATCCTTTAAATCTTCATGATTAATATCTACTCCAGAATCTGCAATTGCAACAACAACTGGTCTTGCTTTTTTTCCCTTTAAAAATTTATATGCTTTTTCTAAGCTAATACCTGCAATAGAATCTTTCTGTATATCTAAATGATGCCAAACTTTTAATTCTTCTTCAGACAAAAAATCTTTTTTTGCTGGTGTTGTAATAATTTCATCGAAGTTTGGTGCAGTAACTGCTATTTTTGATGATTTACAACCCCATAAAAAAATGCCTAAAAAGGCAATAAAAAAACTTGCTTTAATACGCTTCATATTCTAACTTCTCTAATTAAATATTTCTGAAAACTTATGTGTAGTATTTAAACGGACTCCTTTTTCTGTGTGCTTTACAGTACATAATTCATGATGTGCATCATGTTCTAAAAAAAGATAAAAGTTCTTATCTGCAGCTTCGTTTAAAAATGCTGCTTTTTCTTTAATAGTTAACAAAGGTCTAGTATCATACCCCATAACATATGGTAAAGGTATATGACCAACTGTTGGTAATAAATCTGCCATAAATACCAATGTTTTGTCTTGATATTCAATTTTTGGCAACATTTGTTTTTCTGTATGACCATCCATAAACAAAACATCAAAACCAATTTGATCTTTGTAATTACTATGAATAAATTCTAACTGACCACTTTCTTTAATTGGATTTATATTCTCTTTTAAAAATGATGCTTTTTCTCTGGCATTTGGTTCTGTTGCCCATTTCCAATGTTTTTGATTAGACCAAACTTTTGCATTTTTAAAACCAGGAATTAATAAACCCTCTTTGTTTCTTTTAATAACACCTCCACAATGATCAAAATGTAAATGTGTTAAAAAAATATCTGTGATATCATCTCTATGAAAACCATATTTTTTTAAGGATGTATCTAAAGAAAAATCTCCAAACAAATAATAATAGCTATAAAATTTATCTGATTGTTTATTACCTAAACCAGTATCTATTAATATTAAACGATTACCATCTTCTATAAGCATGCAACGCATACTCATGTCTATCATATTATTAGCATCTGCAGGATTTGTTCTTTGCCAAATAGATTTAGGTACAACACCAAACATTGCACCTCCATCTAATTTAAAATTACCAGTTTCTATAGGATAAATCTTCATTGTAGAACCTATTTTTTGATTCTTACAAAGATGTTAAAAAATTGATGATTTTTCGTTAAGAAAACTCTAAAGATTAACTCTTTTTTTATTCTTTAATACTAATTTGTTGCTGAATTTCATTACCAAAATTATCGACGACTGTAATTTTAAAATCCCCTTCTTTTGGAGTTATTGCTAACTCATGATTTTCTGTAGTTGTTCCTAAAAATTGTTGGTTTAAAGACCAAAATAAAATGGCTTCTTTATTAGAATGTGCTACTTTTAAAATTAGCTCATTTTGTTTGCCATCAAAGTCTTTTGGCAAAAAAATGGTGCTTTTTTCTGTTGGATATAGAAATTTCATCACATTCTTTACCTCACCCAAACAATCTTCTCTAAATTTTGGTAAGGGCTTATAAAAAGGATTTTGTTTTTTGTAATAATACTCTTGTAAAGGAGGCAACACAAACCAAGATTTCTGCTGAATATTTTCTAAACTTTCACATGAAGTGTTTACTTGATAAGTGCTTGATCTATCAATATTTATATTTATATGAAATGGACATGGCTCAGTTTTTAAACCTGTGTTTTGTATGTAAGATAGTTTCGTTTCTTCACAAATTTTGGTAGCTCTATAACCACTTTTTGAACATATTTCAACTTGAGTCATTTCATCAAAAGGTTTTTCAAACCAAGACGAATTTGGCAGTTTATCAAATACATCAAAAAGAATTGGAGCTGCTGTTTGTATACCTACCAAACCAGGTCTTCCTTCTCCATCTGCATTACCCACCCAAACACCAACTACATAATCTCTAGTTACACCAATACTCCAAGCATCTCTAAATCCAAAACTAGTTCCAGTCTTCCAAGCAATTTCTTTTGCAGCATCAAAAAACTCCCAATTTTCATCTGCATTGGGTCTGTTTACTTCTTTCAAACTTTCGAAAGTTAGATAAATAGAAGCTGCATCAAAAACGATTTTTTGATTAGATTTTTTACCAAAATCTATGGTTTCACCTTTATAAAATGTTGGATTTAAAAACTCATTATCAAAATAAAAACTTGAAGTTTCTGTGTAATGATTTACAGTAGAAGCTAGAGATGCATAACTTTTACATAAATCCCATAAATTACTTTCTGCTCCACCTAAAGCTAAAGTTAACCCATAGTAATTAGGGTTTTTTTTGATATCTCGTAATTGTAACTTTTGCAGATAATCATGAAATTTTTCTAAACCAAATTTTTGTAAAAGTCTGACTGTAGGCACATTTAAAGATTTAGAAAGTGCTTTTTTAGCAGAGATAGCTCCAGCATATTTTTTGTCGAAATTTTCTGGCTGATAACTTCCATAATTTGTTGGTACATCAGCAACCAAAGTGTTGGGTAAAAGTTCTCCAGCATCTAACATAGCTGCATATAAAAAAGGTTTTAATATACTACCTGTACTTCTTGGCTTATCTATTATATCTACATCTTTTTGGTTTTTTTTTGTTGTTGGAGCATTACCTACATAGCTTAAAACCTCTCTTGTATTTACATCTAAAACCAATACAGCAATATTATTTATTCCGTTTTTTGAGAGTTGATTATAATGGTTTTTTACAATAGTATTGGTTTGATTTTGTAATCTTTTATTAATTGTGGTTTTTACAAATTCTCCTTTTTTTTCTTTATTAATCTTTTGCAATAAATGTGGTGCAATTTGAGGTAAAGCAAAAGGTTTTTGTGGTAGTTCTTCTAAAATTGATAAATTATAAGTAAGTGAATCAATTACATTTTTATGAAGTAATTTTTTTAATAATCGATTTCTTTTTGCCAACAATTTTTGTTGATTTTTCCCTGGATAAATCAATTTTGGAGCATTAGGTAATACTGCTAATGTTGCAGCTTCTGCCCAAGATAAATCAGCAGAACTTCTATTAAAAAAACGCCATGAAGCTGCATCTAAACCAACAACATTACCTCCAAAAGGTGCATTACTGCTCCAATAAGCTAAAATTTTTTCTTTACTGGCTCTTAATTCTAATCTTGTAGCTAAAATAAGTTCTTTACATTTTTCTAAATAAGTTCTTGGCCTATCATTTCTACTCAATCTTATAACTTGCTGTGTAATTGTACTACCACCTCTAACAACTCTTCCAGCATTAATGTTTTGTTGAATTGCTTTAAAAATAGAAACAGGATTAAACCCAGGATGTTTGTAAAAATGTTCGTCTTCAAACTGAATTAAACAGGTTTTAAACTTATCAGGTACAGAATCATTATGAGGGAATCTCCACTGACCATCTTCTGCAATTAAAGCCCCTAACAAATGGCCTTTAGTACTTGTAATAACTGTAGAAGTTGGCTTAACAAAAAGTTGCTTAGGTAAGCAAAAAGCATAAAAAATCAACAAGATACCAACTAAAATACTTTTCTTTTTATGCTTTATTATGTAGCCTTTTATCCTCATTTAACTACTTCACTACTTTTATCCAACGTCCTTTTGTTCTTACCAAATAGTCATTATCATACATAGCTTCAACTTGTATACCTGGTAAATAATAGTTACCTAAATAAGCTGCATTTAATAATACAGAGAATGTTTTTGTTTTAGATTTATATTTCCCATTTTCTAAGTCGAAGTAAAAATTAACGCTATCATCTTTAATATCTGTGTATCTGGCATCGCTTTTTGTAGTAGTCCCAAAATCTGTAAAACGTGTATTTACAATTTCCCATCCAGAAGGAAAAATTTGAGTTAAAGCGATATCTTTTACAGACTCATTTTTACTATTTTGAACCGTAATTTTTGCCACAAAATCTTGACCTTGTTTTAATTGATTTACATCAATTTTATTGCCTTTTAAATCTTTGTATTCTAAAGCAACTTTTAATCCTCTATTTTCAACAATTTCGCTACCTAAAGGTAATTTTCCTGAGTTAACAATTCTTGCATAAACAACATTATTATCATTATTTTTAATGCTGATAGTATTCTTACCTTTTTCGACTTTTAAAGTTCTTTGCAATAAAGAATTACTAGTGTTAATTTGATCTTTTTTATCATCTGAAGTTAATACCACATGTATAGCTTTACCACCATTTTTCACTACCATTTTACCTATAGCTAACAAACTATAAGCTGTTGTTTGGGTACTCATCCACTGATTACTTGATAGATCTTTTGCAATACTTTTTGCCAAGTCTTTTACATTATTGTTGTTTGTAAGCAACATCGTTTCTAAAGCCATAGCTTTATTTCTTGTTTTAGAGCCATAATTGTAATAGTTATAACCTTCAAAATTTAGAGTTGTTTGTGTTAAAATTTCATCTGAAGCTTCTTTTTGACCAACTAATGCATATGCTGCAGCTAACCTCCATTTTGCCTCATTAGAAATCTTATTATATTCTCTTAATCTGTTCATAGCTGATAAGTCTGGACTACCTGCCAATACTAATGTGTATAACCTATAAGCTTGCTCTAAATCTCTAGAATAACTGTTATAATTTGGCCTCCAATTTCTAGCTAAATTTCTTTGATAGTTAATAAAATTACTTTTAAAAGTAAGTGGTAACACAAAGCCTTTTTTCTCAGCTTCTAACATAAAATGACCTGCATAAGTTGTACCCCAATCACTTATGTAATTTTCACCTAACCAATAACTTAATCCTCCATTTGCTTTTTGAAAACTACCTAATCTTTTAATTCCTTTTTCTATATTATTCTGTATTTTTCTTTTCTTTTCTGAAGTTAAATCGAATAAATCATTTAAAAATAATTGAGGAAAAACACTTGATGTGGTTTGCTCTACACAACCATGAGGATATTGAATTAAATACTCTAATCTACCTGTAAAATTCATAGCAGGTATTGTTGATAGTTCAATTATTGCAGAATTTGAACCTTCTACTCCAAAAGTTTCGAAACTTATAGTTTGAGTAGCATTACCTTGTATGGTTTTATCTATAATTTTTGTAGTTATTGGGTTTGGATTAACTACATCTAACTCTACTTTATAAGTTGACTTTTCTCCTGCTCCAGAAGCAATCACTTCAACAGTATTGATACCATTTGCTTTTAGAACATCAAGTTCAAAATAAACCATTTTTTCATCTGGTTTATTAAAATTGATTTTTTGAGTTGCATTACCCACAACAGAAATTCCTTTAGAAGTTTTAACCTGAACAGTAACATTTTTTACTTTTTTATCCATTGCAAAAACAGAAATAGGTAAAGTCACTTTTTCTTTAGGCGATAATTTTCTTGGTAAAGTAGCTAAAACCATTAGTGGTTTTTTTACAGGTGTTGTTTCTTCTGAACTACCAAAAGCTTCTGTAGTAACATCACCAGCAACAACCATAGTTCTAACAGAACCTATATAGTTTGGCAGTTTAATTTTATGAGTTTTACTGTTACCAGGTTTTAATTCAAAAGGTCCTAAAAACTGAACTACAGGCTTAAATCTATTTGCTTTTTTATTCTTTCCTTTTGCTATGCTTCCATCACCACCAATTGCAAAAACTTGATCTATACTTCCAGAATACGCCCCAATAACATCATCAAAAATATCCCAAGTTTTAACGCCTAAAGCTTCTTTTGCATAAAAAGTATGGTAAGCGTTTGGAGTTTTAAATCGTGTTAAATCTAATAAGCCATCCTCTACCACTGCTAAAGTATACGTCATTGCCTTACTGTTTTTCTCAGAAACTTTTACTGTATATTCTGTTTCTGGTTTTAATTCTTTTGGCATCTGAATTACAGGTTCTAATTTTGTAGCTGAATCTTCAACTAAAATCGGAATTACACCATACAATCTAATTGGTAAATCGTTTTCTGTAACTTTATGTGGCTGCAATAAAGTGATGTTTACAAAAACATTAGGTGTCATCTTTTTAGTAATAGGCAAATCAAAAGTTGTTGTTCCTTTTTCTGTCTTTACCCATTTTGTTTCTAACACTTTTGTGCCATTTTCTATGCTTATTAATGCATTGCCTTTTGAGCCTGAAGGAAAAGTAATCTTAGCAGTTTCACCAACATTATAGGTTTCTTTATCTGCAGAAAATACTAACATTTTTGCAGCTTCTTTATCTCCAGATGCTGAGTTTTGCCACCAATTTTTATAAAAATAAGCTGTTCTACCAGTTGCATGACCACTCTTTTTATCGATAACTCTAATTAAAAATCGACCTTTATTTTCTTCAGGAATATTTAAAGAGAAATTACCTTCTCCTTTAGAGTTTGTGCTTAATTTTATTGTTTTATAGGGTTGATGGTAACTACTTGAAGTATATCTAGATAAATTATCTTCTGATGAACTCCACCACCAGCGCCATTTTATTTGAAAAACTTGAACTTCTATATCATCTACTTGAACAGGTTTACCATTTTCATCTACAGAAACTACAGAAAAAGTTTGATTTTCATCAGTAAAATATGAGCCGTATTTATTGCCTTTTGGTGATTTTAATCCTAAAAAAGTTTTAAAAGGCGCATATTTTTTGGTGAAAGCATCTATAGAAAAATCTCCACCATTTTCAAAAGCTCTCACCAAGAATTGGACATTTAACATTCCTGGTGCGTTTTTACCTACTTTTAAATTGGTATTTATTTTTGCAATTCCGTTTGCATTTAATTTACCTTCAAAAACGTTTAGTTCTTCAGTAGAAAAATTTCTTGAGGGGTCTGTAAAGACATAATTTTTAAACTCTTTAAAACTGAAATTTGACGATGTAATTTTAGCTTTTATTTCTGCTTTTAAATTTTTAGCAGGTGTTCCATGTAACCATTTTACATCTAAAGTACCATTAATTGGTTTTGAGTTTGATAATATTTCATCATCAAAATCTACTTTAATTTTTAAACGATTTGGTTTAACTGTTTCTACTTTTAAATTTTTATAAAACTTTGCTCCACCAACAGAAATTTTTGCAGTGTAATTTCCTGTTTTTGCTTCTTGCAAAGTCTTTACTGTAAACTTGTAAAAATTATTTAATTGATCTGAAGTTACTTTTTTATATACTAATTTTCCACTAGGATCTGTAACTTCTAACTTTATAGGATGATTTTTAGGCAACTTATTATCAGCATCATTAAGTAAAAATGTAAGATGTATTTCATCTCCTGGTCTCCAAACTCCACGTTCTCCATAAATATAACCTTTAAGGCCTTTTTGAGTTTTACTACCAGAAACATCAAATTTGCTTAACGATAAAGAATTACCATCAAATAATCTTACATATCCTTTTTCATTACCTTGAGAAACTATTGCAAAGGCAGCATTATTTTTAGATTTAATCGAAACTATACCTTCTGAATTAGTAACACCAGAAGCAATTTCTTGTTGTTGAAAATTGAATAATTTTACTGTTGCTGTTGCTTTAGGAGTAGCTTTAACAATATCTGTAACTGCAAAGAAGTAATTATTATTTTCTCCTTTTTTAGCAATAATTCCAAGATTAGATGCTAAAAGATTTTGGGCTATAACTTTACTTTCATCATAATATGCATCATGACAGGGATTGTTTCTTTCTCTCCAATTGTAATTGTAGTTCTTGTAACTATATAATTGATTGTCCCAATACATTTCTTCTCTAGCTTCATCATCATTTATTTCATTTAAGTTATTATTAAAATCTTCTTCAAAATCATTTGCTTCTTTTATTGATGATGTATTTTGACAATTATAAAATGTTTGATTTTTATTAAAACTAAGTTCAACCCTGTAAATAGCCCCTGGTTCTGCAGCTACCATTTTAGCGATGTCTATACTATAAGCTTTCCATTTTTGAGTGTTATTGTTTTTATTATTTATAAGAGTAATTGTTTCTTTTGCAACTCTTCTACCTACTCTTTTTATATTGTATTCATAGTTGCTATTAATGTTGTTTTCTTGTAAAAACTGCAATACATTGTCTTCAAATATTTTGATAATTCTAACCTCTACTTCTTTAACATTAATAGCTTCGAAATTAAATTTTAAATCTTTAGAATTGGGTAAAATTGTACCACTAGAAAGCGCCCTAATTTGAGGTTTTTTTTGTTCGAAAGTAATTGTTTCTTTAAAAGCTTTCTTTAACTTATAATTCTGTGAATTTTTAATTCCTTCAAAAACAGAAACCAAAACATCTCCTTCAAACTTGTTTTGAGGATAGATTTTTAACTCATTACCATTAACAATAAATTGGAGTTTATTTTGATTTTGAACTGACACTAAACCATCAAAGTTTTGTTGTTCTTTTAATTCATCTGAAAAATTAATTGAAATAAACTGATTTTCGGCATTATTAACTGAAACTGACAACACTTTAAAATTATTTTTCCCAGGAATTATAATTTCTTTATCACCTTTATTATTGGCATATATTGGTTTTCCATCCCAAGAAATAGTTAGTTTAGAATCTTCTACAAATCGTGTTATACTATCTATTTTAAACTCAAAAACTTTAGATGTTGCATAAGATTCGTTCCAAACAATATTTATCTTTTGGTTATTTTGAGAGGCAGTTATAATTTTTTTTGCATCTTCTAAAGAAATGATATCAGCAGACTTTAAAAATCCATTTAAATATTGATGTGTTTTAGTATACGATTGTAAAGCTTCTGTTTGTATGCTATAGTTAGGTGTTATCGTCTTAAACTGAAATGTATAATTAGAATATTCTTTATCTATACTATCGTAGATTTTATCTAGTTTAACTGTAACAGAATATTCTGTATTTGGTTCTAAAATTTCATCAGGTTCAAAATAAAAAGCATGCTTATTTATAATTTTCACCTTTCCAGAAATGTAAGGCTGTATTGTTATTACATCATTAGAAATCTCTTTACCTGCTTCCCAACTTTCTACATCCTTAGCTAAATTTATCTTAATATGATCTGAGGCTGACACAATACCAGAAGTGGTATAGCTTATATATTCTTTAAACTTATAGATGTTATCTGGTTTAATATCTTGTTTATTACAAGAAAATATAAGAGTTATGAATAGTGTTAAAATGAGTAGATTTCTTGTTTTCATTTTGGATTGATTTTTGAAGACTACTCAAAGTTAATAAATTTATTAAGCAAAGAATTTTTAAATGAGAATTCGTTATAATTTATTTAGAATTAGTATTTTAAAAAAGATCACATAGCATTATAAGTTATTAAAATAATTATCTAAGAAGTTTAGTTTTTTTTCTAGCCACCATTTAAGATGTTGGTAATGCTTTTCTTTTGATATTCTAGTATATTTATTTTGCCATACCAAAAACTCACGTTCATAGATTTTTTCTTCACTAAATTGGGTATAGATTTCATCAATTTTAGCAAATAAGTTTTTATCACTAAATTCTTTTAACCTTAATTGTGACCATCTATTTTTTAACTTTTGCTTATAGTTATCAGGATTAGTTACAATCAGCCTTTTTAACAAACCATTATCTAAAATTTTATCAGTATTGTATTGCTCTTTACCATCTTGAATAACTCCCCAAGAACCATCTAAATCCCAAGGAACAAAAAAGTAAGGCTCATTGTTTGAGTACTTTGCTAAATAATAATTTTTACCAAGATTATCTGTTGCTCCTAAAATATTTACAAATAAATAGTAATCTATCGCATTAGCAATATTAAAATTAGTTGCTATTTTTTTAATAAAATAATCATCTGGTTCTTTAACTACTAAATTTGAAAATTCAGCTAAATTTTTCCAATTAGGTTGATTGTCAATAAAAGGATAACGCATTGCCCAACCATTCCAATTACCTAATAAATTAGAATATTCTTTTGGAGCTTTTTCGAAACTAGGCCCACCTTCATAAGAATCTGCTTTATATAATTCTCCATAAATGGTTTTGTTTTTACTTTTCTTAAGTTTTAATTGTTTTCTATCTACAGATTCTGAAAGTTGATACACTCCATAATATTCATTATTTTTAAAAACCTCAACATACTTTACTCCAAAACCACTTTTAGCTTCTGGTTCTTTACTCTTATAATAAGGTTGATGAATTTGAGTCCATAAATTCGCTGCAATAAAAGATCTTAATCTTAGGGGCTCATTAAACATTGCATCTAAAACCCAATCATCATCAGATCTCAGTCCTTCAAATTTTACATCTTTACTTTGTTTTAAAACTTTGTCTTTCCAAAATTCTAAATCAAAAGATTTTTTAGAAAAAGAAAGTGATAAATTACCACGATATCTTATCCCTAAATTAGATTGTAAAAATCTTGTCTTATAAAAAAAAGTAAAACTACCAAGTATCTTATTTCTACTATTTAATTCAGAAGTATTTACATCTAAATGAATAATTGGTAGTTTTGAAATATATAGTTTGTATGAGTTACCATTAGATAAAGAAATAGAGTTTGTGTAAGAAAGATTTTTAGTTGATAAATCCTGAATTCTAAAGCTTTCATTAAATTTTATTGACTTTATATTTTTACTCACTTTTAGAATAGAGTCTAAGTTAAAAACATGCCAAACAATAATTTTATTCTTTGTATCTATTCCAAAACTCCCTTTTTCTGCAACTAATTCTTGAGCTGAATTGGTTGTACTTGTAAGAAATAATATAATTAGAAGTTTATATATAAATATTTTCAAAACCTTTATTTATAGATTTATAAATCTAATTAATAATGTTAAGAAAGCATCAAAAAGAGTTGTAAATATTATATAAATAAAAAACTCTAAACTTTTTTTAATAAAATTTAGAGTTTTGTTGAGGTGTCGAGCGGATTCGAACCGCTGTAGATGGTGTTGCAGACCACTGCCTAGCCACTCGGCCACGACACCTTGAGTATATTTTAAGGATTGCAAATTTACGCAAATTTACAATTAGTACAAGTATTTTTTAATCTTATCGTTTTTTTGTTAAAATAATTACGACTTCTTCGACATTTCCTCCTATTGGCGGGTTAATTTTAGCTACCTCTATTTTTGCTTTTTTAATCATTGGTATTTCTTTAAAAAAACGATTTAAAATTCTTTGAGCAACTTCTTCTAAAAGTTTTGATCTAATTGCCATTTCTTCTTTTACAATTAGATTTAAATGAACATAATCTACAGTATCTTTTAAATTATCTGTTTTTGCAGACTTTTTTAAATCTGCTTTAACTTCTACTGCTACTCTATACCAAGAACCTATTTTTGCTTCTTCTTCTAAACAGCCATGATACGCATATAATTTAATATTGTTTACTTGTATTATTCCCATTTATTATTCTTGATTTGACTCTGATGCTACCTTTTCCCACATTTTATCTGAATTTAGTCTAAAAGATCCTAAATGCTGAAAACTACATTGCTCTGGAGCGATAATAGATAAAAATGATTCCTGTTTTTTATTATTATATAAATGATAAACTTCACCAATATTAGGTTCAAAGCTAAATTTTGCATTATACACCAAATCATTATACTGAAACTTCTGCATTAGCTCTTCATATTGAGCTTTTACTTCATCAAATTTTGATTTTAATTGCTTGTTTACACGCTGAATACCATCATTTTTCCAACTTGCAGTATTTAATGGTTGTATTACTGGTGAACTAGCAGATGTACCATAAGGTTTTAATGCAGCATCATATTTTTGTTCTTCTTCATTAAAAACAACTAAATCTGGTTTTTTAGCTTCTTTCTTCATACTGCAAAAATACGACAATAAATAAGCACTAAAAACTGCTTTTAGAAAACTTTAACTGGTAGTTTTAAGAAGTGAAAAAGTCAAATACATTACTAATAGCACTTGTTTTAGTTTTGTAAAACTCTGTATAGGTACATTTTTCACAAGTAACACTTGTAAATTTTTGATTTTGAATATCAAATATCTTGGATAAAGTACCACCAGTTGCTCTCATTTGTCCTAATTTATATGTTTTGTTATTACATTTTGGACAAGTGTAGTTTCTAATTTGATTGCTCATAATTTCTTTTGTTTATTTATAAGTTGTTGAAATACTATTTTTGTTACAAGATAATAAATAGCTGTGTAATATTTTATGTAATTTTGTTGCCTAATTTTTATGGATAAACTAATGTCTGAAGAAAATAAATCGCTTAATTTTTTAGAGCATATTATAGAGGAAGATTTGGCAAACGGAATGTCAAAAGAACAATTACATTTTCGTTTTCCTCCTGAACCTAATGGATATTTACATATTGGCCATACAAAAGCTATTGGTATTAGTTTTGGTTTGGGCGAAAAATATAATGCACCTGTAAACTTACGTTTCGATGATACAAACCCTGCTAAAGAAGAGCAAGAATATGTAGATGCAATAAAGAGAGATATTAAATGGTTAGGTTATAATTGGGCAAATGAATGTTATTCTTCAGATTATTTTCAACAACTTTATGATTGGGCAGTTTTATTGATAAAAGATGGTAAAGCCTATGTAGACTCACAAACTTCTGAAGAAATGCGTATCCAAAAAGGTACACCAACAGAAGCAGGAACTAATAGCCCTTTTAGAGATAGAAGTGTGGAGGAAAACTTGGAATTATTCCAAGGAATGAAAGAAGGCAAATTTAAAGAAGGAGAACATGTTTTACGTGCAAAAATAGACATGAGTTCTCCTAATATGTTAATGAGAGATCCATTAATGTATAGAATTATGTACAAATCTCATCATAGAACAGGGGATGAATGGTGTATTTATCCTATGTATGATTGGACTCATGGAGAAAGTGATTATATTGAACAAATATCTCACTCATTATGTTCTTTAGAATTTAAACCTCATAGAGAGCTATATAATTGGTTTAGAGATAATGTTTATAATTACAGTTCTAGTAAATTACCTCTACCTCCAAAACAAAGAGAATTTTCTCGATTAAATTTAAGTTATACCATAATGAGTAAACGTAAGTTACTTAAATTGGTAGAAGAAGGAATTGTTTCTGGCTGGGATGACCCAAGAATGCCAACAATTTCTGGTTTAAGAAGACGTGGTTATACACCTGCATCTATTAGAAGTTTTGTAGAAACTGTTGGAGTATCTAAACGTGAAAATGTAATTGATGTTGCTCTTTTAGAGTTTAAAATTAGAGAAGATTTAAACAAAACTGCAAATAGAGTTATGGCAGTTTTAGATCCTGTTAAAGTAGTAATTACTAACTATCCTGAAGGTAAGGAAGAAATGCTACAAGCAGAAAATAATCAAGAAGACGAAAGTGCAGGGTTTAGAGAAGTTCCTTTTTCAAGAGAATTGTATATAGAAAAAGAAGATTTTCGAGAAGAAGCTAATAAGAAGTTTTTTAGATTAAAACTGGGTAAAGAAGTTCGATTAAAAAATGCTTATATCATAAAAGCCGAAAGTTGTACCAAAGATGCAGATGGTAATGTTATTGAAATTCAGTGTACTTATGATGAACTAAGTAAATCTGGAAGTGGAACTCCAGAAAGTACAAGACGAGTTAAAGGAACATTACATTGGGTTTCTGTAAAACATGCAGTAAAAGCAGAAGTTAGAGCTTATGATAGGTTATTTTTAGATGAAGCTCCTGATGCTCATAAAGACAAAGATTACATGGAATTTATAAACCCAAATTCTTTAGAAATTATTGAAGCTTTTGTAGAGCCAAGTTTACAATCTGCAAAAATTGGAGAGCGATTTCAGTTTCAAAGGTTAGGCTATTTTAATGTAGATGATGATGCTACTCCAGAAAAATTAGTATTTAACAAAACTGTTGGATTAAGAGATTCATGGGGAGGTAAGAATTAAATTAAATCAAAAAAAGATATGATTCTAGGACTTTATGAAACACATTTATTTGTTGAAAATTTAGAGCGTTCCATAGAGTTTTATAAAAATGTTCTTGGTTTAAAACAATGTCGTTTAGAAAATGAAAGAAGAGCATCCTTTTTTTGGATAGGTGAAGATAAAAAAGCCATGCTAGGTTTATGGGAAAAAGAAAAAGAAGAAATAGACCTTAGACACTTTGCTTTTCAATGTGATCCTAACTGGGTTTTAAATGAATCTATTAATTTTTTAAAATCTCATCATCTTAACTACTGGAACTTTTTACAAGATGATAACGAACAACCAATGGTTTTTTGTTGGATGCCTGCTATTTCAATTTATTTTAATGATCCAGATGGGCATTATCTTGAGTTTATAGGATTACTTCCAGGAACAACAAAAACATCTGAAGAAAAAAGAGTTGTAACTTATGATGATTGGTTAAAAATTAAAGATAAAAACTAATACGAAAATGAAAAAATTATTATCCTTATTAATAGTATGCATCCTATTTTCTTGTAATACTAAAGAAGAAATAAATCAAACCGCAGAAATTTCTTGTGGCCAATGCCAATTTAAATTAGAAGCTGATGGTTGTGATTTAGCAGTTAAATTAGATAACAAAGCCTATTTTATAGAAGGATTTGGTATTGATGACTTTGGTGATGCCCATGATGAAAACACAGGCTTTTGTAACGTTATTAGAAAGGGTAATGTATCAGGTAAAATAAAAGAGGATAAGTTTATTGCATCTTCTATTAAATTAATAGATTAATCTACCTTCTAAATCTGTAAGTAAATTTTAATAAAAAGGTGTCATTTGCTGGTGCTCTAAACACCTGGTCAGAAACGCTATCTATTAAATCATCATCTACATCTGCACTACCTACAGAACCTCTAGACCAAACTAAAAATAATTCTGAGCCAGGTATATATTCCCATCTCATAACTAAATTTGTTTGTAATTGTACAAAAGAAAAATCTGGATTTTCGAAAGTATAATCTAAATTACCATCTAAATCTTCATCTATATTATAAATGTTATTTTGATTTGTAATTTGATTTTGACTGTAAATATTAACTCTATCTGTAAATTTATCTGCAGCAGCTATATTTACAAATTTAAAGTCAGAGAATCTTCCTCTTGAGATAAAAGGCTGTCCATAAAACTGAATTGATAAATTTGGATTTAAACTATAAGTAAAACGTAATGTTGTACTTAGTTCGTCGTTATTTATTGTTCCTAAAATATACCTGCTATCATTTCCAAAAGAGGTTGTTGTTACATATTGTGAACGATCTTTAGTAATTTCTAACTCATTGTTTAAAGAGATATTAAGAGCATCAAAAGGCTGATAAGAAAAACCTATTCTAAATCTGTTTCTACTAAAAACATCTTCGTCTGAATGAACATTAGTATACCCAAAACTAAAGGCAAACTTTTTTCCATTATCAGAATTAAATGAAGTAAAAATATACCTAGAATTTGCAGACCTCCATCTTGGGCCTCCTCTTAAGAAAAAGTTGTCAAATCTAGAAAAGTTTGCACCTATACCTAATCTTGTTCTTTCATTTTTAATCCAATTGATATTACCTGCTAATTCGTAACGTAATCTATTTACATTTCCTTGAAAATCATATTCAGATAACTGCTCTGCATTTATAGCCATATTTCTGTAAGTATCTGTTGGAACTAGCCACAAATAATCAACATTTAAAAATTGTAAAATTTGATCTGTTCTTCTTAAAAAACCAACATCATTCAATTCTAATTCTGGAGATCTCCAAATTACTCCAGTACTATATCTCCATTTTTCACCACCAACTTTTCCAAATTCAAATCTACCTCCTGTTCCTGTTAATGATGTTCTGTCTGTATCTACAGAAACATGTGTTGCATCTGTTCTTTGAAAATTATGACGTAACGTTTGTTGTGTAGCTGTAATAGCTTCTTTACTTCCTAAAACATGACTAAAAATCATGTTACCATCTATATAGTATTCTCTATTTTTCCAATTATGTTGAAAGTCTAATCCTCCTGTATAAGCAGCCTTGTGTAATTCATTAAAATCTCCGTTTAAATGTCTATTTGTAGCTGTGAAAATTCCACCTACAAAAGAATTTCTTTCGTTAAAATCTTTTTGGACTCGAGTAACAAAATAATTGGTAAGAGGTTCTACAATTTCTTCTCTAGAGCTACCATCTGTTTGTCTAATTTCTGCGTATTCATTTCCTGTCACACTTTCCAAAATTCCAATAGACCAACCATCTCTAGTTTTACCTGAAAATTTTGCTGCACCTAAAATTCTTGAGTTTTGAGGTTCATCTGAAAATTCTCCATTAGCTAAATTTGCACTTCTATGAGGATTTCTACCTATTCTTCTACTATAAAAAACATTATCACTACCATTAGCAAATTGATAATCAAAAATATTGCTATTTTCAACAAAAAATGGTCTTTGTTCTCTAAAGAAAATTTGAAATCCATCTAAAGCAATTGCTCCTGGATCTGCTTCAACTTGACCAAAATCTGGATTAACAGTTAAGTCTAATGTTAAATCATTTGTTATTCCAATTTTAGCATCTAATCCAAAATTTGCTCTAAAGTCTTTACCAGTTCTAAATGGATTACCTGCTTCTGGTGGATATTTATCATATTGTAAAACTGTAAAAGGCTGAATTTCTAATTGTTTTTGGGAAATTAAATTTTTTAACCCATGTAATTCACCTGCTTCACTTATAAAGCCTGCTTGGTCGTTTGGAATCCTTTGCCATAAAGAACGTTCTTGTAACCTAAAAATAGTTCTGTTTATATTAAAACCCCAAATTTGTTCTTCTGCTTTTCCAAATCGTAATTGACTAAAAGGAATTTTCATTTCAGCAGTCCAACCTTTATCATCTATTTTGGCATTTGTATACCAAATTGGGTTCCAACTATCATCCCAGTTTTCTCCATTTTGAGAAGCAAATTCTTCTCCTTTCACGCCAGCTGCAGTTGTAGTAAAAACAAAAGCTGTTCTTTTATCATGATAACTATCAATAATTACATTTACTCTATCTCCTTGAAAACCATCTCTTCTACTTAAACGTCTTTCTATTTTTTCTGGTTCATCATCAAAAGCTCTAATAGCAACGTAAAGATATTTAGCATCATACATTACTTTAAATTTTGTTTGATATGTTGGTGGCTTACCTTCATCTGGGTCTTTTTGAGTAAAATCTGATGACCATTCTACTACATTCCAAGCTTCATCATTAATAAATCCATCAATTACAGGCTTCTTTACTAGTTTTTTTGTAGTATAAATTCTTTTAGAGATCTTATTTTCTTGAGAAAATAATTTAAAAGAGAGTAAAAAAATTAATGTGAAAAAATATCGAAAAAATTTCATTTTGTTGGGTTAGTTTGCTCTGTAAATACAATGAAAACATTATTTCTAAAAATGCAATGCAAAAGTAAGTTTCTAATTTCTTAAGTTTTTGTTAATAATTCTTAGATATAAGAACATCATATACCTTTATAGATAATATTTTAAAACGCTATTTGTCAATCAAATAAAAAGCGGTACATTTGCACTCCTTTTTTAAGGAAAAAATAAATTATTAACAAAGAACAAAGACTAAAAGTGTAATTATGAACACATTAAGTTACAAAACAGTATCAGCAAACGCTTCTACAGTAAATAAGGAGTGGGTTTTAGTTGATGCAGACGGGCAAACGTTGGGTCGTCTAGCTTCTAAAGTAGCTAAGCTAATTAGAGGTAAATACAAGCCAAACTATACTCCTCACGTAGATTGTGGAGATAACGTGGTTATTATCAACGCAGAGAAAATTAACCTTACAGGTAAAAAATGGACTGATAAATCTTACATCAGACACACAGGATATCCAGGAGGTCAAAGATCGTTAACTGCAACAGAAATGTTCGATAAAGATCCTACAAGATTAATCGAAAAAGCAGTAAAAGGAATGTTACCAAAAAACAAATTAGGTAGCGCTTTATACAGAAACTTGTATGTATATGCAGGTTCAGAGCACAAACAAGCAGGTCAAGAACCTAAAGCTATTAACCTTAACGATTATAAATAATGGATACAGTTCACAAAATAGGTAGAAGAAAAACTGCTGTAGCACGTATTTATCTTTCTGAAGGAAAAGGTAATATTACAGTAAACAAAAAAGATTATAAAGACTACTTTACAACAGGTACTTTACAATATAAAGTTCAACAACCTTTAATGTTAACAGAAAACTTAACGTCTTACGATATTAAAGTTAATGTTTACGGAGGTGGTGTTACAGGACAAGCTGAAGCAATTCGTTTAGCAATTACTAGAGCATTAGTTTCTATTAATGAAGAACACAAAGCTGTACTTAAGCCAGAAGGATTATTAACTCGTGATCCAAGAATGGTTGAGCGTAAGAAATTCGGTCAGAAGAAAGCACGTAAGAAATTCCAGTTCTCTAAACGTTAATTATTTGCTGAAAGAAATTCAGCAACTATTTACATTAAGAGACTGTTATCAAATATTAATAACAGTTTAGTATCTAAATGGTTAAGACTCCAAAAGACTACTTAATCATTGATTTCAAAAACAGAAAGTAAACACATTTTAAAATGGCAAACATTAACATTCAAGAATTATTAGATAGTGGTGTACACTTTGGACACTTAACTAGAAAGTGGGATCCTAACATGGCTCCTTATATTTATACAGAAAGAAATGGTGTACACATCATTGATTTGTATAAAACAGCAGCAAAAATAGAAGAGACTTCTGCAGCTTTAAAGAAGATTGCAAATTCTGGTCGTAAAATTTTATTTGTTGCTACAAAAAAACAAGCAAAAGATATAGTTGCAGATAAAGCAAAAGCTGTAAACATGCCTTACATTACAGAAAGATGGCCAGGTGGTATGTTAACTAACTTTGTTACTATTAGAAAAGCTGTTAAAAAAATGGCTTCTATCGATAGAATGAAGACAGACGGATCTTTTGACGCTTTATCTAAAAGAGAAAAATTACAAATTAATCGTCAAAGAGAAAAATTAGAAAAGAACTTAGGTTCTATATCTGATATGACTCGTTTACCTGGTGCATTATTTGTAATCGATATTAAGAAAGAGCACATTGCAGTAGCAGAAGCTCAAAAATTAAATATCCCAATCTTTGCAATGGTAGATACAAACTCTGACCCAAGACAGGTAGATTATGTTATACCAGCAAATGATGATGCTTCTAAATCTATTGATAAAGTTTTAGGTTTTGTAACTGATGCTATAGCAGAAGGTTTATCAGAAAGAAAAGCTGATAAAGACAAAGCAAAAGAAGCTAAAGAAGCTCCTAAAAAGGAAGCTCCAAAGGCTGAAGCAAAAGAAGTTGCAACAGAAGAGAAAAAATAATTTTAATAAATAGAAACATAAATTTCTAAAAAAAAGATTAAAAATGGCAAAAATTAGTGCTGCTGACGTAAAAAAATTAAGAGACGCTACTGGAGCTGGAATGATGGACTGTAAAAAGGCATTAGTAGAAGCAGAAGGTGATTTCGATAAAGCAATTGATATTTTACGTAAAAAAGGTCAAAAAATCGCTGCAAAAAGAGCTGATAGAGAATCTACAGAAGGTGTTGCAGTAACAAGAATTAACGATGCAAACACAGAAGGTGTTGCAATTGTATTAGCTTGTGAAACTGACTTTGTTGGTAAAAACGAAAAATTTGTAGCTTTAGCTGGTGAGTTTGCAGATATCGCATTAAATCATGACAGTAAAGAATCTTTCTTAGCTGCTGATTTTGGTGGTATGACTGTTGCTGACAAATTAGTTGAACAAACTGGTGTTATTGGTGAAAAGTTAGACATTACAGCTTTCGAAAAAATTGAAGCTGCTTATGTTGGTGCTTACACTCACATTGGTAAAATTGCTGCTTTAGTAGGTTTATCTGCAGCTGTAGATAATGCTGAAACTTTAGCTAAAGATATAGCTATGCAAGTTGCTTCTATGGGTGCAACAACTTTATCTTATAAAGATTTTGATCCTGCATTTGTTGCTTCTGAAACTGAAGCTAGAATTGCAGAAATCGAAAAAGAGAACATAGAATTAGGTAGATTAGGTAAAACATTAAAAAATGTACCAAAATACATCTCTATGTCTCAATTATCTGATGAAGTTTTAGCTGAAGCTGAAGAGGCTGCAAAAGCTGAGTTAGCTGCTGAAGGTAAACCAGAAAAAATCTGGGATAGAATTTTACCAGGTAAAATGGAAAGATTTATCTCTGACAATACTACTTTAGATAAAGAACAATGTTTATTAGATCAAACTTTTATTAAGGATGATAAGAAAAATGTTGCAGAATATGTAAAGACTTATGGTACTGTTGAAGTAACTGGATTTAAAAGAGTTACTTTAGGATAATTCAACATATTATTTCTGAAAACAGAAAGCTTAAATAAAAAACCTCGCAAATTGCGAGGTTTTTCTTTTTATAAAATATGGCTTAGAAAAATGAGAATCCTATACCAATAGAAAAACTGTCTAGCCTATTGTTCTTAAATCCTATAATACCTTTTCTATGTAAATCAAAACGAATTACTGTATTCCATCTATTTTCTCCATCTATTTGATAACCTAAACCAAGACCATAATAATTACCATCTGCATAGTTTTTAGACATTCTAAACATTTTACCATAACTAGTATCTATAAAAAAAACATCATCTCCATTTCTCCATAAGTTAAATTGTAAACTACCAAAAGCAGGAATCGCACTAACAGCATAATTCCAATGGTAATCATAACCTGAATTAAAACTTATTGCAACTCTTTTTTTAAACTCATAACCAAAACCTATTCTCGCAAAAATTGCTGTTGGTATAATTAGAGACTCATCATCATCTTGTTGAAAAAGGGTATAATTTTCATTAACACCCAAAACAAAATTTATATTTCCAGTAAAAAAGACTCTTCCTGGTTTATCTTGAGAAAAAGATTTAGTTTGAAGAACAATACATAAAATCAAAAAAAGTTTTTTCATTTAGCTTGATTAATTATGAACTATTATCAAACATCATTCCAATAAAAAAAGCCTCTTAAAAAGAGGCTCATAAATATGATTAATTATAATTACAAAATATAATCGGTACTTATAAAATTAGATGCTTTTTTATCTAACAATTCTTGTAAAATAGCATTGTTATATGCTGTATCTTTAGATGCAACAAAAGTTCTTATAGAAAAAGAACGTAATGCATCATGAACACTTAAAGTAGAAACTGCAGAGTCTTTTCTTCCTGTAAATGGATATACATCTGGCCCTCTTTGAGCAGCACTATTTAAATTTACTCTACAAACTAAATTTACAAGTGTATCTATTAAAGGAGCTAAAGTTCTGGTATCACTTCCAAATACACTTACTTGTTGCCCATAATTAGAGTCAGCCATATCATCTAAAGGCTCTTGAATGTTTTTAAAAGATACTATAGGTATAACAGGACCAAATTGTTCTTCTTCATAAACCCTCATATCTTTAGAAACAGGATATAAAACAGCAGGATAAATATAGTTTTCTGAAGTCTCACCTCCTTTTTTATTAATAATTTTTGCTCCTTTTTCTAAGGCATCATCTATTAATTCTTGTATGTAAGCAGGTTTGCCTGGCTCAGGTAAAGGAGTTAATTTAACACCTTCTTCCCATGGATTACCATATTTTAAAGCATCTACTCTTTCAGCAAAACGTTTGTTAAATTTATCAACTATATGTTCATGTACATATAGCACTTTTAAAGCTGTACAACGTTGTCCATTAAAAGAAGTAGAACCTGTAATACACTCATCAATCGCTAAATCTAGATCTGCATCTGGTAAAACAATTCCTGGGTTTTTAGCTTCTAAACCTAACACTAAACGTAATCTGTTTTTATATGGATGATTTGCTTGAATTGCATTTGCAGATTTACTATTTCCTATTAATGCTAAAACATCTACTTTACCAGTTTTCATTATAGGAGTAGCCAATACTCTACCTCTTCCATAAATGATATTAACTACACCTTCTGGAAAAGAATTTTGAAATGCTTCTAAAAGAGGAGTAAGTAATAAAACACCATGTTTTGCTGGTTTAAACACTGCTGTATTTCCCATAATTAAAGCTGGAATTAACAAAGCAAATGTTTCATTCAAAGGGTAATTATAAGGCCCTAAACATAATACAACTCCTAAAGGACCACGTCTTATATGAGCATGAACTCCACTATGCTTTTCAAACTTAGCAAAGTTTCTATCCATTTTCTTATAATCTTCTATAGTATCATAAATGTATTCTACTGTTCTATCAAACTCTTTCTCAGAATCTGCTAAAGATTTTCCTATTTCCCACATTAATAATTTAACAACTTCATCACGTTTGGTTTTCATTTGCTCTGCAAATTCTTCCATACATTCAATTCTATCTACAACTCTCATTGTTGGCCATAATCCTTGACCTTTATCATAAGCTTTGTAAGCAGAGTTTAATGCTTCTAATGCTTCATTTTCTGATAAGTTAGGTACTTTACCTAATAAAGTTGGTTTATATTTTTCTGTTGATGAAATTGTAGAATAAACATCCGCCATTTCTCCACTCCACTTCTTTAACTCACCATCAACTAAATAAGTGTTTTGTATAGTTAATTCTGAGATTTGATGCTTTTTTGGAATTTCTTTAAATGTAGTTTCCATATTTTTTAGTTTTTCAATTAGTTCATAATTGAATTTATTAGACTCAAAATTAACTAAAAAGGTATCAAAAGCCCTTATAATTCTACTACTATTAACGAAAACAATTTCGTTTTCTAAGTTAATTTTTTGAGAGTCAAAACTATAAAACCTGTCAAAAATTTAAATTCTGACAGGTTTTATAAATTTTAGAATTTTTAAATTTCTATGAAGTTTTTATAACTTTCATAGCTGTCATAGAAGCTCTTAAAGTTGCTCCTACTTTTTCTACAGGATGATTTCTAATAATCTGATTTACTTTTATTAATTCTTGGTTATCTACTCCATTTTCTGAACTAAAAGGCTTACCAATTACGTTTGTAGAAACTGTTTTCATAAAATCTGCTAATAAAGGTTTACAAGCATGATCAAATAAATAACAACCATATTCTGCAGTATCAGAAATAACACGATTCATTTCGAATAATTTTTTACGTGCAATAGTATTAGCTATTAATGGTGTTTCGTGTAAAGATTCATAATAGGCAGAAGCATCAATAATACCAGATTCTGTCATTGCTTCAAAAGCCAATTCTACACCTGCTCTTACAAAAGCAACTAATAAAGTTCCATGATCAAAATACTCTTGTTCAGAAATTTCGTCAGTTGTAATATGTTGTTTTTCAAAAGCAGTTTCGCCAGTTGCTGCTCTCCATTTTAATAAGTTTACATCATCATTAGCCCAATCTTCCATCATTGTTTTAGAGAAATGACCAGTCATAATATCATCCATATGCTTTTGAAATAATGGACGCATAATATCTTTTAATTCTTCAGAAAGTCTAAAAGCTTCAATTTTAGCAGGATTAGATAATCTATCCATCATATTTGTGATTCCTCCATGCTTTAAAGCTTCAGTAACTGTTTCCCAACCATACTGAATTAATTTTGCAGCATAACCAGCATCTATGCCTTCTTCTACCATTTTATCAAAAGATAAAATTGCACCAGTTTGTAACAAACCACATAAAATGGTTTGTTCTCCCATTAAATCTGACTTCACCTCAGCTACAAATGAAGAAGCTAAAACACCTGCTCTATGACCACCTGTTGCAACTGCATAAGCTTTTGCTTGAGCCCAACCTTTATCTTCTGGGTCGTTATTGGGATGAACAGCTATTAATGTTGGCACACCAAAACCTCTTTTATATTCCTCACGAACCTCAGATCCTGGACATTTTGGAGCAACCATAATTACAGTTAAATCTTCTCGAATTTGCATTCCTTCTTCTACAATATTGAATCCATGAGAATAACTTAAAGTAGCTCCTTTTTTTAGTAAAGGCATCACTGCATTTACTACATTAGTATGTTGTTTATCTGGTGTTAAATTAATTACCAAATCTGCTGTTGGTAGTAATTCTTCGTAAGTACCAACAGTAAATCCATTAGAAGTGGCATTAACAAAAGATTCTCTTTTCTGTTCTATTGCTGTTTTTCTTAAAGTATAAGAGATATCTAATCCAGAATCTCTCATATTTAAACCTTGGTTTAATCCTTGTGCTCCACAGCCCACAATAACAATTTTCTTCCCTTTTAATGCATTTACTCCGTCTTCAAATTCTGAAGCTTCCATAAATCTGCATTGCCCTAATTGTTCTAATTTTTCTCTTAATGTTAATGTGTTAAAATAATTTGACATTGTTGTTTATTTAGTTGTTTTTGATTGCTTCTAAAAGCGATGATATTTTCATTTCTTCTTTAGTAACTGCTATAAGCCCTGATCTTGTATACTGCATAATGCCAAAAGGACTTAATTGATTATAAAGTGTTACAATTTCTTCTTTTTTACCTGATTTTTCTAAAACAAAAAACTCTTTATTAACAGTTACAATTCTAGCATTGCTTTCTTTTATGATATTTTGAATTTGGCGCTCTTCGAACAATAATTCAGACTTGATTTTAAATAAACCTGCTATTTGATAAATAATTTCATCAAGTTTATGGTAATAGGCTTTTATGACTTCTACTTGCTTTTCTATTTGCCCTATAATTTTTTTCATGTTTACTTCTGTTATATTAACAACAATCGTAAACTTAGATACGCCTTCTATTTCTGATGGAGAAGTGTTTAAACTCTCAATATTAATATGTCTTCTTTGAAAAATTGCTGAAATTCTATTCAACAAACCTATATTGTTTTCAGTATATACAGATACTGTAAACAGTTGTTTATCTTCTATGCTCATTTTATTCTAATCTAATGTCTGAAACACTTGCTCCAGAGGGAATCATTGGAAAAACGTTATCTTCTTTTTCTACACAAACTTCTAAGAAATAAGCTTCTTTACTTTTCATCATTTCTTCTACAGCTTCAGCTAATTCTTCACGTTTTGTTACTTTTCTTGCTTTTATATAATATCCTTCAGCAATTTTAACAAAATCAGGATTTATCATTTCTGTTGAAGCATATCTTTTATCGAAAAATAATTGTTGCCATTGACGAACCATACCTAAGAAATCATTATTTAACACAACTATTTTCACAGCTGCTTTTTGCTGAAAAATTGTACCTAATTCTTGAATGGTCATTTGATAACCCCCATCACCAGAAATAGAAACTACTTCACGTTCTGGAGCAGCCATTTTAGCACCTATTGCTGCAGGTAAGCCAAAGCCCATAGTTCCTAAACCTCCAGAGGTAATATTGCTTTTAGAAACATTAAAATCTGCATATCTACAAGCAATCATTTGATGCTGACCTACATCACTTACTATTGCAGCTTTACCTTCGCTTTGTATGTTTATTTCTTTTAACACCTCAGCCATGGTTAATCCTTCTTTTGTTGGGTATAAATCGTTTTTAATAACCTTATCAAATTCTATTTGATACAAATCTTTAAATTGCTGATGCCATTCTTTGTGCGAATTTTTATCTAATAATGGTAATAACAACTCTAAACTCGTTTTTGCATCACCTAAAACAGCTACATCTGTTTTTACATTTTTATCAATTTCTGCAGGATCAATTTCAAAGTGAATTACTTTTGCTTGTTTTGCATAGGTATCTAAACTTCCAGTAACACGATCGTCAAAACGCATACCAATAGCGATTAAAACATCACATTCATTTGTTAGCATATTTGGTGCATAATTTCCATGCATACCCACCATACCAACATTTAAAGGATGAGAAGTTGGAATTGCTGAAGCTCCTAAAATTGTCCAAGCAGCTGGGATTCCTGCTTTTTCTACAACAGCTTTTAATTGTTCTTCTGCTTTACCTAGAATAACACCTTGCCCCCAAACAATTAGTGGCTTTTTTGCTGTATTTATGAGTTTTGCTGCAGCTTCTACATCTATAATATCTGTTAATGGAATAGGATTATAACTTCTTACTTGTGTACATTTTTCATAAGAAAAATCAAACTCATTAAATTGTGCATCTTTAGTAATGTCAACCAAAACAGGACCTGGTCTTCCACTTTTAGCAATATAAAATGCTTTTGCTATTACAGAAGGAATATCTTCTGCTTTTGTTACTTGACAGTTCCATTTTGTAACCGGAGTTGAAATACCCACTATATCTGTTTCTTGAAATGCATCTGAACCTAATAAATGAGAAGATACTTGGCCTGTTATACAAACCATTGGTGTCGAATCTATTTGTGCATCTGCTATACCAGTAATTAAATTGGTTGCTCCTGGTCCAGATGTAGCCATAGCTACCCCAACTTTACCTGATATTCTAGCATAACCCTGAGCTGCATGTGTTGCACCTTGTTCATGACGTGTTAAAACATGATGTATTTTGTCTTGATATTTATATAACTCATCATAAACTGGCATAATTGCACCTCCTGGATATCCATAAAGAATATCTACACCTTCTTCTATTAAACATCTTACAATTGCCTCACTACCTGAAATACGTTCTTTTTTCTTGGTAGATTTTTGAGTTGATTTTATGGTTTGTGTTTCCATATATTTTAATTATAAATCAGTAACACATCCTTTAGAGGCAGATGCTACATATTTTGCATATTTGTATAAAATTCCTTTTTTGTGTTTTGGCTCTGGAGCTTTCCATTTAGCCTTTCTTTTAGACAATTCTTCATCAGAAATTAAGACATTTATAGAATTATCTTCTGCGCTAATTCTAATTTTATCTCCTGTTTCAATAAGCCCAATTGCACCTCCTGATTGTGCTTCTGGTGTAATATGACCAACCACAAAACCATGAGTACCTCCAGAAAAACGGCCATCTGTAATTAATGCCACTGATTTTCCTAAACCAGCTCCCATAATTAAAGATGTTGGCTTTAACATTTCTGGCATTCCTGGCCCTCCTTTTGGACCTACATATCTAATGACGACTACGTCACCTTTTGCAACTTCACCATTAGAAATACCAGTGTTTGCTGCTTGCTCTCCATCATAAACAACAGCCTTACCTTCAAACAATAAACCTTCATTTCCAGATATTTTTGCAACAGCTCCTTCTTCTGCAAGATTTCCATATAATATCTGAATATTTCCAGAAGATTTTAAGGCTTTATCTGTTGGAAAAATAACGTCTTGTTCTTGGAACTCCATAGCTTCTACATTAGCTAAATTTTCAGCTAAAGTTTTACCTGTTACAGTTAAACAATCGCCATGTAAATATCCATTATCTAATAAATATTTCATTATTGCTGGTGTACCACCAATACCATGCACATCTTCCATTAAATATTTACCTGATGGTTTTAAATCAGCAATTAAAGGCGTTCTATCTGAAACTCTTTGGAAATCTTCTAATGTAATATCGATATCTGCTGCATGTGCAATGGCTAAAAAGTGTAATACAGCATTTGTAGAACCTCCTAATGCATTTACTAAAGCAATTGCATTTTCTATTGATTTTTTACTGATGATATCTAACGGTTTTAAATCTTTTTCCAGTAGATTTTTTATAGCTCTTGCATGTCTTTCTGATTCCGATAATTTATTAGGGTTTTCAGCAGGAATTGATGAGTTATATGGTAATGCAAACCCCATACATTCTATGGCTGATGCCATTGTATTTGCAGTATACATTCCTCCACATGCTCCTGCTCCAGGGATTGCACTTTTAATAATTTCTTTGTATTCATCCTCATCAATTTCGCCAGCTACTTTTTGTCCTAAAGCCTCAAATGCAGAAACAATATTAAGTTTTCTTCCCTTGTAATTACCAGATGCAATGGTTCCTCCATACATCATTATTGAAGGTCGATTTAAACGCAACATAGATATTACAGCTCCTGGCATATTTTTATCACAGCCTACAATAGCAATTAAGCCATCATAACTTTGGGCATTCATAACTGTTTCTATAGAATCTGCAATAATATCTCTAGAAACTAAAGAATAATTCATTCCAGAAGTTCCCATAGAAATCCCATCAGAAACTCCAATAGTATTAAATCCTAATCCAACCATATCAGCAATTTTACACTCTACTTTAACCTCATCTTTCAATCTGTTTAAGTGCATATTGCATGGATTACCATCATAACCTGTGCTTGCAATACCTATTTGAGCTTTGCTCATATCTTCTTCAGATAAACCTACAGCATACAACATGGCCTGTGAAGCTGGTTGAGATTCATCTTGTGTTAATCTTTTGCTATGTTTGTTAAGATTCATTTAATGATTTCTTAGTTTAGTTATCAAAATTATTTTATTTCTTGTTTTTTATTAAATAAAATTTAATGTCATCTTTAATTTCAGATGTTAAAAAAATTATATAAAATACTGTATTACAATATCTTAACTCTTAATTATTATGACATTCACTTCTTTTTATATTTCATAAAAAAACCTTCTTTTTAAGGAAGGTTCTAATTTTAAATATTAATAGAGTTTCCTTATCAAATCTTTAATGAAATGACAAAGACAATTACACAAATATTTAAAACTATATTTTTCATCTTTTCAATTATATGATGGTACTTTGCCCCATGTGAATATTTCTAAAGTTCATATTACTATCATCTTGATTTGTAATATAATCAGCAATAAAATCACCTACTTTAGATGTTGATGTAGATGTTTGTGTTTTACGTTTTATGTCTTTTGTAGTTATACCTAATGCAATTGATTTCTCTACAGCTCTTTCTATAGCATCTGCTTCTTCATCTAAACCTAAGTGTTTTAATAACATTGCTGCAGATAAAATTGAAGCTAAAGGGTTTGCAATATCTTTACCTTTTGCCTTTGGAAAAGAACCATGAATTGGTTCAAATAATGCGTTTTTTTCTCCAATAGAAGAAGAAGCTAATAAACCTATAGAACCTGCAATTGCACTAGCTTCATCTGAAATTATATCTCCAAAAAGATTTTCTGTAAGTATGACATCAAATTGTTTTGGGTTCAAAATCATTTTCATGGCTGCATTATCTATAAACATAAACTCAACATCTACATTAGGATACTCTTTAGCGATTTCAATGATTGTTTTTCTCCATAAACGTGAAGTTGCTAAAACATTTGCTTTATCTACTAATGTTATTTTATTTCTTCTTCTTTGTGCAGCTTTAAAAGCTAAATGAGCTACTCTTTTTATTTGATCAATTGTATAAAAACTTTTATCATAAGCAGACTTTTCGTCTTTACTTATTTCTTTATCACCAAAATAAATGCCTCCTGTTAATTCTCTAAAAATTACAAAATCTGTCCCTTTAATAACATCTCTTTTTAAAGGCGAATTATAAATTAAATTATCATATGCCTTTACAGGCTTAATTTTACAAAACAAGTCTAATTCTTGCCTTAATCTTAGAAGGCCTTGCTCTGGTCTAACTTTTGCACTTGGATTATTATCATAATATTCATTACCAACAGCACCAAATAAAATGGCATCTGCATTTTTGCAAATTTCAATAGTTTCTTTTGGTAATGGACTACCTGTTGCTTCTATTGCTGTTGCACCAATTTGCGCTTCTTTATATAAAAAAATATGGTCATAAGCCTCTGCAACTGCATCTAATGCTTTTTTTGCTTGACTTGTAACTTCAGGTCCAATTCCATCTCCAGGAATAATTGCAATAGTAAACTTCATTATTATCTTAAAAAATTAAACTACTTCTACTTTTGAATTTTGATTCACAATTTTTATGATGTTGTGAATATCTTCATCTTTTACTTCTTTTTGTTTATCAGCTATATTTAAGAATGATGTATAAGCCTCATCTAATTGAATCTTAGTTAATTCATAACCAATTTTTTTAGCTCTGTAAGCTAATGCTGCTCTACCACTTCTGGCGGTTAATACAATAGCACTTTCTGTAACTCCAACATCTTCAGGATCCATAATTTCATAGGTTTCTCTATTTTTTATCACTCCATCTTGATGAATTCCAGAACTATGAGCAAAAGCATTTGCACCAACAATAGCTTTATTTGGTTGTACAGGCATTCCCATTTTATCACGAACCATTAAACTTGTATCATATAAAAGTTTTGTATTGATACTTGTTTCTAAATTTAAATATGGATGTTGTTTTAAAACCATTACTACTTCTTCTAAAGCAGTATTACCAGCTCTTTCTCCAATTCCATTAATTGTACATTCTATTTGACGAGCACCATTAATAACCCCTGCAATTGAGTTAGCTGTTGCCATTCCTAAATCGTTATGACAGTGACAAGAAAGAATTACATTTTCGATACCTTTTACATTTTCTCGTAAATATTTCATTTTTGCTCCATATTCTTCTGGTAAGCAATATCCTGTTGTATCTGGAATATTTAAAACTGTAGCCCCAGCTTTAATTACTTCTTCACAAACTCTGGCCAAATATTCATTGTCTGTTCTACCTGCATCTTCTGCATAAAACTCAACGTCTTCAACAAAAGATTTTGCGTAAGAAACCGCTTTTACTGCTCTTTCAATTACTTTTTCTCTTGTAGAATTAAACTTAAACTTTATATGAGAATCACTAGTGCCTATGCCTGTATGTATTCTTGGATATTTTGCATGTTTTAATGCATCTGCAGCAACTTTAATATCATTTTCTACTGCTCTAGTTAAACCACAAACTGTTGCATTTTTTACAATTTTTGCAATTTCTGAAACTGAAATAAAATCACCAGGACTAGAAACAGGAAAACCAGCTTCAATAACGTTTACACCTAAAACATCTAATCTTTCTGCAATAACTAATTTCTGTTTTGTATCTAATTTACAACCAGGAACTTGCTCTCCATCTCTTAATGTAGTATCAAAAATATGTACCTTGTTATCTTGCATGTTTGTATTAGTTTTTCTTATTAACTAATCAAATATATTTAAGAGGAAAAAAATAATTAGTTATTTTTGGAGTTTTATACGATTTCTACAAAGAGAGACAAAATGTTAATATATTATTTATCAGTATTTTATGCCTAAATCTATTACATCAGCCAATAATCAAAATGATGCTCTTTTTGTGTTAATTAAATCATTAACTAAATCTGAAAAGAGACAATTTAACTTATATGTTGGTAGGTTAGGAGGAAATATTGATGCTAAATTTTTCTCTTTATTTAAGTTTTTAGAAAAACTAAAAGTCTATGATGAAAAAGTAATTATTAAAAGTGGAATAGTTACTAAACAACAACTCTCTAACCTTAAAGCACATTTATATAAACAGATTCTAATTAGTTTACGTTTAAATCCTGCTCATAAAAATATAAGAATTCAAATTAGAGAACAATTAGACTTTGCAACAGTTTTATATCAAAAAGGATTGTACAAACAAAGCTTAAAATTATTAGAAAAAGCTAAAAATTTAGCTTTAGAAAATGAAGAAAAAAATATTGCTTATGAAATTGTTGAGTTAGAAAAAGTAATTGAAACACAATACATAACAAGAAGCTTAAGCAATAGAGCAGACCAGCTTTCTATACAAGCAAAAGAGCTTAGTCAACAAAATGTGGTAGCTAGCAAATTGTCTAATTTATCTTTACAACTATACAGCTATTTATTACAAAATGGGTATGTAAAAAATAACGAAGAATTAGAGTTTATTAATAGTTATTTTTACAGTAAACTTCCAAAATATGATTTCGAAAAATTTGGCTTTCGTGAAAAATTATGGTTGTATAAATCTCATTTGTGGTTCAGCTTTTTAACTCAAGATTTTCTACATAGTTATAAATATGCCAATCAATGGGTAGATTTATTTAAAGGAAACAAAAAATTTATTACGCTACATCCTGTATTTTATTTAAAAGGTATTAATTACTTATTAGAGGCTTGTTTTTTTGTAAAAAAGGTAGATAATTTTAAAGAAGAATTAAGGCTTTTTGAAAAAGATGTAGATGAAAAAATTATACCTACAAATACAAATACAGATATCTTAATTTTTCAGTATTTATATGCTAACAAACTGCATTTACACTTTTTAGAAGCTAGTTTTGCCAAAGGAGAATATCTTGTAGATATTATAAATCAGAAAATTGAGATTTATAAAAATAGGTTAGATAATCATTACGTTGTAATGCTATATTATAAAATTGCTTGTTTGTATTTTGGTATGGGTAAAAATGAGCTTTGTATTGCTTATTTACAAAAAATTATAAAATCTAAAAACCTTGGTTCTGCAGAAGATTTACAGTGTTTTGCTAGAGTTTTAAATCTTATAGCACATTATGAGTGTGGTTTAGATTACGATTTAGAAAGACAATTTTTAGATACTTATAAATTCTTATTAAAAATGCAGAATCTTCAAGAAGTACAAAAGGTTTTCTTAACTTCTATTAGAGATTTAAGTGATGTTTATCCTCATGAAATTAAAAATGAATTCAAAAAAATTCACGCTAAATTAAAGAAGTATGAAGATCATCCTTATGAAAAAAGAGCTTTTTTATATTTGGATATTTTATCTTGGTTAGAAAGTAAAATTCAAAATAAAACCATTGCACAGGTAATTAAAGAAAAATCAAATCAAATTAGTAAATAACTTATTATTCATATTTTGATAAGTAAATTTTTAAGAATTTCATATTAATTTAAATATTTTACAAAAAAAACAGTAAGTTTTAATTGTTATTTAAATAAACCTTCTATTTTTGAAGCGTGAAGTTTCTTAATAAAAATACAGCAACTACTTTAAATGTAAAATTTGTTATGCAAATAACAAATTCTCGCACTTTTACAACTACTACAACCCTTTAGGGGTTATTTCTATTCATATTATTTCAGGTTATATTTTGTTGTTATCATCAACAAAAAACATTTATAAAAAGTATCAATATTTATCATTAAAAAAATGAAAGTATTAAAATTCGGAGGTTCATCAGTAGCCAATTCAAAAAACATAAAACAAGTATTAGATATCATATCTAACACATCAAAAAATAGTAAAATAGCTGTAATAGTATCTGCATTTGGTAAAACCACAGATAATCTGTTACTAGGTGCTAACAAAGCTCTAGATGACATTACATCTGCCATAGAAATTTTAGAAAAATTAAGTGAGTTACATTTTACAGTTATAGATGATTTAATCTTAAATCACAAAAAAAAGACACATGAAGAAGTTAAGTATTTGTTTGATAGACTTGCTTCTATTTATGAAGGAATTTTTTTATTACAAGAATTATCTGATAAAACTCTAGCTAAAGTATCTAGTTTTGGAGAAAGATTATCATCGGTTATTATTGCAAATGCAGCTAAAGAGAATTTAGATGCCATTCATCAAGAAAGTAGAGATTTAATTATTACAAATAATGATTATTTAAATGCTCAGGTTAATTTTAAAGTGACCAACAAAAATATTTCATCATTTTTTTCTAAAAATAAACATCAAATTACTCTTTTAGGTGGCTTTATTTCATCGAATATAGAGGGTGAAACAACAACCTTAGGCAGAGGAGGATCAGACTTTTCTGCAGCTATTTATGCTGCTGCTTTAGATGCTGATGAATTACAGATTTGGACTGATGTTAGTGGTATGTTTACTGCAAATCCAAGAGTTGTAAAGCAAGCTTTTGCTATACCAGAAATTTCTTACGAAGAAGCTATGGAGCTATCTCATTTTGGCGCAAAAGTTTTGTATCCCCCAACCATACAGCCTGCATTAAGAAAAGATATTCCTATTCGAATTAAAAATACTTTTGAAGCTGAAATTGAAGGTACTTTAATTTCTAAAAATCCTAAAAATGGACATGAAGTAAAAGGAATTTCTCATATAGAAGACATTAGTTTAATTACTTTAGAAGGTGGAGGAATGATTGGAATTCCTGGTTTTTCTAAACGATTATTTGAAACACTTTCTTTAGCTAAAATTAATGTAGTATTTATTACTCAGGCTTCATCTGAACACTCTATTTGTGTTGGTATTTATGATGCAGATGCAACAAAAGCAAAACATCTTTTAGACGAAACATTTCAAAGAGAAATAGAAAGAAAAAAAATAAAACCTGTTATTCTAGAAAATGATTTAGCCATTATTGCTGTAGTTGGTGAAAGTATGAAAAACTACCAAGGTTTAAGTGGACAAATGTTTAGTGCTTTAGGTAGAAATAATGTTAATGTAAGAGCTATTGCTCAAGGTTCTTCAGAAAAAAACATCTCTGCTGTTATTAATAAAATTGATGCCAAAAAAGCTTTAAACACTTTACATGAACAGTTTTTTGAAGAAAAAGTAAAACAACTTAATTTATTTGTAACAGGAGTTGGTAATGTTGGCGAACGATTTTTAGCTCAACTTGAACAACAAAAAAAATATTTAAAAGAAAATTTAAAATTAAATATTAGAGTCATTGGAATTTCGAATTCTAGAAAAATGGTTTTTGAAAATTCTGGAATCAACCTAAAAAACTGGAAAGAATTATTAGAGAAAGGAGAACCTACTAGTCTTGAAAAATTTTATACTAAAGTAAAAAAATGTAATCAAAGAAATAGTGTTTTTATAGATAACACAGCAAACGAAAGTGTTTCTAAAGTATACAGTAAATACTTAAGAGAAAGTATTTCTGTTGTTACTTGTAATAAAATTGCATGTGCTTCTGAGTTTGATAATTATAAAAATTTAAAAAACTTATCTAAAAAATATAATGCCTCGTTTTTATTTGAAACTAATGTTGGTGCAGGTTTACCAATTATAGATACCTTAAAAAATTTAATAAATTCTGGAGATAGAGTTCATAAAATTCAAGCTGTTTTATCTGGTAGTTTAAATTTTGTATTTAATAATTATGATGAAGACTCAACTTTTCATGACGTGGTAAAACAAGCTCAAGAAGAAGGTTATACAGAACCAGATCCAAAAATTGATTTAAGTGGGATAGATGTTGCTAGAAAAATCTTAATTTTAGCTAGAGAAAGTGGTTATCAATTAGAATTATCAGATATAGAAAATAATGCATTTTTACCTGATGAAGCTCTACAAACAAAGAATAATAAAGATTTTTACGAATCATTAATTAAATACGAAAATCATTTTCAAAAAATATATCAACAAGCAGATGACAAAGATTGTCGTTTAAAATATGTTGCTGAATTTACAGATGGTATTGCAAGTGTAGGTTTACAACAAATTGAAGCAGAACATCCTTTTTACAATCTAGAAGGTAGTGATAATATTGTATTATTTTATACAGACAGATATCCAGAAAATCCTTTAATTATAAAAGGTGCAGGTGCAGGTGCAGAAGTTACAGCTTCAGGTATTTTTGCAGATGTAATTAGAATAGCAAATCAATAATTAGTTAAGGGTTGGTGGTTATTGGTTGCCAGTTACAAATCACCAAAAACCATAAACTAACAACAATAAACCAAAAATATGGACTATTTAAAAATATTTTCACCAGCTACAATTGCCAATGTTTCTTGTGGTTTTGATTCTTTAGGATTAGCTGTAGACGAAATTGGTGATGAAATGACCTTTGTAAAAACACCACAAAAAGGAGTTGAAATAACAAATATTACAGGTGCAGAACTAACTTATGATGTAGATAAAAATGCAGCAAGTGCAGTTGTAAAAAAAATGTTATTAGATGCAAAAGCAGATTTTGGCATACAACTTACTATGCATAAAGGCTATTTTCCTGGAAGTGGTTTGGGAAGTTCTGCTGCAAGTTCTGCTGGTGCCGCTTTTGGGGCTAATCAGCTATTAGGTAAACCTTACTCAAATTTAGAACTAACCAAATTTGCCATGTTTGGTGAAGAAGTTGCTTGTCGTTCTCAAATTGCAGATAATGTTGCAGCAGCTATTTATGGTGGTTTTGTATTAATTAGAAGTTACCAACCTTTAGAAGTTGTAAAATTACCTGTACCTAATGAGTTAAGATTGGTAGCTATTCATCCACAAATTGAAGTTAGAACTGAAGATGCAAGAAACGTTTTACCTAAAGAAATTGCATTAAAAGATGCTGTTACACAATGGGCAAATGTAGGTGGTTTAATTAGTGGGTTGTACTCTAATAATTACGAACTTATTAGTAACTCTTTAAAAGACGTAATTGTAGAACCTCATCGTAAAAAATTAATTCCTTTTTTTGATGAAGTAAAAAGTGCTGCTATAAAAGCAGGTGCTTTAGGTGCTGGAATTTCTGGTTCTGGACCAACAATTTTTGCTCTTTGTAAAGGAGATGAAATTACTGAACAAGTATACAATGCAATTGAAAAAAGTTATAGAAATAAAAATATAGATTTCGAAATGTATACTTCTAAAGTAAATAAAGAAGGAATTAAAATAATTAATTAACCGTCTTTACGAAGGAAGAATGACTGAAGTAATCTCTAATTAAATAAAAAGATGCTTCGTTTTACTCGCAAAGACAAATCAATAAAAAATGAACTATTATAGTTTACATCATAAATCACCAAAAACAACATTTAAAAATGCAGTTATAAACGGAATTGCTCAAGATAGAGGCTTGTATTTTCCAGAAAACATAACTCCACTTTCTAAAGATTTTATAAAAAACATAGAAAACTATTCTAATTATGAAATTGCATTTGAAGCGATTAAGCAATTTGTAGGTGATGAAATTCCTGAAAATAAATTAAAAGAAATCATTGCAGAAACTGTTTCTTTTGACTTCCCTGTTGTTCCAATAAATAAAAATATTGGCACATTAGAGTTATTTCATGGACCAACCATGGCTTTTAAAGATGTAGGTGCAAAATTTATGGCTAAATGTTTAGAGTTTTTTAATAAAGATAATGATGATGAAGTCACTGTTTTAGTAGCCACATCTGGTGATACTGGTGGTGCAGTAGCTAATGGCTTTTTAGGTGCAAAAGGAGTAAAAGTAGTAATTTTATATCCTTCAGGAAAAGTAAGTGATATTCAAGAAAAACAACTCACCACTTTAGGACAAAACATTACAGCCCTAGAAGTTGATGGTGTTTTTGATGATTGCCAAGAAATGGTAAAAACTGCTTTTTTAGATAAAGAAATTACCAAAACGCTTACCTCTGCAAATTCTATAAATGTAGCACGTTGGTTACCTCAAATGTTTTACTTTTTCTTTGCTTACAAACAATTAAAAAAACATCAAAAAGAGATCGTTTTTTCTGTACCTAGTGGAAATTTTGGGAATATATGTGCAGGTATTATGGCTCAAAAGTTAGGCTTAACCATAAAACATTTTATTGCTGCCACTAATGTAAATGATACAGTACCAAATTATATGCTAAATGGTATTTACAGTCCAAAACCATCTAAAGCAACAATTTCTAATGCTATGGATGTTGGTAACCCTAGTAACTTTATAAGAATTCAAGAACTATTTAATAACGATATAACTTTATTAAAAAATAATTTTTCTTCTTTTAGTTTTACAGATGAAAAAACTAAAGAAACCATGCAAAATATTTATAAAAAATCTGAATACATTTCAGATCCTCATGGAGCTGTAGGTTATTTAGGTCTTGAAAAATATGGTTTAAAAGAAAATGAATATGGTGTGTTTTTAGAAACTGCACATCCTGTTAAATTTTTAGATATAGTAGAAGAAACTTTACCTGTAAAAGTAGAAATACCACCACAAATTCAAAAAGTAATACACAAAGAAAAAGTCGCAATTAAGGCTTCTACTTATGAAGATTTAAAAGCTTTTTTAATGAAAAATTAAACTTCGAAAATACCATCATTTGTGAAACAATAATTTTTACAATTTTCAGGTGCATTTTTAGTATTTAGGCCTGTAAATAAACTAAAAGCTGGTAATATTAATTGTTGTTTTGTTACTTGATAACATGGTAATTTTATACGTTGTTTCCCTTTACCTTTTATAAAAACTCCAGGATGTGTATGTCCAGAAATTACGAAGTACTCCTCTTCAATCTTATCAAAATCATGAACAAATTTTAATAGATTTTCTGTGTATTTTTTGTTGAAAACCTGAATATTAAATTGTTTATAAACCTTATCTGATAGTCGATCATGATTGCCTTTTATTAATTTAATATTTAGATTATTAAACTGTGTTAACCAAGACTTAAATTCATCTAGATCTTTATTATATTCTGCATGAAATAAATCACCCACAATAATCAGTTGATTTGCTTTAAAATGATGAATTAACTTTGCTAATCTATTTAAATCTGTAGTTAAAATATTTGAAGGAATAGGTATTCCACTTTTTTGAAAATGAGCAGATTTGCCTATATGTAAATCACTTAGAATTAAACTATTTTGTGATTCCCAAAAAATAACACGTTGATTTGTAAGCTCTAAAATTTCATTTTTACAATTAATTTTTTGAGTTACAATTAAGAAATTTTCTGTCATTTTAAGATTTTAAAGCTTGCTTTTGTATGCGTTCTATACGTTTACTTAGCTCCTCATTACTCATAGTGCCACGTAAACTATCAACTTTTAAAGGGAAGCTCAAAGGTGTAAAATTATTGGCTTTTTTCAAAATGATTTTACTCTCAGAAATTCTTTGAAAAGCACCTTGTAATCGAACTTTTTCTAACTCATAATCAAAGACTTCATTATAGGCTTGTTTTAGTAAAAGATTATTAGGTTCGTAATCATTTAAAACTCTAAATATTAAGCCAGAAGAAGATTGTAAGCTTTTATTAGACTTTTTATTACCTGGTTGCGATTGTACAACCAAACCAGCAACTACAGCAATATCTCTAAATTTTCTAGATGCCATTTCACTTGCATTTATACTAGCTGTAACATCTTGTATTAAATTTTCTTTTGAGAATATTGAATTAATATTATCTTCATGTAAAGGTATTTCTTGATCACTTAATAGCTCAAAACCATAATCGTTCTGTGCAATTGTAAATGTTAGCTTTTTAATTTGACTAATTCTATATGCAATTAAAGAAGCCATAATTTCATGCACAAGTCTTCCTTCAAAAGGGTAAACAAATAAATGATGACCTTCTTTGGTTTCTATTTTTTCTACTAAAAACTCATCGCTTTTAGGAATATGAGAATTATTCTCTTGTCTTTTTAAAAGCGGATGTAAAAATTTTAGTTCTTTTTCTCGATTATTTGGGGTAAGAGCATCATTTAATTTTAAACGCAAAAAATGAGTTAAGTAAGAAGTTAAAGGCAGTCTACCTCCTAACCAACTTGGTGTTATTGCTTTTTTCTTTTTGCTTCTTTTTACCAGAACTGTCATGTCTTTTATTTGTTGCATCTCTACAACTTTACCTCCTAAAACAAAGGCATCTCCTTTTTTTAATTTCGAAATAAAAAACTCTTCAATCATGCCTATATAACCCCCAGAAAAGAATTTTACATACATCATAACTTCACCTACAATAACTCCAATATTCATTCTATGCATCATAGCAATTCGTCTACTTCTTACTCTATAAACACCATCATCATCTAAAACAACTTTATGAAATTCTTCATAAGAATTAAGAGTATTTCCTCCATTTGTAATAAAGTGAATACACCAATCAAATTCTTCTTTAGTTAGGTATTGAAAAGCATGAACTTCTTTAACTAACTCAAAGGTGTCAGAGGCTTTAAAACCTTCACCTACTGCAAGAGTTACTAAAAATTGAACCAAAATATCATAAGTTAATACATAAGGATGTCTTGCTTCAATTTCATTTTGCTTAATAGCTTCTTTAACTGCTGCAACTTCTATTAATTGTAAAGAATGAGTTGGTACTGCATACATTTTTGAAACCTCAAAAGGAGAATGACCACTTCTACCTGCTCTTTGCATAAAACGTGCAATGCCTTTTGCAGAACCAATTTGTATGACACAATCTACAGGTTTAAAATCGACTCCTAAATCAAGAGAAGAAGTACATACAACAGCTTTTAACAATCCTTCTGAAATAGCTTCTTCTATCCAGTTTCTTTGAACTTTATCTATTGAACCATGATGTATAGCAATTTGCCCAATTAAATCTGGAGCTTCTTCTATAATAATTTGATACCATAATTCACTTTGGTTTCTTGTATTTGTAAAAATTAAAGTAGTATTATTCTCATATATAATTGGAATAATTTTAGAACTCATCTTTTTTCCTAAATGACCAGCCCAAGACAATTCTTCTACTTCATCTGGTAGCACAGAAATAATTTCAATTTTCTTTTTCTCTTTTGCACGAATCATGGTTGTTTTCTCTGCATAAGGAATTAAAACATTTTTTGCTTCTTCTAAATTACCAATGGTTGCAGAAATTCCCCAAATTCTTGTTTTAGCAGATAATTTTTTAATACGAGCAATCGCTAATTCTGTTAAAACCCCTCTTTTAGAACCTAATAATTCGTGCCATTCATCAACAGCTATACAAGCTACATTTTTAAACCATCTTGAATTTTTCTTTTGAGAGAATAAAAGATGTAAAGTTTCTGGAGTCGTTAGTAAAACATCTGGCATTAAACGTTCTTGTTTTCGTCTAACATTAGTAGGTGTATCTCCATTTCTTACAGCTACTTCCCAATCTAAACCAATTTCTTCTACAACAGCACTCATTGCTTTAGCTAAATCTTTTGCAAGAGAACGTAATGGACTAATCCAAATGAGTTTTAATCCTTTTTTATAGCTATTTGGATGATTTAAATAATCGATAACTACTGCTAAAAAAACAGAAAAAGTTTTTCCAAAACCTGTTGGTGCTACCACCATTCCACTAAAATTATTATGGTAACGTTCCCAAGTTTGGGATTGAAAACTAAAAGGTTCATGACCTTTTTCTTTCATCCAATTTTGAATGATTTGAAAACCTTGAGTTTGTTTAAAGTTGCTCAAATTTTAGTTGGTTTCTATTAATGATTTAACACTCTCTATTGTATCTATATCTTTTACAGTTTTGTCTTTTCGCCAACGTTTTATTCTGGGAAAACGCAATGCTACTCCACTTTTATGTCGTTTACTATAAGCAATCCCTTCAAAGGCTATTTCGAAAACTAATTCTGGTTTCACTGTTCTTACAGGGCCAAATTTTTCGATGGCATTTTTATTTACCCAACTAGAAATTTCGGAAATTTCTTTATCTGTAAGACCTGAATAGGCTTTAGCTACAGTTACTAAATTGTCATCTTTTTGTACAGCAAATGTATAATCTGTGAATTTAGAACTTCTTCTTCCACTTCCTTTTTGAGCATAAATCATAACAGCATCAATAGTTAAAGGGTCTACTTTCCATTTCCACCAATCGCCTTTTTTACGACCAACATGATAAATTGAAGACTTCTTTTTTAACATTAATCCCTCTGAATTAAAGCTTCTAGCTGCATTTCTTAATGCATCTAATTCAGACCAATTTTTGAAATCAATGATTTCTGAAAGTTTTAAAATATCACTTGTATTTTGTGTAAATAATTGTTCTAATTTTAGTCTTCTTTCTTGCATTGATTGTTGCCTTAAATCAATTTCGTTTAATTCTAAAATGTCATAAACATATAAACCAACAGGCACTTCTTCTAATAACTTTTTTGTTACATTTTTACGATTTAAACGTTTTTGTAAGTCATTAAACAGTAGAACTGAATTGTCTTTTATGGCCAGTATTTCTCCATCAATTACAAAACTTCCTTCATGTTTTGAGATTGCTTCTACAATTTCTGGAAATTGTTTTGTAACCAACTCTTCTCCTCTAGACCAAATAAATACTTCTTCTTTTCTTTTAATGATTTGACCACGAATCCCATCCCATTTATACTCTACTTGCCAATTTTTTTCTTCGCCTAAATTTATCAAACTATCTTCTAAAGCATAAGCCAAACAAAAAGGGTAAGGTTTAGAATTATCATAATTAATATGTTCTCCATTTAATAAATCATCAAAAGTAATAGTGTCTGGTGTCCAATTACCAATAATGCTATGCATTAATTGATTTGCCTCTATACCTGATAGTTTTGCTAACGCATTTACCAATGTCTTTTTTGATACTCCAATTCTAAAACTACCTCCAATTAGTTTGTTGAAAATTAATCGTTCTTGAGACTGTAAACCATTCCAAGCAGCTAAAACATATTCCTTTTTTTCTTGATCTGTTTTTTGTTTAAGGTCTATAAGTTCATCAATCCAAACATGTAAGGGTTTTTCTATGTGTTGTTTTGGGTTTAGTAATAACAATGCTAAAGTTTCTCCTAAATCGCCTACAGATGAATAACTTTCTAAAAACAACCATTCTGGAAGTTTAGTGATTTCCATACACCAATCTTTCATTAAGTTAGATTTTACTGGTCTACTTGGTCTTTTACCTGTAAATAAAGCTATGAGCCATAATTTGTCTTTATCTGGAGCAGATGAAAAATAATTAACTAATGCTTCTATTTTTGCATTTGTTTTATTGGTGATTTCAATAGCGCTGATAAGATTAGAAAAGTCTTTCATATTAAACAATATCAGTTTTTAGCTGCTCTGCTGTTTCTAATTCATCTTCACCAAATTCAGTTTTTAATTCATGTGCTTCAATACCTATCTCATTTAAATATTTAGAAAATACTGCTTGTGAGCCATGAGTAACATAAACTTTTTCTGCTTCTGTAGCTTTCACAGCAGATAAGAGTCCATCCCAATCTGCATGATCACTTACAGCAAAACCAGCATCAACACCTTTCCATCTTCTATTTCCTCGAATTTGCATCCATCCAGAACAAATGGCTGTTGCAGCATTAGGTATTTTTTTTATCATTTTAGAACCTAATAATGCTGGTGGCAAAATGACAATTTTGTTTTGAATCTCTATCTTTTTAAAATCAGCAGTTAAAAGTTTTGTGGTTGGTAAACTTATGCCTGAATTTTCAATGGCTTTATTTAAGTAGTGAATTGCAGAATGAACATAAATTTCTTCTACATTTTCTACTAACTTCATTATTCTTTGTGCTTTTCCTAAACTATACCCTAAAAAAACGCTTGTTCTATTATTTTGTTGATTTTGGACTATCCAATCTTGTAACTCTTGTTGTAACTCTTCTTCACTTTTCCATTTATAAATGGGTAAACCAAAGGTACTTTCTGTAATAAATTCATGGCATTTAACAGGCTCAAAAGGAGTGGTTATAAAGTCAGGTTGTGTTTTATAATCCCCAGAAAAAACAACAATATATCCTTTATATTCTAATCTAATTTGTGCAGAACCTATGATATGGCCTGCAGGATGAAAACTTACTTTGACTCCATTAATTACTTTATATTCATTATAAGGTAAGCTTTCTATAGAAATATCAGCGCCAATTCTATGCTGTAAAATGGCTTTAGATTGGTTATGACATAAATAATGCTTGTTGCCCCATCTTGCATGGTCTGCATGACCATGAGAAATAATTGCATATTCTACAGGATACCATGGGTCTAAATAGAATTTCCCTGGAATACAGTAAATACCTTTTTTTGTAAATTTTACAAGCCTCAAATTTTAGATTTTAGTAAAGATAAAAAATGGATTGCAGTTCCCTACAATCCATTGTTTTGATTTATTAGTATTTTAACAATTACAATTTACCATCCAATTTATGCCAAATTTATCTGTACATCTTCCAAAATAACCCCATTCTCTTTCTCTAAAATCATGGTGAGTTGTACCTTGTTTAGCTAAATTTTTAAACACATTTTCTGCATCATCTACATCATTTAAATCAACACTCATATGAATATTACTCCCATGATGTAAAGGTGTATCTGGTGTTGCATCATATCCCATAATATGTACTTTTTTCCCTTTTAGTTCTGCATGTTGCAACTTTTTTCTGTAATCTTGAGGTACATCTACTTTTTTATCTTCGTAAGTGATTTTGTTTTTTAAATCTGCATTAAATAGTTCACCATAAAAATTTAACGCTTGTTGACAGTTACCATTAAAGGCTAAATATGCTTGTACTTTCATTCTATATTGTTTTTAATTAATAATTTTTTATCAAAATTAATATTGAAAGCGCCCTTTATTTAACGGAAATGATTTTAATAGTATCGTAAATGAAAAAAGTCTTTACAATTTTTATTGTAAAGACTATTGAAGTTGGCCTACAAGGACTCGAACCTTGAATATCGGTACCAAAAACCGGTGTGTTACCATTACACCATAGGCCAATGCTTGTTAGCGGATGCAAATTTAAGCCAATCTTTTTATTTTACAAACATTTTTAATCAATTTTTAAAATTAACAAAGATTTATGAGAAGTAACTCATTTATAAAAGTTTAGAGTAATTAGATTTATTCATATTTATTAGTAAATTCGCCCACACATTATAATGTATTTATGACTGCTAAAAAATTTAAGAAATGGGATATCATCTTAGGATGGTTAACCTTTGCCATAGCTTTAATAACTTACTCATTAACAATAGAGCCTACAGTTAGTGCTTGGGATGTAGGAGAATACATCTCAACAGCTGTAAAACTTGAAGTTGGTCATCCACCAGGAGCACCGCTTTTTCAAATGTTAGGTGCATTTTTTGCAATGTTTACATCAGATGTTTCTGAAATTGCAAAAATGGTAAACTTTATGTCTGCCTTAGCAAGTGCATTTACTATTTTATTTATGTTTTGGACGATTTCTAATTTAGGTCAAAAATTAGCGATAAAATCTGGTGGAATTGTTGAAGGGTCTTATATAGCAATCTTAGGAAGTAGTGTTGTAGGTTCTTTAGCTTACACTTTTTCTGATAGTTTTTGGTTTAGTGCTGTAGAAGGTGAAGTGTATGCAATGTCTTCATTTTTAATGGCTATTCTATTTTGGTTAGGTCTAAAATGGGAAAGTGAAATACACTTACCAAGAGGTAACAAATGGTTAATATTAATCAGTTTTGTGGTAGGTTTATCTTTTGGAGTTCACATCCTTTCTTTATTAGTGATCCCTGCTATTGTAATGTTATATTTCTTTAAAACTTATAAGAATATCAATCTAAAAACTACTGCAGTAGCTTCTGTTATTTCTGTATTAATTTTAGTGTTGGTATTTAAATTTATATTTCCATTTACACTTAAATTCTTTAGTGCATCAGAGTTGTTTTTTGTGAATTCAATTGGCTTACCATTTAATTCTGGAAGTATTATTGCTGGCATTATTTTAGTTGCTTTATTCTACTTTGGACTTTCTTATACTAGAAAGAAAAATAAAATTACTGCAAATAATTTAGTCTTGTCTTTACTATTTATGATGATTGGTTTTTCATCTTGGATGATGTTACCTATTAGAGCAAATGCAAATACAACTATTAACGAAAATAACCCTTCTAGTGCTCGTGAATTACTAGCTTACTATGAACGTGAACAGTATGGAGATGCTAACGTTTTTTACGATACTTATTACTCTAACACTTATAGTAGGGAACAAGATAGAAACAATCCTACAAGAGATGATAAACCAAAATACGAGAAGAAAGTTGTTAACGGAAAAGACAAATATGTAATTGTAAATAATTACAAAGACGTTTTACCTAATTGGTCTGATAAGCACAAAGGCTTTATCCCAAGAATGGTAGATCCATCTAAAGAAAAAATGTACAAAGCTATTGCTGGTATTCCTGAAAATAGTAAACGTAGACCCACTTTTGCAGAAAATATAAAGTTTATGATTAGCTATCAATTTGGCTATATGTATGGACGTTATTTTATGTGGAATTTCGTTGGACGTCAAAATGATACTCAAGGAAACTTAGATATATTTAATGGCAATTGGTTAAGTGGTATCGATTTTATAGACGAAGCTAGATTAGGATCACAACAAAAATTACCACCTCAAGTATTAGAAAATAAAGGACGAAATACCTATTATTTTTTACCTCTAATTTTAGGAATCATAGGTTTATTATTTCAAATTAAATGGGATAAAGAAAACTTCTATACGCTATTTTTATTCTTTTTATTTACAGGTGCTGCTATTATATTTTACACAAATCCAAAACCTTTTGAACCTAGAGAACGTGATTATGCAGTTGTAGGAAGTTTTTACATTTTTGCCATTTGGATTGGCTTTGGTGTTTTTGCTTTATTTGATTATTTAAAATCTTTCGTAAATAAAAAGGCTTTAGCAATTGCAGTTTCTGTAGTTTCTCTTTTAGCTGTGCCAACTCTTATGGCATCAGAAAATTGGGACGATCATGATAGATCTAATAGATATACAACCTTTTTAAATGCACAAGCTTATTTAGAAAGTTGTGACCCAAATGCCATTATGTTTACAATTGGAGATAATGACACTTTTCCTCTTTGGTATATGCAAGAAGTTGAAGGTATTAGAACTGATATAAAGCTAGTAAACACAAGTCTTTTTCAAACAGATTGGTATATAGACCAGATGAAAAGAGCAACCTACAAAGCTGCTCCTATCCCTTCTGAGTTAACTCATGATGAATATAAATATGGCACTTTAGATGTTGCTTATTATTTTCAAGAGTTATTCCCTCAGTTAAAAGATTCTGTTTTAGATATAGATAGCTATATGAAGTGGATTAGGAGTGATAGCAAACGTACTTTCTATGATTTAGATGATGATGGTAATCCTGAAAAAATATTACCAACCAATAAAATTAGAATTCCTGTTAATAAAGAGAACGTTTTAAAATATGGTATTGTTGCTCAAAAAGATGCAGATAAAATTGTACCATATATAGATATTACTATTGACAGAGCTATAGGTAAGAATACCATTTTAATGTTAGATATTTTAAATAATTTTGATTGGAAAAGACCTATTTATTTTACTGGAGGTTCTAATTCTGATAGTGAATATATTTGGTTAAAAGATTATTTACAGTTAGATGGTGTTGCTTTTAAATTAGTGCCCATACAAACTCCAACAAAAATATATAATCAGGAAGGACAACTTACTAGAGAATTAAGTCTTTTTGATATTGGTAGAATTGATCCAGAAAAAATGTATAACAACATTAAAAAATGGGAATGGAGAAATATAAATGATGGTAAAATTTATTTAGATGAACAAACTAAAAGAAATGCCATTTCTATGCGTAATAGTTTAATGAGACTTTCTACTGCTTTTGCTAAAGAAGGAGATACTTTAAAAGCTATAGAAGTCTTAGATTTATCTTTAGAAAAATTACCAATTAAAGACTTTGATCACTTTAGTTTATCTTTAGAATATCCAGAGTTTTATTATAAATTGGGTGAGCAAGAAAAAGCAAGAGCTGCAGCAAAAACACTTATTAAGTTATTTAAAGATAAATTAATATGGTTTAGTACTTTCGATTCTGAGAGTTTTGATATGGTTTTTGAAGAGTTTGATTTAACGTTTAGATATCTTTACAGAGGTGTCATAGATCAAGTTGAAAACTTCGATACAGATCAAGAGTATGTTAAAGAACTGCAGAAAGATTTTAATGAAACCTTAGATTTATTTAAACATATTATTCCATCAGAATAAATAGTATTTCAAGATATTTTAAAAAAAATCCGTAATAAATTTATTACGGATTTTTTTATTTACACTAATTCTTTAATTCTTTGAGCTGCTATTTCTGCAGTAATGTCTCTTTGAGGAGAGCCAAACATTTCATAACCTACCATAAACTTTTTTACGGTTGCACTTCTTAATAAAGGCGGATAAAAACTCATGTGCCAATGCCAATGATTATTTTTCTTACCATTTGTTGGAGCTTGGTGAATTCCACTTGAATAAGGAAAAGATGTATTAAACAACTTATCATATGCTTTTGTAATTACAGAAATGGCTTCAGCAAAATTTCTAGACTCACTATCTGAAAGTTCAGCAATATTTCTTTGCTGTTTTTTAGGAGCAATCATAACTTCAAAAGGCCAAATTGCCCAAAAAGGAATTAACACAACAAAATCATCATTTTCAAAAATAATTCGCTCATTTGCCTCTAATTCTTGTTGTAAATAATCTCCTAATAAACTAGATTTCTTTTCTTTAAAATAATTAGCTTGTTGCTTATCTTTCTTATCAACTTCGTTTGGTAAAGTAGATTGACTCCAAATTTGACCATGAGGATGTGGATTACTACAACCCATAACAGCACCTTTATTTTCAAAGATTTGTACGTAGTTTATAAAATCATTTTCACCCAAAGAAATGTATTCTTTTTTCCAAGCATGTACAACTTTGGTAATTTCATCAACCTGCATATCTGCCAAACTTTTTGAATGATCTGGACTAAAACAAATTACCTTACAAATACCTGTTTCACTTTGTGCTTTAAACAATCCGTCATTTACCTGAAAAGAGGGTGAATTATTTTGAAGAGCAGCAAAATCATTCGTAAAAATAAAGACATCTTTATAATCTGGATTTACCTCTCCATTTATTCTAGTATTTGTGGCACATAAATAACATGTACTATCATATGTAGGTCTTTTTTCTTTAGAAATTTCTTCATTTTGACCTTGCCAAGGACGTTTTGCTCTGTGAGGAGAAACCAAAACCCATTCTCCAGTAAGAATATTAAATCGTTTATGTGAATAATCTTGTAAGTTAGTATTTTTCATTTTTAAGCTAATTGTTATACTGTATGAGTTCCTTGAGAGAGTTCTATAAAATAAACAGAACACTCTTTATTAAATTTATTTTTATAAGCTTTAGAAGCTGATGCTGCAAAATCTTTTACTTTATTTCTAGCAATCAAATTAATAGTACAGCCACCAAAACCACCACCCATCATTCTAGCTCCTAAAACGTATTTGTTTTTTTTGGCTTGGTCTACTAAAAAATCAAGTTCATCACAGCTTACTTTATATTGGTGTTGTAATCCATTATGAGATGCATAAATTAAAGCACCTAATTTTTCTAAATCGTTATTTTCTATAGCTTTCGCTGCTTTCTTTGTCCTTATAATTTCTTGAATTACATACAATGCTTTTTGATAATTTTCTGGAGTAACTTTATTTATTATTTTCTCTAAATCTTCTTCAGTTGCATCTCTTAATGTTTCTACCTCTAATAGTTTAGCAATATTCTCACAGGCAGATCTTCTATCATTATATGCACTATCAGATAAGCTATGTTTAACATTTGTATTGATAAGTATGAATTGATGATTTTTAAAATCAATTTTATATGGCTTTGATTTTAATCTTCTACAATCTAACAATATTGCGTGATCTTTGATACCAAACATACTGGCATATTGATCCATAATTCCACATTTAACACCAACATAATTATGTTCTGCTTGTTGTGAAATTAAAATCATTTCGGTTTTAGTCAATCCTAAATCGAACAATTTATTTAAACCAAATACAACACTGTTTTCTAATGCAGCAGATGATGACATACCTGCACCACCAGGTATATTTCCTTTAAAAACGATATTGAAATCGCCAACAACTTTATTTCTATTTTGAATTTCTGCAACTACACCAAAAACATAATTCTCCCAACTACCTTGTTTAGATGGTTTTAAATTATTTAAATCAAATTCTACTTTGCTATTTAAATCTAATGCAACTGCAGTACTTTTACCTGTATCGCTTTTTTGAATAGCTGCAGCTATACCCTTATCTACTGCAGCTGGAAAAACATATCCTCCATTATAATCTGTATGCTCTCCAATAATGTTAATTCTACCTGGAGAAAATATCAATAAGGGATTATTTTTAAAAATCTTTATAAATTTAGATTTTACTTCTTTTATTAATTCGTTTTTCATGTTAAGTTATTGTATCATTTCTATTCTAAAATTAACAGCATAGGTTTTATTTGGTTCTAAAACCTGTAATCCAATTTTATTGTTAAAGCTATCAGAAATTCCAGTCATAGGTTCTATAGCAATTATGGGTTTGTTCTTTGGTGTATATAACTGTAAATAGTTTTCTAAAGCATCTGAAGTTAATTTTAAATGATATTCAGAGGTTATAAAATCTACTCCTTGTTCATTTAAAATAAAACAATCGTCTAGTTGCTTACTTTCTAAAGAAAATTTTTTGTCTATAATAAAATCTTCAATTGCTTCTGTAATTAAATTATTGTCAAAAACTATCTTTTTGCTACTCTTAAAATGTAAATAGGCTTTAGAGAAATCATTACAATTAAAATATGGATGCCAACCTAAAGTAAATGGAAAAGATTTTGAATCAATATTTTTTACAGTAATAGCTATTTGAAAATCATCTTTAAAAAGTGTGTAGGTTATAGATAAAAAATATTTAAATGGATAACCTTTAGGAGGTTTTTGTTCGTAATAATTAAATGTTGCAGAGCATTTGTGTTGATACTCTTCTGGTTCAAATAACTCAAACTTTTTATTATAAACTAATCCATGAAGTGCATTAATTCCTTTATCGTTTTTATGTAATTCATATGAATCATAATTAAAAGAATAGCTTCCTTCTTTTAATCTACTTACAAAAGGAAAAAGTATAGATGAAGCATAAGAGTCTTCATAATCAAAATTAGATTGTTCTTTTATAATTGATTTTCCATTAAGTACTAAATCTTTAACTCTTGCTCCTTCATCTAAACAAATTGAAGCATAAGCTTGTTTATTCTTACTTTCTAAAACTATGTATTCTTTATTGTTTTCTGTATGTTGATAGATTTTAAACATATTAAATAGATTTTCTAAAAATGAGTTTACTAGGGTTTTCAATTACTATTCTTTCATCATCTAAAATCATTTGAGCTAAACGTTTGCCCATATAATTAAAATCTGTTGAAATTGTTGTAATTCCGTTTTCTACAACCTCTTTTAACAAGGTATCATTATAGGATATAATGCCTACATCTTTAGAAATAATGAGTTTATTCTCTTTTATTTGTTTAATTACTTTTATTAAATCTTTGTCTTCTAAAGTAATATATACATCCCCTTTTTCAGGAGTATTATCTTTTAAAGAATTTAATATTTCTGATTCAATATTATATTGTGAACAGAAATTTATAAATCCTTGTTTAATTCCTAATGGTTGTTTAATACTAGAAAACACCAGTATCAATTTATGATACTTTCTAATTTTATGCAGTGCTGTAAATAAACCTTTATGAATATCGTTTTCAAAGTTTTGATAAATGGAAGCGTATTTTTTTAATTCGTTACTAGTTTGATCTAAAATAAACAGTTTTTCTTCTGGTAACTTATTAATACTAAAAGAGGCATTATTAATGTTAGCAGGCATAATAATATAATGTGTGTATTTGCCTAAATTATCATTAATAAGTTTATTAAATATTGAAGAATTAAAATGATGAAAATAAATGTCTACTTCAACTTCTTTAGTTAAGTTTTCTAAGAAAGCTGCATATAAGTCTTCTTTAAATGAATTTAATTCATCAAAAAGTAAAAATATTTTTTTTGAAACCTCTACATTTTCATTTAACACATAATATCCTTTGCCTACAATTGAATGAATTATACCTCTATTTTTTAATTCATTAAAAGCATTCAAGACAGTATCTCTAGAAACCTTATGGGTGTCTCTAATAATATTTAAAGACGGTAATTTATCTCCTTTTTTTAGAACATTATTTGCTATTGCCTTTTCTATGGAGTTAACAATCTGTTTGTATTTAGGTTGCCCAGATTTTTCTTTAAAAGAAACTATATTCATTTTACAAATATATAGAAAAAGAATATAACCTACTAGTACCTACCAGTATGTATTTGTGTAGATCACAAAAAAATAGGATTGATTTCTCAATCCTATTCCTATTATCAATTTATAAATCCCCCAATTTATAATTGTTTTAATATGCTATAAAGAAACAACTTTTTATTAAACTATTCAACTAACTGTCGACGAATGACACTAAAGTGTAGATTAAAACAAAATAACTTACGATTTTGATTATTACAATAAGTTTAACTTATCCATTAAAATTCCTTTATTAGACCTACTAACTGGCACTACTTCTTTTCTTACAACTACACTATTATCTTCTATGTCTACAATTTCAGAAGTATTGATAATAAAAGACCTGTGAACTTTAAAAAATAACTCTTCAGGTAATTTATCTTCAATCTTTTTTAAAGTTGAATGAACTATGTAGTTTTTTCCATCAGTTTTAATATTTATATAATCTCCTTTTGCTTCTATTAAATATATACTAGGAATATGTACATTAACTAATCTTCTATCTACACTTACATATAAATAATCAGATTTTTTATTTAAATTCTCTTTTGTATTTGTTGAATCTTCTGTTTTTGATAAAGAAACTACTTTTTCAAAAGATTTTTCAAATCTTTCTTTTGTTATTGGTTTAACTAAGTAATCTATTACGTTTTTAAACTCAAAAGCTTCAAGAGCTAAGTTTTTATCTGAAGTAGTTAATACTATTTTTGGTGATTTACTAAGTGTTTTTATAAAATCGAAACCAGAAAATGAAGGCATGTGAATATCTAAAAAGATTAAATCCACATCATTAGAATTCAAGTATTTTATGGCATCAATTGCTGAGCTGAATTCTGATAAAACCTGTAAGTTAGAGGTGTTTAAACAGTGTTGTTTTAGAATTAGTCTTGCAGTTTCATCATCATCTACAATAATACATTTCATTACTTAAATATACTCTTTAGGTTACTAATCGTATAAATATACATTAATTTTGTTTAAAGTATCAATAAAATTTTCATGTAATTCTAAATTACCTTTTTTTACTTCTTTCTCAAATAAAGCTGCTTTTTGTAATTCTTCTTTAAAACCTAAAAGAGAAATTTTATGTTTTAACTTGTGCACACACTCAGACGCTTCTTCAAAATCTTTCTTAAGATAGCTATGATTATAGTTTTCAAACTCTTTAGAAAATTCTTTTTTAATTATTTCTAATAAGTTTTTTTTAAAATCTTCATCATTACCAGAAATCTCCTCAATAACTTGCATATTAGGTTTCTCCATAAAAAAATAAATTTAAGAAATTACTTTTTCTTTCGTGCTCCAATAGTCTAAAATAGAAATGACCTCTTGTTCGTATTTTTTAAAGTTTAAAGATTTTAGAAAATACCCATCAACACATAAATTATTACACTGTTGCATATCTTCTTCTTCTTCAGAAGTTGTCATTACTACCAAAGGGATTTTTTTAAACCTGTCATCTTTTTTTACATTTTTAATAAATGTAATACCATTCATGACAGGCATTTTTAAATCAGAAATAATTAAATCAAAATGATGATTTGCCAAAACAGCTAAACCTTTTTCTCCATTTTCTGCTTCAACAACACTATGATTAGCTTTAAGGTTTTTACAAACCTTTTTAAACTTTAATCTTATTATTTCATCGTCTTCAACTAAAAGAATTGAAAGTGCTTTCATTTTTATGTTGGGGAAATTTAACTTCAAATATGAGAATTTTAAATTAAAAATCTAATTTTTATTTGTTAAACGGTAACTTTAGAGCCTTAAATCGTTTAAATTAATAGATAATTAACTATATGCTAATTTGTCTATCAATTTGCTGATCTAAAGATATAAATGTTTCTGTTCTAGAAACACCCTTAATACCTTGTATATCTCTATTTAAAAGATGCATTAAATCTTCGTTATTTTTACATAGAATTTTTATAAAAATTGCATAATTACCTGTTGTATAATAACTTTCTACAACTTCAGGAATTTCTTTTAATCTTTTTATAGCTGAAGAATACAAACTTGAAGAATCTAAAAAAATACCAATAAAAGCTGCAGTTGTATATCCTAAAGCCTTAGGATTAATCACCATTTTATAGCCATCTATTAGTTTTGATTTTTCTAATTTTCTTAATCTTTGATGAATAGCTGCACCAGATATACCTACTTCTCTAGCAATACTTAAAACAGGAGTTCTGGCATCTTTAACTAATCTTCTTATGATTATTTTATCTATTCCATCAATTTTCATTAAATGATAATTTAATTATAAATATAAAAAAAATAGAGAATAATACATGTATTCTCTATTTTTTAATATAATTATATGTGATATCTCTTTAAGACTCCATTTTAAAATCTTCCATAAATTTTGTGGTATAATTACCAGAAACATAATCTGGATGATCCATTAATTGTCTATGAAATGGTATTGTTGTCTTAATTCCTTCAATAATAAACTCATCTAATGCTCTCTTCATTTTATTAATTGCTTCTTCTCTAGTTTGAGCTGTTACAATTAATTTAGCGATCATAGAATCGTAATTTGGTGGAATCATATAACCTGCATACACATGAGTATCCATTCTTACTCCATGACCTCCAGGTGCATGAAATGATGTTACTTTACCTGGTGCAGGTCTAAAGTTATTATGAGGATCTTCTGCATTTATTCTACACTCAATTGAATGTAATTGTGGATAATAGTTTTTACCTGAAATTGGCACTCCAGCAGCAACTAATATTTGTTCACGAATTAAGTCGTAGTTTACAACTTCTTCTGTTATTGGATGCTCTACTTGAATACGAGTATTCATCTCCATAAAGTAGAAATTTCTATGCTTATCTACTAAAAACTCAACAGTCCCTGCTCCTTCATATTTTATGAATTCTGCTGCTTTAACAGCTGCATTACCCATAGCTTCTCTTAACTCATCTGTCATAAATGGAGATGGAGTTTCTTCTGTTAGTTTTTGATGACGTCTTTGTACAGAACAATCTCTTTCAGACAAATGACATGCTTTACCATAAGCATCTCCAACGATTTGTATTTCTATATGTCTTGGCTCTTCAATAAGCTTTTCCATATACATATCGTTATTTCCAAAAGCAGCTTTACTTTCTTGTCTTGCAGAATCCCATGCATCTTTTAAATCTTCTTCTTTCCAAACAGCACGCATTCCTTTACCTCCACCACCTGCAGAAGCTTTTAACATTACTGGATAACCAGTCTCTAATGCAACTTTTTTACATTCTTCAAAGTCAGTGATTACACCATCTGACCCAGGAACACATGGCACACCTGCAGCTTTCATTGTAGCTTTAGCATTAGCCTTATCTCCCATCTGATCTATCATTTTACCTGTAGCACCTATGAATTTAATATCGTGTTCTTCACACAGAGTAGAAAATTTAGCATTTTCAGATAAAAAACCATATCCAGGATGAATTGCATCTGCATTTGTAATTTCTGCTGCTGCAATAATATTTGCCATTTTTAAGTAAGATTCGCTACTTGGTGCAGGTCCAATACAAACTGCTTCATCAGCAAACCTAACATGCAAACTTTCAGCATCTGCCTTAGAGTAAACAGCAACAGTTTTTATACCCATTTCTTTACAGGTTCTAATAACACGTAGAGCTATTTCTCCTCTGTTGGCAATTAATATTTTTTTAAACATCTTTTAGAATTTTGATTATTTTAATTACTTAATTGCTAGATATTTTATTACTAAAAATCTAATAATCTAAAATTAAGATGGATCTACTAAAAATAGAGGTTGATCAAACTCAACTGGTGAAGAATCATCAACTAAAACTTTTACAATTTTACCAGAAACTTCAGATTCTATCTCATTAAATAATTTCATAGCTTCAATAACACAAACCGTATCTCCAGCAGAAATATCAGAACCAACTTCAACAAAATTTGGTTTATCTGGAGCAGGTTTTCTATAAAATGTTCCAATAATTGGCGATTTTACAGTAACGTAATTAGCATCGTCATTAGCATCATTTTTTGCAGGAGCTGCTGGCTCAGCTACTGGTTGTTGAGCAACTGGAGCTGGTGCTGCCTGTACTTGAGGCATACTTGCTACAGGAGAAGCCTGTAGAATAGTTGTTTCTGTTTTACCTGAACCTGTTCTAATTGTTAATTTCACATCTTCCATTTCTAACTTTACCTCGCTTGCGCCAGATTTTGCTACAAATTTTATAAGATTTTGAATTTCTTTAATATCCATTTTTCTTATTGTTTAGTTGTTTATTTATGAATTGTATGCCCATTTTAAATAGATAGCTCCCCAAGTGAAACCACCTCCAAAAGCGGCAAAAATTAAATTATCTCCTTTTTTCAATTCTTTTTCATAGTCTGCTAATAAAAGAGGTAAAGTTGCTGATGTTGTATTACCATATTTATGGATATTCATCATTACTTTATTTGGCCCAACACCTACTCTTTTCGCTGTTGCTTCTATAATTCTTTTATTTGCTTGGTGTGGCACTAACCATTGAATATCTTCTTCTGTTAAGTTATTTCTTATTAACATTTTTTCAGATACATCTGACATATTAGAAACAGCATACTTAAATACTGTTTTACCTTCTTGATGAACAAAATGTTTACCCTCTTTAACTGTATCTAAAGTTGGAGGCAAAATAGAACCACCAGCTTCTATTCTTAAGAAGTCTCTTCCTATCCCATCACTTCTTAAAAACTCATCTTGTAAACCTAAACCTTCATTATTTGGTTCAAATAAAGCAGCTCCAGCTCCATCTCCAAAAATAATACAAGTTGCTCTGTCTTTATAATCAATTATTGAAGACATCTTATCTGCTCCTATGAGTAACACTTTTTTATATCTACCAGATTCTATATAACTAGAAGCTGTAGACATACCATATAAAAAACTAGAACAAGCTGCTTGTAAATCATAAGAAAAAGCATTTATAGCTCCTATTTTAGAAGCTGTATAAGCTGCTGTTGCAGCTACTGGTAAATCTGGTGTTGCAGTTGCAACAATTACCATATCTATTTCTTCTGGATTAGTATTTGACTTTTTTAATAAATCTTCTGCGGCTTTTATGGCCATATAAGAAGTACCTAAACCTTCGCCTTTTAATATTCTTCTTTCCTTTATACCTGTTCTTGTGGTTATCCACTCATCATTGGTGTCTACAAAGGTTTCTAACTCTTTATTTGTTAGAACATATTCTGGAACATATTTGCCAACTGCTGTGATTGCTGCAGTGATTTTTGTCATAATAATGGTTTAATTTCTAAAGTTTAGAACGGTCAAAAATAATGGAAATATTTTACATTTTTGATGAAATGTAACTATAAACGGTCAAATTTTATCATAAAACGTAAAAAAACCCTCAAAATTGAGGGTTTTTCAAAAATCTAAATTTAGTATTTTTTAAGCTTCTGCAGCTGCAGATTCTAAAACAACTTGACCTCTGTAATATAATTTACCTTCGTGCCAGTGAGCTCTATGATATAAATGAGCTTCTCCAGTTGTTGGATCTGTAGCAATTTGCTGAGCTGATGCTTTATAATGAGTTCTCCTTTTATCTCTTCTTGTTTTAGATATTTTTCTTTTAGGATGTGCCATTTTATGTCTTTTTTTCTGTTATTAAATTCTTTAATTTATCCCATCTAGGGTCTATATTTTCTACTTCTTTTGTCTTTTTAACTTCTAATTCTTCTAATTTATTTAGAATTTCTGATTGCATTGTTCCATTTTCTACATCTGGATGAATTCTTTTTGTTGGAATTGCCAAAACAATCATTTCATAAATAAATTGAGCAACATTTAATTCATACGCTTCATGAGGCAGAATTAAAATTTCTTCATTGTCATCATTATATTCTGGACCAAACTTAACCACAATAGGTAAGGTTGCTTCAATTTTTTGATGGTATAACTCGTTTGTAATATCACAAGGCACTTCTACTGTACCATTAGCTTCAAAAACTAGCTCTATTAAAGTGCTTTTTTTTGTAAAATGTAAATCTATATTTACATCTGATGATACAAACTCATTATAATTAAATGCGTCAAAGAACTTGTTCTCAATTTTGTAATTAAATAAATGAATACCTTCTTTTAATCCTACAAACTGTATGTTGTATTGTTTCAAGTCTTTCATTATCAATCATCAATTGAGCGTGCAAAGATACAAAAAAATGTTTTTCTACAATATTTTCTTTTAAAAAATAGAAATCTTTCTTTTTTAAGAAATTGGCAGAGGGTTTTTAGTGATTTCTTTATACTCGTTTCTACAATTAAAAACTTGCAAAGCAGTAAATAAAGCCTCTGTAAATGATGATGAATTTGCTAAATTTTTTCCTGCAATATCGTACCCTGTTCCATGATCTGGAGAGGTTCTAACATGATTTAACCCTGCTGTAAAATTAACTCCTTTACCAAAAGACAACGCTTTAAAAGGTGCTAATCCTTGATCATGATAAGTGGCTAAAACTCCATCAAATTGTTTGTAGGTTTTAGAACCAAAAAAACCATCTGCTGCATAAGGACCAAAAACCATTTTACCTGATGCTGCAATTTCTTGAACAGTTGGTTTAATAATTTCATCATCTTCTTTGCCTATAACTCCATTATCTCCACAATGTGGATTTAAAGATAAAACTGCGATTTTTGGTTTTACAATACCAAAATCTCTTTTCAAAGATTCATGCATCGTATCAACCTTGTCTTTTATCAACTCTGATGTAATGGTTTCTGCTACTTTTGCTATAGGAATATGACCAGTGATTAATCCTATTCTTAACTCATCAGTAAGCAAAATCATTAAACTTTTACCTTCTAAATTTGCTTCTAAATATTCTGTGTGACCAGGATAATTAAAACTTTCAGACTGTATGTTTTCTTTATTAATTGGTGCAGTAATTAAAACATCAACCTTGTTTTCTTTTAAATGATTTGTTGCTGCTTCTAAAGATTTTGCTGCATATGTACCAGACTCTTTTGTGGCTTTGCCTAAATCAATTTTTACTTCTTCTTTCCAAATATTTAAAACATTAATTTTATTTGGATTAATCTGATCGATATTCGTAATTCCATGAACAGGAACTTCTAGATTTAAAGCTTTTTTATGATATGAAACTACTTTTGTTGCCCCAAATAAAACAGGTGTGCAGAATTCTAACATCCTTTTATCTTGAAAGGCTTTTAAAATAACTTCAATACCAATACCATTTAAATCTCCAATTGAAATCCCTACAACTATTTTATCAGTTTTATCCATAGTAACTCTTGTAATATGCGTATTTTTGTACTTACAAAAGTAACTAATTTTTAATGATATGTTTACAGGAATTATAGAAACACTTGGCTCTATTACAAATGTTGAAAAAGAGCAAGAAAATCTTCATTTAACTATTAAGAGTACAATTACTCACGAATTAAAAATAGACCAAAGTGTAGCTCATAATGGAGTTTGCTTAACTATTGTGGCTATTAATAATGATGAATACACTGTAACCGCCATTAAAGAAACTTTAGATAAAACCAATATTGGGTTTTTAAAAACTAATGATATTGTTAATCTAGAACGTGCAATGAAATTAGGTGATAGGTTAGATGGACATATTGTACAGGGTCATGTAGATGAAACAGGAGTATGCACAAACATTAAAGATGAAAACGGAAGTACTGTTTATACTTTTGAATATAATTCTGATAAGAATAATGTTACTATAGAAAAAGGATCTATTACTATTAATGGAGTAAGCTTGACTGTTGTAAACTCTACTAAAAACGGTTTTTCTGTAGCCATAATTCCTTACACTTGGGAAAATACCACTTTTAAAACATTACAAATTGGAGATACTGTAAATTTAGAATTTGATGTGATTGGCAAATATGTTGCACGTTTAACGAATTTGTAAAATTTAGTTAATGGCCACAAAATCCAGAGTAAAATACTGTGCTGTTTGTGAAAAAGAGTTCTCTACAATGTATAGAATTCAATATAAATTGCCAAAAGCTTGGGTTTTTACATGTAAAGAGTGCCTTTTAAAAGTAAAAGAAGGAAATCCAAATTATGTATATGGAGGAACTTGGAAAAGGTAAATCTATTTTAAACCTTTTCTTCTTTTTTATGTAGAAAACGAGTTAATTTCATAGAAAGATCTAACAAAATAATTTTTGCATTACCATTTCTTTCTATATGATACATAGCGTCATTTAGTTCTTTTTCAATTTCTAGGATGTTTCCTGAATGCACAAAAGGTGCAAATTTAGTTAGATTAAAGCCTGTTTTTGTCTCCATAAAAACCAGCTGATCAGACTTATAGTTCAACAATAATGCTTGTCTAAAAAATTGCAAACAGTACTCTAAGAATCGTTTTTGTGTTTCTCTGCCAGACTTTGCAATAGTCTCAGACCAAGCAATTAATTGCTTTACAACAGTAGCATTTCCTTTAGCTTTAAATGCAGTTCTAATCCAAGTTACAAACCATTCCTCGAAAACCAAATCAGAAGAATCTTCATGTAATAAATGTAATGCTTTATTTAAATTACCTTCACACTGATGAGCAATATGCGCAGCTTTTTTATCATCTACTTGATGGTTTACGACCAAAGCATTTGCAATATCTTGTTCTGATAAAGCAGGGAAATGTAAAGCTTGGCATCTTGATTTAATGGTGTTTATAATCTGCTCTTCGTTTTCTGTGATCAGTATAAAAACAGTTTTTTCTGGTGGTTCTTCTATTAGTTTTAATAATTTATTTGCAGCAGCAATATTCATTTTTTCTGCCATCCAAATAATCATCACTTTAAAACCACCTTCGTAACTTTTTAATTTTAGTTTTTTTACAACATCTTCAGCTTCATCTACACCAATTAAACCCTGTTTATTTTCTACACCTATATGATGTAACCAATTAAATAAACTTCCATAAGGTTGGTTTGCCACAAATGACCTCCAATCTTCTAAAAACAAATTACTAACAGGATGTTTTTTAACAGAATCGTTTGTAGTTACAGGAAAAGCAAAATGTAAATCTGGATGCTGAAGCTTATTGCATTTTATTTGACAAGCATCTACATCATTAGAAAAATTACACAATAAAAATTGAGCATAAGCAATTGCCATTGGTAAAGTGCCACAACCTTCTTTACCAACGAATAATTGAGCATGAGGTATTCTGCCATTTTCTGCTGACTTTATAAGGTGTTTTTTTATATGATCTTGACCTATAATTTGATTAAAAAGCATAAAGCAAATATAGAGCTTTCCTAAAATTTAAGTTTAATATTCGTAAATTTAATGCAATTAAAAAAGTCAGAAAAAATGAAAAAAACACTACAAATTTTAAACGGTCTTGCATTTGGCTCTACTGTTTTTATAAACTATTTATCAAATACTGGCATTATGGATGGTAAAACTATTGGTGGTATTTCAGATAACATAAAATCTTTATTTACTCCTGCTGGTTATGCATTTTCTATATGGGGGCTTATCTATTTATTTTTGTTGGGTTTTGCTGTTTATCAAGGAAGAAGTTTATTTAAAAAAGATGCTGATGATAGCTTTATAGAAAAAATTGGATTTTGGTTTATAATTTCTTGTATTGCAAATTGTAGCTGGGTTTTTAGTTGGATTTATGGTTACACAGGTTTATCTTGTTTTTTTATTTTTCTTTTATTAATTTCTCTACTTAAAATAGTCTTAAACTTAGGTATTAACATAGATAAAGTTAGCAGCTCTAAACAACTATTTTTGTATTTACCTTTTACCATATATAGTGGTTGGGTAACTGTAGCAAGTGTGGCAAATGTATCTTCTTACTTAGTAAAAATAAATTGGAATGGTTTTGGAATTTCTGATGAAATCTGGACAATTATTATGATACTTATTGCTGTAATTATAAATGCAATAATCATTTTTAAAAGAAATATGAATGGTTTTGCTTTAGTTGGTTCTTGGGCTTTAATTGCAATAGGTATTGCTAACCAAACAAAGCAAAATACAGTTGGTTTTACAGCATTTATAGCTGCTGGGTTTTTACTGATTTTAGTCGCTATTAAATTATTAAAAAATAGACAGACTAACTTGAACTAATTAATAAGCGAAAACGTTAACTTAACTTTTATAGTTTGCATTTTATCAACCATAAATAAAAAAGTATTTTTGTTAAAAATGATTCAACAATGAAAACCTTAAACGATTTTAACTTTAAAGACAAAAAAGCAATTATAAGAGTAGATTTTAATGTGCCTTTAAATGACAAATTTGAAGTAACAGATGCTACTAGAATTCAAGCTGCAAAACCAACAATTATTAAGATTTTAGAAGATGGGGGTAGTTGTATTTTAATGTCTCATTTAGGTCGTCCAAAAGGGAAACAAGATGAGTTTTCTTTAGGCCATATTGTAGATGAAGTTACTGAAATTATTGGTTGTAACGTAAAATTTGTTGATGATTGCGTAGGTGAAAAAGTAGAACAAGCTGCTGCTAATTTAGAGTCTGGTGAAATTTTACTTTTAGAAAATCTTCGTTTTTATGAAGAAGAAACTAAAGGTGACGTAACTTTTGCAGAACAACTTTCTAAATTAGGTGATATTTATGTAAATGATGCTTTTGGTACTGCACACAGAGCACACGCATCAACTACAATTATTGCTCAATTTTTCGAAGAAAATAAATGTTTTGGTAGTCTATTGGCTAGAGAAATTGAAAGTATAGATAAGGTATTAAACAACTCTGAAAAACCAGTATTAGCAATTTTAGGAGGTGCAAAAGTATCTTCAAAAATTACGGTAATTGAAAATATTTTAGATAAAGTAGATCATTTAATTATTGGTGGAGGAATGAGTTTTACCTTTATAAAAGCACAAGGAGGTAAAATTGGAAACTCTATTTGTGAAGACGACAAACAAGAGTTGGCTTTAGAAATTTTAAAACAAGCAGAAGCTAAAGGTGTGCAAGTTCACATACCTGTTGATGTTATTGCTGCAGATAATTTTAGCAATGATGCCAATACTCAAATTTGTGACATTAATGCAATACCTGATGGTTGGGAAGGTGTTGATGCTGGACCAAAATCACAAGAAATTTTTGATGGTATTGTTAATCAATCTAAAACTATTTTATGGAATGGTCCTTTAGGGGTTTTTGAAATGGAATCTTTTGCTGGAGGTACAATTGCTTTAGGGCATTCAATTGATAAAGCCACTAAAAATGGTGCATTTTCTTTAGTTGGTGGTGGTGATTCAGTTGCTGCAGTAAAACAGTTTGGTTTTGCAGATAAAGTTAGCTATGTGTCTACAGGAGGTGGAGCCATGCTAGAAATGTTAGAAGGAAAATCTTTACCTGGTATTGAAGCCATTTTAAAGTAAGATTTCTTAAAAAATATGTTAAAAAAGTTCTCAAAATTTGAGAACTTTTTTTGTTGATTTAATATCCTGCTAAATAAGCCTTATTTTTGTAAAACTATTAAAATTACAAGATTTAATGAAATACACAACACTACCAAATACAGATATTAAAGTTTCTAAAATTTGTTTAGGAACTATGACTTGGGGAAACCAAAACACAGAAGCAGAAGGTCATGAACAAATGGATTTTGCTTTAGAGCAAGGTGTAAACTTTTTTGATGTAGCAGAGTTATATCCTGTGCCTGCAAATGCAGAAACTTATGGAGATACAGAACGTATTATTGGTACTTGGTTTAAAAAAACTGGCAATAGAGATAAGGTTGTTTTAGCCTCTAAAATAGCAGGTGGTGGAGATTATACTGCCCATATTAGAAATGGTGGAATCAATAAAGAAAATATTTTTGATGCCATTGATAAAAGTCTACAAAGATTACAAACAGATTATATAGATTTATACCAATTGCATTGGCCAAATAGAGGTGTTAATGTATTTGGAGTAAGAGATTATCCGTATAAAACTGCAGAACAAGAAGCAGAAGATTATTTAGGAATCTTAGAAGGATTACAAGAACTTATAAAAGCAGGAAAAATTAGACAAGTTGGTTTGTCTAACGAAACTCCTTGGGGTACTATGAAATATCTACAAGCCTCAAACGAATATAATTTACCAAGACCAGTAACTGTACAAAATTCATATTCTTTAATTCATAGAGGATATGAAGTAGGTATGAGCGAAGTTTCGATGCGTGAAAATATTGGCTTATTAGCTTATTCTCCATTAGCACAAGGTGTTTTATCTGGTAAATATTTAGATGGTAACTTACCTGATGGTGCTAGAGGAACGTTATTTCCTAGATTTATTGCTCGTTACAAAAACGAAAATTCTGAGAATGCAGTTAGAAAATATTTAGAAATTGCAAAAAAGCATGATTTAACATTATCTGAATTGTCTTTAGCATTTGTTAATCAATTACCTTTTGTAACAAGTAATATTATTGGAGCTACAAGAATGGATCAGTTAAAAGAAAATATCAATTCTATACATGTGGATTTATCTGATGAAATTATAAAAGAAATTAACGCTGTACATGCAGAAATTCCTAACCCTGCACCATAATTCTATTATTTTACAGCTAGAATTAATTAAAAAAATCCAAAGAATATTCTTTGGATTTTTTTTAGTTTATATTTTTTCTACTTGATTGTTTTTCAATTGATATTTTTCTCCACTTTCCTTACAAATTGCAAATCCTTGTTCATCAAATACTAATCTATGCCCATATTCTGAAACCCAACCAATTTGTTTAGAAGGATTACCCACTACCAAAGCATATGCAGGTATTTCTTTAGTGACTACTGCTCCTGCTCCAATAAAAGCATATTCACCTATATCATTACCACAAACAATAGTGGCATTTGCGCCAATACTAGCTCCTTTTTTAACTAAGGTTTTTTGGTATTGTCCTCTTCTATTTACTGCACTTCTTGGGTTTATCACATTAGTAAATACCATTGAAGGACCCAAAAAAACATCATCTTCACAAATTACACCTGTATAAATAGACACATTGTTCTGTACTTTAACATTATTGCCTAAAATAACATCAGGAGAAACCACTACATTTTGACCCAGATTACAATTCTCACCAATTTTACAATTAGACATAATATGACTAAAATGCCAAATTTTTGTGCCTTTTTCAATTTGACAATTATCATCTATTACAGCAGTTTCATGTGCAAAATAATCCATAATACCTATTGATTTTAAACAAATGTAGGGAATAATATGAAAACATGTTTTTTAAGATAAGGACATAAAAAAAGCGATAGAAAATAAACTCTATCGCTTTTTGTAATGTATTGTATCTGATTACTTAGCTTCAGCATATCTGCGTTCTACTTCGTTCCAGTTAATTACTTTAAAGAAAGCATCTATATAATCTGGTCTTCTGTTTTGGTAGTTTAAATAGTAAGCATGTTCCCAAACATCTAATCCTAAAATAGGAGTTCCTCCACAAGAAACACCTGGCATTAATGGATTGTCTTGATTTGGTGTAGAACAAACCTCTACTTTACCTCCTTTATGAACACATAACCATGCCCATCCAGAACCAAATTGAGTTGCTGCTGCTTTAGAAAAAGCATCTATAAAGGCTTCTTTAGAACCAAATTCTGCTTCAATAGCATCTTTTAATTCTCCAGATAAATATCCTCTATCATTTGGATTCATTACTGTCCAGAATAATGAGTGATTGTAAAAACCTCCACCATTATTTCTAACAGCTCCATTACTCATATCTAAATTTGTTAAAATATCTTCTATAGATTTACCTTCTAAATCTGTGCCTTCAATTGCAGCGTTTAATTTTGTAGTATATCCATTATGATGTTTTCCATGGTGTATCTCCATTGTTCTTGCATCAATATGTGGTTCTAGTGCATCATGTGCATATCCTAATTCTGGTAATTCAAAAGCCATAATTTTATTTTTAAAAAAGTTTATATTAATTTCTGTTCAACAAATTTAAACATTAATTAATCAGATAACAAGATATTAGCGTTTTGTTAACTTATAGCTGCATAGAAATGATTTATTCACCAAATTCTTGCATAAATTCTTCTAGTTTTTCGACCATGTTTTTACTTCCACAAATAAAAGGTACTCTTTGATGAAGTTCAGTAGGCACTACATCTAAAGTTCTTGTATAACCATCAGAAGATTTACCATTTGCTTGTTCTGCTAAAAAAGCCATAGGATTACATTCGTATAAAAGTCTTAATTTTCCATTAGGATTTCTAGATCCTTTTGGGTACATATATATACCTCCTTTAATCATATTTCTATGAAAATCTGAAACTAAAGAACCAATATATCTACTAGTATAAGGTCTATCACCTTCTTCTTCTTGGCAATATTTGATATACTTTTTAACCCCTAGTGGAAAGTCTTGATAATTACCCTCATTTACAGAATAAATTCCTCCATCTTCTGGAAAAGTCATATTTGGATGTGATAAATAAAAAGAACCAATTGCAGGATTTAATGTAAAACCATTAACTCCATGTCCTGTAGTATAAACTAACATTGTAGAAGTACCATAAACTACATAACCAGCAGCAACTTGTTCTCTTCCTTTTTGTAAAAAATCTTTTAATTGAACAGGTGTACCAACAGGAGTTACTCTTCTGTAAATAGAAAAAATAGTACCAACAGAAACATTAACATCTATATTAGAAGAACCATCTAATGGATCTATTAAAACTACATATTTATTTTGATGATTTTCGTCTTGACTGTTTATAGAGATAAAACTATCTTCTTCTTCACTAGCAATACCACAAACAATATTTCTTTTTGTAAGTGTTTGTATAAATTTTTCATTGGCATAAACATCTAATTTTTGTTGATCTTCGCCTTGAACATTTGTATCTCCAGCAGCACCAATAATATCGACTAAACCAGCTTTATTTACCTCATGGTTAACTACTTTAGCTGCTAATCTTATCGAATTAATTAATCGTGAAAGTTCTCCTGAAGAATATTTAAATGAAGATTGGTTTTCAATAATAAATTCTCCTAAGGTTTGTTTTTTGAAAGTCATTTTCTTTGAAATAGTAGATATTCACAAAGATGCAAATTTTTATAGTTTACGACAACGTTTTCGTTAAAATGATTCTTCAATTTTTGATGCATATTTTTAACAAATCAAAAATAAATGTTCAAAAAATTCATTTTTTTTCAAGCAAAATCTAATCACATATCTTTGCCAAAGAAATACCTAATTATGAGTTTTATAATAAGAGAAGCTAAAAAAGAAGATGTGCAATCTGTATTAAATCTAATTACAGAACTAGCTGTTTTTGAGAAAGAACCAGAAGCTGTAGAAATTACTGTAGAAGATTTATTAAATGATGGTTTTTGTGAAAATCCAAAATTTAAATTATTTGTTGCTGAAGAAAATAATACAATAATTGGGATTGCTTTATTTTATGAAAGATATTCTACTTGGAAAGGTAAAACCATTCATTTAGAAGATTTAATTGTAACCCAAAGCAGACAAAAAATTGGAGCAGGTAAAGCTTTGTACACAGCTGTATTAAAATATGCTTATGACCATAATTTTAATAGAGTTGCTTGGGAGGTAATCGATTGGAATACAAATGCAATTAACTTTTATAAAAGTACAGGAGCCACTTATTTAAATGACTGGTCTGTTGTACAAATGAATAAAGAAAATTTAGCAAAATTTATAGAAAACAATTAGAAATGAAGATTTTTAAATTTGGAGGAGCCTCTGTAAAAGATGCAGATAGTGTAAAAAATGTAGCTTCTATTATTAAAAATGAAGGGGCTAAAGATACTCTTGTTGTAGTTTCTGCAATGGGTAAAATGACTAATGCTTTTGAAGAAGTTGTAGATGCGTACTATAACAAAAAAGATAATTTACCAGAAAAACTAAATTATATAGAAGATTACCACAAAAAAATAATGAGCTCTTTATTTGATAAAACTGATGCTATTTATGAAAAAGTAGATGTTTTATTTGGTGAATTAGGTTGGTTTTTGGCTAGAAATACTTCTAAGAGATATAATTATGTATACGATCAAATAATTTGCTTTGGAGAATTATTATCTACAAAAATAGTAAGTGCTTATTTAGAAAAAATAGGCACAGAAAACATTTGGTTCGATGCCAGAAACTTTATAAAAACAGATAGTAATTACAGAGATGCAAAAGTAGATTGGGAGTTAACTCAAGAACTAATCACAGAAAAAGTAGATGCTACAAAAATAAATATTACTCAAGGTTTTATTGCTGCCAATGATACTGAAAACACAACCACTTTAGGAAGAGAAGGATCAGATTACACTGCAGGTATTTTTGCCTATTGTTTAAACGCAGCAAGTGTTACCATTTGGAAAGATGTAGATGGTGTTTTAAATGCAGATCCAAGAGTGTTTGAAAAAACAACTTTGCTTGAACAAATATCATATGAAGAAGCAATTGAAATGGCTTTTTATGGAGCTTCTGTAATACACCCAAAAACATTACAACCTTTAGAAAGAAAAGAAATTCCTTTACTAGTTCGTTCTTTTGTAAACCCAAAAGCAGCTGGCACAAAAGTTTCTAAGGGTACTACTTTAGTACCTTATATACCTTGTTTTATTGTTAAGAAAAATCAGATTTTAGTATCGATTTCTGCTTTAGATTTCTCTTTTATGGTAGAAAATAATATTAGTTTTATATTTCAAAAACTGCATGATTATCAACTAAAAGTTAATTTGATTCAAAACTCTGCAATTAGTTTTTCTGTTTGTATAGACAATAAATTTGGCAAGTTCGATGAGTTTTATAATGAGTTAAATAGTCAGTTTAAAATAGATGTTCAAAAAGATGTAGACTTATATACTGTTCGTCATTTTAATGCTGATGCAATCTCTGTTATTGAACAAAAAGGTGAATCCTTATTGACTCAGATTAATAAAGAGACTTCACAAATTGTTGTAAAACCTAACTAACTAAATTTTTGTTTCAAATTTTTTACTAAGTTTGCAGTTATCACTTACGATAATTTATGGCATTAGTAACATCAAAAGAGATTTCAAAAGTACTTGGTTTACAGAAACTCGGTTTTATTGGAACATTCATTGGGTGGTTACTTATTAAAGTACTTCGTATATCTGCACTCAATCGAATTTATAACAGAAATAAAAATAAGTCTGATTTAGATTTTTTGAATGGTGTTTTAGACGATTGTAATATAGAGTTTCAAGTACCAGAAGAAGATTTAAAAAGAATACCAAAAGATGGTGCTTTTATTACTATCTCTAATCATCCTTTGGGTGGTGTAGATGGTATTTTACTCTTAAAATTATTACTTGAAAAAAGAGCAGATTACAAAATTATAGCTAACTTTTTATTACATAGAATAGAGCCTTTAAAACCTTATGTAATGCCTGTAAATCCTTTTGAAAACAGAAAGGATGCAAAATCTAGTGTAGCTGGTATTAAAAGTGCATTATCTCATTTAAAAGAGGGTAAGCCATTAGGTATTTTTCCTGCAGGTGAAGTATCTACTTATAAAGATGGTAAATTAAAAGTAGACAAACCTTGGGAACAAGGAGCTGTAAGATTAATTAAAAAAGCAGAAGTACCAGTAATCCCCATTTACTTTCATGCAAAAAATAGTAGACTATTTTATATTCTATCAAAAATTAGTGATACACTTAGAACAGCTAAATTACCCTCTGAAGTAATTTCTCAAGAAGGTAAAGTTATTAAGGTTAGAATTGGTAAACCCATTTATGTAAAAGACCAACAAGAGTATAAAGACATGAATTCTTTCTACGAGTTTATTAGAAAGAAAACCTACATGTTAGCTAATCCTTTTGAAAAGAAAAGCAAACTACTATCTACAGAAAACATAAAAATAAAAAAACCTGCTAAAAAAATTACTGCTCAAAGAAATGTTGAGTCTTTTATAAAAGAAGTTGATGCCCTAAGAGAAAATAATGGTAGGCTTTTAGAAAGTAAAAATTATGAAGTGTTTTTTGCCAATGCAAAACAGATTCCTAATTTATTGCATGAAATTGGTAGACTTAGAGAAATAACCTTTAGAGATGTTGGAGAGGGTACAAACAAATCTATTGACCTAGATAAATATGATAAATATTACTATCATATGTTTTTGTGGGATAGAGATGCTAACTGCTTAGCAGGTGCCTATAGAATGGGATTAGGTAAAGAGATCTTTAAAAAATATGGTATCAATGGTTTTTATGTACAGACGCTTTTTAGGATAGAACCAGAGCTTCATCAAATGATGGAAAACACTATAGAAATGGGGCGTGCTTTTATTATAGGTGAATATCAACAAAAACCTATGCCTCTTTTCTTGTTATGGAAAGGTATTGTTCATGTAACCTTAAGGTACCCAGAACATAAATATTTAATGGGTGGTGTTTCTATTAGTAATCAATTTTCAGATTTTTCTAAATCGTTAATGATTGAGTTTATGAAATCTCATTATTACGATCCTTACATTGCTCAATACATACAACCCAAAAAAGAATTTAAGGTTCAATTAAAAGATGCAGATAAAGATTTTGTTTTTGACTCTACAAAAGCAGACATGCAAAAATTTGATAAAGTTATAGATGAAATAGAACCTGGTGCCTTACGTATTCCTGTACTTATCAAAAAATATGTAAAACAGAATGCAAGATTAGTAGCTTTTAATGTAGACCCTAAATTTAACAATGCAGTAGATGGTTTAATGTATATAAAAGTTGCTGATATTCCTGATAGTACAGTAAAACCTGTAATGGAAGAATTTCAAGCAGAATTAGAAAGAAAGGCTGCTGAAGACGCTCAGAAAAAATAATTATTATGAATACACTATTAAAAATTTTATTAACAGCTTTAGCTGTTATTGTTTTGGCTAATATTTTACCTGGGGTAAGTGTAAACGGTTATTTATCTGCTATAATTGTAGCGTTAGTAATTTCTTTATTAAACATGTTTGTAAGACCCTTACTTATATTTTTTACACTACCAGCAACTATTGTAACTTTTGGATTGTTTCTTTTTGTAATTAATGCTATTATTATTCTTTTAGCAAATAAATTAGTTGATGGCTTTACTGTAAATGGTTTTTGGACAGCACTGTTTTTTAGTATTTTACTATCTATTTTTAGATCAGCCTTATTTTCTTTACTACAGGATAAAGAATAATTTAAGAAGAAGCTCTTTTTAATCTATCATTTATAGATTTTCCTAATCCAATATTAGGTACTTTTTCAGCTATAATTACATCTAATTCTAAATGGTCTAACTCATGTAAAGCACTGTATAGTTTTGAGGCAGCTATATTCATGTCAAAATTATCTGTTAGAATAATTTCATGCACTACATCATTAGTTTTAAAAGTATCTGAAAAAGAGAGTATACCTATCTTTTTTGGTAAATACTTTTTAATTTCATCACTAATATTATCTGTAAAAACAGTTTTTGTTTTAGGTGAGTAATGCTTTTTTAACATTCCTGGAGCATCAGGATTTTCCTCTTTTTCATTCTTTACAATAACATCTCCAACCACATCTTGTATCTCTTCAATAGTAAGTGATCCTAATCTGTAAATCACTGGTTCTTCATTTTCAAAACCAATAATAGTAGATTCTATTCCTTTTAAACAATTACCTCCATCAAGCACCATTTTAATATCATTTTTAAAATAATTTTCTACGTGTTCTGGTTTTGTAGGACTAATGCTATTAAAAGGATTTGCACTTGGTGCAGCTAATGGAAATGATAGTTTTTGTAACAATTCTAAAGCAACTGGATGATTTGGTACACGAACACCCACTGTACTTTTACCAGCAGTAATTAAATCTGGGATTGTTTCCTTTTTAGGTAAAACTAAGGTCATAGAACCAGGCCAAAAATGTTGTGCTAAAATTTTTGCTTTTTCAGGCAAATAACTAACCACTTTAGTTAAATCATTGATAGAAGAAATATGGACAATTAAAGGATTAAATGAAGGTCTTTTTTTTGTTTCAAAGATTTTTTTAATTGCTTTTTCACTAAAAATATTACCTGCTAAACCATATACAGTTTCTGTAGGTATTGCAACTAATTCTTCATTAGTTAATAGACTAATTGCCTTTTGTATGTCTTTAGAAATAATGCTCATAATTTTCAGCAACAAAATTAATCATTTTTAAAGTAGTCTTTATAAAAAATAATGACTTGATAATTTTCAGTTTTCTTATAAGAACAAAAATTTAATTGATATGAGCAAAGTGAGACTCTGCCTTGATTTTATCTTTGTAAAAAAAGAAATTATGAGTACGAAAAAAATTAAAGATAGTTTAATAAACCTTTTTGTAATTGCTGCTTTTGCAATAACATTAGTAATAGTTTCATGTAATGATAAAAAGAAAAGTGAGAGAGAAATTATTGAAATAGCAGAAGTTAAAATTGTAAAAGATTCAATAGTAAAAGATAGTTTAATTAATAAGGAAATTGATAATTTAGAAGTGAATAGTTCTAAAAATGAAATGGAAATTAAAACTAGAACTTATAAAATGAAAGATGGTTCAACCATTTCATATTATTTAAATGCAAAAGGGATTGCAGGTTTTGAAGATTGGAAAGATTTTACCATTATAAACACAGAATTAGCAAAGGTTATCAATACTAATTTTGTTACTACTTCAGAAAAATTAAATAGACTAAATTATAAAGTAGCTAATCTAAGAAATTCTATTCCAGCTTATTTAAAAACAGAAGAAGTTATGGAAGATGTTGCAGATATTCAAAAAGAATATTTAGAGTTAATTTCTGAAAAAAATGCTTCTGAAAAAGAGATAAGAGAAAATTTAGAAGAATTTAATGAGCAATTTGATGATTTAAAAGAAGAATTAGACGAAACATTAAAAATGTATTTAGAAACAAAGAAAGATGCTATTGAAGAATTCAATGAGAAAATGGATGAAGGAAAATTAAATGAAGCTATTGAAGAGTATAATGAAGAAATGAAAAAGTATACCAAAAATTTAGTGAAAAACGCCAAAAAATAGATTAAAAAAAAGGTAGAAAACATCTACCTTTTTATTTTTTAAATTCAAAATAATCAAACAGCACAAAATTTTCTTGTGTTGTTTTTTTATCTCCAATAAAGCCAAGATTTTCTAAACTACAATGTGCTCTAAATGATGTTGATGCATCTACTTGTGTTTGTAACTCTTTAACCAATTGATTATTGATATACCATTTTACAAAATAGAAACCGTCTATATCTAAAAGTTCAATAGTAAATGTAGACCAGTCATTCATTTGTACAGGATATTGACTAGAGTTAAAAGGTTCAAATTGAGAAACACAAAATACAATAGCTTCATCATTTTTTAAACCCAATTTTTCTCTATCTTTTTCTTGGCCTGAACCAATTTCAAAATCAAATTCAAATTCTTTTTCTTGATTATGATACAAAAAAGCACCTATACTTACCTGTTCGTATAAGTTGAATTTAGGCACAAAAATTCGCCAAGTATACTTGCCTGTTGTAAAAGTGTTTTTACTCCTAATTTTTACACGATCATTAGAATTGGGTCTAGTAGATATTTTTAAAAACCCTTTTTCTAGTTGATAAGATGCAGGACTTTTCCAAGAATTATTTTTCCAGTTTTTTTGAAATTCTTCTTGGTTATCAAAAGTTGCTAAAAAAGGTTTTTCTGACATGTATAGAGGATTAAGGGAATTGCAACTCAATATCATCAATAATAAAAAAGAATATAAAACTTTTAGATTTTTATTCATTTTAAGTATTAATGCGCCTCCAACCAATTGTCTCCCAAGCCAATCTCAACATCTAAAGGAACACTCATTGTAAAAGCATTTTCCATTTCATGTTTTATAATTGGTTTTATGGTTTCTAATTCATCTTTATGTGCATCAAAAACTAATTCATCATGCACTTGCAGTAACATTTTAGATTTAAAACCTTCTGCTTCAAAACGCTTGTAAATATTAATCATTGCTAACTTTATAATATCAGCAGCAGACCCTTGTATTGGTGCGTTTACAGCATTTCGTTCTGCACCACTTCTAACCATTCCATTTCTAGAATTTATATCTTTTAAATATCTACGTCTATGTAAAACAGTTTCTACATAACCATGCTCTCTTGCAAAATCTACTTGAGCAGCCATATACGCTTTTAATTTAGGATAGGTTTCATAATACGTATCAATCAATTCTTTTGCTTCGCTTCTAGATAAGTTGGTTTGATTACTTAATCCAAAAGCAGAAACCCCATAGATAATTCCGAAATTCACAGTTTTTGCATTACTACGTTGTTCACGTGTAACCTCTTCTAGAGGAACATTAAACACTCTTGCAGCTGTAGAAGCATGAATATCTTCTCCATTTTTAAAGGCGTTCATCATAGTTTCTTCTTCACTTAAAGCAGCAATAATTCTTAATTCTATTTGGCTATAATCTGCAGCTAATAAAACATAGTTTTCATCTCTTGGAACAAAAGCTTTACGTACTTCACGACCTCTTTCTGTTCGAATAGGAATGTTTTGTAAATTAGGATTATTAGAACTTAAACGTCCTGTAGCAGCAACTGCTTGTGCATAAACAGTATGAATTCTATTGGTTTTCGGATTAATTTCATTAGGCAATGCATCTACATAAGTACTTTGTAGTTTTTTATACTGTCTAAACTCTAAAACATCTCTTATAATTTGATGGTCTTTTGCTAAGTAAGACAATACATCTTCTGCTGTAGAATATTGACCTGATTTAGTTTTCTTTGGTTTTTTAACCAACTCTAATTTTTCAAATAAAATAACACCTAATTGTTTGGGTGATGCAATATTAAACTCTTCTCCTGCTTGCTCGTAAATACTTTTTTCTAATCTTAAGATATCATCAGATAACGCAACAGAAAGTTCTTTTAAAAAATCTGTATCAACATTAATACCTTCTATTTCCATAGCTGTTAAAACAGATACTAATGGTAATTCAACCTCGTTAAACAATTTGGTTACGTTCCCACTTTCTAATTCCTTGGTAAAATGCTCTTTTAATTGATAGGTAATATCTGCATCTTCAACAGCATATTCTGTTTGATCTTTAATAGGTACAACTCGCATTGAAAGTTGATTTTTCCCTTTTTTACCAATCAATTCTGTAATAGAAACTGGTTGATAATTTAGATAGGTTTCTGCTAAAACATCCATATTATGCCTCATATCTGGATTAATAAGATAATGTGCAATCATGGTATCAAACAAATTGCCTTTTACTGGCATATTATAATTTGACAATACTTTTATGTCGTATTTTAAATTATGACCTACTTTTTCTATATCCGACTCAAAAAATGGTCTAAATTCTTCTAAAATAGCTTTAGTTTCTTCTTGATTTTCTGGAAAAGAAACGTAAAATCCTTTGCCTTTTTCCCATGAGAAAGCAATGCCTATTAACTCAACTTCTAAGGCTTTTAAACCAGTAGTTTCAGTATCGAAACAAACAGAGGTTTGTTGCATTAATTTCTGAAGTAATAATTTTCTAGAAAGAGGAGAATTTATATGTTGATATAAATGATTTGTATTTTCTATGGTTTTAAACCCAGACAAACTTTCTTCTTCAGAAACACTTCCAGAACCTGGAGCAGCAAATAAATCAAACTGACCTTCTGTATTAGTAGTTGGTTTTTGTGATTTTGGTTTTTGAGGTTTCTCTGTTTCACCAGAATTAGTAGTAGAATTTTCTTGTGTTGATGTTTCTGTTGCAAATGTTTTTAAGAAGTTTGTTAATAATTGTCTAAACTCAAGTTCGTTAAAAATTTCTGTTACTTTTTCTATATCAGGTTCATCTAAAGTAAAGTCATTAGCATCAAAAGTTACAGGAACATCTAACATAATTGTTGCTAATTTTTTAGATAATAAACCCAGTTCTTTATTAGCCTCTACTTTCTCTTTCATTTTACCTTTAAGTTGATCTGTGTTGGCTAACAAACCTTCCATTGATCCAAACTGAGCTAAAAACTTTTTTGCAGTTTTTTCTCCAACTCCTGGTAACCCAGGAATATTATCAGAAGAATCTCCCATCATTCCTAAAAAATCAATGACTTGTAGTGGATTTTCTACCTCAAATTTTTTCTGAACTTCTGGTATTCCCCATACATCATAACCACCTCCAAAACGTGGTTTGTACATAAAGATATTTTCTGAAACTAGTTGTGCAAAATCTTTATCAGGTGTTACCATAAAGGTTTGGTATCCTTCTTTTTCTGCTTGTTTAGAAAGTGTACCAATTACATCATCTGCCTCAAAACCTTCTTTTACCATAATTGGAATATGCATAGCTCTTAAAATACTTTCTATATAAGGTATTGCAAGTCTTATGGCTTCTGGAGTTTCATCTCTATTGGCTTTATAAGCTTCAAACATTTCTACTCTATCTGCACTTCCTCCTTTATCAAAACAAACAGCTAAATGATCTGGTCTTTCACGTTTTATGACATCTAATAAAGAATTCATAAAACCCATTATTGCAGAAGTATCTAACCCTTTAGAATTTATTCTTGGGTTTTTTATAAATGCGTAATATCCTCGAAAAATTAATGCGTAAGCATCAACTAAAAAAAGTCTTTTTTTGTCTGACATTTGTATCTTTTTGATAAAGATATAAAGCTACAAAAAAGGATTATAAATTAAGGATTGTAAGGCACAGATTTTAGACCTTTTTGAAAAGGCGCTTTTAACTGATAAACAATATCATCAGATTTTTCTGCATCTAAAATATCTACACCATATACAATATCCTTTGTGTCTTCATAAACAAATGTGCCAAAAATTCGATCCCAAAAAGAAAAAATATTACCAAAATTAGTATCTGTCCATGGCATTACATGATGATGATGAAATTTGTGGGTATTTGGTGAAATAAACACATAACTAATTGCTTTATCTATTTTTACGGGTAAACTTATATCTGCATGTGAAAAATAAGTAAATAATACTGTAAGAATTCTATACATTAAATAATATGCGACTGGTAAGCCAGCAATTAAAACGCCAATCAATGCAAAAGTTTCTCTAAAAATAAAATCAATAGGATGATGTCTTGTGCCAGAAGTAACATCTACATGAGTATCACTATGATGAACCGTATGAAAACGCCACATAAAAGGCACTTTATGTAATAAATAATGTACTACATATTGAGAGGTGAAATCTAAAATCATGATTGCTAGAATAATTTCAATCCAAACAGGCCAATCAACCATATTTAATAAACCAAAGTTCGAAGATTCAATCCAATTAAAAACACCAACTGTAAGCAATCCAAAAACAACATTAATTATCATTGTAGAAAGCAATAAAACTAAATTAGTTTTAGCATGTTTCCATTTGTTATATTGGTGTTTCTTTAGAGGATACACACCTTCTAAAACCCAAAACACAGATAAACAACCTACAATCCAAATAAACTTTTGAAGGCTAGTAAGGTTTTCAAAAAAAGCTACAACAGAATCTATCATTTCATTATTTTTTGTGTCTAAATTTACTAAAAACTTTAACTTGTTGTTAAAATTCTTTCGTGTTTTAACAACTACCTTTGCTGCATTTTAATAAGTTTTATTTATGTCTCGCTTTATTTTTTCACTAATAATTTTAGTTTTTTTAGCTGTTATACTTGAAATATATTCTTTTCAAGCTTTTAAAACAATTAGTAAAAATAAGCTCATAAGATTTGGTTTTTTAGCAGCAAGTATTCTTGTTTATATAAACTTTTTTATTACTGTACTTTCATATGACAGAAAAAACGGACAAACACCTCAATTTCAAATGTCTATGGGGTTAGTTTTAACGTTTTTAATACCAAAATTATTAATTTTAATTATTCTTTTTGGTGAAGATATTTATCGATTTACAGTTAAACTAATCTCCTCGATTTCTAATTCAGAAACGCAAACTATACCAGGTAGAAGAAAGTTTATTTCTCAAATTGCTTTAGGTATTGCTGCTATACCTTTTGTGTCTTTTATTTATGGGATAATACAAGGTAAATACAACTATAAAGTTTTAAAATATCAATTAACTTTTGATGATTTACCAGAAGCATTTGACGGTTATACAATTACACAGATAAGTGATATTCATTCAGGTAGTTTTACTAACAAAGAAAAAATACAATATGGAGTTGATCTGATAAATGAACAAAAATCAGATTTAATGCTATTTACAGGAGATATTGTTAACAATACTGCTGATGAAATGGATGATTGGATTGATGTTTTTTCTAAATTAGAAGCTAAAGAAGGTAAATATTCTATTTTAGGTAATCATGATTATGGCGATTATATGGACTGGAAAAATCCAGAAGACAAAATAAAAAACTTTGAAAAAATTAAAGGAATTCATAAAAAAATTGGCTTTGAATTACTTTTAAATGAAAGTAGATATCTAGAAAAAAATGGACAAAAAGTTGCTTTAATTGGGGTTGAAAATTGGGGTAAAGGATTTAATAAAGCAGGTGATATTAAAAAAGCTTCTTTAAATGTTAATAAAGAAGATTTTAAGATTCTAATGAGTCATGATCCTAGTCATTGGGAAGTCATGATAAAAAAAGATGATTTTAATTATCATTTAACTTTAAGTGGTCATACACATGGTTTACAGATGGGTATAGAGATTCCTGGTTTTTTTAGATTTAGTCCTTCTCAATTTGTTTATAAACAATGGGCTGGTTTGTATCAAGAGTTTGGAAGATACATCAATGTAAATAGAGGTTTTGGTTATCATGCATTTCCAGGAAGAGTTGGTATTTGGCCAGAAATTACTGTTATAGAATTGAAAAAAGCCTGATTATCAGGTTATTTAATTAGATTTGTTATATTTGTATTTACACATATATTTATACGTGTTATTTTGTTTCCAAAAAAAATATAAAATATGACAAAATTTGGAGAATTAATTAGTGTTGATAAGCCTGTTTTAATTGATTTTTATGCAGATTGGGATGAGGTTGAAAACAGTGTTGATACTTTAAGAGATGTTGCAGCTGCTTTAGGAGATAGAGCAAAAGTCATTAAAATTGATATCAAAAAAAACGAAACTCTTGCTGATGCCTTAAGAGTAAAAGGGAATCCTACTTTTATGATTTATAAAAATGGAGAAATGAAGTGGAGACAAACAGGATATCAAGATGCAAATACTTTAATAGGTCTTGTACAACAATATTTATAAAAATTTTAATAAATAAAAAAGCTCAACTATTACTAGTTGAGCTTTTTTGTACTGAAGATGGGACTTGAACCCAAACTTTAAAACAGAGCTGAATTTTATATCTATAATTTATTAGTAGTAAGATTCGAAAAACTCTTATTTAATTGACAAACTTTTTTTAGACATTAAAATAAAATTATTTATAGGTTAAAAGAGTTATATTAATTTTACAATAGTTTCTTAATTTTTAAGCAAAATAAGCATATACAGCAATCACAATAATAGTGATTAAAAGTCCAACTTGTTTCACATATTTCCAAGGTGTAATATCTACCTGTTTTGTATATTCTTGAATGTAAGGTTTTTTGCGAGGTTTGAGCTTACCAATAACTAACATTATTAGAATATTCAAAACAAATAAAATAGCCATAATGTCTAAGAAATGTGGATAAGCTTGCGCTTTTATTAAGGCTAAATCTACTGCACTTTTAATACCTTCTGATGTAGCATTTTCTAATGCTGAATTTACAAAATATGGCTGTAAGATAAACTGACTAATTATATACAACAAACATCCAGAAATTAACCCAATTTTAGCTGCAATGGCTGGTACTTTTTTAGTTGTAAACCCTACAACAATTATTGTTAAAATCGGGATACTATATATACCATTTATTTCTTGTAAATAATCAAAAAGGCTTCCTGCATTTGCAATTAAGGGGGCAATACACATGGCTGCTAAAGCCAGAATAATTCCAAATATTTTACCATACTTTACAACAGTTTTTTCATCAGCAGTTTTATTGATGTGTTGTTTATATACATCAATACCAAATAAGGTAACAGAACTATTTAAAACACTATTAAATGAACTTAAGATAGCACCAAATAACACAGCAGCAAAAAAACCTAGCCATTCTTTAGGGAGTACTTTTTTTACAAGCAAAGGATAAGCACTATCTGCAGTTTCTAAATTTCCTTCAAATAAATGAAAAGCGATTAACCCAGGTAAAACCACAATAATTGGACCCAATATTTTAATAAAAGAAGCTAACAATAATCCTTTCTGTCCTTCCTTTAAATCTTTAGCTCCTAAAGCTCTTTGTATAATTTGTTGATTGGTTCCCCAATAAAAAAGCTGTACTAGCATCATACCTGTAAAAATGGTATAAAAGGGAACAGGATCTGTTGCACCTCCCATAGATTTAAATTTCTCAGGATTTTCAGAAACCAAAATATCTAATCCATTAAATAAGTTCCCATCACCAATTAATAGCAGTCCAAAAATAGGAATTAACAATCCACCTATTAGTAAACCTATTGCATTAATAGAATCTGAAACTGCAACTGCTTTTAAGCCTCCAAAAACAGCATAGATAGAGCCAATTATTCCTATGCCCCAGACACAAATCCAAATAGACTGAGTTTGTGAAACTCCTAATAGTTCAGGAATATCAAACATACCACTTACAGCTAAAGACCCTGAATAAAGTATTATAGGTAAAAGTACAACTACATAACCTGTTAGAAATAAAACAGAGGTTAGTGTTTTTGTAGATACATCAAATCTCTTTTCTAGAAAACCAGGAATTGTAGTAAGACCACCTTTTAAATATTTTGGCAGTAAATAAACAGCAGTTACAATCATGGCTATAGCTGCTAACGTTTCCCAAACCATAACAGATAATCCACTTGAATAGGAAGAACCATTAAGACCTACAATTTGCTCTGTAGACAAATTGGTTAATAATAACGAACCAGCAATGACACCAGCTGTTAAGCTTCTACCTCCTAAAAAATATCCATCAGAGGTGCTTTCTGAAGTTTTTCTTGTTGCTAAGTATGATATGATAGCTACTAATGCTGTGAAGCCAATGAATGTTAAGATTTGCATATTATTTAGTTAATTGTTTTGTTATAAAATATTATTATTCAAAAATCACCTCTTTTACTCTTATTTGGTAATCTTCTCCTCTTAGTTTGATAAATATTTCTTTCATTTCTAACAGTTTTTTTGGATTAGTTTTAGCTAAATTGTTTTGTTGTCCTTTATCCTCTACTACGTTGTACAATTGCTCATAAGGAAAGTTACCAACTTCAATACCCACTGCTTCTCTATAATTTTTACCTATATAAGCAGGTATGTATAACCAATCTCCACTTCTAAGTGCTGTTTTTCCTGTAGCCTCAATAATTAAGTTTTTTCTTCCTTCTTTTGATTTTCCTAGTAAAACATCTGCTAAATTTTTACTGTCTGTATTTGTTACTTTTGCACCTACAATTTCAGCAATTGAGGCTAATAAATCTATCTGACAAACGATAGCATTAGACGTTTAAGGTTTTATTTTACCTTTCCAATAGGTTATAAAAGGAACTCTTGTACCAGCTTCAAAAATACTATACTTACCTCCACGTAAACCTCCTTTTGGGTCATGATTTCCAATCTTTTCAACAGCATCATCATAATAACCATCGTTTAAAACTGGGCCATTATCACTTGAAAAAACAATTAACGTATTTTCCATTATACCTTCTTGCTCTAGAGTTTTCATAAACTCACCAATAACCCAATCTGCCTCTAAAATAACAATCTCCTCTTGGACCCATACATAATATTTACAATCATAAATACTTTATAGAAAGTAAAGTAATTACCTTAAAATGTCTGTCAAAAGTTTAACAATTATAAGATATTCTTTTAAATATAAGTTTAGTTTATTTAATTCTTAAACTGTTAGTATTTAAAAAACAAAAAATCCGTAACATTTGCGTTACGGATTTTGTACTGAAGATGGGACTTGAACCCATACGAGCATTACTGCTCACTGGATTTTAAGTCCAGCGTGTCTACCAATTCCACCACTTCAGCATTGGTATTTTAATGTTGTAGAGCGAAAGACGGGATTTGAACCCGCGACCCTCACCTTGGCAAGGTGATGCTCTACCCCTGAGCTACTTTCGCAGTCTTATTTTTAAAGAACGTAAGCCGTAGCTTAATTTTGCTCCCCCTCTTGGGCTCGAACCAAGGACCCTCTGATTAACAGTCAGATGCTCTAACCAACTGAGCTAAGGAGGAGTTTGCATCACATTTTGTGAATAGCGAGTGCAAATATATATCTTTTTAAAAAACTGCCAAACACTTTTTTTAAATTTTTTAATAAATCTTTAAGTATTAATATTTAAAAATAAATATCTACTATTCTTAAAAATTGTATTTTTGTATCTACAATTTGCTTACAAAAAAAAGCACAAACTATTATATGGACAAATATTCGTTCTTAAACGCAGCACATACTGGCTTTATAGCCGATTTATATGACAAATATTTAATAAATCCAGATGCTATAGAACCTAGTTGGAGAAGTTTTTTTCAAGGTTATGATTTAGCAAATGAAAGCTATTCTATAAAAGAAGAAGAAAACTTTGAAATACCTCAAGAGGTAAAAAAAGAGTTTTTAGTTATAGATCTAATTAATGGATATAGAACTAGAGGCCACTTATTTACTAAAACTAACCCTGTAAGAGAAAGAAGACAATATAAACCTACTCTAGATATCGAAAATTTCGGTTTAACCGAAAACGATTTAGACTTAGAGTTTTCTGCAGGAGAAATTTTAGGCTTAGGTAAAACTACACTTTCTAATATAATTGATAATCTAAAACGTATATACTGTGATTCTATTGGAGTTGAATACATGTACATGCGTAATCCTGAAAAATTAAAATGGTGGCAAAATCGTTTAAATCAAAACGACAATCACCCTAATTATGATGTTGAGGATAAAAAATACATTCTTACTAAATTAAACCAGGCTGTTACTTTTGAAAGTTTTTTACAAACTAAATATGTAGGCCAAAAACGTTTTTCTTTAGAAGGTGGTGAAACTTTAATTCCTGGAATGAGTGTGATGCTTAGACAGGCTGCTGAAAAATTTGATGTTAAAGAATGTGTTTTAGGAATGGCTCACAGAGGTCGTTTAAACACATTAGTAAACATATTTAAAAAACCTGTTAGAGAATTATTTAGTGAATTTGAAGGTAAAGATTTTGAAGATGAAGATATAGATGGTGATGTAAAATATCACTTAGGTTTAACATTAAGTAAAACCTATAGAGATGGTCATGAAATTAAAATGAATTTAGTGCCAAACCCATCTCACTTAGAAACTGTTGCAGCTGTTGCAGAAGGTATTACTAGAGCTAAAATTGACAGAAAATATGATGGAGACTCAAGTAAAATTTTACCAATAGTAATTCATGGAGATGCAGCTATTGCTGGTCAAGGTATTGCTTATGAAGTGGTACAAATGGCTAAATTAAATGGCTACAAAACTGGTGGAACCATTCATATTGTAGTAAATAATCAAATTGGTTTTACAACAAACTATTTAGATGGTCGTTCAAGTACCTATTGTACAGATGTTGGTAAAGTTACATTATCTCCTGTTTTACATGTAAATGCAGATGATACAGAAGCTGTATGTCATGCTATGCAAATGGCATTAGAGTTTAGAATGCGATTTAAAACAGACATATTTATTGATTTATTAGGATATCGTAAATATGGGCATAATGAAGGTGATGAGCCTCGTTTTACACAACCTACTTTATATAAAGCAATCTCAAAACATAAAGATCCAAAAAACCTTTATGCTTCTAAATTAATAGAAGAAAAATCTATTAGTTCATCTTATGTAGATGAAATTACTGCTGAATATAAAGGGATGTTAGAAACAGAGTTTGATAAATCTAAAGAAGATAAAAACTCAAAAGTAAAAGAGTTTATGAAATCTACTTGGGAAGGCTTTGAACGTCAACACCAAGAAGCCATGTTAAAGGCTCTAGATACGACTTATTCAGTAGACAAATTAAAAGACATTGCAAAAGTTGTTTCTACAGTTCCTGAAGGAGTAAACTTTGTTCGAAAAGCAGAACGTATTTTAAAAGGAAGAGAAAAAATGGTCTTTGAAACCAATCAATTAGATTGGGGAATGGCTGAAAATTTAGCTTATGGTTCTTTAATGGAAGAAGGCTACAATGTTCGTATTTCTGGACAAGATGTAGAGAGAGGTACTTTTTCTCACAGACATGCCATTTTACGTGATGAAAAAACCGAAGAAAGAATCAATTTATTAAATACCAATCCAAACAATAAAGGACAAATGACGATTTATAATTCGTTATTGTCTGAATATGGTGTGTTAGGTTTTGATTATGGTTATGCTATGGGTAACCCTAATACATTAACCATTTGGGAAGCACAATTTGGAGATTTTTCTAATGGTGCACAAATTATGTTTGATCAATATATTTCTGCTGCAGAAGATAAATGGAAAGTACAAAATGGTATTGTTGTATTATTACCTCATGGTTATGAAGGCCAAGGTTCTGAACACTCATCAGCAAGAATAGAAAGATATTTACAATTATGTGCAGAAGATAATATGACAGTAGCTAACTGTACAACTCCTGCAAATTTCTATCATTTATTACGTCGTCAAATGAAACGTGATTATAGAAAACCTTTAATTGTATTTACACCTAAAAGCTTATTACGTCATCCAAAAGCAGTAAATTCTATAGAAGAATTAGCCTCTGGAGAATTCCAAGAAGTTATTGATGATACTTTAAATCCAGATGGTATCAAAAAACTGGTATTTTGTATGGGTAAATTCTATTACGATTTATTAGAAGAAAGAGAACAATTAGAAAGAGAAGATATTGCTTTAGTTAGAATAGAGCAGTTATTTCCTCTACATAAAGAAAAAATTCAAAAAATTATCGATAGATATCCAAATGTAGAAGAATATATTTGGGCACAAGAAGAACCTAGAAATATGGGAGCTTGGAGTTACATGCTTCAGCGTTTTGAGTTGAAAAACCTAACTGTACGTTCTCGTAATTATTATGCTGTTCCAGCAGCAGGTTCTAGCACACGATTTAAAAAGCGACATAGAGCTGTAATCGATAGTGTATTTAATAATTAAAAATAAAATTTCAGAAAATAATAAATAAGAAACCATGAGTGTTTTAGAAATGAAAGTTCCTTCTCCAGGAGAATCAATTACAGAAGTAGAAATTGCAACTTGGTTAGTTGAAGATGGAGATTATGTAGAAAAAGACCAACCTATTGCAGAAGTAGATTCTGACAAAGCTACTTTAGAGTTACCTGCAGAAGAAAGTGGAATCATCACTTTAAAAGCAGAAGAAGGTGATGCTGTTGCTGTAGGTGAAGTAGTTTGCTTAATAGATACTAGTGCATCAAAACCAGAAGGTGGTTCATCTGACAAAAAAGAAGAGGCTCCTAAAGAAGAGAAAAAAGCAGAAACTAAAGAAGCGCCTAAAGCTGAAACTTATGCTACAGGAACAGCTTCTCCTGCTGCTAAAAAAGTATTAGCAGAAAAAGGTATTGAGGCTTCATCTGTAAAGGGAACAGGTAAAGATGGCAGAATTACTAAAGAAGATGCTGTAAAAGCTGTGCCTTCTATGGGAACTCAACCAGCTAATGGTTCTAGAGGAACAGAACGTAAGAAAATGTCTATGTTACGTAGAAAAGTTTCTGAACGTTTAGTATCTGTTAAAAATGATACTGCAATGTTAACAACGTTTAACGAAGTTAATATGCAACCTATTTTTGATTTACGTTCTCAATACAAAGAAGAATTTAAAGCAAAACACGGAGTTGGTTTAGGATTTATGTCTTTCTTTACTTTAGCAGTAGTTAGAGCTTTAAAAATGTATCCAGATGTAAACTCTATGATTGATGGAGATTACCAAATAAAACACGATTTCCAAGATATTTCAATTGCAGTTTCTGGTCCTAAAGGATTAATGGTCCCTGTAATAAGAAATGCGGAAAACTTATCTTTTAGAGGAGTAGAATCTGAAGTAAAACGTTTGGCACTAAGAGCTAGAGATGGACAAATTACCATTGATGAAATGACAGGAGGTACATTTACCATTACTAATGGTGGTGTATTTGGTTCTATGTTATCTACGCCTATTATAAATCCTCCACAAAGTGGAATTTTAGGCATGCATAACATTGTAAACAGACCTATTGCTGTTGATGGTGCTGTAACAATTGCTCCTATTATGTATGTGGCATTATCTTACGATCATAGAATTATTGATGGTCGTGAATCTGTTGGTTTCTTAGTAGCTGTTAAAGAAGCTTTAGAAAACCCAGTTGAGTTGTTAATGGATAATAATCCTGAAAAGGCTTTAGAAATGTAGGCAAGCATCTTGCCAAATAAAAACATCAAACTAAGCTCGTCTAAGTTTGTTATAAATTTTAAAATCCTAAGCTTTTGCTTGGGATTTTTTCGTTTATAGATTTTTAGTAAATTGCTACATTAACACTTAATTTGTATGAAAGTTACCGCTAAAAAAAACGAACAAGTTGCTAATATGATTTTTGGGTCTATTTATCCTCATTATCTAAATAGAATAGTAAAAAATGGAAGAACTAAAGAAGAACTAGATACAGTTATTGAGTGGCTTACTGGTTATAACCATAAAATTTTACAAAAACTTATTGATGAAAAAGTAACTTTTAGAACATTTTTTGAGAAGGCAAAAATGCATCCTAATTCAAACTTGATTAAAGGAGTTGTTTGTGGTTATAGAATTGAAGAAATAGAAGATGAATTTATCATATATAAACAATGTAGACAATTGGAAAAGTTAATTGATGAATTAGCAAAAGGAAGAAAAATGGAGAAAATTTTAAGAGCTTAAAAAAATTATTTTTCATATTATTTATAAATCTGTGTACATAATTTAAGAATTCTAAAGATGTAATTTTTATATTGTTTAAATTGCACAAAAAAGCTCAAATGCCTAAAAATCCTGAACTAGAACTTGCTTTTGACTTTATCAATAAAACCGATAGAAACCTTTTTATCACAGGAAAAGCAGGTACAGGTAAAACCACTTTTTTACATAAAATAAAAAATGAATCCTTAAAAAGAATGGTTATTGTAGCTCCTACAGGTGTTGCTGCCATTAATGCAAAAGGAGTTACCATTCACTCTTTTTTTCAAATGCCTTTTGGCCCTATTTTACCCAACCAAATTGCAAATACTTCTAATGCGCAAAGAAAATTTTCGAAAACAAAAATAGATATCATCAAATCTTTAGATTTAGTTATTATTGATGAAATTTCTATGGTTCGTGCAGATCTGTTAGATGGTATAGATCAAGTTTTACGTAGGTATAAAAATAGAAATCAAGTTTTTGGTGGTGCACAAATTTTAATGATAGGAGATTTACAGCAATTAGCACCAGTTGTAAAACCTAATGAATGGAGTTTGCTAAGAAACCACTATGAAACCATGTATTTTTTTAGTAGTAAAGCTTACAAAGAAGCCAATGTAATTTCTATAGAATTAAAGCATATTTACCGTCAAAAAAATGAAGATTTTATTACCATTTTAAATGAAATAAGAAACGATAATTTAACGCAAGCCTCAGAAAAAATACTAAATAGAAGATACAATCCAGATTTTTCTCCTACCAAAGAAGAAGGTTATATCACCTTAACTACACACAACAGAAGAGCGAATGCTATTAACGAAGCTGAACTTAATAAACTCAAAAATAGCAGTTACTTTTTTGAGGCAGAAGTTTCTGGAAAATTTAACGAAAACTCGTATCCAAATGATGCAACACTAGAGCTAAAAATTGGAGCTCAAGTGATGTTTATAAAAAATGATTCTTCACCTGAAAAAAGATATTTTAATGGAAAAATTGGTGTAATTACAGATCTATCAAGAGAAAACGTAACAGTAAAATGCCCAAATGAAACTGAGGAAATTGTTACAGAGTTTGAACTTTGGGATAATGTAAATTATTCAATTAACGAAGAAACTAAAGAAATTAAAGAAGACATTATTGGCTCTTTTAAACAGATTCCTTTACGATTGGCTTGGGCAATTACCATTCATAAAAGCCAAGGATTAACCTTTGATAAAGCCATTATAGATGCAGAGGCTTCTTTTGCTCATGGTCAAACATATGTAGCTTTAAGTAGATGTACTTCTTTAGAAGGTTTGGTTTTAAAAACACCAATTTCTAGCAACGCAATTATTAACGATCAAACTGTAAGTTCTTTTAATGAAAGTGTAGAAGAAAATCATCCAAGTGAGCAAGAGTTGTTAGAATCAGAAAAACAATTTCAACTGAATTTAATCTCAGAATTGTTTGATTTTCAATCATTTTTATACCCAACAACAAGAATGATTGATATTTTTTATAAAAATCAAACCAGTATAAAAGGAGATGTTATTGATCATTTGCAAACTATAAAAGATGATGGAGTTGTTAATTTAATGAAAGTCTCTAATGGATTTAAACATCAATTAAATAAAATTTCTGATGACAATATCTTGCCAGAAAATAGTTCAGTAATTCAAGAACGATTTACAAAAGGAGTAGATTATTTTATCAATCAAACAAAAAATAATATTCAAAAACCATTAGATGCCATTTCATTTTCATCTGATAACAAAGGAGTAAAAAAAGATTTTTCTAAACAGTTTGATAGTCTTCAAGAAAAATTAGAAGAGAAATTATTTGCCCTAGAAAAAATGACAAAAGGTTTTTATGTAAAAAACTTTTTGCAAGTAAGAGCAAATGCTGTTTTACAAAAAACAGCACCAAAAAAGAAGAAGAAATTATCTTCTAAAAGAGATCCTTTATTAGCATTAAAACTTCGTGAGTTAAGAGATGATATTGCTAAAGCAGAAATGATACCTCATTTTCAAATATTTACACAAGAAACTTTATACAACATGTGTGATGCTTTGCCTAGAACAGCAGCAGAATTACTTAAAGTAAATGGAATGGGTAAAGTTCGTGTAAAAAAATACGGAGAAGAAATTCTAGAAGTTATTGAGCAATATTGCTCAGAAAACGGAATCAATTCATTCAACGAACAAAAAAAAGAAAATAAAAAAAATACTAAACAAATTACTTTTGAATTGTTTAAAGCAGGTTTGTCACCCAAAGAAATTGCTAAGGAACGTAAGCTAACATTAAATACTATTCAGAGTCATTTAATGACATTTATTCCACTAGGTGAAGTAGATATTTTAGAATTAATTCCGCTTAAAAAATATAAAAAAATCATTTCTCAAATAGAAGAAGTAGAATTTAAAAACCTTACAGAATTGAAAGAAAAAGTAGATAAATCTTTTACTTTTATGGAGTTACGAATGGTTTTATTGTCTATGGAAAGTTAAATTTATGAGAAAAATAAATTTTAAAAATCTATCATTCATATTCTATTTAATTTCGTTGTTTCTACCAGTATTTCTTGGAGCAGAAGTTTATGGAATATTTGCTTTAATATCAGGTTTTCTGGGGTTTATAGAGCCTAATATATACATAGTTTTACCATGGTTTTCTAATGCTCTGTTCTTGTTTAATTTTACTTTTGAATCAAAAATTGGTAATTTTAAATTTTTACTATCCTTTTTAACAATAACTTGCTCATTGTTTACTTTTGGGATTGAAACAATACCATTAGATGAAGGAGGTGCTTATACAAATGTAAAACCAAATTTTGGTTTTTATATTTGGATTATTAGCTACCTATTTTTATTACTAAGTCAAGTAAGGAATTATAAAAAGAAATAGAATCTTTTAATAATTACTTATCTTTATAGATATCAACCCATAAAACTACAATTATGAAATTAGGTGCATTTTCAATTAGTTTGGCAGTAAAAGACATTCACAAATCAAAAGCATTTTATGAAACTTTAGGCTTTTCTGTTTTTGCAGGAGATATTGAGCGCAATTACCTCATCATGAAAAATGGTAATGCTTTAGTAGGTTTGTTTCAAGGTATGTTTGAAAACAATATTTTAACCTTTAATCCTGGTTGGGATGAAAATGCAAATACTTTAGAAGACTTTGATGATGTTAGAAATATTCAAAAACATTTAAAAGCCAATCATATAAAATTAGAACAAGAAGCAGATGAGAAAAGTTCTGGTCCTGCAAGTATTGTCTTTTTTGACCCTGATGGAAACACGATTTTGATTGATCAGCATGTTTAAATGATTATATTTCTAGTGAGAAATACCCATAGTTTTATTTAATCTTCTTTCTATTGCATTTCTTCCTACTGTATAACAATAAATACTACTAGGAGTAAAGTCATAAGTTAAGTTATCTAATTCTTTAATTTTTTCTATATCTTTTGTAGTAACCAATGTTCTATCCAGATTGTTCTTTTCACAAAATGATTTTAGATTTGATAACTTTTGTACACTTTTAACAAATCTATTACTCCATTTTATTTCAACAGCCCAAAGAGGTTTCTGTTTTTCTTTTGACAAACTTACAATATCTACCTCACCATTTTTCCATCTTGCATAATAAGGGGTAAAATCTGTATTATGACCCCATTGTGAAAAAATCGCAGTTTCTACCAAATTACCCATGAAATCATCGTCTTTTCTTAATGGTGAAAATAACGCACTTCTTAAAGAAGGATTTGTTAAATAAATTTTAAATGATGTAGCTCTTTTAAATTTTTTTGCATTTTGATCAATCTTATTAATTACTCTTATTAAAAAAGCAGCCTCAAGATATTCAATATATTTTTTTAAAGTATTTTTTACGATACCTGAATTCTTAGATAATTCCTCATAAGTAAATTCATTTCCAGTATTATAAGCAATTGTTGTGAATAAAGAATTTAGTTCTTGAACATCCTTAATTCCATATAAACTTGGTAAATCTCTCAACAAAACTTTATCTACTATATCATTTCTAATATATCTTCCTGGATCTGACTGAATTTCTTTAGATAAAGAAACCTCTGGATATCCTCCAAAATTGATATAATCAATAAAATGATTATTAAATACATCTATATTATCAGTTACATAGTAATTACCAGAAACTCCCTTCCATTCTTTAATTTTTAGTGAAATTAAGTGAGATAAATTTTTTAAATCTATATATTCATAAAAAGTAAGTGGAGGTAGCATAAAATCGGTAAATCTTCCAGCTCCAGACTCTATACTCTTTAATTTAAGTGCTGCTGCAGCTGAACCAGATACAATAAATTTAATTTTGTGATATGAGTCTACTAAAGTTTTTAAATGGACTTCCCAGTTTTTCAAATATTGTATTTCATCAAAAATAACATATAATTCATTTGAAAAATTTAGATTATTGTGCTCTAAAAAATGAAGTAACATTTCTTCTAAAGAAAGACTATTATAAATAGGGTTTTCAATAGATAAATAGCAAATATTTTTTGAAGGTATTTTGTTATCAATTAAGTCTTGAACTAGGTGAAAAAGCATTACTGTTTTTCCAACCCTTCTTGGCCCCATTAATACAACAGCTCTTTTTATTTTTTTTTCATAAACCAAAGGAGAAAATAAATCAAAATAAAGTCTTTTTTTCATTGATGAATAATAGTCATCTATTTTATGATTTCTCCACCAAGGGTTTTCAAAATTAATTTTATTTATAATTTGCTCTTTAGAGAAAGCTCTCAATAAACTCATATTACTATTATTTAAATAAGCAAATATAAAAAATAGAGTCAATTAATTGACTCTATTTATAATTTAATTTAAAAAATCATATATATAATTGATTTTCAACAATTTAAAAATAAAAATGAAATGGAAATAAGAATTTTACTTCAAATCTTTTAACACCAACTGAATCGATTTAAAACCCTGCCATTCGTTTTCATCTAAGGTGTATACAATATCAAATTCATCTTGAACATAATCCATTTTATCTCCTAGATTAAAGCCTATTGCATTAAATGTTTGTTTATTATCTCCTTGAAAAACATTCAATTTTAAGTGAGTTTCGTCTGCTCCTACTTTTTTTCCATAACCATTATCTCTAACACAACTACTTTTAAAAACAGGTTTCATGTTTTGGGGGCCAAAAGGAGCCATTTGTTGTAATATTCTAAAGAATTTTGGTGTAATCTCAGATAGTTCTATTTCTGCATCAATGGTAATTTCTGGAGTCAATAATTTTTTATCAATAGTTTTAGAAACTACTTCTTCAAATTTATTTTTAAAATGTATATAATTTTCAGGTAATAAGGTTAAACCAGCTGCATATTTGTGCCCTCCAAATTGCTCTATAAATTCTTCACATTGCAACAATGCATTATACACATCAAACCCTTTTACAGAACGTGCAGAAGCAGCTAACTTATCTCCACTTTTGGTAAAAACCAATGTAGGTCTATAATACGTTTCTATTAATCTAGAAGCAACAATTCCAATAACACCTTTATGCCAATCTTCTTGATAAACTACAGTCGTGTTTTTATTTTCTTCATCTTTATCAATAATTTGAATTAAAGCCTGGTTTGTAATTTGTTTGTCTAAATCTTTACGATCTGCATTAAATATTTCTATATCAGCAGCAAATTTTACAGCTGCATCAAAATCCATTTCTGTTAATAATTCTACTGCATAATTACCATGTTTCATTCGTCCAGCAGCATTAATTCTTGGTGCAATTATAAAAACAACATCAGTAATGGTCAATTCTTTTTTATTAATTTGATGAATGATTGCTTTAATTCCATTTCTTGGTTGTTCATTAATTACTTGCAAACCATAATAAGCCAACACTCTGTTTTCGCCAACCATAGGCACAATATCTGCAGCAATTGCTGTTGCTACCAAATCTAAATAAGGTAAAAAATCTGTAATCGTTTGATTGCGATTTGTGCCTAAAGCTTGTATTAATTTAAAGCCTACTCCACAACCACAAAGCTCATCAAAAGGATAGTTACAATCTGTTCTTTTTGCATTTAAAACAGCAACAGCATCTGGAATTTTATCTCCTGGTTTGTGATGATCACAAATAATAAAATCGATGTTTTTATCTTTTGCATAAGCCACTTTTTCTACGGCTTTTATACCACAATCTAAGGCAACAATCAAAGAAAAATCATTGTCTTCTGCAAAGTCTATTCCTTTATAAGAAATACCATAACCTTCTGCATATCTATCAGGAATATAAGTAGCTATATTTGGTGTAATGGTCTTTAAATAAGAAGAAACTAAAGAAACAGCTGTAGTACCATCAACATCATAATCGCCATAAATTAAAATATTTTCATTTTTTGAAATGGCAGTTTCTATTCTTGCAACAGCCAAATCCATATCTTTTAATAAAAAAGGATTATGAATATCTTTTAAATTAGGGCGAAAAAATTTTTTAGCTTCCTCAAAAGTTTCGATTTGTCGTTGACAAAGTATTTTTGCAATGCTTGAATCTACTTGTAATTCTCTAGCTAATTTGTCTATTTTTTCTTTTTCTGGTTCTTTTTTTAAAGTCCATCTCATAGCAATAGATAGGATTTTTATACTTCTTTTTTATGTAAATGAATTTCTGTTTTTACTGTAGCAAATCTTCTAAACATTTCCATTACTCCACAGTATTTAGTAATAGATAAGTTTACTGCTTTTTGAATTTTATCTTCTTGTAAATTAACGTCAGAAAAATGATAATCTACTTTTACTTTGTGGTAATATTTAGGATGTTCGTCTGTTAATTCTCCTGAAACTTCTATATAAAACTCTGCTACTTCAGCTCTCATTTTTTCTAATAAAGAAACCACATCTAAACCAGAACAGCCAGCTAAAGAAGATAGCATTAAAGCTTTAGGCGCAAAACCAACAACATCTCCATTATCTTGAGATTTATCGAACATTGTAAATTTATAACCACTAGGATTATCTGTTTCGAATTGAGATTTCTGAGTCCATTTTGTAGTAACTAAATTTTTAACCATAATTTTTTATTTATTAAAATTTCAAGTATTAACTTGTGCTTTATAACAAAAATAACAAAACGTATAGAAGTTCTTCATTAAAATGAATAAATCTGTAAATTTTAAAAATATTATCACCTATATATTTCTCTTTTTAAGCGGCTTTATTTGTTATTCTCAAACAGATGAAGCACCTTCAATTACAGCTTCAGGAAGACAAGTTTTTTGTCCTGGAAATTCGATTAATATTGTAACAGATTTTACCATAACAGATCCAGATGATACAGGCATTTCTGAATTTTTTATACAAATATCTTCAGGGTATCAAATAGGATTAGACAGACTAGAACTTTCTAGAAATTACCCAAGTATTGCTACTAGCTGGAATCAAAACGAAGGGAAACTTACATTGTCTTCTGCTAACAATACAGAAATATTATTTACTGATTTAGAGAATGCTGTTAAAGATGTTATTCTTACAAATCCATCATTAAATGTCACAGAAGAAAAAACTTTTTCATTTACTATTGATGATGCAAATTATTTACCATCTACAGATCACTTTTATGAATTTGTTTCTGATGAGAGAATTACTTGGCAACAAGCCAAAATTGCAGCAGAAAATAGAACTTATTTTGGCAGAAGAGGTTATTTAGCAACATTAACAAGTGCAGAAGAAGCAGATTTTGCTGGTAAACAAGCATCAGGTGCAGGTTGGATTGGTGGTTCTGATGAAGAGACAGAAGGAGAGTGGAAATGGGTTACTGGCCCTGAAGCTGGTACTGTTTTTTGGAGAGGTGCTGTAAGCGGAACTACTCCTAATTTTGCTTTTTGGAATAATAATGAACCCAATGATTTTAATGGAGAAGATTATGCACATATAACAGACCCTTCTATTGGAATTCCTGGTGCATGGAATGATTTACCAAACATAGGAGGAACTGGTTTATATATTCCAAGAGGATATATTGTAGAATATGGAGCACCTGAAGATCCGCCTTTAAATATTTCTGCTAGTACTAGTATATATATACCTCAAATAATTAATACAGTGAATGCAGAAGTTTGTGAATCTGGTAATGCAACCATTTCTGCTACTGCAAGTGAAGGTGAAATATTTTGGTATGATTCTCCAATAATTGGCACCCAAACAGAAATTGCAAGAGGAAGTAATTTAAATGTAAATGTTACACAAACCACTATTTATTATGCATCTATAAATATCAATGGATGTAATTCTTTGCCAAGAACTCCAGTTACAATTACGGTTAATGAAAGACCAACAATAATTAATACAACTGAAGATATTATATGTTCTGGTTCTGCTCTTTTAAGTGCAGAATCTTCTTCTGGTGATGTCTATTGGTATGAGACTGCAACAAGCACTACTCCTCTTTTTATAGGTGAAAGTTTTCAAACTCCAAATTTAACTTCAACTACTAGTTATTTTGTAGAAGCTAATGTTTTTAATTGCAGTTCTTCAACAAGAACAGAGGTAATTGCAACAATAGATAATACTATTCCTAGCTTTGATTTAGCAAAGTCAAGTTATGCCTTATGTATAGATATTGGTAACGTAGATTTAGAAACCATAAATGCACAAGATAATTATACATACATATGGAAAAAAGAGGGTGGATTATTACCAAATAACAACTCAACAATAAATGTTACAGAATCTGGCACTTATACAGTAATTGCAGTTTCTTCTGCTGGTTGTACTTCTCCTGAACAAACCATAATTGTAAAAGATTCAGAAAAATCAAACCTCACTAAAGAAGATGTAATTATTACAGATGATTCCATTAACAACTCCATTCAAATTGCAAATTTAAATATTGGTAGTGGTGATTATGAGTTTTCTTTGGATGATATAAATGGAGTATATACGGATAATCGTTTTTTTGATAATCTATCTCCTGGAATACATACTTTATACATAAGAGACAAAGGAGGTTGTGGAATTCAAGAATATCAGTTTTCTATTTTAGCCTATCCAAAATTCTTTACGCCAAATGGAGATGGAGAAAATGATCTTTGGCAAATAAATGGATTTGATAGAAGTTTTTACACAAAATCAAATATTTATATTTACAACAGATTTGGAAATCTATTATATACCATAGAACAAAACAGTCAAGGTTGGGATGGTAATTTTGGAGGCAAAAAAATGCCTTCTAACACCTACTGGTTTAGAGTTGTTTTAACTGATATCAATGGATATTCTTTTGAAAAATTTGGAAACATAAGTTTAATAAGATAATACTTTAACACATGCCATTAGTAACACCTTTAGGAGCAGAACACGATTTAGAAACAAAAAAATTAGCAGAATTTTTTAATGAAACTTTAGGGTTTTGTCCTAATTCTGTACTAACCATGCAAAGAAGACCAGCCATTTCTAAAGCCTTTATAAATCTTAACAAAGCTGTAATGGCTAATGAAGGTAGAGTTACTTCTGCTTTAAAAAGAATGATTGCTTGGGTATCTAGTAATGCAACTGGCTGTAGGTATTGCCAAGCACATGCTATTAGAGCAGCAGAACGTTATGGAGCAGAGCAAGAACAACTAGACAATATTTGGGAATATAAAACACATCCTGCATTTTCTGATGCAGAACGCGCAGCTCTAGACTTTTCTTTAGCCGCATCAATGGTGCCAAATGCGGTAAATGCAGACATAAAAAATGAACTTTATAAATACTGGGATGAAGGTGAAATTGTAGAAATGTTAGGTGTTATTTCTTTATTTGGTTATCTAAATAGATGGAATGATTCTATGGGAACTACTCTAGAAGAAGATGCAATAGATAGTGGAAATCAATATTTAGGAAAGCATGGTTTTGAAGTAGGTAAACACAATGGATCAAAATATTAATCAACTAAATTTAATAAAATGAATAAAATTTTTAAAATCACAGTAATACTATTTCTTTCAGCTATAGCATTGCAAGCTCAAAAAAAAGATGCAATTGTAGAGAGTATTATTAAAGAAGCTAACGAAAACTCACAATTAAAAAATTTAGGTCACGAACTAATGGATGTTATTGGGCCTAGATTAGTAGGTACACCACAAATGAAAAAAGCCAATGATTGGGCAGTTGCTAAATATAAAGCTTGGGACATTTCTGCCAGAAATGAAAAATGGGGTGAATGGCGTGGTTGGGAACGTGGAATTACTCATATAGACATGGTTTACCCAAGAGTGCAATCTTTAAGAGGTACACAATTGGCTTGGAATCCAAGTACTTCAGATCAAGGAGTAACTGCAGAGTTGATTACTTTACCTATGGTAAATAATCAAGATGAGTTTAAGAAATGGTTGCCAAATGTAAAAGGAAAATTAGTCATGATTTCTATGAATCAACCTACAGGAAGACCTAACTACAACTGGGAAGAGTTTGCAACAGAAGAATCTTTCGAAAAAATGAAAAAAGAAAGAGATGAGCAAACCAAAGCTTGGAGGAAAAATTTAAGCAATATAGGTTATGGTAGAAGCTTAACAACAGAATTAGAAAAAGCAGGTGCAGTTGGTATTGTAGCATCTAGATGGTCTAATGGTTTTGGAGTCAATAAAATTTTTAGTGCAAGAACTAAAACAATTCCAACAGTAGATTTAGAGTTAGAAGATTATGGAATGTTATATAGAATGGTTGAGTATGGAGATAAGCCTCAAATTAAAATAGTGGCTAAATCTAAAGAACTAGGTAAAGTACCTACATTTAACACGATTGCAGAAATTAAAGGAACTGAAAAACCAGATGAGTACGTAATTTTATCTGCACATTTCGATTCTTGGGATGGAGGAACAGGAGCTACAGATAATGGAACAGGTACTTTAGTAATGATGGAAGCAATGCGTATTTTAAAGAAAATGTATCCAAACCCAAAAAGAACCATTTTAGTTGGTCATTGGGGAAGTGAAGAACAAGGTTTAAATGGTTCTAGAGCTTTTGTAGAAGATCATCCAGAAATTGTAAAAAACGTACAAGCTTTATTTAATCAAGATAATGGAACAGGTAGAGTAGTAAGATTATCTGGTCAAGGATTTTTACATTCATATGATTATTTAGGTCGTTGGTTAAGTGCAGTACCAAGAGATATTACCAAACATATAGAAACGACTTTTCCTGGAACTCCAGGAGGAGGAGGATCTGATTATGCAGCTTTTGTAGCTGCTGGTGCTCCAGGTTTTAGTTTAAGTTCTTTAAGTTGGTCTTACTGGAACTATACTTGGCATACCAACAGAGATACTTATGATAAAATTGTGTTTGATGATGTAAGAAATAACGTTATTCTTACAGCAATTTTAGCTTACATGGCTAGTGAAGATCCAGAAAAAACTTCTAGAGAAAAAATTGTTTTACCTATAAATCCAAGAACAGGAAAACAAAGAACTTGGCCAAAACCTAGATCTCCACAAAGAAAAGGTGGATTAGATTAATAAAAAAAACCTCATGTAAGCATGAGGTTTTTTTATTGCCAAATATTTTAATTAAGTATCTAAATTTCATCAACTAACAATAAATTTGTTGATAATAGTAGTGTATTCTGTTCATTAAATTTATCCCATATCTTAAACTTATACCTCACTTTAACAACACCTGATCCTTTTTCATTAAAAATAATATAAGAAGAAAATCTTTCATTAATTTCAGATACACTGTAATCTTTATTTTCAAATATATCTTTATTTTCAAAAATTAACCCTCCATTAGAATCTGTAACAATTACACTAGCTCCAATTGAAACTTTATTATCTTTAATGTTAAACCCCTCTAATCCTTCAATTATAAAGTATATATTTTCATCAGTCACTACTTTTTTATCTAAAATAACTTCATTTCTGTTTTCGGAATAAAGATAAATTTCTTTAAAAGTAAAAGATTCATTTTTTATCTTAATTTCTTTATTTGGGACTAATTTAATTTTAGTTTCAGCAGTTAATGTACCTGTGCCTTTTTTATCCCAAAAATGAGTAATAACCTTATATTTTGCATTAGAATTAATAGGTTTTGCTAAAGTTATTTGTGGTATTAAATCTAATTCTTTTGGGTCAAAACCATCAATTTCATCTTCATAAAGGTCTTTATTAAAAAGTAAAGTATCTTTATTCTTACCTAAGACAAGTAATTGTAATCCAGGATAAACAAGACCATCAACTTCTTTAAAACCTCGTAGATTTTTAAAATTGATTTCTAATTTTTCTCCATAAAAAAATTGATTTTTTATTTTACTTTTTTTATTACTAAAATAAATTTCATCTGATTGCAGTTCAGAGTTCGTAATTTTTAAATCTTCAATTTTTTCTTTTTTTACAGCTTTTTCACAAGATGATAAAAATAGAATTGTACAAAAAAATAGTATGTATTTTAAATCAGTCATAAATAAAATTCAGGTTTTTTTTAATGTTTTATTTTTTCCCTTCAACAACAATTACAATTTCACCTTTTGCTGGTTTTTTAGTGTAAAATGCTAAAACTTCTGTTGCTGTTCCTCTAATGGTTTCTTCAAATAGTTTTGTAAGTTCTCTTGAAACAGATACTCTTCTATCTGCGCCAAAATATTCAACAAAATTAGATAGTGTTTTTAAAAGTTTATGTGGAGATTCATAAAAAATCATAGTTCTAGTTTCCTCAGCAAGTATTTTTAAACGCGTTTGTCTTCCTTTTTTTACAGGTAAAAAGCCTTCAAAAACAAACTTATCATTGGGTAAACCTGAATTTACTAAAGCAGGTACAAAAGCAGTTGCACCTGGTAAGCATTCTACTTCTATGTCGTTTTCTACACAAGCTCTCGTTAATAAAAAACCAGGATCTGAAATAGCAGGAGTACCTGCATCTGAAATAACTGCACAGCTTTCTCCGTTTTTTATACGCTGTAAAATACGCTCTATAGATTTATGCTCATTATGCATATGATGACTATGCATGTGCGTAGCTATATCAAAATGTTTTAAAAGTTTTCCACTGGTTCTTGTGTCTTCAGCTAAAATAAAATCAACTTCTTTTAAAACTTTAATAGCTCTAAAAGTCATATCTTCTAAATTACCTATTGGAGTGGGTACTAAGTATAGTTTCATTTTTTTAGCTTTTTGCTCTTGGCTATTTGCTTTTAGCCTGAACTAAATTTATATTTTAACTAATAGCTAAAAACCAGGGGCTAATTGCTATATGGATTCATAATTTTCAACAGTAATATCAGCAACAATATCTCCTGTGTGTTTAGTAGATAATGGCTCAAATAATAATATATGTACCTCTTCTTTAGCAACTGGTTTATGCTCTACACCTTTAGGTACAATATAAAATTCTCCTTCATTTATAGTGATTATTTCATCACGCAAATGCATTTCTAAGACTCCTTTTTTCACTAAAAATAATTCGTCTTCATTGTCATGTTTATGAAAAACAAATTCTCCTTTTATTTTTGCCAATAAAATTTGTTGACCATTTAATTCACCAATTTTTTTAGGTGACCATTGATCTTCGAACAAATTAAACTTTTCTTGAATATTAACTACGCTCATACCTCAAATTTACAAAGAAATTCTAGTTATAATTCAATTTATAAAACTATTCATAATTCTTTTAATTTGATTAATTTTGCAGCACTTTAAAAGTAGATGCTGAAACATGTTCAGCATAATAAATTTAAAATTTATATGTACAGAAGTCATTCTTGTGGTGAGTTAAGAGCATCACACATCAATACAGAAGTAACGTTAGCAGGTTGGGTGCAAAAAAGTCGTGATAAAGGTTTCATGATTTGGGTAGATTTACGTGATAGATATGGAATTACGCAATTGATTTTTGATGAAGAACGCACTCCTGCAGCAATGATGGAAAAAGCAAAGTCTTTAGGAAGAGAGTTTGTAATTCAGGTAAAAGGTACTGTTATTGAGCGTGAGTCTAAAAACGATAAAATGCCAACAGGTGCAATAGAAGTTTTAGTTTCTGAACTAGAAATTTTAAATGCAGCTAAGTTGCCACCTTTTACAATCGAAGATAAAACTGATGGTGGAGAAGATATTAGGATGAAATACAGATACTTAGACATAAGAAGAAATCCTGTAAAAGACAGCTTAATCTTTCGTCATAAAGTAACTATGGAAGTTCGTAAATACTTATCTGACCAAGAATTTATAGAAGTTGAAACTCCTTATTTAATTAAATCTACTCCAGAAGGTGCTCGTGATTTTGTGGTACCAAGTAGAATGAATGAAGGTCAGTTTTATGCATTACCTCAATCTCCTCAAACCTTTAAACAACTCTTAATGGTTGGTGGAATGGATAAATATTTTCAGATTGTAAAATGTTTTAGAGACGAAGATTTACGTGCAGACAGACAACCAGAATTTACACAGATAGACTGTGAAATGGCCTTTGTAGAGCAAGAAGATATCCTAAATATTTTTGAAGGCTTAACACGTCATTTATTAAAAGAAATTAACGGAGTAGAAGTAGATAAATTTCCAAGAATGCAATATGATGATGCTATGCGTTTGTATGGAAATGACAAACCAGATATTAGATTTGGAATGCAATTTGGTGAGTTAAATGAAGTTACTCAACATAAAGATTTTGGTGTTTTTAATAACTCAGAATTAGTAGTGGGTATTGCAGTTCCTGGAGGAAATTCGTACACAAGAAAGCAAATAGACAACTTAATTAAATGGGTTAAAAGACCACAAGTTGGTGCTTTAGGTATGGTATATTGTAGAGTTAATGAAGATGGTACTTTTAAAAGTTCTGTAGATAAATTTTACGACCAAGAAGATTTGGCAAAATGGGCTGACCTAACTGATGCAAAAGCTGGTGATTTAATTTGTATTTTATCTGGTGAAACTAATAAAGTAAGAGCTCAATTATCTGCACTACGTATGCATTTGGCAGAAGAATTAGGTTTACGTAAACCCAATGAATTTGCTCCTGTTTGGGTTGTAGATTTCCCATTATTAGAATTAGATGAAGAAACTGGTCATTATCATGCTATGCATCATCCATTTACATCACCAAAACCAGGTCAAATAGCATTATTAGACACAAAACCAGGTGAAGTAAAAGCTAATGCTTACGATTTAGTATTAAATGGTAATGAAATTGGTGGAGGTTCTATAAGAATACATGACAAAGCTACGCAAGCAACCATGTTAAAACATTTAGGTTTTTCAGAAGAAGAAGCTAAGGCTCAATTTGGGTTTTTAATGGATGCTTTTGAATATGGTGCTCCACCTCATGGAGGATTAGCTTTTGGTTTAGACAGATTGGTTGCCATTTTAGGAGGACAAGAAACCATCAGAGATTTTATTGCTTTCCCAAAAAACAATTCTGGAAGAGATGTCATGATTGATGCTCCTGCGTTTATAGATGATGAACAATTAAAAGAATTAAATCTCAGAGTTGAGATTCAAGAATAACTAAAAAATCCCGCAAAAAGCGGGATTTTTTATTACATTTAAGTTATGAAAAAACTAATCATACTTCTCTTTATACTTTGTAGCCAAACTAATTTTTCTCAAGAAATTACTGGTGAAGAATTATTAAATAGAGCTATAAAATTTCATGACCCAAATAACAATTGGTCAACATTTTCTGGAACTTTTTATGTTACTATGGAAACTCCAAATAAAAGTGATAGAGAAAGCAAAATCACCATCAACTTACCAAACGAATATTTTAGATTAAGAGCTAAAAGAGATTCTATTTCGACTATTTATGAATTAAATAAAAGCAAATGTTCTACTTCTACAATAGGATTACAATTTAAGAAGGAATTGACTGAAGAAGAATGGAAAAAGAAAATAGAAGAAGACTGTAAAAAAGCGAATTTATATAAAAACTATTACACCTATTTGTATGGTTTGCCTATGAAATTAAAAGACGAAGGTACTATCATCCACAAAAAAGTAGAAAGAAAAAAGTTTAAAGAAAAAGAGTATTTAGTTTTAAAAGTTACCTATCCTAAAGAAATAGGAAAAGATACTTGGTATTTTTATTTTGATCCTACAACTTATGCTATGGAGGTTTATCAGTTTTTTAAAGACACTAAAGAAAGTGGAGAATACATTTTATTGTCAGGCTTAGAAATTATTAATGGTATAAAAATGCCCAAAAACAGAGCTTGGTATTACAATAAAGATGATGGTTATTTAGGTACTGATTTTTTATCAACTAAAAAGTAAATGCCCACAAAAAATAAATATTTAAAGCAAATTTTAATTTGGAGATATAAATATATTTCTGAACGCCAGTTTATTTATGTATTAAGTGTTTTAGTTGGTTTATTAGCAGGCTTAGGAACTGCCATTTTAAAGAACTTAACTTTCTTTTTCGAAGAAGTTTTAGAAGGCAGGTTTATTAAAGATATTCATTATTCTTTATATTTTATCTTTCCTATCATTGGTTTAATCTTGGTGTATTACATCAAAAAGAAAATCATAAAAAAAGAAATTGGTCATGGTATTTCTACTACACTACATGCAGTTTCTAAAAGAAATGGAATTATAGAGAAATACAAAATGTATGCTTCTCTAATTACAGCTCCAATAACTGTTGGTTTTGGTGGTTCAGCAGGTTTACAAGGACCTGCAGTTAGTACAGGTGCAGCTTTAGGTTCTTATGTATCACAATTGTTTCATATGAACGCTAAAACAAGAATGTTGCTTATTGGTTGTGCCACAGCAGGAGCTATGTCTTCTATGTTTAAAGCACCAGTAGCAGCCATTATTTTTGCAGTAGAAATTTTTAGTTTAGACTTAGCTTTTGCCTCTTTAGTTCCTTTATTATTAGCTTCTGTTTCTGCTGTAATTACTTCTTATTTTTTCTTTGAAAAAGATGCTTTATTTGGTTTTAAATTGATTGATGCTTTCCAAACCAAAGACATTTTTTATTACATTATTTTAGGATTTGGTACAGGAGTAGCTTCTGTGTATTTTTCAAAAATTTACTTTAAAATTACCAAGTTTTTTAAATTTTTTAAAAAACCTATGCATAGATTAATTATTGGAGGTTTTGCAATAGGTTTATTACTGTATTTAATTCCGCCTTTATATGGTGAAGGTTATGGTTTTATAAACAATCTTTTAAATGGAAATTCAACTGCTGCTTTAGCAGATATACCTTATAAAGTAGACTTAACTAATATTTGGGTTGTTATTGGGTTTCTTTTCTTAATTGCTGTTTTTAAAGCCATAGCAATGACAACCACATTCGCAGCTGGTGGAGTTGGAGGTATTTTTATTCCTACACTTTTTATGGGTTCTGCTTTAGGAAATTTATTTGCTAAAATCATTAACACCTTAGGGGGCAGTGTTTCAGAAAGTAATTTTACTTTAATTGGTATGACAGGATTAATGGCTGGAGTGCTGCATGCTCCATTAACAGCCATATTCTTAATTGCTGAAATTACTGGAGGTTATGAGTTATTTGTACCTTTAATGTTAGTAGCTGCTATTAGTTTTGCATTTACAAAATACTTTATTTCTAACTCAATTTATACTGTTGAACTTGCCAAAAAAGGAGAGCTAATAACACACAACAAAGACAAAAATGTGTTAATGATGATGCGTATTAACACGCTTATTGAAACCAATTTTAAACCTGTTTATCCAGAGATGTTATTGGGAGAAATGCTAAAATTTGCTGTAGCAAAATCTACTAGAAATATATTTCCTGTAATACATAAAGAATCAGAACGATTTTTAGGAATCGTTTTATTAGATGATATAAGATCTATTATGTTTGATGCTGATATGTACAATTCTGTAGCTGTAGAAACCCTTATGAAATCTGCACCAGAAATTATTTTTTATGAAGATTCTGTGCAAAAAGTAATGCAAAAATTTAAAGATAGTGATGCTTGGAATTTACCTGTAGTTAAAGATGGTAAATATGTTGGTTTTATATCAAAATCTAAGCTGCTAACTGCTTATAGAAAAAAATTAATAGAAGTTACTTCTTAAAAAAATTAGAACCACGGTTCTTCATTTTTCTCTAATTGTTTTTGGCTTCTTAAAACTGTTTTTGAGGTAAAATCATTTACACCTATTAACAAACAAGCATACAGTAAAAATACTCTCTCTAATTCTTCTTTCTCAGAAACTAGTACTTTTATTAAATTATTCTCTGCTGTAGATTCATCAAATTCAGCAATTTTAATAGTATTTTTATAAATAGATTTTTTCTTTAGTTAAATAAAGTTCATTGTTATTCTGTTCTATTTCGTAAGCAATTTTTTTCATTTTTTTATTTTAAAAAGTCAACCATTTTATCTGGGAAATCTGTAAAACCGCCATCTGCTTTTGCGTCTATTAAAATAGTTTGAAGCATTTCATCAAAAGAAGAAAATTCATCTAAAGCATCTGCTCTAAATGTGTAAGGGTGTACAACTAAACCCAATTTATGAGCATCATTCACTAAAGAAGTAAACGTAAAATTACCACCTGTTTTTTTATCTAAAATTTGTTTATACCAAGGCCCAATACCATTTGCATAAGTCGCAAAATGGGTTAATTGATTCGTTTCTTCTGGATACTCCATTAATTGCACTAAAAACAATTCAGATTTTAATGTTGTACGAATTCGTTCTAATTCTTTAGCATCAAAACATTGTAAAATGCAATTGTCTTTTTGGGTTTTATAACCATAATCTGCTAGTATTTTTAATACAATTTCAGAAATTTGCTTTCCTTCTTTTTGATGAAATGCAGGGTTTTTAATCTCAGGATAAATTCCAATATTTTTTTGGGTGCTTTTGTTTAAACATTGAATTAACTCAATTTCTTCTTGGAGAGAATGTAATTGAAAGTTACCTTTCCATATTGGATATCTATTTTTATAAACTTGCTCTCCTGTTTGAGGGTTAAAACGCTCAGTAACTTTAAGTTTTTTTAATTCTTCAAATGTAAAATCTATCACATAAAAACGACCATCTGCCCTACTCTTTTCTGGGTATACTATTGCAACATTAGTTACATCATCTAAATAAATATCATGTATAACAATAGGTACATTATCTTTACTCAACACCAAATCTTGCTCTATAAAATCAACATTCATAGCATGAGCCATTGCTTTAGCTTCTAACGTGTGTTCAGGTAAATAACCAGAAGCTCCTCTATGTGCAATTACTGTTTTTTTCTTCATTTTAGTTGATTTTTCTGTATGTTGACAATTACTAATTAACCAACAAATCAAAAATACTGAAATGTATTTCATAAAAAGAAAATTATGTTTTAAAGATAGAACTTTTGTAATTTTGTAATATGAAGTTAGCATTAAAAATTATGTTTGTCATCTTTATTGTTTGGATGATAACTGGTGCATATTTAATAAATACACAACACGAAAAAGCGCAAGTAGTAATGGGATTAGGTGTTTTGTATCTTTCATTTATTTTTATGCCTTTATTCATTTATTATAGATATAAAGATGGTAAATACAAAAAGTATATTATAAATGATGAAAAGCTAAAAGAAGCTTTTAAAAATGTTGGGAAAGATTAACTCTCTTTTTTCAGAAAAGCATACACAGGAAAATGATCTGAAAACCCTCCTTGATACCATCTTCCTACATATGTTCTAAAAGGATTCCCTTTAAATTTACCTCTATGAATTTTCATCCATCTTTTATTAAAAACTGATGCGTAGTAAAATGAGTAGTTGTCTTCTTTTTTCTCTAAAAAATTTTTAGAAAATATAATTTGGTCAAATAAATTCCATTTTCCATTATAGGTTAACGAACCATACTTTTCTCTATCAAACAAACTTTCCATAGGATTATACAAATCATCACCAACTAAAAATTCATTTATACTTTTACTATTTGGGTCATCATTAAAATCGCCCATGATAATAATTTTTGGATCCATTTCATCATCATAAATTTCATCAATAACTCTTCTTACAGTTTTTGCTGCAGTAATTCTCTTATGTTCGGTTTCTTCTGCACCTGCTCTTCTAGATGGCCAATGATTTACTAAAATATGAGTTAATTCGCCATGTAAATATCCACTTACTTTTAAAATGTCTCTTGTATAATCTCTATCTCCTTCTTCATTTTCTAAAAAAACAGGATATGTTGTTGAGCCTACATAATCAAAAGCAACTCTATTATATAAGAGTGCCACATCTATACCTCTTTCATCTGGTGAATTATGATGTACAAAATCGTAACTATATTTTTTGAGTAAAGAAGAGTTTGTTAAATCGTCTACCACTCTTGCACTTTCTACCTCTACTAAACCAACAATTATTGGAGGAGTTTTAGATCTATTCATACCTAATTTAGAGATTACAGAACCTAACTTTTTTATTTTACGTTTATACCTTTTTAAAGTCCAATTTCTTTTTCCTTCTGGTGTAAAATCATCATCCTTAGTCTTTGTATCATCATCTGGATGAAATAAATTTTCAACATTATAAAACGCAATCGTAGAGATGCTTTTTTTTCTATGAGGATATAGTATGTTTTTTAACATAAATGGTAATTTCTATAAAAATATAAAATTAGAATAACTTTAAGATTGCCTTTATTTAACTTTCAAATAACTTTAAACTACAATTATGGTCATATTTTTGCAGTGCTAAAAATTCTTAAAAAGAAGAAGTCAACAATAAATAGTGTAAATTTGAATTAATTAAAGAGTCCTCAACATTGTTGGGGATTTTTTTATGACTATTTCAAAAGTTTTGTTCGTACTTTTGTAGTCTATGATAGATGCAAAAGAAGCCATTTCTGAAAAAGCTGTTTTAATTGGTGTTATTACCCAATTACAAGACGAAACTAAATCTGAAGAATATTTAGATGAGTTAGAGTTTTTAACGCATACTGCAGGTGGTGTGCCTGTAAAACGCTTTGTTCAAAAACTAGACAGACCTAACCCAAAAACATTTTTGGGAACAGGTAAGCTTGAAGATGTTAGAGATTATATTAAAACTCATGACATTGGTACTGCTATTTTTGATGATGAATTATCTCCTGCTCAATTAAGAAACATAGAGAAAATCTTAGATTGTAAAATTTTAGATAGAACCAATTTAATCTTAGATATTTTTGCTCAAAGAGCACAAACAAGTTCTGCAAAAACTCAAGTAGAATTAGCACAACACGAATATTTATTACCACGTTTAACAAGGCTTTGGACTCACTTAGATAAACAAAAAGGGGGAATTGGAATGCGTGGACCTGGAGAAACAGAAATTGAAACAGATAGACGTATTATTCGTGATAAAATTACTTTACTAAAAAAGCGTTTACAGACCATAGATAAGCAAATGGCTGTTCAAAGAAAGAATAGAGGTAAAATGGTTAGAGTTGCTTTAGTTGGGTATACTAATGTTGGTAAATCAACTTTAATGAACGTTATTAGTAAAAGTGAGGTTTTTGCAGAAAATAAACTTTTTGCAACTTTAGATACAACTGTTAGAAAAGTTGTGATTAAGAACATTCCTTTTTTAATGACAGATACTGTTGGGTTTATTAGAAAATTACCAACACAATTAGTAGAATCATTTAAATCTACTTTAGATGAAGTACGTGAAGCAGATTTATTATTACATGTTGTAGATATTTCGCATCCAAATTTTGAAGATCATATAGCCTCTGTAAATGCTATTTTAACAGATATAAAAAGCGATGATAAACCTACAGTAATGGTTTTTAATAAGATTGATGCTTATGAGCATGAAACCATTGATGAAGATGATTTAGTAACAGAAAAAACTAAAGAGCATTATACTTTACAAGATTGGAAAAAAACTTGGATGAATAAAAATGATGTTGAATCTATTTTTATTTCTGCTTTAAATAAAGAAAATTTAGACGATTTTAAAGAATTGGTTTATGAAGAAGTAAAGAAAATTCATATTCAACGTTTTCCTTATAACGACTTTTTGTATTACGAATATAAAGAGGAGTAAAATACTATTTAATGAAAAAATAATCTCTTGTTATTAAAAGTTAAGTCTAATATTAAAAACCACCCTCTTCTCTATACTTTAAGTTATATTTTACTATATTTTTTATTTATTAAATTAAAAAAAAAGGGTGTTTATTTATTTTCAGATAATGGCTTCATTAAAGCTAGTATTAAATATTCACTATACACCGTATTTAATTTGATTTTTGGAGTAATTACAATCAAATTAATATCTTTTTTTAATGTAAAGAAATTAGGAGGTTTCAACATAAATAAAGTTAAGCATTGGGAATTATTTATTTTTCCTCTTTATATAATTGTAATCGGAGAATTATTATATCCTAGTTATGTCTTATTTTCAAAAATCTCTGTATTAAATTGGATAGTTTTAATCTTTTGGGTGTTTTCTATTGCATTGTTAGAAGAATTAATGTTCAGAAGTCTTTTGCAATCTGTATTAATTAAAAAGATAGCAAAAAATAAAAAATCACTTATTCTTTGTGTCTTAGCTAGCTCTATTATTTTTGGATTATCACACTTAATAAAATACAATCAAGGTTATTATGGAGAAATGGCTCAGGTTTTATACTCTTTTTTTATTGGTTTTTTAATGGGGACATTGTTATTATTAACCAGAAAGATATGGCCTAGTATATTAATTCACTTTCTTATTAATATTCCTTCTGTTTTAGAAATTTTTGTGACTGAAAAATCACTTTTAACTAAAAATGGGTCTAATTATACTGATGTTAATGACTTTATTTACTTAGTTGTTTTAACATTACCTTGTTTTATTTATGGAATGTATTTTTTAATTAAATTAAGTCAAAAAGAAGTTAATGAACTAATAAGTACTAGTTATTAGTCATTATTGTTTTTTATAATCCCAAGATTTTTTACTCTATTTTTCCAAGATTTTTTGGCTAAAGCCTGCAAGTCTGCAACATTATCTGTTTCATCCATAATTTCTAGGCCTAACAAGGTTTCTATAACATCTTCTTGAGAAACTAAACCACTTACAGAGCCATATTCATCAACTACTAATGCAATATGTTCTTTTTCTTTTATCAATTTATCAAATAAATCTGGAATAGATAATTCTCTGTCTGTAACCAAAATATCTCTTTTAATAGAAGATAAAGGTTCTTTACCTTTACCTTGTACAAGAGCTTCTAAAAGATTTGCTTTTAAGAAATAACCTGTTATTTCATCAGGGTTTTCTGCATAAATAGGAATTCTAGAAAACTGTAAATCTTTATGTGCTTCATAAAAAGAAACAATGGATTGTGTTTCGTCTGCAGTTTCTAAAACAGATCTAGGTGTCATAACATCATTAACCTTTATTTCTTTAAAACCTAATAAATTTCTAATAACCTTACTTTCATTTTTTTGAAAAACTCCTTCTTTTTCAGCCATATCTGCCATTACTAAAAAGCTTTCTCTACTTAAAATACTTCCATGACCTTTACCTCCTATTAATTTGGTTGTAAGTTGTAAAATCCAAAGAATACCTGTGTATTTTAATGGAAAAATCATCACTTTTAAAGCCTTAGAAGTAAAGTTTGCTAAACCTCTCCAATAAGTTGCTCCAATAGTTTTAGGTATAATTTCTGAGGCCACTAAAATTAAAATGGTCATTAATGTAGAAACTACACCAACCATAATGTCTTCTGTAAATTGAATACCAAACAAAGACCTAGTTGTAGAACCATACATTTCTGCATAAGCAACTTTAGCTTGTACACCAACCAAAATTGCACCTACTGTGTGAGCAATAGTGTTTATAGTTAAAATAGCAATTAATGGTTTATCTACATCCTTTTTTAAGATTTCTAGTTCTGTTGCATATTCATGACCTTCACTCTTTTTTATGTTAATAAAAGTTGGTGTTATACTTAATAATACTGCTTCTAAAATTGAACATAGAAAAGAAAAGAAAATAGAAATAGTAGCGTAAATAATTAATAATGTCATTCACAGAAATTTAGATTGTAAAAATACATAAAAATAAAACCTCAAGTATTTCTTGAGGTTTTATTTTTGTAATGATTTTATTAAAACGAATAACTTAAACCAAATAACCAATAACTTTGTAATTTGTTATCTAAACTAGCAAAAGTTGCAGATGGATCAGAAATTAAGGCATTATTTAATGCTTCTTGTTTGTTATTACGTAAACCAAATTCAAAACCTAAACCAATACCTTTCCATAAAGTATAACCTAAAGCATTGGTCCATGTCCAGTTAGATAAATCACTACTATCATAACTTTGAAATATAGATAGATTAGATTTTAAACTTAACTTATTAAACTTAGCATTATAATCTGCTAATATTTTTGCACCTAAAGAAGATTCAAAAACGGTGTTACCACTACTGAAAACAAAATTGTAGTTTCCTGGATGTAATACAACAACTAAGTTGCTAGTTGGTGTCCAAGTAAAACCAGCACCTAAATCTAAATATCCAGGGTCATTAAAATTATCAATTATTGTAGTTCTATATTCTAATAATCCAGAAACAGCCCATTTTTTATTTAATCTTCTACCATATAATGAGTTGATGTTAAAAACATCTGTAGCTGTATCAAAACCTTCATCTCCAGAAACAGATTTATCATCTAGTTTCACCCATCCTAAATTAATATTCATAGAATTTCTCCAGAAAAATTTATCTTGAATAAGGTTTGCAAAAGCATTTACAGTAATTCCAATGTTACCTGCATCTGCATCAGGAGCATTTCTTGCATACCAGTTGTTAAAACCAGAAAGACTCATACCTACAGTACCAAAAGCTCCTTTTCTCCAACCAGGTAAGGCATCAATTTTCTTTTGAATTGCAGAAGCTTTAGATTGTAATTTAGAAATAGAATCTTTTTTAGAAGCTAATTCCTTTTTTAATTCATCAGCAGTTTGTGCGTTTGTAGAAAAGCTTAAACCAACCAACAATAACAAGATGATTATTTTTTTCATTTTGATTTTATTTTAATTTTTATGTAAAAATACACTTTTTAAAAATTAGATGGCAAAAGTCTAATACCTAACTTTTTCATGGAAACTATAATTAACCCCTAACCCAAATAGTTGTCTAAATTGAATTTTACTAGATGAATTATCATCAACTATGGTATGGAAAGTCATATGCATTTTAATATTTCTATTTACTTTAAATCTAATATTTGCTTGATAATCTATATCTATATTACCAACTTGTGCTAAATAATCTGAGTATAAATTTAGAATATTCTCCATTTCTATATTCTCCATTAAAACAAATCTGAAATAACCAGACAAATTAAAACCTAAAGCAAATGCTGTATTTCTTCCTTGCTCTACACCATATTTTCCAGAAAACTGGTCGTTAACTAAAGTCCATCTTGCAGTTGCTGGTGCAATGTTTAAACTTAAATCATCAGATTTTTTCCATAACATTCCTGGCCCTAAAGTTAAATATGCAGGAGAAAAGAATTGTGATACTAGTTCTCGTGGATCTTTTTTGTAATTATAACCATCATTAAATTGACTTCTAAAATTTCCAATAAATGAAAAAAACCAATAAGTAGATGTTTTAACCCCTAAGATGGTATTTAACTCAAAACGATCATCTGTTTTTCGATAACCTTTATCACTTATGTAACTAAGACCATAACTTGTAATAAACCTAGTATCCCAGTTAATATTATTTTTTTTGTAGTTAAAATCGTAATTAACATTTATGTTCCCAGCTACAGTATTATCTCCACCTGCAGCCCAATTTGTAAAAGAAGATTGATTAAATATAAAAGCAAATCTACCATGAATTTTCCATCTTGGAGTTGGCTTTTTTTCTTTCTTTTCTTGAGAAAGTAGCAGTAATGAAAATAGAGAAAAATAGAGAACTAAAAAGAGTCTCATTGTTACTGATTGATTTTGCTACAAAAATAAAATTGATTGTAAAATAAAAAAATTATTTTCTAGATTTATACAAAGGCACAGTAGAACATGCTTCTCCAAACATAATACTTTTAGCTATAGGTTGTAATTTTTCTATTAAAAAAGCATAAGCGGAGTTTGGTATAGGTTTATCTGCACAACCTTTTATGATAACAGGTGAATCAACAAATTCTGAATAATCTAAAAAAGAAAGCAGCTCTTGGTAAATAGCTGTTTCTAAAGTTTCTAAATTACCTATAACTACTTTATTAGCAAAAACAGTAGCTTCTGATGCTACTAACATATAAGCCCAAGAAGGTATTATTGCGTCTGCAGAGCAAGTTATAGCAACAAAAGCATTTTTATATTGAGACCAATCATGATTTTTTACAAATACTCTAAAATCTCTTTCTTTTAAAATTAATTCTTGAAATAACCAATCTTTAATATCAAATAAAACTCGCTCTCCTTTTGGATATATTTCTTCTAAATCAAACGTTTTTAACTTACTATTTGCTACCCTATTTATGATTTCTTCTGCCATTATTTTTGAAAGATTACCTAGTTTTATTAAAGCATTCCTAGCTCTAATTTTGCCTCTTCACTCATCATTTCTTGTGTCCAAGTAGGATCAAAAGTAATTTCTACCTCACAATTGTTAATTTCTTTTAGTGTCTTAACTTTTTCTTCTACTTCTACTGGTAAAGTTTCTGCAACTGGACAATTAGGTGAGGTTAAAGTCATTAAAATTTTAGCGTCGTTTTCTTCAGAAACAAATACATCATAAATTAAGCCTAACTCGTAGATATCTACTGGTATTTCTGGATCATAAATGGTTTTTAAAACTCGTATGATTTTATCTCCAATTTCTTCTAATTCTTTATCTGTCATCTTTTAAAATCTTAGTTTGCTAATTTAGCTTGTTGTGCAATTGCATACATTTTAATTTGTTTTACCATAGAAACTAAACCATTTGCTCTTGTTGGAGACAAATGCTCTTTTAAACCTATTTCATCTATAAAATGAGTTTCTGCTGTTAAAATATCTTCTGGTTTTTGATTAGAATAAACACGCAGTAATAAGGCAACAATACCTTTTGTTAAAATAGCATCACTGTCTGCAGAAAACTTTACAACATCTTTATCTAATTCAGAAAATAACCAAACTTTAGACTGGCAACCTTTTATTAAATTTTCATCTAATTTGTATTGTTCATCAATCATTGGTAAAGACTTGCCAAGTTCTATGATATATTCATAACGTTCCATCCAATCATCAAACATAGAAAACTCGTCAATAATTTCTTCTTGTATTTCTTTGATAGTCATTTTTTAAACTTATTTTTGTGGTTTAAAATCTTTTGCATTTACAAAGTGCAAAATTACTGATTATATTTAAGAAATGAGCAAATTATTAGCAGTTGGTACAGTAGCTTTTGATGCAATTGAAACTCCTTTTGGAAAGACAGATAAAATACTTGGTGGTTCTGGAACTTTTGTAGGTTTAGCAGCAAGCCAATTTGGTGTAGAAACAGGAGTTGTTTCTGTAGTTGGAGGAGATTTTCCACAAGAATATTTAGACATGATGAATGCCAAAGGAATTAATACTGATGGTGTTGAGATAATAAAAGAAGGCAAAACTTTTTTCTGGAGTGGTAAATATCATAATGATATGAATTCAAGAGATACATTAATTACTGAATTAAATGTATTAGAAAACTTTCAGCCAGTAGTTCCAGAAAATTTTAAAGATGCAGATATTGTAATGTTGGGTAATTTACACCCACTGGTACAAGCTTCAGTTTTAGAGCAAATGTCTAAAAGACCTAAATTAGTAGTATTAGATACTATGAATTTTTGGATGGATATTTCTCTAAACGAACTACATGATGTATTAAAAAAAGTAGATGTTATTACTATTAATGACGAAGAAGCAAGACAACTTTCAGGAGAATATTCTTTAGTGAATGCTGCTAAAAAAATCCATGAAATGGGGCCAAAATATGTGGTGATTAAAAAAGGAGAACATGGAGCGTTATTATTTAACGAAGGCAATATGTTTTTTGCGCCAGCATTACCATTAGCAGAAGTTTTTGATCCAACAGGAGCAGGAGATACTTTTGCAGGTGGTTTCTGTGGATATTTAACAAAAACACAAGATGTATCTTTTGATAACATGAAGAATGCTATTATTTATGGCTCTAATTTAGCTTCTTTTTGTGTTGAAAAGTTTGGTACAGAACGAATGCAAGAGCTTACAGAAAAAGAAGTAAAAAATCGTTTACAGTCTTTTAAAGACTTAACACAATTTGATATAGAATTATCTTAAAACAAAGAATCCGCGTGTAAAAATGCGGATTTTTTTATCTTAAAACTGAAAATAAAAAATAATGAGTGACGCTATTAAACATGAATGTGGTATTGCACTTGTTCGCTTAAAAAAGCCTTTACAATTTTATAAGGATAAATACGGTTCTGCTTTTTACGGAATAAATAAAATGTATTTATTAATGGAAAAACAGCATAATCGTGGACAAGATGGTGCTGGTTTTGCTAGTGTAAAATTTAATGTAGAACCTGGTACAAGATATGTTAGTAGAATTAGATCTAACAAATCGCAACCTATACAAGATATTTTTGCTCAAATAAATGAGCGAATTAATGGCGTTTTCGAAAATTTTCCAGAGAAAAAAAATGATGTTGCTTGGCAAGAAGAAAATATGCCTTACATAGGTAATTTATTTCTAGGGCATGTAAGATATGGTACGTTTGGAAAAAATTCGATAGAAAGTGTTCATCCTTTTTTAAGACAAAGCAACTGGAAACATAAGAACTTAATTGTTGCTGGTAATTTTAACATGACTAATTCTAACCAAATGCTACAAGAGTTAGTAGAGCTTGGTCAGCATCCAAAAGAGTTTACAGATACTGTAACTGTGATGGAAAAAATTGGTCACTTTTTAGAGGATGAAGTAGGTAAACTTTATCAAAAAGCAAAGAAAAAAGGATTAAACAAAAGAGAAGCATCACCTTTTATAGAAGAAAATTTAAGCCTTAAAAAAGTATTAAAAAGATCTTCTAAAAATTGGGATGGTGGTTATGCTATGGCTGGTTTAGTTGGTCATGGAGATGCTTTTGTATTAAGAGATCCAAATGGAATTAGACCAACATTTTTTTATGAAGATGATGAAGTGGTTGTAGTTGCCTCAGAAAGACCAGTAATACAAACTGTCTTTAATATTAAAATTGATAAGGTTAAAGAATTAGAAAGAGGCCATGCTTTAATTATTAAAAAAAGTGGAGAAGTTTCTATTAAAAAAGTAAAAGAACCAAAAGATAAAAAATCTTGTTCTTTTGAACGTATTTACTTCTCTAGAGGAAGTGATGCAGATATTTATGAAGAACGTAAAAACCTAGGAAAATATGTGTTCCCTCAAGTTTTAGATTCTATAAATTCAGATATTTCTAATTCTGTTTTTTCTTTTATCCCAAATACTGCAGAAACTTCTTTTTATGGAATGACAGAAGCTGCAGAAGATTTATTAAATCAACAAAAAACAGCTAAAATTTTAGAAGGAGGCAAAAGTTTATCTGCTCAAAAAGTAACTGAAATTCTATCAGAAAGACCACGTTTTGAAAAAATAGCAATTAAAGATGCTAAACTTAGAACTTTTATTGCAGATGATAACTCACGTGACGATTTAGTAGAGCATGTTTACGATATTACTTATGGTGTTGTAAAACCAACTGATAACTTAGTTGTTATAGATGATAGTATTGTTCGTGGAACAACTCTTAAAAAGAGTATTATAAAGATTTTAGATAGGCTACAACCTAAAAAAATAGTAGTAGTTTCTTCTGCACCTCAAATTAGATATCCAGATTGTTATGGAATTGACATGGCTAGAATTGAGGCATTTATTGCTTTTAAGGCAGCTTTAGAATTGTTAAAAGAAACCAATCAATATCATATTATTGATGAGGTTTATAAAAAATGTAAAGCTCAACAATCTAAAGAAGATGTAGATATTATAAATCATGTTAAAGAGGTTTATAAGCCTTTTACTGCAGATCAAATTTCAGCAAAAATTGCTCAAATGCTAAAAACAGAGGAAATAAATGCAGAAGTTGAAGTTATTTATCAAACAATAGAAGGACTGCATAAAGCTTGTCCTAACCATACAGGAGACTGGTATTTTACTGGTAATTACCCAACTCCTGGAGGTATGAGAGTTGTAAACCAAGCCTTCATTAACTTTTATGAAGGTAATGATGAAAGAGCTTATTAGTCATTTTTATTTTTTAAATTATAAAAATTATCCAATTGTTAAATTTTAAACTTCAATTGGATATTTTTTATAGTAAATAATATTTTTTATTTTGTAGCTCATTTTATGAGCTATGAAATCAAGAATTATTTTAACTCTCTTTTTATCAATATTTTTTTATCCTTTTCTTTTTGCTCAGAATAATATAAACAAAGATTCATTAGAGTTTTATTCATTAATAAGTAAAGCTTGGAACATTAAAGAAAATACTAAACAGGCATTTGCAATAACGAAGAAAGCAAAAAAATTAGCTTTAAAAAAACCAGATAGTTTATGGGTTGCACAAGCTTATTATTATGAAGCTATTTTTAACTTTTATGCTGGTGAATACAAAAAAACATTACAAAAATGTGATACTTCAAAAATGTGGTATCCAAATACAAATTTTTATGGTAAAGCTAGTATTCATAATCTAAAAGGATTAGTTTACACGAATACAGATAATTATATTGATGCTATTAATGAATATCAATACTCTCTTGATTTTGCTAAACATACAAACAATTTACATGCTATATCAAATCCAAATCATAACATAGGCATATTATACCAAAATCTTAAGCAATTTACAGAAGCAAAAAAATATTTTATTAAAGCTTTAGAAATTAGAAAAAAAATTAAAGACTCTGCATTTATTTATCAATCTTATTTATCTGTTGGTGGAGTTTATAATTTATTAAAAGTTAAAGACTCTGCAAGATTTTACCTAAATAAAATTATAAATAAAGGAAACAAACATGCAGACTTAAGAACTAAGGCTTTTGCTTACAACAATATTGGTTTGGTATATAAACAAGACAATAAGCATTATAAAGCAATTGAAGAATATAAAACTGCAGTTGATTTACATTTTAAATTAGAAAACTATTTAGGATTAGCAGAAACATATAAAAATTTAGCAGAGTCTAATCAACATATTAAAAAATATAAAGCGTCTAATAGTTTTGCTAAAAAAGCAATTTTATACGCTAGAAAAGTTAATACTAGAGAAGAAATGGTTGATTCTTATGAGATAATTGCTGAGAATTATACTTTTTTAAACAAAAAAGATTCTGCATTGTATTATTATAATAAGTTTATAATTCAAAAAGATAGCTTAATTGATGAATCTAAGGCTAAAAAATTAGCAGAACTACAAATTAAATACGATTTTAAAGAAAAAGAAACTCAACTTTTACAAAGTAGAACTGAAAAAGCAGAAACAGAACTACAACTCTCAAAAACACGAGGTTGGATTTTTGTTTTGATTGGAGGTTTATTAATTACAATTATTTTATTTTTTGCAATCAATCAACGAAATAAAAGAAAAACGCAAGAAAAAATTACAAAAGAAAAAGAAAAAGGGTATAAAGCTATTATTGATGCGCAAGAAGAAGAGCGTAGTAAAATTGCTAGAGAACTGCATGATGGAGTTGTCCAACAAATTGGGAGTATTATTTTAAAGTCAAGAAACTTATTTAACAAAAAAGAATTCAAGGAAAATAAAGCTGCTAAAAAGCTAATAGAAAGTTTAGAAAACTCAAATCAAGATTTGCGAAATATATCGCATCAAATGATGCCAAGAGCTTTAAAAGAAATAGGCATTATTCCTGCTTTAAAGGATTTGTTAGAAAATAGTTTAAGCTATTCTGACATTAAATTTCATTTAGAACATTTTAATATAGAAAGTCGTTTACCAGAGAAAATTGAAGTCACCATTTATAGAATTACACAAGAGCTTATCAATAATATTATTAAACATAGCAAAGCAAATGAGGTTATTGTGCAACTCTTTAGAAATAATAGCAATATTATTTTAATTGTAGAAGATAATGGTGTTGGTTTTTCTTCAAAAGAAAGCAAAAAAGGAATAGGTTTATTAAATATTTCTAGCAGATTAAATATGGTGAATGGGAATGTTAATTTTGAACCAAGTCCTAAAAGTGGTACTTTAGTTACTGTTAAAATTCCATTATAAATGCCAATAAAAATTTTAATTGCTGACGATCATCCTTTAATTGCAGAAGGTATAAAAAATACGTTTCTCAATAAAAAAGAGTATGATGTTGTTGGCATTGTTGCTAATGGTAAAGAAGTTATAGGTTTTGTTAAAGAAAAAAATATAGATCTTATTTTACTAGACATTAATATGCCAATTATGGATGGCATTGTTTGTGCAAAAAAAATTATAGCTGATTTTAAAAATATAAAAATTGCCATGCTTTCTATGCATCAAGAAAAATCAATAATTACAGAATTAATGAAAATTGGTGTGCATGGTTATATGTTAAAAACCATACCTAGTAAAGAATTGTTATTTGCGGTAAAAAATATTTATGAAGGTAAAAACTATTTTAATGCTGATGTAACCAAGGCATTACTTTCTGAAGAAAACACTTCTCATTTGGAACCTTTTCAAGAAAAATCACCTCTACTTAATGAGTTAACACCAAGAGAAAAAGAAATTATTACATATATCTCTCAAGGAAATACTAATATTCAAATTGGTGAAAAACTTTTTATAAGCCCTAGAACAGTGGACACACATAGAACCAATATTATGAAAAAATTAGACATACATAATGTGGCTTCATTAATTCGATTTGCCTTTAAAAACGGTTTAATTAATTAGAATTACGTAAAATACCCTAGTTAAATACATAAATCACCCTATTTACTCGACTTTCTTTCTATACTACTTTTAGAGTGTTAATTCATTACATCCTAAATAGAAGAAAATATTGTAAACAGTATCTGTCTCAAAATCCATTTTAGGATGAATTAACAACTGAGAGATAGATGCTGTTTTTTATCATTTAAAACAAACAATCATGAAAAAAAATGTTATTATCTTGTTATTATTAGCTCCAATGTTAATGCTAGCTCAAATTAAAGGTGAAAAATCAAAAGAACCTTTTACATCTTCTAAAGGAAAAACTTATAAAGTTGGAGATGCTATTATCTTAAAAAATCCAAGTAATTCAGATAAATATGCTTTTGTTTATCAATTTAAATCGAGCATGTCTTTTGGTAACATTATGAAAACAGTAAAGAATGTAAATAATGTAGCCAACTTGAACACAAGTAATATTCAAGGAATAAAAAATGCAGTAAACACTGCAAAAAATGTTGCTGGTGATAAGTTATTAGCTTCTAGTTTACAGAGCAAAGTAGTTTCTGAAAAATACGTCACAGAAAATGCTTGGGACAAAAAATATTCAGGGAAAGCATATGAAATTAAAAGCTTTAAAGTATATGAAGATAGAGAAACAGGTAAGAAAATTGTGCATGCGATAGCTAAAGGAAAAGGAGGGAAAGTTGCTATTCTTATTGATGCAGCAGAAGAAAAAGAAGAAATTTAAAAAAGCTCTTGATTTGGTTTTGAAGTGTAAAAGCTTCAGAACTAAATCATGAATAAATAAGGCAAATGTCTTATTTAAAAAATAATGTTTAAAGAATAGTTTTACTTTTTATTATCAATTTAATTCCAAAAAAATTATGAAAAAACAATTACTTTTTATTTTACTACTTAGCTCATTAGTAAGTTTTGGTCAAGCAACTTTAATTAAAGATATTAATTTAGGAAATGGCTCAAGTAACCCTAATTATAAAATAACCTTTAAAAATCATGTCTATTTTGTAGCCAATGATGGTTTAAGAGGGAGTGAACTTTGGAGAACTGATGGAACTGAAGCAGGTACAATCTTGTTTAAAGAATTTATTGCTGGTGAAGACAGTGGTTTTAGTATTTTTAAATTTTATGCTGATGTAAATCTACTATATTTTGTTGCTAAAGAAGGAACTGACAACTATTTATGGAAAACTGATGGAACTGAAAATGGAACTGAAAAAATTAAACAATTTTCAACGGTAACAGACTTTCATACAGTTATAAATAATGAACTCATTTTTTCAGCCAATAATCAACTTTGGAAAACAGATGGAACCGAAAATGGAACTATTAAAATTGAAAACTTTCCTGTTTTTGGAAATCGTTTTGTGAAATCAGGGAGTGAAATGTATTTCTCTGGTGAATCATATTCATCTATTGGAAGAGAGTTATACAAAACTGATGGGTCAGAAAACGGTGCTGTTTTGATAAAAGATATTAGAAGTGGTTCTTCAGATTCATTTCCAAATCATTTTACAGAACTAAATGGAGTTATTTATTTTTCTGCAAATAATGGTTCTAATGGAACTGAACTTTGGAAAACTGATGGGTCTGAAAACGGAACTGTCATGGTAAAAGATGTTGCTTCTGGCTCAAGTAGTGGTATTGCATTCAACACTTCATTTGTTACTTTCAATAACATTTTATTCTTTAATTCAGGCACTTCCCTATGGGCTTCAAACGGAATAGAAGCATCTACAGTTGAAGTTAAAAATAATTTAGGCAACATAAGTTTAATGACTACCTTAGGTAATAAAATTTTGATTATTGCTAGAGATTCAAGTACACAAAAACAAGTAGTATGGGTTTCTGATGGCACAGATAATGGAACTACTAGCTTTGAACCAAGTTACGAAGAATTTGCACATAACAGTTCTTTTACTGCCATAGGTAGTACACTTTATTTTCAAGGCAGAAATCACTTAGGTTATGAATTCTGGAAAACTGATGGAACTGAAAATGGAACTGTTCTGGTTAAAGATATTCATCCTGAATTCGATGACAATAATATAGAAGATATTGTGGCTCTTGGCAATAACATCATCTTTACTGCTAATGATGGAAATTGGAAAGGAAAAGAGCTTTACATTTCTGATGGAACTGAAAATGGAACATTACTTTTAAAAGACATTAACAAACAAGGCAATAATTCATCTCTACCTCAACATCATTTTCAATTTGGTGATAAAGTACTTTTTAGTGCGGATGATGGAGTACATGGTAGAGAACTTTGGGTAATAGAAAATGGGACTACAAGTATGGTAAAAGATATTAATCCTGGTCCTTACTATGGCAATCCTTCTGATTTTGTTGAGTTAAATGGTCAGGTATACTTTAAAGCTAAAACTTCAGATGATGGAATTGAGCTTTGGAAGACAGATGGAACAGCATCAGGTACAACTTTAGTAAAAGATATTTATACTGGCAGTTCTAGTGGTTTACAAAATAGTAATAGTGCTAATATTGTGGTTTTAAATAACAAATTATACTTTTTCGCAACTAATGAAATTACAGGTTCTGAAATTTGGGAAAGTGATGGTACAGAAACTGGAACAAAACTTTTAAAAGACATCAATTCTGGTGCTAATAATAGCATGAGAAGTGGAGAACTAATTGTGTTTAAGAATAAACTATATTTTAATGCCACTGATAGTAGTAATGATTTTGAATTATGGACTTCAGATGGAACTGAAGCTGGTACAAATTTATTTTATGAAGCTAATTCTTCATCGAGTGGAAGTCCTGATAGTTTTATAGAATTTAAAGATGGCTTGCACTTTAGAGCAAATACATCTTCTGGAAGTAAAATGTTTAGAACTGATGGTACAAATACCTCTACTATAACAGATAAAGGATATAGTAACATGACTGTTTCTGGGGAATTCTTATATTTTGTTTCTACATATAGCAGTGGAGGTGAACTTTGGGCTACTGAAAATGGAGTTACTGTATATCAAGTAAAAGATATAAGACCAGGTTCTGGAGGTAATAATGGTAGTTTTCCAAGCAAATTAAAAGATCATAAAGGTACTTTATATTTTATTGCAAATGATGGTACAAATGGTAATGAATTATGGAAATCTAATGGTACAGATGCAGGAACAATATTGGTAAAAGATATCAACTCAGGGTCATCTAGCCTTACTATTTCTGATATGGTTAGTTTTGGAGACGATTTACTATTTGGTGGTGGAGTATCTAACACTTCAATCGAACTTTGGCTTACAGATGGCACTAATGAAGGTACTAAACTTGTGCAAGAAATAAATCCATCTTCAGAACAGTTTAACAGTGGTAGTTCCCCAACAAACTTCTTTGTAAGTAATGATATCTTATACTTTTCTGCAAATGATGGTACAGTAGGTTCAGAATTATGGATGTTAGAAAAAACTGCACTTAGCACAAATACAAACAGTTTAAAGAATATAGAAAGTGTTCAGATTTATCCAAATCCAACCTCTTCATTTATAAATATTAAAGCAAATAACAATTCTGTAAAAAGAGTTAAAATATTTAATATTCTAGGAAAGGAAGTATTCAAAATTTCGAATAAAAAAGATGAAATTACACAAATAGATATTTCTCAATTTCCTTCAGGTTTGTATATGGTTCAATTTGAAACAGAAACATCTACAATTTCTAAAAAAATTATAAAGAAATAGTTTTTTGTAAAAATATTGTAGAATTAAAAAGTAAAGCCTCCATTTAGGAGGCTTTTTATGCTAGTCTACTTTAAAAGTAATAGGTAAGGTGTATTTTACTTTTACAAATTTATTGTTTTGTCTTCCAGGTTTAAATTTTGGAAGTTTTTGAATAGTGCCAAGTGTTTCTGATTTTAACTTAGGATGAGGAGCTCTAATTTTTATATCTACAACTTCTCCGTTTTTATCAATAATAAATTGAGTAAATATTTTATGTTTTCCAGAACGTAAACCAAGTTCATTAGCTAATGATGTATTAAAATTACGTTGTATAAATTTATTCATTTGTCTATCAAAACACTTTTTGTTTTCTGATTTAGATAAACCTTCACAACCTTTAAAAACAGGAGCTTCTTCTATAGAAATAAAAGGTACATTATCTGGCTCTGGATCTTTAGGAGGTTCATCAAGTTCTATAATCTTATTAACATCTACTTCAATTGGTTCATCAATAGGATCATCTATAATGGTCTCTTTTACAAGATTATCTCCTTTTTCTATAGGTTCATCAGGTATAAAAACATTTCTATTTTGATTAATCTTAGGTTTTGGTTGTTTTTCTTTTACAAAAACAATGTCTTGATCTGGATCAACAAATACCTTTTTAGTGGTTTCATAATTTACTTCTGAAAGTTTTTTTTCTTCAGTTTCGTGTTCTATTGCTAGGTAAACAATAAATAACACCAGTACTAGCCCCAACTGGGTAAAAATGGTTGAGAACTTTTCTAATTGTTTGGTAGGTAGTTTTTTTACGTTTTTCATAATTAGAAAGTTTTAAAATGTTAAAATTTTCTTAAGACAATTAACGTGCCAAAAAATAAAAACAGTTAATAATTGGTTTTTATAATAAGGTTAATTATAATTTCTGAGCAACTTTTTCTAGCTCATCATACCAATCTTGTCCAAACTTTCTAACTAAAGCTTGTTTTACAAATTTATAAACAGGCACTTGTAATTCTTTTCCTAAAGAACAAGCATCATCACATATTTCCCATTTATGATAATTTACAGCAGCAAACTCACTATAATCTTTAACTCTTACAGGATACAAATGACAAGAAATAGGCTTTTTAAAGTCAATTTCTCCTTGATTGTAAGCTTCTTCTAAACCACAAAGTGCTGTCTTTTTTTTATCAAAAATAACGTAAGCACAATCTGCTCCATTTATTAAAGGGGTTTCTAATTCATCCCATTCACTGGTTATCCAAGCACCTTCTTTTTCTATAACCTCTATACCTTCTTTTCTTAAAAAAGGTTTCACTTTTGGATAAATATCCTCTAAAATTTTAGTTTCTTCTTTACTTAAAGGTGCACCAGCTTCACCATCTACACAACAAGCACCTTTACATGCAGATAAATTACAGACAAAATCTTTTTCTATAATATCTTCAGAAACAATTGTTTTACCTAGTTGAAACATGCTGCAAAAATAATAATATTTTTTACTGTTTATTTTAACTTCCTTAAATTAGTTAACTAATTTTGCAAAAAAATAATCAACTAAAATGAATTTTAATTTTAAAGAAATAATTACTGCTTTTATGGTATTATTTGCAGTTATAGATATTATTGGTAACATTCCAATTATTATAGATTTACGTAAAAAAGTAGGACATATACAATCTGAAAAAGCCTCTTTAATAGCTGGTTTTATTATGATTTTATTTCTTTTTGTAGGTAAAAGTTTACTAAATTTAATAGGCATAGATGTAAACTCTTTTGCTGTGGCTGGTTCGTTTATATTGTTTTTTATTGCTTTAGAAATGATTTTAGGAATTACTTTATATAAAGACGATAGTAATGGCTCTGCTGCAATTACTGCTACTGTATTTCCTCTTGCTTTTCCTTTAATTGCTGGTCCAGGAAGTTTAACAACCTTATTATCTTTAAGAGCAGAGTTTGCAATAGAAAATATAATAATTGCAGTTATTTTAAACGTAATTTTTCTTTACATCGTTTTAAAGACTTCTTCAAAGATTGAACGATTAATTGGTGCTAGTGGTATACAAATAATTCGTAAAGTTTTTGGTGTAATTTTATTAGCAATATCTGTTAAACTATTTGCCCAAAATATAAAGATGTTATTTATTTAATATGATTTTTGATTGTTTAATTATTGGTGGGGGTGTTTCTGGAATGCAATGTGCTTTAGTTATAGGTTCTGCAAAAAATAAACCTTTTGCTATTGATAAGAAAACAGGAATTATATTACATCAAAGAGCATCTCATCTAGAAAATGCTTTATTTAATAATGTTTTAGGTTTATCACCCAAAACATTAGGTAAAGATATTTTAATTGAAGGTAAAGAGCAGCTTTCTAACTTATATCCTCATATCTCTCAAATCGAAAAAGAAAAAGTACTTTCTATTAAAGAAAATGATGGTTTATACACTATTATAACAAATAAAAATAGCTATCAATCTAAACTTGTAGTAATTGCTTTAAATTACGCTAAGCCTTTTACTATTAAAGGCTTAGACGAATTTTTAATTCCTCATAAAAAAGCCAATATTGCTAAAGATAGAATTCAATTGCTAAATAAAGACCATCTTATAAAAGCTGGATTGTATTGTTGTGGTACTATAGCTGGTCATAGAAGTCAATTTGCAATAGCTGCAGGTAGTGGAGCTTCTGTTGCCACAGATATTCTAACACTTTGGAATAGAGGTAGCCACACTAAAGTTCACGACAAAATATGATGAATATCATGTTTTAAACCTCTTTAAGTTTATAATTTTATAATCAGAGATCGAATTTAAGATAATTTGAAAACCTCTGGAGGAATAATTATAAATTCAAAAAAGGTTAAAAGATGAAAACAAAAAAGCACCCACGAAAACAGTTAGGTAATTTCAGCAAACTTTTTTTTCAAATTGGTATTGCTTTGTCATTATTTATAATCTACCTTCTAATTGAACATAAAACTTTTGAAAAAGAATATGCAAATTCTTTAGGTGATGTAACATTGGTTAATGAGTTAGAAGAAGAAATACCAATTGTAGAAATGAAAAATTTACCTCCACCTCCTAAAACACCTGCTATTGTGCAACAAATTACAGTTGTTGAGGATGATTTAAAAATCGAAGAAACAATTGTAGAAACTACAGAGACTGACGAAACTCAAGCAGTTATTGTAGTGCCTCAAGAAATCACAGAGATAGAAGAAGAAGAGGTTGTTGTAGAAGATGTCCCTTTTATGACAATTCAAAATGTACCTATTTTTCCAGGCTGTGAAGGAAATAATGAAGAATTAAAAAAGTGTTTTTCTCAAAAAATTCAATTTTATTTCTCAAAAAATTTTAATGCTGGTTTAGCAAACGAATTAGGATTAAGTGAAGGTAAAAAGAAGCTATTTGTTGTCTTCAGAATAGACCAAAAAGGGACTATTGGTAATGTTAGAGCTAGAGGACCACATCCAGTTTTAGAAAAAGAAGTCATCAAAATAATAAATGATTTACCTCAAATGAAACCTGGTAAACAAAATGGAAAAGCGGTTCCTGTAAGTTATAGTATTCCTATTACTTTTCAAGTAATGTTATAAAAAAAAGCCAACTCAATTGAGTTGGCTTTTTTTAAATGATTAAATAATATTATTCTACAGTTACTGACTTTGCTAAATTTCTAGGTTGGTCAACGTTTTTACCAAGCATAACTGCTATGTGATAAGATAATAATTGAAAAGGAATTGTAGTTAACAATGGAGTTAATGCCTCTTCTGTATCTGGAATTTCAATAACATGATCTGCTATTTCTTTTACAGTAGTATCGCCTTCTGTAACAATTGCAATAATTTTACCTGCTCTTGATTTAATTTCTTGAATATTACTTACTACTTTTTCATAATGACCTCTATTAGTAGCAATTACAAATATTGGCATGTTTTCATCAATTAAAGCAATTGGGCCATGCTTCATTTCTGCAGCAGGATAACCCTCTGCATGTATATAAGAAATCTCTTTTAATTTTAAAGCTCCTTCTAAAGCTACAGGAAAGTTGAAGCCTCTACCTAAATACAAACAGTTTTTTGCATCTTTATAAACTTCAGCTATTTCTTTAACTTTATCGTCAATTTTTAATAGTTCTTCTACCTGTCTTGGTATTAATTGCATTTTACTAATATAATTCTCAAAAGTATGCTTAGCTAAAGAACCATTAGCTTCACCTAACTTCATTGCTATTAAAGTTAACACAGTTATTTGTGTTGTAAATGCTTTAGTAGATGCTACACCAATCTCAGGACCTGCGTGAGTATAGGCTCCTGAATGTGTTTCTCTGGCAATTGAAGAACCTACAACATTACATACACCATAAACAAAAGCTCCTTTTGATTTTGCTAATTTTATTGCTGCTAAAGTATCTGCTGTTTCTCCTGATTGAGAAATAGCTATGACTACATCTTTATTTGTAATAATTGGATTCCTATATCTAAATTCTGATGCATATTCTACTTCAACAGGAATTCTAGCCATATCTTCAAAAAGATATTCTCCAACTAAACCAGCATGCCAAGAAGTACCACAAGCAACAATTATAATTCTATTTGCGTTTAAAAATTTATCAAGATGATTTTCTATACTAGACATCTTAATAATCTTTTCTTCATGAAGCATTCTTCCTCTAAAAGTATCAGTAATTGCTTTTGGTTGCTCATGAATTTCTTTAAGCATAAAGTGATCATATCCACCTTTCTCAATTTGATCCAAACTCATTTGAAGTTTTTGAATAGTAGGATCAACTCTTGAATCATCCATGATTTTATGGACTTTGATGCCTTTACCTAACTTTATGATTGCCATTTCTTCATCTTCTAAATAAATAGCATTTTTGGTAAACTCAACAAAAGGAGAAGCATCTGAAGCTATAAAAAATTCGCTATTATTCTCACCTACACCAATAGCAATAGGGCTACCTAAACGTGCAACAACAATTTCATTAGGTTTTGTCTTGTCAAAAACAGAAATGGCATAAGCTCCAACTACATTTGTTAAAGCAAGCTGAACAGCTTTACCTAATTTACAACCTTCGGTTATTTTTACCTCTTCTATAAGATTTACTAAAACTTCAGTATCTGTGTCACTTTTAAAAGAGTATCCTCTAGAAATAAGTTCTTTTTTAATAGTATCATAATTTTCTATAATTCCATTATGAACTATAACTAAATTTCCTGATTGTGAATAATGTGGATGAGAGTTAACATCATTTGGAACACCATGGGTTGCCCAACGTGTATGACCCATTCCTATATTTCCTATTTTTCTATCTGGCTCACTATCTGTAATTGCTTCTAAGTCAGAAACTTTTCCTTTGGTTTTGGTAAGGTGCATCTTTTCACCATCATATATCATTACACCTGCACTATCATAACCTCTATATTCTAATCTTTTTAAACCGTTTATAACGATTGGATAAGCCTCTCTAGGGCCAATATAGGCTGATATTCCACACATAGTCTATTTTTTTGTTAGTTGTTGATATATTACTTTTTCTCTGAATATGATATTTTTAATACTGGTTTTTTTGTACTATTCAAACTGTTGAATAATGTTACAGCTTTTGGATTCCAGCTAAAATTATTAAAAATGGTATCTGTACCTGAAACAGGTAAATCTGTTGTATTAAATGCTTTAATTTTTACATCTGGAAAATCGTTTATTTCTCCACTTGCAATATCAGAAATATAGTCTGTTATGTTAAATGTATAACTTTCAATTTTACCATTATCATCTCTTTGTAAGAATCCTCCAATTCCTCCAAAAAGAGCTTCACTATAAGTATCTTTTATTTGACTTGTAATCGTTGATGTTCCTAAATCATAATATTTATAAAGATATAATCTAGAGGGAACATTGGTGGTATCTGCAGATTGATTTACGTAAACTGTAACAGTAGCATCATTAATTAACCAATTTTGAGATCTTAAATTACTAATATCATTTGGAGTCATTAATGTAAGACGACCTTCACTACCTGCTGTACCTTGTATTTTAACTTCGTTATTTGCTGGATATGTTCTGTTATCCATATTAAAAGTATTTACTCTAAAGCCTGTTAATGGAAAACTATTGTTTTTATAAATTGTATCAACAGGTGAAGTAACATTATTTTCAGTTTTTAAAACTGTATTTGTGTAATAAATTTCTATTGATGGTATTAACGTTGAATTTGTACTATTAAAACTGAAAGAAACTAAAGAGCTTTCGTTTCCAGAAGCTTCTAAAATTATCCCTCGTAAATAGTCATTAAATGCATCTTGAGATGTAAATTCTGAAGATTCATACTTATCTAAAAAAATACTTTTTATTTCAGACTCATCTAATGGAATTCTTGCAAAAGGAATTGGAATAGGATTAGATGTTGTAAATGATAATTTAACTGTATCTATATTTGCTACAGAATCATCAAAAAGCCTTCTTTTTATAGCTATTAATGTATCGTTTTTACTAGGTGTAATTTGATAATCTGGAGTTGCATTTAAATTATTTCCAATCTTTTCAAAAGCATCATTAGATTGGTAACTATTTCTTTTTGTTGGATCTAATGGATTAAAGGCATTCATAAATGTATTTGACCTGTACACATTTAATTTAAATGAGTTAGAGGCATCACCAAAAACAGAATCTAAATCATAGTTATTAGAAGTATCATTTAATAATACTTGATATGGTAATTTAATAAATACAGTATCTATTTTAGTAACTACAGTAGTATCTGCACCATACGTATTATCTACAACCTTTAAGTCTGTTAAAACACCAACTTGAGAAACTATTGAAGCTTCTAATTTTTCGTAATCAGAACTATTATAAACCCCTAATAAATATTGATTTAATTGTCTAGATATATTATCTGATTGTAACTTTTCTAATGGACTATTTTCAAGAGAAACTTCTATTTCTATCGAATTTGTATCAAATTTTGTATTGCTAATTACATTAGAACCAATATTTGCAAAGTCTTCTTCGCAAGAAATGATAAATAATATTGAAAAAATGGCAACACCAAGGGTAATAACTTTTCTTAAGATTTTCTTCACTGTAAAAAAATTAATCATCTGCTAATAAATCAGCATAAAAATTTAAATATGTTTCTTTTATATTTTCTGCTTCATATTCTAAAGAAGGTATTTCTTTAGAAGCAACAAAAGAAGTTAATTCTTCGTCAATTGATTCACTCCCATAAATAATAGCATCAGAGTTTTCAATTGCACTTTTAATTATATTAGAATAGTTTGGTGTTTTTAGTACTTTAGATTTAGAAGCATCTGTAAGATCAAAGTTAACTTTGTTAACCAAATCACTATTTAAATCTCCTTCAAACCCATTATTGTAAACAGAAGTAACAATTTTACTATCTGTAAATAAAGGCTCTTCTTTATAATATTCTTTTAAATAAAGAGGTAATAATGAAGCCATCCATCCATGTACATGGATAATATCTGGGGCCCAGTTTAATTTTTTCACAGTCTCAATTACTCCTTTTGCAAAGAAAATAGCTCTTTCATCATTGTCTGAAAATAAATTATCATCTTCATCTGTAAAGACAGCTTTTCTTTTAAAATACTCTTCGTTATCTATAAAGTAAACTTGCATTCTTTCTTTAGGAATTGAAGCAACTTTAATAATTAATGGCATATCTACATCATTAACTACTAAGTTCATCCCAGATAAACGAATTACTTCGTGTAATTGATGTCTCCTTTCATTTATTACCCCAAACCTTGGCATAAAAATACGGGTTTGTACTCCTTTTGAATGTGCGTTTTTTGCAGCCATAAAAGATGTCGAAGACAATTCTGTTTCTGGTAAATAAGGCACTACTTCTGATGACACAAATAAAATTCTCTTGTCCTTCATTAAATCAAACTCTTTTTGTAAAGGTGCAAAAATACAAATTTTTATGCTAATATCGTGTTAATTGTACTAAGTTTGCACAGATTTTACTGCTTATTCAAATGGAACTTTTTTCAGAAAAACAACCTCTAAGAGTTTATTTATCTAAATTAAAAGCACAAAATAAAAGTATTGGTTTTGTGCCTACAATGGGTGCTTTGCATAAAGGTCATTTATCTTTAATAAAAAAAGCAAGTAAAAAAAATGATATTGTTGTTGTAAGTATTTTTGTAAATCCTACTCAGTTTGACAATAAAGAAGATCTTTTAAAATATCCAAAAACTTTAGAAAAAGATTTAGCTCTGTTATCAGAAGTCAATTGTGATATCGTTTTTCATCCAAGTGTAGAAGAGATTTATGAGAATAATGTTTCTTCTAATGATTTTAAGTTTGATGGCTTAGAAAACCAAATGGAAGGAAAGTTTAGAAAAGGGCATTTTAATGGAGTTGGTACAATTGTAAAAACATTATTTGAAATTGTTGAACCAGATAAAGCTTATTTTGGAGAGAAAGATTTTCAGCAATTACAAATCATTAAGAAAATGGTTGAAAAGCATAAAATTAATGTAAAAATTAAAGGATGTGCTATTTACAGAGAAGAAGATGGTTTAGCCATGAGTTCTAGAAATGTTCGATTAACACCTACCCAAAGAGAAGCTGCTCCTTTTATACATAAAATACTCAAGAAAGTAAAAAAGAAGTTTAAAACTGAAGAAATTTCAAAAATTAACAACTGGGTAGAGAAAAAATTTAAAGAACATCCTATTTTAGATTTAGAATACTTTACCATTGCTAACGAAAAAACATTAGAAACCTTAGAAACTAAAGAATTCAGCAAAAAAAATAGAGCTTTTATTGCAGTTTTTGCAGGAAAAATAAGGTTAATTGATAATATACAATTAAAGTAATCCTAATCAAAAAATTCCTATTTTTGCAGCATGTTAGTACAAGTAGTAAAATCTAAAATCCATCGTGTAAAAGTTACAGGTGCAGATTTAAATTACATAGGTAGTATAACCATTGATGAAGATTTAATGGATGCTGCAGGTATTATTGAAGGTGAACGAGTTCAAATTGTAAACAATAACAATGGTAATCGTTTAGAAACATATGCAATTCCTGGTCCTAGAGGAAGTGGAGAAATTACGCTTAATGGAGCTGCTTCTAGGTTGGTAGCTGTTGGTGATGTTTTAATACTTATAGTTTATGCGTTTATGGAATTAGAAGAAGCTAAAAAGTTTAAGCCTTCTTTAGTTTTTCCTAACGAAAAAGATAATACGCTTACTTAGTTTTGAATATCAAAAAAATTTTAAAAATTATTATTCCTCTCATTTTGGGAGGATTTTTAGTTTGGTATTCACTTACAATTGTATCTCCATCAGAATTAATTCAATACTTTAAAGATGCTAATTATTGGTGGATAGCTTTAGGATTGGTTTTTGGTATTTTAAGCCATTTATCAAGAGCTTACAGATGGAAGTTTCTTCTAGAGCCACTTGGCTATAAACCTAAATTTCTAAACTCTACTTTAGCTGTATTAGTTGCCTATTTAATGAATATCTTTTTACCAAGAGCAGGCGAAGTTACAAGAGCTGCTGTAATGAGTAACTATGAAAAAATACCTTTTGAAAAAGGTTTTGGAACCATAGTAGCAGAAAGAATAGCTGATTTAGTTATGATGTTAATTATTATTAGCATCACTCTTTTAATACAGTTTGATTTTATTTGGGAGTTACTAACTAAAGATTTTAAACCAGTAAAATCGATAATTTCTTTACTATTGTCTGTTGGCTTTTTTGTGGGATTATTTTTATACATCAAAAAAGGAAAATCAAAATTTGCTTTAAAAATTAAAAAGTTCTTTTTAGGATTAAAAGACGGAGTTTTAAGCATCTTTAACATGAAAAATAAATGGGCTTTTATTTTTCATACTGTTTTTATTTGGGGTATGTATGTAGCTATGTTTTGGGCAACAATACCTGCTGTTAATGGTTTAGAAGTTCCTGTTGGTGGCGTTTTAATTGGCTTTATTGCTGGTGGTTTATCTATTGCTGCAACTAATGGTGGAGTTGGTTTATACCCAGTTGCTGTTGCAAGTGCTTTAGCTCTTTTTGGGGTTGATAAAATTACAGGAAACGCTTTTGGATGGATTATGTGGACTGCTCAAACTGCCATGATTATTGTTTTTGGTGGATTAGCTTTTTTACTATTACCTGTAGTAAATAAAAACAAGTAATCTATTTTTACTTCGTAACTTTACTTCTTTAAAATTTTGTATTTCTTAAAGAATGGCTAAAACTAAAACAACTTTTTTCTGTCAAAATTGTGGTACTCAACATGCAAAATGGGTAGGACAATGTGGTGCTTGTAAAGAATGGAACACAATTGTTGAAGAAGTTATACAAAAAGAAGAAAAAAGAGTCTGGAAACAATCTACAACTGCTAAACAAAAAGTAAACAAGCCTTTAAAAATTGCAGATATTGAGCTAAATCCTGAAGAAAGAATTGTAACTAATAACAACGAATTAGATACAGTGTTAGGGGGTGGTTTAGTAAAAGGTTCTGTAACGCTTTTAGGTGGTGAACCTGGTATTGGTAAATCTACTTTATTACTGCAAGTAGCTTTAAATATCAGTCAAAAAGTATTATACGTTTCTGGTGAAGAAAGTCAATCTCAAATAAAAATGAGAGCAGAAAGATTAGAAGCTATCAATTCTAACTGCCTAATTTTAACAGAAACCAATACACAACAAATCTTCAAAAACATAGAAGAAACTGAACCTGAAGTTTTAGTAATAGATTCAATACAAACTTTACACACAAATTCTATAGAAGCTTCTCCTGGAAGCATTTCTCAAATTAGAGAAACCTCTGCTGAATTGATAAAATTTGCCAAAGAAACTGCTACACCTGTATTATTAATAGGTCATATCAACAAAGAAGGAAATATTGCAGGACCAAAAATTTTGGAACATATGGTTGATGTTGTTTTACAATTTGAAGGCGACAGAAATCATACATACAGAATTTTACGAAGTCAGAAAAATAGATTTGGATCAACATCAGAATTAGGTATTTACGAAATGCTTTCTGATGGTTTACGAGAAATTTCCAATCCGTCTGAAATTTTAATTTCTAAAAAAGATGCAGATTTAAGCGGAACAGCAATCGCATCTACTTTAGAAGGCATTAGACCTTTAATGATAGAAATTCAGGCACTGGTTTCTACAGCAGTTTATGGTACTCCACAACGTTCTACAACTGGCTATAATTTAAAAAGATTAAATATGATTTTAGCTGTTCTAGAAAAAAGAGCAGGTTTTAAATTAGGAGCAAAAGATGTATTTTTAAATATTACAGGAGGTATAAATGTTGATGACCCTGCAATAGATTTAGCAGTGGTAGCTGCAATTTTGTCAAGCAATCAAGATATTGCTATTAATCCAAATGTTTGTTTTGCAGCAGAAGTTGGTTTAGCAGGAGAAATAAGACCAGTTTCAAAAATAGATCAACGAATTACAGAAGCCGAGAAATTAGGTTATAAGAGTTTTGTGGCTTCTAAATACAATAAGATTTCGTCTAAAAATCATTCAATAAAACTCATATTAGTTGGAAAAATAGAAGAAGCTTTTGCCACTTTATTTGCTTAGTTTTTTAGCAAATAATTCGTGTTATTTTTCAAACTATCCCACGCTTCCTTTTCTATATTATATACTAAAGCAAAAGAAGCTATCTTATTATTAGGTAAAAATTCGAACTCGTAATTAGTATCAAATTTTGTTAAAGAAATATACCTAGTTTTAGAAATTGGCAATATTTCAACTTTTGTTAAATTATCTCTTTTATAATACAATCTATTGTCTTCAATCCAAAATTTTCTATTAGCATAAGAGCCTACTATTGCTTTGTATTGATTTTCTAATGCTTTTTTATCTGTACTTTTTACATACTCAATATGTTGTGCTGCTTGTTTAATAAACCAATGTTTTGGATATTTTTCTACTAAATTTTTAAACGTACTTGATAAACTATCATATTTTTTTTCTTTTAGCATTTTATATGCTTTAGATATATCTTTATTTTCTTTATAGTAATAAAAAGTATTTAAATTATTCTGATTAAACTGCTGAACCTGAACCCTATAAATGTTATTTGTGCTGTCTTTTTCAAAGATGTGTTTTGAACCTCCTAGCCAACCACCATTAAGTGATAGCAACATATTGTTATAAGGTAATGTTACATACATCAATTGGTTTTTATAATGCACCATGTAATTATTAGCCTTTTTAAAATATTCTATTTGTTGTTCAGAACCTGTAGATCTATAAAAACCATCTAAAGCTTCAATATTAAAATTTAAAGCATCGTTTTTCTCTTTATAAGCTATGTATTTTTTAACCTCTTCTTTATGTATACTTTCTTTAGGCCAAAGCAAATTAACTTTCTTATAGGTTTCTTTGGCTTTTTTTATATCACCACTCATTAAATAAGCATATGCTTTAATCAACTGAACTTCTTCTGTATTTGGTGCCATTACTTCATAAACTTTAATAAGATCAATTGCTTTTTTAAATTCTCTTTTAAGAATTAAAGCTTGAAAATAACTTCTAGCATTAGTTTCGTTTTTCACCTTATTAAATCTTTCTGAAGCGTGCTTATAATATCCTTCTATATTTTTTGTTTCACTATAAATTAAATCAAGTAAATAATTATAGGTTGCATTATTAGGTTCAATTTCTAGTTGATATTTTACAAGCTCTTTAGCATCTTGCCATCTGTTGTAGATAATGTTTTTATACATTAATATTTCGAACTGAATTTGTGTAGGCAACTTTGCTTTATTTTCGTAAGCTTTATCTATTTGATATTTTTCTTCAAGTTCTCCATGGCTGTATTTATTTCTTCGAATTGCATTATCTAAATAGGCTAATGCAAACTTATCATCTACCTTAGTAGCCTGTTCATATGAGTTGTTAGACCAATATTTTAAGGCTTCCATAGAGCTTGTAGTAATGTCTCTTATCTCTAAATCTATATAAGTATTTTGAGTTTCTTTTACTATACCTAAATTATTTTTTATAAAGATTGATATCTCATCTATAAGAGAGAAAAAATCGCTGCCAGAAAAAGTTTTTCTAGTAATTTCATTTCCATTTTTGCTATTTCGTAAAACTGGTATAATTGTATATATTCCATTACTTACTTCATATTCACCATCAACATAATATTTATCAAAAACTCGACTTGTATTAATTTTTTCAATAGTATTATTAACGTAATACCAAGAAGGCATTAATGTTTTGTTTTGTTGTAAATCTATCTTTAAAACTTTATTTATAGTATTACCAAGCCATGAGTGTAAGGTGTCTTTATTTTTTTGTTGAAAGTTAAATATAGGTATACCAATTCTAAACTCTTCTTTAGTTATAGTTTGTCTCTCTACCTCTCCAGACTTATTGGTAAACGTAACTTCTTTGGTGGTTGAACCTAAATCGCTATTACCAAAAACAAAGAAAATAATCACTCCAATCAATAAAATATTTAAAGGAATAATAATTTTTTCTCTAAGTTTTAATATACCATTATTGATTCTTTCTTTATGATAGAGATAAATTATTAATGATGGTATAACACCTACAAACATCCATAATAAAATATCTACCCAATAAGGTGAAATATTATATCTTATTAGAACCCAATCTACAAACTGAAGAAAAGTCCAAGCTGCCACTAAATAAGCAGCTAAAATTTTAATAACAGTTTGCCATTTTTTACCAGTACTTTTAGTTACTTCAGACACAGGCGTTTGTATTTGTAAGATAAAAATAGGTATAAAAAAAAACCTCACAAAATAGTGAGGTTTTTTATTTAATTTTAAAACAAGCTTTATTTTTTATTAGCTTGTTTAATATATTTTTCTAGTGCCATTGTCATAGAAGGAGTTTCTGGTGATGGTGCTTGTATATCACACTTTAAACCAGCTTCTGTAACAGCATTTATAGTTGAGTTACCAAATGCAGCTATTCTAGTATTATTTTGCTTAAAATCTGGAAAGTTTTTTAATAATGATTCTATACCAGATGGACTAAAGAAAACTAATACATCATAAAAAACATTTTCTAAATCAGATAAGTCACTAACCACTGTTCTGTATAAATCTATTCTTTTCCAAGTAATACCTAATTTGTCTAATTCTTCAGGAATTAAAGGCTTTAGCTTATCTGAAGATGGTAATAAAAACTTCTCTGTTTTATGTTTTTTAATCAACTTAGTTAATTCAGGGAAAGTTCTGTTACCTACATAAATTTTACGTTTTCTATAAACAACATACTTCTGAAGATAATATGCTACTGCTTCTGATTGACAGAAATACTTCATATCATCAGGTACTTTAAAACGCATTTCTTCTGCAACTCTAAAAAAGTGATCTACTGCATTTCTACTAGTTAAAATAATAGCAGAATAATTCTTAAGATCTATCTTTTGAGCTCTTACTTCCTTAGCAGGTATACCTTCTACATGAATAAATGATCTAAAGTCAATTTTAACTTTTTGTTTGTCAGATAAATCAAAATAAGGAGAGGTTTCTGTTTTAGGTGCAGGTTGCGATACTAATATCGTTTTCACTTTCATACGCTTTTGTTTTTAAAACATCAATTTAAACAATATAAATAGCGGCGCTATTTCGAAGGCGCAAAGATATAAAATAAAATAAAACAACTTATTAAAAATCAGCTTTTTGTTTGATATCAAAATAAATAGAAATCGAAATGCAAAAAGAGAAATTATAAAGTATAAAACATAAGCAAAATTAAATTTTAAATAAACTTTAATTATAATAGATATATATATGAAAAAAGAAATCGAAAAAAGGTAATACCATTTAGAAACCATAAAGGTTTCTGTTTGTTTTTTTATTGAAAATAAAACTGTAAATAAGTACTCTAAAAACCATTTAATACTAAAATATAAAATCACAAAACCTAATACCCCAGAAAAAGTAGGAAAGCTTATTATCACATTATCTGACAAGTAACTGTAAAGAAAACTAAAAAATAAAGCATAATTAATTACAGAAAACAAAAATAAAACTGCTTTATAAGTATCAAAAAAACCTACATTTTCTTCAGATTCAAAATCTACAAAAGGCACTTTAAATAATGTTAAAAAGTGTTGTTTTAGTAAGTTGGCATTAAGAACTTTTAATAAAAAAACAAGTGATAACAATAAAAGTAGAATTAAGGTAACCCAAAACTCAGGAATTATTGTTTTTTCTATTAATTGCACTCTTTTGTTATATTTATTTTAAGACAAAATTAGTAATTAAATAATGTATATTTGCCTTATTACTTCATGAAATTTATTTATGTCTGATGCCCTTGTAATTATACCTACTTACAACGAAAAAGAAAATATTGAAGCCATTATTAGAGCCGTATTTAATCAAGAAAAAGAGTTTCACATTCTTGTGGTTGATGATAATTCTCCTGATGGTACTGCTTCAATTGTCAACAAATTAATCACCAAATTTAAAGGTAAACTATTTATAGAAAACAGAACCAAAAAAAACGGTCTAGGCAAAGCCTATCTATGTGGTTTTGATTGGGCTTTACAAAAAGATTACGATTATATCATTCAAATGGATGCAGATTTTTCTCATAACCCAAATGATTTAATTCGATTGTATAATACTTGTTCAAAAGACAATAATGACTTAGCTATTGGGTCTAGATATGTAAAAAATAGAGTAAACGTGGTGAATTGGGACATTAAAAGATTATTGTTATCCTATTTTGCCTCTAGGTATGTAAAATTAATTACTAGAATTCCTGTTTATGACACAACAGCTGGTTTTGTTTGTTGGCGTAAAAATGTTTTAGAAACTATTCAGCTAAATAAAATAAAATTTATTGGGTATGCTTTTCAAATAGAAATGAAGTTTAAAGCTTGGAAACATAACTTTAAAATAAGTGAAGTTTCTGTTATTTTTACAGATAGAAAAGAAGGTGAATCTAAAATGAATGGAAACATTATTTATGAAGCACTTTTTGGAGTGATTAAAATGAGGTTAAATGGATTACCAAAATAAAAAAGTATGAGTTATTTAATAAAAGGAGCAACAATTGTAAACGAAAACAAAACATTTAAAGGAGATGTTTTAATAGAAAATGAAGAAATAAAGGAAATTGCTTCAGCAATAAATGTGGCAGACAATGTTAAAGTTATAAATGCAGAAGGTAAATATTTAATTCCTGGTTTTATAGACGATCAAGTACATTTTAGAGAACCAGGTTTAACTCATAAAGCAAATATAGAAACCGAAAGTAGAGCAGCAGCTGCAGGTGGTATTACTACCTTTATAGAGCAACCTAATACAGTGCCACAAGCTACTAATCAAAAATTATTAGAAGACAAGTTTCAAATTGCCTCTAAATCATCTTACGTAAATTACTCTTTTATGTTTGGTGGTACAAATGATAATTTAGAAGAACTTTTAAAAACAGATCCAAAAACGGTTGCAGGTATCAAATTATTTCTAGGTTCTTCTACAGGAAATATGTTAGTTGATGATGTAGAAGTTTTAGAAAAGATTTTCTCTTCTACAAAAATGATTATTTCTCTACATTGTGAAGATGAAGCTACCATTAGAAAAAATACAGCTACTTATAAAGAAAAATTCGGTGATGATATTCCTATTAAATATCACCCAGTAATTAGAAGTGAAGAAGCTTGTTATATCTCTTCTTCTAAAGCTATAGAATTAGCTAAAAAAACAGGAGCACGTATTCATATTTTTCATGTTTCTACAGCAAAAGAAACTCATTTGTTTAGAAATGATATTCCTTTAGAAGAAAAGCAAATTACTGCAGAAGTTTGTGTGCATCATCTTTGGTTTAATGATAAAGATTATGATGAAAAAGGAACATTTATTAAATGGAATCCTGCTGTAAAAACAGAACAAGATAGACTAGGTTTGTGGGAGGCTTTATTAGATGATAGAATTGATGTTTTAGCAACAGACCATGCACCTCATACTTTAGAAGAAAAAAACAATGTATACACCAAAGCACCAAGTGGAGGACCATTAGTACAGCATGCTGTTTTAGCTATTTTAGAAAAAGTAAAAGAAGGTGTAATTCCTATAGAAAAAGCTGTAGAAAAAATGAGTCATAATCCTGCTAAATTATTTCAAATTGAAAAAAGAGGATTTATAAAAGAAGGCTATTTTGCAGATTTGGTTTTAATTGACCCAAAACAATCGCAAACAGTTACCAAAGAAAATATTTTGTATAAATGTGGCTGGTCTCCTTTTGAGGGAACTACCTTTTCATCTACTATAACACATACTTTTGTGAATGGTAATCTTATTTATAATGAAGGTGTTTTTAATGATGATATTAAAGGAAAACGTTTGACATTTAACAGATAAAATGAAGAAAACTGCTTTTTTAATTTTAACAGTCATTTTGTGTTCTTGCACTAGTAATTCTATTTTAGAAAAACCAAAAGATTTAATTCCTAAAGACACTATGAGTTTATTAGTGCAAGAATTAATGAAAGCTTCTTCTGCAAAATTCATAAAAAACAAAAACCTACAAAAGAACATAAATTATATGCCTTTTGTGTATGATCGTTTTAATATTGATAGTAGCCGTTTTAAAAGAAGTAACTTTTACTATATGTCTACCATAGACGATTATATTAAAATTTATGATGATGCTAAAAAGCAATTAGAAGAGCAGAAAACTTTTTACGATTTACTAAAAAAAGAGCAAGATTCTTTACGTAGAGATTCTATAAAAAAAGTAAGAGCTTTAAAAAGAAAAACAGACAGTTTAAAACAAAAAACTAAAATTAAAGACTCTATATTAAAAGTAGACAGTTTAATTATAAATTAGTTATTGCTGAAATTTTCCACAAATTCTATTAATCGAATCTTGTACATCCTCAAATTCAAAATCAAGTTTTTCTTTAATTTTCTTTGATGAGTATTTAGAAATAGTATGTGCACTTCTTGCAGAATATTTACTTAATAAAGGAGTGACTCCTGTAATTTTTGAAACTACCCAAGCAAACCTCCAAAAAAGTTCTGTTTGCCACTTTTTTATTTTTACAGAAGGTCTTTTTTTACCAAAAGCATCAGCTATTGTAAACAACACCTCTTTGTACGTTTTATTTTCTGAGACTAAAATAAACCGTTCGTTTTTAATACTAGAATTTACTAATTGAATCATGGCTTTTACAACATCTTGCACAGATACAAAACCTGTAACACCTTCTGTATAATAGTTAAATCCATGATACACTTGGCTAAATAATTTACCTGAACCAGCATCCCAAAAACCACTTCCTAAAATTACACCAGGATTTACAATAACTACATCAACTCCTTCTTGACTTGCTCTCCATACTTCCATTTCTCCACCAAACTTAGTAATAGAGTAACCACTATTGTCTAATTCTTTATTCCATTCGCAAGTTTCATCAATAAATTCTTGTCCTATTTTTGCATCACCTACTGCAGCAATAGAACTCACATAGCAAAGTTTATCAACTTTTGCATCAATACAAAGGTTAACAACAATGGCTGTTCCATGAATATTTACCTTTCGCATTTCTATATAATCTTTTGGATTAAAAGAAATAAATGCAGCACAATGATAAACTTGATTCACAGATTTAAAAGCCAAAATCATATCTGGCACTTTAGTAATATCTGCTTTACACCATTCTATTTTATCAAAAAGACTAGTGTCAGAAGTATAATAAGAAAAAACTTTTTTTACTTTTTCTAGAGAAGATTTTGTTCTGTAAGTAGCTCTAATCACATCATTTTTTAAAGTGAGATGATATAACAAATGAGAGCCCACTAAACCTGTACCTCCAGTAACTAAAATCATACAACGAATTTAGTATATTTTAGTTGATAAACTTATATTTGCCAACTGATAAATTGATTACAATGAAGAATTTTATTGAAGAATTACAATGGAGAGGGATGTTGCATGATAGTATGCCAGGCACAGAAGAACATCTTCTAGAAAAAATGAGAAGTGCATATGTGGGTTTTGATCCGACTGCAGATTCTTTACATATTGGTAATTTAGTACCTATAATGTTATTAGCTCATTACCAAAGATGTGGTCATAGACCTATTGCTTTAGTAGGTGGTGCAACTGGTATGATTGGTGATCCTTCAGGTAAATCTTCTGAGCGTAATTTATTAGACGAAAAAACATTACGTCATAATCAAGAATGTGTAAAAGCACAATTAGGCCATTTCTTAGATTTTACTTCTGATGCAGAAAATGCTGCGATTTTAGTAAATAATTACGATTGGATGAAAGAGTTTTCTTTCTTAGAATTTATTAGAGATGTAGGTAAACACATTACTGTTAATTATATGATGGCCAAAGATTCTGTAAAAAACAGAATTGGTTCTGAATCTAAAGAAGGAATGTCTTTTACAGAGTTTACTTATCAAATGGTACAAGGTTATGATTTCTTGCATTTGTTTAGAGAAAATGATACTACAATTCAAATGGGTGGTTCTGATCAGTGGGGAAATATAACTACTGGTACAGAGCTAATTCGAAGAATTGGCAATGGAAAAGGATATGCAATAACTTGCCCTTTAATCACAAAGTCTGATGGTTCTAAATTTGGGAAGTCTGAAGGAGGAAATGTTTGGTTAGATGCTAAAAGAACATCACCTTATAAATTTTACCAATATTGGTTAAACACTTCTGATGAAGATGCAGAAAAGTATATAAAAATCTTTACTTTTTTAGATAAAGAAACTATTGCATCTTTAATTGCAGAACATCAAGAAGCACCTCATATACGTGTATTACAAAAACGTTTAGGAGAAGAAGTAACTGTTTTAGTTCATGGAGCTGAAGAGTATGAAAAAGCCTTAGAAGCTTCAGAAATATTATTTGGTAAATCAACTTCAGAAAGTTTAAAGAAATTAGATGAGCAAACATTTTTAGATGTTTTTGATGGGGTAACTCAAGCTACAGTTTCTTCAGAAGATTTTTCTGCTGGTTTAGATATGATTGGAGCTTTAGCTGCCAAAACAAACTTCTTAAAATCTAATGGAGACGCAAGAAGAGCTTTAAAAGAAAACTCAATTTCTGTAAATAAAGAAAAGGTTAAAGAAGACTATATTATTTCTAGTAAAGATTTAATTGCAGAAAAATATGTGCTTTTACAACGTGGAAAGAAAACCTATTTTTTATTAAAGGTTGAGTAATCTATTTCTAAACATAAAAGTTGATTTCAGCAATCCTGCCTACATTCTATGGCTCATTTTTGCATTAACTTTTATCATTTTCTTTAGATATTTAATTTTTTCTTTAGCATATCATTTTACTTTTTTTAAAGTACTAAAGCATAAATTATCTAATCGATTTTTACACAACAAAAGACTAAAGAAAAAGCAGTATCGTAAAGAAATTTATTGGTCTGCCATTAGCGGATTGATTTTTGGAGGAGTATCAGTATTGTTCTACTTTTTATATGTAAATAATTATACAGCCATTTATACAGATGTAAATGCTTATTCTTTGCTATATATTCCTATCAGTATTTTTCTGTTTTTATTTTTACAAGACACTTATTATTACTGGGCTCATAGATGGATGCATCTTCCAAAAGTGTATAAATATTTTCATTTGGTACATCATAAAAGCATTCATACCTCAGCATTTACAGCATTTTCATTTCATCCTTTAGAAACAATTATGCAAGCTATATTTTTTCCATTAGTGGTGCTTTTTTTACCTATACATTTATATGCTTTTTTAGCTGTTTTAGGTTTAATGACTATTTCTGCTACTATTAATCATGCAGGAGTAGAAGTCTATCCTTCAGGAAAATTTGGTAATTGGTTTCAAAAATGGATTATTGGAGCTTCTCATCATGATAAACATCACACAAAATTTAATTACAATTATGGGTTGTATTTTACGTTTTGGGATAGATTAATGAATACAGAATTTGAGGTAGAAAAAAAGAGTTGATTTAAGCCAACTCTTTTTTATAGATCAAAATGTATATATAGAATCAACACTATTTGTTGATGAATTTTTGCCAGTTTTTATCTGCTTGTTTTTGTAATTTTTCTGGATTGTTTTTTAACCACAAATCAAGCGTGTTTGTTTTACCTTTATTATAAAATAAATAGAGTTTACCATCTCTAATCTCAAAAGTTTCTGGATTTATAGAAACCTTTTTCCCTTTTAAACCAATAGCATAAGCACAATACCCACCATATTCTGGAATATATTTTTTTGGATTTTTTATAAACTTATCTAAATTATTTTTGATTGAAAATTTATAAGTAACTCCTTCATATACTTGAGTTAAATCATTTAAACCTTCTTTAGGTTCATTATCAAAATAAGCAACAACATCATAACCATTTACAGCAACACCTTTTTTGGTATTAACATTTTTATTTTGAGAAGTAACTGCTGAAGTAACCAATAACAATAAGACTAAAATACTTCTCATATTAGTTCTTTTTATATTTAATTTCTTGCCAATTTTTATCAGCTTTTTCTTGTAGTTTTTTGGTGTCTTCGGTTTGCCAATCTTTTAATTTACTACCTAACCAAGAGCTATAAAATAAATATAATTTACCATCTCTAATTTCGTAAGCATCTGCATCTATATACATTTTTGTTTTTTTAGCAGCAACAGCATATGCACAATAACCTCCATATTGTGGAATGTACTTTTTAGGGTTTTCTTTAAAAAGATTTAAATGTTCTTGTGTTGCAAATCTAAATTTTGCGTTTTCAAAAGTGGCTTCATATTTCTTGTTACCTTTTAGGGGTGCTTTTTTTGTAAAATAAGAAACAACATCATAACCTTCTGCAACAAACCCTTTTTTAGTATTGTAATCTATTTGCTGAGAAAATAATGCCTGAGATAGAAACAGAAGTAAAATTAAATATTTCATTAGATTTTGATTAGTTACTTTTTAATAGTCGTAACAAATGCTAAACTTTACAAAATATTAGTCTTCTTTTTTAATCAATTGCTTTAAATAATGGTTTTGTTTTTCTAGAAGTTCATTGGTTTTATTCATTAACTCAATGTTTTTAGGTGTAGAAACCTCTTTATTTTTTGGATCTTCTGCTTTCTTTTTCATTTTGTTTAAGACTTTTACAACAATAAAAACACTAAAAGCAATTACAATAAAATCGATTCCAGCTTCAATTAATTTTCCATAACCTATGGCTATTTCTTCTATTGTTTCTTTACCTTCTATAAATAAAGCATCTCTTAGAATAATTTTTTTATTTTCCCAATTATTACTAGATGTCATATATGATAAAGGTGGCATAAAAACTTCTTTTACTAAAGTATTAACAACCTTATTAAAAGCAGTTCCAATAATTACACCAATAGCAATATCTATCATATTACCTTTTACAGCAAACTCTTTAAAATCTTTTAAAAATTTCATAATCTATAAATTATAATACCATTAAGTTACAACCTCTTATATCAGAATTGTCAAAACGTCCAATAATTTCGAAGGTATTATTATGATGCGTTTTTCCTAAATCTTGTGTGGCTATAAAAGAGCAAGAATTGTAATTAGCTAAATCAATTACATTAATTCCTCCAGTATTTCCTGTTGGTTGAATGGTTAATGCATCTTCTGTGTCTCTAGTTAGAATTTTCATCCAAGGTGGTGTTTCAAAAATTCCATTTCCTTTTGAATATGCTTGACTCAGCAGTTCTGTCATTCCATATTCTGAATGAATTTTTTCTACTCCAAAACCTATAGAAAGCAATTGATGTAGTTCATTTCTAATTAGCTCTTTTCTTCTTCCTTTCATCCCTCCTGTTTCCATAATTATAGTATTTGTTAGTTTAAATTGATGTTTTTCAATTAAATCTAACAATGCAAATGAAACTCCTATTAACAATACTTTCTTATGTTGATGATTAGGTTGTGTTAGTTTTTTGGCTAATTCTTCTAAATTATTTAAATAAAACCCACTTTCTTCTTGCTTAGATTTTCGAATTAAATCATCAACCATATACACCAAAGAAGAACCTTTTCTTTCTAAATAGTTAGGCAATAACGCCAAAACAGTGTACTCTTCTATGTCTCCATAAAAGTGATGAAATCCTTTTAAATAACTTTCTTTATAGAGGTTTATATCTGTAACATAATGTTTGCTAGTTATGCTACCTGTAGTGCCAGAACTTGAAAATATTTCATCAACTTCATCTAAAGATGAAACTATTTTTCTTTGTTTAAAAAACTGAATAGGTAAAAAAGGGATCTCTTCAATTTTAGTAATATCTGAAGGATGTATGTACAACAAATCACAAAAAGAACGATAAACTTTATTGTTTTTAAATTGGTGTTTAAAAACTTCTAAAGCCTTTTTATTAAACTCAATTTCGTTTTTTATGGAGAAAATGTTGTTTATCATATACTTAGCAAAAATAACATTCTAGTTACTCTTTTTCCATTTTTAAATGCATAAATATATTACCAAGAATAAATAAATTTTAACAATTTTTTCTTGTCAATTTTTAATTTTTACATCTACATTTGTAGTCCCCAACTTTCAGTTATGATATCAAAAAAATTAAACAAATCCACTTATTTAACTTTTAGTGGATACAAGGAGATAGTAGAACTTCCAACTCAAAGAGAAACTCAATGGCTAATTTATCAAGACAATAAACCTAAGTTTTTTGTTGATGTTTTTGATTTGGCTAAAGAATCAAATGCAATGATGAATAGTCTTGTGCTTTGTGGAAAAAGAGATATAAATCAGGTTTTAGATTTTATTAATAAAAGAAATCGAATAAATTTATCTATTCCAAAAATATCAAGAATTGGTATTAAGAAAAAGGTAAAAACCGAAGTTGTAGAATTAAAAGTAGAGCCTTTACCAGAAGAATGGTTGGCTTATTCATTTTAATTTAGCTTAATTCTTTTTTATTATCTTTTCTGATATTTTAATAAATTTATTTTACTGTATTTAAGTATTAATTAAAAAATAGTAAAGATGAAAAAGCTTGTTGTATTTGTACTATTTCTATCATTAATTTATAGTTGTACATCAAACGATCCAATTTTAGAATTAAAGATTTTGCCAGTAAAAAGTGCAATTGTACCTACAGAATTTCAATATAGAACTGTAGATACCTTAGTTTTAAAGTATGATTTACCAAATGCTTATTACAGCTTTAGAAGTGTGTATTATGAAATAGAAAGAAATTCTAGAATAGTTGCAATAAACGCACTACTAGATAACGAAATTTCTTGTACACAAGCTACTATTGAGCAAGAGATAAAAATACCTGTTCATGTACTTCAAGAAGAAGATTATGTTTTTAGGTTTTATAAAGGTAAAGACACAGAAGGTAACTCAATTTTTGATAACGTTACTGTACCTGTAAATTAATCGTTATATATTTTTATTACTAAATCACCTTTATCATTCATAGAAGCTCTATACATGCCAGCTGTATTAAATTCAAAAGACATATTACCATTTTTATCCAAGGCAACAACACCACCTGTTCCTCCAAGTTTGGTTAATTTATTTTGAATGACATCTGTTGTAGCTTCTTTTAATGATTTTTGCTGATATTCCATTTGTGCAGAAATATCATAGGCAACTTGACTTCTAATAAAATACTCACCCCAACCCGTAGAAGAAACTCCACATGTATTGTTGTTCGCATATGTTCCTGAACCGATAATAGGTGCATCACCAATTCTGCCCCATCTTTTGTTAGTCATACCACCAGTTGAAGTTCCTGCAGCTATATTTCCATTTTTATCTAAGGCAACACAACCTACAGTTCCAAACTTGGCATTTTTAATGTCACTATCATAAAAAGCAGCAGTTTTATCATCATGATCTAACTGAGTTTTCTCACGATCTATAATTCTTTGTAAAGACTTAAATCGTCTTTCTGTGTAAAAGTAACTTGGGTCTACGATTTCTAATCCTTTTTCTTTTGCAAAGGTAGATGCGCCTTCTCCAGAAAGCATTACATGCTCTGAATCTGTCATTACCTTTACAGCCAATTCAATAGGACTTTTTACATCTTTTACACCAGCAACAGCTCCAGCATTTAAAGTCTTTCCATCCATAAAAGAAGCATCCAATTCATTTGTGCCAGCATTTGTAAACACTGCTCCTTTACCAGCGTTAAATAAAGGTGATTCTTCCATTACTTGTATGGTTTTAATAACAGCTTCTTGGCTAGTACCTCCATTTTTAAGAATGGTGTGTCCTACCTTAATCGCTTCTTCTAACTTAGCTTTATACGCAGCTTCTTTTTCATCTGTCATATTTTTCTTTAAAATAGTACCTGCACCTCCATGAATGATTATTGCAAAATCATTCACTTTTTGAGATTGTTCATTTTTTGATTCCTTTCCATTTGGAGTACATCCTATTAATACTAGAAATGATAAAAGTGTAAAGGCTAAGTTTTTCATGTTTTTTGTTTAATTTTAAACAAATAGCTTTGTTTTTGTTAAATTTATATATGTCTTAAATTATTCGTAAATTCGTTCTTCGAATTTAAACAACAAAAACTAGACTACAAAATGACTGATTTTGGAATAGATAAAGCTTTGCAAGAATTAGGCTTACAAGAAGTAAATAAAGGAACATCAACTGGAAATTTACATTTCTCTTCAGGAGATATAATAGAAAGCTACTCACCTGTTGATGGAAAATTGATAGGAAAAGTTAGCACTACCACTAAAGAAGATTATGAAAAAGTAATGCAAACTGCTACAGAAGCTTTTAAAACATGGAGAACAAAACCTGCTCCTTTAAGAGGTGAAATTGTACGTCAGTTTGGAGAAAAATTGAGAGTAAAAAAAGAAGCTTTGGGAAAATTGGTTTCTTATGAAATGGGAAAAAGCTATCAAGAAGGGTTAGGAGAAGTGCAAGAAATGATAGATATCTGTGATTTTGCAGTAGGTCTCTCTCGTCAATTACATGGGTTAACCATGCATAGTGAAAGACCTGGTCACAGAATGTACGAACAATATCATCCATTAGGTATTGTTGGTATTATCTCTGCATTTAATTTTCCAGTAGCTGTTTGGTCTTGGAATACTGCTTTAGCTTGGATTTGTGGTGATGTTTGTGTCTGGAAACCTAGTGAAAAAACACCTCTTTGTGGTGTAGCCTGTCAAAATATTATTGCTGAAGTTTTAAGAGAAAATAATTTACCTGAAGGTATTTCTTGCTTAATTAATGGAGATTATAAAGTTGGTGAATTTATGACAAAAGATACTAGAGTTCCTTTAGTATCTGCAACAGGCTCTACAAGAATGGGTAAAATTGTTGCAAGTGAAGTTGCAGGAAGATTAGGTAAATCTCTATTAGAATTAGGAGGTAATAATGCAATAATTGTTACTCCAGATTCAGATTTAAAAATGACAGTTATTGGTGCAGTTTTTGGTGCAGTTGGTACTGCTGGCCAAAGATGTACTTCTACAAGAAGACTAATTATACACGAATCTATTTATGATAAAGTTAAAAATGCTATTGTAGAGGCTTATAAACAATTGCGTATTGGAAATCCTTTAGATGAAAACAATCATGTTGGTCCTTTAATAGATAAAGATGCTGTTGCTATGTATAATAAAGCACTAGAAAAAGTAGTTGCAGAAGGTGGAAACATAATTGTTGAAGGTGGTGTTTTAAGTGGAGAAGGATATGAATCTGGTTGTTATGTAAAACCTGCTATTGCAGAAGCTTCAAATACTTTTGAAATTGTACAACATGAAACTTTTGCACCTGTTTTATATTTATTAAAATATTCAGGTGATGTTATAAACGCCATAGAAATTCAAAATAATGTTGCTCAAGGTTTATCTTCTGCAATTATGACCAATAATTTACGTGAAGCTGAAGCCTTTTTGTCTGTTGCTGGTTCAGATTGTGGAATTGCCAACGTTAATATTGGAACTTCTGGAGCAGAAATTGGTGGTGCTTTTGGAGGTGAAAAAGATACTGGAGGTGGACGTGAATCTGGTTCTGATGCTTGGAAAATTTATATGCGTAGACAAACGAATACTATAAATTATACTACAGACTTACCTTTAGCACAAGGTATTAAATTTGATTTATAGTTATTTTAGAGTCCCTCAAAACCAAGAAAACCAACACTTTTTAATTTTTAAAAGTGTTGGTTTTTTATTTTGTATCTTTAACTATGACACTTTTTTTTCAAGCTTCACTTATCATTTGGATTTTAGTAACCTTACTTTGGTTATTAAGTATTGCCATTAAAAATGTAAGTATTGTAGATATTTTTTGGGGTTTTGGTTTTGTGGTAGTCAATGCATTTTACTTTTATAATTTAGAAGAAATGCAACCTAGAAACTGGTTATTACTTTTTTTAGTTTCTATTTGGGGCTTGCGTTTAACTATTTATTTAGCCTTTAGAAACATTGGTAAAGGAGAAGATTATAGGTATCAACAATTTCGAAAAGATTATGGAGAAAAGCGTTATTGGTGGTTTAGTTATTTTCAAGTGTTTCTTTTACAAGGAGCGTTAATTTTAATTGTATCTCTACCTTTATTAGCTATCCAAACCAGTAACTCTTCAGGTGAACTTTATTGGTTAGATTATTTGGCTATTTTAGTTTGGTTAGTTGGATTTAGTTTTGAAGCTGGTGGAGATTATCAATTATATCAATTCAAAAATAATACAGAAAATAAAGATAAAGTGTTAAATACTGGATTTTGGAAATATACAAGGCATCCTAACTATTTTGGTGATGCAGCTGTTTGGTGGTCTTATGCATTATTTAGTATAGCAGCTGCTGGTTATTGGCAAATTGTTGGAAGTATTATTATGACTCTCTTAATTATTAAAGTTTCTGGAGTGGCTATGCTAGAGAGAACACTAAAAAACACCAAACCTAAGTATAAAGACTACATAGAAAAAACAAACGCATTTATACCTTGGTTTCCTAAAAAATGATGGCTTTTTTAAAAGAACATATTTGGTTGATTTTATTTATTCTTTGGGGATTACCTATGACCTATTACAGAAGTAAATTCCGTAAAATTGTATATCAAACAGATCATTGGCTTATCAATATAAAACCTCTGTTTATAAAGGAAGTAAAAGGGCTTTTTGGCAACTTGTATCCAGACAATAAAGAGTATTTAAAACAGCGTAATTTTTATAGATTTTATTTGGGTATATATACAGTGTTATTTATTTGTTATATGTATTTTTCATAGTTCAAAAAGTGTTGTTACAATTTTTCCTTTATTGTTTTCTAAATCAAAATTATTTAAAACAACTGTCTTTTTAAACTTAAAATTAAAAGGTGATTTTGTAATATCTAATCCGCTCTTTTTCTTTAAACGAATGCCTTGTCCAGAAATAATATCTTTATTGGCTTCAAACTTTCCTATTGGCAAATGCTCTGTTAAAATCACATATTTATAATCATATAATTTAGAAACAATTTCTTTTATTTCTTTATTAGATAGGTGTTGTAGCACTTGTCTAATAATAACACAATCTGCTTTTGGTAATTCGTCTTTTGCAATGTCTAAACAAAAAAAACTAACCTCTTTTTGTGGATATTGTTTTTTAAGATGTTCTATTAATTCTGGAACAATATCTACTGCAAAATATTCTTTAGAAAAAGACAACAATTGACTACCAATATTAAAATCTCCACAACCCAAATCGCAAATAGTTATAGGGTTTTTAAAAGACGTTAAAAAAGAACTTACAACTTTCACATAAGGAACAACAATGTTAGGATGATGAGAACCTTCTCCAGAATAAAAATCATCTCCATTTTTACCCCAAAGATTAGCCTCATAAATTTGTTGCATTACAGCTTTTGTTGGCCAAGGTTTTTTGGATTTTATCAATATTGAAACTTCACTTTTAAAATTATTAATTAGTTGATTAAAATTATCTACTGCATCTAAAAATCTATTTTAAAAAATATAGTAGAATAGAAATCTTTCTCTTTGAGTTGTGTTTTTATATTTTATCAGAAATATTCTATTTTAGTTGAATAAAGTTTAAGTTTATAAATTGAAACTTTCAATCACAACTAATAATTAAAAACTAAAATATGAGAAAAAAATGGCATCCTAAAATAGATCTCAAATCTCATTTTTATTTACATGGGTAAAAAAGGAGCATTAATAGAAATCGCAGGAGAATTTTTCAAATCAAAACGTAAACATTTTGCATTTGAAACACTTTATAAACAAGTTGAAAACATGAAAGAGTTTAAAAAACTTGCTCTCTTTTCAAGTTTAGATTCAGTGTCTTTAAATGGTACAAATATTAATGACGAAGGTTTAAAGTATCTAAGTACTTGTAATTCTATAAACAACCTAAATTTAACTTTTACTAGTATTTCAGATAAAGGTATAGCACATTTAATTAGCCTAAGTAATTTAGAATATTTAAGACTAAAAGAAACTAATATTACAGATAAAAGTATCTCTTATTTTAATCATATGATAAGCTTAAAAGAGTTACAGGTTCATGAAACAAATATTACAACCAAAGGTTTATTAAACCTAAATAATAAATCTTTAGAAGAACTGTTTTTAAGTGATACTAGCTCTCAAGAAGATATTATCAATTTAAAACATCTGTCTAGAAAAATACCAACTTGTAAAATAATTGTAAAAAATAATGGAGAGTTTTTAAATGGATTTTTTGAAAAATATTAACTATACTTTACTTTTCGAATTACTCTCATAGCCTCTTTATATTTAATGTAAGTGGTTTTGTCTTCAAGATTTTTAATATAATTTTTTGCTTTTCTAAGCTGCTCTGCTGCATCTAAAAATCCGTTTAAAAAACACAACAAAAGATTGTTAGGCAATCTAAATACATCTTCATGATCTAGTACAGATAATTTCTTTTTTGCAATAATTTTAGAAACAATTGCGATTGCATTGGTATAAATATGCTGTATTATAACTGCGTCGTATTTTGGTGGATCAAACAAAAACTCTGTTTTGATATCGTGCTTTCCATTATTTTTAAAATGAATTACTGTTTTTTCTAAAGGGTAATGTTTCTGTAAATTATCTATACCAATTAAAATATATTCTGTAACTATAAATGAGTGATTGTTGTAAGTTATTTGTACATCATCTAAAGCCGAAAAAAATAAACGAACTTGTTCATTAATCAATTCAATATCTACCCTAGAAAAAAACTCTTTATCGTTAATTAGTTTTTTTTCTCCAGCCCAACATAACACAAATTGCTCGTTAAAAACTTTGTATTGTGGATTATAAATTTCTTTATGATTGTTCATAAAATCAAACACACCATTTAAGGTGAGCTCTATATTATTTCTTGCATTATTTTCAATGGATTCAACTATAGATTTATTAGTATTTTTAAGTTGAAAATCTGAACCTAAGAAAGACATAGAGTTACTGCCTCTTCTATAAAAAATAGTTTTTCTTCTATATTTCCATGCATTTTTTAATAGAGAAGATATTTTATGGTTAGGGTATATTGTAACCAAACCCACAACTTTATGTCTAGGTAATCTTGGAAAAGGAACATTTTCATATTGAATTTTTGGCGGATTTACTAAATACGCATTTACCAAATTTTGAATTTTACTATCATCGAAAAAATCTACTCCTATAATTGTATTTTCTTCATCACTAACACCAATTATTATGTATGAATTATTTTCAGGATTTGAGTTAGATAAGGCGCATATATGTTTTAGAAATTTTGCTTTGCCTTCTTTAGAGCTTAGCGTTATTTTTTGCTTTTTATCATAGAAACTATTCTCATCATTATGAGAAAGTAAATTTTTAATAAGCAATCTTTTATTAATCATTCTAATCTACTTCTTTACCTCTACTTGCTTCCCAAAGTAAAAACCAATCTTCTAACTCTAAATTTATGGTTAATGCAAAATTTGCTTGCTGTATTCTTTGCTTATTTGTTGTACCAATTACTGGAGATACTTTTGATGGATGTTTTAAAATCCAAGCTAACAGTAAAGTGTCTTCTGATGCATTATATTTTTCTGATAGCTTTTTTAAAACCACTTTAATTCGATTTATTTGTGAATTATCTTCTTTAAAAACAGACCCTAAAGGACTCCAGCTCATAGGCTGTATGCCTTTTACTTGCATTTGATCTAAACTTCCATTTGACATTGCTGCATTTTGAGTTAAAGAAAATTCAATTTGATTTACAGAAATATTTATTTTTTCATTTAATAAATCTACTTGACTTGGTGTAAAATTAGAAACTCCAAAGTTTTTAATTTTACCACTTTCTTTAAGTTGAGTAATACCTTCAGCTATTTCAGAAGGATTCATCAATGGACTTGGTCTATGCAGTAAAAAAGTATCTAAATAATCTGTTTTTAGATTTTTTAACGATTGTTCTGCACTCCAAATAATATAATCTTTTGTATAATTATAATGCTTTACACTATTGTTTCTAGTTTGTCCAGGATTTTGGATGCCACATTTTGTAATAATATGTAAATCATCCCTTTTAAAATTACCTTCTTGTAATGCTTTACCAAATTCAGATTCAGTAGTATAATCTCCATACAAATCTGCATGATCAAAAAATGAGTTGCCATTTTCTAAACAAAACTCAATCATATCAATTTGTTCTTTAATAGAGAACTGTTTACCCCATTTTCCCCAAGACATGCAACCAATAATAATTTTTGAAGAAGGTTTCATATTAATTCTTATTTATAATTGTTGCACTTGCTTGCGCTGTAGGATATACAACTAAGTCTTCTATATTCACATGATAAGGCCTTGTTACCACAAAATGAATTATGTCTGCAATATCTTCTGCTTGCAAAGCTTTATAACCTTGATACACTGTTTTTGCTCTATCTGAATCACCTTTAAAACGAACATCAGAAAACTCGGTTTCTACTAATCCTGGATGAATACCTGAAACTCTAATGTTGTATTCGTTTAAATCTAGCCTCATAGACTTATTTAAAGCATTTACAGCGAACTTTGAAGCGCAATATACATTTCCATTCCTATACACTTCTTTGCCTGCTGTAGAGCCAATATTTACTATAAATCCTGAATTGTTTTCTATCATTTGAGGAATAATAGCTTTAGAAACATAAAGCAATCCTTTTACATTAATGTCTAACATAGCTTCCCAATCATCAATACTACCCTCTTGTATCGTTGATAAGCCATGTGCATTACCTGCATTATTTATTAAAATATCTATTTTTTTAAATTCCTCTGGAATTGATGCTATTGCGTTTTTAACTTCTTCTCTCTTAGAAACGTCAAACTGTAAAGTAGTTACTTGAGTAAGCTTACTTAAGTTTGTTCTAAGCTCTTCTAATCTTTCTTTTCTTCTGCCACATAAAACCAACCTAAACTTATTTTTTGCAAATAACTCTGCTGTTGCTTTGCCTATACCAGAGGTGGCTCCTGTAATAAATGCTGTTTTCATTTGAATGATAATTTATTTCTCTTTAAAATTATGAAAACAACTTGCTATGTGTTTAGTTAATTATGTAAAATTTTCATCAATTATTAACAAAGAAAAAACCACCCTCCTCAGGGTGGTTTCTCTTTCAATTGGCTATCTGAGAAATAGCCAATCAAAAATCAACTAACCAAACTTTATTTTTAATTTCTTTTATTCTTTGTTTTTCTTTCTACTTTAGTACGTTTTCTATTGTTATTCCTTACAATATCTTTAGCAGTTTTAACATTCTTTTTACCCTTTAAATACTGAACAAATCCTCTGCCTGCAAAGTCGTACGTAGTTTCTGAATTGTAATGATATAAACTTATTCTACCATCATTAACAACGCTTAATTCAAACTCTTCTATATCTCCATTATCATAATTCAATGTTAAAATTTTTAGGTCTTCATAACCATTAACATCAAACACTTCATAAGCTCCTACATAATCCCAATTAATATAATCAACTTGTGTGCCAAAGTTATCTTGAGAACTATAAAAAGTTGTTATATTTTCTGGTGTAAATTGTAAATAATTTTCATCATCAAAAGCATTTGGAGTACCTCCCCTAGCGTCTACTTTTTCCCAAGCTACATACTCTTGTAAAAAATATTCTATGTTTTCATAAAACAGTTTGTCATAATCAAAATTATTAACGTTATAACCTATTAAATAATAGCTTACATTCTGATTAAAATTATACAATCTAATTTCATTGTTTGATAAAACAGTGATATCAAAATCATGAAAACCATCAATATCATGTGAAGTTTCTAAATAGCCATTAAATGTACTATATGTTCCCACATCAATTCCTAATCCATTTCCTGTTCTTCCAATATCTACAATATTATTATTTGCGTATAATATACCGTTTATAAATGATAATGTAAATGCTCTTGAAACATAAGGTACATCTCCATTTCCTGTAGTTCTATGATAATCTACATACCATAAATCATAACCAGAAACAACATTTTCTAATGATGGTTCAATAATAACATCGTCAGATATTATTGCTGTACAAGAAGTAAATAGTACTCCTGTAATTAATAATGTTAAAAGTAATTTTAGCGTCTTCATAAGCCTTCGTTTTATGGTTATGCTTATAAATATTCAAATTGTATGCCAAAAATTCTAAATAAACACTAACACCTGTTTATCAGTTGATTATAATAAAAAAAGCGAATCAAAATTGATTCGCCTTTTTTTATAGATATTTAGATTCTATTAGTTGTTTAGTGCTTCAGCTCCTCCAACAATTTCTAAAATTTCATTAGTAATTGCTGCTTGACGTGCTTTATTATACGTTAATAATAATTCGTCTCTTAAATCTGTAGCATTATCAGTTGCTTTGTGCATAGCTGTCATACGTGCACCATGTTCAGAAGCAAAACTATCTCTAATGGCTTTATATAATTGAGTCTTTAATGACTTTGGAATTAAAGCTTCAACAATTTCTAGTTTTGATGGTTCAAAAATATAATCAGAATTTGTAATTGCTTCACCTCCTTCAATTGGCTTTATAGGTAAAAATTGCTCTACTTGAGGTAATTGAGTAGCTGCATTTTTAAATTGATTATAAACCAACTCAATCTTATCATAAGTTCCTTCAGCAAATAAGTTCATTAACTTTTCTGCAATAGCTGCTACATTATCAAAAGTTAATTCGTCATAAATATCATTTCTAGTAGCAACTACATTGTATTCTTTAGATAATACATCTGCACCTTTTTTACCTATGGCAAATAAATCTACAGAAACATCAGTATACTTTTCTGAAATAGTTTTTACAACTTCTTTTGTTATAGATGAATTAAACCCACCACACAAACCTCTATTAGAAGTTACAACTACTAACAATACTTTAGAAACTTCTCTTTGTTTAGAATATGCTCCACCAGTATCACCATCTAAAGTTGCGCTTAAATTTTGTAATAATTCAGTTAACTTAGACGAATATGGTCTCATAGCTACAATAGCATCTTGAGCTTTTTTCAACTTTGCAGCAGATACCATTTTCATGGCAGATGTAATCTGCATTGTTGATTTAATAGAAGTAATTCTATTACGTATTTCTTTTAAGTTTGCCATACTTTAGGTATTAGTTATTAGTTTCTAGTATTTATATTTCTAAAAACTAACTTCTATTTATGCAAATTGTTTAGATATTTCTTTTGCTGCAGCTTCTAAAGTAGAAGTTGCTTCATCAGTTAATTTACCTGATTTTAAAACATCTAAAATATCTCTATGTTTTGCGTTTAAATAATCGATGTAATTTCTTTCAAAGTTTTTAACCTGATTTACAGGAACATCTTTTAATAAATTCTTAGAACCTGCATAGATAATTGCAATTTGATCTTCTACAGTAAAAGGATCGTTTTGTGCTTGCTTTAAAATTTCAACATTACGTTGTCCTTTAGAAATCACGTTCATTGTAGCAGCATCTAAATCTGAACCAAATTTTGCAAATGCTTCTAATTCACGGAACTGAGCTTGATCTAATTTTAAAGTACCAGATACTTTTTTCATAGATTTAATCTGTGCATTACCTCCAACACGTGATACAGAAATACCTACGTTAATTGCTGGACGAACACCAGAGTTAAATAAATCTGATTCTAAGAAGATTTGCCCATCTGTAATAGAAATTACGTTTGTTGGGATATATGCTGATACGTCTCCTGCTTGCGTTTCAATAATTGGTAATGCAGTTAAAGAACCACCACCCTTAATTTTACCAACTAAAGAAGCTGGTACATCATTCATTTGTGCAGCAATAGTATCATCATTAATAACTTTTGCAGCTCTTTCTAATAATCTTGAGTGTAAATAGAATACATCACCAGGATAAGCCTCACGTCCTGGAGGTCTTCTTAATAATAAAGAAACCTCTCTATAAGCTACAGCTTGTTTAGATAAATCATCATAAATAATTAATGCTGGTCTACCTGTATCTCTAAAATATTCTCCAATTGCAGCTCCAGCAAATGGTGCATAAACTTGCATTGGTGCAGGGTCTGATGCATTTGCAGCAACAATAGTAGTATAAGCTAATGCTCCTTTTTCTTCTAACATGTTAGCAATTGCAGCAACAGTAGATGCTTTTTGACCAACTGCTACATAAATACAATATACTGGGTTTCCAGCGTCAAAAAATTCTTTTTGATTTAAAATTGTATCAATAGCTACAGTAGATTTACCAGTTTGACGGTCTCCAATAATTAACTCACGTTGACCTCTACCAACAGGAATCATAGCATCAATAGATTTAATACCAGTTTGTAATGGTTCTGTTACTGGCTCTCTATAGATAACACCAGGAGCTTTACGCTCTAATGGCATTTCAAAAGTTTCACCTTTAATAGGACCTTTACCATCAATTGGACTTCCTAAAGTGTCTACAACTCTACCAACAATACCTTCACCTGCTCTTAAAGAAGCAATTCTTTCAGTACGTTTAACAGTAGAACCCTCTTTTATAGAAGTAGATGCTCCTAATAATACAACACCTGCATTGTCTTCTTCTAAGTTAAGTACAATACCTTCTAGTCCGTTTTCGAATTCAACTAACTCTCCATATTGCACATTAGATAAACCATAAACACGAGCAATACCATCACCCACTTGTAATACAGTTCCTACTTCACTTAATGAAGCTTGTGCTTCGAAGTTTGTTAATTGTTCTTTTAATATTGCTGATACTTCAGCTGGTTTAATACTTGCCATCTTTTCTAATTTGATGTATAATTAAATTTTTGGTATGTAATCGTTATTGTCGAAATTTTTTTTTAATTCATTTAAGTGATTAGAGATACTTGCATCATACTGCACATCTCCAACTCTTAAAATAAATCCTCCTAAAATATCTGGATTAACTACGTTTTCTAAATTTGCTTTATTGCCAGTTAAAGCAACAATTTTAGCTAAAACTTTCTCTTCTATATCTTTTGTGATAGGAACAGCTGTTGTAACTTTAGCTACTTGAGTATGTTTATCATGATCATATATGATAGAGTATTGCTTTGCAATTAACTCTAACATAGATATTCTTTTATTTTCTTGCAATAAATTAAAAAGACCTAATGTTATGTTGCTTATTTTATTAGAAAACATTGCATTTAAAACATTCATTTTATCTGCAGATTTTATAACAGGACTTTTTAAAACAACGTCTAACTCATTGTTTTCAGATATTGTACTTGCAATTAACTGCATATCTTTATTTACAGCAGATTCGTCTTTTGAATCTTTAGCAAGATTTAAAATAGCTTTTGCGTAACGTAATGCTGTTCTTGCGTCTTTCATACTTTTAGTTTAAAGTAACGTCTTTTAAAGTTTCTTCAACTAATTTAAGTTGATCTTTTTTAGAAGACAATTCTTTTTTAATTACAGTTTCTGCAATACCTATAGATAATTCTGCAACATTTTTCTTTAATTCAGCTAAAGCTGCTTGCTTTTCTTGCTGAATTGATGCTTGTGCATTTTCTATTAATTTTGTTGTAACTTCTTTAGCATCTTCTTTAGCTTCAGCTATCATTTTATCTCTGATATCTCTAGCTTCTTTCATCATTGCATCTCTTTCTGCTCTTGCTTCTTTTACTAACCTTTCATTATCAGCTTGTAAGTTTTGCATTTCTTTACGAGCATTTTCTGCTGCTGCTAAAGCATCTTCTATACCAGTTTCTCTTTCTTCTAAAGAGTTTAAAATTGGTTTCCAAGCAAATTTTACCATTAACCCAATTAAAGCTAATAATAAGATAGTTGATACTACAAATAACCCTGGTGAAAAATCGTTTAATAAAGTTTCCATTCTATAAACTAATTATATAATTTTTTTTCTTTGTTTAATTTTAAAAACACATTCTGTAACCAACCGTTACAGAATTGTGTTTTTTTGTTTTTTGTTTGGATTATTTTCCTAAGAATAATGCACCAAATGCTAAACCTTCTAATAATGCAGCGATAATAATCATTGCTGTTTGGATTTTACCAGTTGCTTCTGGCTGACGAGCAATACCTTCCATTGCTTTTCCACCAATTTGACCTAATCCAATTCCTGCTCCGATTACGATTAATCCTGCTCCAATTAAATTGTACATAATAAATGTATTTATATTAAATTAAACAAACTTTTATTAATGATGCTCATCATGATCTTCTACAGCCATACCTATAAATAATGCTGAAAGCATTGTAAAGATATAAGCTTGTAAGAAAGCCACTAAAACCTCAATTAATGTTATAAAAAATGATAATACTAATGACAACCCTGTTGCACCAACAACCCCTAAAGATTCTTTAAGTGTAAACATAATTGCAATTAAGCTCATTACCACAATATGACCTGCTGAAATGTTCGCAAACAAACGAACCAATAATGAAAATGGTTTAATTAATAACGCACCAGCTAATTCTATAATCGCTAAAACTGGACGAATTAATACTGGTACACCTGGCATCCAAACCATATGCATCCAATATCCCTTTGTACCACTTACTGTGTAAATAACTAATGTAAAGATGGCTAAACAAGCAGTAACTGCTAATTGACCTGTTACATTAAATCCAAATGGAGTTAAACCTAATAAGTTTAATACCCATATAAAAAAGAATACTGTTAATAAATATCCTGTAAATCTTCTGTAATGTTTTTCTCCAATATTTGGTTTTGCAATTTCATCACGAACATAAATTACTAAAGGCTCTAAAACTCTTGCGAAACCTGTTGGCACTTTTTTAGTCTTATATTGTTTTGCCAATCTAGAAAACCAGAACAACAACAATAACCCTATAAATAAAATACCTACTACACTTTTAGTAATCGAAAAATCTAAAACTTTGTGAGCATTTGTTGGATGATGAGTCTCGTCAAAACTAATTGAAGAAGCACTTTCATCTAATTCGTAAATTTTAGAATGAACTTTTGCGAATTTTAATCCTTTCTTTTCAACAATTACATGACCATCATCATTGTGATGAAATTCTGAAGACATGAAAGTAACTAACCCTTCACTTGTCCATAAAATAATTGGTAATGGAAATCCGAAATGATGTCTTTCTCCATTGTCACCTGTATATGAAAACAAAGAAAAATCGTGAGAATCTTTAATGTGATGTAGAATATAAGCTTCTACTTCTTCTTTCGTATTTACACGTCCTCCATCATTTTGATCGTCGTGTTTTTTATCTGTACCAGAAGCAAAAGTTGTAGCTGTAAAAAAGGCTACCATTGCTATTGTAAGAAATTTGATTGTTTTTTGTGCAATCTTCATTGTAAAAATACGCTTTCTAAATTCGGCGCAAAGGTACGTAATAATTCAAAACTACAAACCCTTTTTTAAGGTATTTTTGATATATCTCTTTTATTCAAAATTTTAGCCACAAAAATAGCCTCTGTTAATAAAAAAATTAAGGCAGGAATTAACAGGGAAATTCTAGAGATTTTACTTAGCTCTTCTTCTGTAAATATTGATTGATAAAAGATTATGCTAAACAAAACTATTTTTAATAATAAAGTTCCTAAATATATAAATCCTAATTGATCTGCAATTTTATTAACAGAAGAAAGTAGTTTAAAATTTATGCAAATAAGCATAGAAAAACCTAAATGAAATAAATACACTTTTTTAAGAGAAAAGGGTAACAAAACTTGGTTTTCTTCTAGAAAGTAATTGTGTAAAGAAAAAGAAATGTAAAAGAGTGTGAAGAAAATAAAACTGTATAAAAAAATAGTTTTAATCATTAATTCTATTCGCTTGTTTTATTAATGAATACATAGCTAAAAAGATAGAAAGTAAAGTTATGGTTTCTGTTAAGAAATTTTTTTCAATGACTTTATCTAACCACTCACCTAACAAAAAACCTAAATAAATGGTTAGCCCCATTTGTAAACCAGCACCAGATAATTGTAATGCTTTATTTAAAGGTTTTTTTTGCTTTAGCTTGTTGCTTTTTGTTTTGTTGTTTTTCTCCCTTTTTATTGGTTTCATTTTGTTTTTTATCTTCTTCTGGTACAACTCTCATGACACAAGTTGCGTTAAAAGCAGCTCCTGGCTCAATTGAAAGCTTACCAACTATAACTTCTCCTGATATATCTGCAGCAGCTTTTACTGTTAGTGTTTTTTTTACTTCTAACTTTCCAGAAATTTTACCTTCTATATCTGCATTTAAAGCATCTACTTTGCCATTTACAAAACCACCAGAGCCAATAATAACTCTTCCATTAGTTTTTAAAGTACCTTCTAAGATACCATCTATTCTAAAATCTCCTTCAGAAGAAATATCTCCAGTAATTGTTGTTTTTTTAGCAATTACATTTCTTTCCATTTTGCTAATTATTTACTTGTCAATTTATCTAAAATAGCCTTTGCTCTTTTACCTTGTTCTGTATTACCATAGCTAACAGAAACAAACTCAAGAGATTTTTTATAGGCTTCTTTATCTTTATATTTACCTATAGCTAACGCTTTTAACAACTCGAATTTTGGTAATAATTCTGATTGTTGAATTGATGGGAGATATTCATTAATTTTAGTTACAGCTTCTTCAAATTTATCATCTTTATATAAATAGTAGTAATCTTTATAAGTACTTTCTACTTCACTAACTTCAATTTCTTCTTTTAAATCAGCATTTGGATTGTTTATAATTTGAGCAAATTTAGTTTCTGCATAATCTTCTAAAATTACTTTTTTATGAATTGCTGCTTTATCTTTATTACCAGTATTATTATAAATTTGATATAAATGCCAATTAATAGGTAAAATTAATTCTTTAGCTGGATTTAATTTATTGACTCTTTCTAATCTTTTAATAGCAAGGTCGTTATTTTTAAATTGCTCTTTATAAATTAATCCTAACTCATACAAAGCCTGATTTCTATCTAACTTTAATGTATCTATAGTTGATGTTCTTGAGGGTATACTTTTTAAATAGGTGTTTACATCATACCTAGCATTAACTAGATTTTCATTTTCAACATTTTCTTTTACACCACCAATTGTTGCTTTATCTGACCACCTCCAATTATCTTCTAACTTTCTAACTCCCCAGTTTTTTATAAATTCTGTTTTACCAAAATTTAAAGATTGACTATTATAAAAGTACCAACTTCCTTTTTTAGAAGAACCTAAACTGTTACCACTATTTCCAAAAGCCAATTGATTTAAACGAAGTTGAGCTGCATCTTCATCTGCTTTTTTAATTTTTGCAACATACCCTTCAAAAAACTGTTTTTGTTCTTCTTGGGTCATTGATGCAATTCTAATAATGCTATCGTTTTTATCTACTATATTTTCAAAATTAATTAAAGATGCTAAGTTTTTATGTTTTCTTTTAATACGTCTAATTCTTAAATCTAAACTGTCTGTAGAAATCTGTAAGATACTATCATAATAAGCACTTGCTAATTGGTATTTTGCATCTTTAAAATTTAAATTCCCTAATTTTTCGAAAGTAAATGTCTTTTGTTTATCACTACCATCTTTAGCTCTTAAAGACTTTTTGTAATTTGATAACGCTAAACCAATACTATCATTTCTCTCATGTAGTAGAGCTTTTTGATAATATAATTCATCTAAATAAGGCCTATTATCTCTGTCTTTAATAAGTTTATCTAACGTTTTTAAAACTATTGCAGAAGTAGAATCATTTGATGTATTTCTAGCCAATTCTATATTTGCATGTATTCTATATTTATAAGGTGCTTTTTTAAAATTGACCAACCTTTTAAATACTTGACTTGCTGAATCTTTTTTATTCTCATCAGCATACATTTGACCCAGTATAAATAAGTTTCTAGCAGCTTGAGTAGTATTGTCTAATGTTCTTGTAGCTAATTTAAGACTCTCTTTAGCTTTCTGTAAACTATCGCTTTTAACATAAGCCATAGCCATTGCTGTATAGCCTTTCTCTTTAATTTCATTAGACCAATCTGCTTCTAAAGTATCTTTAATTATTAGCAATAATTTCATGCTTTCTATAGCAGTATCTTCAAAATCATTTCTAATGTTTGCTTTGGCTCTCCAAATTTTTGTTTCAGCAATTAAATTTGCATTTGGATAATTTGCAATTACATAATTAAAAGCCTCTATAGCTGGTATAAATCTTTGTTGATAATAGCGAGCTTTACCTAGTAATAAATAAGCATCATCTATTTGTCTATTTCTTTCTATACCATTAATATTCATGCCATGTTTCTGTATGGCTTTTACAGCTTTTTCTTCTGCCTTCTCAAATGGAGTACTTGGTTTTTTATCTGAATTATTCGTATTGTTAAATCCTGTTCCTGGACCATTGCTAAACGTAGGAGCTATAATTTTATCTTCTTCAAAGGCTATTGGTTCTATAGGTAATCTCTCAAACCAATCGTCTTTATAGTTTTCATTAAGTTCTTCTATGCCTTGATTTAAAGCTTCTTTACCATTAAATAAAACGTTGTATTTAGTAACTAAAGCTTGATAGTTTCTTCGAATAATAGTGTCTTTTTTTGGCCCACATGCAAAGACGACCAAAACAAGTAATAAAAAGAAAAATATTTTTGAGGTGTTTTTCACACTGATAAATCTAAATTAAAATTTGGTATCACAAAACAAAAACTCTTATTTACAACTAAAATCTATTGAAATTAGTATAAATAAGAGTGTAAAAATAGTGATTATAAAAGAATAGTCTAATTAAACAGCAAAATAGCTCTCTAATTCTTTTAAAGTAGCTTCAGATGTTTCAATGTCTTTGACAACTTGTCCTTTATCTAAGACTACAATTCTTTCACAAACTTCTGTAACGTGAGTTAAATCGTGACTAGAAATTAAAACAGTAATCTCTCTATTTTCTGTTAATGTTTTAATGATCTTTTTTAATCTAATTTGTGTAGTTGGGTCTAAATTAGCAAAAGGCTCATCTAAAATAACTACTTGAGGATTACCCATCATAGAAGCTACTATACCTGCTTTCTTTTGGTTTCCTTTACTTAAATCTCTTAAATACTTTTTCTTTCCAAGAATTTCCCCATTAAAAAACTCATCAAATTGTGCTAAAAATGTATTGATATCTGCTTTGTTCATACCTCTTAACTCACCTATAAAATCGAAATATTCTTCTGGAGTTAAATAGCCAATTAAAAAAGATTCATCTATAAATGAGCCTGTAAAGTTTTTCCAAGCTTCGCTTGTATTTACCTGAATATCGTTATTTATAATTGCACCTGTTGTAGGTCTAATTAAATCTAATAATATATTAAACAAAGTGGTTTTTCCTGCACCATTATTACCTACCAAACCAAAACTTTGTCCTGTTGGTATTTCTAAAGAAGCTACATTTAGCACTTCTGCTTTTCCGTATTTTTTTGAAACTGAATCTATTGTTATCATCTTATTTTGTTTAGTTGATTATTAAGCTTCTTTACCAAAAGCATTTATCATTACATATTTATCTTTTATATATTTTTTTTCTATAAAGTTCATGGCATAGTTTTTTAACAATAAGCATAAAACACCAATTGCTGCAACAGCAATATAACCTGAATTACCACCTACAAATTTATTGAGTAACCAAAACACTAACATCGGAAACAACATTAAAGGAATAATGACAATAAATTGTGTAGCACTAGTACCTTGTGTATTACCAAAACCACTTCTATTTAAATCGATTCTTTTTCTATTAAAAGAACCTGCAAACAATAAGAACAATGAATTAAAGCCAATGTTAAAAATGGCACCACAAGTAATCATTAAAAAAATATCTAATCCAAAATATAAATAAGGTATGCTTAAGAAGTATAGAATTGACGTCATAACAACCATTAAGATCCATTTTGATTCTAAAAATTTACGATATCTAAATCCTTGACTCATTAACATTTTGTAATGTGCACTATCCCAAGCAGGAATAAATTGACCATAATTAAACGTAAAACCTCCAGTAACAAAAAGTGATGCAAACATTAACATTGCTGGCATTTTTTGATAGGTTTCTTGTGTAAAAAAGATTAAACCATAAAAAAGAAAAAGAAAAGACATTAAAAATACTGTTTTTGTTCTTTTGTTTCTCCAGATTAAACGCATATCGTTTTTTATAAATGGAGCTACATCACCCAATCTATTCGCAAAAGATAAATCTGCTGATTTTGCTTCTACTACTTTTTGTGAAACTGCTTCATCTAAATATACTTGATTTCTTAGTTGTTTATAATTTAAATTATATAAAATCACAACTAATAAAACACCTAATAGCGCGTAAATAGGTGATGCATAAATGGCATCAAAAAGCTGACCTCCATAAACAGTTATATCAAAAACATCAAATTTTTGTAAACCAATACAAAGAGCTAAAAGAAAGGCTATAATTACAAATGCTTTGTTGTTTTTATTAATTAAAAAGTTTAAGAAATTGTTAGCTTGAGTTAGTAAAATAATAAAAAACAACCATCCTAAAACACCAGAAGTAGTATAGCCTTCATTTATTAATACTATTGAAAAAGGAACATAAAAAAACAGCCCAAAAATATTAAATGCAGAAAAAGACGATTTACCTAAAACATAATGAACCAATTTGCTTTTTTTAATGGGTAAAATTAAAAAAGGCTTAATATTCATTACAGGTAACTTTTGCATTAAATACCTTACTACCAAATCACCTAAAAAAGCATATAATAAATAGGCATTTACCATTTGTAAAGGATCTTGATCTGGAAATTCTTTTTTAAGAAGATAATAACCTCCAACTCCAACAGCTAAGAAAGATACTATAAAGTATAAAGCAAAAAACACCATAATTACTTTTATGGCTATCCCTTTTTGCCAATGAGCAGATCTAAAATACTGTTTCCACTCTAGCTTTAAAAAATGTGAAATCATAAAATACTTGGTTTAGTTAGTGTATAAGTAGTTGAAAATAAGAATATGTTACAAGTTTTTTACTAATTTATATTCTGGATAAGTTTCTTGCAATAATTCTTCTGCTTTTTCAGGCAATACATAATTAGAAACGTAAAAAATAATTATTAATAACGTTGTAATTAAGGCAATTAAAATTAACCAGTGAATAGCATATGATGAAAAATCTAGCCTTGTTAAATTTACAAAATTGAAAAGATTTATAAACAAAAAACCTGTGTATCCGTTTTTTGTTGTGCCTATCATAGCTTCTAGCAGAAATATTTTTTCATTTTTTTCTTCTCTCTTCTTTTGTTTTTTTCGGTTTAAATAAATTGCAAACATTTCAAAATAGACAGCAACAGCTAAGAAAGTAAGTATAAAATACTCTGAGTTTTTAATCTGAATTAATAATAAAATACCAAGAAATAGAGATATTGTAATAATGATTTTTGGTATACTAAACCATTCTTTTGTAAATCTCCAAATCAGTTTCCAGTAGCGTTTATTCATTTGTTTTTCTTTGGCTTCAATAACATCCATAAAACCAAATATGCCAAACTTTTTAAACGATTTATCTCTTGCTTCTTCAAAAGAAAACCTTGGGTTTTCTTCCCATATTTGCTCTATATCATTGGCTAAATGATCTACCAATTCTGTTTGCACATCATAATGATACACATAATGTTGACGCGTAAATTTGTATAAAGCTTCTATTTGATTTTCTGTAAGTTTCATAGATTTAGTTCTTTTCTAATTCTTTCTACTTTTTGAATTGATTCATTAAAAAGTTGATACCCAGAAATTGAAGCCAATATAAAAATAGGTAACAATAGTATTAAAAATATTTTTTGATAAATAGCTTCAAAATATCCAGCAAACTGAATGGGTAAGTTTATCATTATTAAAGCAAATCCGAAGTAAAAAATACCATAATCTAAGTGTACAGATTTACCATATTTCTTTAACCAAAGTTTTGTGGTTAAAACAAAAAAAGGAATAGAAAAAATAATATAAAGAGAAAAGTTAAGTAGCTTAAAAGTTTTTAATGGTAAATATTCAAATAGAAAATAATTTGTAATTATACTTAAAACTACTAAGAGTAAAATCAATGGTTTTTTTAAATACGTTTTAATATTATCTAAATATCTCTTTCTATAAAATTTATTTACATTTTGCCAACCTTTTGTATTTACTGCTGATAAATTATTTAGGTAACCAATTCGTTTTAAAGAATTGTTTAGTTCTTTATTAAAGTCATTACTTTCAGAGTTTTGCTCTAAATCTGTTGCAATATGGTCTATAATTTCAAGGCGTAAATCCCAATATTTAATTCCACCAGATTTTAAACGAAGTTCTATTTGCTGTATTTGGCTTTTAGTTAATTCCATAATTAAAAAATTATTCTACACTAAATTTTGGGTTTACTAAATGCTGCATGGTTTTTAAAAACTCTTGCATTTCTTGTAATTTATTGGCAGTTTCTTTTGTACCTCTTTCTGTTAACTTATAATATTTTCGTAATCTGTTACCCACTTTAGCAACCTCTACATCTAGCAAACCATCTGCTTCTAATTTGTGTAAAGCAGGATACAAAGCACCTTCTGTAATATTAAGCTCTCCTTTAGTTAATTCTTTTACTTTCTGAGTAATTTCATAACCATACATTTTAGAATGGCTAGCTAATAATTTTAAAATAATGGTTTGTAAAGAACCTTTATATAATTTTTGATTTCCCATAAAACAAATATACATAATTTTTTTATGCATAAAATTCTTATGTATTAAATTTTAACAAAAATAAAACTCGAACATCATGATGCCCGAGTTTCTAACTTTTAAAAAATTTAAGCTTATTTTTCTACTTTTAAAACATCTGCAATTACTCTTTCTAATTCAGCTTTTGGTAAAGCTCCATTTGCCATCTGTGGTTCTGCATCCATAGGACAAAACAGCATAGAAGGAATACTTCTAATACCAAATGCTGCAGCTAATTCTTGCTCTGCTTCAGTATCAATTTTGTAAATATTGATTTTGTCTCCATATTCTTCAGATAATTCTTCTAAAATAGGAGCCAACATTTTACAAGGACCACACCAATCTGCATAAAAATCAATTAATGCTGGTTTATCACCTTCAAACTTCCAATCTTTATTTTCTGTATAATTAAAAACCTTTTCTAAAAAAGTTTCTCTAGTTAAATTTTCTGTCATTCTTTTAATTTATTGTGTACAAAACTAGTCGTAATTTTATCAATAACATTACAGTTTTTAAATAATTACTAAAATTGAGACACTTAAAATTAAGAATTTTATAAATAAGGAAAAAATGACTAAAAATTTAATCTAAATTTTCAATTATAATCAATAAAATTGTACATTAGTCAATTCAAACCCCCATAACTATTGTAAATAGTTATTGAATATTATTAAAAAGTGATTAGAAAAGGTGCCCCCATAATACTCCTTTTATTACTCGCATCTCAAGTTCTTGAATCACAAGAACTTTTAAAGCCTGTTTTAAAATTTACGAATGCTTGTGCAAGCAATTCCTTTAACATGTATGATGTTGAGGTGACTTACATAGCTGCTACCTTTAATTCAGATAACACTTTTACTTTAGAACTATCAGACGCTTCTGGTGATTTTTCTTCGCCAACTGCTATAAAAACAATATCAAACCAAAACAATACTTTTAGATTTACTACAACTTTTAGCATACCTCAAAATACTGCAGGTAGTGATTATAAAATTCGAGTAAAATCATCCTCTCCAGAAAAAATTAGCCCAGAATCTGATGCATTTGAAGCTTATTTTATGTCATTAGAAAACTTAGTGCTAAATAATTTTGAAAACGTAACACTTTGCGAAGGTGAGTCTAAAGAAATAAGTGTAGCTACTTCTACTACAAACAATCTACAATGGTACAAAAATGGACAAAAATTTACATTAGGAGGCTCTTCAATAACTGTTGATGAGCCAGGATTATATTATTGTGAAATATATTATGGTGCTTGTAATTCGCCTGCAACATCTAATATTGTAGAGGTAAATATAGGTGATGCTGTTGAAGCTAAAATTATTGGTGACTCTAATGTTTACTTATGTGAAAATGAATCTTACACACTTGAAGCCTCTGTAAGTAATAATTTATACACTTATAGTTGGTTTAAAGATGGGGTAAAAATCGATAACTTACCTGCATACTCTCCATCAATAAATATTTCAAATGCAGCAGATTTTGGCACTTATTCTTTAGAAATTACCAATGAATTTGGTTGTAGTTACACATCTAATGAAGTTTCAATTAACAACGTTAACACCAATTTTTCAGTAAATATAAATACAGCTACTCCAATAAATATTTTATCAGGAGAAACTAAAGTGCTTGCTATTACTCATGATGCACAAAATGCTGAAATTATTTGGTATAAGAATAACATTGAAATACCAAATTCTAACTCAGTTAATTTAAATATTAACGAGCCTGGAACTTATTTTGCTACTGTTAAAAGTACAGTAAATAATTGCTCAGAAACTAAAACTTCTGATAGTATTATTGTTAATAATTTTAAAAGCTTTGAATTAAATATTGGTACAACATCAAATTATACAGCATGTGTTTCTACTTCAGCACGATTACAATTAGAATTAGTAAAAGCGATAGATGTAAATGATGTTTCTCATGGCTTAACTAATAGCCAAATAGCTTTATTAAATTTTAAATGGTTTAAAAATAATCTTTTATTAAATGGTGCTACTAATCAGCAAATTAACGTTAATGGTTATGAAAATAATGGTGATTACTTTCTTGAAGTTTCTAATGGCGCAGTTGCTTCTAATTCAAATCATTTAGACGTTAATTTAAAATTGCCTGAAGTTGAAATTACTAGTAATGATTCAACATATACTTACTGTGACAATAAACAAATTACACTTACAGCTGATGTGATAAATGGTTTAAATTACCAATGGTATTTAAATAACACAGCTATATCTAGTGCAACAAACAATACTTTACAAATTACACAAGCAGGAGTGTATTATGTAGAGTTATCTAACACAAAAGGATGTATTAGTAATTCTAATGAAATTAGTATAACCAATGTAAATAGTGATTTTTCAATTAACATTAACTCCAGTCCAGCATTTATTCTATCAGGAGAGACTAAGGTCTTAGAAATTACACATAATGCTCAAAATGCTGAAATCAATTGGTTTAAAAATAGTGTTCAAATACCTAATGCTAATACTACTAGTTTAACAATTACTGAACCTGGTATTTATTATGCAACAGTAAAAAATACTGTAAATGGCTGTTCAGAAACTAAAACTTCTGAAAGTATGATTGTTAGTGCTGTTGAAGGGTTTAATGTAAATATTAAAAAATTACCTGATTATTCAGAATGTACCTCTACAATTACTCAATTATTATTAGAAAGTGTAAAAGCTAGAGGTGTAAATCAAAACATTTATGACTTAACTAATGATCAAATTAGTTTGTTAAATTTTAATTGGTACAAAAACAATAATTCTTTAAATGGTTTTTCTTCTAAACAAATTACAATTAATTCTCATGTAGAAAATGGTAATTATTCTCTTGAAATTTCTAATGGTACTGTAAAATCTCAGTCAAATACTGTAGCAGTAAAATTAGGAGTTCTTGAGCCAGTTATTACTTCTAATGATCATACAAACACGTATTGTGACTCTAAGCAAATAAGGTTGAGTTCAACTCAACAAAATGGTGTTTCCTATCAATGGTTTTTAAATGGCTCTGCTATTGCAAATGCAACAGGAACTAATATAGAAATCACTACTGGAGGATTGTATCAAATTGAAGTTACCAACCAAGATGGATGTTCTAAAAAATCTAGCGAATTTACTATTGAAAATTTTGATAGTGATTTCGCTATTTCTACAACTACAACTTCATCTACATTTATATTAGCAGGAGAAACAAAGGTTCTTAATGTTTCTCATAATGCACAAAATGCAGAAATAACATGGTTTAAAGACAATGTAGAAATACCTAATTCAAATACAAATAATTTAAACGTAACAGAAGCAGGAGTTTATTATGCTCAAGTCGAAAAAAGCTTAAATGGATGCTCTGAAACCAAAACTATAAACGCTATTACAGTTAGTGCTATTGATAGTTTTACAACAATAATTAAAACTTTACCTAGCTATTCTGAATGTTCTTCTTTACAAACAAATCTTTTTTTAGATAATATTCAGGCTAAAGACACTAATGGTACAACACATGAGTTATCTACAGCACAAATTGCGCTTTTAGAATTTAAATGGTATAAAGACAATAATTTGCTTAACGGATTTACCAATAGCGAAATTACTATCAATAATTATGAAGAAAATGGCAGCTATTTTCTTGAAATTATAAATGGTTCTGTAACATCAACATCAAATACTTTAGACGTAAAGCTTGGACTACCAGAAATTAATGTTACTTCAATTGATAATACTTTTTCACTTTGTAGTAACAAAGAAATTACGCTTTCAACTGCACAAATTAATGGATTAAGTTATCAGTGGTTTTTTAATGATTTAGCAATTACAGGAGCAACAAACCCAACTCTTAAAGTTTCTGAAGTTGGTAATTATAGAATAGAAGCTACAGGATTCTCTTGTAATAAAACTTCACAAGAAATTATTATTAAGTCTTTTGACGGAAATTCTATTGAATTTAATTTCGATGATGAAATAACAATTCAAGAAGGAGAATCTATAGTGATCTCTGCAAGTGGTGCAGATACTTACGAGTGGTTTGATGAAAATGATAATATTATAGAAACTTCATCTAGTATAGAGATTAATAAGGCAGGAAACTATAGAGTGATCGCTTATTTAAATGGATGTTCTGTAGAAAAATTATTTACAGTAATTGTAATCTCTGGTAATATATATGTACCAAATATTTTAACTCCAAATGGAGATGGAGTAAATGATTCTTGGAAAATACCACCTGAATTTGCTTTTAAAAATAATATTGAAGTAGAGATTATTTCGATTGGAGGTAGAACTGTTCTTAAACAAAAAAATTACCAAAATAATTGGCCAGAAAATAATGTAAAAACAGCTAGTCTGTATTTCTATATAATAAGAGATGATAAAAGTATTATTAAAAAAGGTACAATAAACATCATAAAATAAATGATTAAAAAACAACGACATATCATTATTTTATTATGTACAGTAACCTCACTGTATTCGCAAGATTCTGTAGAAAAAATATTTAATCGTTTTTCTTCTCAAAGTTTTGTAAAACAGAATACCTATTTGTTAAACCCAACTTTTACAGTTGTAAATGAAACAGGTAAATCAATAGCCCTGTTAAGTAGAAATAGTTTTATAGGTTTCGAAGATTCACCTGTTGTTAATATTCTTGGTTTTTCTGGAAAAATTAGTGAAAATATTGGTGCAGGTGTTGGAGTTTACAGACAAACAATTGGAGTTTTTACAAACTTTGGTGCTATTGCTAACTATGCTTACAGAATAAAACTAAGTACTAAAAGTAGTCTTTCTCTTGGCTTTAATTTTATGTTTAGTCATATAGATATTGATAGAACAAGAATTTTAGACCCAACTTCAGATCCAGTAATTTTTAACTTTCAAGAAAAAACAAATATTATATTACAAACTGCTTTAAGCTATAACTATGGTAAATTTAATATAGGTATTCATTTAAGAGATGTTGTAGATTATAATATTAAAGAAGGTGAATTTATTACCCCTTTATCAGAAAAAGCTTATTCTGTTCATGCCCAATATTCAGAGCCTTTAAATAGTAATATTAAATTATTAGAAGATGGGGTATTACGATTTTTTTATAGTGCTAACCATAACACCAATAGTAATTTTACAGGAAATATTCTGTTAGATCTACCAAAATTGGGTTGGTTACAAGGTGGTTATGATGGCTTTTTTGGTTCTTCTGCAGGAGTTGGAATTAGATTATCGCAAAAAGTGGCCATTTCTTATGTTTATGAAACTGGTAAAAATGATTTAGGCCCAACTAGTGAAATTGGAATTATTTATTCTTTCTCAAAAAAACCAAAAAACCCAATAAATTATAGTTTTACACTAAAAACCGATACTAATTCAAAGTCTATTATAAAAGAAGATGACAAAAAAATTATTGTAAAAGACACATTAAAAACAAGTAAAACTCAAATAGAAGCTAAAGAAAATAAATCTTTAAAACAAAAAGATAGTTTAGCCAATAAGCTCAACAATGATAATAATGTAAATGATACTCTTACAAAAGAAGATGTAAAAAAAATTATTGCAAAAGACTCTTTAAATAAAAGCAATACAAGATCAATTCTTAAAAATAAAGCAGGCTTAGAAATAAAAGATAGTTTAAAAGTAGAAAATAAAAAACCTTATGAGCCAAAAACAGAAGTAATAAAAAATAGTAAAGAATTAGAAGAAGGTTTTTACCTAATTGTAAATGTTTTTGCTAGGAAAAGATATGCAGAATCATTTATAAAAGAATTAGAAAAAAATAATTTAACGCCTAATTACTTTATTCATCCCATAAAAAAATATAGATACGTTTATATATCGTATTCAAAAGACAAAAAAGAAATATTAAAATTAATCTATAATAATGTGAATGGTAAATACATTCACGAAAAATGGATTTTACAAGTTGAAAATTAACATTCATAAACCCCCCAAATATGAATACTTTCTCAAAATTAAAGACTCTATTGCTTTCGTGTATTGCAATAGTTTGCATGGCAAATTTCACATATTCACAAACGTTTGTTCCTTTTAAACAAAGGCTACAAAATGGTGGAGTAAATTTAAAAGGAGACATTACATTTATTGCTAACAGTATTGTTAGTAAAAGTCAAGATGGCACAGTACCTAATGACAATTATAATGGTAGTGAAAGTAATAATCGATTAAACTTAGATTATATAGATGTAGATAACGATCCTACAACTTTCTCATCAAGTAAAGCTCAGCTAAACTTACCTGGTTGTTCTAAAGTTGTATTTGCAGGTTTGTATTGGTCTGCTGTATATCCAAGAAAATTATGGAATGATGTAAATAGTACTAGAGACCCAGATGTAAATACCATTAAGTTTAAACTACCAAACGATTCTTATCAAGATGTAACAGGTGAGGTTATTTTTGATGGGTTAACATTACCAAGTGACAATGAGAAAGTTGTTTATACATGCTTTAAAGATGTAACAGGTATAGTTGGTGCACAAGACTCACCTAATGGAGATTATTTTGCAGCAAACATAAAAGCAACAGTTAGAGGTAGTAGTAATACTGGTTCTTCTGCAGGTTGGATATTAGTAGTTATCTATGAAAACGAACTTGAGCCAACTAGAAGAGTTTCTATTTTTGATGGTTTTACAGCAGTTAAAGGAGGATCTAACTCTGTAAATGCAGAAGTAAACTATTCTGGATTTAAAACCATACCAACTGGTCCTGTTAGAGCAAAAATGCTAGTAGCAGCTTTAGAAGGTGATAAGTCAATTAGAGGAGATCGTTTTACTTTTCAAGATGTAAATGGTACCTATCAATCTTTATCAACCCCAAACACAAACCCTGTAAGAAACTTTTTTAATGGCTCTATTACAATTAACGATCAGTATTTAGCTAATAGAAATCCTAGCAGCCAAAATACTTTAGGTTTTGATGCAGATTTATTTGATTTAAACAATATTAACAATCAACTAATTGCAAACAACCAAACAGATGCAAATATAAGATTAACCACAAGTGGGGATGGTTATTGGGTGTTTTTAAATGCTATGAGTGTCGAAATTATTGAACCAGATATAGAACTTATAAAAACCATAGAAGATGTAAATGGTAATGATATTGCTGGTGGAGATGTTACTTTAGGTAATGAAATTTGGTATAATATTGCTTTTAGAAATAAAGGAAATGATGATGCTACTTTAACGCAAATCGTAGACAGACTTCCTAAAAATGTAGATCTTTTTGAAAGTGAAGTTGTTGTTCCTACAGGTGTTACTTATACCTATCAAGCACCAACAATAGCAAATCAATTTAGAGGGGAATTAATATTTACTATTCCTGACAATTTAGTAGAAAAAGGAGATCCAACATATAATATTAGACTTAAAGTAAAAGTAGTAGAATCTTGTAATGAGTTAAGAGATGTTTGTTCTAACATTATTCAAAATCAAGCTTTTGTAGATTATACTGGTAAAATAAACGGAGTTACCACAAACAATACTCCTAGTTATTTTGGTGTAGATAATTGTAATAGGGGTTTTGAGGGGCCATCAAACTTTTTAGTAGATGTAGATCAGTGTACTTATGAAAGAGAAGAAGTACTTTGTACAGACAAAGTAGAACTTACTGCTGGTTCTGGCTTTTTATCTTATACTTGGAAAGATAGTGCAGGTAATATTATTGGAACTACACAATCTATTTTTGTATCTCAAACAGGTAGATATACTGTAGATAAAGTTGCTCCTGTTGGTTGTATTAGTAGCCAAGAAATTATAAATGTTGTTTCTTTTATAAATCAACCTAATCCAATTATAAATTTTGCAGATGAAATTAAAACCTGTGTAGATGATGGATCTACATTATCAGAAATTTATTTATGTGGTTCAGAAAGCACTAAACTTATACAGACTAATATTTTTAATTCAAATACACTTATTTGGCAAAAATTAGACGAAAATTCTTGTACAGATAATGATGATGAAAGTTGTCCTAACACAAATAATTCTTGCACATGGAACACCATAAAAACAGGCAATGATTATGTAGCAAACGAACCTGGAAGATTTAGATTAGAAATTAGAGCTCAAGGTGGTTGTTTTAAACGTTATTATTTTGATGTTTTTCAAGCATCAATTAACCCTCTAGTAGATAAAACAGATATTATTTGTGGCACTCCAGGAAACATTACAATCAATAACATTTCAGACGATTACCAATTTAGTTTAACTAATGATATAAACACTTTTCAAGATGATAATTCTTTTACAATTACCTCTGCAGGTAGTTACACTGTTTACATTAGAAAAAAAGGCGGTATTGCAACATCTTGTGTTTATGAATTACCTGTAATTGACGTTTTCGAAAAAAATATTGAAGTTGATTTAATTGTAGAACCCATACAATGTGCAGAAGATGATGGCACTATTAGAGTACAAGTAAATAAAGTTGATGGGGAATACATTTATCAACTTTTAAAAGATGGAAATTTATTGGTAGAAACTGCTCCAAAAGCAGATAATGATCATACTTTTCAGGTATCTGATGAAGGTAATTATACTGTAAAAGTTTCAGCACCTAATAATTGTACTTTCGAAGGTACAGTAGATATAATAAAGCCAGATCCAATTACTTTTTCTGCAGTTGCAACTAAAGATATAAGCTGTACTAATGGTATGATTGAATTTAATACATCAGGAGGAACTCCTTTGTATAATTATGCTATTTGGTCTTATAATGGTGTGCAAAAATATGCGAATGTTAATACCATTCCTATTATTGAGTTTTTTACGAATTCTTTCTTAGAAATTACTCCTGGTAATGAAGGCACTTATGAATTTGTAATGGTAGACAACAACAATTGTTTTGTGTTTTCTAACCCAGTAACAATAGCACTAGAACCTCCTTTTACATTTTCTGAAACTATACAAAATGTTAGTTGTAATGGAGATAGTAATGGTAGTGTTTCAATAACACCAAACGAACCCTTAAACAATTATGACTTTAGTTATAGTATAGATAATGGTGCTACTTATCAAACAGAAAATCTGTTTTCTAATTTAAGTGCAGGGAATTATAAAATTTTAATTAATGCTATTAAAAGTATAGACACTTGTGCCTATGAAAAAACAATTACCATTTCTGAACCCACTGTGATTTCTGGAAACGCAACATTAAGTCAAGATTATACATGTGATGCTGATGGAGTTATTTCTTTTGATTCAGTTACTGGAGGCACAGCACCTTATACCTATAGTATAGATGGTGTTAATTATTTTACTTCTTTTAGTTTTAATAATATTCAAGAAGGTACTTATACTCCTTTTATAAAAGATGCTAATGATTGTTTGTTACAATTACCAAATATTGTTGTTAATCCTTTACCAATTACTCCAAGTTTTACAAGTTCTATAAATTACAATTGTGATGGTTTAGGTAGTGTAGAAATTCTTCCTGCAAACGCAACATTTACATATAGATTAAATGGAGGTGCGTTTACAAGTTCTAATACGTTTGCAAATTTACCTGAAGGAAATCATGTTGTAAAAATCAATATTGGTCAAAACTGTTTAGAAACCATAGATTTTAATGTACTTCCTAATAAAGCATTTAATGGATTTATAAGTAATACTACAAATGCAACTTGTTTTGGCGATGCAAATGGCAGTATAACTATAGATGTAGAAAATTTTGGTGCAGATTATACTTATGCCATAAATAATGGTAATTGGGTAACAGCTAGTACATCACAACTTGTACTTAATAATCTTAGTCAGGGTACTTATAATATTAAGATTCAATCTGATAGTTGTATCATTGATTTAGGAGATGCTATAATTTCTGAACCAGATGAAATTAATGTAACAGCAACTATTGCTACTGAAATTTCTTGTTCAAATATAGGTGCAACAATTACAGCTTCTGCTTCAGGAGGTACTGCTCCCTATCTATTTTCAATTGATAATGGTGTTACTTGGGTAAATAATTTAACTAATATTTTAGCTGGTAATTATACAGTAATAGCTAAAGACGCTAATGATTGTATCTCAACTATAAATGCAAATGTTGTTGTTGATAGTCCAAAAGATATATTATTTAATACTACAGTTACCAATTGTTTTAATGGCAACAATGGAGCCATAAATATTACAGTTACAGATGGTAATGGAGGCTATGTTTTTAGTGTAAATGATGGTCCTTGGCAATCTCCAAACAGTGCAACTCCAAATCAATTTACATTTAACAATCTTCAACCAAATACATATAAAGTAAGTGTTAAAGACGCTTACTCTTGTGATGTTGCAGAAGAAAATTTAATCATTAATCCGCAATTAAATGCTGCTGTTTTAGCTACTGATATTAGCTGTAATGATGGTTCAATTACTGTAAACGCAACTGGTGGAGATTCTAATTATGTGTATGCAATAGTAACATCAGGAAGTACAATTTCTGCTGCTAACTTTTCATCAACCAATACAGCTACTGTAAACACAGCTGGTAATTATGATGTTTATGTGAGAGATAAAAATGGAACAGCAAATTATTGTGAATTCTCTGAAACAGTAACCATTACTAAAACACCAGATTTAGATGTTACTGCAAATGTAACTCAACCTAAATGTTTTAATGAAACAGGTAATTTAGACTTAACTTTTTCTGGAGGCAAATTACCTTATACTGTTGCTGTAACAAATACTTTAGGGTTTTCAGATACTAATTCTTCAATTTTTTCAAGTACAAAAGAGTACTTTAATTTAGTTGCAGACACTTATACTATTACTGTTACAGATGCTAATAATTGTACGAAACAAATTACTGCAGTAATAGAAAATCCAAAAGAGTTAGAAGCAACTATTAGCCCAATATTACCAACTTGTGGTGTAACAGATATCAATCAATATGGAATTGATTTTGTAGTTACAGAAAATTACGCTCCTTACACTATACAGTTTTCTATAGATAATGGAACTTCTTGGTCTACCAATACCAATTATATGGGCATTGCATCTGGCACTATTTTAAAACCAATGTTACGTCTTTTAGAAACTGATGGTGTAACAGTTAGGTGTATAAAACCTTTAGACGATTTTAGAATGCCTTTTGAAGTATCTAACTTAATTGTTAGTGCAAATGCAAGTGGTAATTGTGCAGATGGTTTTCAAGCAATTGTACAAGCTCAAGATGGAGTTGCACCTTACGAATTTTCGATTAATTCTACAAGTAACTGGGTTACTTCAGGATCTGATTCATATACCTTTACCAACTTAATTCCAGGATTATCTTATCTATTTTACGTAAGAGATGCTAGTGGTTGTATTAAAGAAAATAGTATAGATGTATATGATAATTTTACTCCTGATGTAAATATTACTAGTACAGTTACTAAAGAAGCTTGTGCTACTTCAGATACAGGAGAAATTACTTTTAGCATAGACAATTCTAATAATATTTTAAGCGGAACAATTAATTGGCAATTGTTTGATGCAAATACAAACACAGCAATTAGAAATGGCTCTCAAAACAATACCAATGATATTGTTGTTTCTAATTTACCTGCAGGTGATTTTTATTTAGTGATAACTAACAATTTATGTTCTTGGGGAAGCAGAACTGAAACTATAAACAGAGGTTTAGAAATCAATGGGAATGCAATTGTTACTAGAGATATTACTTGTAATCAACCAGGAATTATAACAATAAATTCACTTTCTGGTGGATTTGGCAACTACCAATTTACGCTTACAAGTTCTAACTTTGTGAATCCAATAACAACACAAAATACTGCTATAGAAGTTGATATTAATAACTTAGTAGATAATACTATTTCATCAACAATAAATGTAACAGTAACAGATGGTTCAGATTGTGCTAAAGATCTTGGAAATGTAATTTTAAATGTTAGTGAAAAACCAGAAATACAAACCATTACAACTGATGTTTGCGATATTAATAAAAGCATCACTATTTCAGCAACAAATGGTTTAGCTCCTTATTTTTATTCTATTGATAATGGAGTAACCTATCAATCTAGTGCTACTTTTAATAATGTTGCAGAAGGTAATTACACAGTTAAAGTTATAGATAGCAATGGTTGTATTAGCTTATCTGAAGCTGTTATAGTGCATCCAAGTTTAAATTTTGAAGCAGCTATAACAAAAAATTTAGATTGTTCTTTAACTGCAGACGCTACTATTGAAATTAATCTTTTAGATAGCTCTAGTGATGTTGATATTGAAGTTAAAAATGCTGTAAATACAAATATAATTTCTAGAAGAACATTTACAAATCCAACTGAAACAATTCAGTTATCTAATTCTGGCATTTATACTATTACACTTTTTGATAATATTACAAATTGTTCAAAATCTATAGATGTCGAAATTCTTGAAAAAGAAGAACCCACATTTACTTATGAAGTTGAAAATAGTACTTGTTTTGGAAGTAATGAAGGAGTAATAAAATTAACCAACACAAATTCAGCTATAAATTACAGCTATTCAATTTTACCAAATGTAGGTAGTTTTGATGCAGCCTCAAATAGTTTTACAAATTTAACTCCAGGTTCTTATCAAGTAACAGCAACAGCAGATAATGCTTGTACATCAACCTCTATAAATATTGTTATAGATGAGTTGGCCTTAATTAATGTAGCTACTCCAGTTGTTTCACAATTTTCTTGTTCAACAGGAAATATAAGTAACACAGCTAGTATAACTGTTGATACTGCATCAATTACTGGCGGAAGTGGAAATTATACATTATTTGAATTTATAAATAATCAAGGAACTGCAGATGCTTCAGATGATGTTGTAGTACAATTTAATAATAATCCAATTTTTACATCAAATGATAAAAACGGAGGTAATTATACTATAAACGTTTATGATGATAAAGGATGTCTTGGATCTACAAGCGCGATCATAAATCCATTTAATCCTTTAACAGATATTTCTATAGTTACAGACAAATTAGCTGACTGTAACACAGGAGCATCAATAACTGTAAATACAAATGCAGAGGTAAATTCAGCAAACAAATCTTATTTAATAACAAATACAAGTGGATTTTCTGATACAAATACTACTGGTGTATTTACTAATTTAATTGCTGGTATTTATACAATAAGAGTAACTAATTTAGATACGAATTGTTTCTTAGAAACCATCTACGAAGTTGATGAGCCAAATGAATTTGAATTAGTAGTTACTAAAGAAAAAGATAACACATGTTTTAATGATGACTCAGGTAGTATTTCTTTTGATTTTGCTACTACTACTCTTTATTCAGACAATTATAATTACGTATTAATTGATAACAACACTAATATAGCAACCACAATAAGTGGAACAAATAGTGGAAAAACAACAATAACCTCAATACCTGAAGGAGAATTTTTTGTTAGAGTAACACAATTAGATTTCCCTTTCTGTGTGGTAGATTCAAGTCCTTTTTCTATTGAATCTCCTGCAAGTGCTTTAGATTTTACTTATACAACTACTCCAATAAATTGTGATACTACAAATAGCGGATCAATTTTGGTAAATGCTTTTGGTGGTTGGCTAGAGTACCAATATAAATTAGCGACATCAACAGGTACTATTATTCAAGACTTTTCAAACACAAATTCGTTTACGAATTTAGTGGCTGATAGTTATATAATTTCTGTTAGAGATCAATTAGGTTGTGTTGTAGATAAGTCTGTTGTTTTTACAAACCCTACAGAAATTACAGCGACCTTAGATGCAACTCCTTTAGTTTGTTTTGATGATGATAATGCATCAATTACAGTAAATACTGTAACAGGTGGTCAAGGAAATCCTGTGACTTACTATTATCAATTGCAAAAAGAAAATGGAGTAATCTCTGCAAAACAAACTAACAATACTTTTAACAATTTAGCAGCAGGAAACTACACTGTAACTATTTCTGATGAATACTCATGTAGTAAATCATATCCTATAACTATAGATAACCCTACAACTGTAATAGCGTCTGCATCTATTACAACAACCATTTCATGTTCTGTAAATACTGCTAGTGTTACAGTGTCTGCAACTGGTGGTTCTGGAGGTTACACCTATAGTAAAGATGGAGTCAATTTTAGCACTGCAAATACCTTTGATGTTGCTGTTGGTTTACATCAGTTTTATGCTAAAGACAGTAATGGTTGTATTTCTGATGCTTCTGCAATTGTAGAAATAGAAGACGTTGTTCCATTAACAGCAACATTAGACACTTCTGCTTCTCAAATAACTTGTTTTGGTGAAAGTAATGCTGTGTTAAAAGCAAATGCTTCTGGTGGTTTTGGAAACTATACGTATCAATTATTAGATGAAAATGATGCAATTATAAGACCTCAACAAAGTGTTGATACTTTTGCTGATTTATCAGCAGGAATTTATAAAATAAAAGTATTGAGTAAAGATTGTGTTTTTGTAACTAATAATTATGAAATTGTTGAGCCAAATGTTATCGCAATTACAACTCCTGTTCAGGTAAACAACATCTCTTGTTTTGGTAGTGAAGATGGTAGTATAATTGTAAATGCTTCTGGTGGTACTGGTAAATTATTATATAGTATAGACCAAGTTAAATACCAAGAAAGTAATGTATTCTTAAACCTTTCTGCAGGTGTTTATGATGTTGTTGTGCAAGATGAAAGGGGTTGTTTTAAAACAGAATCTGTAACAATTACAGAACCAAATGAATTAACTGCACAAGCAATTAATATTCAACAAGAGTTATGTTCTGGTGATAAAAATGGTGCGTTTACATTAGATATTACAGGAGGTACTGCTCCTTTTAAAACAAGTTTAAATGGTGGTGCATACATAGAAAATCAACTTACTTTTACTGGATTAGAAGGTGGTAAAACTTACGTAGTTTTCATAGAAGATGCAAAAGGATGTGAGACGTTTATAGCTGTACCTTTAGAAAATGCTGTAACTGTAAATTTATCTACTACAACTGCATTAAGTTGTGTAAATTATTTATCTACAATAGAAGCTAATATTAATGATGATGTAAAAAACGATGTGTTATTTAGTATAAATAATGGCACTCCACAAGCATCAAATATTTTTGAAAACTTAGCAAGTGGAACATATACAATAACTGCAACTCACACTAATGGTTGCTCAGTTTCTGAACAAGTAATTATAAATAACCCTACTCCTCTTACAATTGATACTGTTACTCCAACAGACATTCTTTGTTTTGGTGAAAATTCAGGGTCTATTACTGTAAATGCTTTTGGTGGTCAAGGAACAATTCTTTATAGTATAGATGGTGCTAACTTTCAAACTGATGCTACTTTTAGTAACCTTGCTAAAGGCACTTATCAAATTACTGTTAAAGACGAATTAGATTGTACTCGTGTTTCTACTGATGTAATTATTAATGAACCTGCTGCTGTTAACGTAACTGCATCTATTACAAAACAAGAATCTTGTGTTAATCAAAAAGATGGGGCTTTCGAATTAACTATTTCTGGTGGTAATGCTCCTTATAAAACAAGTTTAGATGGCGCTGCTTTTGTAAATAATCAACTAACTTTCTCTAATTTAGAAGGTGGTAAAACCTACAAAGTTGATGTTGAAGATAACAATGGTTGTACTTCTTCTATTGAAGTTACTCTAGAAAACGCTATAGATCTTCAAGCTACAGCTACATCAACACTTAACTGTATCAATTATCTTTCTACAATAGAAGTTAATGTTGATGCTGCTTTAAAAGATGATGTTGTGTATAGCTTAAACAATGGAGCTACTCAAACTTCAAATATTTTTGATAACTTAGCAAGTGGAACATATACTGTTTTAACCACACATAAAAACGGTTGCTCTGTTTCTGAGCAAGTAATTATAAATAACCCTACTCCTCTTACAATTGACACTGTTACTCCAACAGACATTCTTTGTTTTGGTGAAAATTCAGGGTCTGTTACTGTAAATGCTTCTGGTGGTCAAGGAACAATTCTTTATAGTATAGATGGTGCTAACTTTCAAACTGATGCTACTTTTAATAACCTTGCTAAAGGCACCTATCAAATTACTATTAAAGACGAATTAGATTGTACTCGTGTTTCTACTGATGTAATTATTAATGAAACTGAAGAAATAAAAGTTTCTTTAAAAACAATTCAACAAGTAGGTTGTGCTACAACCGAAAAAGGTAGTTTTGAAATTGATGTTCAAGGAGGTAATGCTCCTTATTTCGTTAAGTTAGATAATGGTAATTATGTTCAAAATCAATTTTCTTTTTCTGATTTAGAAGGCGGAAATACCTATACTGTTTTTGTAAAAGACAGCAATGACTGTGAAACTTCTTTTAGTGTAGATATAGAAAAAGGTGTTGATTTAGATTTAGTACTTCAACCAGAATATAACTGTACAAAAGATGCTAATGTCTTTGCTTTAGTAGATGATCTTTATGAAGGTGATGTTACCTACACCATTAATGGTGCTAACCCACAAACAGATGGTATTTTTACAAACTTACCAAAAGGAGAATATCTTATTAAAGCGACTCATAAAAACGGTTGTTCTGTTACTAAGACTATTATAATAGAAGATAAACCAGAGTTAAAGTTAGATATCGATACTTCTAAAGAAAACACTTTAATTGCAAATGCTTCTGGTGGTGTACCACCCTATACTTACAGCATAGATAATGGTGATTTTACTTCAAATAATGAGTTTGTAATTAGCGAGACTCGTTTTTATACAATTGCTGTAAAAGATAGTAGAGGATGTTTAGTAAGCCTAGTTATAGAAGGCATTTTTATAGATATAGATATCCCTAATTTCTTTACCCCAAATGGAAATGGTAAACATGATTATTGGTATCCTAAAAAGGTAAAAGACTATCATAATATAGAGGTTAAAATATATGATAGATACAGCAGACTTTTAAAAACTTATACAGGAATTGTAGAAGGTTGGGATGGCTTATACAACAATAGACCTCTACCATCAGGTGATTATTGGTATGTAATTTATTACAACCAAACCCCTCAAAAAAGAAGAAGATTAATGGGCAATTTTACACTATACAGATAATTGATTAATGAACATGAAAAAAATATATATCTTAATTATAACAGTACTTTTTAGCTTAAATACTAACGCACAAGAAGTAAATTTACCTCAATATTTAAATTATTTAGGAGACAACCCTTTTGTAATTACACCTGCATATGTAGGCATTGGTTCTGGTATGCGTCTTCGTTTAAATGGTTTAACTCAATGGGTGGGTATTAAAAATGCACCACAAACCCAATCTTTATCTATAGAAAGTAGATTAGGAGATAGGTTTGGTGGTGGCCTTGTCATCTTTAAAGATGCCAATGGTAACACCTCTCAACAAGGATTAAAAGCTACATTTGCAAGTCATTTAATTTTAAGTGAAGTGAATCAGAGTTTTTTTTCATTTGGTTTTACCTACAGCTTGGTAATGTTTAATATAGATGCATCCACTTTCGATGATTTAGATGTAGGATTAAATAATCTGCTTAATTTTAATTCTTCAAATTTCGATGTAAGTTTTCTTTATCGTTTTAATGATTATGGAGTAAGTTTCAATGTATCTAATTTACTAGATAAAAAAGACCGTTTTTTTTCTAATGGTGAGCCTGTAATTTTAAGAAGATACTCACTATATAATTATTATGTGTTTACGCGTTTTTATGGCGATTATGAAATTGAACCTTCAATTTTAGTTGAATATTTTGAAGGAGACCAAAGGTCTAGAACAGACTTAAACTTAAAAGTTAGAAAAAGAACTTCTAGTGGATATATTTGGGCAGGATTTACTTATAATTTCTTAAATGATCAGTTGTTAAACCCTAATACTATTGCACCTTTAATTGGTCTTAAATCAGGAAACTTGTATGCGTCTTATGGTTTTGGTATTAATATAAATAACACTCAGAGTTTTAATGTGGGGTCACATATGATAACTCTTGGATACGACTTTATGAAGAGAGAAAGTCTGGCAAGATGTACACAAAAATATTACATGTTTCAATAAAAAGATATAACGTTATTATATTGGATATTTAAAATTACTGTTTTGATAATCAAAATGTTTTATATTTAGATTATTATAAGTTAAACTTTATAAAAGTTTACTGGTCTAAGAATAAACTTAATTTGATGAAGCAAAAGCATATTCAACATTTATATTGGAGAGCTGGTTTTGGAGTTGATTTTAAAAATGAAGAAAAACTTCAAAAAAAAACAAAATCTAAAATAGTCTCTAAGCTCTTTTCTGAATCAAAAGAATTTATTCCTTTAGAATTAGATCTATCTGATATAGCTATCTATAAAAATAAAAATTATAAAGAGCTTAAAAGTCAGTATTCAAAAAAAGAATTGGTAGAGATTCAAAAAAATATACGATTAAAACTAAGAGATTTAAATAGTATATGGATAGAAAGACTTACGAATTCAAATCAGCAATTAAGAGAAAAAATGACACTCTTTTGGGCAAATGTTTTTGTTTGTAGAGATAATAATATTTTTCATATTCAACAATACAATAACACCTTAAGACAACATGCACTAGGTAATTTTGGCGATTTTGTAAAAGCAATAGCCAAAGAGCCATCTATGAGTAAATACCTAAATAATAGGCAAAATATTAAGAGAAGTCCAAATGAAAATTTTGCTAGAGAACTTATGGAACTTTTTACATTAGGTATAGGTAATTACACAGAACAAGACATTAAAGAATCTGCTAGAGCTTTTACTGGGTGGTCTTTTAAAGAAAATGGTGCGTTTTTTTTAAGAAAAAAGCATCATGATTATGGAGTTAAAACTTTCTTTAATAAAACAGGTGAGTTTGGTGGCGATGATATTATTGATATAATTCTAGAACAAAGACAATGTGCTAAATTTATTTGTACAAAAATCTATACGTATTTTGTAAATCCTACAGTAGATGAAAATAGATTAGAAGAAATAACATCTATTTTTTATAAAGATTACAATATTGCAAAACTTATGAAATACATTTTTAAATCTAAATGGTTTTATAATGAATCTAATATTGGTGTAAAAATAAAATCTCCCATAGAATTATTGGTTGGTATACAAAAAGTAGTGCCATTACAATTCGAAAAACCTAAGCAATTAAACTATTTACAAAAAATGATGGGGCAAATATTATTGTTCCCAGAAAATGTTGCAGGTTGGAAAGGTGGTAAATCATGGATAGATGCAAACTCATTAATGTTTAGATTAAAATTAGCTGCTTTATTACTAAATAAAGCTGTTATTAATTTAGAAGAAAAAGGTGAATTTGAAGATAGTTTTGAAAAGTATTATCAAAAAACAAAAAATAGAAATAGGTTTATAAAAACTACAGTTAATTGGGTTTCTTTTGATAAAATGTATCAAAACTCAAGCACAAATGATTTGATTAATAATTTAATTGTCTCCAAAATAGATGAAGATACATATAGTTATTTAAAAAGTTTACAAGTAAACTCTAATAGGAACTTTTGCGTACAATTAATGTCAATACCAGAATACCAACTTTGTTAAACTAAAAGTTATGGATAGAAGAGATTTTTTAAAACAAAGTAGCTTAGCTAGTAGCTTATTTTTTGTGCCAAATTTTGTAAAAAATATAGAATATTTATCCTCACAAAAAATTAATAATAAAAAACTAGTTATTATTCAATTATCTGGTGGTAATGATGGCTTAAACACTATAATACCTTATACAAATGATATTTATTACAGAAGTAGACCAAAATTATCTATCAAAAAAAATAATCTTTTAAAGGTAACAGATTACTTAGGGTTTCATGAAAGTTTACAGCCTTTAAAAAACCTATATGATCAAGGGTATTTATCAATAATTAATAATGTTGGTTATCCAAACCCAAACAGATCGCATTTTAGATCTACAGATATATGGCAAACAGCAAGTGGTTCAAAAGAACATTTAACTTCAGGTTGGGTAGGTCGTTTTTTAGAGCAATACAATAACAACCCTTATGCAGCTATTGAGTTAGATGATAGTTTATCACTAATAATGAAAGGAGAAAAAAAGAATGGTATAGCTACAAAAAATGCAAGAATTTTATATCATAATACAAATACACCATTTTTCTCTAAAATATTAAAAAATCAAACAGAAGAGCACTTAAGTGAACATAATTTGGGTTACTTATACAAAACTATGATAGATGCTAAATCTTCTGCTAAATATATTAATGAAACTACTAAGACCTATAAAACTTCTCAAGAGTACCCAAATAATGCTTTTTGTAATCAATTAAAAACAACTGCAGAGTTTATAAATTCAAATTTAGACACCAAGGTTTATTATATTTCTATGGGAGGTTTCGATACTCATGTAAATCAAAACATAAGACATAAAAAATTGTTAGAAGTTTATAGCTCTGCCATCGAAGTTTTTATAAATGATTTAAAAAAGAACGATACTTTTAAAGATACTTTAATACTAACTTTCTCAGAGTTTGGTAGAAGAGTTAAACAAAATGCAGCTGGAGGTACAGATCATGGAGCTGCAAATAATGTTTTTATAATGGGCGAAAATTTAAATAAAAAAGGGTTTTATAATGAAGCTCCTAATCTATCTAACTTAGATAAAAATGGTGATTTAATATATCAAATAGACTTTAGAGAAATATATGCTACTATTTTAAATAATTGGTTAAATGTTAATGAAAACACAATTTTAAATAACTCATTTAATAAACTTAATTTTATTTAATTAAAGTTTTAAAAGGTTTTTTATCTTTTACTTTAGTTTTAATATTGATTATGAATCTATACTCTTTAAACCTACTTTATGTCCCCAAAAAGCATAATAGAAAATAATTAAATAGCAAGGTAGTAAAATCCAATAACCAAATGAGGCAGCTTCTGCCATTGCTGTAGCTTCGTTTAAACCACTTACTATTAAACTCTCTTTTTTATGGTCTACCAAAGCTCCATATAATGGAGGAATAATTGCACCACCAGAAATAGCCATAATTAAGAGTGCTGATGCTGTTTTGGTAAATTTACCTAATCCTGTTAATGCCAATGGCCAAATAGCTGGCCAAACCAAAGCATTTGCAATACCTAAAGCTGCAACAAATAAAACTGAGGTATACCCAGAAGTAAAAATAATACAGAAAGATAAAGCAATACCTAAAATAGCACTCGCTTTTAAAGCAAAAGCTTGACTAATATATTTTGGAATTAAAAATACGCCTAATGCATAAGTTGCAACCATAGCCATCAATGTAAACAATGTAAAAAACTTAGCTTGTTCTACAGGTATTTCTAAAGATATGCCATATGCAATAATGGTATCTCCAGCAACAACCTCAACACCTACATAAACAAATAATGCTAACACACCTAACCATAAATGTGGAAATTGAAAAATACTGTTTTTTGTTTTTTCACTAGAAGTAGTTTCTTCTATTGGAGCAGCCTCTACATGTGGCAAAGGTGCTTTTCTTATTAAAATTCCGAGTATAAATAAGACTACAGCCATGGCTATGTAAGGAGTGATAACACTATCAGCCATTGTATTTAATAAGCCCGCTTTTTCAACTGCATCTACATTAGATAATTTATCTTTTATTTCATCTATACCAGATAAAAGAATAGCACCAAATATAACAGAACCTAAAGCACCAGCTACTTTATTAGCAATACCCATTATTGCTATACGTTTTGCTGCACTTTCTATAGGCCCTAAAATAGTGATATAAGGATTAGATGCTGTTTGTAATAAAGTCATACCAGCACCTTGTATAAATATTGCTGCTAAAAACATCCAATATGTTCTTGCGTTTGCAGCAGGTATAAAAACCAAAGCACCAATTGCCATGATTATTAACCCTAATGACATTCCTTTTCTATACCCTATTTTATTGATGATAGATGAGGCAGGTAAAGCCATGACAACAAATGATATGTAAGATGCTGATGCTACTAAATAAGACTCAGCATCAGTTAGTTCGTTTATGGTTTTCATAAAAGGGATTAATGCTCCATTAATCCATGTAACAAAACCAAATATAAAAAATAGGCCAGCAATAATGATAATAGGTACTAAAGTGCTGTTTTTTTGTGTATCTGTTGACATATATTTGGTATTGATTTATATTTATTTTAGCTCCAAATGACTTTTAAAAAAGTGCCCTTCCCTTATAAGTTGATGAGATGTAAATATATAAAATATCACTGATTGTAAGTTAATTTAAATAAAAACCCTGTTGGATAAGTTTAGTTCTGCTTTTATAAATTTGAAACTAAAAAAAGCCTTAACAACTTATTATAAATAAGAGTTAAGGCTTTTAGTTGTGGTCCCACATGGACTCGAACCATGGACCACCTGATTATGAGTCAGGTGCTCTAACCAACTGAGCTATAGGACCTATAATTTTGGTTTGCAAATGTACTATTTATTTTAAATTATTTGCAAATTAATTTAAAGAATAATTAAACTGTTCTATTCATTAACCAAGTACCAAAGTTTTTTAATTTATCTTTATTTTCTTGACTAATCCTCATTTTATCTAAAGTATCAAAAGCTTTTTGTGTATAACTCTTTATTTCTTCTGATATTAATAAAGGTATATCAAATATTTGAAAAATACGAGTAACCTCTGTTACTTTAATAGTATTGTCTTTTCGTTTTCTTTTATAGAAATACTTTAATTTTTTGGCAGTTTCTTTATCTGCAACTTCTAAAGCTTTTAAATATAAAAATGTTTTCTTGTTTTCTATAATATCTCCACCTACTTGTTTGCCAAAAGTCTCTGGGTCTCCAAAAGTATCTAAATAATCATCTTGTAATTGAAACGCCAAACCTAGGTTTAATCCAAAATCATAAATTAAACCTGCATTTTCATCATTAGTCTTTGCAACAATAGCACCCATTTTTAAGGCTGCTGCAACCAATACAGATGTTTTTAAACGAATCATATTCATGTATTCATCAATACTTACATTTTTTCTAGTTTCAAAATCAACATCTAACTGTTGGCCATCGCAAACCTCTAGAGCTGTTTTACTAAATAGCTTTGCTAATTTTTGAAAAACCTCTGGTTCGTAGTTTTCAAAATATTGATATGCTAAAATTAGCATAGCATCTCCAGATAAAATACCTGTGCTAGTATCCCACTTTTCATGAACCGTTTCTTTACCTCTTCTTAAAGGTGCATCATCCATTATATCATCATGCACTAAAGTAAAATTATGAAAAACCTCAACAGCTAAAGCAGCTGGTAACGCTTTCTTAAATTCTCCAGAAAAAATATCTGCAGCCATAAGCGTTAAAATAGGACGCATACGCTTACCTCCTAATTGCAAAATATAATCAATTGGTTCGTATAAATTTTTTGGTTCACGAACCCATTCTTTTGATTCTAAATAAGAAAGAAACTCTTTTTGATAATGTAAAATATCCAAAACTGAAATTTTTTGTAAAAATAATGTAAAGAAATGCTTCTTTTTTATGTAAATGTTAAAAAATGTTTAAAACTTTGGAAACTATTTTTGTTTCTAAAGTTTCCGTTTGTATTTTTGCATTCAAATTATGGAACAAAAAATAGTAGAAAAATCAACTGAGTTGTTTTTAAATCTTGGATTTAAAAGCGTTACTATGGACGAAATAGCAAGTGCTCTTGGTGTTTCTAAAAAAACGATTTATAAATATTTTAATAACAAAACAGATTTGGTAAATGCTGTTACCAATCATGTTTTCGATTCAATTTCTTGTGGAATAGACCATATATGTCATTTAAATATGAATCCTATTGATGAGCTTTTTTCAATAAAAAGATTTGTGATGGAGCATTTAAAAGACGAAAAATCTTCTCCTCAATATCAACTACAAAAATACTACCCAAAGATTTTTTTGTCTTTAAAGAAAAAACAATTCGAAGTAATGCAAGAATGTGTTATTGATAATTTAAAAAAAGGAATTGAATTAGGATTGTATAGACCAAATATAGATTTAGAATTTATCTCTAGAATATATTTTAACGGTCTTATAGGCATAAAAGATAATGATATGTTTCCGCTTAAAAATTATTCAATGAAAACACTTCTTAACTTTTATTACGAATATCATTTAAGAGGAATCTGTACAGCAAAAGGAATAAATCAATTAGAAAATCAACTTGAAAAATAGAATTATAATATGAAAAAATTAGGCTTTCTCTTTTTTCTGTTTGCATTTGTAATGAATACTAATGCTCAAGAAAAAACCATGCAGCTATCTCTAAGGCAAGCAATAGAATTTGCTTTAGAAAATAGTTACAACGCAAAAGTTGCCATTAATGATATAGAATCTGCAAAGAAAAAAGTTTGGGAAACTACAACAATTGGTTTACCTCAAATAAATGGAGCTGTAGATTATCAAAACTTTTTAAAACAACCTATTACTGTAGCAGATATAAATGGTGATGGAGTAAATGAAGAGTTTGTTTTTGGTACAAAACAAAACATGAATGTTGCTGTAACTCTAAGGCAATTGTTATTTGACGGTTCTTATCTTGTAGGGTTACAAGCTTCTAAAACATTTTTAAAAATATCTGAACAAGCACAACAAAAAACAGAATATATAACAAGAGAAGCTGTAATAAATGCTTATGGTAATGTATTACTTACAGAAAGTACAATTACAGTTTTAGAAAGCAACATTAAAATTCTTCAAAAAAATTATAATGATGCTAAAAAAATATTCGAAAATGGTTTAAATGAAGAAGAAGATGTAGAACAGTTAGAAATTACTTTAAGTAGTTTAAAAAATCAATTAAATAATTTTAAAAGATTAGAAACTATAGCTTATCGATTTTTAAACCTTGCTTTAGGAAACCCAATTGAAGTTAATTTAGTTTTAACAGATACTCTAGATTCTCTTGCAGAACAAAATATCAATCTAAATCTTATTTCAAAAAGTTTTATGGTAGACAATCATATAGACTATAAAATTGCAGAAAATGATAGAGAAACAAAGCGTTTAATGGTAAAACTAGAAAAGAGTAAAAATTTACCTACTTTAAATGCATTCGTTAATTACGGTACGCAAGCTTTTTCTAACGAGTTTACTTTTTTTGATAGCGATCAACGTTGGTTTCAATCTTCACTTTTAGGTGTAAGTTTAAACGTGCCTATTTTTAGTAGTTTTGGTAGAAAAGCAAAAACTGCACAAGCTAAAATAGACTTAGAAAATTCTGATATTCGTTTAGAAGAAACTAAACAGAAACTTAAACTACAAGTAGAAAGTGCTAAAAATGATTATCAATTTAGTGTAGAAAGCTATCAAACAGCAAAGAAAAACGTAGACCTTGCTGAACGAATAGAAAAGAAACAACGTATTAAATTTTTCGAAGGTCTTTCTTCTAGTTTCGATTTATTACAAGCACAAAATCAATTATACAGCCAGCAACAAAATTATTTGCAATCTATGTTAGATGTAATTGCTAAAAAAGCAGCTTTAGAAAACGCATTAAATATTCCAATTAAATAAACTAATCAGCAATGAAAAAAATATATTCAATATTCGCCATTATTCTTGTTTTATCTTCTTGTGAAGGTCAAAAAGAACAATCTTTAAGTGATGTTATCGCCAGTAAAGATTTAGCTCAAATTCGTGCAAAAAAATCTGAACTAGATAATAAAATGCAACAAATTTCTGCAGAAATTAAGTTATTAAATACAGAAATCGAAATATTAGACACTTTAAAAAGAGTGCCTTTAGTAACAGCTATAAAACTTAAAAATGAAGTATTCACACATTTTTTAGAATTACAAGGAAATGTAACTACAAAACAAAATGTTTTAATTTATCCAGAAGTTGCAGGTACTTTAGAAAAGGTTTTTGTTAAAGAAGGTCAAAAAGTTTCAAAAGGTCAAGCTTTAGGAAAAATAGATAATGGTGGTTTAGAACAACAAGTTGCTCAATTAGAAGCAACTACTGCTTTAGCTAAAACAACTTTTGAACGTCAAAAAAGATTGTGGGATGAAAAAATTGGTTCAGAAATTCAGTATTTACAAACTAAAACCAATTATGAAGCGAGTAAAAACCAATTAGCGCAACTAAAAAAGCAAATAGATAAGTTTACAATTAGAGCTCCTTTTTCTGGTGTTATCGATGATGTTATTAAAGATCAAGGTACTGTTGTTGCTCCTGGGCCAGGTGCAGAAATTTTTAGAATAGTAAACCTAAGCAATATGTTTATAGAAGCTGATATTCCAGAAAGTTATATTACAGATGTTACAATTGGTAAATATGTAGAAATAGACTTCCCTGTGTTAGGTAAAAGTTTAGAAACTAAAGTTAGACAAACAGGTAATTTTATAAATCCTGCTAATAGAACTTTTAAGATAGAGGTTGGTGTACCAAATAACGACAGAAGCATTAAGCCTAATTTAACTGCTAAACTTAAAATAAACGATTATACAAATGCAGAAGCTATTTTAATTCCGCAAAGTATTATCTCTGAAAATGCAAATGGAGAACAATATGTATATGTAATCAAAAACTTGAATAATGATAAAGGAATTGCTACACAAACTGTAGTAAAAACAGGAAAAACTCAAGGTGATGTTATCGAAATTTTAGAAGGTGTAACTTCTGGAGATGTGTTAATTGAAGCAGGTGCTAGAAGCGTAAAAAACGGACAAGAAGTTAAAATATCTAAATCTTAATTAAAAGTAAGATGAAAAAAAATCAACAGAAAAAAACAGATAAAGAATTTAAACTTTCATCGTGGGCAATTAACAACAAAACCACTATGTATGTTGCTATATTCTTAATTCTTGTTCTTGGTATATCTGCCTATTTTAGTATGCCTAGAGAAGATTTTCCAGAAATAAAAGAAACTAAAATATACATTAGTACACTTTATCCTGGTAACACTGCAGAAGATATAGAGAAACTAATTACAGATCCATTAGAAGACCAATTAAAAGGTTTAAGTGGTGTTGTAGAAATCACCTCAACATCTCAAGAAGATTATTCTATGATTATTGTAGAATTTGATGATGATATGAATGTTGAAGTTGCCAAACAACGTGTAAAAGATAAATTAGATACAGAAAAAGCTTCTGAAGACTGGCCTACTTTTAATGGTGCAAAAGTAGACCCAAATGCTTTTGATTTAAATTTATCTGAGGAAATTCCGTTTTTAAATATTAATATTTCTGGGGATTACCCACTTCAAAAGTTAAAAGAATTTGCAGAAGATTTACAAGATGAAATAGAAGATTTATCTGAAGTTAAACAAGCAGACATTAGAGGTGTTCAAGACAAAGAAGTAGAAGTTGCTGTAGACATCTATAAAATGATGGCTATGCAAGTTAGTTTCGATGATATTACTTCTGCTATCCAAAGAGGAAATGTAACTTCTTCTGCTGGAAATTTAATTTCAAGCGGACAAAGAAGAACTATTAGAATTCTAGGTGAAATAGAAGACCCTTCAGACTTAAAAGATTTTGTTGTAAAATCAGAAAAAGGAAATTCTATCTATTTAAAAGATATAGCTACTATTTCTTTTAGAGAAAAAGATAAAACCACGTTTGCTAGAAAAGAAGGGAAACCTGTTGTAATGCTTGATGTAAAAAAGCGAGCAGGTAAAAACATGGTTGCAGCAGCAGAAGAAATTAAAACCATCGTAAATAAAGCTATTAACGAAAAATTTCCTCCAGATTTAGAAGTAGTAATTACTAACGATTTATCAGATAAAACTATTGGTCAAGTAGATGATTTAGTAAATAACATCATTTTTGGAATCATCTTAGTAGTTACTGTCTTAATGTTTTTCTTAGGCTTTAAAAATGCATTATTCGTAGGTTTTGCAATACCTATGTCTATGTTTATGTCTCTTGCAATTTTAGGAGCATTAGGGTATACCTTAAATACTATGATTCTTTTTGGATTAATTATGGGTCTAGGAATGTTAGTAGATAATGGAATTGTGGTTGTAGAAAACGTCTATCGTTTAATGGATGAAGAGGGGCTAACAAGAATTGAAGCTGCTAAAAAAGGAATTGGAGAAATTGCCTACCCAATTATTATTTCTACAGTTACAACTGTAGCTGCCTTTGTTCCTTTGGGTTTATGGCCTGGGCTTTTTGGTCAGTTTATGATTTATTTCCCAATTACACTTTCTGTAGTATTAGGTTCATCATTAGTTGTTGCTATTTTCTTTAACTCTGTTTTGGTTTCACAATTTATGACCACAGAAGATAAAGACATGCCTTTAAAAAGAATCATAATTATTTCTGCAATTGTTGGTGGTGTTGGGTTATTCATTTTAATTTTTGGTGGCGAATATAGAGGTTTAGGTTCTGTAATGGTTTTTACAGCAATTATGCTATGGGTGTATAGATTAATCTTAAGAAAAGCTGCTAATTATTTTCAAAGAAATACTTTGGTTTGGTTAGAAAATGTATATGAAAAAACATTGCAAGGCGCTTTAAAAGGATGGAGACCAGTTGTAATAACAATTGGTACATTTCTATTACTTTTTGCTGCTTTTGGAGGCTTTGGTTGGTCTGTTGGAACACAAAGAACTAAAATTGAGTTTTTCTCAGACAACAAACCTAATCAGGTTGTAGTGTATATAGAATATCCGCAAGGAACAGACATAGATGAAACTAATAAAATCACTAAAGAAATTGAAAAACGTGTATATGGCATCTTAAATCAAGAGATGTATATGGATGGAGATCATAATTTTATGGTAGAAAGTTCGGTTTCTCAAGTTGGTGAAGGTGCAGGAAACCCAAATACAGATGGTGGTTCTTCTGCAGAAATGCCTCATAAAGGTAAGATTACAGCTTCTATGCGTCAATATAAATATAGACGTGGATTAGATAGCGAAAAATTACGCCAAAAAGTACAAGAAGGTTTGGCTGGTATTTATCCTGGAGTTTTAATCTCTGTTGAAAAAGATGCAAATGGCCCTCCAACTGGTGCTCCAATTAATATAGAGTTAGAAGGTGATGATTATGAAGAATTAATTGCTACTGCAGAAAAAATGAGAGCTTACGTAAACTCTAGAAACATTGCTGAAGTAGATGAATTAAAGATAGATGTAAATAAAGACAAGCCTTCTATGAGAGTGGTTGTTGATAGACAAAAGGCTGGTGAACTTGGAGTTTCTACTGGTCAAGTGGGTCAACAATTACGAAATGCTATTTTTGGCGCAAAAGCAGGTATTTACAAAGAAGATGGTGATGATTATGATATAAATGTTCGTTTTAAAGAAGATATCAGATATAATAAAAACGCTATTTTTAATCAAAAAATAACCTTTAGAGATATGGCTTCTGGACAAGTAAGAGCCATCCCTATTTCTGCTATTGCTACGCAAAGTAATAGTTCAGGATTTAGTGCTATTAAGCATAGAGACACAAAACGAGTGGTAACTGTATATTCTCAATTAGCTCCTGGTTATGTAGATGCAGCAGCAGCTGTAAATAAGATTAAGGAAGAAATGAAGAATTTTAAAGAGCTTCCTTCTGGTATACAAATTGATTATACAGGTCAGTTAGAAGAACAAAACAAACAACAAGCCTTTTTAATGGGAGCTTTCTTTAAAGGATTAGCGTTAATATTTTTCATTTTAATTTTCCAATTTAATTCGGTTTCTAAACCAGGAATTATAATGATCGCTATCTTTTTAAGCTTCATTGGTGTGTTTGGTGGTATTGTAATTACTGGGTCTTCTTTTGTAATTATGATGACTATGATGGGTATTATTTCTTTAGCGGGTATTGTTGTAAATAATGGGGTAGTTCTCTTAGATTATACCCAATTGTTAATTGACAGAAAAAAAGAGGAACTAGATTTAGATGATAATGCTTATTTACCTAAGAAATATTTGTTAGAAAATGTTGTAAAAGCAGGTAAGGCTCGTTTAAGACCAGTTTTATTAACAGCAATAACTACTATTTTAGGATTAATTCCTTTAGCTATTGGTTTAAATATCGATTTCTTCTCATTATTTAGTGAGTTCGATCCAAAAATTTATATGGGTGGAGACAATGTTATCTTTTGGGGTCCATTAGCTTGGACTGTAATTTATGGATTGTTTGTAGCTACTTTTTTAACCTTAATTGTTGTACCTATTTTATTCTATTTAATTACTCGTTTTAAAATGTGGTTATTTAAAAAGTTAGGTAAAACTAATGCAGAAGCGCCTATACAAATTCAAGAAATAGGAGGATAAATTAATTATTTTGTTAACTAAAAAAGGGTAGTAATCATAAAAATTACTACCCTTTTTGTTTGTTAAGTAGCTACATTCTTTTTTATATTTTTCTCAAAACTTGACGCTTCTAACATTCAGCTTCTTTTTTTAGTATAAAAAAGAATAAAAAAAGAGTAATTTATAATTTTTGTTAAAGTGTTGTTTTTTAGAGGTTTAAAAAACTTCATCTCCCCATAAATGGGGAGGCTTCTTCCTATTTATGGGGAGAGAAAAATTTCACCATTTATAGGGATTGACATTTGTCTTTTTAGTAGTTAAAATTAAAAAGTAATATATGCTCCAAATTTTTAAAATCGATGAGTGTATCAACACTTAAATATTAATTACTAATTTTAAACCAGATGAAAAAGAAAGAAATTAAACTAACCAATATCTTTAAAATAAGTATTTTATTTTTTAGCATTTCTTTATTACTGTGGAATTATGAAAAATAAATATCAAAGAATTATTTTATGTTTGAGCATAGGTTTGTATCTAATCTCTTTACCACAAAAAAGCTTTTGTACTGTTGGTAATACTTGCGAATATTTTTCTGGTTTGTTACATTTAATCTTTGGATGGTTTGGTGTATTTAAATTGCATTTACCAGCATTTCCATGGTTAGCAAATCCTTTACTTTTTTTTTCTTGGTTATTCTTATTTGTAAAAAAGACAAAAATAGCTTTGGTATTAAGTGGAATAGCTTTTCTATTGATGATATCTTTTCTACTTGTAGATGAAATTATTGTAAATGATGGTAGTACAACTTCAATAGTAAATTTTTATGGTTTTGGGTATTGGCTTTGGGTATTAAGCTCTGCAATTATTCTATTTGGTTATTTATTTTTATATAAAAAGAAATAATTCATACACAACATACTATAAAAAATTGTATTTCTCTGCTATTTTAATTTTTAAATTAAAAAAACTATTTCTTATCTGCTACTTTCAATATAACAACACGTTTAGTATTTTATTAAATTTGCTTAATGCAAAACAAAGTCTTTACTGTAGATGAAATTAAGCGCAAATTAGAGCAATATTGTGTTTATCAAGACAGGTGTCATAAAGAAGTTGAGCAAAAAATGAGGGAATACAACTTAATTCCTGAAGCTAAAGAAATGATTTTATTAAGTTTACTACAAGACAATTTTTTAAATGAAGAACGTTTTGCTAAAAGTTTTGCAAGAGGAAAATTTAGAATAAAACATTGGGGTAAACAACGTATTGTAAGAGAATTAAAATTTAGAGATATTTCTAGCTACAATATTAAAACCGCACTCAAAGAGATTGATGAACAAGAGTACTTAAAAACCATTTACAGTATCACAGAAAAAAGAAATGAAGTCATTTCTGAACCAAATATTTACAAACGTAAAAGAAAACTTATCGACTTTTTAATGCGAAAAGGTTATGAAAATGAGTTAATTTATAAAACTGTAGATGAAGTTACTTCTTAAACGAACTTAGAAAAATAGAGTCCTTTTCTTGCTTAACTGCAATAACTTTTTGAATATCATCATTTGGTATTGGTACAGATAAAACGTAATGTTTTATTGCCCAAGAATTATCTTTTTTTTCTAATACTCCAGAACCTCTGCAAGTACCCATCCAAGTATTTAAAAGTTCATCAAACCAAGCAAAATTTCCTTCAGAATTTAAATAAATATTTCTTTCTAAAGTTTTAAAATCCCAAGCTTTTCCATTATCAAAATAAGGTTTACTAAAAGCTTCAAATTGTTGCTTGTTCCAATTTTCTGTGGCATCTGTACCTATAAAAACAGAAATACTATCCATTTTTGAAAAATAATTATTGTAATTGGCTTCTGTTGCAGCTAAATGCCAATCGTTTAACAAGGTATTTATTTCTTGTTTAATGGAGCTTTTATTAATTTTTATAGCTTCTTTTTTTGATAAATTACAAGAGCTCATCAATAAAATAAAACATAAAAATGTTACTATATTTTTCATCATTTCTCCTTTTTTAATTGTTCTTGTATGGGTTGTATATCTTTTTTATCCTTTTGTTTTTCTAAAATAGCTTTTTTAGAAACACTATCTATTTTAGTAGTATCTAAACCTATAAAAGAAACATCAATATCTATGGCATCTTCAAATTGCTTCTTTCTTAAAACTGTATTTATTTTTGAATTTATAGATGAAAATGCATCCATAATTTTATTGGTTTGTTCATGTACTTCATCTGCAGTAATTGCAGGTATGTAAGTCATATCTGCTAGTCGTAAAGATTCGTTATAAAGAATGTTTATCCTAGCCTCTACAGAAGGTAAACTAAACAAAGTGGGCTTTATACTATCTTTTAAAGCTTTAGAAATGGTTTTAAATTCTAAAGCATTACTCAAAATTTCATTTGCAGAACCTTTTTTAAATCTTTCTAAAAAATCTTCTGTGTTTTGTAATGTTGTCCAATCTTCGACTTCTTTTTTAAAACTTGGAATAACCATTGTAAAATCATGATGTTTTTTTACAACACTTAAAACCGAATTTTCATCATTGTTTTTAGTTACTTCTTGTACTTGTTTTTTACAAGATAAAAAAACCATTAAAATAAGTAAGCAATATCTCATTTCTACTAATTATCTTCAGTAAAAGTACTAATTTTTAAGAGAGTACATTGCTAAGTAATATTTAAAAAAACAATAAAATTTTATGAAATATTTATTATTGCGAAACAATATTGCGAAAAATAAAATTAATTACCTTTGTTCGTCAAAATTATTCAATTTATTGCAATGAATACAACTATTTTAGTGTTGGGTGCTAGTGGTCAAATTGGTACAGAACTTACCCAAAAACTTAGAGAAGTTTATGGTGAAACTAATGTAATTGCGTCAGATATTAGAGAAGGAAATGCAGAAATGATGGCTTCTGGACCTTTTGAAATTATAGATGCCACTTGTAAAGAAACCATACTTTCTGTTGTACAAAAATATAAAGTTAACCAAGTGTATTTGTTAGCTGCAATGCTATCTGCTACAGCAGAAAAGTTTCCTCAAAAAGCTTGGGATTTAAATATGAGCTCTTTATTAGCTGTTCTAGATTTAGCTAAAGAAAAACACATACAACAAGTGTATTGGCCTAGTTCTATTGCTGTTTTTGGATCATCAACTCCAAAAAACAATACACCTCAACAAACTATAATGGAGCCTTCTACTGTATATGGTATCAGTAAAATTTCTGGTGAATTTTGGTGCAATTATTACCATCAAAAATATGGCGTAGACGTAAGAAGTATACGTTACCCAGGCATAATTTCTTGGAAAACTAAACCAGGTGGAGGTACTACAGATTATGCTGTAGATATTTACTTTAAAGCTATAGAGGATAAAAAATATGAGTGTTTTTTATCTGAAAACACAAGATTGCCAATGATGTATATGCCTGATGCTGTGAATGCAACCATACAGTTAATGCAAGAAAAATCTGAAAACATTAAAATTAGAACTTCATATAACCTTTCTGCCATCGATTTTACTCCAAAAGAGATTGCTGCAGAAATTCAAAAACATGTGCCAGATTTTCAAATTACTTACAATCCAGATTTTAGACAAGCTATTGCAGATAGTTGGCCTTCATCAATAAATGATGATCATGCAAGAAAAGATTGGAACTGGAAACACAATTTTGATTTAGAAACGATGACTAAAGATATTCTTAAAAACTTAAAAAAATAGTCAAAAATCGTTGCTGTAAGAAATCTATTTTTTCTCGTCTAAATTCTTGAGTTTATCAAAATAAATTATGAAAGATATCATCAAAAAAAGTTTACAAAAAACGTACACTTACCAAGCATATAAAGATTTAGTAAAAACCTTATTATTAGAAGGTAAATCTACAGGTCCAAACCAATCTGAAGATTTAACAAATTATAGTTTGTTAAATGATAAAAGAATGAAACGTTTAGATAAAACCATTAAAATTTTTGATGACACAAAACAATTTTTAAAGACTATCAAAAGCCCTCAAACTTGGTTGGTATTAACTGAAGGTTGGTGTGGAGATGCTGCTCAAAACTTACCTGTAATACATAAAATGACAGAAGTAAATAGTAATATTAATCTACAATTAGTTTTACGTGACGAAAATTTAGAGTTAATGGATTTATTTTTAACAAACGGAGGTAGATCTATTCCAAAACTAATTGCTTTAGATAAAGACTTAAACATATTATTTACTTGGGGGCCAAGACCACAAACAGCAACAAATATGGTTTTAGACTATAAAACTAAACATGGTTCTTTAGATGCCCAATTTAAACAAGATTTACAGGTTTGGTACAATAAAGATAAAGGAGAAAGTATACAAAATGATTTTAAAGAATTAATTAATAAAAGTATTTAAAAATAATCTTAATTACTTTTTATTGAAAGTATTAAAACCGCAAAATTGATTACAATTTTGCGGTTTTTCTTTGTGTATCTTTGCAGTGCTAAATTAAAAAATAATGTTCGTAGAATACTCCACAATTTCTGATACTGCTAAAGTTTGGGTATACCCTTCTAGTAGAAAATTTTATCCTAATGAAATTGAAGAGGTAACTCAAAAAATACAATCATTTATCCAAAATTGGAAAGCAGGTGATGAAGATTTTACTGCTTCTTTTCAGTTCTTATACGATCGATTTATCGTTTTAATAGCTGATGATGAAAAGAGTGCGTTACAAAATGTAGATATAGATGCTTCTGTTGCTTTTATTTTAAAACTTCAAGAAGAGTATAATGTGCAACTTTTAGACAAAATGAATGTATGCTTTAAACAAGGTAAATATGTACAATATAAAGAACTTAAAGACTTTAAAAAATTACTGAAAAACAAAGCTGTCACTGGTAAAACAATCATTTTTGATAATTTAGTTGCTAATAATTACGACTTTAAAAACTTCTGGGAAATTCCTATTGAAGATAGTTGGTATAATAGGTTTTTGTAAAATCTTATGTTACAAGTAAAAGACATAACTTTTGAGTATTCTAAACAAAAAGTGGTTCTCAATAATTTTAGCTTTTCACTAAAAAAAGGAGAACATTTATGTGTTATGGGAGAGAGTGGATGTGGAAAATCTACTCTACTTAAAGCTATTTATGGTTTATTAGATTTACAAAAGGGATCTATTTTTTGGGAAGAAAATCAAGTTTTAGGGCCCGAGTTTAATTTAGTTCCAGGTTTTGAAAAGTTCAAGTATGTAGCTCAAGATTTTGATTTGATGCCATACATTTCTGTAGCAGAGAATATCAAAAAATTTCTATCTCGTTTTTATCCAGAAGAAAGTGAAACAAGAACACAAGAACTTCTTGAAGTTATTGATATGAAAGCTTTTGAAAAAGCTAAAGTTAAAAATTTAAGTGGAGGCCAAAAGCAAAGGGTTGCTATTGCTAGAGCCTTAGCCAAAGAACCAGATTTATTGCTATTAGACGAACCATTTAGCCAAATAGATAACTTTAAGAAAAATGGTTTAAGAAGAAAGTTATTTTCCTATTTAAAAAAGAAAAACATTGCTTGTATTGTTGCTACTCATGATAAAAATGATGCTCTTTCTTTTGCAGACAAGTTAATGGTAATTAAAAGTAATAAAATACTCACTTTTGATACTCCTCAAAAGATATACAATAATCCAAAACAAAAATATATTGCAGCTCTTTTTGATGATGTAAATTCTATTAAAATTAATGGCAAAAGCATTTTAGTTTATCCTCATCAAATAAAAATAGTAGATAAATCTACATTAACTGCAAGTGTTTTAAATTGTTATTTTAAAGGTTCTTATTGGTTAGTTGAATGTCTATGTAATGAACAAAATATTTTTCTAAATCATACAAGTTTTTTAGAAAAAGAAAAAGCTATCTGTTTAGAAATAAAAAAATCACCTTAATACATGTATTAAGGTGATTAGAACAAATTAATGACTTTTTTTAATAATGACCCCTATAATGCATTACAAAAAAAAGTCGGGGGGTATATATCTTTATATCCTAGTACAAAATTAGGTTAATAAAAACTAAAATTAAGGTAGTTTTAGGCCTAAGAAGTGTAAAAACGGGAAATAAATTACTTTTTATATCTCTTTTTGTAGGATTCTGGAGTAAAGCTTGTGTTTTTCTTAAAATATTTAAAAAAATTTGTAGGATCCTTAAAACCAAGTTTATAGGCTATTTCTTTAACTGATAAGCTAGAGTGTAACAAATCTTTTTTAGCTTTAATAATAATAACATCATCTATAAAAGATTTAGCACTTTTATTAGCTACATAGTTTACAATTGAATTTAATTTTTTTGACGAAAAACCTAATTTTTCTGAGTAAAAATTTACTTTTTTAGAGTTATTAAACTCCTTCTCTAAAAGATTTTGAAACTTTATAAATTCTTTTAAATAATTTGTTAATTGTACTTTATTTATCCCTTTTGTTTTAACCCTATGTATTAATGTAATTAAAATATGTAAAGAGCTTCTTATTATTTTTAAAGAGTAACTGTCTGATAATCTACTATTTTCATCTTCAATCTCTTTTATAATTTTTAAAGCTTTTTCAAATTCTTTTTTTTCTAATTGTGTTTTTGGTGATGCTAACAACTCATTAAACATCTGTAAAGTGCTAGAAACTTCTTCATCATTCAAAAATCTATTTAAAAACTCCTCGTTAAAAAAAAGCAAATATCCTTTTACATTTTTATTGATATGAAATCTTTGAAATTGATCTTTTCTAATGGCTAAAACTGTGCCTTTAGAATAATAATAATCTTTATAGTCTATGGTATGTCTTCCAATGTCTTCTGTTACTAAAAAAATAGTGTAAAAATCTACCTTTTGATTTTTGTTTAACGTGTCTTTGCCAACATCATTAAAAAAATCTTCAACTTTTAAGATGTTGAAATCAGATACTAAAAATTTTGGGCTATAGTTAGCGAATAAAGATATAGGTTGCTTCATTATGGGGGAGTTTAAGCATCATAAAAGTACAAAATTATTTTATAGATAACAATTTTATATTTTTTGAGTTAAACATAACTTGCTCATTTACTGATTTTCCTAATAACAATTTACCAATAGGAGAAGATACTGAAACTGCAAAATACAATTCATTATCTACTTTCAATTGTCCTGCAGAAACAGATAGAAAATAATTTCCTGTATTTGTTTTTACAAGACTTCCTAAATGAGCATTTGTTGATTTATTTGTCACATCAATTTTTGCTAAAGTTTCTTTCATTTGTTGAATATTAGCTAATTGTTGACCAGCTTTTTCCATTTCTAATTGCAACATAGCTCTACCTGTTTCATGTTTATCTCCTGCAGAACTTTTTGTTTCTGATTGCAAAGCAGCCTGATTAGAAGAAATAGTTTCCTCAATGTTTTGTAAACGGTTATTTACAAATTTGTGACATTTTTTTAGTAGTTCTTCTTTAATATTCATTCAACATAAATACATATGCTCCATAGTTTCCATGATGAGAAATTGAGCAAGATTTTGTTAGTAATTTTTCTTTTTGATAAAATTGAGGAGCACCAATATTTGTTTTTCTTTTTACAATTTCTTGTGCCAAAATTCCTGTTTTTTCTTCAAGCCTTTTTTTTAAGTATTTAGCAACAAAGTTTGGGTTTCCTATACCTGCATACATTCTTATTTCAGAATTATTCTCTATGAAAATATCTTCTGCTGTTGTATGAATGTAAAATGTAGTTAAATCACTTGAAGTATAAAATGGTAATTCTTTAAAAATTACAACTCCTGTATCTTCTGAAGTTAGACTACATTCAAATTTTTGTGGAGCAAAAAACCTTTTTTCAAACTTTTGAGTATAACACTTATAAGCTGCTTCTTTCATAGACCAAAACAACCAAACTTTTAAAAAAGGATTTTCAGCAGCTAAAATTTCTCTTCTTTCTTTTGTTGTGAACTGCTTGTCTAAAAACCCCTTTCTCTGCCAATTACTTTCTTTAGAGGCGAGGTTTAAATCAACAATGTCATTACCAACCATTATTAAGCTAGTTTTGCTTCAATAATTTCCATTGCAGCTTTTACAGATAGCATTTTTTCCATAGAATCGTTGTCAATTTCTATATCAAATTCGTCTTCTACATCTAATACCACATCTACTAAATTGGCTGAGTTTATTTTTAAATCATAAATAAAATCAGTGTCTTCTGTTAAGTTATTGAAAGCTTCTTCATCTTGAATATATGGCTTTACAATTACTTTTAATTTGCTAATTAGTTCTTCTCTATTCATATTATTTAGGAATATTTCTTAAAGATAACACAAGCATTAACATCACCAAAACCAAAACTTGCTTTTGCCACAATTTTGATATTTTTCTCTACTCTTTTTGTTGGAATTTTATCCTTTGAAATTAATGCTGAAATTTCTGGATGTACATCTTCACAATTAATGTTTGGAAAGATAAATTGCTGTTTAATTTGTAAAACTGATGCTACAGATTCTATAGCTCCAGATGCTGCTAAACAATGTCCTATTTGTGATTTTAATGAATTAATTAAAGGAAAATTATGTCCCTGTAAACTCAATGCCTTTGTCCAATTTTCAATTTCTAAACTGTCTTTTGATGTTGCTGTTAAATGTCCATTAATGGCATCTATTTCTGAACCTTTTATATTAGCATCCAATAATGCATCTGTAATACATTTTTGAACAGCTTCAGCATTTGGGGCTGTTAAAGACCCTCCATTTCTTTGACCTCCAGAATTTACATTACCTCCTAAAACCTCTGCATAAATTGTGGCATTTCTTTCTAAAGCACTTTCTAAAGATTCTAATACTAAAGCTCCTCCTCCACTACCAGGAACAAAACCAGAAGCAGTTTCACTCATAGGTCTAGACCCTTTTTCTGGAGATTCATTATGCTTATAAGTCATAACTCTCATTGCATCAAAACCACCCCAAGAATACAAACTACTATCAGAAGAACTACCTACTAACATTCGTTTTGCTTTGCCAGATTTTATTCTTTCAAAACCCATTAACAAAGCTTCTGTACCTGTTGTACATGCAGAAGAATTGGTTGTAATTTGATTACCAAAACCTAATATTCCACCTAAATAAGCAGAAATACCACTTGCCATCGTTTGTACAACTGAAGTGCTTCCTAAACGTCTAACTTTATGGTCATCTATCTTATAAATAGATTCTCTAAATTTTTCAATTCCTGAAGTTCCTGTTCCAAATATGATTCCTGTATCGTAATCTAAACTTGAATTTTCATCCACAGAAAAACCTGCATCTTTCCAAGCATCAATGCCAGAAATTATTCCATATAAAATAGACGTACTATGAAATCCTCTTAATTGTAAAGGCGTTAAATATTGACTAATTTTTTCTTCAGACATCTCTGGAACTCCACCTATACAACAAGAAAAACCTTTGTCTTTTAACTCTTGATGAAAAGTAATACCTGATTTTCCTTTTTGAATAGCTTCAGAAAACGCTTGTAAACCTACTCCATTTGGAGCAACAACTCCCAATCCTGTAATTACAACTCTACTCATTATTGTTAGGTATTATCATTCCTGAAATTTCACCTCTACAAACTAATTCGTTTTTAGTATTCATCATCTTTACTGCACATTTTAGTTTGTTAAATCTAAAAAAGATTTTTTCTGAGACCACTGTTACTTTTTCATTTGGTAACACTGGTAAAAAGAAATCTATTTGATGAGAAGTTAAAGCAATTTGTGGTTTATTATCAGTAGAAATTTCATCCTTTAGTAAAAAAACACCTAAACAAACCACACCAATTTGAGCCATAGCTTCTGTAAGAATTACACCTGGAGTTATAGGTTTATCTTTAAAATGCCCTTGATAATAAAACTCATTTTCTTGAAATGTGTAGTTTCCTGAAACCTGGTTTTTTGTGATTGAAGTTATTTCATCTACAAACAAAAAAGACTTTTGGTAAGGTAATAATGTTATGATTTCTTCTGTATTCATTTACTGTAAACTTTCTCCTCCATCTACTTTTAAAATAGTTCCATTTATCCAAGAAGCTTCTTCTTTACATAATAAATAAGCAGCATTTGCAACATCTTCTGGAGTTGTTAATCTGTTAAATGGGTTTCTTTGTAAAGTGTGCGTTTTAATTTTATCTGCATTCGGAATTCTATTTAAAGAATCTGTATTGGTTACACCTGCTTGAATGCAATTTGCTTTAACTCCGAATTTTGCAAATTCTAAAGCAATGCTTCTTGTAATAGCTTCTAAAGTAACTTTTGCAGCAGAAACAGCAGCATAATTTGCCCAAGGTTTTATATTGCCTTCGCTTGTAAAACTTATAATTCTAGTATCATTTGAAAATAAATTTGCATCAAATAAATCTGTAAACCAATCGTATAAAGAAATAGCCATTGCATTTATGGTAAGTTGAAAATCATCATTTTTTAAGGTTTGATTTTCGTCTGAAACCATAGGTTTTAAATTTCCTTTTGCAATAGAATGTACAACTACTTTTATCTTATGTTTGTCTCTAAATTTTTCTGAGATCGCATCAATAGTTTGCTTTCTTTTTTCAGCATTTACGGCATCTATATTGAAACTTAAAAAATCGATATCTTGTTTTTTTATCTTATTAAACTCAATTTCTATTTGAGGTAATTGAGCTCTAGAATTTCTGTGGATGATACAAATATTTAAACCGTGTTTAGCCAATTTTTTTGCAGTTGCTAAACCTAAGCCAGATGAACCTCCTAGAATGATTGCCCATTCATTTTTATTTTTAAACTCTTTACTCATTTCTATATCTTAAAGATGCTGAAATAAATTCAGCATAACAACAAGTTGTTACCATTCTAATAAAATTCTTTGCGCAGAAAACCCAGGTCCAAAACTTAACATGATTCCTCTTTCTCCTTTTGTTGGGTTTCTATCCATAAAACGCTCTAAAACATACAATACAGTAGCACTAGACATATTACCATACAAACGTAAAACCTCTTTTGTATCGTTTATATTTTTACCTAATTTACCAAACAAATCTTCTACTGTTTGTACTATTTTTTTTCCTCCTGGATGAAATATTAAATGATTTATATCTTCTATAGTTAGCTTATTTTGTTCTAAAAAAGGATGAATAATCGCTGGAAAATGATCTGCGATTTTTTGAGGCACTTCTTTGTCTAAAATCATTTGTAAGCCTGAGTTTACCAAATTAAAACCCATCATGTGTGTAGCATCAAAAAAATGATACATTTCTTCATCAATGATTGTTGGGCCTTTATCTTCATCAAAAGAAGATAAAATTACTGATGAAGCTCCATCCCCAAAAATTGCTGCACTTACAATATTTGTCATCGAAAAATCGTTTAATTGAAAAGTAGCTGTTGGCGCTTCTACTGCAACAACTGCTGCTCTTTTATTTGGGTTTGCCTTTAAAAAATTCTTTGCATAAATAATACCTGAAACACCAGCTGCACAACCCATTTCTGTGACTGGTAAGCGTACAATATCTTGCTTCATCCTTAAAGAGTTAATAAGATAAGCATCAACAGAAGGAATCATGACACCTGTACAACTAACTGTGATAATGTAATCTAAATCTGTGGGTTTTAAATTGGCTTTTTGCAGTGATTTTTTTAAAGATTGTTCTGCTAACTGAATAACCTCTCTTTTATAAATATTGTTTTTTTCTTCAAAAGATGTGGCTGTAAAAACTTCTACAGGATCCATAATTGAGTAGCGTTTGTCAACTCCTGCTCCTTCAAACAATTTAATTACTTTTCTTTGAAATCGAGACTCTTGGTCTTGCATCCAAAGCTTTACAAAAGGAATGATATCTTTTGTTTCTTTGTAATATTTGGGTAGTTGTTTGGCTACTGCTGTTATTTTTACTGCCATTTATTTCTTAATTATCCATAAAAATCGGAATGCCCATTTCCATGAAATTTGTGGTTTTACATTTATTTTGTTTGATAGTGCTTCTAAGTCTTTTCTTTTAAATCCTCTTAAAACAGAAGTTAAACCATCTTCAATAATCATTTTATTTTTTATAAAAATAGATAATAAAAGGAATAAATAATAGGCTAATCTATGTCTATGTAAATCGTTTACTACAATGCCAATATTTGTTTGTTTTAATGACTGTTTTAAAAAAGAGGTCAATTCTTCTTCTTTAAAATGATGCAAAAACAGTGTGGTTATAATAATATCTACTTTTCTGTTTTTAAAATCTTCAGAGAAAATATCTTCTGTTTTAAAACTCAATTCTGGGTAATTTACAGATAATTCGTTTGCATATTCTATAGCTGTTGGGTTTGCATCTATTCCAATTAATTTGAATTTATACTTATACTTTCTACCAAATTTTGCGATGTCTCTTAAAATATCTCCATGTCCACAGCCAATATCTATTATTGTAATTTCTTCTGTTTTAGAATGATTTTTTAAAATAGTTTTTAACCCATTTAAAGTTACCTTATTACCTCCTAGCCAACGATTTATATTTTCTAATTTATCTAAAGTGTCTCGCAACAAATCACCTCCAATAGAAAAATCGTCCATGATTTCTTCTTTGTCTGTTCTTTGTTTTGTGTTTACAAAAAAAGCCATTACATTTTTATGGATTTACCATGAGTTTGTTTAATAATAATAGGTAATAAAAAAGGAAATTTCTGAATGACTCTTAATAAAACATTAGCAATCCAATCTTTTCGAAATAAAGCAGCAATAAAATGACCTGCTTTTAACCTCCATTTAAATTCTTTATTCCATTTTGAAATATAACTTTTTTCTAACTGATTCCTATTAATATTACCATTTAAAAAATCGATGATTAAAGGTGATACGATTTGTGCTGATTGTATAGCCATACTCATTCCATTGCCACACAAAGGATGAATCATACCTGCAGCATCACCACAAAAAATTAAATGATTTTGAACTAATTCTTTTGATTCAAATGAAATTTGACTAATGGTTAATGGTTTTTCAAATAATGGTGTTGCATTTTTAAAAATCTCTTTTAAAAAATGATTCTTAAAAACAATATGATCTTGAAAATCATCTATATTTTTAAATTTTTTAAAGGAAGTATAACTAGTGATATAGCATAAATTAATGACATCATTTTCTACTTTAGAAACCCCACAATAACCACCTTTAAAATTATGAAGCGCTACAAAATCTTTTTGATGATTGCCTTTTACATGAAATTTAATGCCTAAATAAGGAGATTTTTTTTGAATAAACTTTCTGTTTAATTGAACATCTAAAATTGATCTTTTCCCAAAAGAACCAATAGCAATTTTTGAAGTAAAAGTATTATTTTCTTTGGTTGCAACTTTAAATTGTTCATCTTTAAAATTAATGTTTAATACAGCATCATGAAGAATTACAACTCCATTTGTTATTGCTTTTTTAGAAAGTTCAAAGTCTAAGGTAAATCTAGAAATTCCAAAACCTCCAAGAGGTAGTTTTGCAGAAATCAATTTGTTATTTGTGGTTGATAATTGAAAATTATCAATTTTAACTGCACCAAACTCAAAAGGGTTGCAGTCTAAATAATTTAGATACGATAAAACTTCATTAGAAATGTATTCTCCACAAACTTTATGCTTTGGATAGCTATTTTTTTCTATTAATAAAACAGATTTTTCATGCTTTGAAAGATGAATGGCATTGCATAAACCAGCTAAACCTCCACCTATGATAATGACATCAAAATTTGATTTTTCTTGCATCATTAATCTACCAATTCAGCTAATTCTTTTCCTATTAAACTTCCAATTGCGACACCCATTCCTCCTAAACGAACACCACAAAACACATTGTTAGACAATTGTTTTACTATAGCTTTTTTCTGATTTCCTACTCCCATTATTCCACTCCATCTATGCTCAATTTCAACTGTTGTATTTGGTAAAATAGTTTCTTTTAATATTTTCTCTAACTGATTTTGAATAATTTCAGTTTGGCCAAATTCTGTAGTATTTTCAGTTTCAAAATCTAAATTTCTACCTCCACCAAATAAAATTCTGTTGTCTATATTTCTAAAATAATAATAGCCTTTATCTAAATGAAAAGTACCTTTTATATGTAAGTTTTTAATGGGTTTTGTAATTAATACTTGAGCTCTTGCTGGCTGTACTTTTTCTGGAATTAATTCTCTAAAAAATCCATTTGTAGCAATTAGCAATTTTTTAGTATAAAAATCTGATCTATTGGTTTTTAAATAAACTTTATTGCTAGATTCTTGATGTGCTTCTAGAGTTATATTATTTAAAATTTTAATTCCTAATTTTTGCGCTTTTAATAACAATTGAGCAGCCATTTTACCTGTATCTATTTGACCTTCAAAATTATTAACAGCATATTGCTCATGTACTTTTTCAAACCCAAATTTGTTTTCAGAAATTGAAAATACATTATCATTAAAAATGGGTTGTAATAATTGATTAATTTCATTTTTTTTGGAAATACACTCTTCAAAAAAAGATGCAGAATCAAACAATTCGAAACCTTTGTTTTGTTGAAAATCTATAGCAGTATCTCCTAAATTTTTTCGTAATAATTGTAGCCCTTCCCAACGTTTTTGTACCAAATGAAATACTTCTTCTTCTGTATGAGAATTTAAATCATCTATAATTTCTGAAAGACTTCCAAAACAGGCAAAACCAGCATTTTTAGTAGATGCTCCTTGAGGTAACATTCCTTTTTCAAGAATAAGAATTTTTGCTTTTGGGTGATTTTTTTTTAAAGTAATGGCACAATTTAGACCTACAATTCCACTTCCAACAATTGTGAAATCGATATTTGTAAACCACTCTTTTAATTCCCAGTAACTGTAGTTCATTTATAATTGTTTTTCAAAACACACGCTGTTTTCCATCCCTATATATTGTCCATAATTTGGTATCACATTATAGTTGCATTTATGATAAAAACGCACAGCTTCTTTTTGTCTTTTGCCTGTTTCTAAAACACATCTTTTATATTCTAATTCTTTAGACCAAACTTCTAATTCTTCTATAATTTTTTGAGCATATCCTTTACCACGTTTATCGCCTTTTACAAACATTCTTTTTATTTCCATAGACGCATTATCAAACTTCTTTATAGCTCCACAACCCACAGCTACATCATTTTCAAACAAAACAACTACATGTTGTAAAACATCTATATTATTAAACTGATTGTAAAAATCGTGTTCTTCTCCATCTGTGATTTTTAAGTAAGCATCTAGCTGTTTTACAAGATTTACAAAGTCTTTGTTTTCTGAATTTGTTCTAATTACAATCGTATTCATCATATAATTTTTTAGATTCTGAAACAAGTTCAGAATGACAAAAACTAGTTTTTGTCAGAAATCAAATTTTAATTGTACCCAAACAGGTTCTTTTTTTGTGGTGTTTAAGTTACTAAAAGAAATGCCTAAAAGTCGAACAGAATTCTTAATTTTTTCTTGATACAATAACTCTTTAACAATTGGAAAAAAGTCTTTCTTTTTAAAAATAAAATGGTGTACTGTTTTACTTCTTGTTTGTTGTGTAAAATCAGAATATTTAATTTTTAATGTAATTGTTTTGCCTTTTGCATTACTTTTTATCATTCTATTTTCAATCTCATCAGCAATATCATTTAGTCTTTCTAACATAAATATTTCAGAAGAAATATTTTCTCTAAATGTTCTTTCTGCACCAACAGATTTACGAATTCTATTTGGTTTTACAGGGCTGTTATGTATGCCTCTAACAATATTGTAGTAATGTTGACCCGATTTTCCAAAAAGAGTTGTCAATTCTTCTAATGATTTTTGCTTTAAATCATTTCCTACAAATATGCCAAGATTGTACATTTTAGCAGCTGTAACTTTACCTACACCATAAAATTTATTTACTGGTAACTTTTCTAAAAAATCTATAACCTCTTCTGGATGAACCGTTTTTTGTCCATTAGGTTTATTAATATCTGAAGCAACTTTAGCTAAAAACTTGTTTATAGAAATTCCTGCTGAAGCTCTTAAGCCTGTTTCTTCAAAAATTCGCTGTCGTATTTCTCTAGCAATATCGTTTGCAGAAGGATTTCCTTTTTTATTTTCGGTAACATCTAAATAGGCTTCATCTAAAGAAAGGGGTTCTACTAAATCTGTATAATCATAAAAGATTTCTCTTATCTGAGCTGTTAATTCTTTGTATCGTTTAAAGTCTGATTTTACAAAAATAATATGTGGGCATTTTTGTTTGGCTAACACATTACTCATAGCAGATTTAACACCAAATTTTCTGGCTTCGTAACTTGCAGCAGAAACTACACCTCTAACACCTCCACCACCAACAGCAATAGGTTTTCCTCTTAATTCAGGATTATCCAATTGCGCTACAGATGCATAATAAGCATCCATATCTACATGAATAATTTTTCTGAAAGGAGGTTGTAATTGCATTTACTTTTTTATAAAGTTTATACATAGGTTAACTACTTCTTCCATTTCTTTAGACATGTCTTTTTGTTTCCAAGGATGTTTTACATTAAATACATGATCTGCATTTTTAATAATTTTATAATCTGCATTTGGGTTCCATAGTTGCAAGTTTTCTGCTTCATCTATTAAAACAGAGGTGTCACTATCTCCATGAATTAATAAATGTGGAATAGCTAATTGTTCTGTCGCTTTTTTAATATCTAAGCGTTCTTTATTTTGAATGAAATTTTCATAAAATTGATAAAAGTGTGGCATATTTTGTTTTGTTCTTCCATTAACCACATACTTTACACCCTCTTTTTTCCATTGATTTAAATCACCAATGGTTGCTGTTCTTTTTCCAAAATCACAAACAGAAGCAAGTGTAATTACTTTTTTAATTCTTGAGTCTTCATTTGATTTAAGCAACACAATGCCTCCAGCTCTACTATGCCCTATTAAATAAACTTGTTGTAAATCAACTTCATTTTTATACTCATTTGTATTAAATATCCAATCGATTACAGATGCTAAATCATCTAATTCTTTGGTATAATTGTTATTACCAAAAGCTTCTAAATCTGGAAAATCTATAGGTTGTTCAAGGGTGCCTCCATTATGAGAAAAGTTGAATTTTATGAAGAAAAAACCAGCATTTGCAAAAGCTTCTGCCATTAAATTCCAAGCCCCCCAATCTTTAAAGCCTTTATAACCATGACAAAAAATAACTACCTTTTTAGGTTGATGAGTCTCATTATAAAAAACATCAGTAACTATTGGTTTTTGATGTTTGCCTTCAATACTAAAGTTTTTAATAATTTTCATAAATAGGAACTTAATTTACAAAATTAAGAAATGAAAATTGAGTAAAATAGTAAAGTTTTAGTGATTATTTTAAAAGTAAAATTAGGTTAACAATTGCAACTCCACCTGTTAAAACTGCTAGAATTAAATCCATTTTTTGAGCAACTTTGGTTAATTTATGTTCAATTTTATTAGCTACAATTGCGTAAACTGAATAAGTTGTAAAAGATCCTAAAGTAGAACCAATTGAAAAGTAAAATGCATTGTAAAAAGAATAATCAAAGTAATTTAAACCTATTAAAAATGAGATAGTTGTAAAATAAAAAGGTATCGCAAAAGTGTTTAAAAGAGACATGCCTAAGCCATGTAAATAAGCTTTAGATTTTTTAATCTCAATCTTATTTGTGGTTTTATTTTGATTAAAGTGTAGTCTTAAAAAATTGGCAGAAAGTATGAATAATATTACTGTACCTAACTGTTGAATTAAAGTAATGTAGGATGAGTTTTTCATTAAAATACTCGCTAAATAAGCACCTATATTGGCTTGAAAAAAAAGCACTGTTGCAAAACCTCCAATTAAAAATAAGGCTGCTTTTTTACCGCTTTTTAAACTAAACTTTACAACAGTTAAATTTAAAAAACTAGGAGATATACTTCCTGTTGATGCAATGATAAATCCTAAAATTATACACAATAAAATGTTCATACATCAAAGAAATAAAAAAACGCGTTAATAAATTAACGCGTTAGATTTAAAAAGTATAAGAATTGCTTTTTTTAGATGATTCCTTGTGCTAACATAGCATCAGCTACTTTAACAAAACCAGCAATATTAGCTCCTTTAACATAGTCTATAGAGCCATCATCATTTTTACCATATTCTACACAAGAATCATGGATATCTTCCATAATATCTTTTAATTTTTCATCAACTTCTTTACGAGACCAACTCATACGTAATGCATTTTGACTCATTTCTAATCCAGAAGTTGCAACACCACCTGCGTTACTTGCTTTTCCTGGAGCAAATAAGATTTTTGCATTTTGGAACTCATGAATTGCTTCTGCAGTTGAAGGCATATTTGCACCTTCTGCAACACACATACAACCATTTTTAATTAGTTGTTTTGCTTCATCACCATCTAATTCGTTTTGAGTTGCACATGGTAATGCAATATCACATTTTACAGACCAAGGTCTTTCTCCTTCAAAATATTCTGCATTTGGATATGTATCAAGATATTCTTTAATTCTACCTCTTCTATTGTTTTTTAAGTCCATTACAAACTTTAACTTTTCTGTGTCTATACCCTCTTTATCATAGATATATCCAGCAGAATCTGAAAGTGTTACCACTTTTGCACCAAGCTCTAATGACTTTTCAGCAGCATATTGAGCAACGTTACCAGAACCAGAAATTACTACTGTTTTACCTTCGAAAGAATCACCTTTTCTTTGTAACATGTTTTGAGCAAAATATACAGCTCCATAACCTGTTGCTTCTGGTCTAATTAAAGAACCACCCCAAGATTGACCTTTACCAGTTAAAACACCTGTAAATGAGTTTTTAAGTTTTTTGTACATTCCGAACATAAAACCAATTTCTCTAGCACCAACTCCAATATCTCCTGCAGGCACATCTGTGTTATGACCTATATGTCTAAATAATTCTGTCATAAAAGCATGGCAAAAACGCATCACTTCATTATCAGATTTTCCTTTTGGATCAAAATCAGAACCTCCTTTTCCACCACCCATAGGTAATGTTGTTAAAGAGTTTTTAAACACTTGTTCAAAAGCTAAAAACTTTAAAATACTAGCATTTACTGTTGGATGAAAACGCAAACCTCCTTTATAAGGCCCAATTGCTGAGTTCATTTGTACTCTATAGCCTCTATTTACTTGAATCTCTCCATTATCATCTACCCAAGAAACACGAAAAGAAATTAATCTTTCTGGTTCTACCATTCTTAAAAGAATGTTTTTTCCATGATAAATATCATGTTGAATGATATAAGGGATTACAGTTTCAGCAACTTCTTGTACTGCCTGTAAAAATTCTGGTTCATGTCCATTTCTTTGTTTTACCAACTGCATGAAACCATCAATTTTCGATTTGATATTTTCCTCCATAATTTTTTACGAGATTAATAAAATTTTAACGTGGCAAAGATAGTTAATTTTAAATATGATAAAATAAAAAAGTTTTCTTAAAAATTATTCAAAGTATTGATTTCAATCGATTTCGTTTGGTTTCGTGTATTTATTCTAAAAATGAAATCAAAACTCTTTAAAAAAGATTAAATTTGTACCCAAATTTTATTTAAAAATGTTAGATAAAGTAAAAGAACTGATTGGTGATGTTAATGCATTTTCTGCAACAACAAAAGAAGAAGTAGAGGCTTTTAGAATTAAGTATTTAGGTAGTAAAGGCTTACTCAAAGGTTTGTTTGCTGAGTTTAAAAATGTTGATGCTGAGTTACGTAAAGATTTTGGACAGGCTTTAAATAATTTAAAGAGTTCTGCAGAAAATAAAGTAGCAGAACTAAATGATGCTTTAGAAAATGCTGTTGAAGAAAAAGGTGTTTATGGAGATTTAACTAGACCAGCAGAACCTATTGAATTAGGGTCTCGTCATCCAATATCATTGGTAAAAAATCAAATTATTGAGGTTTTTAATAGAATTGGTTTTACAGTTTCTGAAGGACCAGAAATAGAAGATGATTGGCATAATTTTACTGCTTTAAATTTACCTGAATATCATCCTGCAAGAGATATGCAAGACACGTTCTTTATTGAACAAAATCCTGATATTTTATTACGTACACATACATCTTCTGTGCAAGTTCGTTATATGGAAAATAACGAGCCTCCAATAAGAACTATTTCTCCTGGTCGTGTTTTTAGAAACGAAGACATTTCTGCTAGAGCTCACTGTATTTTTCATCAAGTAGAAGGTTTGTATATTGATACTGATGTTTCTTTTGCAGATTTAAAACAAACACTTTTATACTTTACTAAAGAGATGTTTGGTAAATCTAAAATTAGATTAAGACCTTCTTACTTCCCATTTACAGAGCCAAGTGCAGAAGTAGATATTTATTGGGGATTAGAGACTGAAACTGATTATAGAATTACAAAAGGTACAGGTTGGTTAGAAATTATGGGTTGTGGAATGGTAGATCCAAACGTACTTACCAACTGTAATATAGACCCAACAAAATATTCTGGTTATGCTTTTGGTATGGGTATAGAACGTATTGCAATGTTACTATATCAAATACCAGATATTAGAATGTTTTACGAAAACGATAAACGTTTCTTAGACCAGTTTAAATCTATTATTTAAAATGAAAAATGCCTTTTTTTTATTTTTTTCTTTACTTATGCTCTCTTGCATTGGGCAACCTGAAAATAAAAAAACTGAAAAGGATTTTTTAAAAATAATTAAAGGTAAATGGAACCTTTCTGATATGAAAGGATTTTCAAAATCTGATATAAAAGATTTTAACAATATTCCTTTTATAAAAATTGAAGGAAACAATATTAGTGGCACTAATGGATGTAACCGTTTTTTCTCTTCAATTAATTCAATTGATAAAAATTCAATTACATTTTCTCCTTTTGGAGAAACAAAAATGATGTGTCAAGAAATGAAAATACCTGATGCATTTAGCCTATTGGTTTCAAGTATAAATACTTATTTAATAGAAACTAATACATTGGTCTTTTTAAATAAAGATGGTGACAAAATTTTAACTTTCACAAAAGACTAGTTTTTTGAAAAAAGACATCCAAATACCTGAAGTTACTGATGTAGAAATGGCCATTGTTTACGAATACAATGATATCTACAAAACTGATGATTGGAATGTGTATATCATTAATAAAAAGAACGTAGATATAGAAATGGTTGTGATTGTTTCACAAGGTTTTTCTAAAACTAAAACCACTTCTTTATTGCGTAAAAAATTAGAAAAATTACCTGCAAATTCTTTTGCTAAAGTAGAACTCATTCAACCTGAATTATTTTCTCTTTCTAACAGGTTTCAAGTTACTTTTTTTGAAGGAAACACTTTATATGACAAAACTTTTACTTTTGAAGCAAACACTATTAAAGAAGGTGCTTTACGAATGATACCTGAGTTAAATAAGCGTGGAGTTTTAGCTAAATAGAATAAATAAAAATGAAGTAATAGTTAGGATAAAACCAGAATAAAGCATTAAAAAATCTATTTGAAAAAATACTCCTGAATTATCTTTTTTAGAATCTCTTTTTTCTTCCAATTTATTCATAAGTAGTTTCCCTCTATATAAAAGAAATAAACCTAAAAAAAATATTAATAAATATAATTTCATTACTTAAAATTCATTACCCTAAAAACCCAATAATCAAATACAATAAAGTTGTTATTAAGCCACCAAACAAAGCATAAGGTAATTGTGTTTTTACATGGTCTATATGATCACTTGCTGAAGCCATAGAAGAAATAATAGAAGTATCTGAAATTGGTGAACAATGGTCACCAAAAATACCTCCTCCTAAAGTTGCAGCTACAACAATGGTAATGTCTGCTCCATGAATATTAGCCATTGGTACAGAAATAGCCATCATAATTGCAAATGTACCCCAAGAAGTTCCTGTAGAAAAAGCAATAAAAGAACTTACCACAAAAACTACTGCAGGTAATAATTCTGGAGACAACCAACTTTCTGTAATATTCGCTACATAATTTCCTGTATCTAATGCTTTACAAGCGTCACCTATAGCAAAAGCTAACAACATCAAAAGTGCTAATGGCATTAACTCACTTATCCCTTTTAAAGTTAAATTTACAGCATCTTTGGGTTTTAAAATTCCTTGTACAAAATACATAGTAATAGCTACAAGAATAGCTGTTATTACTGCATATAAAACAGAAGAAGAACCTGAACCTTCTCCAATTGCTTGTTTTATATGATCGAAAGTAGTTGAATATTTTTCTACATTGTTCCAGCCAGTGTAAATCAAATTAATAGGCATCATACAAACCATTACCAATAAAGGAACTATCATGTTATAAGCTCTTGCAGGTATTCCTTCTTTAGGAGGAAAAGAAGTAACTTCATCAGAAACCATAGGTTTAGAACCTTTATTCATTAATAATCCTGTTTCCTTAGTTCGTTGTTCAGCTTTTTTCATTAAGCCAAAATCTTTTTTAGATAGTATGATGAAGAATAAAATTCCGATAGCTAATAATGGATAAAAATTATATTTAATTGAAGCAATCATTACTGAAAAAGGCTTATCTATACCTTGTGTAAGTAATAATCCCATAATGAATGCTCCCCAAGCGTTAAAGGGAATTAAAATTGATGATGGAGCAGAACTTGAGTCTGCTATATAAGCTAGTTTTTCTCTTGGTATTTTTAATTTATCAAAAATTGGTCTGTATAAAGTACCCACTGTTAAAGACGAAATGCTAGTTTCTACAAATAATAAAAGGCCTGTAATAGTGGCTAAAATTTGGACCATAACTCTAGCAAATCCAGATTTTTTTGCCTCTAATTTTACTAACCTTTTGTTGATAATGTTAATAAACCCTTCTACACCTCTTGAGTATTGAATAAACACTAATAAAGAACCCACTAAAGCACTAAATATGATTGTTCTTGTGTTTCCTTTAGATTGAAATACATTTACCATTCCTTCAATCATTGCTAAAGTACCTTCTAAAGGATGCCAACCTTTTATAATTAACCAAGAAAACCAAATACCAAATAATAAAGCAATATATACTTGTTTGGTTCTTAATGCTAAAATTATGGCTATAATTGGTGGTATTACTGATAAAAATCCGTATTCCATGAATAAGTAGTTTATTTGGGTTAAAGGTAACAATTAATATCAGAAACTATAATTCATATTTCGTAAATTTGATTTCCTAAAACGCTTTAAAATGGCAAAATTCTACACAAAAATTTCATCAAGAATTCAGAAATTTATAGAAGCACAAAAAATATTTTTTGTGGCTACAGCACCAAATAATGGTCGTATTAATTTATCGCCAAAAGGGATGGATTCTTTTCGTGTTTTAGATGAAAATAGAGTAGTTTGGTTAAATGTAACTGGAAGTGGAAATGAAACTGCTGCTCATTTATTAGAAAATAAAAGAATAACAATGATGTTTTGTTCTTTTGAAGGTGCTCCAAATATTTTACGATTATATGGAAAAGGTAAAGAAATAAAGGAAGGTGATGATGGATGGAATGAGTTAATTGGTTTTTTCCCAGAAACACCTGGTACTAGACAAATATTTGATATTACCATAGAATCTGCACAAACTTCTTGTGGTATGTCTATTCCTTTTTTTGAATATAAAGGCGAAAGAGAAGAGTTAAATGATTGGGCGTCTTCTAAAGGAAAAAAAGGTATTAAAGAATATTGGACAGAAAAAAACCAAGAAAGTATAGATGGTTTACCGACTAAAATATTAGACTGATTCTCTTAATAAACTCTTATAAGTTTTTCTCAGTTTCATAGGATGTACTCCTAGTTTATATTTTAAAAAAACATAGCCATTAATCAGGTTTACTTTTAACCAACTATTATCTTCATATTTTCTTGCGCTTACAATAGCCTTAGACTGAATTATTGTAAAAGGGATATTTTGTTTTCTAATTCTATCTATCATTTCAAAGTCTTCCATAATACAAAAATCTTCATCATAACCTCCTAATTTTTCAAAAGTTTCTCTTGTAAAAAAATGACATTGATCTCCACCTCCAGCAAATAATCCATCTTTTTTTGTAAACCTACTATTAAAGTTTAATAACGAAGATTCTTTATCAAACTGATAGGCAAAAAAACCTGCTTTATGACCCGCTTTTATGGCTTTATCTATTTGTGTGTAAAAATCTTTTGGTAATTGTACATCTGCATGTAAAAACAGAAAAATATCACCTTTGGCTTTAGAAGCTCCAAAATTCATTTGTGCTGCTCTTCCTTTTTTTATCGAATTTAAAAACCTAACTTTATTTTTTTTAGCACAAATTTTAGATGAATCATCTGTAGTTTCTGGTGAGTTAGCAATGATAATTTCTATAGGATAATTGTTAGCTTGTTTACATAAAAACGACAACCTTTTAAGAAGGTTTTCTTTTTCGTTATAAGTAGGAATAATTATAGAAATTTTCACTTTTTAAACTTACGTAATTTTATATGAAACTTTTTATTTACACATTCTTTTTTTTTATATCTAGCTCAGTCTTTTCACAAGAAAAAGTAAATTATCAAAAAGTATCAGAAGTACTTTTACAAAATATTATTGATGGAAAGTCGTATGAAAAACAAGTTAAAATTCTTGAAAAATCTACCTTAAACGAACTTATTCATCAATTTTCAACAGATACTCAAAAAATTGCTTTTTGGGTAAACATTTACAATGCTTTTATTCAGATTTCTCTATCTGAAAAACCTGATTTATATAAAAATAGAGGTTCATTTTTTTCTGATGAAAGAATAAAAATAGCTGGAGAAATATTGTCTTTTGATGATATAGAACATGGAATTATTAGAAAATCAAGATGTAAGTTAAGTTGGGGCTATTTAAGAACTCCTTTTAGAGCAAAATGGGAACGTAAATTACGTGTAGATGATATAGATTGGCGAATTCACTTTGCTTTAAATTGTGGTGCAAAAAGCTGTCCTCCTGTAGCTGTTTATTCACCAGAAAAATTAAATCAACAATTAGATTTTATGACTAAAGAATATTTAAAGGAACAAACTACATTTAATAAAGAAACAAAAACAGCTACATCTGTTGCGTTAATGTCTTGGTTTAGGGCAGATTTTGGAGGAAAATCTGGTGCTTGTAAAATTTTAAAAGAATATAATATTGTGCCTAAAAAACCAAAAAAACTAAAATTTGCCAATTATGATTGGACGCTAAGCTTAGGCAATTACAGAACGCTTCCAAAATTTAATTAATCTTCAATTTCAGAAGCTTTAATATCTTCTGTTAAATCTAAATTTCTAATTGTTGGGCTAACTGCTGCAGTAGTAACTACTGTTAAAATAGTCATGGTTCCACCAAAAACAACAGCTGCAACTGGCCCCACTAATTTAGCTGCTAAGCCACTTTCAAAAGCACCTAGTTCATTAGAAGAACCCACAAACATTGAGTTTACAGAAGAGACTCTACCTCTCATTTCATCTGGAGTTTTTAATTGAAGAATCGTTTGTCTGATGACCATAGAAATTCCATCTGCAGCACCACTTACAAACAAGGCTAATAAACTTACCCAGAAAATAGAAGATAAACCAAAAGCAATGATACTTACCCCAAAAATAAATACAGAGATTAACATCTTTTTACCTGTATTTCTATTAATTGGTATGTAGGTTGTTAAAAACATGGTTGCAATGCTACCTATAGAAATAGATGCATTTAACATTCCAAAACCTTCTGGACCAACTTTTAATATATCTTGAGCAAAGACAGATAAAATAGCTACAGTTCCACCAAACAAAACAGCAATCATATCTAAAGTTAATGCTCCTAAAATTGCCTTGTTTTCAAAAACAAACTTTACTCCTGCTTTTAAACTTTCTTTTATAGGTTCTCCAATTTTTGTATTTAAAATGGGTTTTTTCTTAATTAAAAAAGTAAAAATTAAAGAAAGTATTACTAAAATATAAATCAATAATAATGTGTTGTCTACATCAATCCAGCTTATGAAAAAACCTCCACCAAGTGCTCCAGTTACTGATGCTAATTTCCAGGTACTTGTACTCCAAGTTGCTGCATTATGATAGATTTTTTTAGGAACCAAAAGAGCAACTAAAGAAAAAATAGTAGGTCCAAAAAACGAACGTAAAAATCCACCAAAAAATACCAGAGCATAAATACCGTAAAGAATGGTATTGATTTCATAGTTGTTTGTGACATAATCTGATGTAAAAAAATACAATCCTAAACTAATAAAAGAAAAAGCTGCTGTGCATTTTAACAGCATATTTCGTTTCTCTTTTTGATCTACAATATGACCTGCAAATAATGCCATAGTAAAGGCAGGAATAATTTCCATTAACCCTATGATACCTAAAGAAAGTGGATCTTTTGTAATTGAATATACTTGCCATTCAATAACAATAAATTGCATAGACCAACCAAAAACTAAAAGAAAGCGTACAAATAAAAAAATATTAAACTCTCTAATTCTTAGTGCAGCATAAGGATCGTTTTTTGCCATGAATTAGTTTAATTTCATATCCATTAAAATGGCAAATGTTTGATTGATGTCTTTTTCTTTAACTACAATTGTCATTTCATTAGTTGTAGAAATAATTTCTTGTAAAGGAATATCTGCCCAAGCCAATTGCTTTAAAATAAAATAATAAATACCAGATTGTTCTTGATTTTCTTTTGGAAGCTTTATGGTTATAGATGCTAAATCTAGCATACTATTGGTTAAAGTTTCATTATCAAAAATTTCTTCAACAAAAGGTCTTAAGTTTTTACTGGTAACAATATTGGTTTCAAAAATACCTTGTGACACCGTTAAAAAGTAATCTTGACTTTCTGAAGATTTTGTCAATATTCTTGCAATTTCTTTTAAGAGTGAAGTCGTATTTTTAAAAGTAAAATCACATAAGTCAGATCTTACAATAACATCACCTAAATCTAAAGCTAGTTTTTTTATGTTTTTACGAATACGTAATTCACTTGCAGGAGAAAGCCTATTAATAGCCATCATAACTGCACCAACTTTTACTTCTTTCTTTAATGTTTGCGATACTTCAGGAAGTATTATTCTTGCTAAAGAAGAAACGTTTATTAATTTTTCATTTAACGCCTCTTCTATAAAAGGTGTTTTTCTAATGGTACTTTCAACAACCTCTTGTATTGTTTTCATAACAAAAGTTTAAAATTAAATTTAATTGTTCAAAATTAAACAATTAATCTAATTTAACCGTCAACTTTTTAAATTCTTTTTTAGGGTCTTTGTCATCATACAAAATATTATAAACAGCTTGTATAATAGGGGTTTTGCCACCTTTTTCTTGTTGAATTTTATAAGCACTTTTAGTTGCATAATACCCTTCTGCAATCATACTCATTTCAATTTGAGCAGATTTTACAGTATAGCCTTTACCAATCATGTTACCAAACTGTCTATTTCTACTAAAGGTAGAATAACCTGTTACTAATAAATCACCTAAGTATGCAGAGTTGTTAATGTTACGTTTCATTTTATGCACTTTCTTTATAAAACGTTTCATTTCACGAATGGCATTACTCATTAAAACTGACTGAAAATTATCTCCATAACCCAAACCATGAGCTATACCTGCAGCTATTGCATAAATGTTTTTTAACATAGCTGCATACTCTGTTCCAATAATATCATCAGAAGTTTTTACATTAATATACCAACTTTCTAAAGCTTTAGCCATGTCTTTTGCATTTTGTTCATTTTGACAAGCCACTGTTAAATAAGACAAACGTTCCATTGCCACTTCTTCTGCATGACAAGGTCCTGTGATAACCCCTATATTTTGAAAAGGGATATTATATTCTTGATGAAAATGTTCGCCTACAATTAATCCTGTCTCTGGAACAATACCTTTAATTGCAGAAAAGACAATTTTATTAGTTAAAGAAATGGTTGCTTTTTCTAATTCTTGAGTTAAAAAAGCAGAAGGAATTGCAAAAATGAGTACATCATAATTCGTAATCATTTTATTTATATCTGAAGACAAATCTAGCTGTGATGCCTTTAGTTCTGCAGATCTTAAATACTTTGGGTTATGAAAGTTTTTCTTAATATGTTCAATAGCTTGCTCATTTCGCATATACCAACCTACAGTATCTAAATTTTCAGTTAACATTTTAACGATAGCTGTAGCCCAACTTCCTCCTCCAAAAACAGCTATTTTTTTATGTTCGCTCATATATCTAAAATTATTTTTCAAAAGTAAGAAAACTATTTACTAGCTTTAAATAGGATTTCGAATTATTATATTTGTGATAAATCAATCAAAATATGAAACCTTTTTTAATTGCTTGTTTAACCTTCTTTTTCATTGTTTCTTGTAAAAAAGATATTGAAAAAACAGCAATTAAATCACCTAAAGAAGAGGAAAGAAAATCTACAAAGTCTGATAATGTTTCTATTTTAGAGAAAGAATTTCTGATTAAAGATTTAAACGATATTTTTCATAAAGTTTGGTTGTATTTACCTCCAAATTACAAGAACTCTTCAGAAAAATATCCAGTAATTTACATGCATGATGCTCAAAATTTATTTGATGACAAAACATCTTTTGTGGGTGAATGGGGTATTGATGAAACATTGAATTCTTATTATAACAAAACAGGAAAAGGATTTATAGTTGTAGGGATAGAAAATGGAGGTGAAAAAAGAATTGAAGAATATACACCTTGGAAACATGAAAAATATGGAGGAGGAAAAGGTGCTATTTATATCAATTTTTTAGCAAATGAATTAAAACCATACATAGACGCAAATTACAGAACCAAACCAGAAGCTAATGAGACAGCTATAATTGGTAGTTCTTTAGGTGGTTTAATCTCTTTTTATGGTGGTTTAGAGCATCCTGAAATTTTTGGTAAAATAGGTGCTTTATCTACCTCTTTTTGGTTTTCTGATAAAGTAAACACTTTTGCAAAAGCAAAAGGGAATTTAAAAAACACTAAATTGTTTTTATTAGTAGGTGGTAAAGAAGGAGATTCTATGGTGCCAGATACAGAAAACATGGAAAAATTATTATTAGAAATAGGATTTCCAAAAGACAATTTAAAGTCAAAAATAGTTGCTGAAGGCAAACATAATGAAGCTTTTTGGAAGAGTGAATTTTTAGAAGTAATTGAGTTTTTATATGATTAAATGAGCAAATAAAAATGCCGAAAATAGTTATTGAAACATTTATAAATGCAAATAAAGAAATTGTTTTTAACCTCTCAAGAAGTGTTGATTTACATAAAATTTCAACTAAACACACAAACGAAAAAGCTATTGCTGGAAAAACAGAAGGACTAATAGAGTTTAACGAAAGTGTTACTTGGAGGGCTAAACATCTTGGTTTTTACCAAAACTTAACATCTAAAATTACATCTTATAAATATCCAACATACTTTTGTGATGAAATGCAGAAAGGTGCATTTCATAGTTTTAAACATGAACATATTTTTTCTGATAAAGAAAAAGGAACTTTAATGAAAGATATTTTTATTTATGTCTCTCCTTTTGGGATTCTTGGTAAAATTGCAGATAGTGTATTTTTAAAAAAATATATGGAAAATTTACTGATAAAAAGAAATCAAATAATCAAAGAGTTTGCTGAATCTGATAAATGGAAAGAAATAATAACTAAAGATTAAGAATAACATATGAACGTACAAATCATTAACAAATCAAAACACATAACACCTGCTTACGAAACAGATGGTGCAGCAGGCATGGATTTAAGAGCTAATATTGAAGAAGCCATAACTCTAAAACCTTTAGAAAGAGCTATTGTTAAAACAGGTTTATTTATTGCACTACCTCAAGGTTTTGAAGCTCAGGTTAGACCAAGAAGTGGTTTGGCTGCAAAAAAAGGAATAACTGTACTAAATAGTCCTGGAACTGTAGATGCTGATTATAGAGGTGAAATAGGTGTAATTTTAGTAAATTTATCTAACGAAGATTTTGTGGTAAATGATGGTGAAAGAATTGCGCAATTAGTCATAGCAAAACACGAAAGAGTTACTTGGCAAGAAGTTGATGTTTTAAGTGAAACTGAACGTGGTTCTGGAGGTTTTGGAAGTACAGGCGTTTAATGATGAGTGAAATTGAATTACAACCTTTAAGAATTACTTCTGGTTGGTTAATAGAATGGAATTTATTTTACGAAGTAGACCCTTCTAATGAAACTATGCAATATTTAGATGCTAGCTCATTGTTACATATTGAAAATCATCAATTAATGAGGGCTATCAATTTAGATTTTAAACCAGAAAATGATGCTAATGGTTTTTTTCATTTACGTGTTCTAAACCTAATAAAAACAACCAATAAAAAAGGAAATATAAATTACGAAGGTGATTGGGAAGAACCCTATTTTGAACTTAAGACTAAAAATAGATTAGAAATTGTTAAAAAGATTGAACAGTTGGTCTTGCAATTACCTCCTTATAAAAATAATAATTAAAAATTTAAAACTATGCTTTTAGGTGTATGCGAATGGTTAAGTACAAAAACACAATTTACTGCTAAAAATATTAGAATATTTTTTGTGTTAACAGTATTGTTGGCTGGTTTTGGTGTGGGTGCTTATCTTATTTTATGGTTAGTTAAAGTGTTATCTAAAGAATAAAAAAACTGCTTTAGAAAATAATTCTAAAGCAGCCTTATATAAATAATAGAACTTTTTAAAACTTAATCTTGATTTTCAATAGCGTCTTTTATTTTGTTTTCAAGTTCTTCCATTAATTCAGGATTGTCTTTAATTAATCCTTTTACAGAATCACGTCCTTGTCCTAATTTGGTTTCACCATAACTAAACCAAGAACCACTTTTCTTTATGATTCCTAACTCTACACCTATATCTAAAATTTCACCAACCTTAGAAATTCCTTCTCCATACATAATATCAAACTCTGCTGTTTGAAAAGGTGGTGCAACTTTATTTTTTACCACTTTAACTTTAGTAGAGTTTCCAATAACTCTATCTCCATCTTTTATTTGCGTTCTTCTTCTAATATCTAGACGAACAGAAGCGTAAAATTTAAGTGCGTTACCACCAGTAGTAGTTTCTGGATTACCAAACATCACTCCTATTTTCTCACGCAATTGGTTAATGAAAATAACTGTACAGTTTGTTTTAGAAATAGTACCTGTTAATTTACGTAATGCTTGAGACATTAAACGTGCATGAAGACCCATTTTAGAGTCACCCATTTCACCTTCAATCTCAGATTTTGGTGTTAAAGCAGCAACAGAATCTATAACAACTATATCAATAGCTCCAGATCTAATTAAATTGTCTGCAATTTCTAAAGCTTGCTCTCCATGATCTGGTTGAGAGATAATTAAGTTATCAATATCTACACCTAAATTCTCTGCATAAAAACGATCAAAAGCGTGTTCTGCATCAATAAAAGCTGCTATACCTCCTGCTTTTTGTGCTTCTGCTATAGCATGAATTGTTAAAGTAGTTTTACCTGAAGATTCTGGACCATAGATTTCTATAATTCTTCCTCTTGGGTAACCACCAACACCTAATGCTAAATCTAAACCTAAAGAACCAGATGGTATTGCATCTACATCTTCTACTACTGCATCTCCCATTTTCATTACAGAGCCTTTACCATAAGTTTTATCTAACTTATCTAGTGTAAGTTGTAATGCTTTAAGCTTTGCTTGTTTTTCTTTATCTGTCGCCATAAATCTTTGCTAAATTTTAGTTTTTTAAAGTGATGTAAGTTACAAAAAACAAAAAAGATTTTCCTAACAAATTCAACTGCTTTTTATATTATTTTTGAACAAATCTATAATCTATGATAACCTTAAGAAATGATAACTCTTTAGTAAAAATTGATAATGGTGAATTGGTAAGTTTTACTGTTAATGGTGTTGAATTTATTCATCAAAAAGGAAATAAAGGTTGGCGTAAAAGTGATGATGAAATGTTTCCTATTATTGGTCCTACTGCAAAAAATAACTTTAGAGTGCATACTAAAAAAGACGATGCAATTCAAGATCAGCATGGATTGTTAAGAGAATTAGATTACCAATTAATTTCTAATAATGAAGTTACTGCAATCTTTAAAAAAGATTATAAAGCGAATACAAAAATTAAGAACAGTAAGTTTCCAGAGAAGTCTTCAGAAGAGTTTTTAACATGGCCTTTTGATTTTAGTTTTGAAAAACATTTTAAAATTGAAAACAGTGAATTAAAAATAGATTTTGTAATTCTTTCAGAAAAAGAAATGCCTTTTATGTTGGGTTATCATCCAGCATTTTTATTATCAAATACAGGTAAAGAAACATTTGAATCAGATCATAAAATTTATACTTTACAAGATGTTTATAAAGCTGGTTCTAGTGCTTTTCCTATTTTAAACACAGATACAATAGTGCTAAAAAATATTGATAAACCTCATTTAGAAATTACAACAAAAGGTTTCAATAATTTTATGCTTTGGACAGAGGTTGATAATATGGTTTGTATAGAACCAATTACACAGTATACTTCTTATACAGATCAAAAGTTTTCTGAAAAAAATATGAGTTTAACCTCAATTAAAGATATTTTTTCTGTGACAATAAAAATTTTATAGTTTTAAAATTTTACATTGATTATTTGTATAATTGCACCTAACCAAAAAACCTTTTATGAGAAATTTACTTACTAGCATACTATTATGCTTAACTATAACAGTAACTTTTTGTCAAGAAAATAATGATGAAATCACTAAAGAACAAGAAATTGAATATCAAAGAGTAATTGATAGTATCAATAGTACTTTTAAGTACGAATATGGAAAAATTTCTTTAGAAAATGGTATTGCTGAAATTGATATTCCTAAAGGATATAAATTTTTAAATGCTGAGCAAAGTAAATATGTACTTTCAGATTTATGGGGTAATCCTCCATCAGAAGTATTAGGCCTTTTATTACCAGAAGAAATTTCCCCAATTAGTGATGATTTTACTTATGCTGTTGAAATTACGTATTCTAATGAAGGTTATATAGATGATGAAGATGCAAAAGATTTAGATTATGATGATCTTTTAGAAGAAATGCAAGATGATACTAATGCAGCAAACCCTGAAAGAAAAAAATTAGGTTACCCAGAAATTGATCTTGTGGGTTGGGCTTCTAAACCTTTTTATGATGATAAAAATAAAAAATTACACTGGGCTAAAGAATTAAGTTTTGAGGGTGAAGAATTAAACACTCTTAATTATAATATAAGAGTGTTAGGTAGAAAAGGTTATTTAAATTTAAATGCAATTGGTACTATTGATGTTTTACCAAAATTTAATAATGATGTAGACGAGATTTTAAATAGTGTACATTTTACAGCTGGTAATAAATATGCAGATTTTAATCCAGATATAGATGAAGTTGCAGCTTATGGAATTGGAGGGTTAATTGCAGGTAAACTTCTTGCTAAAGCTGGATTTTTTGCACTACTTTTAAAATTTTGGAAATTTATTGCAATAGGTGCTGTAGGTTTATTTTCTGTATTTAAGAAAAGAATATTTGGCTCTAAAGAATCTGAAGAATAAAATAAAAAAGAGGAATTAATATTCCTCTTTTTTATTTTCTATCCATTCTTATATGAGGAATACCATCTTCTAAATACTCCTCTCCTACTTGTGTAAACTGATGTGTTTCGTAAAACTTAGTAAGATATTTCTGAGCAGAAATAGTAATAGTAGTAACAGAAAAATAATCTTTTATTGCTTTTATAGATACTTTCATTACTTCATGTCCATAACCATATTTACGTTCATCTTTTGTAACCACTACTCTACCTATACTAGAGTTTTTAAAATAATCTCCTGGTTTAAAAATACGTGTATAGGCTATTAACTTGTCATTTTTGAAACCAAGTACATGTAAGGCTTTTTGATCTTTATAATCAATATCTTGATATACACAATCTTGTTCTACAACAAAAACCTCAGATCGTAATTGTAAAATAGCATACAATTCATCTACTGTTAATTCTTTAAAAGATTTTACTTGAAAATCCATTAGCCAGCACAAGAAATTTTATTTACTCTATTTTCATGTCTTCCTCCTTCAAACTCTGTAGAAAGAAATACATCTACAAAACTTAAAGCTTGTTGTAAAGACACAAAACGTGCAGGAATAGTTAAAATATTCGCATTATTATGTTGTCTTGTTAATTCAACTAATTCTTTATTCCAACATAAAGCAGCTCTAATTCCCTGATGTTTATTTGCAGTCATTTGAGCACCATTACCTGAACCACATAAGATAATTCCTAAAGCAGCTTTACCAGATTCAACAGCATCTGCAGTTGGATGAATTGCATCAGGATAATCCATAGAATCATTAGTGTCTGTTCCAAAATTAAGAACAGTGTATCCTTGGTTTTCTAGGTGTTTTATAATTTCGAACTTATATTCAGTTCCTGCGTGATCATTACCAATGGCAATTGTCATAATATGTTGATTTTAATTGTATTGTATACTGCAAAAATATAGAAATTAACGGTTATCAACAGTTATAAACATTTAAAATTTATTAATATTTAATAACCTCTTATTTTTTAATGATTTAACTATTTTAAGTTAATGTTAAGAACTTATCACTAAAAACTCGAAACTTTTTTTGGTGAATAAAAAAATAATTACAATACAAGGGATAGAATGATATATGCAAATTTTATTATTCTATTTTCATAAAAGTTTATCAACATAAAATTTACCATTTGTTTACATTAAAAATTAAAATACTTATGAGAAAAATAAGTGAATAGCTGTTAATAACAATTGTTAATAAAGGTAAATTTATATTGATTTTTAACTATTTAAATAACTAATAAGTTGTCAATGTTTTTTAATAACTCAAATAATAAAATAAAATATTTAATTTTTATAGTAACTATTCACAAGCTATTATAAACATTGTAGTTTTTTAAAAATTTATAAAAAGAAAAATATAATAATAAAGAATGTTGATAAGTGAAAATCTAAAAATGATTTATACTGTTTTTATTTTCTTTTCTGATTTTAATAGATAAGTGGTGTCTTTTTGAATTTCGACAGTTTCTTTTGGAGTCTCTTTTTGTTGTAAAGAAGTATTTACAGTTCTTACAGCTAAATAAATCCCTGCAATAAATATCATTGCAAAAAATGCTATTATTTTACGTAAGTTTTTCATTGTAAATTACTTGTTCTTATATTAAAGACGTAATAATTTAGAAAACGTTACAAAATTTTTAAGATTTCTTTAACTTTTATCTTATTTAAACAATTTAAGTTTAAATAGTTGTAATTTGGTTACTTCAAAACAAGTAAATGCATTTATGCCAAGAAAGAAGAAAAAAATTTTTAAAAAGAAAGGAAGAATTATTAAAGATTTAACAAGAAATATTTTTAAAATTCTAAATGAAGATAGTGATAAGTTCTACAATTACAAGCAAATAGCTTCAAAAATGGGAATTTCTGATACAGATGGAAAAACCCAAATTTTAAAAAAATTAGCAGAACTTACAGCTAATAAAAAAATAAAAGAAGTAGATAGAGGAAAGTTTCAAATTAATGAAGATCGTAAATATTCTTTAGGAACATTAGATATTACCTCTAATGGAAATGGTTATTTTATTTCTGATGATTACGAAGAAGATATTTTTGTACCAAATGTAAATCTAGGTAAAGGTTTACATGGAGATATGGTTAAAGTATATGTCTATAAAAAAAGAAGATCTAATAAATTAGAAGCAGATGTTGTTGAAGTTGTAGAAAGAGCAAAATCTGATTTTGTTGGCGTATTACAATTAAATAAAAATTTTGGTTTTGTATTACCAGATAGTAATAAGATGTATGCAGACATTTTTATTTCTCAATCTAAATTAAATGGAGCAGAACATGGAGATAAAGTACAAGCTACAATTATAGATTGGCCAGAAAAATCTAAAAATCCTTTTGGTAAAATCACTAAAGTTTTAGGTAAACCTGGTGATCATAATACAGAAATGCATTCTATTTTATTAGAGTACGATTTACCTTACGAATTCCCATCAGAAGTTGAGAAAGATGCAGAAACACTTTCTATAGAGATTACCAAAGATGAAATTACTAAACGTAGAGATATGCGTAGTGATTTAACTTTTACTATAGACCCAAAAGATGCAAAGGATTTTGATGATGCTTTATCTTTTACAAAATTAGAAAATGGTAATTATGAAATAGGAATTCATATTGCAGATGTTTCACATTATGTACAACCAAAAACTATTTTAGATGCAGAAGCTTATGAAAGAGCAACTTCTGTATATTTAGTAGATAGAGTAGTACCTATGTTACCAGAAATGTTAAGTAATGGTGTTTGTTCTTTAAGACCAAATGAAGAAAAATTAACTTTTTCAGCAGTGTTTGAAATCAATGAAAAAGCACAAATTATTAAGCAATGGTTTGGTAGAACTGTAACCTATTCAGATAAAAGATTTGCTTATGAAGAAGCACAAGTAATTATTGAAAATAAAAATAATATTGTTCCAGCTAATGTTTCTTTAACAGGTAAAGAATATAAAGTGGATGATGCTATAGTTGAAGCTATTTTAAAATTAGATGAATTAGCTAAAATACTTAGAAAGAAGAGAATGAAACAAGGAGCAATTTCATTTGATAGAGTAGAAGTGAAGTTTCATTTAGATAAAGCTGCAAATCCTGTTGGAGTATATTTTAAAGAAGCAAAAGATGCTAATAAATTAATTGAAGAATTTATGTTATTAGCTAATAGAAAAGTTGCTGAATTTATAGGTAAATCAAAAGGAGGGAAGCCATCAAACAAAACTTTTGTATACAGAGTGCATGATGAACCAGATATAGAAAAATTAGCTTCTTTACAAAACATCATTAGTAAATTTGGGTACAAAATAAATACTGATACTAGAGAATCCACATCAGATTCATTGAATCAATTATTAAGTGATGTTCATGGAAAAGCAGAATCTAATATGATAGAAACACTTGCAATACGTTCTATGTCTAAAGCAGTGTACACCACTCAAAATATAGGTCATTATGGATTAGCATTTGATTACTATAGCCATTTTACATCACCTATAAGACGTTATCCAGACGTAATGACACATAGATTACTACAACATTATTTAGATGGAGGAAACAGCGCAAAACAAGAAGTTTATGAAGAAAAATGTAAACACTCTTCAAAACGAGAAGAATTAGCTAGTAAAGCTGAACGTGATTCTATTAAATATATGCAAGTAAAATACATGCAAGATCACAAAGATGAAATTTTTAATGGTGTTATTACTGGTGTTACAGAATGGGGAATTTATGTAGAAATTACCAAAAATAAATGTGAAGGAATGGTTAGAATTAGAGATATAAAAAGTGATTATTATATTTTCGATGAAGAACAATATGCTATTGTTGGGCAATCTACAAAACAGATGTATCAATTAGGAGATAATGTTCAAGTACAAGTAAAAAAGACAGATTTAGAACGTAAACATTTAGACTTTAATTTAATTGAAGAGTAATTTTTTAATATGATTTTAACTACAACACATAACATAGAAAATTTTAAAATAGTTGATTATTTAGGGATTGTAACAGGTACAGCTTATGATTCTAGTTATACTTCAAATGGACAAAAAATGTCTTTTAAAGATATGTTTAGTATGTCTAAATATAGAGAAATTTACACCTTAGGATTAGAAAACATAAAAGAAAAAGCCTTTCAAAATTTAAAAGATAACGCTATAAAATTAGGTGCAAATGCAGTTGTTGGTATTCAAATAGATGTAGAACCTTTAGCTAATTCTGCAACATTAATAGTTTCTATTACAGGCACAGCTGTTAAAGTTAAATAAATTAGATTACTGTGAGTATTCTAACTAACTTTAAAAGTATTTTAATAGATAATATATCTATTAATCAAGATGATATCGCCTATAATGATGGCCTTAACTTCGGAAGATTTACAACTAGTTCTGAAACAAAAGATTTTACTATAGAAATTACAAAAGCAGCATTTTTATTAAAATTAAATGACATTTACGATGTTGTAAAAAGTGAAATTAAAATAGATGATGATATGTATAATGATACTTCAGAATTTTCTAAAGTAAATTATTGTTCATTAGAAGAGCTTCTTACAAAACCAACATCTTTATTTGAAATTTTCACAACATATCTTCAAGATCCTTTTTTTGTTTCTTTAACTAGTAAAAATCCAACCTTTGTAATTAATTCTATATCAAAAATAATTGTAGCTAATGATATCAAAATTAAAGGGAAAGTATTTGTTAAAAATTCTTTCTAGTATAACATTAATTTAGTTTCTTCGTTAAATATTGGTACATTTTTTGATTTACAATCAGCATCAAACTTAAATATTATGAAAAAAATATTTTTTATACTTATGCTTTTGGTACATGTAGCTTCTCAATCTCAGTCTACAGTTAGCCAAAATTTAGGTGATTTTACTACATTAAAAGTCTTTAATGGTATAGAAGTAGAGTTAATAAAATCAAATGAACAAAAGATAGAAATAAGAGGTAAAAAATCTGAAAAGGTAACTATTAAAAATGTAGATAAAACTTTAAAATTAACACTTCCTTTTTCTTTAAAACCAGAAAATAATTCAGCTGATGGAGAAGTTATTGTTAAGTTATTTTACTCTACTAATATAGATGTAATTGATGCTAATGAAGGAGCTACTATTACTGGAAAAGATATTAATCAAGAAAAATTAGTTGTAAACTCTCAAGAAAGAGCATTAATTAATTTAGTTGTAAACACTAAGTATATAGAAGTAAAAACTTCTTCTGGAGGTATTATAAAATTATCTGGTACCACAAAACACCAAGATGTAAATTTAGATTTATATGGTGTTTACCATGGTTTTAATTTAAAAACAGAAAATACAAGTACTGTTAAAGCAGGTACAGGTGCAAAAGCAGAAATATTTGCAGGCGAAACATTAACAGCAAAAGTAAGTTTTGGAGGTTCTATATTTTATAAAGGAAATCCTGAATTAATTAAAGATAAAAAAGTAATAGGAGGTATTATTCAAAAAAGAAATTAAACCAAAGCTTTTTTTATATCTTTGTACTATTAAATATTAAGAAAATGAATACTTTACATATATTTTTATTAGGCATGCCAAGTGGAGGTTCTTGGATTTTAATTGCACTAGCAGTTCTATTATTATTTGGAGGAAAAAAAATTCCAGAACTTATGAAAGGTTTAGGTGGTGGAATTAAAGAATTTAAAAAAGCCTCTAAAGAAGAAGATAATGATGATAAAATAGAAGAAAAAAAGTAATTCTTTAAAATAAAAAAATAAAAAAGCGCAACTGTACAGTTGCGCTTTTTGTTTTAAATTAATTAAATCCCCCAACTAATTAATTTTAACAAATATATATAAGCAGCTTTAAAATTGCTTTAAATTGTGATAAATGGGAAGGTTTTTAAATTTTTTGTGATAAATGGGAAGGTTATTTAACCAATGTTAACAAAGATTTTTTACTAAACTTTCTTGAAACAGGTATATAAAAATCTAAAATATTGCATTTTAACAAATAACCTCTTGCATTGCCAGTTATCCCATTAACATACTTTGTATTTATAATATAAGATTTATGACACCTTATAATAAAATCATAGTCTTTTAAAAATGACTCAATTTTTGTTAAGGTAACCCTTAAAATTTTTTCTTTTAATTCATTATTTTTAATAATAAAAAAACTAGCATAGTTGCCTTCAGAAGTTATATAAACTAACTTTTCTACTTCAATTGTAAAAGATTCTTTGTTGTTTTCAGAAGATATAACAACGTTCTTTAGTGGTAAATTAACTTCTAATTTTGCATTATTAAAATCATTAATTTCTTTAGCTGTTTCTTCTCTCTTTTTTCTAATACGTTTTTCATTAAATGAGATAAATATGATTAATGGTAAAGCACTAACCAGAAATGTGTAATAGATAAAAGTAAAATAATTAATATGCTCTATGCTAGTTTCTTGCTTAAATAATTGCCCAAAAAACCATAAAATAGTACCATTAAAAATGATACATAATCCAATGTAGATAAGATTTCTTCCTATAGTCCAGTTATCTTCATTAAAATAGTTTTTAAATAATATTGGTGGTATTATTAAAACGATTAAAGTTCCTACGAATGTTACTAACCCTATCCCTAAAGTATAATCAAAAAGATATTCTTTAAAAGTAGAAAGTGTAAAGGGCTCAAAAATGTAAAGAAAACTAAAAACAAAAAATCCAAAAACTAAACTTAATTTACTTTTAAATTTAATTGATGGATTAAAATAATAAGGCTTATTCAACCAATTTTCTAGATCTTGTAACATGTTTACAAGATAAAAATTTTATTTAAATTATTCTTTTTTCTTCTTTGATTGCTGCTTCATAGCTTCACCAATTTGATTACTTGCAGTAAAACTAGCAACCATATCATTTAGCATATTACTACCTGCTTGAGGTGAGTTTGGCAATAGAATTAAATTACTATTTGTTTCTTCACCTATAGATTGTAAAGTATCATAATGTTGTGTTACTACAATTAAAGCAGAGGCTTCTTGAGAGTTAATACCCACTTTATTAAGCACTTCTACAGACTCTTCTAAACCACGAGCAATTTCACGTCTTTGATCTGCAATACCTTGCCCTTGCAAACGCTTACTTTCTGCTTCTGCTTTTGCTTTCTCAACTATTAAAATACGTTGAGCATCTCCTTCAAATTGAGCAGCAATTTTTTCACGTTCAGAAGCATTAATTCTATTCATAGCCGCTTTTACTTGTGCATCTGGGTCTATATCTGTTACTAGAGTTTTAATTATATCAAATCCATAATCAGACATAGCATCATTTAACTCTGCTTTTACAGCTAATGCTATATCATCTTTTTTCACAAAAACATCATCTAACTTCATTTTTGGAACCTCTGCTCTTACTACATCAAAAACATAAGAAGTAATTTGATCATGAGGATAATCTAATTTATAAAAAGCATCATAAACTTTATCTCTAATTACTTTGTATTGTACAGAAACTTTTAAACGAACAAATACATCATCTAACGTTTTTGTTTCTACAATTACGTCTAATTGCTGAATTTTTAAACTTAATCTTCCTGCAACTCTATCAATTAAAGGAATTTTTATTTGTAAACCAGAATGACGAATGCTTTGAAATTTACCAAAACGTTCTATAATAGCAGCTGTTTGTTGTTTTACCATAAAAAAAGCTGCAAAAAGAACAACTAATGATAAAAATATAATAATAAAAAACGATGGTGGCATAATAAAAGTTTTAAATGTTAATAATAGTGTACTGTAAATATACTTAAAAGATTAAGTATATATATGTAGTAAAAACTTTTAAAATGTTACAGGTTTAAAAAAGAAATCCTCTCAATTTTGAGAGGATTTCACATTTTTACAGTAATATTTCTATAGCTTTTCTATTGCATTATTTAGTCTAGCAACAGTTTCTTGTTTACCAATCATGGCTATAATATCAAATAAATGAGGTCCTGCTAATTTACCAACCAAACTTAATCGTAAAGGTTGCATTACTTTACCAAAACCAATTTCTTTTGCTGTTATCCAAGCTTTTATTTTTGATTCTGTATTTTCTGATGAGAAATTTTCAATATTATTAATAACAGCAATCAATTCTTGCATTAATTCAGGTGTTCCTTCTTTCCAATTCTTTTTTACGTTTTTAGCATCATATTCAGTTGGTGCTTCAAAAAAGAAAGACGATAATTCCCAAAAATCTTCTATAAAAACAGCTCTTTCTTTAATCAATGAAATTACTTTTTCTACATATGTTTTTTCTTTAGAAATATTCTTTTCTTCTAAAATTGGAATGTATAATTCAGTTAATTCAGCATCACTTTTAGTCTGCATATATTGCTGTTGAAACCATTTTGTTTTATCTGGATTAAATTTTGCACCAGATTTAGAAACACGTTTTAAATCAAATTCTTTAATTAACTCTTCTAAAGAAAATAGTTCTTGTTCTGTACCAGGATTCCAACCTAAAAAAGCTAACATGTTTATAAATGCATCAGCAAAATAACCATCTTCTTTATATCCACGTGAAACATCACCTGTTTCTTCATTCGTGTATTCTAAAGGAAATACTGGGAAACCTAATTTATCTCCATCTCTTTTACTTAATTTTCCTTTACCAACAGGTTTTAAGATTAAAGGTAAGTGAGCAAATTTTGGCGCATCCCATCCAAAGGCTTGGTATAGTAGAATATGCAAAGCCATAGAAGGCAACCACTCTTCACCACGAATTACATGGCTAATTTTCATTAAATGATCATCTACAATATTTGCTAAATGATAGGTTGGCATCCCATCACTTTTGAATAGAATTTTATCATCCAATAATTTTACATCAATTGAAACCCTCCCTCTAATTTCATCAGAAATAGATAAAATACTTCTAGCATCAGGATTACCATTGTATGATTTAAAACGAATTACAAATTTTTCACCAGAATTTATTCTTTTTTGTACTTCTTCCTCAGATAAAACCAAAGAATTTACTAAATCTCCTTTTTCTCTATTACACCAATTATAAATAAAGGTTTTTCCTTCTACTTCATTCCCTTTTCTATGAGCATCTAATTGTTCTGCTGTATCAAAAGCATAATAAGCCCATCCTTTTTCTAGTAAAATATCTGCGTATTTTTTATACAAACTTTTACGTTCAGATTGTCTGTAAGGTCCAAAACCACCATCTTTTCCAGGGCCTTCATCAAAAGGAATTTTACACCAGTTTAAAGCATCAATTATATATTGTTCTGCGTTTGCAACATAACGTGTTTGGTCAGTATCTTCTATTCTTAATATAAAAGTTCCATTGTGTTTTTTAGCAAATAAATAATTGTATAAAGCTGTTCTTACACCTCCAATATGTAAAGGTCCTGTTGGACTTGGTGCAAAACGTACACGAACATTAGATTCCATTAAATTTAATTTTTTGCAAAGATAGTTTTTATTAAAGAGAAGAGAAATTTGATAAAAGAAAAAAGACTTCAGTAAAGTGAAGTCTTTTTAAATTAATTCAAAAGTATATGTATTAAAATTTATGATACACCCCAAAAGTTAAAGCTGCTTGTTTAGCCACATTATTTCCAGAAAAAGCACCTCCATAACCAGCTGTAATTCCGAAATTATTAGAAAACTCTCCTATAGCTTTTAACCCAAAAGCACCATATTCTTGATCGTTTACATATAAACCTGTTAATTGATTTTCTGCTGGTAACATAACATCTCCGTTTTTAAATGAAGATGAAACATCTACAAAACCTATTAACCAAATAAAATTGCCTAGTTTTCTACCTATTTCTCCACCAATTTTAAAGTTAGAACTATAGTCATTTGTTCTTATATCTGCACCAATAAATCCTTGAATGTATGTTTTTCCAAATCCTCTACCAGCTAAAAATAATGGTGTAAAAGACCATGCATCATAACCTGTTCTTATGCCTGAAGCAGCATCATAAGAACTCGTGTTTGCTTCTATAGATAGTTGACCAGATAACACCCATTTTTTATGATAAAAATTATGTTTTATACCTAAAGAAATATTTCCTAAAGCACTTTCTGTTGCACTACTTGTTAACGGAATTGCAGTAATAGAAGGAGATGTTAATTCACCTGTTTCCATCATTTTAAAAGGAATATTTACCAATAACGATGTTTTATCTGATAATCCATATTCTGTGAAAAATTGTAAAGTTCTATCAGAAATTTCTCTTTCTGTATTATAATCTGGGTTCCCAAATAAAGTATTATATCCAGAAATAGATGTAAATGATAATTGTGTATAATAGTTGCCTTTTTTTTGTGTCCAAGGACTTTGAGAATAAGCTTGTAAAGTGATTATAAGAATAACTAATTTGGCTAATTTTTTCATGATTTAAAATTTTATAAAGCATTAGTAGTTTGTTTTTATAAATACTTACAATGTCTTTTAACAATAATTTGAAAGATACTATTTACAAAATCTGTATTTTTATTAATTGATTATGAGCAATTTTAAAAACATACAACAAAAATTACATCAATTTACTCGAAAGTATTATACTAACGAGTTGATAAAAGGAACAATTCTTTTCTTTTCTTTTGGATTGTTATATTTCTTTTTCACGTTGTTTTTAGAATATTTTTTATGGCTAAAACCAACAGCAAGAACCTTTTTGTTTTGGGCTTTTGTTGTTGTAGAACTTTTTTTATTGATTCGATTTATAGCAATTCCTATATTTAAATTAATAGGCTTTAGAAACGGAATTTCATTTGCTGAATCTTCAAAAATTATTGGAGCTCATTTTCCAGAAGTCGAAGATAAATTATTAAACATATTACAACTTAAAGACAACACCAATAAATCTGATTTAATTTTAGCAAGTATTGAGCAGAAATCTCTAGAACTACAACCCATACCATTTGTTAAAGCTATTGACTTTAAACAAAACAAGAAATATCTAAAATATACTATTGTTCCTGTTTTAGTATATGTAATTAGCTTATTTACAATTAGTAATGGTTCTTTAACAGAAAGTTTAGAGCGTGTTGTTAATCATAGAACAGCATATAATCCTCCAGCTCCTTTTGCATTTATAATAGAGAATAAAACCCTTGAAGTTATTCAAGGAAAACCCATTACTATTGTTGTAAAAACTGTTGGAAATGTAACTCCAAGTGAAGCAAAAATTTTGTTTAATAATCAACAATATTATTTACAGAATAATGAAGACGCTTCATTTTCATACACATTTTCTGATGTTCAAAAACCAATAAATTTTTATGTAGAAGCTAATGGAATTCAATCTCAAGATTATCAAATTAATGTCATAGGTACACCAACGATTAATAATATTTCATTAAGTCTAGATTATCCATATTATACAAATAGAAAAGATGAAGTTGTTCAAAACACCAATAATTTAGTTGTTCCAGAAGGTACAAAAATTACATGGAAAGTAAAAACCAATCAAACCCAAGAATTAGCATTCATTCAAAATCAAAAAAGAGAAATTTTTGAAAGTACTTCATCAGATAATTTTGAATTTACAAAACGTATAAAGAAGCCTCTAAGCTATCAGATTTCTTCATCTAATGAAAACCTTTTAGATTATGAGAAATTACAGTTCGCAATTGATGTTGTAAAAGACGAGTTTCCTCTAATTTCTGTAAGCTCAAATATTGATAGTATTTCACGTGGAACAGCGCAATTTGCAGGTCAAATATCTGATGATTATGGAATTAAAAAATTACAACTTGTGTATTATCAAGAGGATAATTCTAATAAAAAACAACAAATAGAGCTTCCAATAACCAAGCAAAATATTCAGACTTTTTTCTATCAATTTCCTAATGGTTTACAACTTTCAAAAGGAGTTAATTACGAATTATATTTTCAAGTTTCTGATAATGATGCTGTTAATGGAAATAAATCTACAAAAAGTAAGATTTTTAATTATAGACAAAAAACAGAAGAAGAAATAGAACAAGAGCTATTACAAGAACAAAGAAATACAATTAATGATCTAGAAAACTCTGTTCAAAGGCAAAAGAAACAACAAGAGCAACTAGAAAATATTCAGCAAGAATTACAGAATAAAAAAAGCTTTAATTGGAATGATAAAAAGAAGGTAGAAAGTTTTATAAAGCGTCAAGAACAATACAAGAAAATGATGCAAAGACAAACAGATAAGCTTCAAGAAAACTTAGATGAAAAAACAGAAAAAGATAAAACATTACAAGAAAAGAAAGAAGATTTAAAAGAACGTATTAAAGAATTAAAGAAACTAGAAAAACAACAAAAGTTATTGGATGAAATCCAAAAAATGGCTGATAAATTAAATAAAGAAGACTTAGTTCAAAAAGCAAAAGAATTAGCACAACAAAACAAGCAACAGCAACGTAGTTTAGAGAAAACATTAGAAATGGTAAAACGTTTTTATGTTGAACAAAAAACAATGCAAATTGCCAATAAAATAGAGGAGTTGTCTAAAAAACAGGAATCCTTAGAAAAAAGTCAAGAAAATAATTTAGAAGCTCAAAAAGAGATTAAAAAAGAGTTTGATGAGATTAAAAAAGAACTTCAAGAATTAGATAAAGATAATGAGAAGTTAAAAGAACCAATGGAATTGCCAGATGTTGAGGATGAAAAAGAAAAAGTAGAAGAAGAATTAAATAAAGCAGAAGAAAACCTAAAAAATCAACAGCAACAGAAAGCTAAAAAGAATCAAAAACAGTCATCAAAAAAGATGAAAGAGATGAGTGCTAAAATGCAGAAATCTATGATGGAAATGCAAGGAGAAGCTATAGAAGAGAATATAGAAGATTTGCGTAAAATTTTAGAAAACTTAGTTATTTTCTCTTTTCAACAAGAACAGTTGATGAATAAGTTTAGTGAAACTTCAACCTCACATCCAGATTTTGGTAAAGACCTAAAAAAACAAAATGAAATTAAAACGTATTTCGAACATATAGATGATAGTTTATATGTTTTAGCAATGCGTGTTCCAAAAATATCTACTAAGATTCAAGATGATTTATCTACAGCACATTATAATTTAGATCAATCTTTATATAATTTTTCTGAAAACAGATTTAATAACGGAATTTCTAATCAACGTTATGTAATGACTGCCACCAATAATTTAGCAGATTATTTAAGTAATATTTTAAATAATATGCAGAACAATATGTCTATGAAAATGGGTAAAGGAAAAAAAGGAAAAGGTCAAGGATTTAGTTTACCAGATTTAATAAAAAAGCAAGAATCACTTTCTGAAAAAATGAAAGATGGTTTGAAGAAAGGAGAAAAGAAGGGTAAAGGTAAAGAAGGTAATAAACCCGATAATAATGGTAAGAAAGGCGAAGGTAATAAAGGGAATAAAACAGGAAAAGGAGAAGGAGAAGCAAATGATGATTTAAATGGAGAATTATACGAAATCTTTAAACAACAGACTCAATTAAGGCAAGAACTACAGGATGCATTAAAAGAAAACGAACAAGGTAAAGCAGGTGGTAATGCTAATGCAAAAAAAGCATTAAAAAGCATGGAAGAATTAGAAAACGAAATACTTGAAAAAGGATTCAATGCTGCAACACTACAGAAAATGCAAAATTTAAATTACGAATTATTAAAACTTGACAAAGCTGCCTTAGAACAAGGAAAAGACAAAAAACGTAAATCAACTTCAAATACTTTAGAAAACCGAAGAAACAACATCAAGGCACTTAAATTTAAAAAGCAGTTTTACAATCAAATAGAAATATTAAATAGACAATCATTACCTTTGCAGCAAAATTATAAAAAGAAGGTAAGAGCTTACTTTTCTGATACTAAGAAAGAATAAAATGATTGTTTTTAATTACGAAACACCTTTTGAGTTGCCTAATGAAATACAAACTCAAGAATGGATACAAAAAGTAGTTGCTGATAATGGTTTTGAAATTGGTGAAATCAACTATGTTTTTTGTGATGATAATTATCTTCATAAATTAAATGTCGAGTTTTTAAATCATGACACCTTAACAGATATTATTAGTTTTGATAATACCTTAGGTAAATTAATTTCTGGAGATATATTTATTTCTATAGAAAGAGTAGAAGAAAATGCAAAAGATTTTAAGGTAAGTTTTGAAAATGAATTACACAGAGTAATGATTCATGGTGTTTTACATTATATGGGTTTTAAAGATAAATCTGATGATGATAAAATAAAAATGAGAAATGCTGAAAACGCTGCTTTGTCTTTGTTAAAATATTGATAATCAAATAAATAAATATAAAGTTTCACGTGGAACTTAAATAACTATGAGTTTATTTACAACAAAATACGATGTTATTGTAGTTGGTGGTGGACATGCAGGAAGTGAAGCTGCTGCTGCTGCTGCAAATATGGGAGCACACACTCTACTTATTACAATGAATCTGCAAAATATTGCACAAATGAGTTGTAATCCTGCAATGGGTGGTATTGCAAAAGGTCAAATTGTTAGAGAAATTGATGCGCTTGGAGGTTATAGTGGTATTGTTACAGATAAAACAGCAATACAATTCAAGATGTTAAATAAGTCTAAAGGTCCTGCAATGTGGAGTCCAAGAGCACAATCTGATAGAATGCAGTTTGCTGAATGTTGGAGAACCATGTTAGAAAATACTAAAAACCTAGATTTCTATCAAGATTCAGTTAATGGATTGTTGTTTGATGGAGATACTATTATTGGAGTTAAAACAGCTTTAGGTTTAGATATAAAAGCAAAGACTGTTATTATTACAGCAGGAACTTTTTTAAATGGATTAATTCATATTGGAGATAAAAGTTTTGGTGGAGGTAGAGCTGGAGAAGGAGCTTCAAGAGGTATCACAGAAGATTTAGTTGCTAAAGGTTTTGAAGCAGGAAGAATGAAAACAGGTACCCCTCCAAGAGTTGATGGAAGGTCTTTAGATTATTCTAAAATGACTGAGCAACCAGGAGATGAAATCACAGAAAAATTTTCTTATTTACCTGTTACAACTAACTTAAAGAAACAACGTTCTTGTTGGTTAACTTACACAAATCCTGAAGTGCATGATTTACTAAGAGAAGGTTTTGATAGGTCTCCAATGTTTAATGGTAGAATACAATCTACAGGCCCAAGATATTGCCCTTCAGTTGAAGATAAAATAGATCGTTTTGCAAGTAAAGAAAGACATCAAATTTTTGTAGAGCCAGAAGGCTGGACAACTTGTGAAATGTATGTAAATGGTTTTTCTACATCTTTACCAGAAGATATTCAAGACAAAGCTATAAGAGCTGTTGCTGGTTTCGAAAATGTAAAGTTTTTTAGATATGGTTATGCAATAGAGTATGATTATTTTCCGCCAACACAATTAACGCATTCATTAGAAACAAAGTTGATTAAAAATCTATTTTTTGCAGGTCAAATAAATGGAACAACTGGTTATGAAGAAGCTGCAGCACAAGGTTTAATGGCTGGTGTAAATGCTGCTTTAAAAGTTCAAAATAAACCTTCTTTTATCTTAAAAAGAAATGAAGCTTATATAGGTGTTTTAATAGATGATTTGATAACAAAAGGTACAGAAGAGCCTTATAGAATGTTTACTTCTAGAGCAGAGTATAGAACTTTGTTAAGGCAAGATAATGCAGATTTACGATTAACACCAAAGGCTTTTGAACTTGGTTTAGCTTCAAAAGAAAGATTGGATAGGGTAAAAGAAAAGAGAGAAAAATCTAAATTATTAATTGAGTTTTTAGAAAAAACAAGTGTAAAAAAAGAAGAGATAAATCCTATTTTAGAAGCTAAAAATTTAGCTTTAGTAAATCAATCTATGAAGCTTTTTAAAATTGCTGCTAGACCTCAATTAGATTTTTCTGATTTTAAAAACATAAAGAAATTAAATTCTTTTTTAGAGGAAAATAACATTGATAAAGAAGTAATTGAGCAAGCAGAAATTCATTTAAAATATTCTGGATATATTGCTAAAGAAAAGAGTAATGCAGATAAATTAAATAGGCTAGAAAATGTTATGATTCCTTCTAGTTTTAATTACCAAAAGGTAAAATCTCTTTCATATGAAGCTAGAGAAAAATTAAGTAAAATACAGCCCACTTCAATTTCACAAGCTAGTAGAATTAGTGGTGTTTCTCCTTCAGATATTTCTGTTCTTTTAGTGTATATGGGTAGATAATTTTACAAATTTCATAGATGTTCCTCGTGGAACAATTTAAATTTTATGTCAAAGAAAACCGATTTTTATCAAAATTTAGAACCTTACTTAGTTTGTAAAGATTACACTGTTTCTCATGAAGAATATCAAGTAATGTTTAATAAAGAGTTTGATATGTTAGTGACAATTCCAGTTCCAAAAAACATTTCAGATTATTACAAAAGTGAAGATTATATTTCTCATACAGATTCTAAAAAATCACTTTTTGACAAAGTATATCAAGCTATAAAAAATATCACTTTAAAAAGAAAACTTAAGTTAATTAACTCTTTTAATACTAAATCAAAAAAAGTTTTAGATGTAGGGGCAGGAACAGGCGATTTTTTAAAAGTATGTAAAACGAATTCTTGGGAAATTTTTGGTTCAGAACCAGATTCAGGAGCAAGAAATATTGCTGCTAAAAAAGGTGTTAATTTAGAAAAAGATTTATCTAAACTTCAAAATCAACAATTTGATGTCATTACACTTTGGCATGTTTTAGAACATGTAGAAAACCTCCAAGAATATATTACCACATTAAAAAGTTTATTAACTGAAAATGGAAGATTAATTATTGCTGTACCAAATTTTAAAAGTTATGACGCAATAAAATATAAAGAGTTTTGGGCCGCTTTTGATGTACCAAGACATTTATGGCATTTTAGTAAAACGTCTATTTCTAAATTATTTTCTTATGAGAATATGAAAGTAGAAAAAATACTACCTATGAAATTTGATGCTTATTATGTTGCATTATTAAGTGAAAAATACAAGTATAAAAAAAGTAAACCTTTTTCAGCATTTATTAATGGATTTAAGTCAAACTTTAAAGCTAAGTCAACAAAGGAGTACTCATCTTTAATTTATGTCTTAAAAAAGCAATAAAACGCCTTTTTAAAAGGTTTTTTAATTGTTTGTGCTAAAAACAACCAAACACCCTCCAAAAAAATAAAAAGCCTTTAAAACATCTGTTTTAAAGGCTTTTTACATAAGAAATACTTATGTAAATATTTATATTATAATTTTTAACTATTTAATAAAAACACACCCCAAAGTGTAATGATAAAATAGACAGCTAAGCTTATTGCTCCTGCATAATCTTTTGCTAAACGTTGTCCTATTAATAAAAAGATTAAAGTAACAGCACAAAGTTCTGTTCCTAATAAAGCAATTTCTTTTGCTCCAGAAGTATAAAGTTCATAAATACCAAAAAGCATACAAAAACCTGCAACTATTTCTAAAACAAGAATGATAGCTAGTAATAGAGGCACTGTATTTTTTAAAGGTGAGTTTTTAAAATGATCTTTTATAAAAGCAACATTTCCTTTCCAATCTAATAATTTGTCAATACCAGATTGTAAAAAAGTTACCGTTAAAAATAATAGTACTAATACTTCTGTTGGATATTTAGATAATAAGTTCATGATATTTATATTTATTTAAATGCTTCGTCTTTTGGTTCCCAAAGTTCAATTTTATTACCATCATTGTCAAGTATCCATCCAAATTTTCCATATTCAAACTCTTGTATGTCTCCAACAATAGTAACTCCTTCTTTTCTTAATTCTGATAATAATTCAACCAAGTTTTCAACTCGATAGTTAATCATAAAATCTTTTTTAGAGGGCTTAAAATAATCTGTTTTGCTTGTAAAAGGACTCCATTGTGTAGAGGCATCTTTACCATCTTTATCTTTCCACCAAAAAGTGCATCCCCAATTATCGATATTAAAACCCAAGTGTTTTTTATACCACTCTTTAGATGCAGTTGGGTCATCACTTTTAAAGAAAACACCACCAATACCAGTTACTCTATTTTTCATATTTATTATTTCTTTTTTGTTGCAGATTCGTATATGTTAATCCACTCATTTACAGTTAGTTTTGTGCATAATTCAGCTATTAAATCGTAAGGAATATCATCCATTTTTTTAAAACGGATGCAACTTTTCCCCATATCTAATTTTCTTTTTGCATGTTTAGGATATTCAGCTACAAACCAATCATACAGTTCTTTTTTTGCGTAGATTCCACTATGATATAAGTTTATAGAATTTTTCTGAGAAGCCAAATTCATAAAAGGTAAAGGTAATTTTGGGTCACAATGATAACCTTCTGGATATATTGAGTGAGGAACATAATAACCCAACATTTTATAGTTTAATCCCTCTTCAAAACCTTCAGGCAAATTATCTTTTATAATTTTTCTTAATTTAGAAATGATTGGTTTTCTTTCTTCAGGTATTTGAGCAACATATTCTTCTGGAGTGTTAGCTTCGTATGTCATTTTAGTTTTTTTTGATGGTTGAATAACGACTTACAAGTTAACAAAATTTTGCTTTGATTTTATCTACTATGGTTTGTGCTAATTTCTCATTACTTTCTATAGTCCAACCAGCAACATGAGGTGATAAAATTACATTTTCTGATGCAATTAAATATTGAAAAGCTTCTGGTAAATTTTTGTCAGAAAATAAGTTTTCAAAAGAAGATTTTTCATATTCTAAAACATCTAAACCAGCACCCAAAATTTTGCCACTTTTTAAAGCAGCAACTAAATCTTTTGTGACAACAGATGTTCCACGTGCTGTATTTAATAACCAAAAAGATTTCTTGAAACGATTAATAAAAGCTTTGTTTATCATATTTCTTGTAAGTGTTGTTTGTGGGGTATGTAAACTTAAAACATCAGACCTCTGTTGTAATTCTTCTAAAGAAACTTGTTTACAATTTTCGTCACCCACATTTGATTTTATATCATAACATAAAACATCTACATCAAATCCTCTTAATTTTTTTGCAAATGATTTCCCCATATTTCCATAACCTATTAGACCTATAGTTTTTCCATCTAGTTCTAATCCTCTATTTTCTTCACGAAGCCATTTCCCTGCTCTAATTTCTTTATCAGCTTTATTTAACTTATTAAATAGTGACAATAACATACCTAATGTATGTTCACCAACTGCATTTCTATTTCCTTCTGGAGCAGCTATTAGGGCAATATTTTTTGATATAGCATATTCACAATCTATATTTTCTAAACCAGCACCAACTCTTCCAATAAATTTTAGGTTAGTAGCTTTATCTATAAAGGCTTTATCAATTTTAAAACGACTTCTTATGATAAAGCCATCATAGTTATGAATTTTAGCTTCAATATCTTCTTTTGAAGATGAGTAATCTTCATCATTAGTAAACCCTAATTTATTCAATTGATTAATTAAAAGAGGGTGGTTGGTGTCTAAATGAATTACTTTCATAACATTAAAAATTAAACCAAATTAATATAACTAACAATATGATTAATCCTGGCCAAATATAACTTATAAAGAAAGTGACCACTTTTTTATATGAATAGAAAAACTCCATTCTTTTAGAGTTGTATTTTATAAAAAACTTTTCAGCTCTTATCAAAAAAAACTTAAATAGTATTTTAAAAAAAGGAATAGTAAGTAGAAATAATAATGATTGAAAAAGCTTTTGAGAAATTGTCATTTTTGATTAATACTGTTCTTCCTCATTTGGGAAGTCTTTACTTTTAACGTCTTTTACATATTGTTGAAAAGCACCTGTCATATCAGCAAATAAGTCTAAATACCTTCTTAAAAAGCGTGGGTTAAATTCATGAGTCATACCAATCATATCATGAGTTACTAATACTTGACCATCAACCCCATTTCCTGCTCCAATACCAATTACAGGTATTGTTAATGCTTCTGCAACTTTCTTGGCTAATTTTGCAGGTACTTTTTCTAAAACAATAGCAAAACAACCAATTCTTTCTAACATTAAAGCATCTTCCATTAATTTTTCTGCTTCTTGTTCTTCTTTAGCCCTTACAGTATAAGTACCAAATTTATATATTGATTGTGGTGTTAATCCTAAATGACCCATTACAGGAATACCTGCATTTAAAATTCGTTTTATAGATTCTTTTATCTCTTTTCCTCCTTCAAGTTTTATAGAATGGGCGCCACTTTCTTTCATGATTCTAATTGCAGAACGTAATGCTTCTTTGGGGTCAGATTGATAGCTACCAAAAGGTAAATCTACAACTACTAAACAGTGTTCTATACCTCTAATTACTGAGCTTGCATGGTAAATCATTTGATCTAATGTAATAGGCAATGTGGTCTCATGACCAGCCATGACATTAGAGGCAGAATCACCAACTAGTAGCACATCTAAACCTGCTTTATCTAAAATTTTAGCCATGGTATAATCGTAAGCTGTTAGCATGGAAATTTTTTCTCCATTTGCTTTCATTTCAACTAAAGATTTTACAGTAATTCTTTTGTACTGTTTTTTTGCAATTGACATATTTTTAATTTTTTGACAATGGTAAAAGTAAGAAATATCATTTACATCATCACCTAGTTAATCTTCTGTTAATGTATTTTTAAAGCTATATGTAAATAGAGAAAATTAATTAGTTTTAGATTTTCAAAATCAATCAATTATGCAAAAAATTATACCTTTTTTACTATTATTAATTAGTTCTTTAGTAATAACAGCTCAAGAAAAAAATGAGCAACAAGAAGTTAAAAAAGTAATTGAAACATTTTTTATAGGCTTACATAAAGGAGATAGTACCATCATGAAATCTACCTTACACAAAGACATTAAAATTCAAACTACTTTTACAAATAGAGAAGGATTAAAAAACTTAAATACCCAATCAAGACAAGCTTTATTAACAGGTGTTGCTAATAAAAAACCAGAAAATGTCTATTTAGAAAAGTTACTTTCTTATGACATTAAAATTGATGGTAATTTAGCATCTGTTTGGACTCCTTATGAATTCTATTTAAATGATAACTTTAGTCATTGTGGGGCTAATTCTTTTCAGTTATTTAACAATAATGGTAAGTGGCAAATCATTTATATTGTAGATATGAGAAGAAGAGATAATTGTAAAGCGCTAAAAGACAAAAAATAAGTTATATTTGGCTTTTTATTAAAGCTAAAATGCCTAACACAAAACCAACTTTACAACCAGATAAATGGATAGATAATTACGCAGATTATCTCTTTAATTATGCTGTTGTTAGAGTTAATGATAGTGATTTAGCAAAAGACTTGGTTCAAGATACTTTTATAGCTGCATTAAAATCTGCTAAAAATTTTCAAGGGAAATCTACAGAAAGAACTTGGTTAGTTTCTATTCTTAAAAGAAAAGTAATAGATTATTACAGAAAAATCAATTCTAAAAAAGGACAAGCAGAAGTAAGAATGAACTTTTATGTTGATGGCGAACAACAAGGAAACTGGTTAGAAGAAAGAGTACCTCAAAGCTGGGACAATGCATCAGAAAAAGCCGTTGAAAATGAAGAATTAAAAGATCAATTAGAAGCTTGTATAGACAATTTACCCGAAAAATATGCAATGGTTTTTAGAATGAAAACCATTCAAGAATTCGAAACAGAAGAAATTTGTAAGGAGTTAGATATTACAGCGTCAAACCTTTGGGTTATTATCCATAGAGCAAGAACGCAGTTAAGAAAATGTATGGAAGATAACTGGTTTAATAGTTAAAATATATGTTTAAGTTTTTATTTATAACATGTGATGAAGCCACAATGATTTGTGATAAAAGTCAATATAATGAGGCTTCGTTATTTGAAAAGATTCAACTAAATATTCATTTTTTAAGATGTGGTATTTGTAGGCTTTATACAAAACAAAACAATAAAATGTCTGATTTGTTTAGAATGAAAGCAACAGATTGCCAAAAAGAAAAACCATGTTTATCTGATATTGATAAAGCTGCATTGAAACAAAAGCTTGAAAACTCTAAAGCATAGCTACTTTTTTAAATGGATTTTTTACCAGAAAAAATAGACGATTACGTTGTAAATCACTCACAACAAGAACCAAAAATTTTACAAGAACTAACTAAAGAAACTTGGCAAAAGGTATTAAACCCGAGAATGCTAAGTGGTGCATTTCAAGGTAGAGTATTGTCTATGATTTCTAAGTTAATAAGACCCAAAAACATTTTAGAAATAGGGACATATACAGGTTATTCAACACTTTGTTTTGCAGAAGGATTATCAAAAGACGGAAAAATAATTACTATTGATAAAAACGAAGAGCTAGAAACTTTACAAAACAAATACTTCGAAAAATCTGGTTACAGAAGTCAAATACAACAAATGGTGGGTGATGCAACCAAAATTATTCCAACTTTAAATCAGCAATTTGATTTGGTTTTTATTGATGCAGACAAATCAAATTACATTAACTATTTTCATTTAATTATTGATAAAATGAAACCTGGAGGAATAATCTTATCTGATAATGTTTTATGGAGTGGAAAAGTTGTTGAACAATTAAATCCTAAAGACCTAGACACCAAAGTTTTATTAGAGTATAATAAGTTACTGAATATTGATAAAAGAGTAGAAACTGTTTTGTTACCTATAAGAGATGGTTTAACAGTTAGTAGAGTACTATAAGATTACATATTTCTTTTTATAGGACCTGTAAAATCATCAATGTCTTTTTTTACATCATTAATTTCTTTATTCAGATCTTTAGTAAGGTTTGTATCTAAACCTTGTTTTTTTGCACTTTCGTTAATTTCTTTCTTAATATCATTAGTTGCGTCTTTTACTTGACGTATGCCTTTTCCTAAACCACGAGCAATTTCAGGAATCTTATCTGCACCAAAAAGCATCACAACAATAATCATTATTATGAATATTTCTTGACCACTTATAAAGAGAAAAAAAGTATTTATCATCGTCTACAAAGATAGTAGTTATTGTACAAAAACAAACTAATTTATATCAAATATGCGTATTGTTTAATAAAATTCATTAATTTTTTTGTTATTTACAAATAAACATAAATACCTACAAATGAATAAGTTATATTGTTTTTTGACTTATTTATAAATTAATTTTGCGTTTTTTATTAAAATATTTTTAAAACCAATTAAATTTTTATATACATTTGTAATCTAAATATTTAAACCCCTAAATATGAAACCCCTTAAAAAACTAGCAGCACTTTTGGTGCTACTTCTAGGTATCTTTGCGTTTACTTCAAAAACCAATACCGCAGAAAACTCAAACTTAGATTTGAATACTATAGATGTTTTAAATGTTCTTTTAGAGCAGAACACTTCTTGTAGGCCAAATTCTAATTATTCATTTTTTGTTGAAACTGAACTTGTAGAAAAAGTTAGAGGTGCAAGCACAATCGAAGCCAAAGTATTTATTTTAGAAAAATCTACTGGTAGTATTGCTAAAATTTCTGATGAAATAATTATGGTTCCAAATTTTAAAGGAACTCAATTATTAGAGAACAGTTTATCTGCTAAAAAGATGGATAATGGAGACGAAATTATTGAGACTAAATCTGATTTTAGCCTTAAAAGTCTTCAGAAATTTGAAACCATCAACAACAGTTACATTAAATCAACAAATAATTTATTAAATTTAAATAGATCTATTTAAACTATAAATTATTTCTTTTAATAAGAGATTAGATTTTATTTCCCTAAAATAAAATTTAAAAACCTATTTGCATGCTATGCTTTTAGGTTTTTTTTATTTTATAACTTAAGCAACTTTCTAATGCAACTTATGTCGCTTTAACATAAAGCTTACTACTTAAATACAATGTTTTAGAGAATAATAAATTAAAACGAATTACTTGTTTTTTGTATTATAAAAACTCTTAATCAGCAATATTTAGAAATTTTAATTTTTTAGGAAAAAAATTATAATACAATAATTGCTAATATCAAAAATTATTTAAAAAATTAATAATCAAATAGTTATGTTTTTTCAGCTCCCTGTTTTCAGGGATAACTATCATGGTAAACAGGGAGTTAGAAATTTCCCTGTTTACAGGGATTGACTAGTATGTATTTACCAAGTATTTTTACCATATAATTACTCAACAATAATAAAATTAAAATTGTAACTGTCTTATAAGTATAATTTATTATTAATCCCCCAAATAGAGTAATTACATAAAGCAATTTTAAAATAGCAGTTTAGTGAAAAATTAGGGTTTTTTACTTCACTGCTATTTAAATTTAAAAATCTTTTATTTATCTTTATTATATGCTAACCATTAACGAGTTATATACAATAATTGGGCTTTTATTATTTCTTTTAATAGTATTCTCTCCTTTTAAACTAAAATATAAAGCTGTTTTTTCTTTATGTTCTATTTATTTGGTTATTAATTATTTTCTACCAAATAAAATTGTTTTTGATGTTTTAATGTTTGTTTCTATGATAACACCATTTATCATTTTTAGATTTAAAAGAAAGGATATTTATAAACACTAATAATTTATGGAAACAATTTTAAACGACTTTAGCTGGAATTTAATTTTAATTCAAACAATTTCTTTATTGTTTGTTATAGCTATAGTTGTGTTAATATTTAAGTTGTTCAAGAAAGTAAAATAGAATATTTATTTTTTTAGCAACATTCTTTTAATCTCATTCAATTTCATTAGTGCTTCAATAGGCGTTAAAGTATCAATGTTAGTTGCTAAAATTTCCTCCCTAATATTTTCTAATAAAGGATCATCTAATTGAAAGAAACTGAGTTGTAAATCTTCGTTCTGAGTTTGTTTTAAAGTTTCTTTTACCTCATCATTTTTATTGTTTTCTTCAAGCTTTTTAAGAATTTTATTAGCTCTATGAATCACCATATTTGGCATTCCAGCCAATTTAGCTACATGAATACCAAAACTATGATTAGAGCCACCAGAAACGAGCTTACGAAGAAAAATGATGTTATCTTCTAACTCTTTTACAGAGACATTAAAGTTTTTAATTCTTTCGAAAGTTGTTGTCATTTCATTTAACTCATGATAATGAGTTGCAAATAATGTTTTTGCCTTAGATGGATGCTCGTGTAAAAACTCTGAAATAGCCCAAGCAATTGAAATTCCATCATAAGTAGAGGTACCTCTACCAATTTCATCTAACAATACTAAACTACGTTCAGAAATGTTATTTAAGATAGATGCAGTTTCATTCATTTCTACCATAAAAGTAGATTCACCCATAGAAATATTATCACTAGCACCAACTCTTGTAAATATTTTATCTACAATACCAATTTTCGCATTATGTGCTGGTACATAACTTCCCATTTGCGCCAACAAAACAATTAATGCAGTTTGTCTTAAAATAGCAGATTTACCAGACATGTTAGGTCCAGTAATCATGATAATTTGTTGTTGGTTTCTGTTAAGGACAACATCGTTAGCAATATAGGTTTGATCTATAGGTAATTGCTTTTCGATAACAGGATGTCTCCCGTTTTTGATGTCTAAATCTGTACTTTCATCCATAATTGGACGGACGTAATTATTATCAATAGCTAATACAGAAAAACCTAATAAACAGTCTATTTTTGCTATGGTTTTAGCATTGTTTTGTATTAAATCTACAAACTGAATAATGTATTGCAATAATTTGCTAAAAATCTGTTGCTCTAATGTTTGAATTTTTTCTTCAGCACCTAAAATTTTAGTTTCATATTCTTTAAGTTCTTCTGTAATATATCGTTCAGCAGAAACTAAAGTTTGTTTTCTAATCCATTCTGATGGTACTTTATCTTTGTGCGTATTTCTAACTTCTATGTAATACCCAAAAACATTATTAAAGGCAATTTTTAAACTACTGATTCCTGTACGCTCTGTTTCACGAGCTAACATAGCATCTAAAAACTGCTTTCCAGATGATGAAATTGCGCGTAAATCATCTAATTCTTGATGAACATTATTAGCGATAGCATTACCTTTATTAAGGTTAACAGGAGCATCATCAAATAAGGTTTGAGAAATTTTTTCAATTAAATCTGAACAAGAGTTTAGTTGATTTCCTAATGCTGAAACTGCTTTGTTCTTGCTCTTTTCAAGCTCTTTTTTTATGGGTAAAATTGCTTTTAAAGAATCTTTTAATAATACAATTTCTCTTGGATTTGCTTTACCTGTAGCTACTTTTGAAACAAGTCTTTCTAAATCTGAAATCTGTTTTAATTGATAGGTTACAGTTTGTGAAAGTGAGTTTGAATCTATAAAGTGTTTTACTAATTCGTGCCTGTTTTTAATTGAATCTATATTTTTTAGAGGTAATGCTAACCAACGCTTTAACAAACGACCACCCATAGGTGAAATGGTTTTATCTATCACATCTAAAAGAGTAACAGCATTTACAGAGTTTGGGTTGTATAATTCTAAATTACGCACTGTAAATCTGTCCATCCAAACATAATTATCTTCAGCAATTCTGCTAATATTTTGAATGTGTTTTAATTGATTGTGTTGTGTTTCAGATAAATAATACAACACAGCACCAGCAGCAATTATCCCACATTTTAAATCTTGTATACCAAAACCTTTTAAACTCTTTACCTCAAAATGATTTTGTAAAGTTTCATTAGCATATTCAGTTTGAAAAACCCAATCATCTAAATAAAAAGAGTAATATCTATTTTCAAAAACTTCTAAAAATTGTTGCTTGTTTTGTTTTTGTACTAAGATTTCACTTGGTGCAAAATTTTGAAGTAATTTATCTATGTATTCTGCATTTCCTTGAGCAACTAGATACTCACCTGTAGAAACATCCAAAAATGAAATACCAAGTTGTTTTTTATCAAAATGGATTGCTGCTAAAAAGTTGTTTTTCTTACTCTGTAAAACTTCGTCATTTAAAGAAACCCCAGGAGTTACTAACTCTGTTACACCACGTTTTACAATGGTTTTCGTCATTTTAGGATCTTCTAATTGATCACAAATTGCTACACGCATTCCTGCTTTTACCAGTTTTGGTAAGTAGGTGTTTAAAGAGTGATGAGGAAAACCTGCTAAAGCTGTTTCTGAGTCTGAACCTGCACCTCTTTTTGTAAGTGTAATTGATAAAACTTCAGCTGCTTTTTTAGCATCATCGCCAAAGGTTTCGTAGAAATCTCCAACACGAAATAATAACATAGCATCAGGATATTTAACCTTGATTGCATTGTACTGTTTCATTAAAGGAGTTACCTTTTTAGCTTTTGATTTTGCCAAGTTTTAGAAAAATTTCAGTTAGTTTTGCGAAGGTAAAAATTAGTAGGCAGTTTATAGTAGCAGTTTACTGTGAACTTATTCACAAACTATGAGGAAACTTAAAAATAACGAGTTAAATAGACTTACAGTAACAGAGTTTAAACAAACTAAAAAAACACCCATTATTGTGGTTTTAGATAATATTAGAAGTTTAAATAATGTAGGCTCTGTGTTTAGAACTAGTGATGCGTTTTTAATCGAAAAGATATATTTGTGTGGCATTACTGCAACTCCACCCAATAAAGAAATTCATAAAACTGCTTTAGGAGCAACAGAATCAGTAGATTGGGAGTATGCTGAAGAGACTATTGATGTTGTAAAAAAATTACAGAGTCATGATGTTCAAGTTTTGGCGATTGAACAGGCCGAAAATAGCACAAAACTGAATGAATTTCATCCAAAAGAAAACCAGAAATATGCAGTTATAATGGGTAATGAAGTAAAAGGAGTACAGCAAGATGTAGTAAACGCATCAGATTTGTGTATAGAAATACCTCAATTAGGTACCAAACATTCATTAAATATTTCTGTAACTACTGGTGTTGTTTTGTGGGATTTATTTCAGAAAATATATCAATAAATTAAAATTCGATTCTTATAAACTCCTCTACGAAACAATCTAAGAGGATTTTTATATACCCAAAATTAATTTCGCAATTAAGAAGTAAATTAAGATCCCAAAAATATCATTAGAGGTGGTTATAAAAGGTCCTGTAGCTATTGCTGGGTCTATACCTCTTTTGTTTAAAAAAAGTGGCACAAATGTACCTATTAAACCTGCCACAATAATAACAGCAACTAAAGAAACAGATATTGCTAAACCTGTATTAATACTGCCTTCATAAATCCAAACAAATAAAAATAGAAATAGCGCTAAAATAAACCCATTTAAAGCTGCTAAAAACATTTCTTTAAGAAGTCTGCTGTTTATACTACCCTTTACATCATTGTTTGCTAAACCCTGTACAATAATTGCAGATGATTGCACACCAACATTACCAGCCATTGCTGCAATTAATGGTGTAAAAAAGAATAAAGAAGCATATTTTTCGAATACTCCTTGAAAGCCTTCCATAATAATAAAAGCTCCTATACCACCAATTAACCCTAAAAACAACCAAGGTAATCGTGCTTTAGTTAATTGTAATATACTATCGTCTGAATCTACATCTTGAGTTAAACCTGCTGCTAATTGGTAATCTTTATCTGCTTCTTCTTTTAAAACATCAACAATATCATCAATAGTAATTCTACCTAATAATACGTTATTATCGTCTACAACTGGTATGGCTTCTAAATCGTATTTAGCCATAATTTTTGCAACCTCTTCATCATCTTCGTTAACATTTACAGCATCTACATTGTCTTTTAAAATATCTGCAATTTGTTGATCTGATTTAGCAATAATTAAGTCTTTTAAAGACAACCTACCCACTAATTTATCTTCTTTGTCTACAACATAAATTGAGTGGACTCTTGTAACGTCTTTAGCTTGACCTCTAATTCTTCTCATACAGCCAGCTACTGTCCAAGTTTCATAAACTTTAACTAACTCTTTAGCCATTAAAGCACCAGCAGTATTGTCTTGGTAAGATAAAAGCTCTTTAATATCTGCAGCTAATTCTTCATCATCTAAAGCATTAATTACTCTTTCTTGACGCTCATCTGAAAGTTCACCAATAATATCAGCAGCATCATCAGTGTCCATTTCTCCAATTTCGTCTGCAATTTCTTGAGCAGATAAATTTTCTAGGATTTTTTCACGAATATCTTCGTCTAATTCTGTTAAGATTTCAGAAGTTTTTTCGCTGTTTAAAAGCTTTATTATATAAATGGCATCATCAAAACTAACCTCATCTAAAATTTCTGCAATATCTGCATAATGCACTTCATCAAAAAGTTTTTTGATAGCTGCATCTTTGTTTTGAGCTATGTACTCATTTAGTTGTTCTAAAAACTCTGAAGTAACTTCAATTGCCATTTTCTGTTATTTTTTGAGTGAGTAAAATAAAGTCTGAAACAGATAGCTGCTCAGGTCTTTTAGCAAAGATAGGGTCTTCTTTTAAAGAAAGCGAAAGATTAAATGATTTTAAACTAGAACGCAACATTTTTCTTCTTTGATTAAAAGCTGTTTTTACGACTCTAAAAAATAATTTTTCTTCTACAGGTAAGGTAAAGTTTTCTTTTCTAATGCATCTTATAACTCCAGAATCTACTTTTGGAGGTGGATTAAAAACAGAAGGAGGCACAGTAAACAAATATTCAGTATCAAAAAAAGCTTGTGTTAAAACAGATAAAATTCCGTAAGTTTTACTACCAGGTTTTTCTGCGATTCTTTCTGCCACTTCTTTTTGAAACATCCCTGAAAATTCGGGTACAAGACCCCTGTTTTCAATAGCTTTAAAAACGATTTGACTAGAAATGTTATATGGAAAGTTACCAATAATAGCAACTTGTTGGTTGTTAAAAACCTCTTTTAGATTACATTTTAAAAAATCGCCTTCAATAATTTGAAACTTTTCTGCTGAGGTATCAATACTAATTTGCTCTACAGGAAAAACTTCTTTTAAATAAATTACAGATTCAGTATCTATTTCAAAAACAGTAACTTTTGGTTTCTTTTTTAAAATGTATTTGGTTAAAACACCCATTCCAGGACCTATTTCTAAAACATTGTTATAACCATTTTCTGTTAGAGTATCTGCAATTTTTTTTGCTATATTTTCATCTTTTAAAAAATGTTGTCCTAAATGTTTTTTTGCTTTTACAGACATGGTTAATTACTAACATTTATAGGGTAAAACTCTTTAATTAATTTTAATTCTGTTCTAAAAGCAAGCATTTTATCACCAAATTTTTTAAGTGCTTCTATACGTAATTCATCTGCATCTTCTTTATAATATGCTTCTACATCTTCTTTACTGTTTGCAGTATATTGAACTGAATATGTTTTACCACCCATTTCTTCTTCTACCAACACTTCTGTGAATTTAGCAGATATGAATTTACCAGTATTTAAAACTTCTGGTATATGAGATTCCATCCAAATTAACCATTCGTCATGAACAGAATCATCTATATTAATTGTAACGTTGTATATGTACATATTGGTTTGTAATCTTTAGTTTTTAAAGTTAGTCAACAACCAACCAATTTATCTGTTAAATTGATTATATATTGTCTCCTCTTAATTTTCGGTATTTTTTTCTAGCATCAACTAAGTAAATACTAGAAGGATGTTCAAAAATAATTTTTTGATAATATTCTTTAGCTTTTTCTATATCTAATAAATTGTTTTTATAGATTTCTGCCATCATAAAGTAGACATCGTCTGTTAAAAAACCTTGATTATCTGCAGCAATAATTTTATCTAAACTTGCAATTGCATTTAGATATTTTTCTTGCTTTACATAAAGTTTAGCTTGTAGAAAAAGAGCATCATCATAAATAACTTCACCTGGTTTTGCACCTGCAAAAAAGTCTTTTTTATTTTGATTTGTTGGAAAAAACAATCCTTCTAATTCTTGTAAGGCTTCTTCATCTTTATTTTGATACGCTAAGAGTTCTGCTTTTGCAAATTGCTTTAATCCAGAAGGGATAGAGTCTACAGGTTCATTATCAATTATTTTTAAATAAAGATCTACTGCATCGTTTGCAATTAGTTGTGTAGTAGAGCTTTTTAAAACTTTTAACTGAGCTTTTGCCCAAGTAAAATCGCCTTTAAAATAGCTGGTTTGTGCTACTTTAAAACGTGCTTCTTGCGCAAGTCTATTCCCCTTTAATTGAGTTTGAATTTGAGAAAAATAAATAAGAGCTTTATTAAATTTACCTGTGTAAACAAGCACATCACCTAATTTTAATTTTATACGAGCTTTATCAAATTTTGAGTTTGCATAGGTTAAAGCTTCTTCTAAAACTAATTTTGCTTTTTCTGGCTCATTTTTAGAAAAGGTTAAAAAATCTGCATACTCAGTTTGTATATTTATGGTTTGAGCATTTTTGCCAAACTCAACAAAAAGAGATTTAAAAAAAGCTTCAGTTTCTGGATTTTTAAGCGCTACAGCAATTTTTGCTAAGTATAAATTAGCATCAACTTTTTCTTCTATTAATGTTGATTTTTCATTAATAAAGTCGAAACATTTTTTTGCTGCATCTAAGTCTTCATTGTCAAAAGCTAATTTGCCTAAACTAAAAATTTCTGTAAGATCAGATTCTTCTCTTTGGTATAAAGCTTTTTCTTGATTAAATGCTTTACCATATTCTTTTTGTTGCGCAAATAACCAGCTTAACAAAATGTTCCATTCTTTTTTTGGATTACTTATTGCCTTCTTTAAAAGTGTTTTTCTAAATAAAACATTAGTCTCACTTTCTGCATCATCAGTTATATATCTGCTTGCATATCTTTGAATTAGATTTAAATAACTATCATTTTTATCTACAAGATTCACATAAGATTCAAACATCTTTTTAAATTCTCCTTTTTCTCCATAAATCTGAGCTATTTGAAAATTATAGTTTGCATTTTCGTTTTTAGACATAGTAATTTCATAAGCAGAAATAGCATAATCTAATTTGTTATAGTCTTTAAAAAAGCGACCTATAATACCACCAAATGCAGCATTTTTTTCTAAAGAATTTATAGCTTTATCATAATTTACTTTAGCTAATTCAGAAAGTTGCTGTTTTTCGAAATTGTACCCCAACAAAACATATAAAAAAGTTTGTCTTGGGTCTTTTTTAAGTTTTGACGTTATTAAGTTTTCAGCGTTTAAAAACTGATTTGTTTCTTGGTAACAAGAAATTAATCGATTTAAATATGTTGTGTTAAATGGGCTTTTGTTGTAAAGTTCTTTAAAAAGTTGCTCTGCTTTTTGGTATTCGCCTTGTCTAAAATAGGTTTCTGCTAAATAATAACTGTTTTCAGATTTATTAGACATAATGTTTTGAGCGAAGTTTACTTCACTGCAAAAAACAATTAAAAAAAGAATAAGAATTCTCATACAATCTCAAAGATAATTAACAAAAATGTTAATTTTTTATTAAACCAAAAGAAATTAAACCCCAACCTTGTAACATTTTGGCATAAAACTTGTCTATAGGATATAATAACTAATTAACAAGGTCATGATAGAACTAACTAACAAATACGAGATTGCTAAGCAAAATTCTATAGAGTTTATGAAAAATGGTCAAATAGCAGATTATTTAAACTCTTTATTAGAAATGAATAAATACAAAAGATTAATGGTTGCTATTGTAGCAAATTAAACTTTACTTAATCATATCAAAACCAGTATAAGGAATCAAGACTTCCGGAACTTGAATTCCATCTTCTGTTTGATAATTCTCTAATATACCAGCTAAAACACGAGGTAATGCTAATGAGCTTCCATTAAGCGTGTGTGCTAACTCACTTTTACCTTCTGCATTTTTAAATCTTAGTTTTAACCTGTTTGCTTGAAATGTTTCAAAGTTTGATGCAGAACTAATTTCTAACCATCTGTCTTGTGCTGTAGAAAACAATTCAAAATCAAAAGTTAATGCAGCAGTAAAACCAGTATCTCCACCACATAAACGTAAAATTCTATAAGGCAATTTTAGCTCTCTTAAAATTTCTTTGATGTGCTCTACCATTTCATTTAGAGCATTATAAGAATTCTCTGGGTGTTCTATTCTAACAATTTCTACTTTGTCAAACTGATGTAATCTATTTAAACCACGTACATGAGCGCCATAAGAACCAGCTTCTCGTCTAAAACATGGAGTATACCCAGTTACACATATTGGGAATTCTGTTTCCTGCATTAAATTACCACGAAACATATTGGTTATAGGCACTTCTGCAGTGGGTATCAAATACAAATCATCTTCTGTAACATGATACATTTGCCCTTCTTTATCAGGCAATTGACCAGTACCAAAACCAGAAGCTTCATTCACTAAATGAGGTACTTGAACTTCATGATAACCTGCAGCTATATTTTTATCTAAAAAGTAGTTGATTAATGCACGCTGTAATCTTGCTCCTTTTCCTTTATAAACAGGAAAACCAGCACCTGATATTTTTGCGCCTAAATCGAAATCAATAATGTCATATTTTTTTGCTAAATCCCAATGAGGTAGAGCATTTTCTCCTAATTCAGGAATGTTACCTTCTCTAAAAACTTCTTCATTATCTTCTTCTGAATTACCCGCTTTTACAGACGAATGAGGTATATTTGGAATTTGATACAATAGTGATTGTAATTCATCTGCATAACCATTTAATTTTTCTTGTAAATCTTTAGAAGCATCTTTTAATTGTCCAGTTTTTTCTTTTAAAAGATTTGCTTTTTGTGGTTGTCCAGATTTATATAAATTTCCTATTTCCTTAGATAATTTATTAGATTCAGCCAACGTATTATCAAGCTCAACTTGTGTTGCTCTTCTATTTTCATCAGCTGCTAAAACTTGATTAACAATGTTTTCTGCATCTGCAAAATTACGTTTTGCTAAGCCATCTAAAACGACTTTTTTATTTTCTCTAATAAATTGTACTTGTAACATTTTAAAGATGTTTTTAAGGCGCAAATATACAGTAAGCTTAAGACTTTAGCAATGTAGAACTATAGATTGTTTTTGATGTAGTTTCTTGCTGTGTTTTCATCTATTTTTAGCTGGTGAATAAGTGAATCAATAGAATCGAATTTGTGTTCATCACGTAAAAAATAAATTAATTCTACAGTTAAAGATTGATGATATAGATCTTTATTAAAGTCGAAAAAATGAACTTCAATAGTTTGGTGTTTGCCATCTACAGTAGGTCTATTGCCAATATTCATCATACCATAAATAGTTTCATTATCTATCTCAGATTTTACTACATAAACACCAGTTTTAGGTATTAATTTATACGATTCTTTAACATCAATATTTGCTGTTGGATACCCAATTTTACCCCCTAGTTGTTTTCCATTAACTACAACACCATTAATCATAAAATTATAACCTAAGTAATTGTTGGCAGTTTTTAAATTTCCAGCATGCAAAGCACGTCTAATTTTGGTAGAACTTACAGAAACATCATCTATGTCTTGAGCTGGTATTTCTTCAACTGTAAAATCGTAAAGTTGACTGTACTCTGTTAATTGTTTAATATTACCTTCTCTGTTTTTTCCAAAATGATGATCATAACCAATAATTAATTTTGAAATATTAAGTTGGTTTACTAAAAAATCTCGAACAAACTCTAGTGCAGTTGTTCTTGAAAATTCTTTACTAAAAGGATGAATTATTAAATAATCTAATCCTGTTTTTTCAAGAAGTTTTGCGCGTTCTTCAATAGTATTTATTAACTCTATTGATGCTTCTTTTTGTAAAACCATTCTTGGATGTGGAAAAAAAGTGAGTACTACAGATTTCTTTCCTTCTTTTTTAGCTTCTAAAACTAATTTTTCGATAATTTTTTGATGACCAAAATGTACACCATCAAAAGTACCAATAGTAACAAAGGTTTTTTCTTGTGAAGTAAAGTTAAAAACGTTATTTACAGTTTGCAAAACAATAGAATAATTGGTTTACAAAGGTACAATAAGTACATTGTAAAAAGTAGTTTTTATTAGCGTTTTAATATGTATATATGGCAAAATATGTTAATAAATATTGTTAACCCTACAATTTTATTGAGGAATTATTCAGAAATTCAAAAAAAATTGTATTTTGCATCTTAGTTAACAAATTAATTCAAATTATGATAAAAAAGACTTTACTCTTTGCATTATTAATGCTTGGTAGTATAGCAATGGTAGCTCAAACAACTATCACTGGTACTGTTAAGGATGCAAAAACGGGAGAAACCCTTCCTGGAGCAAACATTAAAATTTCAGGAAAGGCTGTTGGTACAAATACAGATTTCGATGGGGAATTTACTTTGCAAACGTCAGATACGCCACCTTTTACTATAGAGATTTCTATGTTAGGGTATCAGACAGAAAAAGTAGAAATTACAAAAAACAAACAAAAAGTAGATGTTAGTCTTACAGAAAATGAAACTGCATTAGACGAAATTGTTGTTTCTGCTTCTAGAACTCCAGAACGTATTATGGAGTCTCCTGTTACTGTGGAAAGGATGGATATTAGAGCCATTAAAAATACATCTTCGCCTTCTTTCTATGATGGGTTAGAAAACCTAAAAGGGGTAGACATTAACACAAACAGTTTAACATTTAAATCTGTAAACACACGTGGTTTTGCAACGTTTGCAAACACTCGTTTTATGCAGTTAGTAGATGGTATGGATAATTCATCACCAGCGTTAAATTTTGCTTTAGGTAACCTTCTAGGTATGTCTGAGTTAGATGTAAAAACGGTTGAATTATTACCTGGAGCATCATCTGCACTTTATGGAGCAAATGCTTTTAACGGTATTATGTTTATGACAAGTAGAAATCCTTTTGATGATCAAGGAATTAGTGTTTCTTTAAAGACAGGTTTAACAAGTCAGGATGCTGCTGGAGATAATGAGTTTTATGATTTTAATATTCGTATGGCTTATAAATTTTCTGAAAAATTCGCAGCAAAAGCTACGTTATCTTATTTAAAAGGTACAGAATGGTTTGCAACAGATTACAGAAACACACTAAATGGACAATATGTTGCAGGTGATAGAAATTCTGATAGAAACTATGATGGATTAAATGTTTATGGAGATGAGGTGTCTACAAATATTAGAGGTGTTGCACAAACATTAGAACAATTAGGTTTAGCTCCTGCAGGTTCATCAGCATTAGTGCCAAGTGAAGACATAAGTAGAACTGGTTATGATGAAAGAGATTTAATGAATTACAATGCTAGAAGCATGAAGTTTGGAGCGTCTTTAAACTATAGACCTTATGGAGATGATAGATTAGAAGTAATTTGGAATTCTAAATTTGGTGTAGGTAATACTATTTATCAAGGTTTAAATAGATACAACATCAGAAACTTCTTTATGGAGCAACACAAATTAGAGTTTAGAGGTAAGAACTTTTTTGTTAGAGGTTATTTAACTAACGAAGATGCAGGTGATTCTTTTGACACTCGATTTGCAGGAATTAATATTAACAGAGAGTGGAAAGATGATAACACATGGTTTGGAGAGTATGTTGGTGCTTATATTGGAGCAACTCTTGGAGGTTTAACTTCAGATCAAGCTCATGCATTAGCAAGACAACAAGCAGAGTCAGGTAGATTTTTACCAGGAACTCCAGAATTTCAAGCAGCTTTTGATAAAGTTACAAATGATCCAGATTTAGTAACAGGATCTAAATTTCAAGATAATACAAAATTATATCATGTAGATGCAAATTACAATTTTCAAGATATGATTGATTGGGCAGAGTTTCAAGTAGGTGCTTCTTACAGATTATATTCATTAAATTCTAATGGAAGTATTTTTACAGATTACGATGGGCCAATTGATTATGATGAGTATGGTGTTTACACACAAATGCAAAAGAAATTTTTAGAAGACGATCGTTTAAAGTTAACAGCTTCTTTACGTTATGATAAAGCTCAAAACTTTGATGGTAACTTCTCTCCAAGAGTTTCTTTAGCATATGCTGCAGGAGAAGATAAAAACCAAAACTTTAGAGCGTCTTTTCAAACAGGTTTCAGAAACCCAACTACACAAGATCAATACATTGGATTAAATGCAGGTAGAGCTTTCTTAGTAGGTTCTGCTCCAGATAACTTAGATAGATATACAACTCCAGCATTAACATTAAGTGGAGCTGGTGCTACAATAGCAGGCACATCTTCTGTAACACTTACAGGACGTGCAGCTTATGAAAATGCATTTTCAGCAAGTTCAGTTGTGCAAGGAGCACCAACTGCAGCAAATGTTGAGTTAGTTAAACCAGAAAAAGTAACTGCTTATGAAGTAGGATATAGAGGAATAGTTGGTGGTAACGAAAATAGAGTTACTGTAGATATGAGTGTTTACTATAATAGTTATGAAGACTTTATTTCTAATAACAACGTATTAGTTCCTTTTTATGGTACAGTTGGTGACAACTCATTATCATTAGCAGCTTTAGCTAATGGAGATTTTACAGCCTTTTCTACATATACTAACTCCTCTGCAGATATTAGCTCTTATGGTGGTAGTATTGGTTTAAATACAAGAATTTTTGATGGATTTAATGTAGGGTTAAACTATACATTTGCTAAGTTTGATTTTGATCAATCAACAGATCCAGATTTCCAAGCTGCATTTAACACTCCAGAGCACAAGGTTAAATTTCAATTTGGTAAAACAGATTTATTTGAAAACTTTGGATTTAACATAAATGTAAGATGGCAAGATGAATATTTATGGGAATCAACATTCCATAATGCTGTAATTGACTCAAGAACAATATTAGACGCACAAGTTAATTATACAATTCCAAAGTGGAAGTCTGTAATTAAACTTGGTGGATCTAACTTAACAGGTCAAGAATATTTAAGTGCACCTGGTGTTGGAGCAATAGGGTCTCAGTACTACTTATCTTGGACAATTAACAATTAATAAAAATTACAATATTTTATGAAAAATTATAAATATATAGGATTATTTCTACTCTCATTAGGGATTGCATCTTGTGATGTAAATAATGAACTAGAAGAAATTCCAGCGGTTGTAGAACAAGAAGTGGAATTAAATACAAATGGTTTAGACTTTTCTAGCTATGTTTCTATAGGAGCTTCTTTTACTGCAGGATTTACAGACAATGCACTATTTATTGCTGCACAACAAAACTCGTTTCCTAACATTTTAGCTTCTAAGTTTAAAACAACTTTTAATCAGCCTATGATGAATGATAACATAGGTGGATTATTGTTAGGTGGTAATGTTATTCAAGGACCAAGATTATTTTTTAATGGTTCTGGACCTGCACCTTTAAATGCAATGCCAACTACAGAAGTTACAAATTCTGTTTCAGGAAATCTAAATAACTTTGGTGTACCAGGGGCTAAAAGTTTTCACTTAGTTGCACCTGGTTATGGAAATGTACAGGGTGTTGCTTTAGGTTTAGCTAACCCTTATTTTGCAAGAATGGCTTCTAGTCCTAATGCTACTGTTTTAGGAGATGCTATGGCTCAAGCACCAACATTTTTTACCTTATCAGAAGTTGGTGGTAATGATGTTTTAGGCTATGCTTTATCTGGTGGTTCAGGTGTTGATCAAACAGGAAATTTAGATCCATCTACTTATGGTGGTTCAGATATTACTGATCCAAATGTTTTTGGACAAGTTTTATCTACTATGGTTAATACGTTAACTTCTGGAGGAGCTAAAGGTGTTGTTGGTAATGTACCATATATTACAAACTTAGCTCACTTTACAACAGTGCCATATAACGCAGTTCCTTTAGATGCTGCTACAGCAGCACAATTAAATGGTGCTTTTGCAGCTTATAATGCAGGGTTACAACAAGTATTAGACCTAAAGAATGCAAACCTATTACCAGCAGCAGTATTACCTTTATTAACGAACTATGATCAAGCAGAGGTTGATCGTAGAAAAGTAAATTTTGTTGCAGGTCAGAATGCGGTTTTAATTTTAGATGAAAACTTATCTAATTTAACGCCAATTAATGCAGCTTTAACAAATATGAGACAAGCTACAGCAGATGATTTACTTGTATTACCTAGTTCTACATTTATTGGAACTACAGTTGGTGGAAATCCTCAGTTAATAAATGGAGTTTCTGTTCCTTTAGGTGATAGATGGGTTTTAACACCACAAGAACAAGCTGCAATTAAAACGGCTACAGATTCTTATAATGCTACAATTAAGGCAATTACTGATGCAAATCCAAATGTTGCTTTAGTAGATTTAAAATCTGTATTAGAAGAAGCTTCTACAGGTATCGTATTTGATAATTATACATTAACAACTAATTTAGTGGTTGGTGGTTTAGTAAGTTTAGATGGAGTACATCTTACAGCTAGAGGTTATGCATTAATGGCAAACAAAATTTTAGCAGCTATGGATGTAAAGTTTGGAACTAACTTTACACAAGCTACAGGAGGTTTAGCTGTTGCAGGTGAATACCCAACAAATTATTCTCCTACTTTAAGATAAGTAAAGAATTAATAAATATTTAAAAAGGTTGAGCATTTGCTCAACCTTTTTTGTTTATATACTTTTTTAAAATCTTAAAAAGTGTTTGTAATTCTTTAGGTGGATATTCGTGATCAAACTCAGAGGATTTATAGCTGTTTTCTGCCCTATTTATTTTAAAATAAGCAATCATTACACCATCAGTAAATCTTTTTGTTGTAGGCGCTTCTAAATCGTTTATAGCTTTAAGGTTAATATTGTTAATCTCGTTTGTTAATGCCTTAACTTGTTCTTCAGTTAAAACAATTGTTTTAGAATCATTATACGATTTAAAAGAGAGTAGATTATCTTCAACTAAAATCTCATACAAAGCGCCTCTTGTTTGAGCTTTGTACTCTATTTTGTAATTGTTTTTCATTACTTTTTTTTGTGATGCACAGTTAAAAAAAGAAAAACTTAGTAATATAATAAGATGTTTCATAGTGTTTAGTTTTTGATTTTAAAGTACAAAAAAAGAGCGTTTAAATAACGCTCTTTCTTGTTTTTGTAGTTTTTGCTATTAGTTTCCTGCTAGTGCAGCTCTACCTCCTCCAGAAGCAAATAAAGCTCTCATTCTTTCTTTTTGTCCTAAACTAAACATATTCATACAGCTATCATCTGTATAATCCATATAGTTCATAAATTGGTCATTTGAACGACAGTGAACTGCAGATGTTGGACAACCATAATTTGGTCTGTCAGAACTTGGTGTATCAGCTACAAAATCGTCTCTGTTACATCTTCCATCACCCCAAATATGTCTTAAGTTTAAGTAGTGACCAACTTCATGAGTAGTTGTTCTACCACCATCAAAAGGTGCAGCAACATAACCTGTAGTTCCAAAATACTGTGGAGAAACTACAATACCATCTGTTGCTAAATTACCTCCAGGAAATTGTGCATAACCTAAGATTCCACCACCAATATTTGCAACCCAAATATTCATGTGAGTTTCTGGTGTTACTGGTGGATATTCTGCTTTTACAGCATTGTTAGTACCCCAAGAAGTTCTTGAGTTTGCATATCTAAATGTATTAGCTAATGTAAAATTAATTTCTGTATCTGCTGCTACACTAGCAAACTCGCTTGGTGTGTTGTTAGCATCATTATTATTTCTTCTAAAATCATCGTTTAAAACAGCGATTTGAGATGCAACTTGAGCATCAGAAATATTTTCATTAGAATTGCTATATACAACATGTACATAAACTGGGATGTTAATAACGCCTAAGTTGTCTCCTACAGGATCTCCTCCTCCATCACCTCCACCATTTCCTGGTTTTCCACCTCCAGTACCACTTGGTTTTTTAGCAGCAATAAATTTTCTTGTAGCATACTCAATGTCATACATTTTTTTGTACAAGTTTTTGTCTTTTGATAATTGTTCGTTTAAGACTTTCATAGAATAACATACTTTATCTCCATTTTTGTCAGATTTGCTTTCAAACTCATCTGTATGAACATAAAAATCACTCATATCAATTTTTGATTGTTGATTGTTTGGAAGGTCAGATGCGTTATCTTGACAACCAATAAATACGCCTGTTGCTAAAACTAGCAAGCCTAATACTGTTTTTTTCATAAAAGGTTAGTGTTTTTGTGGGGTTAATGAATTAAGTTAAATTATGTTAAAACTTTGACTTTAAATTAATATTATTGTTTAAATAATAACAATTAAACAATAAAATGTTAAAAATTTTAACATTGCGAATATACACTTTTTTTTGAAAGACAAAATTAATCCATAAAAAAAGTCATCAAATATTGATGACTTTTTAATTATTTAAGTAAAATGCTTCATTTATGATAACATTAATTTTGCTTTTTTTACAGCTTCAATAAGTAGATCAACTTCTGTTTTTGTATTGTAAAAAGAAAACGAAGCTCTAACTGTACCAGGTATTTTATAATAATCCATTATAGGTTGTGCACAATGATGTCCTGTTCTAACAGCCACCCCTAATTTATCTAAAATTGCACCTATATCATAAGGATGAATGCCTTCTATATTAAAAGAAATAACAGCTGTTTTTTCTGTTGAGGTTCCGTAAATTTTAACGCCTTCTATCTCTAAAAGTTGGTTTGTTGCGTAGGTTAATAACTCATTTTCATAGCTAGCAATTTCATTAAAACCAATAGTGTTCATATAATCTATGGCTGCTCCAAAAGCAATTCCTCCACAAATATTTGGTGTGCCAGCTTCAAATTTATGAGGTAAACCAGCATAAGTAGTTTTTTCAAAAGAAACTGTTGCAATCATTTCACCTCCACCTTGATAAGGAGGTAGTTTTTCTAACCATTCTTGTTTACCATATAACATACCCATACCTGTTGGGCCACACAATTTATGAGCAGAAGCTACATAAAAATCTACATCTAACTCTTGTACATCTGGCTTTATATGAGGTGTTGCTTGTGCTCCATCAACCAAAACAGCAGCTCCAACTTTATGAGCAGCATCTATAATTTCTTTTATTGGGTTTACAGTACCTAAAGCATTAGAAACATGGTTACAAAACACTAATTTTGTGTTTTTGTTTAGCATGTTATGATAAAAATCCATTTCTAAAGCACCTTCTAAATTCATAGGAATTACTCTTAAAACAGCTCCTGTTTTTTCACATAACATTTGCCAAGGTACAATATTAGAATGATGCTCTAAGGCAGAAACTATAATTTCATCTCCTTCTTTTAAAAGTGATGCAAAACCTGAAGCTATCATGTTAATACTGTGTGTAGTACCAGAAGTAAAAATAATCTCAAAAGCCTCTTTTGCATTAAAGTGATGTTGAATTTTAATACGAGCTTGTTCATATTTATCAGTAGCTTCTTGGCTTAAGGTATGTACTCCTCTATGAATATTAGCATTGTAATTACTATAATAATCTACAATAGTGTCAATAACAATTTGTGGAGTTTGTGAAGTAGCTGCATTATCTAAATAAACCAAAGGTTTACCATGAACTTTTCTTTTTAGAATTGGGAAATCGTCTCGAATTTTATCAACATCAAACATAAAAATCATTTTATGATACAAAGATAAAACATGCATTTTTAAGCACATACTATTCTCAATATGATTTTCTTATTTTTACATAACTAAAATGTGTTCAAATGAAAATCTTAAAGAGAATTTTACTTTTACTGGTAATAACAGTTACAATTGCAGTTATTTATAATTATCCAAAACTAAATATTCTTGCAGGCTATTCTGCAAAAAATACAGCATCTTCGGTTTTTGTAGCAAACAGATCTTTAGCATATACAGATAAGACAGATAATAATTTTTCGCCTGTAAATTTAGCAGATGATAAAATAAATGAAAACCATAAAATAGCAACTTCGTCAGCATTTGGTTTGTTAACTAGAAAAGCAATTTATAGAGAAGGTTTAGGAGCAGTATTAACCTTATCAAAAGAAGATGAAACTGCTGCATATTTATCACCAAAAAGAAAAGCGCCAGATCATATAACTCCTTATCCTTATGGAAATGCAGCACAAAAAGACACCGTTTTTAACAATATAGATTATAATAAATTAAATAACACTGTTGCTTCAATTTTTGGGAAAAGACAAACTAGAGCAGTTGTTGTTATTTATAAAGATCAAATTATCGCAGAAAAATATGCTAAAGGATTTAACAAAGATTCTAGAATTTTAGGTTGGTCTATGACCAAAAGTGTGCTAAGTACTGTTTTTGGGGTTATGCAATACCAACAAAAGTTACATGTTATGGACAAAGCACCTATAGATTCTTGGCAAAATGATGAACGCAAAAACATTACCATTCATAATTTATTACAAATGAATTCTGGTTTACAATGGGATGAGAATTATGATGAAATTTCTGATGCTACAAAAATGCTTTTTTTAGAAAGAGATATGACAAAAATGCAAGCAGAAAAACCTTTAACAGGTAAAGTAAACGCATCTTGGAATTATTCTTCAGGCACATCTAATTTGCTTTCTGGTATAGTTAGAAAACAATTTACAACACACCAAGATTACCTAGATTATTGGTATACAGATTTGATAGATAAAATAGGTATGAACTCTATGATTTTAGAAACAGATTTAGCTGGTAATTATGTAGCATCTTCTTATGCTTGGGCAACTCCTAGAGATTGGGGTAAATTTGGTTTGCTATATCTGCATCAAGGAAATTGGAATGGAGAACAAATTTTTGCTAAAGATTGGGTTAAGTACATTACAGAACCCACACCCACTTCAAATGGTACTTATGGAGCTCAATTTTGGTTAAATGCTGGAGGTAGACTAAAAGACGTACCTAAAAACATGTTTTTTGCAGATGGTTATCAAGGTCAAAGAGTATATATTTTACCAGACCAAGACTTGGTAATTGTAAGAATGGCACTTTCATGGATGGATGAAAATCAATTCTTAAAAGGAATTTTAGAAAGTATTAAATAAACCGCTTAAAATTTATTTACTCCCTTTAATTAAGCTTAAAACAACAGCTAAAATTCCTAATGCAATAGCTATATAGGCGTTTGTATTATCTTGAGCTTCTACAAGACTAATATCTCCAACAGCTACTTTTGTTTCTGGAACAACCATAGTGTAAAAACCATAGGCTAATAATATAATGCCAACGACTAACAATATTGTTTTTATATTTTTATTCATCTCGTAAAAGTTTTCTTAAAGTTACAAAAAATAAAAAAACCACTTAAAAAAGTGGTTTTATATTGTTAGGTCTTTTTAAATTTTTATAATTCAAAACCGATATTAACGCCTAATTTATTGGCAATTAATTTTGTAATTCTCGATTTAACCTCTGGTATTTTTACACTTTCTAAAACTGTATTTGCAAAAGCATACATTAATAAACCTTTACCTTCTTTTTGTGGAATACCTCTTTGTTGCATGTAAAATAAAGCGTCATCATCTAATTGACCTATGGTACAACCATGTGAACATTTTACATCGTCTGCAAAAATTTCTAATTGAGGTTTAGCATTAATAGTAGCTTTGTCACTAACTAAAACATTGTTATTTTGTTGATAAGCATTTGTTTTCTGAGCTTCTTTTTCTACTATTACCTTACCATTAAAAACACCTGTTGAACGCTCATCATAAATTCCTTTATAATCTTGATGAGACTCACAATTTGGCTCTATATGATGAACTAAAGTATGATGATCTACATGTTGTTTACCTTCAATTATAGTAACCCCTTTTAAAATAGAGTTAATATGTTCTCCATTTTGATAAAAATTCAAATTGTTTCTTGTAATATTTCCTCCAAAAGAGAATGTGTGCACAGAAACCTCACTATTTGTTTTTTGATCAATGTAAGTATTATCAACTAAAGATGCCTTTTCATTATCATTCTGTATTTTATAGTAATCTACAGTTGCATTTCTTGCAGCAAAAACTTCAGTTACAACATTAGTTAAGACAGCATTAGAAGTTAAACTTTGATGACGTTCTATAATTTGAACATGCGAATTTTCTTCAACTACAACTAAATTTCTTGGCTGAATCATAGTTGCTGGTTCAGAACCAGTTGTAAAGTTGATAATCTGAATTGGTTTTTGTACTTCTATATTTTTTGGGATATAGATGTAAGCTCCTTCAGAAGCAAAAGCTGTGTTTAAGCTTGTTAAATTATCTTGCTTTGCAACTTTGTTGAAATAATTTTCTATGATAGGTTTATACTTTGGTTTGTTTAAAGCAGAAGACATTAAACAAACATCAAAATTTTCGTGAGTTGTTGCAGACAAAAAAGAGCTGTATTTACCATCAATAAAAATTACTTTATACGTATCTATATCATGTATAAAATATTTTTTTACATCAGCTAACTCTATGGCTTTTTCTCTATCAGGAAAAATACTGTAATCGTTCTTTAAAATTGTATTTAAAGAAGTGTATTTCCATGCTTCTAATTTTTTGGTTGGGAAACCAAGCTTTTCGAAATTCTCAAGTGCTTTAGAACGAATTTCATGAACATCTGAGTTCATGTTTACTTCGTTTTCAAAAGCAACATAAGAAGAAAGTATTTTATCTTTTAATTCCATCATTTCAGTCTTCAGTGATCAGTCTTCAGTTATCAGTTTAGCATCTAAAGTTGCTTTACCTCTTTTAGACTGAATTTTTATTTTTTATTGTTTCAGTGTACAAATTTTAAGTGCATACTGCAACTGATATACTGTGAACTTATACTAGTTCTTGTTTAATCCAATCATATCCTTTTTTCTCAAGCTCTAGGGCTAAAGAAGCATCACCAGTTTTTACGATTTTACCATCGTGTAAAACATGTACATAATCTGGCACTATATAATCTAATAATCTTTGGTAGTGTGTAATTACAATTACAGCATTATCTTTAGATTTTAATTTATTAACACCATTTGCTACAATTCTTAAAGCATCAATATCTAAACCAGAATCAGTTTCATCTAAGATGGCTAATTTTGGCTCTAACATAGCCATTTGAAAGATTTCGTTACGTTTCTTTTCTCCACCAGAAAACCCTTCATTTAAAGAACGAGATAAGAACTTTCTATCGATTTCTAAAAGCTCAGATTTTTCACGAATTTTCTTAAGCATATCTTTTGCAGGCATATCTTCTAAACCTTTTGCTTTTCTAGTTTCGTTGATCGCTGTTTTAATAAAATTGGTTACAGAAACCCCAGGAATTTCTACAGGATATTGAAATGATAAAAACACTCCATTATGAGCTCTTTCTTCAGGAGCTAATTCACTAATATCTTCACCATTTAACTCAATAGTACCATCTGTAACTTCATATTCTTCTTTACCAGCAATAATGTTGGCAAGTGTACTTTTACCTGCTCCATTTGGTCCCATAATTGCATGAACCTCTCCTGCATTTACTTCTATATTCAATCCTTTTAAAATTGACTTTTCTTCTATTTCTGCATGTAAATTTTTAATCTTTAACATCTTGTATAAGCTATTTGCTTAAGCATTTGGCTATAAGCTATTTAATAAATTTTCTAATTTTTTATAATCTTTTGGAGAGTGCTGAATGATAACTGTTGCATTTTTTTCTTTAGCAAAAGCCTCAAACTTATCCATACTTTCTAAGGTTTGTTTTATATCGTAATTAAAAGATGGCACACCTTTATTTGCTCTGTTTTCTTCAAAATGATATAAATCACCAGTCAACAAAACTGGTTTTTCTAAACCTGCAACTTCAACATATAATACTTGATGACCAATTGTATGACCAGGCATGTATTTAATGACAACAGTACCATCACCAAAAACATCATAATCTCCATTGATTTTTTTAACATTAGCTAAAGCAGTCATAGCAGCATTTTTTTGTTGTAATGTATCTGCTAGGTTAGCATTATATTCATTTTCTTGAATTAATAGAGTAGCGTCTTTTAAATAGTTTGCATGTCCTGTATGATCAAAATGTGAGTGAGACATAGCAAAGTATTTAAAATCATTAATTTTAAAACCTATAGATTTTAATTGATTTGCTAAAGAGTCTGGTCTTTGAATTCTATACACTCCACTTGGTTCATCATAAGGTTCTGGTATTACCAATTGTTCTGGTAAACCTGCATCCCACATTAAGTTTCCTTTGGGATGAGATATTACATAATAAGCATCTGTAAATTGTTTAGACTGCCCAGTATAAGTAGTATCTTGAGAAAAAACTTCTAATTTTTTAACCAATATAGAACCACCAACTAATTGGTATAGCTTTACTTCTGGTTTTTTAGTTTCTTCAACCTTTTTATCAGAATTTTTACAACTTACAATGCTAACAGCAATTAATAAGAAAAGTAATTTTTTCATGTGTTTGGTTTAAAATTTGTTTGTTATCCTACAGAACCTTCTAGGCTAATTTCTAGTAATTTTTGAGCTTCAACAGCAAATTCCATTGGTAATTTATTTAAAACTTCTTTACTAAATCCGTTTACAATTAAAGCAATTGCTTTTTCTGTATCTATACCTCTTTGGTTACAGTAGAATAATTGGTCTTCACCAATTTTACTAGTGGTAGCTTCGTGTTCTATTTGAGCCGTTTTATTTTTAGCTTCAATGTATGGAAAAGTATGTGCACCACATTCATTACCCATTAAAAGAGAATCACATTGAGAGAAATTACGAGCATTTTCGGCTCTAGAATTTACCTGTACAAGTCCTCTATAACTATTTTGAGATTTACCAGCAGAAATACCTTTAGAAATTATAGTTGATTTGGTATTCTTACCTAAATGAATCATCTTAGTTCCAGTATCTGCTTGTTGAAAATGATTTGTTACTGCTATCGAATAAAATTCACCAACAGAATTATTTCCTTTTAAAATACAGCTTGGGTATTTCCAAGTAACTGCAGAACCAGTTTCTACCTGTGTCCAAGAAATTTTTGCATTGGTTTCGCATAAACCTCTTTTGGTAACAAAGTTAAATACACCACCTTTACCTTCTGCATCTCCTGGAAACCAGTTTTGTACAGTAGAGTATTTTATTTCTGCATCGTCTAAAGCTATTAATTCTACAACTGCAGCATGCAATTGGTTTTCATCTCTTTGTGGAGCAGTACAGCCTTCTAAATAAGAAACATAACTTCCTTTATCAGCAACGACTAAAGTCCTTTCAAACTGCCCTGTACCTCCTTCATTTATTCTAAAATAAGTTGACAATTCCATTGGACATTTTACGCCTTTTGGTATATAACAGAAAGAACCATCAGAAAATACTGCAGAATTTAAAGCTGCATAAAAATTATCGGTTGTAGGTACAACAGTTCCTAAATATTTTTTAACCAACTCAGGATATTCTTGAATTGCTTCAGAAATTGGCATAAAAATAATACCTTTTTCTGCTAATGTTTTCTTGAAAGTTGTTGCCACAGAAACAGAGTCCATAACAATATCAACAGCAACATTGGCTAATTTCTTTTGTTCGTCTATAGAAATTCCTAGTTTCTTAAAAGTCTCTAATAAATCTGGATCTACTTCGTCTAAAGAATTTAATTTTGGTTTTTTCTTTGGAGCTGAGTAGTAAGCAATTTCTTGAAAGTTTGGTTTAGGATATTTAACATTAGCCCATTCTGGTTCTGTCATTTTTTCCCAAACTCTATAAGCTTCTAAACGCCATTCAGTCATCCATTCTGGTTCGTTTTTCTTTTTAGAAATAGCACGAACTACATCTTCGTTTAAACCTTTCTCAAACTTATCACTTTCTATATCAGTATAAAAACCATATTCATATTCTTTGGTTTTTAATTCTTCTTTTAAGTCGTCTTCTGTATATTTTGACATGATTGTCTTTTTTTAAAGTGAAAATGATTCTCCACAACCACAAGTTCTATTTGCGTTTGGGTTATTAAAAACAAAGCCTTTACCATTTAAGCCACCTGAATACTCTAAAGTGGTACCTACTAAATATAAAAAGCTCTTTTTATCAACAATGATTTTTACCTCATTTTCTTCAAAAATCTTATCGTTTTCTTCTTGTTTATTATCGAAAGTTAAATCATAGGATAAACCTGAACAACCACCACTTTTTACACCTACTCTAACGTAGTCTGTGCTTGGGTTAAAGCCATCTTCTTGCATCAACTCTCTGACTTTTTTCTTTGCTGTGTCTGATACCTTTATCATAATATTTACATAGATTAAATCTAAATTGTCTGCAAATATACGATATAACTTCAACAAAAAAGTTAAATTGGTATTAACAAGACCAATAAAACCATTGGTTTTATTGATTATTCTTTGAAGTCTGGATTGTTGATAAACTCTTCATCAGAAAGTGTTAGTAGAAAGGCTTTTAGGTCAGCTTTATCTTTTGGAGTTAAGTTTACCCCTCCTTGATTTACTTTTTTCATTAAAGGATCTATGGTTGGTGAAGCTTGTAATCCTTCTGAATAGTGATTAATGACTTCTTCTAATGTTGCAAATCGTCCATCATGCATATAAGGTGCTGTAAATTTTAGATTTCTTAATGAGGGCGATTTAAACTTTCCATGATCTGCAGGATCTCCAGTTACTGCACCCAAACCTAAATCTGAGAAAGAACGATCTAAACCATTGTTATGAAATTGATTGTCTGTCCATAGAGGATTGTTATTACTTCCATGACAATGAAAACAATCGCCTTTAGCTTCATCCATAAATACGTCAAATCCATTTTGTTCTTCTGGAGTTAGAGCAACTTCACCAAGTAAAAATTTATCGAATTTTGAATTTCCAGAAATTAAAGTTCTTTCAAACTGTGCTAAAGCTTTTGTGATTAATGTAGAATCGATTTTTGTGGTACCAAAAGCTTGACTAAATAAAGTAGGGTATTCTGCATCGTTTTTTAAACGCTCTGCAACTTTTGTCCAATTTGCATGCAATTCTATGGGGTTTGCAACAGGTTCTAAAGCTTGATTTTCTAGCGTAAAATCTTTTCCATCCCAAGCAAATTTTTCATCAAAATTCCAAGCTAAATTAAATAAAGGCATTGAATTTCTGCTTCCTTGTTTACCATCAATTCCAACACTAAATTGTAAATTATCTGTAAATGCTTTTTGTGGATGATGACAGCTTGCGCAAGATTGTGAACCATCACCAGAAAGTTTTTTATCAAAAAAAAGTTTTTTACCTAAAGCAACCCCTTCTTGTGTTAATGGATTATTATTTGGTATTGCAGGAGCTATTAATTTTTCTTTAAAAAGTTGAGGTATTTCTAGCTGATAAGGAACAGGTATATACTCTTCTTCTGAAGAGGAACAGCTCATCAGACAAAAAATGAAAATTATATACAGCCCTATTTTCCTCATATTCTATTGTAAAACATCACCTAAAGTAAAAACAGATTTTCCATTAGCACTTATTAATTTTTGAGCTTCAAAATTTGGCATTAAAACAGTGTTTAGTTGGTTTAAATCCCAAGTATTTGGATTTTTAAACCACTCTGCAATATTCATCTTTATTTCAATTGTGGCATTATTTGTAATATCAATATTGCCTAAATTTACCAAAAACGAAGTGTCTTCAAAAATCAAATTATTTGGGTCAGATCTATTAACAGCTCTAATTGCATGATAATTAAAATTCGCATCTAGATTGTTAGTGTCTTTGTATTTACCATCAAATTGCATGTAATGATAACCACCACCTAACATGCCAGGAACATTAAATGAAACTGTATTTAAATCTTGATAAACACCATCTATGTTATCTGCATCTGAAAATCCGAATGTGAAATTTAAATTATTTACACCCTGAGCAACATTGTTAAAGATGATTTCAAAACCTGAATTAATTCCTAAATCAACAAGCTGATAAGGTTTAGATTCGCCACCTAAATTAACATTAGAAACTACATATCTTAATCTTTCTATGCTCACAGATTCTCCATTCTCTGTAACATAATTAAATGAATTAAAATTTGATGCTGTTACAGGAGTTCCATCCCAATTATGCGTAAATTTTAGAGTAACATTTACAGGTTCTAGGTTTACACAACAATCTGTATCGTCTTTACATGAAGTAAATGCGATGATGACAAAAAACCAAATTATTTTTTTCACTGTATTATTTTAAAACTACTATTAAACCATCAGAAAAGCCTTTGTTTTCTTGGATATCATTATCAGAACTCCAAGATTCTCCTGAAACAATTAATGAACCATTTTGTAATTCTATTACTGAGTTAGCTTCATCTAAATTACTACCACCAATATTTTTTTGCCACTGTAAATTTCCTGTAGCATCTATTTTTAAAATCCAAACATCTTTGTTTCCAAAGTTAGATGCTGCATCTATGTCTGAACTTCTAGAACTACCAACAACATAAAACCCTCCTCTTTCTGCAGAAATGATTTTATTAGCATTATCAAATGATGTTCCTCCAAAATTACGTTCCCAAATTAATGTTCCATCTGAGTTAATTTTAATAACCCAAATGTCTGATGAACCGTTATTTAGAGTTACATCTTTATCAGCACTTCTTGTATTACCAGCAATTAAAAAATGATTGTCTGTTGTTTTAGTAATCGAAAAAGCTTCATCTATTTGTGATCCTCCAAAATTTCTCTCCCAGATTAAATCTCCAGTGTTATTTACTTTTACAATCCAAAAATCGTATTCACCTAAGTTGTTTGAAATATCTGTATCACTACTATCACTATACCCAGTTAGTATATAATTTCCATTTTCAGTTTCAGAAATATCTAAAAGTGTATCTGTAAACTGACCTCCATAATATCTAGACCAAAGTTTATTTCCGTTTGCGTCTATTTTAAGTAGCCAATAATCACCTCCTGCATGACGTTTACTAGTTTTTGAATTACCTTGGCCACCAGAAGCAGTAACGTCTAAAGAGCCTCCTAAAAGAAAATTTCCATCACTTGTTTGTTTTATAATGTATGATTGATCTGCACCAGAAAAACCAAAACTTTTCTCCCAAACTAAGGTTCCATCAATATTAATTTTAACAACCCAAAAATCGTAATTTCCACTATTAACAGTTACATCTAAATCATTACTTCTACTAAAACCAGTTACTAAGAAAGAGCCATCTGAAAGTTGTAAAATATCTCTTGCTCTATCATCATCAGAACCTCCAAAAGTTTTACTCCATTCTACAGTATTTGCAGCATCAAATTTAACTACCCAATAGTCATAACTATCATTATTTTTATTGCTAATATCAAAATCTGAACTTTGGGCATAGCCAACTGCTATATAGCCACCATCAGTAGTTTTTTTTATAGAAGAAAAAGCATCGTTTTTAGTGCCTCCAAGTGTTTTTATTACATCAATTGTTAAAGATTGAGTATTTCCTCCAAAATTTATGCTTTGTTTAGTACAAGAAAAACAAATAATACAAATAGAGATGTAATAGAAAAATTTGTTCAAAATACGGTTTATTTTTTCTGAAGGATAAACATTCCTTTTTCTATATCACTTACTAAAATTTTACCACTATCAAAGAAAGGGTACACATTCCAAACTCCATTAAAGGCAGTGCTATCATCATTTGGGTAAGTATCAAAATACCCAGTTTCTGTCATAGTACCTGCTGCAATATTAGAAATATCATGCATTCTAACTCCTGCTCTATAGTTTGCTAAAAAGAAAGTATTACCTTTTACATAACCATTATGATCTATAGCTTCTGTTGGTCCAAAATATTCAGATAACAATACAGGGTTGTCTAGATCTAACAAATCAAAAATCAATATTCTAGTGGTATTTACATCACCTTCTAATTCGTCTAACTCATCACCAACAATAAAATAACGCTGGTCTTCTGTAAACCATCCTTGGTGTGTGTAACCATCATTTGAATAATCTATTTTAGCAATTCTTGTTACTGAATTTTTGTCTGTTACGTTTGTAATCACCACTTCATTAGCACCATTTCTTTCACCATTACTGCCAATTAAAATTTCTTGACCTGTGTAATCTGTATCAGGGCCATTATAAGTTACTACTTGTGCATCATGAGAATATCCACCAGAAGAAAAACCACCTGCTGCAACTGGATTTTTTGGATTTTGAATATTTATAAAAAATGGTCCACCTCCAAATTGATTTGTTCCAACAGCATAGGCAAAGCCAGAATCTTCATTAATAACGATGTTATGAGCATTTCCAAAATCTGTAAAATCAATATCAGATGTAAACGTTTCTGGAGGGTTTGCTACATTTCTTAATCTTGTTAAATCGAAAACCTGCATACCATGATTTGAAGCTTCACTTACAATAAAAGCATGATTTTCATAAACCTTTACATCTCTCCAAGCACTATTTACAGTTCTTGTTGGTAATTTACCCAAGTAAATTGGGTTTTCTGTATCAGAAATATCAACAAAAACAGTACCATCTAATACACCCATAATTGCGTATTCTTTATTGGTGGTTACATCTGTCCAGCCCCAAGAATCATTTGCTTCTTGAGAACCAAAAGTTGACATAGGTAAATGCAATAGAAGATCGTAATCTTTACATGGATATATACCAGCAAAACCATTTGTACAAGGTACTTTATTCGAAACTGTAGTATCACAAACATCTCCAACTCCATCACCATCTCTATCTTCTTGGTTTGGGTTTGCAGTATTAGGACAATTGTCTTCAAAATCTTCTACACCATCATTATCAGAATCGTTAAAATTATCACAAGTGTCTCCAATACCATCTCCATCTATATCAGATTGATTAGCGTTTGCAGTATTTGGGCAGTTATCTACTGTATTTTCTATACCATCATTATCTATATCTAAATTAACTTCGTCTTTAGAACAAGAAAAGTGAAGTATAAAAATTGCGAATAAAAGTAAAATTGATTTAAGTTTCATAAGATAAATTTCTGCTACTAAATTACTGATTATTGTTTTATGGTATTGTTAAAACTAAGAAGTATTAATTTTATTGCTATCAATATACAACTACTTATCTTTGCAACATGTTAGAAGATAAAAACCAAAATAGAACTTCATTGGCTGAATTAGGAGAATTTGGCTTAATTAATCATATTACAAAATATTTTAAAGTTGAAAATTCATCAACCATAAAAGCAGTTGGTGATGATGCAGCAGTTTTAGATGCCTCAGAAAAACAAACTTTAGTAACAACAGATTTGTTAATAGAAGGTGTACATTTTGATTTAAGTTATATGCCTTTAAAGCATTTAGGATACAAAGCTGTTATGGTTAATTTATCTGATGTGTATGCCATGAATGGTACAGCAGAACAAATTACAGTTTCTATTGCAGTCTCTAATAGATTTCCATTAGAAGCGATTGAGGAGTTGTATGCAGGCATTCAATTAGCCTGTGATACCTATAAAGTTGATTTAGTTGGTGGTGATACAACTTCATCTACCAAAGGAATTTTAATTTCTGTTACTGCTATTGGTAAAGCAAATGCTGATGATATTATTTATAGAAATGGAGCAAAACCAACAGATTTAATTGTAGTTACTGGAGATTTAGGTGCAGCCTATTTAGGTTTGCAAGTCTTAGAAAGAGAAAAGCAAGTGTTTCAAGTAGACCCAAATAATCAACCAGATTTAGACGCATACACGTATTTAATTGAACGTCAATTAAAACCTGAAGCACGTAAAGATATTTCTGGTTTATTAAAAGAACTTGAAGTAAAACCTACAAGTATGATTGATATTTCTGATGGAGTTTCTTCAGAGCTATTTCATATTTGTACGCAAAGTAAAGTCGGTTGCAAAATTTACGAAGACAAATTGCCTTTAGACCCACAAGTGATCTCTACTTGTGAAGAATTTGAATTAGATTCAACAATGGTTGCTTTAAGTGGAGGTGAAGATTATGAGTTGTTATTTACTGTGCCAATTTCTGATTTTGACAAGATAAAAGGCAATCCTAACTTTTCGATTATTGGGCATATTACTGAAGAAAACCAAGGGTTACAATTAATTACGAGGGCCAACCAAGAAATTGAACTGAAAGCTCAGGGTTGGAATTCTTTGAAGAATTGATTTAGAGGGTTTGTTTAACGTATTTTAAATTTAAAAAGTCAAGTATAAAACCTTTTAAAACCTGTAGAAGTTCTTCTTTATTTTCTATATGACTCATATGACCGTTTTTAAAAATAACAAGCTCTGTGTTTGTTTTTTTAGCTTCAGCTAAAGAAGTTTTATAATCTAAAACAGGGTCTTTTTCACCAATAACAAGTAATTTTTTAAAGGTGTTATTTGCCAGAACATGATTTCTGTTGGGTCTAATTCTCATGCCTTCATTAGCTGCTAAATAACCTTGAATTGGAGTTTGTAAAGCTTCTTGTAATGCTAAGTTTATTTCATTCTTATAGCGTTCTTTACTTGTTGGGCCAAATAAATTTACAAAAGACATTCTTACCATATTTGTAAAATTGGTTTGCACCATTTTATTAGCTCTAGCTCTTAATTCTTTTCGCTCTATTGAGTCTTCATTAGAGGTAGAGTTTAGTAAACACAAACCCTTTACTTTTTGTGGATGTTTCTCTGCAAAAGCCAAAGCAACATAACCACCTAAAGAGTGCCCAATTAAAGTACATTTTCTAATTCTCAAATGTTTTAAAATAACGTCAATGGATTCTGCAAAAAGTTCCATAGAATGCAAATAGCCTAAACAATCTGATTTTCCATGACCTAACAAATCAATAGTTATTACTCTGTTTTTTGAAGTTAAATGTGGTGTAATATCATTCCACATAGTAGCATTTTCTAAAAAACCATGAATCAAAACAACAGTTGGTCCTTTGCCAACATCAGAAAAAGAAATGTTAGCGTTTTTAAAAGAGATAGATTTTTGCATCACACAAAAATATGTATATTTCAAGAATAAAAATCAACCAAAAGATGAACAAAACAAAAGAAATTTGGATTGCAGGTTTTGCACTCTTTTCACTTTTTTTTGGAGCAGGAAATTTAATATTACCACCAACATTAGGCGTTAAATCTGGTGTAGATTGGTGGATTGTTGTTTTTGGTTTTGTGCTTACAGCTGTTACAATACCTATTCTTGCCATTTTTGCACATGCCAAATTGCAAGGAACTTTATATGATTTTGGTAAAAAAGTATCACCAGTTTTTAGTACTATTTATTGTTTTCTCATCTATATCATTGCAATAGCTATACCTTCACCTAGAACAGCAGCAGTTACTCATGAGATGACTGTACAACCTTTTTTTGATTCAACACCTTTATTAACCAGTATTATTTACTTTGTTTTTGTATTTATTTTTGCGATAAATAGATCTAGAATTATTGGGTTAATTGGTAAGTTTTTAACACCAATAATTGTACTTATTTTATTGGTAATAATTGCAGTTGCTATTTTTATAGCTCCAGAAACTATAAAAGCAACTTCTTTTACTACACCTTTTGTAGATGGTATTTTAGAAGGCTATCAAACTTTTGATGCTATTGGAGGTGTTGTTGTGGGTGCAGTAATTATTATTTCTTTAAATTATAGTAGTCATCAAACTTTTGATGCTAGAAGAAACTTAATTAGAAAAGCAGGTTTAATTGCTGGTACTGGTTTGTTATTAATTTATGGTGGATTAATTTTAAGTGGCTCTTTATTGTCATCAACTTTTGCAGAAAATGCTTCTAGAACAGCAATTTTAACAGAGTTAAGTACTCAAACATTAGGTACTTTAGGTACTACTTTTTTAAGTGTTTTAGTGGCTTTAGCTTGTTTTACAACTGCAGTTGGTATTGTAACTGGTACAGCAGACTATATAAAAGGTATTTGTAAAGACTCACAAAAAGCATACATAATTACAGCAGTCATTGCTTGTATTATTGGTATTGTAGTTGGTAGTTATCAAGTAGATTTTATCATCACTTTAGCAGTACCTTCATTAATGTTTTTGTACCCAATAACAATTGTCTTAATTTTATTAAACATTGTGCCTAATAAGTATGCAACTAAATTGGTTTTTAGGGCTGTAGTTTTGGTAACTTTTGTGTTTAGTATTCCAGATTTTTTAGGGTTTATTATACCAAGAGAGAGCTTAACAGGCATCAAAAATATAATTCCTTTAGCAAACTACAGTTTAGGATGGGTATTACCCTCAGTTATTGTATTTATAATCACAAATTTATTGGTAAATCATAAAAATTTAGAAACAACGTAGCATAAAAAAGCACAAATAATAATGAATACTACTTGTGCTTGTTTACTAAATCTATATAATAGAGTTGGGGAATATATTTTGACCAAAAATAATACATATTTTTCTCAAAAAAATTGATGTATGTTAATAAAACTAAATAATGATCTTTCTTATTCTACTTAAACTTTCAGTAGTAATACCCAAATAAGAAGCTATATGATAGTTTTTAACACACTGTTCTATTTCTGGATAGGTAGTTATGAATTTTATATACCTTTCTTTTGCAGTAAGTGATAAATATTCAAGAATTCTTTTTTGAAAACTTGCAAATGCTTTTTCCATTTTATTTCTAAAAAAAGTTTCTATTTTAGGAATCTCTTCACATAAACTATTCATGTCTTTTCTAGAAAGCCTATAAATTTCAGCATCTTGCAGACACTCAATAGTCATTACCGATTTTTCTTCTGTAAAAAAAGAAATATAATCGCTAATCCACCAGTCTTTTACTGCAAATTGTGTTGTGTGATCTTTGCCTAAACTATTTACAAAGAAAGAACGTAAGCAGCCACTAAAAACATAATATTGATTGGTTACATGAGTATCTGAACTTAATAAAACATCTCCTTTAGTTAAACTAATTTTTTCAAATTTGCTATCAATAAAATCAATCTCTTTTTTAGAAAGAGATATGTTTTTAAAGATTTCTAAAGCGATTGAATTATTAGATTTCATTCAATAAAATAAGATTATTTTTTACAGAATCAGCATGTTAAAGATAACTAAAAAGAAACTATTGGAATTTTAGTATCAAATAATTTAATAATTTCTAACAAACTCAGTAGAATATTAAAACAGTTTTTTTGGAGAAAATAAAAATATAGGTTTTTAAAAAAACCATATTAATGATTTATACGTAAATAGTCTTGTAAGAATAACACAAATTAAACGTCTAAAGAATTAGACCTAACTTAAGGAAAGTAAATTTATTTCTTTCCTATAAACGAAAAACCACAATATACGTTAGTGGTAGAATGACGTCGAAAAGAATAGTAAATCGTGGTTGATTGAGAGAGGAAAGGCGAGTGAAAACTCGTCTTTTTTTCATTACTATAAATTAATATATCTTTAATAAGCTTCAAAAATAAAAACAGTATTTTTGGAGTTTTTAAAACACATGCTAAACTATTATACATATTTACACAATACCTCTAAAGAATGGGTAACATTTGTTCATGGTGCAGGAGGTAGTAGTTCTATTTGGTTTAAGCAAATCCGTGATTTTAAAAAACATTTTAATGTTTTAATTTTAGATTTACGAGGTCATGGAAATAGTAAGCCTAAATTAAAAGATACATTTAATCCAAAATACACTTTTGATTCTATTACTAATGATATTGTTGAGGTAATAGATCATTTAAATATTGAAAAATCACACTTCATAGGAATTTCTTTAGGTACCATTTTAATTAGAAATTTAGCAGAAAAAAAGCCAGAATTAGTACAAAGCATGATTATGGGTGGTGCTATTATAAAACTAAATGTTCGTTCTCAAATATTAATGAGGTTGGGTGTTATTTTTAAATCTGTAGTTCCTTATATGTTATTGTATAAGTTTTTTGCATTTATAATAATGCCAAGAAAAAACCATAAGAAATCTAGATCATTGTTCGTAAATGAAGCTAAGAAATTATATCAAAAAGAGTTTTTAAGATGGTTTAAATTAACTTCTGAAATAAATCCATTATTACGCTTCTTTAGAGCAAAAGATATAAAAATACCTACATTATATATTATGGGTGCAGAAGATCATTTGTTTTTACCTTCGATAAAAAACATTGTAAAAATGCACAAAAAAGCATCTTTATATGTCATAGATAAATGTGGGCATGTTGTAAATGTAGAACAACCAGAAACGTTTAATACTCAAACAATAGGTTTTATAAACTCTTTAGCCTAAAGCTTTAAAGTAACTTCGATTTTTAATCTTTATTTGTTCATCAAATCTTCAATTTCATCAGCTTCAATAGGTATATTACCCATTAAGTTAAAAGGCTCTCCTTTATCTTGCACAACTACATCATCTTCTAGTCTAATACCAAAACCTTCTTCAGGAATATAAATTCCAGGTTCAACTGTAAAAACCATATTTGCTTGCATAGGCTCATGCAATAAACCATAATCATGTGTATCTAAACCAATATGATGTGAGGTACCATGCATAAAGTATTTTTTATATGCAGGCCATTTTGGGTCTTCATTTTGCACATCTGCTTTGTCTATTAATCCAAGTTTTAATAATTCAGATGTCATTATTTTACCAACCTCTACATGATAATCTTTCCAAATAGTACCAGGCACTAATAATTTTGTTGCTTCTTTTTTTACGTGATTTACTGCATTGTAAACTGCTTTTTGTCTTTCTGTAAAACGACCATTTACAGGGATTGTTCTAGATAAATCACTTTTGTAATTGGCATATTCTGCAGCAATATCAAATAAAATTAAGTCACCATCTTTACATTGTTGGTTGTTTTCTATATAATGCAATACATTTGCATTGTTACCACTTGCAATTATTGGAGTATATGCAAAACCTTTAGATCTATTTCTAACAAATTCATGTAATAATTCAGCTTCAATTTCATATTCCCAAACACCTGGTTTAACAAAACCTAAAATTCTTCTAAACCCTTTTTCAGTAATATTACAGGCATGCTGCATTAAGTCTAATTCAATATTGTCTTTTACAGAACGTAAGCGTTGTAAAATAGGGTTACTTTTAGCTACAGCATGTGCAGGATATTTAGCCAATAACCATTTGTTAAATCTATCTTCACGTGTTTCAGTTTCAACTGCAGCTCTATAATGTTCATTGGTGTTTATATAAAAAGTCTCTGCATAAGAGCTCATTTCAAACAAAATTTTATGTAAATCTTGAAGCCAATAAACAGTTTGTACACCACTTGTTTTTGTGGCAGCTTCTTTGGTTAATTTTTCACCTTCCCAAACAGCAATATGCTCATTGGTTTCTCTAACAAATAACACTTCTCTTAGCTCAGAATTTGGACAATCAGGAAAAAGGATTAAAACACTTTCTTCTTGATCTACCCCACTTAAATAAAATAAATCTCTATTTTGTTCGAAAGGCATTGTGCTATCTGCTCCAATAGGATAAATGTCATTAGCATTAAAAACAGCCATACTTTTTGGCTTCATTTGAGCCATAAAGTTTTTACGATTTTTAATAAATAATGCTGAGTTTATAGAATGGTATTTCATGTTAAATTTTGTTTGAGACACAAATGTAACAATAAAAAACACCAAGAAAAAATCAACTTAAAAACGTTTTTTAGACGATTTATTAGGTCTTTTTCTTCCTAAAGAATTGGATGGTTTATTACCTTTAAAATGAGGTTTTTTTCTAGGTTTTTTCTTTTCTGATGAAGTTGTATTAGATCCTTTTTTCTTTTTACCAAAAGAACCTTTACTTTGGGTAGCTGCTCTTTTTGGTGCAGCTGTATCTGTTGGTTCATAGCCTTCTACAACAGAGCTTTTTAGTTTTTCTCCTAAAAGTTTTTCTATTTCTTTTTGGTATTCTGTTTCTTCACTACAAACAAAAGAAATAGCCTCGCCTTCTGCACCTGCTCTACCTGTTCTACCAATTCTATGTACATAATCTTCTGGTACATTTGGTAATTCGTAATTGATAACATGAGGCAATAAAGGGATGTCTAAACCACGAGCTGCAATATCTGTTGCCACTAAAACTTTTATAGAATTTTCTTTAAAGTTTTTTAAAGCTTTTGTTCTTGCTCCTTGACTTTTATTTCCATGAATAGCAGCTGCCGAAATTTTAGACTTTACTAATTTTTCTGTTAGTCTATTTGCTCCATGTTTGGTTCTTGTAAAAATTAGAACTTGACTCCAATTATTTTCTTTAATAAGCTCTATGGTAAATTCAGTTTTTCTTTTTTTATCAATTTTATAAACTTGATGAGAAACTTTTTTTGCAGTAGAGTTTTTTGGAGCAGTTTCAACTTCCACAGGATTTCTTAAAATTCCTTCAGCTAATTTTTTAATTTCTTTAGAAAACGTTGCTGAAAACAATAAATTTTGACGTTTAGCAGGCATAAAGCTGATAAGTTTATTCAAATCTCTTGCAAATCCCATGTCTAACATTCGGTCTGCTTCATCTAATATTAAAACATCAATTCTCTTAAAAGAGACTGCTTTTCTATCATGTAGATCTAATAATCTTCCAGGTGTGGCTACTAAAATATCAACACCTTTTTTAAGTGTTGCTATTTGAGATGCAGGTTTTACACCACCAAAAACTACAGCAGATTTTATATTTACATATTTGCTATACTCTCTAACATTATCATAAACTTGTGCAGCTAATTCTCTTGTAGGTGTAAGTACTAAAGCACGTAAAGGCCTATATTTTGGGTGTTTTGTTTCAGATAAAAACTGTAATATTGGCAAAGTAAAACCCGCTGTTTTTCCTGTTCCTGTTTGTGCAGAAGCTAACACATCTTTACCCTCTAATATATGAGGAATTGCTTTTTCTTGTATAGGTGATGGAGTAGTGTAACCTTTTTCTTGTATAGCTTTCAATAAAGCTTTTGATAATCCTAAAGATTCAAATGACATAGTATTGTTTTATTAAGAAACAAACTAAATATATGTCTCTTCTAAGTAGTTGCAAATGTAGTTTGATTCTTTCTCTTAAAAGAAAAATATACAGAAAATAAAAAAAGATGCCTTTTAAGCATCTTTTAAAAATATAGTTGAATTTATTTGTTTTATCTTCTTCTACGTCTAGTGCCTCTAAGCACACCAACTAAAAATAAAATTACAATAGCTCCAGTAGCTCCAACAATAATGTCTTCTAGCCAAGCAATACCAACATTAACATGAATACCTAATTCTCCATACAACCACTTACCTACAAAACTACCTGCAATACCAATAATAATATTTACAATTAGCCCAAAGCCATTATCTCTCATTAAAACATCTGCAATATAACCACAAATTGCTCCAATAATAATTGTGTATAAAAGTCCCATTTTTAAAAATTTAATTGATTAATTGAGTCCAATTTAAGAAAAATTAACAATAATTGCTAAAAGATGTATTCAAAAACTAATATTTTAGTAAAATAATTTAAATGTTGTTTACAACAATACATCAACAAACCACCATTTTTATGAGAAATATAGTTTTTACTTTGTGTGCATTATTATCATTAAATATTGTAGCACAGAATATTACAGAAGCCAAAGAAGTTCAAGAATCATTAATTCAGAAAGAGCAACTTCATAAAAAATCAATCGTAAAAAACATCAATTTCAACAATATTGGTCCTACTATAATGAGTGGACGTGTTGCAGATGTGGATGTAAATCCAAATAATCCTACAGAATTTTACGTGGGTTATGCATCTGGAGGTTTATGGTATACCAATAATAACGGAACAACTTTTACACCAGTTTTAGATAATTCACCAACACAAAATGTTGGTGACATTGCTATTGACTGGAAATCTGGAACGATTTGGGTAGGAACAGGAGAGAAAAACTCTTCACGATCTTCTTATGCAGGAATTGGAATTTTAAAATCTACAGATCAAGGAAAAACATGGCAAAATATGGGATTACCAGATTCTCATCATGTAAGTAGAATTTTAATTAACCCAAAAAATAGTGATGAGGTTATTATAGGTGTTATTGGGCATTTATATTCTCCAAATAAAGAAAGAGGTATTTTTAAAACTACTGATGGAGGAAAAACATGGAGCAAAACCTTATTTATAAATAGTGATACAGGTATTATAGATGTAGAGGCTGCTCCACAAAATTTCAATATTATGTATGCTGCTTCTTGGCAACGTGAACGTAAAGCGTGGAATTTTGATGGTTCTGGAAAACACTCTGCTATTTATAAAAGTACAGATGCAGGAAATACTTGGACAAAAATTTCTGAGAAAAATGGTTTTCCTGAAGGTGATGGAGTTGGTAGAATAGGTTTAGCTGTTTATGATGAAAATACAGTTTATGCTTTGCATGATAGCCAGTTTAGAAGACCTAGTGATAAAAAAAGCAAAAGTTCTAATGGATTAACAAAAGAAGATTTTAAAACAATGTCTAATGAAGACTTTTTAAAATTATCTGACAAAGAGTTAAACGCGTATTTAAAAACAAATGGTTTTCAAGAAAAATATAGAGCAGAAAATGTAAAACAAATGGTAAGAGTAGGTTCTGTAAAGCCTATTGATTTAGCTAAATATTTAGAAGACGCAAACTCTTTATTATTTGATACACCTGTTATTGGTGCAGAAGTTTTTAAAACTACAAATGGTGGTAAATCTTGGAAAAGAACACATGAAGGTTATATAGATGGTTTATATTATTCTTATGGATATTATTTTGGAGAAGTTAGAGTAGATCCACAAGATGTAAACGCTATTTATGTTTTAGGTGTACCTATTCTAAAATCTAAAGATGGTGGAAAATCTTTTACTTCTATAAGTAGAGAAAATGTACATTCAGATCATCAAGCTTTATGGGTTAATCCTAATAAAAAAGGACATTTATTAAATGGTAATGATGGTGGTTTAAATCTTTCTTATGATGATGGAGAAAGTTGGATTAAATTAAACAATCCTGCTGTGGGTCAGTTTTACTCAGTGTATGCAGATAACCAAAGATCTTACAAGGTTTATGGAGGTCTACAAGATAATGGTGTTTGGGTTGCAGACCATAATGCAAGAGTAAATAAAAGATGGCAAGCATCAGGTCAAAATCCATATGAATCTATTATGGGAGGTGATGGAATGCAAGTGCAAGTAGATGATAGAAACCCAAATATTGTTTATACAGGATACCAATTTGGAAATTATTTTAGAGTAGATAGAGAAGGTAGAAATAAATATATTCAGCCTAAACATACTTTAGGTGAAAATCCATATCGTTTTAATTGGCAAACTCCAATTTTATTGTCTAAGCACAATCAAGACATTTTATATTTAGGAGGTAATAAATTGCACAGATCTTTAAATCAAGGAGATGATTGGGAAACTATTTCAGAAGATTTAACTACTGGAGGTAAAAAAGGGAATGTAGCTTATGGTACATTAACTTCAATAAGTGAAAGCCCTTTTCAATTTGGATTATTATATGTTGGTTCAGATGATGGATACATCAACCTTACTAAAAATGGTGGTGGAAGTTGGACACGTATTTCTAACAACTTACCACAAAATTTATGGGTTTCTAGAGTTGTAGCTTCATCACATAAAAAAGAAAGAGTTTATGTAACTTTAAATGGGTATAGATTTGATGATTTTACACCTTATGTGTATATGTCTAATGATTATGGACAGACTTGGAAAAACATAGGAGAATCAATTCCAACATCTTCAGTTAACGTAATTAAGGAAGATCCTGTAAACGAAAATATATTGTATTTAGGTACAGATAATGGATTGTATGTTTCTTTAAATCAAGGTGATTCTTGGCAAGTTTTTGACAAAAATTTACCAAATGTTGCAGTGCATGATTTAGTAATACAGCCAAAAGCTAAGCACTTGGTAGTAGGTACACATGGTCGTAGTTTATATATTGCTGACATTTCAAATTTACAGTTATTAACTGATGAAATATTAGCAAAAAAAGAACATGTTTTTAGTATAGATGATGTTAGAAAAAGAGGTAATTGGGGAAGCTCAAGAACTAGTTGGAGTGATGCTTATAAACCAGAATTAACTATTCCTTTTTATACAGAAACAGCTAATACAATTTCTTTAGATATCTATCAAGGAGAAACACTTGTAAATTCAATTTCTGTAAAAGCAGATAAAGGATATAATGAAGCGATCTTTAATTTATCATTCTCTAAAAAAGGATTAAAAAATTATCAAAAAGCAAATTCTAAAAGTAAAATTAGTAAAGCTCAAAATGGTGAGTATTATTTACCAAAAGGTAAATATATAGTGAAAATTGGTGATGCTTCTTCTAGTTTTGAAATTAAATAGATGAGAAAAATAGTATTCTTATTACTTTTTTTATCAACTCAAATATTTTCACAATCTAACTTAGATGATTTTTTTAAGCTTTCTGGGCCTAAAAAAACTTGGGTATTATTACATCCTTTTAAAGCTAAAAAATCTTTAGAAATTTCTAATGAAACAAATAGGGTTGCAGATTCTATAAAAAAAACAAATTTATTAGATGGAGATGGAAATGGAGGTCAAGTAGATGCTTTTAGGCATGCCTATTGGATGGCTCGTTTACGACAAGAAATTGGTAAAACAGCAGCACGTTCTTTGGGGAAAGCTCACGAAAAAGAAAATTACCAAACCTTTAAAAAAAGAAAGTTAGAAGATGGTGTTGTGCCAGATGAAATTTCATCAACCATGGATTTGTGGAATAATGAAAAAGGTTTAGAATTAACAAGAAAAGGTAGTGCTATTTCTAAAAAAGGATTGATATTTAGAGTAATTAATGCCATTCATCAAGGAAAAATGAAAATCATTAAAAAAGATAAAAAAGGAAATTTCTTATCTTGTGAAGGCAAGGTAATTTCTGTTAATTCTTTAAAAGGAAAATGGAAAAACAATAAGTGTTTGGTGGGTTCTGATTATAAAAAATAAATTTATATTGAAACATTTAAGGTATAAAATATTATATATTATTATACTCTATTCTTACTTATCCTTTGGTCAAAAAGAAAGAATTTACTATGAAAAGAATCTATTAGTAAAAATGGATTCATTAATAGGTGTTGGCGAAGATGAACCCAGAAAAATTTTTAAAATATTAGATTCTTTACAACAAAAAATTCTTAAAAAAGACTTACCTCTTTATACTATAGAATCGCATTTTATAAAAGGGTGCGCCTATCGTTATTTAAGTAAATACGATAGTGTAATGCATCACTTTAACAAAGTAATAGATTTAGCTGAAAAATATGGATATAAACATTATACAACTAATGTTTACAGAACTTTAGGCGATGAATATATTGATGTAGGTTTGTATGATAAAGCCATTGAAAATTACAATAAAGCTATTGCAATTCATAAAGAATTTGGAGATGAAATAGGTGCAATTACATGTTCTTATGATGGGCTTATTGAATTTTCTGAAGGTAAATATGAAGAGTCTAACAGAATTATAAAAAAGAAGTTACCTGAGTTCAAAAAGTCTTTAGATGCTTATGTGTATTTCTTGGGCATTATTGCTTTAAATTATAGAGATTTAAATCAATATGATAGTGCTAAAGTATATATAGATAAGATTCCTAATAATTATTTGTTAGACAGTTATTATAATTATCATAAGAATTCCTTATATACAAATTATTATTTAAAAAAAGATGATATAGACAGCGCTCGTTATTACAATAAACTCATTAGAGCTTTTAGTTATGATGAAAACCATATTATTACTTATTATGAAAATGAATTAAACATTGCTAAACGTAACAATAATGTACAATTACAATTGCAATATGCAGATTCTATAGAAAAAATAAGATCTACACAGTTAAAAAAGTTAAAAACAGATCAAATAAGTAATACCGAAAGTTTATTGCAATATGAAGAACGCATAAAAGAAGAGAAAAAAAGAATTTTTCAAAATAAAATCTTTTTTATGATTACAATTTTAGGTCTTTTATTAATAATTTATGCCTTGTTTAAAAGATCAAAAAGAAACAGAATAAAACAAGAACATATCATTGCTAAAATGCAACAGCAATTGCAAGAAACTGTGCAAGAATTAACTAAAATAAAAACAAAAAGGATAGAAAATTCTCAAGAAGAAATTGCATTAAAAATTGAAGAGCTTTCCAAAAAACACGACCTTACTGAAAGAGAAACAGATGTTTTAGTTCAAATAACAAAAGGTTTAAACAATCAACAAATAGCACATAAATTATTTGTTTCTGTTAGTACTGTAAAATTCCACACCAATAATTTATATAGTAAGTTAGATATTAATCGAAGAACAGAAATTAGTTCTAAACTTATGTACTCTAAAAAATAAAAAAAGCTTTTTTTTACTCAAATTTTCTAATCCTATACTAAAGGTTAGGTTCTAAAACCCTTATTATAAGTAGTATTGTCAAAAGTTTTTCGTTTTGACAGAACATAGAATACACTTAAAATCATTACAAAGTACTTTAGATGAAAATAGCATACGTGCTCAAATGGTTATTAAAATAATTGTAGCTATTAGTTTGGTGCTTGCTTTAATTACAATTATTACAATTACTCAATTTTTATCTGTTTACTTTCTCATATCTCTTACCCTTTTGTGTGTTTTTTATTTATTAAAAATGATTAAAAAGTTGCATCATATTTGGCAAACAAATCAAAAAATTCAACAAAAAATACAAACGCTTAAAAACATAAAAAACATCTAAATTTTAATTAAGCTATAAAAATCTAAGAAAAATGAAAAGAACCTATTTTACAAACAACCAATTTTTGTTTTTAAAAATGTATAACTGTTTATGTTTTTTAAAACAAAAAACACACCTATTTATCATTGTTCTAACTCTGGTAAGCTTAAATGTAGTTGCGCAAAGCATTACCTACTCAGGCCCTGGATTTGTAGAAAATAACACAAACGATGGTACTGTAAATGGTAGCATTACTGCAGAGTTAATAGGCGATTCTTTTACGGCATCAACGCTCACAAATACTCATGTTACACTAGGCAATGTGCCTGCTGGTTTTACAACAAATATTACTACAACAGGGCCTATTATAGATAGTTGGTCTTCGGTAAATGTACCAACCAACTCATGGCAAGCCATAACGTATGGCAATAGCTTGTTTGTAGCTGTAGCATCTTCTGGAACAAATAGAGTAATGACTTCTCCTGATGGAATTACGTGGACGCCAAGAAACACACCTAATGTTACTGAAGTTGCTGCTTGGTATGGTATAACCTATGGCAATGGTGTTTTTGTTGCAGTAGGTGATAACCCAACACAAGCACAAAATAATATTATGACCTCTACTGATGGTATTACTTGGACTTTAAGACAATCTGATGGTGGTAGAAGAGGAAGTTTTCCTTCTTTTCGTAAAGTTGTTCATGGAGGATCTACCATTTTAGCTGTTGGGACTCTTGGAGGATTTGTTTACATTAATTATTCTACAGATAATGGTACAACTTGGAATTATATACCTGGTCTTTTTGCTTTGAATGGGTCAGCTCTTGGAGAACCATTTGATGTTGCATTTGGTAATAATAGGTTTGTATTAGCAGCTGCTAAAGATGGTAATGATGAATTTGGAATAAGTACAGATGCTATAAATTGGACATATAATTCAATACCACAATTAGGTTCTTATTACGGAATTGCATTTGGCAATAACACCTTTGTAGCTGTTAGGGGTAACCTTAATATTGCATCAGAAGGAGATAAAGTACTTACCTCTACCAATAATGGTGTTTTTTGGATAGAAAGAACAGCAACAGAACCCAATAATTGGAAAGCCATTAGTTTTGGAGGGGGTTTATTTGTTGCTCTTTCAGAAGATGGTACCAATAGAGCTATGTTTTCACAAGATGGTATTTCTTGGTCTAAATTAGCGTCTTCAGAACAAAATACATGGCAAGGCTTAACCTATGGTAATGGTAAGTTTGTTGCAGTTTCTAAAGACGGTACAAATAGAGTGATGGTAGCACAAGTAAAAGATAAAGCTACATTAACCCTTTCTGGGTCTGCAAATCCTCATACACCCACTCAAAATATAAATAACATTTCGTTTTCATTTTTAGATGCTGCTTTTACAAATACACCTGCAGCTAATGTAACAAATGCAGTTAGCGCTATTTCTAATCAAGGAATCATTTTTTTTGATAAAAGCATAAGTTATTCAGGTAGCTTTCATGAAAGCACAGATAATGATGGTAGCATGACAGGCAGTATTGTTGCTACTATTTCTGGCGAAACATTTACAAATGCAGGCAATAACTTAACATACAATACAGATTATGCTATTACGAATATGCCTTCTGGATTAACACCAACAATTACAGTAGCAGCAGATGGGCTAACTGCAACCTTAACTTTTTCTGGTAAAGCTACAAACCATCGTATAGAAAACAATATAACAGACCTAGTTATAACCTTTAACAATAGTGCATTTACAGGAAACAATGCCACAGAAGTAGGACATCAATTAGCAGGTGGAGGTACAGGAAAAAGCATCACTTTTTATAATGGTTACCTACATTTTTCTGGCACAGGTTTTATGGAAACTGCTGCCAATGATGGTACAGTTTCAGGAAGTGTTGTAGTAACACTTACGGGTGAAACTTTCAATACCCAAGGAGGTATAAGTAGTGAAGTGACTATAAGCCCTTCTATTAGTGGTTTATCCAAAAGCGTTATTGTTTCTTCAGATTTAAAAACAGCAACTCTAACTTTTAGTGGAAAAGCTAGTTCTCATGGTAACAACAACGATATTAGTAATATTAGTTTCACGTTTAACCAAACAGTTTTTACTGGTGTATTTCAAACCCAAGTAGATAATGTTGTGAATGCATCTTCTAATCTAGGTATTAATTTTCATGATGCAAATACTGTAATTTTCAAAGAAAATACCACTTGGAACTCAGCTAGTAATTGGAGTACAAATAATTTACCTTTAGGTACAGATAATGTTGCCATAACCTCAGAAAATACGGTAACTGTAGATACAGATGGTTTAGCTAATAATTTAGAAAATAATGGTACACTTGCTATAAATTCAGGCAATTCATTAACCATAAATGGTAACTTCACAAACGGAGGTAACACAACCATTACCTCTACAGGAGCAAACAGTGGAGTATTATTTGTAAAAGGCACATCAACAGGCAATGTAACATATGAAAGAGGAGGTTTGTTGGCCAACAAATGGCATTTGGTAACCGCTCCTGTTGCAGGTCAAAACATAAAAGATTTTGTAGAGAATGCCAATAATAATATTCGTGTTAATACAACAGTAAGCCCTAACAGATATGCAGTTGCTTATTATGATGATACCCAAAATATAGGTTCTAAATGGGTGTATTATGATGCAGATTTTTTAGCAAACAATCCAAACACAACATTTGAGCTAGGTAGAAGTTATTCCTTTTCCAGAGCAACAGATGGGGCTGTAACTTTTACAGGTACTTTACAAACTAGCAATCATCAAAAAACGGTAGTTGCCTCTAAATGGAATGCTATTGGTAATCCGTTTACAGCTTTTGTACCAGTAAATGCAAATAGCAATGCTAACTTTATACAAGACAACCTCAATAATTTTGATGCTAATAATATTGCTATTTATGTTTGGGACAATTCCCAAAATAAATATGTAGACAAATCTTTGGTAAGTTCAGAGGCAAGTTTAGCACCAGGTCAAGGGTTTTTTGTTAAGACCAAAGCAGCCATTACCAATATTGATTTTAATCAAGACAAAAGAACCATACAACCAGCAACAGGAGGTACATTTGGTAAAACAGCAAACACAACCCCAAGCATATCACTAACTATTACTTCAGAAAGCACAACTGTAGATACAGATATTAAATACTTTGATTTTGCTACAAAAGGCTTAGACCCAGGGTATGATATAGGCAACTTTGGAGGCGCAAGTTTAGATATTTATACCCATTTGTTAGAAGGCTCTACAGGACAAGATTACACCACGCAAAGCTTACCAGATACAGATTATGAACAAATGATAATTCCAATAGGTATCAAAGCCAGTAAAGGAAAAGAAATAGTATTTAAGGCAATCGTAGAAAACCTGCCTAACAATTTAAAAGTATATTTAGAAGATAGAGAAAACAATACGTTTACCAATTTAAGCAACAACAACGAAAATTATAAAGTAATACTGTCAGAAAACTCAAGTGGTATAGGTCGTTTTTACCTGCATACAACATCGCAAGTTTTATCAACAGATAACATAGAAGTTGCCAACCAAAATGCTTTTTTAACCAACAATAGAAACTTACGAGTTATTGGTTTTCCAAAATCAAAAGTGTGTATTTATAGCGTTTTAGGGAAAGAAGTATTAAACACAAATAGTGCTGATGCTAATACGTATGACGTAGAAATTCCTACACTAAAAAAAGGTATTTACCTACTATACATCACCAACTCTAAAACAAAATACACTAAAAAAATATTAGTAAAATAAAGAGATGAAAGAAAACAAAATAACCAGAAAAGAAGCCCTAAAAAAAATTGGGAGCTATAGTAAATATGCTGCTTTAACAGCTTTAGGAACCTATGTGCTTTTACATCCAAAAAAAGCACAAGCAGCTAGCCCTGAACCACCAGGTAATGGTTTTTAAACGAATGTTTTATGAAAAAATGTCTTAATTGCTCATCAACTTATAGAATAAGATTATCAAAAAAGATATTAATGTTAAAATTTATATTTGTTAATTATAATAGATATACGCATTAAGCAAAAGACTATTTTTAATGTCGGTTTTTTCAAAAAAAAGAATAATAAAAGTTGTTTAGTAAATATGGTATTAGAAATTTTTCACAGTAATAAGATGAAAAAGCCATTTAAGAATAAGTTATTTAAAATTGTTCTAAATACTATCGAAAACGTTGTAAATTCTTTGTAATACACTCTGTTAAGCCGTATTTTTGTACCCAAAATTTTAACTAATTATACAATGAGCGGATTTTTCAAATCTTCAATTGGAAGAAAAGTGTCAATGGCACTTTCTGCATTTTTCTTAATGATCTTCCTTTTACAGCATTTAACCATAAATATGATGTCTGTTTTTAGTGCAGACTTATTTAATGAAGTTTCTCATTTCATGGGAACTAACCCAGTTGTGCAATTTGCTTTACAGCCTGTTTTAATTTTTGGTGTTGTATTTCATTTTGTTATGGGTTTTATTCTAGAAATTCAGAACAACAAAGCAAGAAATGTTTCTTATGCTAAAAACAATGGAGGAGCAAATTCAACTTGGATGAGTAGAAATATGATTTGGAGTGGAGTTGCTATTTTAGCATTTATTGTTTTACACTTTATTGATTTTTGGTTTCCAGAAATAAACACAAAATTTATACAAGGAGATTGGTCTGGGTTACATGATGGGCAATTAAGATACTATCATGAATTACAAGAGAAATTTGTTAATCCTGCAAGAGTAGCAGCGTATTGTGTTGCATTTGTTTTCTTAGGATTACATTTAGCTCACGGATTTACTTCTGCTTTTCAATCTGTTGGTGCAGCATCATTGCGTAAAAAATTAGGCACTTTAGGAAAAGCGTATGCTATTTTAGTTCCATTAGGATTTATTATCATCGCATTGTATCATCATTTAAATCATAACCATTAATCTTAACACTATGGCTTTAGATTCAAAAGTACCTCAGGGTCCACTAAAAGATAAATGGACAGAATATAAAAACAAAATTAACTTGGTAAATCCTGCCAACAAACGTCATATAGATGTTATTGTAGTAGGTACAGGATTAGCAGGTGGTTCTGCTTCTGCAACTTTAGCAGAATTAGGCTACAACGTAAAAGCTTTTGCTTACCAAGATTCTCCAAGAAGAGCACATTCGATTGCAGCTCAAGGAGGTATAAACGCAGCAAAAAACTATCAAGGAGATGGAGACTCTACTTACAGATTATTCTATGATACTGTAAAAGGTGGAGACTATAGATCTCGTGAAGCAAACGTATATAGATTAGCAGAAGTTTCTGCAAACATTATCGATCAATGTGTTGCACAGGGTGTTCCTTTTGCACGTGATTATGGAGGTTTGTTAGACAACCGTTCTTTTGGTGGAGTTTTAGTTTCTAGAACTTTTTATGCAAAAGGACAAACTGGTCAGCAATTATTATTAGGAGCCTATTCTGCAATGAACCGTCAAATTGCTCGTGGTAAAATAGAGATGTTTAACAGACATGAAATGTTAGATGTTGTTATTGTTGATGGAAAAGCAAGAGGAATCATAGCACGTAATTTAGTTACAGGAGAAATAGAAAGACATTCTGCTCATGCAGTTGTTGTAGCTTCTGGAGGATATGGAAATGTATATTTCTTATCTACAAACGCAATGGGTTCTAACGTAACTGCTGCTTGGAAAATTCATAAGAAAGGAGCATATTTTGCAAACCCTTGTTATACACAAATTCACCCAACTTGTATTCCACGTTCTGGAGATTATCAATCAAAATTAACTTTGATGTCAGAATCTCTTAGAAATGATGGTCGTATTTGGGTGCCAAAGAATTTAGAAGATGTAAAATTAATTCGTGAAGGAAAGAAAAAACCTACAGAATTATCTGAAGACGAAAGAGATTATTATTTAGAAAGACGTTACCCAGCATTTGGTAACTTAGTTCCAAGAGATGTTGCTTCTAGGGCAGCTAAAGAACGTTGTGATGCTGGTTATGGTGTAAATGCAACTGGTGAAGCTGTGTATTTAGATTTTGCTGCTGCAATTATTCGTTATGGAACAGAGCAAGCGAAAATTAAAAACATTCAAAATCCAACAGAGGCTAAAATTAAAGAGTTAGGAAAAGAAATCGTAAAAGCAAAATATGGTAACTTATTCCAAATGTATGAGAAGATTGTAGATGAAAATCCATATGAAACTCCAATGATGATTTACCCAGCTGTTCATTATACAATGGGAGGTGTTTGGGTTGATTATAACTTAATGACTACAGTGCCAGGTTTATATTGTATTGGTGAAGCCAACTTCTCTGATCATGGAGCTAATAGATTAGGAGCTTCTGCATTAATGCAAGGTTTAGCAGATGGTTATTTTGTGTTACCATATACAATTGGAGATTATTTAGCTGATGATATTAGAACAGGAAAAATATCAACTGATACTCCAGAATTTGATGAAGCAGAAAAAGCTGTAAAAGACAGTATCGACTTTTTCATCAATAATAAAGGAAAACATTCTGTAGACTACTACCACAAGAAATTAGGTAAAATTATGTGGGACAAATGTGGAATGTCTAGAAACGAAGAAGGACTTAAAGAAGCTATTCAAGAGATTTCTGATTTAAGAAAAGATTTCTGGACAAATGTTTCTGTTCCTGGAGGAGCTAATGAGTATAATGAAGAATTAGCAAAAGCAGGAAGAGTTGCAGATTTCTTAGAGTTAGGAGAATTATTTGCAAAAGATGCTTTAGTAAGAGAAGAATCTGCAGGAGGACACTTTAGAGAAGAGTACCAAACTACAGAAGGAGAAGCAAAAAGATTAAAAGAATTCCAATTTGTTTCTGCTTGGGAGTATAAAGGAGAACCTAAAGATGCTGTTTTACACAAAGAGCCTTTAGTGTATGAAAATATAGAAGTAAAAGAAAGAAGTTATAAATAAAATAAAGACAATATGAATTTAACACTTAAAATTTGGAGACAGAAAGACTCAAGTTCAAAGGGTCAAATGGTAGATTACAAAGTGACTGATATTTCAGAACATATGTCTTTTTTAGAAATGATAGATGTTTTAAATGAAGGCTTAGTATCTAAAGGAGAAGAGCCAGTTGCATTTGATCATGACTGTAGAGAAGGTATTTGTGGTATGTGTTCTATGTATATCAATGGTGAAGCTCATGGACCTGATAGAGGGGTTACTACTTGCCAATTACATATGCGTATGTTTAATGATGGTGATACTATTACTATAGAGCCATTTAGAGCTGCTGCTTTTCCAGTAATAAAAGATTTAGTAGTAGATAGATCTGCTTTTGATAGAATACAACACGCAGGTGGTTATATTTCTGTAAATACATCAGGTAATACTCAAGATGCAAACGCAACTCCAATTTCTAAGCATGCAGCAGATACAGCCATGGATGCAGCAACTTGTATAGGTTGTGGAGCTTGTGTGGCAACTTGTAAAAACAGTTCTGCAATGTTATTTGTTGGGGCAAAAGTATCTCAGTATGCATTATTACCACAAGGACAAGTAGAAGCTGCAGATCGTGTAAAAAACATGGTTGCTCAGATGGATTTAGAAGGATTTGGAAACTGTACAAATACAGGAGCTTGTGAGGTAGAATGTCCTAAAGGAATTTCTTTAGACAATATCGCAAGAATGAATAGAGAGTTAATGAAAGCTTCTATTTAATTAAAGAAAAAAGTAATTTTAAAAAAACCTGATTTTAAAAAAAATCAGGTTTTTTTATTTGGTTAATTGTAAATTATCTATCACAAAATTACCCACATTTATACCTTGTGTTAAACCCTCAACCACTGCAGAATTGTAATGTATACCACCATAAACTCTACTTATTGCAGCTTCATCAGCAGCTTTGTTAAAAGAGTCATAACTTCTAACAGGTAATCCGTAAGGAATTTCTGTGGTATCATCAAACTGAAAGTTATCTCCAAAAATATTGGTTAATACTCTAGAAGATGCTCCAGAAACTACAGAATGGCCACTAGTATATTCAGGAAAAGGAGGTGTTTGTAATAATGGATTCCAGTTTTCATCAATATATTTATTTATCAAAGTCTCTGGTCTTATTAAGTTGCTTCTGTACTTTTCATCCCAACAACTTATAAAAGCATCAGCAATAGCAATTGATGTTTTTGTATAAGCAAAAACAGTTTTATTAAAATCAGAATTTGTTTTTTGAGTTGCTATTTTACAAATACCAATCCAGTGTGCACCAGGTGTTATTTTTTTAGAAGCAAACATAAAATGGCCTTTATTGACAGCAACATAAGGATTACAATCCCAAAATTGAGCAATAGCAACCTCTTCTGATTCATTACCTTTTTCAGTAATTTTATTTGTCAAATTATATAAATCAATTAGCTCATTATAAAAGTCACTTCCTTTTTCTAAAGAAAATTTTGGAGGTGGAATTGGTTTAAATTGAGCAGCAGAATCCAATACAAAAGTTCTAATTTTATTCCAATGAGGTTCTATACCTTTCATATAAGCAGGTGGTGTAGGTTGCCAACGAGAAGGATCATCACTATACACTGTAAATTCTGGCATAGTTCTAGTTTCTTTGTATTGATCGTTATTCATCCAACTAATTATGTTTGACGATACTTTTAAAGCTTCTTTTTTTGCTAAGTTAAATTCAGTATTGTTTTTAGCCTCCCAATTATTATACAAACTATCTCTAAAAGTTGTAATTTTTTCTTTAGAAAAAACAAGTTCTTTTGCAACATCTAAATAAGCAATTAAAGCAGCAAGTTCTTTGTTTGTATTTTCATCTATCACAATAGAATTAGAAATATTTAAACCATTTAATTTACCAGAAAGAGACGCATAATTACCATTAGTGTTATTTAAAACTTGGTAAGCAGCAATATTTGGATATGCATAAATTCTACTAGCAACAGGAGGTGAAAAAATATCGTGAATCATTACTTCTGTTAGCTTATCAACCAAAAGGTGATAATCTTTTGTAGTAACAGTTATAGGCTCTTTTGTACATGAAACTATTGCAAGAAAACATAGAATAATTTTAATATTCTTCATTGTTTATTTTTTAAAAGTATATGTTTTTAAACTATCGTTATTTGCTAAAACAAAGAGTAGGTTTTTGTCTTTCATTTTAACAACTGCAGTTTGCTTTATTTGTTTGTTAAATGGCTCTACACCTAAAGCGCTAAGTTCTTTAACTTCAGTATTATTTTTTACTAAAAACCCTTTTAAAGAGTTGTAATATCCATGATAAGTAGATGGTTTTTCTGAATTTCCACTAACTAATAAATATGACGAGTTGTCCATTTCTAAATTTAAAAAATGGTTAATAGGCCCCATTTGTAATTTAGAATTTAGTTTCACAAACTTATTAAAACTACCATTATTATTTTCTAAATAACCAGAAGATAACACATCTATTTGTCTTTTAATTGCTCCTTTTAATTTTTCTTCTGTAAGTACTTTTTCTATGGGCTGTAGAGCAAAATCTTTATGATTTACAAAACGCTTACTCATAATATTCATTTGTGATGCAAGCTCGTCTTTTGTGTTTAAAGGATAATAATTATCTCCTACTTTATAGGCAATTATAGACTCTTTTTTATTATTACCATCAAAATCTCCAAAATATAGATAAATAGGGTTTTCTATGTATTTCTGAAGTTTAGTATTTTCTCCCCAATTACCAAGAACAATGTCTTTATCACCATCATTATCAATGTCAAAAGCGGTAATTGACTGCCATAAACCATTTAAGTTTTTTGGTATTTCTATTTTTTCTAACTCACCATTATTATTTATAAAAATGATAGGAGCATCCCATTCTGTTGCAATTAACAAATCGTCTAAACCATCATTATTAATATCTTGAAATGAAGATTGTGTAATTTTTGAGTTGATGATATATTTTGGATCTGCATTTAAAACACCATTTTTATTTCTTAAAACTGCTGAGTTTACAAATTCTCCATAGTTTAGAGGGTTAGATAAATTACCAATAAAAAGATCTGTATCTCCATCTTTATCAAAGTCAGAACTTGTAACAGTTGAAGTGTTTAAGGGGTTAAAAATAATCTTTTCTTTAGCCCTTGTGAATATTGAATTGTTATTAATGTAAAGCCTATCGTATTCAAAATTATTGTTTCTGTTTTCATTAATACCAGAAGCTACATATAAATCTAAATCACCATCATTGTCTGCATCAAAAAAACAAGCATCATTATCTTCAAAATCAACATCTTTTTCTATAGCTTCTTGTTTAGATTTTTTAAACGATACTCCATTGTTTAAATAAATTCCAGATTCTTTTCCAGAAGCACTTCCAACAAAAATATCGTCAAAACCATTTTTATCTATGTCTCCAATTGCAAATGCAGGTCCTAAAGTAGAGACTTTATAAGGAATTAAACGCTCATTAAAAAAGTCATTATATCTGTCTTCTTTGTGTACATAATTTAATATGTCTGCTTTAGTAAATATTTGTTCTTTATTGATTTTTATTGGAGAATACTCTTTTTCTTCATCTGAAAAATCAATTGTTAAAAGCTGATTAACTTTAACGTTTTTTAGCGTTTTTACTTTATTATTTGGCCATACAATTTTAAGAGAATCAATAGTAGAAACAGTATCTAGACCAAAGTGTATTTTAGACGAAATAGATGATATAAATCCTCTAGATTTATAAACTTCTTTCTTTAAAATTTTACCTTTATTATGTAGTATTAATTTACTACCTATTGCTTCTTTATTTCCTTCTTTATAATTTAAAAGAACTTGTAAATAGCTTTTATTATTTGTATTGTTTTCTAAAATACTAGCAGTTGTATTTACGTTATTAGTAACAATATCTAAATCGCCATCTAAATCTAAATCTACATAAACAGCACCATTAGATAGAGATGGTTTTTTTTCAATCCAATTACCAGTTACATCTTCAAGTTTTGTATTTGTACCTTTAAATATTTGATTTGGTACACTACCACTTGGCATTTCGTTAATGGAATTAAACAACCAATTTACGCCTTCTTTTTCTCCATACTTTTTAAAAGTACTAGAAACGTATTTTTTAAAATCTAAACTATTAGGTCTTCTTAAAATACCATTGCTTATAAATACATCTTGTATACCATCATTATTAAAGTCTGCAATTAATGGAGACCAGCTCCAGTCTGTATCTGAAATATTATTATAAAAAGCAGTTTCATAAAAATAACCTAAACCACTATTTATTTGTAACATGTTTCTAGAAAATTGATCTTTATACCCTAAATTCTTAAGATTTGTTTGCATGTTTAACATAGCATCATCACCCTCTGTTTCTTTTAAGCTCTTCTCATCATTTGGTAACATGTCTAAAGTTATAATATCTTGAAAACCATCTGCATTTATATCTGCAGCATCACTTCCCATAGAAAATCTACTGATTGTAGAAAATGATGCAGATAATTGTTCTGTAAAGGTTCCGTTTTTATTATTGATATAATAATAATCATCTTCATGAAAATCGTTGCTAACATAGATATCATCCCAACCATCATTGTTAAAATCAGAAATAGAAGCGCTTAAACCATAACTGTTTACTCCACCATAAATGCCAGCAAAATCACTTACATCTTTAAAAACACCACTTTCATTTTTCAATAAAACATCACCTACCAAAGGTTTTCTTTTATTTCTTTGACTTGCTTTACCATGAGATAAGTTTGTATGAATGGCATGATTTACAAGATACACATCTAAGTCATTGTCTTTATCGTAATCAAAAAAGTAAGCTTGTGTAGAATAACCTTTAAAGTCTAAGCCATACTTTTTAGATTCTTCACTAAATGTACCATCACCATTATTGATAAAAAGTTCGTTGTGACCTTTAAAATCTAATAGTTCTGAAACTGCACATACATAAATATCTAAAAAACCATCATTATTTATGTCAACCATAGCTGCACCTGTACTCCAGTCAGAATTTCCAGCAACATTTGCTTTTTTGGTAACGTCTTCAAACTCTAAGTTTCCTTTATTTAGATATAATTTATTTTCATTTTGATTAGAAACAAAATATAAATCAGGCAAACCATCATTGTTTATATCTCCAACAGCAACACCACCTCCATTATAAAAATAGATATAGTTTATTATACTATGGTCTTTATCTTCTTTTAATGTATTTGCAAAACCTATATTAGTTTGCTTTGTAGAAAGTTCTTTAAATAAATAATTTGTTTGCTCTTCAATAGGATCTTTACATGATGAAAAAATGATAAAACCAGAAAAGAAAAGCATCAAAAAAAAGGTTTTTTTTGACATTTATATTTGAGATTAGGTCTAACAAATATAACAATTAACAAATAATTAACAAATAGTTAAGAAGTAATGTCAAATGCTTTATTTTCTGCCAAAATCAGCAGGAATTTCCCCCCAAGCTTTGGTTTCCCATTTTAGAATTGGGTTTTTAAAAGTATTGTTTTGTAACCATTGTTCTGCTCTTTTAATTAATTCGAGCAAATCTTTATTTGAAGTATCAAAATGAATATTGGTTTTACATTTTTTTTGACGAATCCAACTCATTGCAATTTTAGAGTCAGAATAAATGGGTGTAGTAGTATTATTTTTCTTTTTTAGCAATGCAATTCCATGAACTAAAGCTAAAAATTCACCAATATTATTTGTTCCTTTTGGGTATGGTCCTTTTCTAAAAATTTCTTGTTTATTATGTGTTAAAACACCTCTATATTCTAATTTTCCTGGATTCCCAGAACAAGCAGCGTCTACAGAAATACTTTCTAAAATTGGCTTTCCATACTTTGCTTTTTCTATAGAAGATAAAGTTGGTTTTTTTGTATTAAGACCTTTATAATCTTCGTATTTTTTTTTAAAAGCTATTTCAGCATCTTCTAAACTAGCAAAAGATTTATATTGTGCTCCTTCAAATCCATCAATTTGACGCTTGCAAACATTCCAAGAAGAGTAAATACCAGGTTTTTTACCTTTCCAAACTACATAAAACTTTTTTTTACTCATTTATTTGTAAAATAACCTGTTCTATAATTCTTGGGAAATACTGTTGTTCTAATTTATGAATTTTTGAAGCTATAGATGTTGGAGTATCATTTTCATCTAATTTGGCTTTAGCTTGAAAAATAATAGCACCTTCATCGTAATTTTCGTTTACAAAATGAATAGTGATACCTGTTTCTGTTTCTTTATTTTCAAAAACAGCATTATGAACATGCATACCATACATGCCTTTTCCTCCATATTTTGGTAATAATGCTGGATGAATATTAATAATCTTATTAGGGAATTCAGTAATTAAATTTTGAGGTATTTTCCATAAAAATCCAGCCAATACTATAAAATCTCCATGATTTTTTACAATATTTAAAACTGTATCAGATGTTGTAAAGTCTTCTCTATCAAATAATAAGCACTCTACATTAAGTCTTTTACATCTTTCAAAAACTTTTGCGTTTTTATTATTACATAAAACCTTAGTTACTTCTGCAGTTTTAGTATGTTTAAAATAATTGATAATATTTTCTGCATTCGAACCTGAGCCAGAAGCAAAAACAATAATTCGTTTCATAATTTTTGTAAAGATCTATCACAAAAAAAAGAATAATTATTAAGAAAAAGAAGGTTTTTAAAGAAGAGTTTGTGCTTTTTAAGTATATTTAAAATCATTTTTCGGTTAAAAATTAGAAATAATTAATAAGATTTGTATTTTTGCCCCGATTTAAATTTTAAAAAATAGTAAATTATGTCAGACATTGCATCAAGAGTAAAAGCGATTATTGTAGACAAATTAGGCGTAGACGATAACGAAGTAACATCAGAAGCTAGCTTCACAAACGACTTAGGAGCAGATTCTTTAGATACTGTTGAGTTAATTATGGAGTTCGAAAAAGAATTTGATATTCAAATTCCAGATGATCAAGCAGAAAATATTGGAACTGTTGGTCAGGCAGTTAGCTATATTGAAGAAGCAAAAAAATAAGTTATATTTATATGCAGTTAAAACGAGTAGTAGTTACTGGACTTGGCGCATTAACGCCAATTGGTAATAATATAGAAGAGTATTGGAATGGTTTAGTTAACGGAGTTAGCGGAGCTGCACCTGTAACATATTATGATGCTACCAAGTTCAAAACTCGTTTTGCATGTGAATTAAAAAACTTTAACGCGACCGATTTTATTGATAGAAAAGAGGCTCGCAAAATGGATAGATTTACACAGTATGCTATTGTAGCTTCAGATGAAGCTATATTAAATTCTGGTCTAGATCTAGACACAATTAACAAATTAAGAGTTGGTGTAATTTGGGGAGCAGGTATTGGAGGTTTAGAAACTTTTCAAAACGAAGTTTTAAACTTTGCCTCTGGTGATGGTACTCCAAGATTCAACCCTTTCTTTATTCCTAAAATGATACCTGATATAGCTCCAGGACTTATTTCTATTAAAAATGGATTTATGGGGCCTAATTATACAACAGTATCAGCTTGTGCGTCTTCTGCAAATGCAATGATTGATGCTTTAAACTATGTAAGATTAGGTCATTGTGACGTAATAGTTACAGGAGGTTCAGAAGCAGCAGTTACAATTGCAGGTATGGGAGGTTTTAATGCTATGCATGCATTATCTACAAAAAATGAAAGCCCAGAAACAGCTTCTAGACCATTTGATGCAGAACGAGATGGTTTTGTGTTAGGTGAAGGAGCAGGTGCTATTATTTTAGAAGAATATGAACATGCAAAAGCTAGAGGGGCAAAAATTTATGCAGAAGTTATTGGAGGAGGTATGTCTTCTGATGCGTATCACATGACAGCTCCACATCCAGAAGGAATTGGAGTTATTGCTGTGATGAAAAACTGTTTAGAAAATGCAGGTATTAAACCAGAAGATGTAGACCATATTAATACTCATGGTACTTCTACACCTTTAGGAGATGTTGCAGAGTTAAAAGCAATTTCTGAAGTTTTTGGAGATCATGCTAAGAATATCAACATCAATTCTACTAAATCTATGACTGGGCACTTATTAGGTGCAGCAGGAGCTATAGAATCTATTGCTTCTATACTAGCAATGGAAAATGGTATTATTCCACCTACAATTAATCATACTACTGTAGATGAAAATATTAATCCAGATTTAAACTTAACGCTAAATAAAGCTCAAAAAAGAGATATAAAAATAGCAATGAGTAATACTTTTGGATTTGGAGGTCATAATGCTTGTGTTGCTTTTAAGAAGTTTGAGGAATAGATAATAGCCAATGAATTTTATTCGAAAAATAGTTAAAACTCGATCTGAAGAGGACGAAAAATTATTTAACGAATTAAAACAACTACTCAATTTTTCTCCAAGAAAAATAAGCAAATACAAAAAAGCATTTACTCATAGCTCATTACAAATACAAGATATTAATGGCAACCCAGTAAATTACGAACGTTTAGAGTTTTTAGGAGATTCTATATTAGGTTCTGTTATTTCTGCTTATTTGTATAAAAAAGTACCAACAGGTACAGAAGGTTACCTTACTAAAATGCGTTCTAAAATAGTGAGTAGAGAGCATTTAAATGAGTTGGGTAAAGACTTAAATTTATTAAGCTTTGTAAAAAGTAATGTAGATGAAGCCAATGTTGGAGACAATATTCATGGTAATATATTTGAAGCCTTAATAGGAGCTATTTATTTAGATAAAGGATACCAAACTTGTCAAAAATTTATCTATGAAAATGTAATAGACCCTTATGTAGATATCGAAAAGTTAGAAGGTAAAATAACTAGCTACAAAGGATTAATTATAGAATGGTGTCAAAAACAAAAGAAAAAATACAAGTTTGATACTTACGAAGACTCAGGAAACGAAAACATAAAACACTTTAGTGTAAAAGTAAGTATAGATGGAGAACTTGTAGCTAAAGGAAGGTCTACTTCTAAGAAAAAAGCAGAAGAACAAGCTTCTAAAAGAGTCTATTATGCTTTTCAAAATCAAATTTCTATTAACTAAACAACGACAACGTTTTCGTTAAAATTCGTACAAAACTCACAAACTATTAGTAATTTAGCACTTGGAAAAGACTAAAATTAAAGATAGTTTATGCAAATTCATTCTTTAGGTTTTAATGATTTTTATGAAGATGATTTTTCTTTAATTGGAATTCATACCACTTTAGAAGATTATAAATTAGCTTATTTATTAAATAAAAACTTAAAAATAAACTTTATTAAATCTAAAGAAAACTTAAATTTTGAAAAGACAGAAAAACCTTCTTCATTCTCAATATTTAACTATTATAATAAAGAATACGATTCTGATTGGGTATTAATAGCAAACAGTTCTAAGAGAGAAAATCAAACAGAATCAAATGAACTTTTGTTAACTACCGAAACAAAAACATACTTAATTCCTGAAAAGAAAAAAGTAGACTTTTTTATTAAAGTTTCTGGAGAGTTAGGTTTCGATTTTATAACAAAAATTATAGATAAAGTAAAAAATATAGAACAAGTAATTACCTCTTATCCTATAGATAAAAACACATTAAAGTCTAAAGACTTTTTAATATTTTAAAAAATATGCCAAATAGTAATAAAACAAAAATTGTTGCAACCTTAGGGCCAGCAACAAATACTAAAGAAATACTAACAGAACTTGCTCTTAATGGAGTTAATGTTTTTAGAATTAATTTTTCTCATGCTGATTATGAAGATGTAAAAAATAAAATTAGAATCATCAGAGAAATTAATGAAGAAAAGAACTTAAATATAGCAATTTTAGCTGATCTACAAGGTCCTAAGTTAAGAGTAGGTGTAATGGAAGAAGGTGTTGAGTTAGAGGCTGGAGACCACTTTACATTTACTACAAATAAGTGTACAGGAACTAAAGAAAAGGCATTTATGACCTACCAACGTTTTCCTAAAGACGTAAAAGTAGGAGAACATATTTTAGTTGATGATGGTAAACTACTTTTCGAAGTAGTTTCTACAAATAAAGAAGATGAGGTTGTTGTAAAAGTGATTGTTGGAGGTCCTTTAAAATCTAAAAAAGGAGTAAACTTACCAAATACAGCTATTTCTTTACCAGCTTTAACAGAAAAAGATATGGAAGATGCAGTTTTTGCTGTTGGGCAAAATGTAGATTGGATTGCATTATCTTTTGTTAGAACTCCAGAAGATTTAAGAATGTTACGTGATTTAATTGCTCAACATTCAGATTATAGAATACCAATTGTTGCTAAAATAGAAAAGCCAGAGGCTGTTAAAAACTTAGACGCATTAATTCCTTATTGTGATGGTTTAATGGTTGCAAGAGGAGATTTAGGTGTAGAAATACCAATGCAAGAAGTTCCTTTAATCCAAAAGAAGTTAGTAAGAAGAGCAAAAAGAGCAAGAATTCCTGTAATTATTGCTACTCAGATGATGGAAACTATGATTGATAATCCTGTGCCAACTAGAGCAGAGGTAAATGATGTTGCCAACTCAATTATGGATGGTGCAGATGCAGTAATGTTATCTGGTGAAACTTCAGTAGGTAAAAACCCTATTAGAGTTATTCAAAAAATGTCTGAAATAATAAAAAGTGTTGAAAATTCTAGAATGATTAAAGTGCCACAAGAAGCACCACATATTAGAACTAATAGATTTGTTACCAAGTCTATTTGTCATCATGCAGCATTAATGGCAAACCATACAGATGCAGCTGCTATTTCAACCTTAACAAATAGTGGTTATACTGCATTTCAAATTTCTGCTTGGAGACCAAGAACTCATATTTTAGCTTTCTCTACAGATAAAAGAATATTAGGGAAACTTAATTTACTTTGGGGTGTTAAAGCTTATTATTATGATAAGAATTTAAGCACAGATGATACTGTAGAAGATATTAATAGAATTGCTCAAGAAAAAGGTTTTGTAAAATCTGGAGATTTAATTATAAACCTAGCTTCTATGCCTGCAGAAGCAAGAGGTATGGTTAATACTTTAAGAGTTTCTGAAATAGAATAATACAACTTTTAGTAATAAAAAAAGCGCTTTTAATTAAAAGCGCTTTTTTTATTACTAAAAGTTTAATTTTTTTGATAGTATAATAGCATCATTGGTAACAAATGGCATAGGCATCATTTCTTCAGTTCTAGGAGTAAAAGAAAAACTTGGGTTAGATAATAAATCGTAAGAGATTTCATTTAAGATTATATCTAATGTTTGATTTTTATCGACTGTAAAAGAAAGTGTAATTTCTTTGTCTGAATTTGCTACATGATATACTAAAAAAGTTCCTCTTTTAACACTAAAGCTTTTCCCTTTATTAACCAAAGCATCATTAACTTTAAATTGATTTAAACTAATTTTATTATTAGTAATAAATTCCAATTTTTTTATAGTTCTTTCAGGTGTAATTTCGAATTCAATAAATCGCTTATTATCAATTATAGTATCTAAATTGATATTAAAACTAGAGGATGATATATTTCTAGATTCAGTTTTTTTATGATAGGTAAAGCGTGTATTATATTTACTTTTAGTTTCTGCATTTATAATACTTCCTTTAATTGAGCTTTCATCAAAAACTTGTTTGGTATAATTGTCTAAAGTGTTGTTATAGGTACCAAAATAGGCTGAATTATCATCTGAGTTTTGAATGTAGACAATACTATTTGGTTTTTTGTTGTCTACTGAAAAACCACTATTGTATGTGGCTAAGCCAAAAAATAGCAGTGTAAAAAATCCACTTAACTTTAGAAACCAAAAAGACTTTTTTTGATAAAAACTAAAGACTAGTAAACCAAAAAGTAAGGCTATTAAAACTCCACTAATCATTAAATTTTTTAATCCTAAACCAACAGGAAACATCTTAATCATTGGTGCAAAAATGTAAATTGTAGGTACAGATAAGATTGTAAATAAGATTCTTTTTGCACGTTTTTCTAGATTCATAAAAACAGAAATCCCCAAAATTAAAAGTGCACAAAAAATAGGAATTATAAAAAACCCTGCACCTTTTAATGAGTCACTAATTAAAAAGTTGATAATTAACCAAACAAAAATAGGTGCAATAATTAAATCAGTTTCTTTGTCTTGTTTTTTAAAGTATTTATAAATCTTTAAAGTAATCCATAAGTTTAGAAACACAAAAGCTACTATATATGTGTAGCCATTATAGGTAAAACCATGAAGCATATCTTTATAAGCTGGGTGAACTATTAATAATAACTTCCATAAATAAAAAGAAACTCCACCACATAAAATGGTTGCAGTTAAAAAGGGTATAAACCCTTTAAAAATTCCTTTTAGAGTTAATTTTCCTAAAGAAATTCCAAAATAAATGAATATTAAAAATAACACAGCAGCAAAAATCAACATGGGTAATACCCAAGAAAAAGGATATGTTAATAAAGTTGTAAACGGAAAGTTTACATAGACATAATCTTCTTCAGAATTTAAATTGGTTAAGTCTGCATTAGCAAAATAATGAAAAGAGGTTGTAAAATAATCTGCTTGATGTAGTAATGTTTCTCTATCTAATCTTTCGTAAGAATCTTGTGCTGTATGATAATCAAAATGATCTCCAATAAAAGCAAAATTAAATCCGTTTATATTGGCATCTTCTCTAAAAACCGTTAAATCTGTATCATTTGGTAATTTTTTGTAAATACTATACATTAAAGAATTTGCAGCTAAAAAGTTTGGTTTAGCAGCAATAAGTTCTGATAATAATTTACTGTTTTTACCATTAGTTTCCATCAACATGTAGCTTGGACCTCCACTACCTCTAGCCTCAAAATTTAAAACAAGACCAATCTCTTTTGTCCAAGGATGTGAATCTACAAATGCTTGTGCACCTAATAAACCTAGTTCTTCTGCATCAGAAATTAATATAACAATATCGTTTTTTGGTGTTTTATTTTTTGCTAAAAAAGCCCTTATTCCTTCAAGAATAGTAACAACTCCAGAGCCTGCATCACTTGCACCTTTAGAAGAATGAGGATTAGAATCGTAATGAGTTAATAGCATAAGTGCTTTACTATTATTACTTCCCTTAATTCTAGCTAATATATTTTCTGCAGTAGTTGCTGCAAACCATTTTTTATTAACGGCAGTTTGAGTTTGAATTTCAGTTTCAAGCCCCATTTTTCGAAGTTCAGAAACTATATAGTCTTGCACTCTTTTATGTTCTAATGAGCCTACATGATGTGATTTTTCACTAATTATCTTAAGGTGATTTAATGCGTTATTTAGAGAGAATTCAGTTTCTGCAGTATTATCTTCTTCAGGTAAAGAAGGCTTTAAATCGTAAAAACTCCAATATATAACACCTAAAATGATAAGTATAGAAAGTAAAGAAGAGAATTTTTTCATGGTTAAAAATTGATTTTTATAAAAGTACTAAATAAAAAAAACTTAAAACAAATGTTGAACAAAACAGAAAAATCTGTAAATTTAAAATCAACTTAAAATTTAATACTATGGGAATCAAAAGCTTTCAAGGAAAAAGAGACACCTCTCAAGGTAAAAACGAAGAGCAAATTTTAGTGTCAGATTACATGACAACTAAGCTTATTACTTTTAAAGCAGAAGATTCTTTAGATCATGTAATTAGTCAACTTATTAAATATAAAATTTCTGGAGGTCCTGTTGTAAATGATAAAAACGAACTTGTTGGTATTATTTCTGAAACAGATTGTATAAAACATATATCTGAAAGTAAATACTACAATATGCCTTCAGATAGAAACAATATTGTTGGTAAATATATGGTTACTGATGTAGATACAATTGATAAGGATATGAATATTTTTGATGCAGCCTTTAAGTTTTTAAGTTCTAGAAGAAGACGTTTTCCTGTTTGTGATAATGGTAAATTAATTGGGCAATTGAGTCAAAAAGATGTATTAAAAGCAGCTTTAAAAGTAAAAGGAAATACTTGGAAGTAAATATTAGTCTCGTTTAATTAACAAAAAAACTTCATTTTCTAAAGGTAAATAACCTTCATCATAAACATAATAATAAACATTACCAGTTTTTGTAGTGTAGATAGATGTAAAAAAATTAAAGTCAAAACCTTTATCAAACAATTTTCTTCGAGTTACTTTAGTTTTGCCAGAAACATTAAGTTTCGAAAGAATATTGTAATTTTTTCTAAGCCTATTGTTTGTATTTCTTATTAAGTTTTTACTCTCTTTATTTACTTTGTTGTTGTAGGCATTTCTGCAATAATCAGAACAGAATTTTTTATCTATTCTACCCACAACTTTTTCTGAACACTCCAAACAAATTCTTTCTTCCAAAAAACAACAATTTTAATTAACACTAACTTTCTGATTACAAATATATTAAAAAATAATAAACGATTACATTCATTTACAAACGAAAACAAACGATTAACAACCGATTTTTGTTTCTAATCAGTTTCATCTTTGCAGTGTCAAAACGAATTGACAAATAATAATTTAAAACCTTATCTTATGAGTACGTTAAGAAACAAAGTACAGTTAATTGGAAATTTAGGAAATGCTCCAGAAATCATCACTTTAGAAAGTGGTAAAAAACTTGCAAAATTCTCTTTAGCAACAAATGAAAATTATAAAAATGCAAAAGGAGAAAAAGTAACAGACACACAATGGCACAATATTGTAGCTTGGAATAAAACCGCAGAAATTATTGAAAAGTATTTAGAAAAAGGAAAAGAAGTTGCTATTCAAGGTAAATTAACTTCTAGAAGTTATGAAACAAAAGAAGGTGATAAACGATATGTCACAGAAATTGTTTGTAATGAGTTGTTATTGTTAGGCAATTAGCAAAAAAAAAAGGTCAGATTTTATATCTGGCCTTTTTTATTTTTACTTTAAAACTACATTTAACTGTAGTTTTAAAGTAAAGTAATTGGATCTTAAAATTGAGGAGCCAAATACTTAATTCTCTTTAATAATTTTAACTTTCAGACTTTAATAAACAAACAACAACGTGCATTTTGTATTTGTTTATATTATACATTATAGCAGTACTGGTATAAAGTTTTAAAATGAATTTTCATTTTATCTTTAGCTAGTTTAGGATTTTGGTCTAAAATAGCTTTATAAATTTCATTATGTTCCTTTATACCTTCTTGTGCTAACCCTTTATCACATAAATGATGCTTTTCGAAATTTGTAATAATTTCTGGAGTTATTGTTAACATAAAAGTATTCATTGTACTATTACCACTTGCTTTTGCGATTGCTAAATGAAATAATAAATCTTCCTGAACAGCATCTTTACCGTTTAAAACTTTTACTTTATATGCTTCTAAAGCTTGTTGGATTCTTTCTAAATCTTCTTCAGTTCTTCTTAATGCTGCTAATCTAACCGTTTTTAATTCTAATAATATTCTTGTTTCCACTAAAGATTTAAAAGAAGGACTTTCTAAATTTAAAATATCGTCTATCATACCATTTAAGGCAATAATTCCAATATTTGCGACAAAAGTTCCACTTTGAGGTCTTGACTTTAATAGTCCATAAAATACTAATATTTGAATAGCTTCTCTAACATTATTTCTACTTACTTCAAATTTTTCTGACAACATTCTTTCTGATGGCAGTTTATCTCCTGGTTCTAAATTTTTAAAGTTGATATATTGTCTTATACCTTTAATAATATATTTTTGAACCTCTTGATTGTCATTTTTAGTAAGTATCTCTAATTTCATCTTTAATTGCTGATTTATATTCATCTATATTAGCTACTGTTTTTGTTTCTTGACTAAATATTGCTATTTAAAAACAAATAAAAAAATGTAAAAAAATACTTTTCATAATTATTGGTTTACCAAATATAAAATAATATATAGTATCTTTAGTCATAACTAATTTTTAATTAAATGTATAAAAATCAACTATTTCTGTTTTCTTTCTTATTATTTCTATTCTCTTGTTCTAATATAAAAGAAGCAAGTAAAGATGATAAACTAATTATCACAGAAGAAAATATAGAATTTTATAATGGTGCAGATTTATCTTATGTAAACGAAATGGAGAATTGTGGAGTTGTTTATAAAAACAATAATGATGAAAGTAAAGATGTATTTAAAATATTTGCTAACGCTGGTTCAAATTTAACAAGAGTGCGTCTTTGGCATAATCCAACTTGGACAAATTATTCCGATTATAAAGATGTAGAAAAAACAATTTCTAGAGCAAAAAACTCTGGAACTCGAATTTTATTAGATTTTCATTATTCAGATGATTGGGCAGATCCACAAAAGCAAATTATACCTAAAGCTTGGTTACCTGCCATAAATAATTTAGAAGTTTTAGGAGATTCTATTTATAACTACACATACAAAACACTAAAAACATTAAATACTAAAAATTTACTTCCAGAAATGGTACAAGTAGGTAACGAAACTAATATTATGATTCTTCAAAAAGATGAAAAAGGAGAACCAATGAATTGGTCAAGAAATGCGTATTTGTTAAATAAAGGCATAAAAGCGGTTAGAGATATTTCTAAAGAAGTAAATAAAAAAATAGAAATAATGCTTCATATTGCTCAACCAGAAAACGGAATTTGGTGGTTTAAACAAGCAACAGAAAATGGAATAACAGATTTCGATTGGATTGGGTTATCCTATTATCCAAAATGGTCTAAATATAATTTACAAAATGTAACACCAGTTTTTAAAGAGTTAATTTCTACTTATAAAAAAAAGTTAATGGTAGTAGAAACAGCATATCCTTTTACATTAAAAAATATTGATGCTGCAAATAATATAATGGGTACAGATGCACTTATACCTGGTTATGAAGCTACTCAAGAAGGACAAGAAAAGTATTTATTAGATTTAAAAAAAACAATAAAAGACGCAGGTGGTTCAGGTTTAATTTATTGGGAACCAGCTTGGGTTTCAAATAATTGTTCTACAAGATGGGGTAAAGGGTCTCATTGGGATAATGCCACACTTTTTGATGCAAATAATAAACCAACTTTAGGTTTTAGTTTTCTTAGTAAGGGAAATTAAAGCTCTCAATTTGTTAAATTAAAGTAAAAAAATCAATTGAATTCTAGTACGTTAGTATTTTTTGTAACTTACAACATCAATTCTAAAATATCACTTCTATGCCAAACTACACATTACACATTAACGGAAAAGAGCGTTCTGTAACTGCTGATGCAGATACACCATTATTATGGGTTTTAAGAGACGAATTAGATATGGTTGGTACTAAATTTGGCTGTGGAATAGCACAATGTGGTGCTTGTACAGTTCATATAGATGGTGTTGCAACAAGAAGTTGTCAAATGCAAGTATCTATTTTAGATGATGTAAAAATAACAACAATAGAAGGTTTATCTGAAGATGGTAAACATCCTGTACAAGAAGCTTGGAAAGAAATTGACGTTCCTCAATGTGGATATTGTCAAGCAGGTCAAATTATGACTGCTTCAGCTTTTTTGGCTGAAAATAAAAATCCTTCTTCAGAAGAAATAAGAGAAGCAATGCATGGTAATATTTGTAGATGTGCTTCTTATAATAGAATTGAAAAAGCAGTAAAAGTTGCTGCAGAAAAAATGTCTTAATTAACAAACTACTTTAAAATGAAAACACAAATCAAAACAAATTTAAGTAGAAGAAACTTTTTAAAAACTTCTGTTTTAGCAAGTGGTGGAATGTTAATTGGCTTTAATTTTTTACAAGCTTGTAAACCAGAAGCTAAAATGCCTGTAGATATAGCGAGTCTTAATTTTAATGACTTTAATGCTTTTATTAAAATATCTGATGAAGGCTATGTTACTATTTATTCTCCAAATCCAGAAATAGGTCAAGGTGTTAAAACATCTATGCCTATGATTATAGCAGAAGAATTAGATGTAGAATGGAACAAAGTAAATGTTGCTCAAGGTGCTTTAGATACTAAAAACTTTACAAGACAAGTTGCAGGAGGTAGCCAATCTATTAGGCAAGGTTGGGATGCTTTAAGACAAACAGGAGCAACAGCTAAACAGATGTTAATTAATGCAGCTGCTGTAAAATGGAATGTAGATGCATCTACTTGTACAGCTTCAAAAGGGACAATTACAAATGCAAATGGAGAAACTTTAAGCTATGGAGATGTAGTTAAAGAAGCTGCTGTGCTTGAAGTGCCAGAAAATGCAACACTAAAAGAAACAACAGAATATACAATTATTGGTAAAGATGCTGTTAATGTAGATATAGATAAAATTATAACAGGTAAACCCTTATTTGGTTTAGATTATAAGGCTGAAAATATGCTTATTGCTTCTGTTTTAAGACCACCTTCATTTGGTCAAAAATTAGAAAGTTTTGATGATTCTAAAGCCAAAGAAGTTTCAGGGGTAGTAAATGTATTAAAGTTTGGAGATAAAGTTGCAGTTTTAGCAAATTCAACATGGGCAGCCATGAAGGGTAAAAAAGCAATAACAGCAAAATGGTCAGATAACAAACCAGAAAGCACCGAAAATCATAACAAAATTTTAACTGATATTTTAGATGGTAAGAAGTTTAATACAAGACGTGAAGATGGTGATGTAAATAAAGCATTTTCTGAAGCAGATAAAGTAATTGAAAGAACATATCATTCTCCATTTTTACCTCATAACTGTTTAGAACCTATGAACTTTTATGCTAATGTAACTGCAGATAAAGTACATTTAGTAGGTCCAATACAAACTCCACAATGGACAGTCAATAGAGTTGCACAATTACTTGAGAGAAAAGTAGAAGAGATTCATTGTGAAATGACAAGAATGGGAGGTGGTTTTGGTAGACGTTTGTATGGTGATTTTGCTTTAGAGGCTGCAGAAATATCTAGTTTAGCTAGTACTCCAATAAAAGTAGTTTTCTCTAGAGAAGATGATATGACTGCAGGCACTTACAGACCAGCAATAAAATATAGAATTAAAGCTGCCTTAAAAGATGGTAAAGTTACTGGCTATCATTTAAAAGAAGCTGCCATTAATGGAAATATGTATGGTTTAATCCCAAACTTTTTTCCAGCAGGATGTATCCCAAATTATAAAGTAGATACAGGTAATTACAAAAGTAATATCACTACTGGTGCTTGGAGAGCTCCTTATACTAATTTTTTAGCTTTCGCAGAACAAAGTTTTTTTAACGAATTAGCTAGTGAATTAGGTAAAGATCATACAGACTTAGTTCTTGAATTATTACAAAATGTAAAAGGTACTACAGATAAAAGAATCGAATATTCTGGTCAAAGAATGGAAGACACTATTAAATTAGTGAAAGAAAAAGCAAATTGGGGCAAAAAAGAAGAAGGAGTATACCAAGGTTTTGCTGCATATTACAGCCATAATACTCATGTTGCAGAAGTTGCTGAGGTTGTTTTAAAAGATGGTTATCCAGTTGTACAAAAAGTTACTGCTGCTGTAGATTGTGGTATAGTTGTAAACCCAACAGGAGCTGTAAATCAAGTTCAAGGTGGTGTAATTGACGGTATTGGACATGCCATGTATGGCGATTTCTCTTTTAAAGATGGCAAACCAGAATTTCAAAACTTTGATAAATATAGACTAATAAGAATGCAAGAAACTCCACAAGTTGATGTTCATTTTGTACAAAATGATAAATCTCCAACAGGTTTAGGAGAACCTGGTTTACCTCCAGCAGGAGGTGCTGTTGCTAATGCAATTCATAATGCTTTAGGTCAACGCTTGTATAGTCAACCTTTTGTAAATCAACTGAAAAAGAGTAACGTTTTAGGATAAAAACCATGTTTCTCTCTTTTCCAGACTTTAATATTTACAGTACACCTTTACTTATTTTAGTTGTTCAAGGGTTAGTTTTTGTAGGTTTATTATTTGCTAGATATATTAAAAAGAAAAATGTATCTGACCTTTTTTTAGCTTTAATTTTATTAATTGTTTGTTACCAACAAACCTGTTATACTGTTGGTTTTATGGGTTGGTATAATGTATTTAGGAATACTAAAATCAATTACTTTTTAATTCCTTTAGGTATAGCAATTGCTCCACTTATTTATTTTTATGTAAAAGCGATTACAACATCTAATTTTACATTTAAAAAGAAAGATTTTATACATTTTATTCCAGCAATAACTTTAATCTTATACAGATTTAGCATTTATTTTTATGATAGTTTACAACCTGGTTTTAATGATACTCAAAATGGTATACTAAAACTTTATGTAGATGAACCCATAGTTTTACCCCTTTTGGTTTTTGTTAGTTTTGCACAAATGTTATTGTATTTAGCGTTTACATTTCAATTATTTTATAATTACAGAAAACGTATTAAAGCCTACTTTTCTAACACTTATAAGCTAGAACTTAATTGGATTTTAAGTTTTTTAATTGCTTTTACGGCTTTATTTTTATACAGTTCACTGCAAGATATCATAGGTAGTTTAATTATAGAATTAAACTACGAACAACGTTGGTGGTTAAATATTTTTATGGCAATTGTTGTTTTGTTTGTTGGTATTAAAGGATATTTCACAGATACAACCAAACTTAACAAATTATCTTTTAGTTTTTCTCCTAATCCAGAAAGTATTCCACAAGTTAAAAAGGAAGAAGAAAAAGTTTCAGCAGAAGATATAGAGAAGCTTAAAAGTTATATGGAATTAGAAAAACCATATCTAAATCCTGATTTAAATTTATCTGATTTATCTGATGAATTACAAATTAATCGTGCTGAATTAAGTAAAATTATAAATTCAGGATTCAATAAAAATTTTAATGACTTTATTAATGAATATCGTGTAAATACATTTAAAGAAAAGCTAAATTTAGGCGAGCACAAACAGCTTTCTTTACTAGGTATAGCTTACGATTGTGGCTTTAATAGTAAAGCTACTTTTAATCGTGTTTTTAAGAAAATAACACAAATTTCTCCAACAGAATTTTTAAATTCTATCACAAAATAAGACGTCTCAAATCGTATTTAAGTCTTATAAATACGTTGTAAGTCTTTCATAGCATAGATAAATAGCAACTTTGTACCATCAAAAAAATGGAACAAACTTATCTATTATGAAAACACACTTTTTAAAATTATCAAAAACAATTATTACACCTGTAATTCAAAAACATTGGTTTGCAGATTTACTTTTTACAATTCCAAGATTTGTATGTGGTATGTTATTAACCTTAAGTTTTGGTTCAGACAAATTTGGCTTACCCTGGTCTAATACTGCTAATCTTGGATTTTTTGAAGTTGTAGCCTGGTTTCCAAAAGACGTTGCAGAATATGGAGGTATTTTTGCGTTATTCCCTGTATTTTTTGCTTGGATGGGTGCATTTGCTGAAGCAGTTGGTGGTTTATTTCTTGCACTAGGCTTTAAAACAAGAATAGCTTCTTTCTTAATTATGTGTACAATGTTAGTGGCTATTTTTCTTCAAAAATGGGGTCAAGGAACTTGGGCAATGTTACCAGCAATGGGTTTTTTATGGGTTGCAATCTATCATTTGTATTTAGGGTCTGGACGATTTGGAATCGATTACTTAATCTCAAAGAAACTTCTTTCAAAGACAAAATAATAACTACAATTAAAATTTATAAAAATGAAAAAATTAATGACACTTTTAACCATAACAACTATAATACTTTCAAGTTGTGTTCAAGAAGAATTTGATAAAAAAGTTACTTTTTTAGTAGATACAAATGGATTAGAAAATATCGAATCTATAGGAATTAGAGGAAACTTTTTACCTAATCAATGGAGAGAGTCTTACCCTTTAACAGATGAGAATAAAGATGGAATTTATGAAGCTACTTTTAATGAAAAAACAGCTGTTTATGGCATCAATTTTAAGTTTGTTAAAAACGGAAATGATTACGAATTAAAAGGAAGTGACAATAGAGAAATTGTTTTTGAATACAAAGCAGAAACCATTATCTACAAAACCACATTTAATAAAGAACATTCAGAAATCACTAGAAAATAAAACAATCATGAAAAAAATAATCATCATAGTATTATTGATTACTACATCTATAAATGCTCAAGTAAAAGGAAATAAAAAAATAGAAACCAGAACTTTTTCAATAGAAAATGTAGAGGAAATAAAAATTAATTTATACGCTAAAATTACTATTGATTATGCTGCTAAAGAATTGATGACAATTACAACAGACAGCAATCTTTTTGATAAAATTGATACTGAGGTATTAGAAGGTAAACTACATTTAGATCAACTAAAATGGATTCAAGCTTCACAAAAAATAAATATTAAAATTGGAGCACCAAATTTAAGAAGAGTAGAAACAGGTACACATGAAACATTGCAAATCATTAATATAGATTCTGATTATTTAAATGTAATGGCTCCAATAGGCAATGTTATTGTTTCTGGTAAAGTAGCACAGTTTAATATAGGTTTAGAAAATGGAGAAATAGATGCTTCTAAACTAAAAGCAGAGAATGTTAGAGCTAATATTTGGGGTTATGGAAAAGCTAAAGTATTTGCAGAAAATGAAATTAATTCTATCATTAAAAATGATGGAAGACTGATATTAGTGAATACACCAAAATCTTTAAAAGGAGATATAAAAAAAGCTATAGCTAAGACAAAGAAAGTAGAAAACACAAAAGTAAGTTGGATACGTTTTAAAATTAAAAACAATTCTAGTAATAGAAATCATTTTGTAGTAGTAGGACCAAAATCTGATGGAAGTAAATTTGGATATGGTTTTCCAATGATGCCATTTTCTACAAGAAAAGAAAATTGGTCTGTAGGTACAAAAGTTTACAAAGTAAATAAATTAGGTTTAAGGAAATTATTAGTAAAAATAAAACCAGAAGATGCAGGTAAAACTGTAAAATTATTTTAAAATAAAAAATCCGCTTATTAGCGGATTTTTTATTAATAGCATATTATTTCAATTTTTGTAATAACAATTAATCAATTTTTATAATTTTTTCATCTAATATGAAATCTCCATTTTCGGTTATACCTTCAATAAACAAAACAACTTCTTTAGTATTTTTACTGTTAAAAGATAAATTTAAATTACTAGATTCGCTTATTTTATTCTTAGGTAACCAATCTAAAACACCATAGTTTTTAAAAAAAACATCTTTATAGTTTGTATATTTTGGGATATAAAACTTCTTTTTTTTAGTAAATGTAAGAGGTGCTTTATAAGTAGATATAGAAACATCTCTTTTACTAAATGCATTTGACTTGGTTTTTATATTTACTGTTCCTCCTGCATGATTTTTTATAGAAAATAGAGGAGATCTTGTATCAATTTCTATATAATCTACAACATCCATCCAGTAATTAAAAAGTAAATACTCAGAAACTTGAAGACCATTTAAAACCAACCTTAAATTTTCTTTTGACCTTTTATTTTTAACTACAATTTGCGCTTTTGTATAATCATCAAAAGCTATAATACCTGGTTTTGCATTTAAGAAATTAACTAAAGATTGATTTCTTTCTAGTTTATCTATGAAAAATACTCTACCAAAAGCTTCACTTTTTATTTTTTGACGCCTTATTTTCTCAAGATTTGTAGTTAAAGAAATACCATCTAGAATTTCAAAATTATTTAATTTAGAAAAGTTATTTGCAGCAACAGTATTCTCATAAGTGTAAAATTCAACAATGGGTAAAGTCTTTAAATTTTTAATGTTTATTTCAGGAATTTCTTTTGGATAAAATTCTATTTTTAAATTAGGTTTACTTAGTTTTCCTTTAAAATCTACTTTAGAAATATTTAGTTTTTCTTCTTCAAAAAGAAAAAAATCTGATAATGGAAATTCTTTAGTGTTTTTATAAACGTCTATAAATTTTGGAGGATTGTATTTTGTACCATGTATAAACAATTTTTGAAGTTTTTCTTTTTCTGGAATCTTAAAGTTTAAAGTTAAACCATCTTCAAAAACATATTTTTTATTATTTAAGGTCGAAGAAAAAATACTTGTCCAATCGTAAGAACTCCAACCTTGTGTTATTAATAAATTGTCTAAATCGTATTTTGTTTTATTAGTTACATTTTTAAAATAATAACTGCCATTTTCTATAATTCCCTTAATATAAGGTTTTAAGAAAACTTGAGATAGCATGGTATTATTATGTAAATAAGATTTTGTATTTTTTGGTAAAACAGAAACACTTACATTAGTAAAAGTGGTTTTAGAATTGTTGGTTTTATAGTTTAAAATAATAGAAGCTAAAGAGTCGTTTTTATGAATATTTTGTATGTTGCTTTTTAAAACAGAAATGTTATTATAATTAAAAAATAATCGTTCGCTAATTGGTTTGCCTTTTTCATTAAAAACTGTAAATATTGTAATACCTGATGACAATTTTGATAAAGGTATTTTTTTTGTAATTGTAGTTTTATTATTAAATTTTACAGAAATTTTATTTAATACTTTTCCATCATGAAAAGTGAGTAAAAGAGGTTTTGTTTTTATACTTTTTAATGTTTCATTATTTGTTTTTAAAGAAATGAAACATAATTCATTAACTTCTTTAACACTTAATAAAACACCCTTATTTGCTATATTTTTTGCAAAATTCTTTTCTATTTTATTATTAATTGTAAAAATTAGTTTGTAATCTTTTGTACTCTCAGCAAAAAATGAAAATCTTGTAATACCTAAATTGTTTAGTTTAATATGGGTTATAGTATCTTTATTACTTAATATTGTACCCTCTAAATTAGGAACACCAAAACCTAAAGAATCTTTAACAACTACTCCAACAGAATTAATTGTTTTATCTAAAAAATGACCACTTTCTGGTAATAACTGAATATCTAAACTTTTTGCTTTTTTATTATTTAAATCCAGGACGGAATTATTGTCTATATCTAAAACCTTAAATGATGTTCTAAAAATGTTTTGTTTATTAAAGTTTAACATCCAATTGGTGAAAACAAGAAACGTATAATTACCTTTTTTAAACTCCTTATTTAGTGATATTGTACCATTTGCAATACCATTAGTTACTTTTAAAAGTTGTTGTGATACTATTTGGTTTTCATTATTGTATATGTTAACATATACGTTTTTCGTTTTCTTAGAAAGTTGTTTTTTGTGTTTATGAAATACATAAATAGTAAAACCAACAGCTTCTCCTTGGATGAAAATAGATTTATTTAAATGTGCATAAGTTACTTCTTCGTATTCTTTAGTATAATTTAAAAATAATGAGTCTATATTTTTTTCTTTGCTTTGAGAAAAAATTACGATAGAAAAGAAAAATACTAATAAAGTAAAATGTTTCATACTTTAACTTAGTTTAAAAATATAAACATTAGATTATGTTTTTGATAATAACAATTAATCAATTTTTATAATTTTTTCATCTAATATAAAATCTCCATTTTCGGTTATACCCTCTATAAATAAAACAACTTCTTTAGCATTTTTACTATTAAACGCTAAATTTAAATTACCAGATTCACTTATTTTATTTTTAGGTAACCAATCTAAAACACCATAATTTTTAAAGAAATTATTTTTATAATTAGCATATTCTGGTATATAAAATTTCTTGGGTTTTGTAAACGTTACAGGAAAGTCTATTTTAGATAAAGTAGGTCTGTAATTTTTAAATTTTTTATAATTTTCATAGATTTTAATAGTACCTCCAGGTCCAAATGTCATTGGTCCAATACCAACAGAATTTATTTCGATATATTCTACATAGTCTAAGTAATAATTAAAATAGAAACTATAATCCAAAGTAAAAAAATCATTTAAATATAGAGCAGGTACACCACCAGCAGATCTATTGTATACTTCAAACCTTCCTGTTTGAAAATTGTCTCTAGCAGAAATTCCTGCTTGTGCATTTAAATAAATTGCTAAAGTATTATTTCTATCATTATCTCTTAAAAACTGCACTCTACCAAAAGCACTATTTCTTATTTTTTCTATACGATCTCTTTCAGTTTTTGCTTTTATTTGAATTTCATCTAAAACTTCTGAATTGTTTAAATTGATAAAGTTGTTGATGTCAACTAAATTCTCAAATGTGTAGTAAGTAGGTTTAGTTTTAAAAAAAGAAACTTTATTTTTTAAACTTGGTATTACATTTGGAAATAATTGAGCGTAAACAGGTACTTTTTCTACTTTACCACTCTTACTAATTTTAGATAAGTACAATTTTTCATCATCTTCAGGAAAGTACTTATAAGCTGTAAAAGATTTTATCTTATCGTCAAAAGAGATAAGTTTTGGTTCATTTTCTTTTAATGGATGTATTAAAAAATTACTCTCTTTTTTCTTTGTTGGTACATTAAACTTTATAGTAATACCCTCATCAAAAGTGTAGTTGAATTTATTTTTATTGTTAAAAATAGTCATCCAATCATAGCTACTCCATCCTTGAGTAATTAATAAATTATCTAGTTCATGTTTTTTTTGCTGGTTGATGTCAGAAAAATAATAATTCGCATTTTCTACAAAACCATTTATGTAAGGTTTTAGCAGAACTTGAGAAATCATATTATTACTTTTTCTGTAAGATTTAGTGCCTTTTGGTAAAACAGAAACACTTACATTATTGTAATTAGTGTTATTATTGTTAAATTGAAAATTTACACTTGTCTTACCATTTTTTGTATTTGATGAAATTAATTTACTTTCTTTTAGATTTAACCCTTTAAAGTTGAAGAATAATCTTTCTGAAACAGGAATATTATCTTCATTAAATAAAGTAAAAACATTAATCCCTTTTGATAATTTTTCTAAAGGTACTTTTAAAGATATTGTAAGTTTATCTTCAAAATTTATAGGTATTTCTTCAATGTTTTTACCATCATGTAAAATAAGGGTATACTTATTATTCTTAGTAAATGCTTTAGTATATTCATTTGCAACAACAGATACTATTGCTTGTTCATTATTAGAAGATACTTTTAAAATAACGCCTTTATTTTCAACCTTGTTATTTAATAAAATGGTTTGTTTTTCACCTTTATAATCTATAATAGCATTATACCTTTCTACATGTTTAGGAATAAACGAAATACGACCAATACCCATTTTATTTAATTTAAAATTGGTGATTTCTTTATTGTTAGAATCAACAATTTTACCTTTTAAATTAGAAATGCCAAATCCTAAAGAATCTTTTGCAATTACACCTACTGTATTTAATACATCTCTTAAAAGATGCCCACTTTCTGGCAAAAACTGTAAGTCTATTTTTTTAGATCTTTCTGATTTACCTTTATTTTGATTAGATTTTGTACTTAAAACTTCAAAATTTTCTACAAAAATATTTTGAGGAGAAAAGTTCATCATCCAATTTGTAAATACCTTAAGATTAAAGTTACCATCTTTAAATTTTTTATCAATAGTAAAAGAGCCATTTGCAATTCCGTCTTTTGCTCTTACCATTTGCTCTTTAATTACATTATTATCTTTATCTGTAATAACACAATATATGTTAGAGGTAACTGAAGAAAGTATTTTATTTTTTTTATTTAAAGCATACACTGTAAAACCAATAGTTTCGCCTTTAATAAATTTTGTTTTGTTAATGTGGGCATACATTACTTCTTCATAAGGCTGAGTGTAGTTTTTAAATTCAGATTCAATTTCTAGGTTTTTGAAGGATTGTTGTCCAAAAACAGTAATAATTGAAAAAAAAAGAGATAAAAAAGCAAATTTAGTAGATGGGGTAATTTTAATTATTTTCATAGTTAGTTTGATTTTTTTGTAAAATTTAACAATAATCATTCCAAAAACTAAATAAAATTTAAAAAATAGATTGTTTTCTTAAAAATATATTTCTTGAGCTAATCGAAATGTATTTGCATGGGCTTCTACAACAATGTTTACATCTTTAGAATAACCACCACCCATAGAACACATCACAGGAATTTTTTCATCAAAGCAAGTTTGTAGCACAAATCGATCTCTTGCTGCACAACCCTCTATAGTTAAAGAGAGTTTCCCTAATTTATCTGTTTCAACAACATCTACACCACACAAATAATAAATAAAATCTGGTTTTTCTTGATTGATGAGTTTTGGTAATGTTTCTTTTAAGATGGTTAAATATTCATCGTCTTTTGTTTCATTTTCTAAAGCAATATCTAAATCTGATTGTTCTTTTACAAAAGGATAATTACTTTTACCATGCATAGAAAAGGTAAAAACAGAATGATCATTCTTAAAAATTTCTGCAGTTCCATTTCCTTGATGTACATCTAAATCTACAATAAGCACTTTCTTAACTAAACCTTTATTTTGTAAATATTTAGCACCTATAGCTTGGTCATTTAGCATGCAAAAAGCTTCACCTTTATTAGTAAATGCATGATGTGTGCCTCCAGCTATATTCATGGCAATACCATGTTGTAAGGCAAATTCTGAAGCTTTCATGGTGCCATCTGCAATAATCATTTCACGTTCAATTAAGACTTCAGATAGTGGAAACCCTATTCTTCTGGCTGCTTTTTGGTCTAAAGTAATGTTTAATAAATCGAAAAAATATTCGGGTTCATGAACTGTAAAAAAGTGTTTGTTATTGGGTATTTCAGGCTCAAAAAAATTATCTTCAGCACAAGTGCCTTCATAAATAAGTTGTTGAGGTAACAAATCATACTTTTCCATAGGAAAACGATGTCCTTCTTTTAAAGGATGGTTATAAATTACATGATGTGCAATTTTAAGCATATGCAAATTTACGCATTCACAAATTCCTTTTCAATTTCTTCCAAAGATTTTCCTTTGGTTTCAGGGACTATTTTAAGCATGATAAAAAAGCCAATTAATGCAATAATACCAAATAAGAAAAACGACATAGCGTTTCCTAAATTAGACAATTCCCAAGGGAAAATAAGTTGAATAATAGAGCTTACTAAAGAGTTTACAAAGGCAATAATTCCTATTGCTAAACCTCTATATTTTAAAGGATATAACTCTGATAATAACACCCACATTACAGGGCCTAAAGAAAAGGCAAAACAAGCAATAAAACCTAGAATACCAATTAAAACTAAATTTGCATTTATAGTTGTTGCTGCCTCTAAAATTTCACCATCATTTTTAGCATATAATTGATTTCCTAAAATCGATTTTAATTCATTTTTAAAATCAACATCAAAACTATATTGTTTATTGGCAATAGTTTGTAATTTTTCTGATCCACTAAAACTTAAGGCTTCAATTTTTTCAGAAGTAAGTTGATAAGTAGCTTGTTTAAAACCATAAGCACATAATAATAGGCTAAAAGCAATACCAAAAGTACCTACTAATAACAAAGGTCTTCTACCTGCTCTATCAATTAAATACATAGAAATTAAGGTAAAAATTACTGTTATTGAACTTAATAAAATTCCAGAAGAAAAAGCAGCGTCTGTTCCAATTCCTGTTTGTTTGAAAATAGAAGTTGCATAAAAGTAAACAGCATTTATACCCGTAATTTGTTGTAAAATACCAATAACTAATCCTACTACAAAAATAAAGCGTAAACCAGGTTTAATTAAGTCTGTAATATTTACTCTTGATTTTATTTGTTCTTCTTTTTCAGCATTTTTTACGATAGCATCCATTTCAGATTTAGCAACTAAATTTCCATGAATATTTTGTAAAACTCTTTTAGCTTCCTCTAGTTTTTCTTTTAAGAACAACCACCTAGGACTTCTAGGAACAAAAAATAATGCAATAAAATAGAATAAAGCAGGAATTAGTTCTACACCTAGCATCCATCTCCAAACATTTGTATCTGTAAGAAACGTACTATCTGGAGTATTGTATTTATTAAAAAAGTAATTACTTAAAAACGCAGCAAAAAACCCAAGTACAATATTTAATTGCTGTATAGCAACAAGCTTTCCTCTGTTTTTAGCTGTAGAAACTTCTGCAATATACATTGGTGCTAATACTAATGCTGCTCCAAAAGCTAATCCACCAATCATTCTTGCTATATAAAGCATTTCGTATGAAGTAGCTATTGCAGATAGTAGTGCAGAGATTGAATATAAAAATGCTACAATAATTAAAATTTTTTTGCGTCCTATTTTATCACTTAATCTACCAGAAAATAGCATTGCAATCATTGCTGCAAAGGAAGGTGAACTTACTACCCAACCAGATTGAATGTCATCTAAATTAAATTCTGGACTAGCATAAGACATCACACCAGAGATAATACCTGCATCAAAACCAAATAAAAATCCTCCTAGAGAAACTACGAATGCAATAAATGCTATTTTTTTAGACATAATTATTTTTTAAACCACGAAAAGTAGTAAAAAATAACTTGAATGTAGAAAATGTAAATAAACTTTAAAATTAACTAACTTGTTGGCCGTTTTTTACAGCTTTCTCTGGCTCAACAAAAGCTAATTTCCCATCTGTTGTATCAGTCATTAATATCATACCTTGACTTTCTACTCCTCTAATTTTTCTTGGAGCTAAGTTTACTAACACAGAAACTTGTTGCCCAATAATGTCTTCTGGAGAAAAACTTTCGGCAATACCAGAAACAATAGTTCTTGTATCTATACCTACATCAACCTTTAGTTTTAAAAGTTTTTTAGTCTTAGCCACTTTTTCAGCCTCTAAAATAGTACCTATTCTGATGTCTAGTTTTGTAAAATCATCAAACTCAATAGTTTCTTTTTGAGGTTCAACAGATTTGTTTTCTTGTTCGTTTGCTAGTTTAGTAGCTTCTAATTTTTCAAGTTGAGCATCTATAGTTTTATCTTCTATTTTTGAAAATAATAGTTCAGATTTATTAATTTGATGACCAGCCCTTAGTAAAATGTCTTTTGTAGAAATGTCTGACCAACACAACCCTTTTTCTTTTCTACAAAAAACAATGTTTAACATGTTTTTTAATTTGGCAGAAGTAAAAGGTAAAAATGGCTCTGAAACAACAGCTAAACCTGCAGCAATTTGTAATGCCACATACATAATAGTTTTTACGCGTTCTTCATCTGTTTTAATTTTTTTCCAAGGTTCTTCATCAGCTAAATATTTATTTCCTAATCTAGCTAAATTCATTAACTCTTGACTTGCTTCTCTAAAGCGATAACGCTCTATTGATTTTCCAATAATTGCTGGATAATCTTTTAAAGCCGCTAAAACATCTTCATCTATTTCTGTAAATTCATTTGGTGTTGGTATAATTCCTTCATAATATTTATGAGTTAACACTAAAACTCTGTTTATGAAGTTTCCAAAAATGGCAACCAACTCATTATTATTTTTTGCTTGAAAATCTTTCCATGTAAAATCGTTGTCTTTACTTTCTGGAGCATTTGCAGTTAATGTATATCTTAACACATCTTGCTGATTTGGAAAATCTTCTAAATATTCATGTAACCAAACTGCCCAATTTTTAGAAGTTGATAATTTATTACCTTCTAAATTTAAAAACTCATTTGCAGGTACATTGTCAGGTAAAATATAATCTCCTTGAGCTTTTAACATGCTTGGGAAAATAATACAATGAAAGACAATATTATCCTTTCCTATAAAATGCACTAATTTAGTATCATCTTTCTTCCAATAGTCTTCCCAGTTTTTACCTTCTCTTGCAGCCCATTCTTTTGTAGAAGAGATATATCCAATAGGTGCATCAAACCAAACATATAATACTTTACCTTCTGCACCTTCAATTGGCACAGGAATACCCCAATCTAAATCTCTAGTTACAGCTCTTGGTTTTAATCCATCATCTACCCAAGATTTTACTTGACCATATACATTTGGTTTCCAATCTTTTTTATGGCCTTTTAAAATCCATTCTCTAAGAAAATCTTCATGTTTATCTAAAGGTAAAAACCAGTGTTTTGTTTCTTTTATAGTAGGTACATTACCAGTAATTGCAGATTTAGGATTAATTAAATCTGTTGCATTATGGCTAGTTCCACAATTTTCACATTGGTCTCCATAACTTTCTTCAAATCCACATTTAGGGCAAGTACCCACAACAAATCTATCAGCTAAAAACTGATTGGCTTCTTCATCATACAATTGTGCAGTTACTTCTTCAATAAATTCTCCATCATTATATAATTTGGTAAAAAATTCTGATGCAGTTTTATGATGAATTTCAGCAGAAGTTCTTGAATAATTATCAAACGAAATTCCAAATTCTAAAAAAGATTTTTTAATGATTGTATGATACTTGTCTATAATATCTTGTGGAGAAACACCTTCTTTTTTAGCTCTCATAGGTATGGCTACACCATGTTCATCAGAACCACAGATGTAAGCTACATCTTTACCAATATTTCGTAAATAACGAGCATAAATATCTGCAGGAACGTAAACACCTGCTAAATGACCAATATGTATAGGACCATTTGTATATGGTAATGCAGCTGTAATTGTATATCTTTTTGGAGCACTCATAAAGTTTCTCTTAAATTTTTGGAATCATTTTTGAAGTGCAAAAGTACAAAAAAGCAATTTTTTATAACCATTGAAAATAGATACATTTACATAAGTACAAAAAATTGAAATGAGAAGTCTAATATTAATTATACTAATAATTTTTAGCTCAAGGTTTGCATATGCTCAAAAAGAAAAAGATTCTATTTCTAGAAAAGATAATCCAATAGTTTTTGTGGATGTAAATATTGGATATTCATTTGGTGTTACTAATGGTTTATCTGGAGGTTTAAGTTTAAATTATCAAATAGAGAAAAATTTATTTAAATTTAGATTTTTTGAAATTTCTCGTATCGAAAACGTAGATGTGATTTTTGGAATTATCCCAATTAGCATTGATCAAAAATTAACAAGAGAATACTCTATACTCTATGGAAGAAGGTTTGTTAAAAATGATTTAGCTTATCACTTTGCTGGAGGAATTTCTTATAGTAATTATAAAGATATAAAACAAGATGTTGTAATTTCACAATATAACTTTGTTGGTTTTCCTTTAGAATTTGGCATTCATTGGTTTCATTCAAAAAAAGAAAGATATAAAGTTTTATTTGGGTTAATTCCTGTAGGGAAGCCTACAAGTTTTGGTCGTGGACTAGGTTTAAAATTATATGGTAATCTTGCTAAAAGATCTTATGTTGGTGTTGGTATAACTTTTGGTTTGGGTTGGCATAAAAAGTATTAAAAAATGAAGTATAAAATAGTTACTTTTTTATTCTTGATGATTTTAGTTTCAATAAAAGCACAAGAAAAATTAAAATCCCCTGCTTATTTAAAAGCTGGTGATACCATTGCAATTCTTGCACCTGCAGGAATTTTAAAACCAAGTAGAAAAGCTGTTGTTTTACAAGCAAAACAATTAGCTGAAAGTTGGGGGCTATATGTGGTTCTTGGTAAAAATATGTTTCATCAAAACAATCACTTTGCTGGCACAGATAATGAAAGAGCAGCAGATTTTCAAGAAGCGTTAGATAATAAAAATATAAAAGCCATTTGGGCAGCAAGAGGAGGTTATGGTTCTGTACGAATTTTAGACAAGCTCGATTTCACAAAGTTTACACAAAATCCTAAATGGATTATTGGATATTCTGATATTACAGCGTTTCATAATCATATTCATAATTTAGGAATTGAAACATTACATGCAATGATGGCTACTAGTTTAGAGGAAAAACCTTCAGCAATTATTGAAACCATCTCAACATTTAAAAAAGCACTTTTTGGTGAAAATTTGAGTTATAAAATTCCTTTATCAAAATACAATAGAACACAAAATTTAGATACAATTCAAGGTCAAATAATAGGAGGTAATTTAGCGATTTTAACATCGATGTTAGGCTCTAAAAGCCAATTAAATACTGATGATAAAATTTTATTTATAGAAGAAATAGGTGAGTATAAATATGCTATAGACAGAATGTTACAAAGTTTAAAAAGAGCCAATTATTTTACTAATGTAAAAGCGGTAGTTGTAGGTAATATGAGCTTGATTAAAAAGAATTCTACAAAATGGGGGAGTTCTATAGAGCAACTCATTTTAGATGCAATTCCTGCTGACATTCCTGTTATTTTTAATTTTCCTGCAGGTCATGAAGCTGACAATAGAGCTTTAATTTTTGGAAGAAAAACAAAGTTGATTATCTCAAAAGAACATTCAACTTTATCATTTGACTAATGTTTAATTTCTTCAAGTAGCTGATTTGAAACTTCCTTACCATTTTTATCTATCGTAACAAACCAAACATTAGTTGTGCATTTTCTATTGATATCAGTATTATTAGGGCAGTTTTGTTTGGTGCCTTTTATAATAAAACCTGTTTTTGTCTTTTCTGCTGTGTAACCATATTCGTTATAAAATCCTCCAAAGGTGTTTTGCCAAAGCTTATTACCTTTTTGATCAGTTTTAATGGCAAACATGTCGTAATTCCCTTTTCCATAAGAACTCGTAGACCCTATAATTAAATAACCATCTACAGTATCTATAATAGAACTTGCTTTATCATAACTACTTCCTCCAAATTTCTTGTACCAAATTTCATTGCCATTTGCATAATTTTTAGTCAGCAAAATTGTTGAAGAATTCCCTTTTTTAGAACCAATGGTTGTTACGTTAATAGAGCCATTTTCAGTAGAAATTTTTGGCTGAAATTTTAAATTTGTTTTCTTAATAAATCTAATATTATGAGCTCTACCATAAGTAAGTTTTATTTCTATTACTCTATTAAACAAGTCTCTTTTTACTTTTAAGAAAAAGTTGTTTGCTATCCCATATTTACGATTATAAAACGTAACATCATTTAAACCTTTATTGCTAGACAACTTAAATTGTAACTTGTTTTTTTCATTCAATTTTAAATCGAAACCAACTTTTAATGCTTTGTTATAGTAATTCCCTACCAAATTTTCTACATCTGATTTAGATAGAAATTCATCATTTACTTTACTATAAGTAATTGTTTTTCCTGAAGGATAATACTCAACCATTTTATCTGCATAAAACCTCACTTTTAGTTTTTTATTATTGGTGAAAGAATACAAGTTTTTATCTTCAGAAACCATTTCTACAGTAAAGTTTTTCTCTTTCCAAAATGTTTTTCCTTCATTATTTATGATTTCTACGATTTTATTTTCTAGTGGATAGGTATATTTTCCTAAAACTATTACGTCATTTGCCTCTGAATTTTCGTAGAATTTAGAATTGTATTTAATTTTATATTCAGACTTTGGTAATAGAATTTTTGCAATTTCTTGGGCTATTAAATTGGTACTAATATTACCATTATTACTCATTGCAAAAATGGTTAATTGCTCTTTTGGAAATCTGTAGGTTTGTGAATGAAATCCATAAGTTCCTCCTGAATGGTGCACAGCTTTTCTACCTAATTTATCTTCGAGTTCTAATCCAAAACCATAGGTTTTCATCTCGGTATTTGGTATGGGTTGCTGACTTTTAATTAATAAAACATTATTATTATGATCTGCATTTTGTATAGCTTTTTCAAAAATCAACTGATCTTTTAAAGTGGTAAATAAAAAACCTTCTCCATTGGTTTTGGTAACTGTTGGTACTTCCCACCATTCTCCTCTTCCCCAATCAGAATATGGGTTTGCTCTGTTAGGAATTACTTTCATATAGCCTTCAACAAAAGAAGTTTCATTCATACCTAAATTTTCAAAGAAATTTTTAGAATACACATTAAAAGTTTTTCCTGAAACTTTTTCAATTACTTTGGTAAGTAGAACGTAATTTGTGTTGCTGTAGCTATATTGAGTGCCAGGTGTAAACCCTAATTCTTCTTGGTTTTCTATTAATTCTAAAATAGCATTATTGTTTAAACCAACTCTTTTCCACCAAACATCTCCTTCTAAATCTAATAATTCAACATAATCACGAATACCACTAGTATGATTTAATAAATGACGTAATTTAATTTTATCATTAACATTTTTATATAGTTTTGGTAAGTATTTTCTGATATCATTCTCTAAACTCAATTTTTCATTTAATGATAAATCTAAAATCATTAAGGCAGTAAATTGTTTCGCAGTTGATGCAATATTAGATCTTGTGTTTTCATCAAAATTCACTTTATGCTGAAGGTTAGATAGCCCAAAATATTTTTCATAAATGATGTTGCCATCTTTAAGAATACCAACTGCAATTCCAGGATGATTTTCCTCAACTTTAGATTTTAAAATGGAATCAATTTTTTGAAAATCTTGATTTTGACTTGAAATTTGCAACCCAAAGAATAGTGCTGAACACAATATGAAATACCTCATAATAGAATTAATTTTGATGCAAATATGTGATATAAGTTAGGTATATACGCTTCAAATCTTGATTTGAGACTAAGATTGTTATAAATTTTTAAGATAATCTTTTGGAGATAAATCTGTACTCTTTTTAAAAGCTCTATTAAAAGTAGCCTTACTATTAAAACCACAGTCAAAAGCAATGCCTAATAAAGTAGAAGTTTTATGCTCTTCTTTTTGTAGTTTTTCTTTTACAGCTTCAATTCTATAATGATTAATAAAGTCATTAAAATTCATATCAAATCCTGAATTGATACTTTTAGAAATAGTTTTAGTGTTTGTATTTAATAGTTTTGAAAGATCAGATAGTGTTAAAGTTGGATTTTTAAATATTTTATCTCTTTCAACTAAATGTAGAATTTTGTCTTTCCAAAATTCAATTTCTTCAAGATTTGTGTTGTCTTGTTTTGTCTTGTGATCTTCATCTGATTCTTGGTAAACATTAATGGTTTCTGAATTAACATCATTTAAAAAAGACATTTTTACTGCATTAGCATACCCATTTACAGATACATAAAGTACAACAATAGAAAATGCAATATAATGCCAAAATTGGTTACCAAAATTGCCCCATTCAGGATTTAAAAGAAATAATAATACTCTTAAAACAACAATACTTAAAAAAGCAATTAAAAAATTCGGAATCCATTCAAATAAAATAGAATCTGCGAAACTTACTTTATCAAAAACTAGTTTTTTATAATTTTTATAGAACTTTAGACTTGCTATTAGATAATAAACCATAGATATGATACCAGCTATTTGATACCAATTTGCCATGTCTTTATCTCTACCATCTGCATAAAAATAAAACTCATCTAAAATTAGTTTATCTGTAATAAAAACAATTAGACTGTATATTAAATAAATAAGGGCAGGTATAAAATGATAGTATTCTTTTTTAGATATTTTAAAAGTTGAATTAAGAAGACTTTTAGTATAGAAAAAAATGACAGGACCAATTAGTAAAACCTGCATAAATGGAATAAAATAGAGAATTTCTCTTGTCACTTTTCTTGAATACCAACCTGCATACCCCAACATATATGGTGCAATATACATAGCACACAAAAACAATAAAAAACTCAACCATTTATTAGCGTTATTATTGTTTTGAATACCCTTTTTTAATAGTAGAAATGAGAATAAAATTCCATTAAAAAAGAAAATTAAAAGCAAAGAGCTTTTTTGTCCAAAACCAAAAGGAAAATCCATTATTTAAAAGTAGTAAATAATGTTTTAAATAAAAAAATAGATATTTATTCTTTAATTATTTTAGTGGTAAAACTTTTATTTTCAGAAAAAACTTTAATTAAATATAATCCACTTGATAACTCTTCTACCCCAATTTCATTAAAATTTCTAGTAATTACTTTTAATTTTTTTCCAATAATGTTAAAGAGTTCAATTTTAGAAATTTCTTTTGTTTTAGAAATTACTTGTATCGTATTTTTAATAGGATTTGGATAAATTAGAATATCATTAATTGAAAACTCATTAATACTTAACGTGTTTTCTTGTCTTACATTATCAAAATAAAAAGTTGATGTGTTAGATCCATTACCAACATTATTAATATCAAACATAAATACTAGTTTATCATAAGCACTAGAGCCAAGTTGACCAAAATCCCAAACTAAAGTTTCCCATGCACCAGAGACAGTTGTTGGTGTTGCTAAAGAAAAAGCAGCATTACCATTTTGTTGTTCTAGTTTTATTTGCATCGATGTTCCTACAGGGGCTTCTGTCCAAATATCTAATACTATATAATTATTTGTTCTAAAATCTAAAGTGTTTTTTAGGTTTATAAATGAACCTGCCCAAGGTTGCCCTCCATCTCTTACAAGTTTTGCTAATTTTGTACTACTATTTCCATTATTTTGAGCAGCTGAAACGTTTTCTACAATAGCTATACCTCCATCAAAATTATTAAAATCAGCAGTTGTTGGAAATGTTTCAAAGTCAAAAGGTAACGAAGATTCTTGCTCTGTAGGACAAGTACTTGCATTATAAACAAACTCCATTTTACCAATATTTACTTCTCCTTGATCTGCAACTAGCCTTAATATATGTGTTCCTTGATTTAGTTCTAAATTAGTTGTTTTTGTTACCCAATTATTCCAGTCTCCTGTTGCAGAAAACCTGATGTCTTCGCTAATTTTAGTTCCATCAATTTCAAAATAAATTGGACCTCCTCCATTGGAATTTCCTGAAGCAAAACGAGTGTTTAATGTATAACACCCAGTTGTTTGTACATCAATTGTATATTCTAACCATTCACCAGCAGAAATCCATCCTACTGTTGCTCCTTCATTAGCTACACTTAACACATCTACATATTCTGTTGTTCTAAAATCACCTTCATTTACTACAGAATCATCATAATAGGTTATATTTTGTCCTACTCCACCAACAAAATAATCATAATGTCCAGCTTCAATAGTGCCTGGTATTGTATGGACAGTATCTTGATAAGGTTTTTGATCGCCAACTTGTACGTTAATTACATTAGAAAAAACAAAACCATTAGCAGTATAAACTTTTGCAAATAAATTGTAAATACCTGCACTTAAGTTAGAAGAGGCGTAAGTAAAAGGAACTGAGGCATCTTCTGCTAAATAAGTATCGTTATTATAAAATTCAACTTTTATAATTCCATTACCAGATGTGTTTACAGTAAGGTTTATAGATTCGTTTTCACTAATTTCTTTTTTATCTGATGATAAAATTGCACTAACATTAATATCTCTGCTAGTTACCATTTTATTAGCAGGAACAATAAGTTGATATCCGTCTGAATAATTTACAGTGATTTGAGTATTAGAGTAATTGTGAGCAACATAGGTTTTAGAGCCATTATCATTAAAAACAGCAGCAATTGGGTAATCTGCAGTAACAGAAATGTCTATTTGACCCAAAGCTTTCATTGCATGCAACCAATGATAGGTTTGAGCATCTGAAATACCAAATTTTACATTTCTATCTGAATAACCATTATAAAGATCTAGTGCTTTTTGAGGATCTGTCATGGAAAGAAATTTCCAATAAGTGTCATACCATAAATTCTCATTTTCAGCATTATTTAACACAGGTGTATTAGCTTCCATTTCTGCCCATAATTTTTTTGCATATTGTTGATTGTGTGATAAATAAAGAGATCCTCCATGAATTGGATATAACTCAATACCATAAGAAGCAGCTATGTCTGATGTCCAAAAAGTACCATTATCATACCAATTACCCCATATTCTAGAAACCAAGCTATAAGGATGATTTGCATCAAAATTTCTTTCATACATATCAAACCAATATTCTTCAATAGCTGTTTGTTCTGTTGTGTAAATGTAAATTCCTAAATCTCTAATTTCATCATTATTTGTTATAGTTCCCCAATGAATTAACGATGAAGCAAATTGCATGCTTTCTGATGTAGATTCTTGATCATTTCCATGAGGAAAAGATGCAAAACCATTTGCCCAACTATGACCAGCAAAAGGGCTGAAGTTTCTTAAATATGGAAATTTATCATCATTTCTATTTGAAGATGCAGCATCTCTTATCAAAAGATTTATCATTTCTCCCCAATTTGAAGCCCAACCTGGTTCAAATTGCTCTAAAAAAGCAGCAGCATGTATAAAATATCCCCAATGAAAATGATGATCGTTTATGTTGCTATCTTGTCCATGCCCTGAAGGATAACCTAATAAGGTAGACCAATTTGAATTATAATAAAACAAAAAGGCAACTTCGCCATTTTCATAACTCAACCAATCTTGTAATCGTTCTTTAATTGTAGCAATCATTTTATCTCTACCTTCTATATTTCCTGTTTGATCTGCAATTCTTGCAGTCTGAATTAAACGATTCATTACTTGTCCTTCATTATAAGAATCTGTCCAAGTTGCTAGTTTATCATTTTGAATAGATGTTATTTTTGAATGTAATTCATTGGGTTTATAGGTGGTGCTAAAGTTTGTTACATCTGGCAATGTTGGTAAAATTCCTTTAAATGTATTTTCTACAATAAAAGAATTCCCTTCTAAAGTTTTTAATTCTCCTCTCGCAGTTTGGTAACTGTAACCACTAGGTGTAGCAGAATTTGATGCTAAATTATTCCATTGATGGGGTAATAAACCTTGTAAAATATTAGTGTTAGCACCTTCTTTAGTTGCTGTTTCTATTGTAAATGTTGTTGTTACTTTAGATGAATTCTTATTAAAAGACCAATCTGCAGAAGTATTTGTAGGAAAAACATACGCGTACTTTTTATATTCTTGAGCCACAGCACTCACATTAGCAGTTGTTAAGGATAACATTGCAATAGACCAATAATTTTTTCCATTTAAAGAAGAAGTATATACGTTTCCATTTTTTGTCCAAGTACTTCCAGAAGGAGCATAAACCACAAAGTCACCTCCATCAGATGCATTTTCAATAATAATTAATTCATTAGACAGGGTTACATTTCCTGAGTTTATAGTTACTTCAGCTGTTGCATTATCATTTTTTTCTAAATAAACAAAAGGCATTCCAATTCCAGAAGTTGCTTTTAAGTTATGTGTATTGTCATTCCAATCCATAGTGACAGTCCAATCAGAAAAATCAGAAACAGTAGTTTTAGTAGCATTTAAGTTGGTTAACCCAACCTGTATAGCAGCATTATCACCAATTGGTCTTCCAACTGGAATAAAAGTAACAATTAGACCTTGGTTTGTAGTTTTCATGGTCATTGGATAATTAAATAAATTATCTGCAAAATCTTCTTTAATTAATTTAGACCACCAATCGTTTGTTGGTACTGGTTTTGTAGCGGCTATACCAGAAGTTTTTGGCTCTCCAGAAGGAAAAGCATTTCTATTTGCAGCATCTGTACCTGGAAATGTATTTGTGTAACTTCCATTACCAACAGATACTTGAGAAAAAATGTTGAATGAAACTAGTAAAATCAATAAACTACTAATTTGAGAAAAACTGTCTAATTTTTTATACATTGTATGGCTATTGTCAATATTGCAATCTAATAAATAACTTTTTTAAAGGAGCGTTTTTAAACCATACATGAATACAACAGAAGAATAATTTTTATACTATAAAAAAAGTCTTATAATAATGGCAGATCATAATGATTTAGGAAAAAAAGGGGAGCAGTTAGCTATTGATTTTTTGCTAGAGAATAACTATACAATTTTAGAAACTAACTATAGATACTTAAAAGCAGAGGTAGACATCATTGCTCAAAAAGAAGATGTTCTAGTTGCTATTGAGGTTAAAACAAGAACCTCTAATTATTTTGGTAATCCCCAAGATTTTGTAAATCCTAAAAAAATAAAACTGTTACTTTCTGCAATCGATAATTATGTTGTTGAAAGAGATTTAGATGTTGAGGTTCGCTTTGATATTATTGCTATTATTACCAATAAAAAACAAACTATAATAGAGCACTTAAAAGATGCTTTTCTACATTTTTAAAGTTTATTTATAAACTCTTTTACATCTTTAAACTCATTAGGTTTTGCAATAATTTTCTTGTTTTTATCTAAAACAAAGTAAGATGGAGTTGCATTAATATTATAGGTTCTTGCTGTTTTATTTTCCCATTTGTTTAACCCTAACACATTATGCCAACCTTGTAAGTTTGCCTTTGTGTATTCTTGCCATACAAAAGCTTCTTTTTCTAAAGCAAAAGCCACTACTTTTATATTAGACTTAGACTTCATAAAACTATGTAATTGTGGAATTTCTCTTAAACAATGAGAACAACCTGTACTCCAGAAAACTAATACATATTTTTCAGCATCATTTAATGTAGATAACTTAAAGTTTTGTCCGTTTTTAGACCACGAAAAATCTGGTGCTATTCTGCCAATTTCTGCAGCAAATAGGGCTTCCTTTTCTTTTTTAAATTGCTGGTTTTGTAAATTTATTGGTAACTTATTGTAATGCTCATTAAACAAATAATCTATAATTTCTATATTGTTTTGAGTTTCAAATTGCCCAATTAAAAACTCTATAATTTTAGACTTATAACTTTTGCTATCTATTTTAGATAAAACTTTAGTAATTGTCTTTTTATAAAGAGTTTGCTGTTCTTTAGCATTATCTGCATAATTAATATAAAATATGTAATCTAATATTCTATTGGTTAAAAACGATGAGTTTACCAATTGCTTATTTGTAAAATCTAGTTTATCGAAAAAAGTACTTTTTATAAGTCCTAAATATTCGTCTGGGGTATTTAAAATGGTTTCAGAATTTATTCTTGGGCTTGCTGTAATAAAATCATGAATTAACATGTTTTTTGATTCACTTTCGTATTTGCTTTGCTCTTTATTAAAAGCAGAATAAGCTTTTTTATAAGCTGAATCTAGTTTTACTTTTTTGTTTTGTAGAAATGCAACTTGTATCGAATCTATTTTTTCTTGAACAACAGTAATATCATCTAAATATTGTTTGTATAATTTATTCTCTTTAGATTTTGTAAATGCAATTGATTGTTGAGGAAAATCAGGATTAAATATAAATTCTACATCTTCTTTATTGTAGAAAAAATCTACAAAACCAGCTCCTTCTAATCTAAAAGTAGCTCTGTAAGATCCTATTTTAGCATTTTTTGGTAATGTTATTTCAAAACTTCCTACAGCTTGTATTTTATTATTAATATATAGAGAATCTTTTTTTATTGTGGTATTATTTACAAAGATTTGTCTAGTGCCTTCTAATCTATAAAGAATTAACCAATCGCTTTTTAAATTAGGACTGATGTAGCCCTTAACTGTATTTTGAGCAATTGTAAATGAAGATATTAGAAGAAATAAAGCAATTAGTTTTCTTAACATTTTAAAATATATTTAATAGTTCTCTTTTTTCAAGAAGCATACCAAAAATACTATTTCTATAGTAAAATAAGTATATTGTAAAGTTAAATAATAACAACATGAGTTTTAATAATAAGGTTATTTGGGTTACAGGTGCTTCTTCTGGAATAGGAAAAGCCTTAGCTATAGAGTTATCAAATCAAAATGCTAAGTTAATTTTATCATCAAGAAATAAAGAAGATTTAGAAATTACAAAAAGTGAATGTAAAATTCCTGAGGATGTAAAAATTATAACACTAGATTATGAGGATTATACAAACTTAAAGCCCATAGCAGATGAAGCGCTTACATTTTTTGGAAGAATAGACGTTTTGGTAAATAATGGTGGTATTAGTCAACGTTCTTTAGTAAAAGATACTGCAATTACTGTTGATAAACGTATTATAGATATCAACTATTTAGGGGTTGTAGCTTTAACAAAAGCTATTTTACCACATTTTATAGAAAATAATGCTGGGCATTTTGTAACCACAACAAGTATTGTAGGTAAAATAGGTACTCCTTTACGATCTAGTTATGCAGCTAGTAAACATGCCTTACATGGTTTTTTTGATAGTTTACGAGCAGAACATCACAATGATAATATTGCTGTTACATTAGTTTGCCCAGGATTTGTAAATACAAATATTTCTAAAAATGCTTTAACTGGTGATGGTTCTCCACAACAAAAAATGGATAAAGCTACAGCAAATGGCATACAACCAGAACGTTTTGCAAAATTAATGGCTAAAGCAATAAAAAATAAAAAAGAAGAAGTTTATATAGCTGGTGCAAAAGAGAAGTTAGGTGTTTATGTAAAACGTTTTGTTCCTAAAATATTTTCTGTTATGGTTCGTAAATTGAGTGTTACTTAAACTAAAAATAATCTAAGTCATCAAAATAATTTACAATAGCTTCTTTCATTAATACAGTTTGTTCACCAGGTTTTAAATTTGGTAATTCTGTAATTGTCTTGTAATGAGGCCAACCATCTTCGTCAAAAAAATCAAATTCATAATAACCATATGGTTCTAAAAGCTTACAAATGGCAATATGCATTAAATTTACTTTTTCGTCTTTTTTAAATTTTCGATGACCTTGCCCTAATTCTTGAACACCAATTAAATAGATAATTCCATCTACCTGTAATTCATCACCATCAGAAAAATCTTCTGAAAGTTTAGTCACTAAAATGTCCCATTTTTCTTTTAAGTTAAGCTCTTTTGTCATTAGAAAAAATTAAGAATGTAAAGATACAATGTGCATTTTTAAATTGTAAAAAATATAATGTAGATTTACACAAATTATTAATAGTGAACGTTTTTGATATTGTTATTGGGGTAATTTTAGCTTTTGCTTTTGTAAGAGGTATAATGAATGGCCTTTTTGCAGAAGTTGCTTCTTTAGTAGCTATTATTGCTGGTGTATTTTGTGCAATTCATTTTTCTTACTATGCAGAAAATTTCTTAGAAAATTCAGTCTTAGAATGGTCTCATCAAACCAATAAAATAGTAGCTTTTATTGCCACATTTTTGTTTGTTGTACTAATTATTATTTTTATAGGTAAAGTGTTAACCAAACTTGCAGATATAACTTCTTTAGGATTATTAAATAAAATTCTTGGAGGAATTTTTAGTACTTTAAAGTCTGCTGTAATTTTAAGTGTTATCTTTTTATTTTTTGATAAGTTTAATAAAACTATACCTTTCGTAAATAAAGAAACTTTAGATGAATCTATTTTATATGCTCCAGTAAAATCGATAGTGCCAACTTTATTTCCTACAGTTTTAGATGAAGAAAATCCTTCTCTAAAGTTTATCAAAGGAGAATAAAAACTTTAAAAAAGGATTTTAAAATGGATGAAAAATGGTTTTACACTAAGTTTACTTTACCAGAACTTAAAGAGTAAACACCACCCACTATTTTAACTTCATCACCATCTATCATTTCAGATAAAAGGTTACTTCTTTCTTGTATTCTTTGCATCGTTAACAATACGTTGTTTTCTACTGTTTTTGCAACAAATTCTTTATTAGAAGAATTAGCTTCGCCTTCAACCTCTGTAGAAGACTTTTTAACTGCAGGAATAATGTTGGCTAACATACTTGTAATATTACCTAACTCTACACCATCACAAGCTGCTTTTACTGCACCACAACTTTCATGTCCTAAAACAAAAATAAGTTTACTACCAGCAACTGCACATGCGTATTCTATACTTCCTAAAATATCTGTATTTTCGAAATTACCTGCAACTCTAGCTACAAAAATATCACCTATGGCTTGGTCAAAAACCTGTTCTACAGGCACTCTTGAGTCTATACAAGATAAAATAACAGCTTTTGGGTATTGACCAGTAATTGTTTCTTTTACTAGTTCTAAATGTGCAACTTCTGCAAGTTTATTGTTTACAAATCGCTCATTACCTTGTAATAAATCTTGTAAAACATCATCTGGAGTTAGCGCTTCTTGTGCTAATTTATTTATGGCTTTATTTCTCATGGTTGATTTATTTTTTTAATTTAAAAAACTCTATAAAACTGTCAGGATTTTCTACAATTCCTCTTTCTGATATTAATTTGATGGTTATATTTCTTTCTCTAGCTTTAATACTAAAGTCTTCAAGAATTTCAATAATATCGTTATCTAAATATTTGGTTTGTCTTACATCTAATTCTAATAAAGAATCTTTTGGTAAGTTGTCTAACTCTTTTAAAATAGCACCTTTATTAAAGAAAGTAACCTCTTCTGCAAGTGTCATTTTAATTTTACCATCATCAATGTCTTCTCCTTCTTTGTGTAAAAAGTGTGAGTTTTGAAAACTCTTAATTAAAATAATAACGATACCCACAGCAAGACCCATTCCAATACCTTTTAAAAGATCTGTAAATACAATCCCTAAAACAGTTACTAAAAATGGCACAAATTGTTTCCACCCTAATTTCCACATTTGTTTAAAAAGCGATGGTTTTGCTAATTTAAAACCAACAATAAATAAAATTGCTGCAAGTACAGACAATGGTATTTTATTTAATAAAGTTGGTATTAAAATAATAGAGATTAATAAAAAGAAACCATGAACTATGGCTGACAATTTTGTTCTACCTCCAGATTGTATATTAGCAGAACTTCTAACAATTACCTGAGTTATTGGTAAACCACCAATTAAACCAGAAATAACATTTCCTGTTCCTTGTGCTAGTAATTCTCTGTTTGTTGGTGTAACGTTTTTATGTGGATCTAATTTGTCTGTTGCTTCAACACATAGTAAGGTCTCTAAACTAGCCACCAAAGCTATTGTGAAAGCTGTAACCCAAATTTCTGGATTGCCAATAACTCCAAAGTTTGGAAAGCTAAATTGGCCTAAAAAAGAATCCATATCACTTGGTACAGGCACACTTACTAAATGTTCAGAGCTAATACCATATTTAGTGTCATCACCAGTAACAACAAAATAAATAATACCTAAAACTACAGCAACTAATGGGCCTTGAATTAATTGAAAAATTTTACCTTTTTTAGACAAAACATTACTCCAAAGTAATAAAATTCCTAAACCAACAAGTCCTATAATTGTAGAACCCAGGCTAATATTATTTAATGTTTTTAATATTTCTGAAAAAGTGTTTTCACCATCAACTTGAAAGAAAGCAAAATCTCCTTCAGGATCTGCATCATAACCAAAAAAGTGAGGTATTTGCTTTAGAATAATAATGATTCCAATACCAGTTAACATTCCTTTAATTACAGATGATGGAAAATAATATCCAATTACCCCTGCTTTTAAAAGTCCAAAAATAAGTTGTATGATACCACCTAAAACTACAGCAACTAAAAAGTTTTCATAGCCTCCTAAAGAGCCTATAGCTGTAAGTACTATTGCTGCTAAACCTGCAGCAGGACCACTTACCCCAATATTAGAGCCAGATAATGCTCCAACTACTATACCCCCAACAATACCAGCAATTAAGCCAGAAAAAAGTGGAGCTCCACTTGCTAATGCAATACCTAAACAAAGAGGCAGTGCAACAAAAAATACTACTATACTAGCAGGTAAATCGTTTTTAATGTATTTAAACATAAATAAAAAAGTTTTTCTAAATGATTAATTTAGATTGATTGAAAAAATAATTTTGATTGATAAATTGATTGAAAATAGAACTAAGAATTTAGTTCTGGAGGAGGTGTGTTTTTCTTTGATAGTTCTAAGTAATAACTATCATTAAAAGAAGTAACATCCTTATCATCTTCATAAAAAATTTCTAATAAAGTGTTTTTAGAAAAAGTTCTTAATTCTATTTCGATATCTTTTTCTAATTCCTCGTTTTTATTTTCTTCATCTTTAGAATCATAAAGAGAAGTAATTTCTTGATTACTATCTATAAGGCTAGAAATTACTGGTGTAATTAGTAAACTTATAAAAAGAAAAGATAATAATATTGCGAGTTTTGTTTTCAAAAAAATAAATTATGAAATGCAATATAGTAAAAAAGAAACGAGCTAAGTAAAAAATTAAAAGTTATCTAATAATTGAATATCATTAGCAATAATCCAACCTATTTTACCATCAGCAATTTTTATTTTTTTCCAATCGTCTATAGTGTCTAAAACAATAACTTTTGTGCCTTCATGTAAGGTAAATACTTCTTCTGAATTTAAAGAAGGAGCATTTCTAACTTCTGTTTCTTCAGCAAAAACAATAGCTACTTTGTTATTTTTAAAGTAAGAAAACTGATTGTAAGTAATTGTTAAAGAAATAATTAAAAACAAAAAGCTAATTAAGCTTGTTATAAAAAAAGTTCTTTTACTTCTAGGTTGATTTGAAAAATAAAAAAGTAAGAAAAGCAAACTGCCCAATACACAAAAAACAATTGAAACTATTGCCCATTGATTATAAGATAGTTTTTGTAAATATCTACTATTTAATTTTTGAAAAACAGTTTTTGGTAATTCTTCAATATTATCTAATGCCAACCTTCTTGCAAAAACTAAATTGTTTTGTACATCTTTATTTAAAGGATTTAATTTTAAAGCTTTTTCATAATAATAAATAGAAGGGCCAACTTTATTTAATTTGTAATAAGAGTTACCTAAATTGTAAAAAAGCTCAGATGAAATTAGGTTATATTTTTCTAAGAATTTGTAATACTCAATCGCTTTTTCGTAGTTCTGCTGTCTGTACATTTCATTAGCAGATTCAAATATCTTTTGCTCATCTTGAGCATTTAATACATTTGCAATTAGCAGTAATAAAATTAGGATTTTCTTCATCTTATAACTGTTTATCTAATTCAACGATTACTTGTTTTGCTTTCTCATATTCTTGCTTCATTTCTGTATCTGTTACTGGTGTGTAACGTGCAAAATCAGAAGCTTTTAATACATCTATAAACTGATTTATAGTTGATTCTTCAACTTTTCTATTATTTAAAAGTTGAGTTATTCTGTCTTTACTAATATCAGCAGTTTCAACATTTAATTTAGCTTTTAAATAGTTGTGTAAAGCTCTTTCTAAAGCTTCATAAAAAGCTTCTTTTTTGCCTAATTGTTTTTGTGCTTCAGACAAGTATTTTTTAGCTAATTTTTCTGCTCTTCTTTGTTTACGACCAATAACATCACTATTTCTTTTCTCATTATTTTTAGCAATGATAATACCAATAGGAATTAGTAAAAGTGGTAAAAATAATAAGCCATAAAAAAGATTAGATTTAAAAAAGTCTGTGGTTTCTTTGGTAGAGAAATCTGTTTTAGTTTGTATGTATCTAAAGTTTTTGCCTGTTAAAGTAACTGTTCTTTTTTCTACATCAGTTTTATTAACTACTGTTGTAATTTCTTTGCCTTCTAACACATTTACATATAAATCTTCTGTTGAAATTGTATTATATTTTTTTGTATTTGGATCAAAGAATGAAAAGTTTACACTTGGTATTTTATATTTTCCTTTGTATTGAGGAACTACTGTATAGGTATCTGTAACAGAACCAGATAAACCATTTGTAGCAACTTTTACATTTTCTTTTCTTTCTGGTTGATATTTCTCTAATTCTGCAGGAGTTTCTACAGTTGGTAGTTCAAATAATTTTAAATTTCCTTTACCTGAAACTGCAACTTTTATTTGTGAAGATTCATTTGCTTTTAAAGCATCTTTACTTAATGTAACTTCAAAATCAAAATTACCCACAGCTCCAGTAAAATCTTCTGGTTTGCCTTCTAAAGGAAGATCTTTTGGAATAATTACTTTTTTAGCTGATGAAAACTCTTTTTTAATGTTTTTTGTCATTACATTTCCAAAAAAATCAGCTCTTCCTGTTGGTACACCAATAACAATATCCATTTTCATTGGGTCTATTGCTAATCTTCCTGATTTTGTTGGTATTAATAATGCTTTCTGTAAAACAATATACCTGTAATTTTCTCCATTGTATTTCCCCATTTTTACTGGGAAACCATCAATTTTAATTTCTTGATTCCAAAAGCCATTATATTGTGGAGCTTCTGTTACAGAGGTATCATAAACACTTACGTTTTCACTAACATATAATCTATATTCTACATAAATGCCTTCACCAACATATGGGCTAGATTTAGAAATTTCTGCAACTAAATGAATATTTTGTTCAGCAATATAATTTGGATCGTTTGGATTATCTGGAATCTCTACAGGATCTAAAACAATAATTTTCATCATTTTAGAATTTATAGTACCTCCATTAATATCTATACTTGCAGGCTCAATAATTAACTCACCTTTTCTTTTAGGTTTAATGATGTAAGTATAAGATTGAGAAAAGCTTACTTTGCCATTAATCCAAGACTGACTTACAGATTGACTAGGACCTTGGATAACTTTAAAATTACTGAATTTTGGAGGCGTAAAATTATCTGCTCCTTGTTTGTTTATAGAGAATTCTACGCGTAAACGTTGATTTAGCCCTAATTTGTTTTTACTTACAGAAACACTTAACTCAGCTTCTTGAGAAAACAAAAGTAGACTACAAAAAACAAAATAAATTGATATGTATTTTTTCAATTCCATTGATTTTATTTCGAGACCAAATTTACCAATCTTTTTCTTGTTTTGTTTTTGTGCCTTTCGCTTTTTTGGCATTCATTTTTTTCTGAGTTTTCTTCTCCTCATTATTTAAGCTCTCTAACAATTGCTTAATTTGTTGTGGAGACATTTTGCCTTGTTGAGGCTTAGGCTTTTGTTTTTTATCTTTATTATCGTCTTTTTTAGGATCTTGCTTATCTTTTTGGTCTTTATCTCCTTTTCCGTCTTTATCTTTATCGTCTTCTTTCTTATCTTTATCATCACCATCTTTCTTGTCTTTATCCTTATTTTTATCGTCTTTGTCCTTATTCTCTTTGTCCTTATTCTCTTTGTCTTTATTGTCCTTGTTTTTGTCTTTATTTTTATCGTTTTTATTTTGCTTGTTTTGTTCGTCTAATAACTTTTTAGCAACAGCAAAATTATAACGAGTTTCATCATCATTAGGATTGTTTCTTAACGAATTTTTAAAAGCTTCTACTGCACCTTGGTAATTTTTAGTTTCCATGTATGCATTACCTAAATTATGATAGGCCTCTGCTTTTGTGTATTTATCTTCTGCTGTTTTTGCAGTTAATTCATAAGAAGGAATAGCTTCTTTAAAATTTTTACCTTGGTATAAAGCATTACCTAAATTATAACTTGCTTTGTCATAATAAGAACTATTAGCTAATGCTTTTTTATAAGCTACAGAAGCATCTGTAAATTGTTGTTTTTCGTATAGGGCATTTCCGTTTCTAACTAATTTTCTTGCTTTACGTTGTTGCGCAATAGAATCTTTTTGAGCAGAAATTTTATTTACAGAACATAAAATAACTGCCATACATAAGTATATTATTTTTTTGTTCATTCTTTTACTTTTTTGTTTTTTCTTCGTTAAATAAATCTACTTTTTTCACCCATTTTGTTTTCTTCTCAAATAAGAAAACATCGAGTAATAAAAAGAAAACACCTATACCTAAAAACCATTGAAACTGATCTTTATAATCAGAAAATTGTTTGGTTTCGAATTCACTTTTTTGAGCATTAGCCATAATGCTCGAAATTTCTTTTACAGGATTTTCGGTTATATTACCATCTATATATTTACCATTAGCAATGTCTGCTATATTTTGCAAAACTTCTGCGTTTCTTTTTGTTATAACAGTTTCTCCTTTTCTATCTTTTTTGTAACCTACCAAATCACCACTTTCACGTAAAGGAATTGGTCCTCCTTTTTCAGTACCTACACCTATAGTATAAACCTTTACACCATCATTAGACAAATTTTGTGCCATTTGCTTGGTTTCTTCTTGATGATCTTCACCATCTGAAATAATGACTAAAAAACGATTGGTTTGTTCATCATTATTATAATATGTTTTTGCAAGTTCTAAGGCTTCGTTTATTGCTGTCCCTTGGCTAGATACCAAATCTGGACTTGCATTTTGTAAGAACATATTTGCTGCAGCATGATCTGTTGTTATTGGTAAAAGCGGATACGAATTACCTGCATAAATAATAACACCAACTCTATCACTACCTAAATTATCTATGATTTTTGAAATAACTTGTTTGGCTTTTTCTAATCTATTTGGTGCAATATCTTCAGCCAACATACTTCTAGAAACATCTAAAGCAAATACAATATCTACACCTTCTCTTTTTACAGTTTTTAATTTAGAACCCATTTTTGGATTAACCAAGGCTAGCACTAGAAAAGCGATTCCTAAAGAAAGTATTAATAATTTTAATGTTGATTTAAAAACAGATGAGTTTGGAGCTAATTGTTCTAGTAATTCTAAATCTGCAAACTTTTTTTGAGTTCTTTTTTTCCACCATAAAACCAACAAGAAAATAACAATCATTACAGGAATGATTGCTAAAACATAAAAATAAATTGGTTCTTCTAACTTATACATTTTATATAAAACTCTTAAATAATGTGTTTCTTAATAAAAACTCTAAAATCAATAAACCTAATGCTAAGAAAACTAAAGGTCTATATAATTCTTTGTAATTGTAATATTTAAATTCTTCGATTTTTGTTTTTTCAAGCTTATCTATTTCATCATAAATTTCTTGTAACTCAGTATTATTGGTAGCTCTAAAATATTTTCCTTCAGTTTCTGAAGCAATAAATTTTAATAAGTCTTCGTCTATTTCTACTTGTTGTTTTCTAAAATTTAATTGTCCAGTTCTAGGGTCTTTACTCCAAGGGAAATCAGCCATACCATTAGTTCCAATTCCAATAGTATATACTTTTATACCTAATTCTTTAGCCAATTCTGTAGCTGTTCTTGGGTCTATGTTTCCAGAGTTGTTTACTCCATCTGTTAAAAGAATAATAACTTTACTTTTAGCTTCACTATCTTTTAATCTATTTACTCCAGAACCTAAACCCATGCCAATTGCTGTACCACCTTCTAAACGACCCCATTGTAATTCAGAAATGGTTCTTTTTACAATACGTTTATCACTAGTTATTGGTGTTTGTGTAAAACTTTCTCCTGCATAAACTACAATACCAATTCTATCATTTGGTCTTCTGTTTACAAAATTGATAGCTACTTTTTTAAGTGCTTCTAGTCTGTTTGGGCGTAAATCTCTTGCTAGCATACTAGCAGAAACATCTATAGCCATAACTATATCTATACCTCTATTAGTTTTTGTTCTTTTACTTACAGATACATTTCTTGGTCTTGCTAAAGCAACAATTATAGCAGCTAAAGCTAAGAGCCTTAAGACATATAAAAGAGGTTTTAATTTTGATAAAAAAGAACTGGTTCTAAAACCTTTTATAGAGGGTATAGATAAAACAGCAGCATCTTTTTTACGCATAAAAAAGTACCAAACTGCTAATAATGGAATAAGTATTAACAGATATAAAAACTCTGGATTTAAAAATTCTGCATTATTCCAATTCATCATCATTAACTTTTACTTTAGGTTTTAAATTATGGATGATTACTTCTGCATCTTTTCTATCTTCTTCAATCTCTGGAGCTAGAGGTTTAGATTTTGCAAATTTTACTAAATCTGCTTCTCTAAATAAATCTCTTAGTTTTTCTATATTTTCTTTTGTGGTTTCAATACTTTCTGCATCGTTAAAATCTCTAAGCATTTCTATAACCTCATCAGAAGTTTTTTCTAATGCTGGTAATTTAAGTTCACGCTCAATATAATTTCTGATGATTTCTGTTAATTCTGAATAATATTGTTTTACTTTATTATTTTGCCACAATAATTTTTCATCTAACTCATTCAACTTAAACATAGCTTCTTCATAAGGTTCTAATAACCTATAAGTTGGTTCTTCTTCTTCAATTTTTCTTTTTCTAATAACAAACCAATAGATCCAGAAAGCAATAATTGCTAATGCAGCTAACAATAAATAAATATAAACTTTAAAATCATCAAAAGTATAAGGCTCTTTCTTAATAGATTTTATAGGATACTTTTTAACCTTTGTTGTATCAATTTCTACTGTAGCAACATTAATTAACAAGGAGTCTGTTAGGTAAGCTTGATTTCTAATAAAAACCTGTTGTTGAGGTATATAAAAAGAACCGCTATCAAAACCTGTAATAATATATTTTTGAATTAACATATTCTGTAAAGTATCTACTTTTGCAGAATCTATTATTTCTAATCCTTTTAATTCTAATTTTGGAAGAATAACATTTTCTGTTTCGTTAACAGAAATTCTTAAATTAAACTGCTCTCCAATTCTAATATTAGAAGTTTCTATTTGTGCTTTTACTTTTGGGTTTTGCCCAAAAACAACAGCAGAAAATAAAAATAATATGTAGTAAAATTTCCTCTTCATCTATCTTCCTTTATGTTTAAAATAACCTAATAATTTTTTAACATAGCTTTCATCAACTCTTGTATTAATAGCCCCAGCACCTCCTCTTTTAAAAGTATTTTCGTAATAATCTGCTAATCGTAAAGCATTTGCTTTGTAATTTCTTCTTACAGTTTTAGAGGCTGTATTTACTAATTGTATAGTGCCAGTTTCTGCATCTTGCATTGGTACCATTCCAAGATTAGGAATTTCTTCATCATGTTTGTCATAAACTCTAATACCTGTAACATCATGTTTGTTAGCTGCTATTTTTAGTGTTTTTTCATAATCATCATCCATAAAATCGGATAAAACAAAAGCAATAGCACGCTTTTTTAAAACACTAGACAAAAAACGTAAAGCTTCAGAAATATTTGTTTTTTTACTTTTTGGTTTAAACTCAATAAGCTCTCTAATAATTCTTAGAACGTGACTTTTACCTTTTTTTGGAGGAATAAATAACTCTATTTCATCAGAAAATAAAGCCAAACCTACTTTATCGTTATTTTGAGTAGCAGAAAAGGCTAGTGTAGCAGCAATTTCTGTAATGGTGTTTTTCTTAAATTGAGTTGAGGTACCAAATAATTCTGAACCTGAAACATCTACCAATAACATCATTGTAAGTTCACGTTCTTCCTCAAAAACTTTTACATAAGGTTCATTATAACGTGCAGTAACATTCCAATCTATAGTTCTTACATCATCTCCAAATTGATATTGGCGAACTTCAGAAAAAGTCATACCTCGTCCTTTAAATGATGAATGGTATTCACCACCAAAAATATCATTAGACAAACGCTTTGTCTTAATTTCTATTTTACGAACTTTCTTTAGTATTTCTTTGGTATCCATATTCTAAGCTGTTGGCTATTTGCTTTTTGCTGCTGGCTAATTGCTAAATGCTAAGAGCTAATTCTAAGGTACTTCTACTTCGTTAATAATTGAATTGATGATGTCTACAGAAGTAATATTTTCTGCTTCTGCTTCGTAAGTAATACCAATTCTGTGACGTAAAACATCTTTAACAACTGCTCTAACATCTTCTGGAATTACATACCCTCTTCTTTTTATAAAGGCATAACATTTAGCAGCTTTTGCTAAGTTGATACTACCTCTTGGAGAAGCCCCAAAACTGATTAAATCTTTTAAATCTGGTAAGTTGTATTTTTCTGGATAACGTGTTGCAAAAATGATATCTAAAATATATTTTTCAATTTTTTCATCCATGTAAACTTCATTAACAGCTTGTCTTGCTCTGTTAATTTGCTCTAAAGAAATTACTGGGTTTACAGAAGAAAAATCGCCTGTTAAGTTTTGACGCATAATAATTTGCTCATCTTGCAAACGAGGATAATCAATAACTACTTTTAGCATAAATCTATCTACTTGAGCTTCTGGTAAAGGATAGGTACCTTCTTGCTCAACTGGGTTTTGAGTTGCCATAACTAAAAAAGGTTCGTCTAACTTAAAAGTTTCATCACCAATAGTTATTTGACGCTCTTGCATAGCTTCTAATAAAGCAGATTGTACTTTTGCAGGTGCTCTGTTAATCTCATCTGCTAAAACAAAGTTTGCAAAAATTGGCCCTTTTTTAATAGAGAAATCATTTACTTTCATGTTGTAAATCATAGTACCAACAACATCTGCAGGTAGTAAATCTGGGGTAAATTGAACTCTACTAAAACTACCTTGTACTGCTTTAGATAAAGTGTTTATAGCTAATGTTTTTGCTAAACCAGGCACACCTTCTAGCAAGATATGGCCATTACCTAATAAGCCAATTAACAAACTTTCTATCATTTGTTTTTGACCTACAATAACTTTATTCATTTCTAAAGTTAGAATGTCTACAAAGGCACTCTCTCTTTCTATTTTCTCATTAATAGCTCTAACATCTACGTCCATTATATATAGTAATTGATTATTAATTTTTTACGTAAAACAAAACTACAATTTTAACAAAATTTATTTGTTAAAACAAGGTTAAAGGTTATTTCGTTTTTTATAGAATTGATAGGGGTTTCAGTTAAATTCTGTTAATTTAAAAGAAGTGGTATCAAAAGCACCAAAAGTGTAGTAGTTAATCCAGTCTCCAAGATTAATATATGTACTGTTTTTTTGTAGTTTAATTTCTAATGGTAAATGCCTATGACCAAATACAAAATAATCATAATGTTCAGATTCTAATTTTCTTTTACAGTATTGCACTAACCATTCGTTTTCTTCCCCTAAAAATTTTGCATCTTCTTCACCAGAGATCATTTTATTTTTTACAGACATGTATTGCCCTAATTTAACACCTAAATCTGGGTGAAGCCATTTAAACATCCATTTAAATAAAGGAAAAGTAAACACTTTTTTCATGCGTTTATAGCCTTTGTCTTCTGGGCCTAAACCATCTCCATGACCTATAAAGAAGATTTTATTGTTGATTAAGAATTTTTGTGGTGAATGATAAACAGGAATATTTAATTCTTTTTGAAAGTAGTCTTTCATCCATAAATCATGGTTACCAACAAAGAAATAAATTGGAATACCTGAATCTCTTATTTCTGCTAACTTACCTAAGACTCTTACAAATCCTTTTGGAACAACAGTTTCATATTCAAACCAAAAATCAAATAAATCACCTAATAAAAAAATTGCTTCAGCATCTTTTTTTACTTCATTTAACCAAGCTACAAATTTTTTCTCTCTAGGAAAACTTTTTTCTGGAGTAGGAGCTCCTAAATGCTGGTCTGAAGCAAAATAGACTTTTTTGTTTTCTGATGTTGTAATCTCAATCATTAATGCAAAGAAAAGCTATTCCTCTTTACTTTCCAACTCTAAGACTTTTTGTAGCATTTTGTCTTCTTGATGAATGATTCTGTAAAAACCAACATCACCAAAAAGTACATTAGCAATAGAAGCTTTTAAGTATCTTTTGATAGTTTCTTTAGTTTTATAAGAAGGAGTTGCTTTATCTTTTATTGATGATAAATACTCGTCAAAGACTTCTTCTTCATTGTCAAAATTATTTATAAAACTATCTATATCCCATTTTTCAAGCTTTTTTCTATTGTTGTCTACATAATCAAATGCAAAATTATTAATGGTATTAAAAAAGAAATTAGACATGTAAGCTGTTGTGTCAATAGGAACAAAAACGTCAGGAATAATACCTCCTCCACCATAAACAATCTTTCCTTTAGGAGTTGTAAATTTTAAAGAATCTAAAACTTTTATACTGTCTTTGTTAAGTAATTCTCCACTTGCTAATCTTTTTTGATAATCTCTGTAGTATTTTCTTTTTCCTTTAGATTCATAAGGTTTTTGTATAGAACGACCTGTAGGTGTATAATATCTTGCAGTGGTTAAACGAACAGCAGATCCATCTCCTAAAGGCATTTCTATTTGAACAAGACCTTTACCAAATGAACGTCTACCAATGATAGTACCTTTGTCATTATCTTGTAATGCCCCTGCTACAATTTCTGATGCAGAAGCAGAATTTTCATCAATTAAGACATAAATACCTCCTTGTTCGAACATTCCTGTTGAGGTTGCAAAATATTCTTCGATTTTATTTTTATTGTTTTTGGTAAAAACCATTAACTTATCTTTCTCTAAGAAATCATCTAAAATTCTATTCGCAATATCTATAAAGCCACCACCATTTCCTCTTAAATCTAAAACTAAGTCAGTCATGCCTTTACTTTTTAGATTTTTTAAAGAGGTTTTAAATTCTCTGTAAGTATTTCTTGCAAAACGATCTAACTTAATATATCCTACAGAATCGTTAATCATATAAGCAAGGTCTACACTTTTAATGTTTACTTTACCTCTTTTAAGATTTACATAAAATAAAGAGTCGTTACTTTTTCTATAAATTTGAAGTTTTACTTCGGTTTCAGGTTTGCCTTTTAAATATTTTGGTACTATTCCGCTTCTAAAATTTTTACCAAATAAAGTGTCTTTATCTGCCATTAAAATTCTATCTCCTGCTTTTATACCTGCTTTTATACTTGGGCCTCCTTTAATGGGTTGTACAACTGTAATAGAGTCGTTTATCATTCTAAACTGAACACCTATTCCCACAAAATTACCTTGCATATTTTCTGTTACAGCCTGTAAATTTTCTTTAGGAATATAAACAGAATGAGGATCTAGTTTATTTAGCATTTGGTTAATAGCGCCATCTAATAAACTATCTGTATTAACATCATCTACATAATCTTTTTCGATAAAATTGATGAGTCTTTTAATCTTTTGTTCTTGAGAAGTATTTTTATTTAAAGATAAAATATCATTAGAATTACCTCCAAAAAAAACACCAATAAGTATGCCTAATATTACAGCAATAGCGAAGTAAATAGGTAGGTTGTTTTTATTCATAAGGTAAATGATTTAATTCTACACCAGCTTTTTCTAAAAAATTTAAACCAGAAGGATCTTTATAGGCATTTGCGTAAACTACACGTTTTATACCTGCTTGATGAATTAGTTTACTGCATTCTCTACAAGGAGATAAGGTAATATATAATGTTGCATCTTTTGCAGATTGTGTAGATGAAGCCACTTTTAAAATTGCGTTAGCTTCTGCATGTAAAACTTCCCATTTTGTAGCACCTTCTTCATTTTCACAACAATTTTCAAATCCTGTTGGAGTTCCATTAAACCCATCAGAAATAATCATTCTATCTTTTACAATTAAAGCGCCTACTTGTTTTCTTTTACAATGAGATAATTTACCCCATTCTAAAGCCATTTTTAAGTAAGCTTTATCATATTTTAGTTGCTTTTCTAAAGTCATCTAACGAAATTATGAAGATTTATAGAATTAAAAGTTAATTATTTACCAAAAGATTCTTTCCCAAATCATTTTAGCTGAGATTATTAATACTAAAATTGAGGTAGCCATAATCCAATATTGTTTTTTAAGTTTTGCAAACTTTTGTAAAATAAACCCAATTAGAAGTATACCAGAAACTATAATTAATTGTGCTAGTTCTATGCCTAGAGCAAATTCTATAAGAGGTAAAAGTTTGTCTTCTTCTTGCCCAATCATCATTCTAAAATAATTGGAAAATCCTAAACCATGAATTAGACCAAATATTAACGCAAAGATTAAGTTTATATTATTGGCATTTGCTTCTTCTCTTTTTAGATGAAAGATATTAAAGACACCAGTAATAAAAATAGTTACAGGTATTAAAAACTCTATTAAAGCAACATCAATATTTAAAATTTTATAAGCTGAAAGTGCTAATGTAATTGAATGTCCAACAGTAAAAAGCGTAACTAGCCATAATACTCTTTTCCATTCTTTAACATTAAACACCACACAAAGTGCAACTAAAAATAAGATATGGTCATAGGCAGTAAAATCTAACACATGATTTAATCCCATTTTTACATATAAAGTAAAATCATTCATAAATAATAAATACAATTGGTTAAAAATCCAGAAAACAAATTTATAATCTATTTTAAAAATAAATATTAAATAAAACAAAAAGTGTTTTTTATCTGTTAGTTTTAAAAGATAAAAAAACCATAACTATAAGTTAAAAACATAGTTATGGCTTTTATTTGTACTCAAGGTGGGAATCGAACCCACACTTCCGAAGAAACTGGATTTTGAATCCAGCGCGTCTACCAATTCCGCCACTTGAGCTTAAGTAAATAAGATTGCAAATCTAAATAAATAAAATTAGTTTTTAAACTCTAATTATAATTTCAATAGTAGCTATTTAATTTCTATTTTTGCAATCACAAATACAGCACAATTTAACACTCACTTTATGTCAACTACATCATTAGCTCCAAAACTTTTTGCTTGCAGACAAAGCACGGTTTTAGCAGAAAAAATTGCTACAGAATACAATACAACTTTAGGTAACGTTATTACCACTTATTTTTCAGATGGTGAATTTCAACCAGCATTTGAAGAGTCTGTAAGAGGTAGAAGAGTTTTTATTATTGGTTCTACGTTTCCTAATGCAGATAATCTAATGGAAATGTTGTTAATGTTAGACGCAGCAAAAAGAGCTTCTGCTAGACATATTACAGCTGTTATGCCTTATTTTGGTTGGGCAAGACAAGATAGAAAAGATAAACCAAGAGTTGCTATTGGAGCAAAACTAGTAGCAAAATTATTAGAAGCAGCTGGTGCTACAAGAATTATGACAATGGATTTACATGCAGATCAAATACAAGGTTTTTTTGAAAAGCCAGTAGATCATTTATTCGCATCAACTATATTTTTACCGTACATAAAAAGTTTAAATCTTGAAAATCTAACAATAGCTTCACCAGATATGGGAGGTTCTAAAAGAGCTTACGCTTATTCAAAACACTTATTGTCTGATGTTGTTATTTGTTATAAACAACGTAAAAAAGCCAATGTCATTGGGCATATGGAGTTAATTGGAGATGTAGAAGGTAAAAATGTTGTTTTAGTAGATGATATGATAGACACAGGAGGTACTCTTGCACATGCTGCAAATTTAATGAAAGAAAGAGGAGCTTTAAGTGTTAGAGCAATTTGTACACATCCTATACTTTCTGGTGGTGCTTACGAAAAAATAGAGAACTCTGCATTAACAGAATTAATAGTTTCTGATACAATTCCGTTAAAAAAGGAGACTTCTAAAATAAAAGTTGTATCTTGCGCGCCCTTATTTGCTGATGTTATGCATAAAGTGCAGGATAACAAGTCAATAAGTGATAAATTTATAATATAATTAATTATTAAAAAAAGTAATGAAATCAATTACAATTAAAGGATCAAAAAGAGAAAGCGTGGGCAAAGTAGCTACTAAAGCCTTACGTAATGCTGGAATGGTTCCTTGCGTTATTTACGGAGGAGATAAGCCAATACATTTTTCAGCAGAAGAAAAAGCGTTTAAAAACTTGGTATATACTCCAAATGTATACACTGCAAGTATTGATGTTGATGGACAAAAAATTCCTGCAATCTTACAGGATATTCAATTTCACCCAGTATCAGACAGAATTTTACATGTAGATTTCTATCAATTATTTGATGATAAAGAAATTACAATGAACATTCCTGTTAAATTAGTAGGTAAATCTAAAGGTGTTGCTATAGGTGGTGCTTTACGTCATAACTTACGTAAAATGAGAGTAAAAGCTTTACCAGCTAACTTACCAGATTTTATAGAAGCAGATATTACTGAATTAGAAATTGGTAATAAATTATATGTTACAGAATTAAAGAACGATAAATATTCAATCTTACACCCAGACAATACTGTTGTTGCTCAAGTAAGAATGTCACGTAATGCATCTAAAGCAGCAGCTGAAACAGAAGCATAATTTTTAAGTGATTAAAATACTTAAAGCGCTACAAAACTTTGTAGCGCTTTTTTTATTTATCTTATTTATAGAAGATATCTTATTTTTGAATTATGAAATTAAAAGATTTGATCTTTAAATTATTTAACTCAAAGCAATTAGAAAAGGAAGAATCAATGAAAAAATATTTGATTGTAGGTTTAGGAAATATTGGAGAAAAATATCAAAATACACGTCATAATATTGGATTTAAAATTCTTGATGAGGTAGCTAAAGAACATAATGTATCTTTTGAAACAGATAAGTTAGGTGATGTTACTAGTTTTAGGTTTAAAGGCAGAACTTTTGTTTTATTAAAACCAAGTACTTTTATGAACTTGAGTGGGAAAGCCGTAAAATACTGGATGCAAAAAGAAAAAATCTCAGTTGATAATTTATTAATTGTAACAGATGATTTAAATATCGATTTTGGTACAATAAGAGTGAAAGCAAAAGGTTCTGATGGAGGACATAATGGATTAAAAGACATTCAAGAAAAACTAGCCACTAATAAATACCCAAGATTTCGTTTTGGAGTAGGTTCTAATTATTCTAAAGGAAGGCAAGTAGATTATGTTTTAGGAGAATGGACTTCAGATGAAGAAAGTCAGCTTATAGAGCGTTTACCAAAATCTGTAGAGGTAATTACTTCTTTTGGTACTGCAGGTTTAGCAAATACAATGAATAATTTTAATGGTAAATAAAAAAAGCTGTCCTTAAGAACAGCTTTTTATTATAAATTTTTCTTATTTCCTAATAAAACTTACAGCAAGATTTACTTTAAAATCACTATTTGTTAATGGCTCTGTACCTTCAATTTCTTGAGTCAAAGAAAAGTTGTTAGCTGTAAATACAGTAACATTTAAATCACCACTTAAAAAATCTGCATTCTGATCTGAGAAAGTTATAGAATTATCTGCGTTAATTGTGTAATTTCCACTTTCGTCTATAACCACAATTTCTTGAGTAGTTGTTGGTGCAACACCAGGTACAGATGTAGTAATGACAATTCTATGTTCTCCTTTTATTGAATAGGTTTTATCTGTATTTAAAATCATGTCTACTTGAAAAGTATCTCCAACTCCATTTGCTTTTGCAGTAACAGGAATTATGCCCACTAAAGTTGTAGTTTCTGTGTCTATACTTAAACTCTGAATATTATAAGTTCCTGAAATATTCTCATAAGTTAAAGGATATGCAGGCTCTTCATTATTATCACCACAATTAGTTAAGGTAATGCTAACGAGTAAAAGCAAAAATATTTTGATTGATTTCATAAGGCTTATTTTAGTCAAATATAACTTTTTAAAGGAAAGATTATTGTTTAAGAATTCTTTTTAACAACATTTTTAATTTTCACTTGCATACCATTCTGCAAAGCTAGTGTCTGTTTCTTGTAACTTTATAGCATGTAATTTTATGTTTTTTGGTAAACGCGCTTTAATTTTTTTAGCAAAATCTATTACCATCATTTCACTTGTTGGTTGATAGTCTACTAATAAAACATGATGACCTCTGTCTATTAATTCTTTAGCTAATTCTACATGTGGCGTATTTTTATTAAACACTGTAGCATGGTCAAACAAGTCTACAATTTCTTGTTTTACAATTTTTTTTAAATCACCAAAATCTATAACCATACCAAATTTTACATTGGTGTTGTCTGTTATTGGTTTACCTGAAACAGTTACAGAAAGTTTATACGAATGCCCATGAACGTTTCTACATTTTCCATCATAACCATATAAAGCATGGCCAGTTTCAAAGCTAAACTGTTTTGTAATTCTAATATTGCTCATTAACGTCTGTTTCTATATTTGTTGTAAAAGTAAACAATAACTAGTGCTACTGCTAAACCTAAGAATAAAAAATCTCCTCCCATAAATAAAAAATTAATCTACTAAAAAGTTCTCTAAAACATCAGCAATTTTTCTGTTATCAGATAATTGTGGAATTTTATTTTGTCCTCCAAATTTACCAATAGATTTCATATATGCATGAAAACCACCTTTTTTTACTTTTCTAATAACTAAAGGACGTAAGATTTTACCTTCAATTAAATCAAAATAATAAATATTTTGTTCTTGCATAGAAGTATCTACTTTTAAAGCAAATTCTTCTAATTTTTTGGGTTCATTCTCAAACTCTATAAACCATTCATGATAAGGTAAGCCACTTTTTGGATTTACTTGAGGTGCCACAGTAAACTCGCTAATATTAATATCTGTACCCTGTATAGCATCATTTAATGCTTTTTCTACTTCTTTACCAATAACATGTTCTCCAAAAGCAGAAATAAAATGTTTAATTCTACCAGTAACTTTAATTCTATATGGTTTTGTTGAAGTAAATTCAACTGTATCACCAATATTGTAACCCCAAAGACCAGCAGTAGTATTTAAAATGATTACATAATTTATACCAACTTTTACATCTTTTAATGAAATTCTAGTTGGGTTTTCATCAAAAAATTCTGATGCAGGAATAAACTCATAGAAAATACCAGAATCTAACTGCAATAGCATTCCTTTTGCTTTTTGAGAATCTTGATATGCTATAAAACCTTCTGATGCAGGATACAATTCTATGTAATCTATTTTTTTACCTATTAAAGTTTCAAACTTATTTTTGTAGGGTTCAAAATTTACACCTCCATAAATAAAGAAGTTAAAGTTTGGAAAGATTTCTGATATTTTTTTTCCAGTCTTTTCTATTAATTTTTCAAAATACATCTGTACCCAAGAAGGGATACCACTGATAACAGACATATCCTCGTTAATCGTTTCTTCTACAATGGCATTTACTTTAGTGTCCCAATCTTCAATACAATTAGTTTTCCAACTTGGTAATCTGTTTTTTAATAAATATTGAGGTACATAATGTGCAACAATTCCACTTAATCTGCCTAATTTAATTCCGTTTTTGTCTTGTAATACTGGGCTACCTTGTAGAAAAATCATTTTGCCATCAACAAAACTTGCATCATTTTTTTCTGCTATATAAAATAATAAAGCATTTCTTGCTGCCTTTATATGTGTTGGCATAGATGCTTTAGTAATAGGAATATATTTTGCTCCAGATGTTGTGCCAGAAGTTTTTGCAAAATATAAAGGTTTACCTTCCCAAAGCACATCAGATTCTCCTGCTACAATTCTATCTACATAAGCTCTTAAACCTTCGTAATCTTGTACTTTTACTCTGTTTTTAAAATCTTGGTAATTAGAAATATTTTTAAAATCATGATCTTTACCAAAAGCAGTCTTTTTACCAATCTTAATTAGGTTTTTAAAAACTTTTTCTTGTGTTTTATGGGGTTTATTTGCCCATTTATAAACATTTCTAGTAGCTATTTTAGCAAAAGGAATTGCAAAAAAAGATTTTAAACTCATTTATTTGAAGTCGATAAAATTATTAGGATTTACAGAATAACCAGCTTTCCAAAGCTCAAAATGTAAATGAGGTCCTGTTGTTAACTCTCCTGTAGAACCTACACTAGCAATTACTTCTCCAGATTTAACAAAATCTCCTTGTTCTTTAAGTAAATTTCCATTGTGTTTGTAAACTGTTATATAATCTTCTTTATGTTTTAGAATAATTACATAACCTGTTTCAGTAGTCCATCCAGAAAAAATTACAGTACCATCTGCAGCTGCTTTAACAGGCGTGTTTTTTGGAGCAACAATATCAATAGCTAAGTGCTTAGCTTTAGCGTCGAAATCTTGAGAAACTGTACCTTTTAGAGGCGCAAAAAACACAATATTAGCTTTGTTTTGTGCGTTATTTTGAATCGGAAAACGATCTTGACTTTCTATTTTTTCTCTAAATAAAGAATCTTCTTTAGAGGCAATAAGTAAACTATCATTTAAAACAACCCTATTGCTTTCTAAAGAAATAGTATCTATTATATCTGGTTTAATTTCACCAGTTAAAATTGGTCCTAAATTCTTTGTAAAATCTTCTAAAACGTCTAGCTTTCTTTTTAAAGAGTCTGTTTCAAAAGCCAATTTTGTAGCTTTTATTTTTAAATCTGTAGACGAATATCCAGGGATATATTCTTTAATTGGTGTAAAAGTGATGAAAAAAGTAGTGATTAAAATCAATAAAAAAGAAATAACCCCCCCTAAAACAAAAACATTTAAGCGAGATAGTTTTAAAGAAAATCGCTCTTCAAAAGTATCTTCATTTAAAACTACTAACCTATACTTGTCAGTTAGTTTTTGTTTAAAAGACGATTTTTTTGGAGGTTGATGATCCACTTGAAAATTATTTATAACTACTATTTAACGTAAAAATAAGGAAACTATTTTTTATAAAAATTCATTTCATCTATGTATTGCCAAACTTCTTTTGTTAAAAGTGGTTTCACATTTTTTTTATTCTCAATTCCTTTACGAATCATTGTTGATGAAATTTGTACAATTGGTGCATCAACTTTATGAATTTTAGAATGATTTTTAAATTGATGTTCTACAGTACCTTCTGCAATTCTTGGATATACATAAATGTGATGATGCTCTAAAATAGTTTCATAATTTTTCCATTTATGAAAACTTTTTAAATTGTCTTCGCCCATAATTAAACAAAACTCTTTGTTCGTAAATTTATCTGAAATATGAGCCAATGTATGAACAGTATAGTTGGGTTGTGGTAGTTTAAACTCAATATCTGAGGGTTTAATTTTTGGATAACTCTCTGTAGCTCTATAAACCAATTCAAATCGATGGTGATTTTCTAAAAGTGAGCTTTTCTTTTTAAAAGGATTATGAGGCGTAACAACCATCCAGATTTCATCTAAATCAGAATATTCAATCATATGATTGGCAATAATTAAATGCCCAACATGTATTGGGTTAAAAGTGCCAAAATATAAACCGATTTTCATAATTAAGTTTTTACGCTTTTAAGATTTTAGTTTAATTCTAAAAAGTTACTTACCAATTCTTCTGCCTCTTTTAAAGCAACTTCTAAATCGTAATTTTTAATAATTTTATCAAATTGTGGTGCAGTGGCTAACTCTACAGATGCTTTTGCAATACGCATATTTATTTTCTCTTCACTTTCTGTAGAACGTTTTTTTAATCTTATTTTTAATTCGTCTACACTTGGTGGTTTCACAAAAACCGCTAATGTTTTTTCTGGAAATTTCTTTTTAATTCTTAATCCTCCAACAACATCAATATCAAAAATAACGTGTTTCTTTTGTGCCCAAATTCTTTCTACCTCTGCTTTTAAAGTACCATAAAAATTATCTCTATATACTTCTTCCCACTCTAAGAATTTATCTGCTTTAATATTATTTTTAAACTCTTCTAAAGAAATAAAATAATAATCTTCTCCATCTTTTTCATTACCTCTTGGTTTTCTAGAAGTTGCTGAAATAGAAAATGCTAAGTTTAGTTTTTCTTGATTTAATAAATGACGAACTATTGTAGTTTTACCAGAACCAGAAGGCGCAGAAAACACAAATAACTTTCCTTTAAATTCACTCATATTAAAGTACGTTTAAAATTTGTTCTTTAATTTGTTCTAACTCGTTTTTCATTTGGATAACTGCTTTTTGCATGGGTGCAAAATTAGCTTTAGAACCTGTAGTATTTATTTCTCTACCCATTTCTTGGATAATAAAACCTAATTTTTTACCATTAGATTCTTCAGATGCTAAAGTTTGTAAAAAGTAATCTAAATGATTTGCTAAACGAACTTTTTCTTCATTAATATCTAGTTTTTCTAGATAATAAATCAACTCTTGTTCAAATCTATTTTCATCAGTTTCTACTTTTAAATCATCAATAGCCTTTTTAAGTCTTGCTTTTACATTTTCTATCCTATCATTATCTAAAGCATTTACTTCTTCTAAATATTTTTTAATATTAGCAATTCTTTCTTTAAAATCTATTTCTAAAGAATTTGCTTCATCAATTCTATATTGTACAATTTTTGTTAAAGCTTCATCAATTTTCTCATCAATTAAATTCCACTCTTCTTCATCTAACTCTTCACGTTCTGTTTTTAAAGCATCAGGCATGCTTATAGCCATCTTTAATAACTCTAAATCTTCTGAAGTGCCACTTTGCATAACATTTCTAAGTTGTTGCATGTATTGTTTTACTACACCATTATTTATGGTTGTAGAGGTTTCATCAGCTGTCATTTCTACAAAAATCGAAAAGTCGACTTTACCTCTTACTAATTTTTTAGCCAGTTTTTTACGAACATTTAATTCTTTTTCTTTGTAGTAAGAAGGTATTCTAACATTTAAATCTAAATTTTTACTATTTAAAGATTTAATTTCTATGGTTACTTTTTTGGTTGACAATTGCAACACAGCTTTTCCATAACCAGTCATAGATTGAATCATACAATCACTATTTTAAATGAGCCACAAAGATAACTTTTTATTTTGTTGATGAATTTAAACTGCTTCTATGTTTTTGAAGTTTATAATTTTAGTATTTTACATCGAAATACAAAATAAAAATACAAATGATTGTTCATCATATATCTGAAGAAAACTCTATTTTAAATAAATTTATATCTGAAATTAGAGATAAGAATATTCAAAAAGACTCTCTTCGTTTTAGAAGAAATATAGAAAGAATAGGTGAGATTTTAGGTTACGAGTTAAGTAAGAAATTATCTTATACTAGCTTTTATGTAGAGACACCTTTAGGTAAAAAGAAACAACAATTATCTTATAATAATATTGTGCTTTGTTCAATTTTAAGAGCAGGATTACCTTTACATCAAGGGTTGTTAAATTATTTTGATGATGCAGAAAATGCTTTTATTTCTGCTTTTAGAAAACACACAAAAAACTCTAATGATTTTGAGATAGTTGTAGAGTATTTTGCTTCACCAAAAATTGAAGGTAAAACATTATTTATAGCAGATCCAATGTTGGCAACAGGTCAATCTTTGGTGGCAGTTTATGAGGCAATTAAAAAGAATGGTATTCCTAAAGAATTACATATTGTTTCTGTAATTGGTTCTAAAGAAGGGATAGCATTTATTGAAAAGCATTTTCCTAAAAATACTCATTTATGGATTGCAACTATAGACGATAATTTAAATGATAAAGGGTATATAGTTCCTGGTTTAGGAGATGCAGGAGATTTAGCTTTTGGAGAAAAATTATAAAACAAATCTCGCTAAAAAACATCCTATAAAAAGAATGTATAAGATACTGTCTTTTATAATCTTTTTCTCAATTAGCTCAACTCCATTTGCAATAATTATAGCTACAGGAAAAAATAAGTAAATTAAATCACCAGTGGTTTTTTGGTTCAATAACAACACAAACAAAAAAGCTACAAATAGGTTTAATATTATTAAAATCCAACTTCTTTTAAAAGTGTTATTAATTGATAGCGTGGTTCTAGATTTATAAATCATAAAAATAAAAGTTAATAAAGCAATAATTAAAGCAAAAAAGATAAGGTTTGGTTCAATTAAGTTATTAAGAGATAAATTTATTTTAAACTGAAATAAGTCAAAAAAAACTTGAGTTTGATTAAACCAAAATAAATATGAAAAATAGATAATTAAAGGTGTTGCAAAACCAATTATTGGTATTACAAGAGTATTTATTGTTAGTTTTTTATGTAAATAAATTGAAGCATAAATCAGTAATATAAAAATCAATGAAATTGGTTTAAAAATAAAAAAAATGCCTAGCCAAAAACTAGCATCATAAATTTTCTCTAAAATTGATTTATTAGACCTAAGACTATAAATTTTTCTAACAATTAATAAATAAATACTAGTTAAAAACAACATGTTTATATCTAGTAAGTATGGTAATATGCTTATTGATAAAATTATGAAAATGAAAAAAGCATAAGAATTATCGAAAGTTATTCCGTTTTTCTTGGTAATAAAGTTGAATAGAAAAAAGATAAACAAGAAAAAAAAGAGAAAGACAATACTTTCTAATATAATAGAACTAAAGGTTTTAGCAGTAAATGAACCAAATATTAAAGTTACAGTAAGTACACAAAAAAAAAGAATTAAGATTCCAATAAAAATGATAGGTTTAGATTTGTTTAAAAAATTGGCTAACATTATTTCTTTTGTTATTTTTGCAGTGTAAATATAATTAAGTTATGATAGCAAGCAATATTTTTAGATGGATTGGTAGTTTATTCACAGATATTTTATTTCTACCTTTTCAATGGTTAAGATTGCAATTAGCAACTGCAGAGTTTGGTTGGTGGACTTCAAATATAATTAACTGGCTTTTCTTAGTTGTTTTAATAGTTCTTTTCGCTTATTGGATGAAAGAATCTAAGCGTTTCTTAGACGAAGGAACAGAAGATAGAGCTTAATTTCCATACATTTTGGGAAGTAAAAATAAATTAAAACGTTTTCAAGAAAACGAAACGTTTAAAAATGTCATTCAGCCTACAAGAGATGAAGTTTTAAATAACTTTTCTCATAAAGGTAAATGGCATTCTTTTTTTGGTAATAATAATCCACTTATTGTTGAGCTAGGCTGTGGAAAAGGTGAATATACAGTTGCATTAGCAAGACAAAATTCTGATAAAAATTATATTGGTATAGATATAAAAGGAGCTCGCTTTTGGAGAGGAGCTAAAACAGCTATAGAAGAAAATCTACCAAATGTTGCTTTTGTAAGAACACAAATAGAGTTGGTAGATTACATTTTTGCAGCAAATGAAATTTCTGAAATTTGGATAACTTTTCCTGATCCTCAAATAAAATATCAACGCACAAAGCATAGAATGACAAATACTACGTTTTTAAAAAGATATTTTAATGTCTTAAAAGAAGGTGGTATTATCAATTTAAAAACAGATTCAGAATTTATGCATGGCTATACTTTAGGTTTATTACATGGTGAAGGTCATGAGGTTTTGTATGCTAATCATAATGTCTATCATAACTCTGGAGCACCAAAAGAAGTTACAGAAATTCAAACTTTTTACGAGAATCAGTATTTAGCTGTAGATAAAGCAATTACTTACATCAAATTCAGATTAAATTATTAGATACTCAAACTAGAGTTTATTAATGATTCTCAAAATATTTCTATATTCACTTCATGAAAAAATCTGAAAACTTTTTCGAAAAAGTGTATGTTGTGGCTCGCAAAATTCCTTTTGGTAGAGTTACTAATTATGGTGCAATAGCAAAATATTTAGGAGCTGCAAGATCTGCAAGAATGGTAGGTTGGGCTATGAATAATTCTCACAATCAAGAAATTGAAGTTCCTGCACATAGAGTTGTTAATAGAAAGGGTTTGTTAACAGGCAAACATCATTTTGATGGTACTAACTTAATGCAACAATTGTTAGAAAACGAAGGGATTGTTGTTATCGATAATCAAATTCAAAATTTAGACGAAGTATTTTGGAATCCTTCAGAAGAATTAAAATAAACTACACTTATCTATCTATAAGTTTTCACAATTTATTAGCTTTATTTTATAAGCTGTAAGCTGTATCTTTGCAATCTAGATTAAATAAAAATAATCTTTTATAAAATGAGTTTTACAAAACAAGATATAAATAAAGCTTTAGAAACAATTACAGCTCCTGGAGAAGGCAAAAGTTTAGTTGAAAATAATAATGTTAAGAACATTGTTGTTTTTGGAGACGAAGTAATTGTAGATGTAGTAATTTCTAATCCGTCTTTACAAGCAAAAAAGAAAGTTGAAGTAGAAATAATGAAAGCTATTCACGATAAAGTGCATCAAAAGATTGATGTAAAAGTGAATGTAAAAGTTGAAAAAGCTGCACCTAAAGAAGACCCTAATTTAATTCGCGGAAAAGAAATTCCAAATATAAAAAACATTATAGCAGTAGCTTCTGGTAAAGGTGGTGTAGGTAAATCTACAATAACTTCTAATGTTGCTATTTCATTAGCTAAAATGGGTTTTAGTGTAGGTGTTTTAGATGCAGATGTGTATGGACCTTCTCAGCATATTATGTTCGATGTTGAAAAAGCAAGACCACTTTCTGTAAATGTTGATGGACGATCAAAAATGAAGCCAATAGAGAATTATGGGGTAAAATTATTGTCTTTAGGATTTTTTACAAATCCAGATCAAGCAGTAATTTGGAGAGGACCTATGGCTTCTAAAGCATTAAAGCAATTAATATTTGATGGTGCTTGGGGAGAGTTAGATTTTCTTTTAATTGATTTACCTCCAGGAACAGGTGATGTGCATTTGTCTATTGTACAAGCTTTACCAATAAATGGAGCAGTAGTGGTTTCTACTCCGCAAAATATTGCTTTAGCAGATGCTAAAAAAGGTGTAGCTATGTTTCAGCAAGATTCTATTAAAGTACCAGTTTTAGGTATTGTAGAAAATATGGCATATTTTACACCAGAAGAATTACCAAACAATAAATATTATATCTTTGGAAAAGATGGAGCTAAAAATTTGGCAGAAGATATTAATACTAAATTTTTAGGAGAAATACCATTAGTACAAAGTATTCGTGAAGCTGGTGATGTAGGTCACCCAGTTGCTTTACAAGAAGGTACTGTTTTAGAAAAATCTTTTAATGAGATTACTAAAGAAATGGTATCAGAATTATTAAAAAGAAATGCAAATTTACCACCAACAGAGGTTGTAAGAATAACAACAATGAGTGGTTGTAGTGCAGTAAAAAAATAAATTATGACATCACAAGAAATACACAGTAATGTAGAAAAAGCATTAGATGAAATTCGTCCTTTTTTAATGAGTGATGGAGGAAATATTAAACTTTTATCTATAGAAGATACCATTGTAAAAGTACAATTAGAAGGTGCTTGTACAGGTTGTTCAGTAAATCAAATGACTTTAAAAAACGGTGTAGAAGCTACAATTAAAAAATATGCTCCACAAATAGAGGAGGTTATTAACGTAGCTTAAACTGATAAAAATCAGTTTTTAAAAAACTTCAACAAATTAATTTTGCGTTACATTTTTTGTTAGAATGATTACAACAGATATACTTATTATTGGTGCAGGACCAACAGGATTATTTACTGTTTTTGAAGCAGGTTTATTAAAACTAAGATGTCATTTAATTGATGCTTTGCCTCAAGCAGGAGGTCAATGTTCAGAGATTTATCCAAAGAAACCTATTTATGATATTCCTGCTTATCCAGAGATTTTGGCAGGTGATTTAACTGATAAATTGATGGAACAAATTAAGCAATTTGAACCAGGATTTACACTTGGAGAAAGAGCAGATACTATTGATAAACAAGAAGATGGTACATTTATAGTAACAACAAATAAAGGTACCAAGCATCATGCAAAAGTTGTTGCAATTGCTGGCGGTTTAGGAAGTTTCGAACCCAGAAAACCACCTATTTCTAATATATCAGAATTTGAAGAAAAAGGAGTTGAGTATATCATTAAAGATCCAGAAATTTATAGGAACAAAAGGGTAGTTATTGCTGGTGGAGGAGACTCTGCTTTAGACTGGTCTATTTTCTTAACTGATGTTGCATCAGAAGTTACTTTAATTCATAGAAGAAACGAATTCAGAGGTGCTTTAGATTCTGTAGATAAAGTGCAAGAATTAAAAGACGCTGGTAAAATTAAATTAATAACTCCTGCAGAAGTTAAAGGAATTGTTGGTAAAGATAAAGTTGAAGGAGTTGCTGTTGTACAAAATGGTTCTGATCCTTTTACTATAGAAACCGACCATTTTATACCTCTTTTTGGGTTATCTCCAAAACTTGGTCCAATTGCAAATTGGGGATTAGAAATAGAGAAGAACGCTATTAAAGTGAATAATGCTTTAGATTATCAAACCAATGTTCCAGGCATTTATGCAATTGGAGATGTAAACACTTATCCAGGAAAATTAAAATTGATTCTATGTGGTTTTCATGAAGCGACTTTAATGTGTCAAAGTGCGTATAAACGTATTTTTCCAGATAAAAAGTACGTAATGAAATACACAACTGTTGGTGGTGTAGAAGGTTTTGATGGCACTAAAAAAGAAGCACCAAAAGCAGTCATTAAAAAGATTGAGTAGATTTTCAACTTTCTCATAATTTTATTTTTATTTATTCTAAATAAATAGTTATTTTTGTACTGTGAATGTATTTACAGACATACAATTTAATATACAATTACAGCATGTAACTTTTTGTCACTATCAACTAACGATAGATGATAAGAAAATGAAGCTTACATTTCCTCAATTATTGCACTTACGCAATAAAATTAATGAGATTACTTTACCAGAAAATTTAGAGAACATCATTCAAAATGAAAATTTTGTCCTTTTGTTTATTGCAGACAGAAAACATTTGGTGTTTTTAGAAATTCCTAAATTATTAGATTTAAAAGAAGAGTTATCTCTATGTTTCTATCATTATTAGTTATCTAACTATAACTATCTCCTTTTATTTAGATTAGCTTTAAATTTCTAAATCAGAATAGATATAAACTGTATTTAGTGTATTTTTGTATAATTAAAACCTATAATTATGAAGACAGCAATAAGAAGACAAATGACAATTCATCCAGAAGTAATGGATGCTTTAAACGAACAAGTTGCGTTAGAAATGCACGCATCTGCCTCTTATTTAGCAATGGCTTCTTGGTGTGATCAAAGAGAATTGTTAAATAGTAAAGCTTTTTTCTACAAGCAAGCTGAAGAGGAAAGAGCTCATGGAATGAAGATATTTAATTTTATAAATGATGCTGGAGGAGCAGCAATATCTCCTGCAGTACCAGAAGTAAATAATGATTTCGAAAGTTTAAGAGAAATTTACGAAAAGTCTTTAGACCAAGAAATTGGAGTTACGCAATCTATCTACAAATGTTTTAGTAAAGCAAGAACTGCAAATGATTATGCTTCTGAAGTATTTTTACAATGGTTTGTAAATGAGCAAGTAGAAGAAGAAGATACTGTTAGAAGTATTTTAGATGTGTTTGATTTAATGGGAGATATGCCATTAAAAATGATTGATGAAAGATTACCTACAGAGTAACATTAATTAAAAAACTTAGAAGCCGAAACAAAATTGTTTCGGCTTTTTTTATGTCAATATCTTAGTAAGGCTTTCTGAGGGACTTTTTGTATCTTTGTGATAACAACGAAAACGATTGAAATGTATTTAGAATTACTTACTTATTTAAAATACTTAATCAAACGTAATCCAGAATAATGGATTAATGTATCAATTTTCAAATGTAAAAATGTAGCTATTAATATTAAATAAAAAATACCTACATTATTTTATTAACTCATTAATACATTAACAAGATGCCTTTTTATCATAAATTAGGGAAAATTCCACCTAAAAGACATACACAGTTTCGTAAAAAAGATGGGAGTCTTTATTATGAACAACTCTTTGGTACTATTGGTTTTGATGGTATGTCAACCAACAGCTATCATGAGCATAGACCAACTATGGTTAAAGAAATAAGAAAACAATATTCAGTAAAACCAAAAATTGCGAAAGCTAATAATATCCAATCTTATCGTTTAAGAGGTTTTCAAGTAAAGCCAGAAAATGATTATTTAGAAAGTAGAAAAGTAGTACTTACAAACTCAGATTGTAATATTATTCTTGCTGCTCCTAAAGAATCTACAAAAGATTATTTTTATAAAAACACAGATGCAGATGAGGTAATTTTCATTCATAAAGGAACAGGAAAATTACGTACAATGTTGGGTAATATCGATTTTAAATATGGAGATTATTTAGTAATTCCACGTGGAATCATCTATAAATTAGATTTTGATGATGACAACAATAGATTGTTTATTGTAGAATCTTATCATCCAGTCTATACCCCAAAACGTTATAGAAATTGGTTTGGTCAATTATTAGAACATTCACCTTTTTGTGAGCGTGATTTAAGAAGACCAGAAGAATTAGAAACTTATGATGAATTAGGTGATTTTTTAATTAAAGTCAAAAAGCAAGGAGAAATTATAGAAATGATATATGCTTCACATCCTTTTGATGTGGTAGGTTATGATGGATATAATTTTCCATATGCATTTTCAATTCATGATTTTGAACCTATAACAGGTAGAATTCATCAGCCACCTCCAGTGCATCAAACTTTTGAAACATCAGCTTTTGTAATTTGTAGTTTTGTACCTCGTTTGTACGATTATCATCCAAACTCAATTCCTGCTCCATACAATCATAGTAACATAGATTCAGATGAGGTATTATATTATGTTGATGGAGATTTTATGAGCAGAAACGATATTGAAGCTGGTCATATTTCTCTGCATCCTGCAGGTATACCTCATGGTCCACATCCAGGAGCTACAGAAAGAAGTATTGGAGAAACTGTAACTGAAGAATTAGCTGTTATGGTAGATACGTTTAAGCCTTTACAGGTTACAGAAGAAGCTATGAAAATTGCTGACGAAGATTATTATAAATCTTGGTTAGAATAATCAATCAAAAACAAAGAAATGAGTAAAAAAGAAATAAAATCAGTAAACTACGGTTTAGAAAAAATATTTGAAGGAGCACAAGATTTCCTTCCATTATTAGGTACAGATTATGTAGAATTTTATGTAGGAAATGCAAAACAAGCTGCACACTTTTATAAAACAGCTTTTGGTTTTCAATCTCATGCTTATCGTGGATTAGAAACTGGCTCTAAAGACTCTGTAAGTTACGTGCTAACTCAAGACAAAATCAAGTTAATGCTAACTACGCCTTTGAGTAGTAAATCTCCAATAAATGATCATATTGTAAAACATGGAGATGGTGTTAAAATAATAGCACTTTGGGTAGAAGATGCTAGACAAGCTTATAAAGAAACTACTTCTAGAGGCGCAAAATCTTATATGGAGCCTACTGTTGAAAAAGATGAGTTTGGCGAAGTTGTAAGAGCAGGAATTTACACGTATGGAGAAACTGTACATATGTTTGTGGAACGTAAAAATTATAATGGTGCATTTTTACCAGGTTTTGTAAAATGGGAATCAGATTATAATCCACCAACAGCAGGTTTAAAATATATAGATCATATGGTTGGTAATGTAGGCTGGAACCAAATGGATGTTTGGGTAAAATGGTATGAAGATGTTATGGGATTTGAAAACTTTTTATCTTTTGATGATAAGCAAATTCATACAGAATACTCTGCATTAATGAGTAAAGTGATGTCTAATGGAAATGGGCGAATCAAATTTCCTATCAATGAACCAGCAGAAGGTAAAAAACGATCTCAAATAGAGGAATATTTAGATTTTTATGAAGGTGCAGGAGTACAACATATTGCTGTGGCTACTGACGATATTATAAAAACAGTTTCTCAATTACGTTCAAATGGCGTTGAGTTTTTATCAACACCACCAGAAGAATATTATAGAGCAGTTCCTGGACGTTTAGAAGAATTTAGTCACGAATTGCGTGAAGATATCGAAAAACTTAAAGCTTTAGGTATTATGATAGATGCAGATGAAGAAGGTTATCTATTACAAATTTTTACAAAACCAGTAGAAGATAGACCTACCTTGTTTTTTGAAATCATTCAAAGAATGGGAGCCAAAGGTTTTGGAGCAGGTAATTTTAAAGCGTTGTTCGAATCCATAGAAAGAGAACAACAAAAAAGAGGAACATTATAAAAGCAAAAAGCAAGATTTAAGTATCTTGCTTTTTTATTTTCAACCAAAAATGAATAGAGAAGAAATTTTAAAAGCCATAGAAGAAAAATACGAAAAGCTTGGTGTTCCTGTAGATTCTATGTTAGAGGGTTTATTATGGAGTACACCAATTACCTATTGGGATTATATTCAAACAGATGCCTTACTTGGTTTGCAGAACCCAAGAACAACACAGCCAGATGAAATGGTTTTTATTATGTATCATCAAGTTAATGAATTGTTGTTTAAAATGATTTTGTGGGAAATAGACCAAGTAGCAAAGACAACAAAAATAGCTGCAGATAAATTTTCTATGCATTTAAACAGAATAAGCAGGTATTTTGATATGCTTTGTAGTTCTTTTAATGTAATGGCTGATGGTATGGAAAAAGATCAATATCTTAAGTTTAGAAATACGTTGACTCCTGCAAGTGGCTTTCAATCAGCACAATATAGAAAAATTGAATTTGCTTCTACAGAGTTAATTAATTTAATTGATGCTAGATACAGAGATACTATAGATCGTAATTCATCTTTTAAAAACGCATACAATCATTTGTACTGGCAAGCAGCAGGTAAAAATTATACCACAGGTCAAAAATCTACATTATTAAATCTTTTTGAAAAGAAATATATGGGAGATTTTATTGATTTTATGGAAGACTATAATGATATAAACCTGTCTAAAAAGTTCAAACAATTGCCTAAAGAAGTTCAAGAAAATCAAGATTTAATAAAAGCAATGCGTCATTACGATTATACTGTAAATGTAAAATGGGTTATGGCTCATTATAATGCTGCAGCTAAATATATTGGAGGAGATGATTCTGAACTTAAAGCTACTGGTGGTAGTAATTGGCGAAAGTATATGCATCCAAAGTATCAACGAAGAATTTTCTATCCATATTTATGGAGTAAAGAAGAATTAGAAAATTGGGGAACTTTTTAAAATTAATAAAACGTTAAAAAGACCAACTCTAAGTCTAAGAGAAACATTTTTCTATCTTTTGGAACAGTAATTGTCATTCCTTTTTTATATGTTTGATTAATTATGAAAAAGTTTGCTCTAGTTATTATATCAACTTTATTTTGTATCCCTTTATTTGCTCAAAAAAGCTCTGCATTTAAAGATGGTGAGTTTTTGAGATATAAAATGAGTTACAGTGGTTTTTTAAGAGCAGGTTCTGCAATTTTAGAAGTTAAAGAAGAGGAATTTAGAGGAAAAAAAGTGTATCATACAAAAGGTACTGGATGGACTTCTGGAATGATTAAATGGTTTTTTGAAGTTGATGATGTTTACGAATCTTATTTTGACAAAGAAACCTTAAAACCATACTTATTTAAGAGAAAAATTAATGAAGGTGGTTATAAAAAACATAGAATAACTGCCTTCAATTATACTTCCAACACTGCATATATTCAAGATTTTGTTGAACAAAAAGATACAATTGTCTCAATTAAAAATATTCAAGATATGTTGTCTTCTTTTTATTATTTAAGAAATAAAGATGTTTCAAAATTTAAAGTAGGAGATGAAATAAAATTAGACATGTTTATAGACGCACAAACCTATCCTTTTAGATTGCGTTTTTTAGGAAAAGAAGAGTTAAGAACTAGGTTTGGTAAAGTAAATACGTTAATGTTTAGACCTCTTGTTCAATCTGGTAGAGTTTTTAAAGAAGAAGAAAGCGTTACTATTTGGATTACAGATGATGCTAATAAAATTCCAATTCGTATGAAAGCTTCATTAGCAGTAGGTTCTTTAAGAGCAGATTTAGAAGCTTATAAAGGTTTAGTAAATTCCTTTATGAACAAATAAAATTTAACTTATCTGTCTTAGGTTTTATAAAAATTAATTCTTTATTTGTACTTTTGAAACTGTCTTAAAAGTGTTGAGTTTTTTGAAGAAATTAATCCTATTATTTTTTGTTACTATTTTGGTTGTCTCTTGTAAAAAAGATGGTAAAGAACCAGAACAAATCATTATTAAAGAACCAGAACCAGAAATTAGATTTGGTTATAAAATAGATGATTATAAAGTAATCCAAGACACTATTAAAAGTGGTGAAAGTTTTGGGACTATACTAGATAGGCATCATGTTTTTTATCCAAAAATTAATGAAATTGCTTCATCAGCTAAAGAAATATTTGATGTTAGAAGAGTAAGAGCTGGTAAACCTTACACTATTTTAGCAAGCAAAGATTCTACAGAAAAAGCACAAGTTTTTATTTATAAGCACGATAAAATTAATGCAACAATTTTAGATTTTAAAGATTCTGTTGTAGTTGCTAAAAATTATAAAAAACCTATAGAGGTTGTTCAAAAAGAAGTTGAGGGTGTTGTGTATTCAAGTTTTTCTCAAACTATGGATAGTCTTGGTATAAGACCAAATTTAACCTATACAATTGCAGACATTTATGCATGGACTTTAGATTTTTATAGATTACAAAAAGGCGATTCTTTTAAAATTCTTTATGAAGAAAAATTTATAGATGATTCTACTTTTGCTGGTTATGGAAAAGTAAAGTCGGCTGTATTTAAACATAAAGGAAAAGATTTATATGCATTTCGTTTTGTAGCAGACTCAACACTTAATATACCTGAATATTATGATGAAAAAGGAAATATGTTAAGAAGCTTCTTTTTAAAGGCGCCTATAAAATTTCAATATAGAATTTCATCAAGATATAATTTACGAAGAAGAATTGCTTATTATGGTAATAGAGTTAGGCCTCATAAAGGTACAGATTTTGCTGCTAAAATAGGAACTCCAATTATAGCAACTGCAAGTGGTACAGTTGTAGAATCTACTAGAAGAGGAGGTAATGGAAAATACGTTAAAATTAAACATAACAATACCTATTCTACACAGTATCTTCATATGAGTAGACAAGCTGTAAAAAGAGGCGAATATGTAAAACAAGGTGATGTAATTGGGTATGTAGGCATGACTGGTAATACAGGTGGACCACATGTATGTTATCGTTTTTGGAAAAATGGTAGACAAGTAGACCCATTAAATCCAAAACTTAAGTTACCAGAAGCAAAACCTATGAAAAAGTCTGTAAAACCAGAATTTTTAAAATATATCAGACCTTTAAAATATCAATTAGATTATAATAGAATACCAGTTGAAGAACCAGAAGTAATTTCTGAAACAATAGCAAAAAAATAACATGGCTTTACCCAATATCAATCCAACAAAAACAGAAGCTTGGAAAAAATTATCTGACCATTTTAAAGATAATAAAGACATTAACATAAAAAACTTATTTAAAGAAGCTAATAGAAAAGAAGCTTTTTCTGTTCAACTTAATGATTTAAATGTAGATTTTTCTAAAAATAGAATTACTAAAGAAACATTAAGTTTATTAGTAGATTTAGCAAAAGAAGTTGGTTTAAAACAAGCAGTAGAAGCACAGTTTTCTGGAGAAATTATTAATGCTACAGAAGGTAGAGCAGTTTTACATACAGCTTTAAGAAGTACTTCTGAAGAACCTGTGTTCATTGATGGAAAAGATATTAAGCCTAAAATTCAAACTACATTAAGAAAGATAAGAAGCTTTAGTAATAAAGTGATATCTGGTAAATGGAAAGGCTATACAGGAAAATCAATTACTGATGTTGTAAATATTGGTATTGGAGGTTCTGATCTAGGGCCAGACATGGTTGTAGAATCTCTTAAATTTTACAAAAATCATTTAAATACTCATTTTGTTTCAAATATTGATGGTGATCATGTTTCAGAAATCATCAAAAATTTAAATCCAGAAACAACATTATTTGTTATAGTATCTAAAACATTTACAACACAAGAAACCATTACAAATGCAGAAACTATTAAAAATTGGTTTTTAAAGTCTGCAACTATTTTCGATATTCCAAAACACTTTGTTGCTGTGTCTACAAATTTAGAAGCAGTAGATAGTTTTGGTATAGATAAAAGTAATGTTTTTCCAATGTGGAATTGGGTAGGAGGTCGTTTTTCTCTTTGGTCTGCTGTAGGTTTATCTATTAGCTTATCTGTTGGTTTTGATAATTATAGAGCTTTACTAGATGGTGCAGAAAAAATGGATATTCATTTTAGAAATGAAGATTTTGATAAAAACATTCCAGTTATTTTAGCTTTAATAAGTGTTTGGTATAATAATTTTTATAAGGCAGAAACAGAAGCGGTTTTACCATACTCACAGTATTTATCTAAATTACCTTCTTATTTACAACAAGCTATTATGGAAAGTAATGGTAAAGGAGTAGATAGAAATGGAGATAAAATAGATTATGAAACTGGTACTATTGTTTGGGGAAGCACAGGCACTAATATGCAACATGCTTTTATGCAATTAGTACATCAAGGAACAAAGTTAATTCCATCAGATTTTATTGGATATAAAGAGTCTTTATATGGTTTAACAGATCATCATAAAAAGTTAATGGCAAACTATAATGCACAAATGGATGCTTTAGCTTTTGGTAAAACAAAAGAAGAAGTTCATTTAGAGTTAAAGTTTTCTGGAGACGAAGATAAAATCAATCAATTATTACCATTTAAAGTTTTTGAAGGTAATAGACCAAGTAACGCTATTCTTTTTGATAAATTAACACCACAATCTTTAGGGAAATTAATAGCACTATACGAACATAAAATCTTTACTCAAGGAATTTTATGGAATATTTATAGCTATGATCAATTTGGTGTAGAACTTGGGAAAGAATTAGCTAAAAAATTGCTTAAACAACAGTAGTTTTTCTCTTTTATTATGTTATTCTAAATACTTTAACAAAAAATCTTTTTTTTGTTAACAACTATGTTTATATGTAAGTATTTGATAATTAATAAGTAAATCTCTTTTTTGTAATTTTAAGGGTCTTAAATTCTTGTTAAAACTTAACATTAACTTAACAAACCAACGATGTAAAAGCAAGAATTTTGCAAAACATTAATTAACTTAAAATTAAACAATGAAAAATTTTAAAAATTTCCTTTTTGTAGCTTTATTTTTTGTAGCTGCTACTGTATTAGGTCAAACTAAAATTACAGGTATTATTGTTGATAACGCAAATCAACCATTACCTGGAGCTAGTATTTTAGAAAAAGGTACTAAAAACGGTACAGAAACTGATTTTGACGGTAATTTTTCTATTACAACTTCAAAGAATTCTGGTGTTCTTGTAATTTCTTATTTAGGATTTAGAACTAAAGAAATTTCTTACAATAGTTCTAAAACTAACTTAGGAACTATTAAATTATTAGAAGATGAAAACTCTTTAGAAGAGGTAGTTATTATTGGTAAAGGGGTAATCGATTTATCTGGTGGTAGAAAGACTCCTGTTGCAGTATCTACAATTAAAGCTGCTGAGATTCAGAAGAAAGTAGGTACTCAAGATGTTACTATGACATTAGTTAACACTCCTTCTATTTATGTTGCTGGACAAGCAGGTGGTTTTGGAGATTCTAGAATTTCTGTTCGTGGTTTCGATCAAACTAACACAGCTTTCTTATTAAATGGTCAGCCAATTAATGGTATGGAAGATGGAAGAATGTACTGGTCTAACTGGTCTGGAGTAAATGATATTGCAAGTGCAGTACAAATTCAGAGAGGTTTAGGTGCTTCTAAATTAGCAATTTCTTCTGTTGGTGGTACAATGAACTTTGTAACTAAAACTACAGATAAAAAACAAGGTGGTTATTTCTATGCTGGTACAGCAAACGATAGTTATTTAAAAACTACGTTATCTTATAACACTGGAGTTAATGAAAACGGATGGGGTACAAGTGTAATGTTATCTCACTGGCAAGGAAATGGTTATAACAATGGAACTAGAGGTCAAGGTCAAACTTACTTCGTTTCTTTTGGATACAAGCCTAACGAAACTCATAATTTCAACTTTTTGATTACAGGTGCTCCACAATGGCATGATCAAAACTTTACAAAAAGTATTTCTAGCTATTTACAAAATGGTTTCAAATACAACAATAACTTTGGTTTTTATCAAGGAGAGTATATGACAGAAAGAAGAAACTTCTATCATAAACCAGTATTAAACTTAAACTGGGATTATACTATATCTGATGCTACTAGCTTATCTACAGTATTATATGCTTCTTTTGGTAGAGGTGGTGGAACTGGTAACAGAGGTAGAAGAGTTAGAACTGCTGAAGGTTTAATTGACTATGATGCAATCTACGCAAACAACGCTGCAACTGGTGGTGATGGAAACTTTGGTAACAGTGCATACATTACAAGAGCTTCTATGAACTTACATAGCTGGTATGGTGCTGTATCTAACTTAGAAACTAAATTAACAGATAATATTACTTGGAATATTGGTGCTGATTTAAGAACTTACTATGGAACTCACTTTAGACAAGTAGAGAATTTCCATGGATTAACTTCTTGGACAGAAGATAGAAGCTTAAGAGACAATACTCATAATAGAGTTGGTCCTGTAGTTTCTGTTACTGCTACAGAAAGTGGAAATGCTAACCCATGGGCTGCAACATTCAACACTATGGATGAAGCACAAAGAATAGATTATGACAACAGTGAGAGAATTTCTTACGGAGGTTTATTTACTCAATTAGAGTATTCAGATGATGTAGTTTCTGCATTTTTCCAAGGTTCTGTTTCTAACCAATGGCACCAAAGATTTGATAGATATGACTATCAAGCTCAATTCGAAGATTCAGAAAAAGTAAGCAACTTTGGTTATAACGTAAAAGCTGGTTTAGGTTTAAAAGTATCTGAATCTAGTAACATTTACTTTAACACAGGTTTCTATTCTCGTCAACCTTATCATGACAATATCTTTAACAACTTTACAAATGCGATTAACCCAATTTCTCAAAATGAAAAAATTACAGGAATTGAGTTAGGATATAACTATAGATCAGATAAGTTTAGTGCTAATGTTAACTTATATAGCACAACTTGGAAAGATAGAGTTGATGGAGCAACAGATGTAGATCCAAATACTGGTGTTGTTACAATTACTAGAACATTTGGTCAAGCTCAATATCATATGGGTGTAGAATTTGATTTCATCTACGATATTACTAACGACTTAAGATTAAAAGGATTTACTTCTATAGGTGACTGGACATATGCAGGAGAATTAATACAAGATGTATTAGATGAAGACAGAAATGTTATTCAAGCTCCTACAGTTGTAGATGTAGATGGAGGTAAAGTAGGTGATGCTGCACAGTTCACTGCTGGTTTAGGTGTAGATTATAGAATTATGGAAGGTTTAAGCTTTGATGCTGACTTTAGATTTTACGATCAATTATATGCTAGAGTATCTGCAAGAAAGAACAATCTTCAGTTACCAGAATATGGTATCTTAGATTCAGGTGTATCTTATAGATTAAACTTAACTTCAGATAAATCTAAATCTTTAGATTTCAGAGTAAATGTAAACAACGTTTTAGATAGAAGATATATTTCTGAATTATCTACTGCAAACTTTGCAAATGCTGGTTCTACTACTTATAGAGGAATTGATGTTTCTAACAGAGGTTTCTTTGGTTTAGGAAGAACTTGGAATGCTAGTGTAAGATATAATTTCTAAGAAAGAAATTAATTTAAATATTAAAAACCACCTTTTTTAAGGTGGTTTTTTTATATCTATATTGTAACTTTACATTCTAAAAATATTTTAAAAATGAAAGAAATACATTCTTATTGGGCATATATAGTTTTAATTATTCTTGTAATAGCTGTTGTAAATGCTTTTGTTGGTATTTTTAAAAAGAAAGAATTTAAAAGTACAGATTTACGTTTAGGATTAATTACCTTAATTGTTTCTCATATTCAGTTACTAATTGGTTTAGCTTGGTATTTTATGTCACCATATTTTAATCAACTAACTTCTAATACAAGTGAAGTTATGAAAACCAAGGAGATAAGATTATTAGCTTTAGAACACCCAGTAATGATGATTATAGCAATTACATTAATTACTATTGGATGGTCTAAACATAAGAAAAAAACAACAAGTACAGCAAAATTTAAAACATTTGCTATTTTTTACGGTTTAGCATTACTACTTATTTTGTCTAGAATTCCTTGGACAAACTGGTTTAATTAATGAAGTTTTTTAGTTACATATTATCGCCAATTTTCGGATTGGTTTTCTTTCTATTACTTTTAATTTTTCATCCCTTACAATGGTTAGGGTTAAAATTATTTAGTCAAAATGGACACCAAAAAGTAGTAGATGTTATGTGTTGGTTTTTGGTGAAAGGACTACTTTTTTTAGGAGTCACAGTTAAATTGATTAATAAACATAATATTCCAAAAAATAAAACCATCATTTTTGTATCTAATCATCAAGGAATGTTTGATATTCCTCCAATAATTTGGTTTTTTAGAAAATACACTCCAAAGTTTGTTTCCAAAAAAGAATTAGGAAAAGGCATACCAAGTATATCTTTTAATTTACGACATGGAGGGGCAGCTTTAATTGATAGAAAAGATAGAGGCCAATCAATTAGAGAATTAGTAAAATTTTCTAAAAATATTAATGAAAAAAGTTGGTCTGCAGTTATTTTTCCTGAAGGAACAAGGAGTAGAAATGGAAAACCTAAACCCTTTTCACATGGAGGGTTAAAAACTATTTTTCATTACAATCCAGAAGCTATAGTTGTGCCTTTAACAATTAACAACTCTTGGAAATTATTCAGGTATGGTAAATATCCTTTAGGGGTATTTTTTCCTATCACTATAGAAACTCATGAACCTATTTCACTAGAAGGAAAAAAGGTTGAAGATGTTATAAATAAAACAGAACAAGTAATTATAAAACATATAAAAGAATAAAAATGTCTATACACAATATAAGAAAAGAAGTAATGCTGACTTTAGAGAAAAGTATGGATAGTTTTATGGAAAAATATTTAATTCCAGCTGAAAAAATTTGGCAACCAACAGATTTTTTGCCTAACTCTCAAAAGGATTCATTTATTACAGAAGTAGAAGAAATAAGAGAAATTTCAAAAGAATTAGATGATGATTTCTGGGTAGTTTTAGTTGGAGATACTATTACTGAAGAAGCATTGCCAACCTATGAATCTTGGTTGTTAGATTTAGATGGTGTGTCTCAAGACCCAGACAATAGTTGGGCAAAGTGGGTAAGAACTTGGACAGCCGAAGAAAATAGACATGGAGATGTCTTAAACAAATACCTATATTTATCTGGAAGGGTTAATATGCGTGAAGTAGAAATATCTACGCAACACTTAATCGCAGATGGTTTTGATATTGGTACTTCTACAGACCCTTATAAAAACTTTGTTTACACTACTTTTCAAGAATTAGCTACTTACATTTCTCATAATAATGTAGCCAAAATTGCTCGAAAAAAAGGTCATAAAGCATTAGCTAAAATGTCTAAAATTATTGCAGGAGATGAAATGAGACATCACCAAGCTTATGCTCATTTTGTAAAAGAAATTTTTAAAATAGATCCTAGTCAAATGATGTTGGCTTTTCAGCATATGATGAAACATAAAATTGTTATGCCAGCAATGCATTTAAGAGAATCTTTTGGTGCTAAAGGAAGTTTATTTGATGATTTTTCTACAGTAGCTCAAAGAATAGGGGTTTACACTGGTTTCGATTATGTAAATATTCTTAAGAAATTAAATACAATGTGGGAAATAGATAAAATAACAAATCTTACACCTGAAGCAGAAAAAGCAAGAGATTTCTTAATGAATTTGCCAGACAGAATGTATAGAATTACAGAAAGAATAAAAGTACCAGATTCTAGTTTTCAATTTAAATGGATGATTCAACCAAGCTAGTTTATTAATAATCTATTTTAAAAGTATCTCTATCATTTAAAAAACCAAGTTTATTACGAACGTTATTTTGTTCTTTTTTGTTTAATGTAAAGTAAATAAACCCATATTTATTTGGCTGTAAATTAGAAACTTCTTCTCCTAAAAAGTCAACAATAATTGAGTTTCCAGAATATTTGTAATCATTGGCATCCATGCCTATTCTGTTAACTCCAATAGTGTAACACATATTTTCTATGGCTCTTGCTTTTAGAAGTGTTTCCCAGGCTTTAATTCTAGTTATTGGCCAATTTGCCATGTAAATTAAAAGATCATAATTTTCTGTATTTCTAGCCCAAACAGGAAAACGCAAATCATAACAAATTAATGGGCAAATTTTCCAACCTTTATAATCAATAATCGTTTTTTTATTTCCAGAAGTATATGCTTTATGTTCACCAGCTAAAGTAAAAGAATGTCTTTTATCATAATAATCAATTTTACCTGAAGGATGTACAAAAAGTAATCGATTATAATAGTTGCCATTTTCTTTAATTACTAAACTACCTGTTATTGCTAATTGTTTTTCTTTGGCTATTTTTTGCATCCATAAAACTGTAGTACCATTCATAGATTCTGCTACATGATTAGGCTGCATAGTAAAGCCAGAGGTAAACATTTCTGGTAAAACAATAATGTCTACAGCTTTATCAAATTCATTAATTTTTGTTTCAAAATTTTGAATGTTTTCTATTGGATTTTCCCAAGCTAAATCTGCTTGAATACCCATAATTGATAATGTTTCAGACATTAAAATTTATATTATAATTAAACTTTTATAAAGGTAAGTTTTTGTAATTTAGAAATCAAATACAGATTTTTTATTATTCTATGCAGACCTTTATTTCAGAAACTTTAAATGATGTTCTTAAAAATACTTCTTCATTAGAAAATGCAGTTATAATTTTACCATCTCAGAGAGCTAAAGTATTTGTTAAACAAGATCTAAAAGATAAAATAACTATTGGGTTCTTACCAGAAATTTTAAGTATTGAAGAGTTTATACAACAAGTTTCAGAAATTTATCAAATAGATAATATTCAATTATTATTTGAATTTTATGCGATTTATAAAAAGCTTGAAAAAGACCAAATTTCTTTTGATACTTTTACTTCTTGGGCAAGTACAGTGCTTCAAGATTTTAATGAAATTGATCAGCATTTAATTAATACAGACGATATTTTTGCTTATATAAGAGATATAGAAAGACTAAGAAAATGGTCTGTAAAAGGTACTTTTAAAGAAACAGACTTAATAAAAGATCATCATTCTTTTTTAGAAAAACTAAATAGTTATTATAAAGAATTATACACGTTTTTAAAGCGTAAAAATATAGGATATCAAGGTTTAATTTACAGGGAAGCATGTAATAAAATAGACTCTTATTTAACTAAGAATAGTCATAAAACTTTTTCTTTTATTGGTTTTAATGCGTTAAATAAAGCAGAAGAATTTATTTTTCAAAAAGTATTAGAGAGTGGTAGTTCTGAAATTTATTGGGATGTTGATGAAACTTTTTTTAATACAAATCATTTAGCAGGTAAATTTATTAGACAATATAAATCTGAATGGAAGTATTATGAAAATAAAGAGTTAAAGACATTAACATCCAATTTTAATTCTTCAAAAAATATTGAAATTATTGGAGCTGCAAAAAATATTACGCAAGTAAAATATATAGGTGAAATTTTAGAAAAAAAAGAAAAATTTAATAATACAGCTTTGGTTTTAGCAGATGAAACTTTGTTGCCTGTTGCTTTAAGTTCTTTACCTAAAAATATAAACGCTATAAATATTACTATGGGTTATCCTTTAAAAGATATTCCAGTTGTTAACTTATTCTCATCGATTTTTAAGCTTTTTTTGACTCAAGAAAAACTAAATAAATCTATAACGCAACAATTTTATTTTAAAGACGTAATTCAGTTTTTTAGACAGCCTTTTATATATCAAAAAGTGCCTAACATAGATGAGTTTTGCAATGCAATTGCACAAAATAACATCACTTTTATTACAAAAGAAGAAATTAGTAATCTTTTAGAAAAATCTGAGTTTGATTATAAAAATAGCATTCTAAATATATTTAATCCATTTACATCTATACAACAATTTATTCCTGTAATGTTAGATTTGATTGATATTATTAAAGAAGAAACAGTTTCTTTAGAAAAAGAATATTTATTTAGATTTTATACCATTTTAAACCAATTAAATACATTACAGAAAGAATATCACCATTTCTCTGATTTAAAGACATTTTTTCAATTTTTTAAACAGATTACATCTCAAGAAAGTTTATCATTTCAAGGAGAACCATTAAAAGGTTTACAGTTAATGGGAATGTTAGAAACTAGAGTTTTAGATTTTGAAACAATAATTATAGCTTCTGCAAATGAAGGAGTTTTGCCAGCTAATTTTCAGAAAAACTCATTTATTCCTTTTGATGTAAAAATCCAATATGGTTTACCTACTTACAGAGAAAAAGATGCTATTTTTTCTTATCACTTTTTTAGGCTGACACAAAGGGCTAAAAATATTTATATTTTATACAATACTGAAAATGATGGTTTTGGTAATGGAGAAAAAAGTAGGTTTGTAACTCAATTAGAAATGTTACAACCTAACATTACTAAAAAAATGATTTCTCCTTTAGTTATTGCTCAAAAAAATGAACAAAAAGAAATTTACAAAAATGAACAGATTTTAGTAAGATTAAGAGAAATTGCAAAACAAGGATTTTCACCTTCTTCATTAACTAATTATTTAAGAAATCCGATTACATTTTATAAACAGAAAATTCTAAAGATTAAAGAGTATAATGATGTTGAAGAAACTGTTGCAGCAAATACACTTGGTACAATTGTTCACGAAACTTTAGATAAACTATATACACCTCTTGTAGGTAAATTACTATCTGTAGAAATTATTAAAGATATGATGCAAAAATCAACAGATATTGTTCAGCATCAATTTAAAGTTTTTTTTAAAAACGGAGATATTTCAACAGGTAAAAACAGATTGATATTTGAAGTTGCTAATAGGTTTGTATATAATTTTTTAAATCAAGAATTAAAGCTGGTTTCTAACAAAAAGAATCAACTAAAAATTATAGCAACAGAAGAAGATTTAGCAAGTGTAATTCATGTAGATGGTTTAGATTTTCCTATTAAAATTCATGGAAAAGTAGATAGAGTTGATGAATTAAATGGTGTAACTAGAATTATAGATTATAAAACAGGTTTGGTAAAAAATACTGAGTTAAAAATTTCAGATTTTAGTAATTTAAGAGATGATAAACATCATAAAGCCATTCAAGTTTTGTTATATGCTTTTCTATTTACTAAAAGTAAAAATTACGATAAAAATAAAAAACTAACTGCTGGTGTTTTTTCATTTAAAAATCTGAACAGTCAATTTTTAAGTGTAGATTTTGCAGGTGTTAGAAAACCATCAGAAACAAACATAACTCAAGATAAGTTAGAAGAATTTTTAAACGAACTAAAAACTTATATAGTAGAAATATATAATAAAGAAATTAGTTTTTTAGAACCTATTGATGCTAAATATTAACCCTTTAAAATTAATAAAGGAATACTAGTATGAAATTCTTGTTTTAGTACTGTATTTTTTTCCCAAAGTTTTTGAAAGAATCCTCTTTTGCGTCTAAATACACATAACATATCTGGCTTATGTGTTTGAAAATGCTCTAAAACACCTTGAAAAGTAGTAGCGTTTTCTGTAACTGTTAATGTAGACTGTAAATCTTTTAATTTATCGTTTAAAATTAAATCTTCTTCTTTATAATCAGGTGTTTTTACCAAAAGTAAATTTACTTGACTTTTAAATTGCTTAACTATGAAGCTTAATGGATGTAAAGCTGTTTTACTTTTTACTATTCCTGAATTAAAGGCAAATAATATATTATGTATAGGATTGAATTTGTAAACATCAGGAATTGCTAAAACAGGGATGTCTGTTTGTTTAACTATACTTCCAGCAGTTTTTCCTAAAAAAACTTCTTCTTTTATAGAGTTAGCTCTTGCACCTGCAATAATTAAATCTATCCCTAATTCATCATCAATTGCAAGTACACTATCTACAACAGAACCTTTAGCAGAAATAAGTTTTACATCTACATTTTTGGTATCTACTGCACTAACCATAGTTTTTAAATATAGGTTAGTTTCACGTTCTATAATAGCATCTATATTAATTATTGTACCTGCTTTACTAAGAGCACTGTAGGCTCTAAAAACAAATACTTTTGCGTCTATATTTTTAGCAAAATCAATAGCATATTGTAGCGTATTTTTTGCACTTTCTGTAGATCCAATAGGTACTAAAATGTGTTGCATTTCTGTGACAATTTATTTATGCAAAGGTAGTCTTTTTTAAAAAAAGGCTATACATTCTATATTTTAGATATGTAACTTTGCTAAAAATATTTTTTTGAATACAGATATAAGTTTAAAACGTATAAATAAATTAGCTATTCCAGCTCTTATTGCAGGTATAGCAGAGCCACTTTTATCTATTACAGATACTGCTATTATTGGTAATATAGATACAAACGCAACAGAAAGTTTAGCAGCAGTTGGTATTGTAGGTGCTTTTATTTCTATGTTAGTTTGGGTTTTTGGTCAAATTAGAAGTGCTATATCGTCTATTATTTCTCAATATTTAGGGGCTAATAGATTAGATATCATAAAAAATTTACCTGCTCAAGCTATTGGTATTGTTGTTTTAGGTAGTATATTAATATTATCAATTTCTTATCCTTTTGCAAAGCAAATTTTTCAGTTTTATAATGCTTCTGGTGTTGTTTTAGAATATTGTATTATCTATTTTAAAATTAGGATTTTTGGGTTTCCTTTTTCATTATTTGTTTTTGCTATTTTTGGAATTTTTAGAGGATTACAGAACACATTTTATCCTATGATTATTGCCATATTTGGAGCATTATTGAATGTTTTTTTAGATATTATTTTAGTATATGGAATAGAAGGTTTTATACCTGCAATGAATATAGAAGGTGCAGCATATGCAAGTCTTATTGCTCAAATTTCTATGGCTATTATTTCTTTTATTTTGTTAGTAAAGAAAACAAATTTTTCATTGAAGATAAGTTTCCCTTTTCATGAAGAAATTCCAAGATTGTTAGGTATGATTGGTAATCTTTTCATTAGAACAATAGCATTAAATACTGCATTATATTTTGCAACTGCTTATGCAACAGATTATGGAGCAGCTTATATAGCAGCGTATACTATTGGGATAAATATATGGTTATTAGGTGCATTTATGATTGATGGCTACTCAAGTGCAGGTAATATTTTAGCTGGTAAATTATTTGGCGCAAAAGACTATAAATCTCTTATAGTAATTAGTAAAAAACTTACTAAATATGGAATTATAACAGGACTCATCATAATGAGTTTTGGGTTTTTATTTTACAACCTAATTGGTAAAATATTTACAAAAGAAGATTTGGTTTTAGCAGAATTTAATCATGTTTTTTGGATTGTTTTACTAACTATGCCAATAAGTGCTTTAACTTTTATTTTTGATGGTATGTTTAAAGGAATGGGTAAAATGAAATTTCTTAGAAATGTTTTAATTTTATCTACAGCTTTTGGCTTTATACCTACTTTACTATTTTTCGATTGGTTAGATTATAAATTAGTTGCAATCTGGATTGCTTTTACTATTTGGATTTTAGCAAGAGGAATCCCTTTAATGATAAAGTTTAGAAAACTATTTTATCCATTAGTTAAATCATAAAAACGCTAGAGTTTTAATTCTTATATTGTATTTTTTAAAAGGTTTAGGATATGAAACAACGATTTATTTATGTATTTCTTTTTTTTGGAATGCTTTTTGTTAGCTGTAGTGCAGATAAAAATTCTAAAGAATTTATGGTAAATTCATGGCAAACAACATATTTAAAAATTGAAATGCCAACGCATCAAAAATCAGATTCTTTAAATGTTTATGAAGATAAATTTGAAAATAATCCAGAGCTGATTGCACAATCTAACTATAAATCTGATGGTACTTTCACTTCTTGGTTTTTAAATAAAAAAGGAGAAAAAATTTCTGAATCAAATGGTAAATGGCAAGTAAAAGAAGACTCACTTTTTGTTCAATTTTTTTATAATCGTAGAGATATGAAAGTGAGTTATCATATAAAAGAAACTGATGAAGGTTTTATTGCAAAAAGTAAATATGATTGGGATGAAGATGGTGATTTTGATGATATTTTGACCATGAAAACAAAAAAAATAAAACTAGATAATTAGAAATTAGTGTTTAAAAATATTTCTTTACGAATACGTATTTTTTTATCAATGACCTTATTGGTGTTGTTAGCCTCAATACTAATTTTGGTGGTAACAGTTTATCAGTATGATGAACAAACAAAAGATTATAATATTCATCGTTTCGAACGTAAAGAAGCTACCACAATAGAAACGATACAACTAGAACTTTCAAATAAAACAAGTTATCCTGTAAAGACAGAAAATTTATCAAAAATATTTCAAGAACGTATTTACGAAATATCATCAATCAATAAACTCAATATTTCTATTTTTGATTTACATGGTAACCTATTAGTTTCCTCAAAAACAAATGCATTCGAAGAAAATAAAATTCAGCCTTTAAGTTATGATAAGCTTAATGAATTAGCCCAAAATTCAAACCACAGAATTTTTAAAAGTGATGAGATTGAAGAGACAGGTTATCAAGTTTCATATACATATATTAACGACCCCAAGTTTAAAAGAATAGGTATTTTAGAATTACAATTTTCTCAAGATAATTCTGAAATAGAAGAAGAGTTAGAAGAGTTTATAAAGAGACTTAGTTTGGTCTATGTTTTAATGTTTATGATAGCTATAGCATTAGCTTATTTCTTATCAAGTTATATTACTCGTTCTATAAAAACGATTTCTGAAAGAATGCAACAAACGCGTTTAAACGAAAGAAACGAAAAAATTATTTTAGATGAGGCAAGCTCTGAAATAGAAGTGTTGGTTGAAGCATATAATAATATGATAGATCAGCTTGAAGAAAGTGCAGCTAAACTTGCTAAAAGCGAAAGAGAACAGGCTTGGAGAGAAATGGCTAAACAAGTTGCTCATGAAATTAAAAACCCATTAACTCCAATGCGTTTAACTGTACAAAGTTTTGAGCGCAAGTTTAATCCTGAGGATGAAAATATAAGAGAAAAATTAGCAGAATATAGTAAAACTTTAATTCAGCAAATAGATGTAATGAGTTCTATTGCTTCTGCATTTTCTGATTTTGCTAAAATGCCATCTCAAAAAAAGGAAAAGATAGATGTTGTAAAAGTGGTAAAACTAGCCTTAGAAATTTTTGGTGAAAAATATATTAACTACCTACCAAAAGAAAAAGAAATTTTTGCAAATCTAGATAAAACACAACTTATTAGAATTGTAACCAATCTAGTTAAGAATGCAATACAGGCGATTGATAAAGAAGAAAAACCACTAATAGAGGTTAAAGTTTTTTCTGAAAAAGACAGTGTAAAAATTATTGTTTCAGATAATGGGAAAGGTATAGAAGAAGATGTAAAAGCATTAATTTTTGAACCTAAATTTACCACTAAAAGCAGTGGCATGGGCTTAGGATTACCTATGATAAAAAATATTATTGAAGCTTATGAGGGTACAATTTCTTTTACTTCAAAAATTGGATTTGGAACTGTATTTACTGTAATTTTGCCAAAAAAATAAATCGATAACGTATAATTAAAAGTATGAAGTTTAATAACATTTTAGTTGAAGAAGCTAATGAAACAGCAATTGTAACCATAAATAGGCCAAAGAAATTAAACGCATTAAATAAAGAAACTATTTTAGAATTATCTAATGCTTTTAAAGCTCTAGAGGAAAATAGTATAGTAAAAGTGATTATTCTTACAGGTAGTGGAGATAAATCTTTTGTAGCAGGAGCAGATATTTCAGAGTTTGCCCATTTCTCAGTAGAAAATGGAGGTAAATTAGCTAGAAAAGGACAAGAGATGTTATTTGATTTAATAGAGAATTTATCTAAACCAGTAATCGCAGCAATTAACGGTTTTGCTTTAGGTGGTGGTTTAGAATTAGCCATGTCTTGTCATTTTAGAATAGCTTCAGACAATGCAAAAATGGGATTGCCAGAAGTTTCTTTAGGAGTCATACCAGGTTATGGAGGCACACAACGTTTACCACAATTAGTTGGTAAAGGTAAAGCCATGGAAATGATTATGAGTGCAGCCATGATTTCTGCAGAAGAAGCTAAAGATTGTGGTTTAGTAAACCATGTTACAAGTCAAGAAGAACTATTAGGTTTAGCTAATAAAATTGCAGGAAAAATATTAAGAAATTCCTCTGTTGCTATTTCAGCAGCAATAAGAGCAGTAAATGCAAATTACGATAAGAATTTAAATGGTTTTGATGTTGAGATAGATGAGTTTGGTTCGTGTTTTGGTACTCAAGATTTTAAAGAAGGAACTACAGCCTTCTTAGAAAAAAGAAAGCCTAATTTTCCTAATAAATAAAAAAACGAGCCTTTTAAGGCTCGTTTTTAATCAAATTAACATTTAAAATATTTACACTATAGTTTTCTTAATAATTGAAATTATGAGTGTAACTTCTATTGTTATTGTAAAGTACAACCTTATAAGGTCCATCTAATTCTTGTTCTAATCTATAAGCTCTGTTAATAATCTCTTTATTTTCAATTGTTTCAGAGAATATAATTTCTCCTTTATAGTAAATAGAAAGCAATAAAGGTTCTTTATCAAATGCAATTTTAGAAACCATTAATAAGTTTTTTTCGTTTCTAACAACTGGTTTAAAAATTACTTCTTTCTTATTTTTATTAAAAACAACATTATTATTTTTTATAGTAACATGATTTACAATAATTTGAAAATCTTTTTCTAACTCAATAATGTAATTACCATTTTTCAAAGAAGATAAATCTAGAATTTTTATCAATTTACCATTAGTAGAAATTTTTTCTGAATATAATATAGTACCGTTTTTTTCTTTAACAGTTAAAATTTCTCCTTTTTTTACATCATTAAATACTACTTTTAATTTTGTATTACTTATGATAGTAAATGAATTTTCAAATTTGTTTTTTGTGTTTCCGTAATTTAAAAATGTTGTCATCACCAAGACAATCATTAATACAGTTTTAATCAAATTTTTCATTTTTTTTGTTTTTGGGTTATTTTAAATTTTTGTTTTTCTTTTTTAATAATCTTTTATAACATATTGAACTGCAATTAATTCAGTTACTTATGAGATTTCAAATAATTCAATTTTTTAATCTTAATAAATTACTTTCTTTGTTAATCAAATTTTTGATTTTATGCTGCAAAGTTATATGTGAAATGCATAGTAGAAAACAACATAATTGGTAAGTTTATATGCTAAATTAACTTAACAATTACTTAACATCTTTATTAAAGTTAAAATAGCACACAATATTGATAATTATATACACAATTCCACTTCTTAGTGTTGTATTTTTGTAAAATGATACAGAAAAAACCTACACTAGAAAAAATTATTCCAAACTTTGGAAGTTCATTGTTGGTTAAAAAGCACGAAAAATTTCTAAAAACAATAACTCCTTTTTGGCATTTTCATCCAGAGATAGAGTTGGTATATGTAAATAAGGGTAAAGGAAAAAGACATATAGGTAATCATATTAGCTATTTTAATAATAGTCAATTAGTGTTAATAGGTTCTAATTTACCACACATGGGATATTTAGATCGTTTAACGACAAACGGATCAGAAACATTAATTCAGTTTTTACCAGAATTCTTAGGCAAAGAATTTTTTAAAATTCCTGAAATGGCTGCTATAGACGCTTTATTTGAAAGAGCTAAAAAAGGAATTCGTTTTAATATAGATATTAAAAGAAGAATTGGTGCCAAAATAGAAGCACTAGTAGATTTAGAAGGGGCATCAAGAATTACTTCTTTTATAGAGATATTAAACGATTTAGCAACAACAGACGATTATACATTATTAAATGCAGATGGTTTTGCTTTTGAAGCTACACATCAAGATAGCAATAAAATTGAAGTTGTATACAAGCATATAAATGACAACTTTAAAGAGCATATTAGTTTAGATGAAGTTTCAGATTTAGTAAGTATGACTGTACCAGCTTTTTGTAGATATTTTAAAAAAACGACAGGTAAAACATTTACAAAAATTGTAAATGAATATAGAGTTGTTCACGCTACTAAGCTGTTAGCTGAAAGTACAATGAGTATTACAGATATTAGTTTTGAATGTGGTTTTAATAATTTTTCTCACTTTAATAAACTATTTAAAGAATTTACAGGAAAAAGTGCATCTATTTACAGAAGTGAAATGAAAGATTTAATACAATAAACTATGGATAAGAAAATAGATAAAGCTTTAGAGTACTATACTTTTAAAAGCAAAGAAATTAAAGATTTTATAAATACAAGCTCAAATTTAACAGTTGAACAAATAATAGAAAGTGGAGAAGAGTTATCTATCTTAGAATATAAGATTACAGCACTAGAAGTAGCTAAAGAAAATTAGCCTATAAAGTTCCATTCCATTCTTTATAAAACTGATTTAAGTAAGTTTCCATAAACTGATGTCTTTCTTCTGCAATTTTTTTAGCAGCCTCAGTATTCATAGTATCTTTTAACAATAACAATTTTTCATAAAAATGATTAATTGTTGGAGCTTCAGATTTTTTATACTCCTCTTTAGTCATTGTTAAATTTGGTCTTATCTCAGGGTCGTATAAAGGTCTATTTTTAAAACCCCCATAATTAAAACAACGAGCAATACCAATAGCTCCAATAGCATCTAATTTATCTGCATCTTGTACAACTTGAAATTCTTTTGAATTTATAGGAGATTTTTCTGACGATAATTCATTTTTAAATGACATATGAGTAATGATATTTACTACATGTGCAATAACACCATTATCAACTTTTTGAGTATGTAAAAATTCAGAAGCTTTTTTAGGTCCAATAGATTCATCACCTTTATGAAATTTAGCATCTGCTATATCATGTAGTAAAGCAGCTAAAGAAACCACAAAAACGTCTACTTTTTCTTCTCTAGAAATAAGTAAAGTATTTCTAAACACACGTTCTATATGAAACCAATCATGTCCTCCTTCAGCATCTTTTAACTCTTCTTTTACAAACACTATTGTATTATTAATTACTTTTTCCTGATTCATTTTTAAGTTCTTTTAGCAAGTTCTTTTTTTATTTTTTTCATTTCAAACCACATTACAACAGCCATTGGAATAAAAAATAAAGGTAAAAATGTTTGATAGGAAACTCCATTTGAAGCTGTTGAAAAAACCGCTAAAACAATCATTAAAAAAATCACAGCAGTTTGTGCAATAAATAATGTTTTTTGAGTTTTTAATTTCTTTAATAATTCCTCTTTAGTATAGTCAGAAATCATAATAGGCATAATATAAAATATAAAATCCACGAATTAACGTGGATTTTAATAGTGTTTTTTAACTAATTAACAGTGCTCTTCGTAAGCAGCTGCTAAATTTTGTGCAATCATTTGAGCAGATCTACCTTCTATATGATGACGCTCTAACATATGTACTAAATTACCATCTTTAAATAAGGCAATAGCTGGAGATGATGGAGGAAAAGGAATCATATATTCTCTAGCTTTTTGAGTAGATTCTTTTTCAACACCAGCAAAAACTGTTGTTAAATGATCTGGTGTTTTATCTGCACCTAAAGAAGCTATTGCTCCTGGTCTTGCAGTACCTGCTGCACAACCACAAACAGAATTTACCATCACTAAAGTAGTACCTTCTTTTGCCATTGCTTTTTCTACGTCATCAGCTGTATATAATGCTTCAAAACCTGCATCAATCAATTGATTACGCATTGGTTTTACTAATTCTTCTGGATACATAATAATCTAAATTTTAGAGCACAAATATACTTATAAAAAGAGTATACTTCAAAAACCAAGGAACACTTATTCTAATAGATATATCAATAAAATTGATATCTAAAAAAAGTAATCAAAAAAAGAAGTATTCTTTATCTTTGAGCTTTAAATTTTTATATGAGTAGTTTTTCAAAATGGTTAGGAGCTGGATTAGGATTTACTTTAGGTGGCCCTATAGGAGCTGCAATTGGTTTTGCAATTGGTAGTTTTGTTGATGAATTTAATGTAGAAGACCTTACTAAAGAAAAGAGGAGTTATCAAAGAAGAGTAGAATCTAAAAGAGGTTCTATTAACACACAATCTGGTGATTTTGAAATGAGTCTTTTGGTTTTGGCATCTATTGTCATTAAATCCGATGGAAAAATTGACCAAAGAGAATTAGATTATGTAAGATCTCAATTCTTAAGTATGTATGGCAAACAAAGAGCTAACAATGCATTTAAGCTATTTAAAGGAATTGTAAAAAAAGATATTTCTGCACGTCAAGTTTGTATTCAAATTAGAGAACATATGTCACATGCTTCTCGTCTTCAATTAATTCATTTTTTATTTGGTATTGCAAAAGCAGATGACTTTGTAACTCAAAAAGAAGTAGATGAAATTAAAAAAATTGCTGGTTATTTATATATTAATCAATATGATTATGAATCTATAAAAGCGATGTTCTACGATGCTTCTGATAATGCTTATAAAATCTTAGAGATTACTAAATCTGTGTCTAATGATGAGGTAAAAACAGCTTACAGAAAAATGGTTAAAAAATACCATCCAGATAAATTAAGAGACTTGGGTGAAGAGCATTTAAAAGGAGCAAATGAAAAGTTTCAGAGCATACAGAATGCTTATGAAAAAATTAAGAATGAAAGAGGAATGTAATGCCAATTTTTGTGGAAGAGTATGATGTAATAGTAATTGGAGGTGGTCCTGCAGGTGGACAAACTGCAAGAGAATTATCTAAAAAAGGGATTAAAGTACTACTAGTAGAAAAGTACGCTTCTTTTAAATTGAATAATTTTTCTAGTGCAGGTATGACTTTAGCACCTTTAGAGGAATTTAAGTTGCCAGAATCTGTAGTTGGTGCTTATTGGAAAGATCTTGTGATACAATGTACCAAAGACATTCATATTTGGGAAGGTGAAGTTAAAAAAGGCGTTGTTTTAAATTTCCAAAAATTACGAGAGTTTTTAGCTGAAGAAACCCAAAAAAACGGAGGTACAGTTTTAATGGGTTATAAATACCTTAGCAAAAAAAGTATTGATAATCTAGTAGAAATTACTTTACAAAATTCATCAACCAAAGAAATAAGAAAAGTAAAATCAAAAATTGTAGTTGATGCAACTGGCCCTTTAAGAAAGGTAATGTTTGATGCTAATGAACAACAACCAGAAATGATTTTAGGTAGTGGAACAGAATATGAGATTGAAGTGTCACAAGAAATATATGATAAATATAAAGATAAGCTACTTTTTTTTCTAGGTCACAAATGGGCCATAAAAGGGTATTCTTGGATTTTTCCTATGGAAAATAGAATATTAAAAGTTGGTGCAGGTAAAACACATTTAAAATCAATAGATCAAGATAAAACAGATAAAACTACAAGAAGTATTACAGAAAAAATAATTGCTGAATATCTGCAAGCTACAGAGTATAAGATAATAGATAAACATGGTGGTATTGTTAGATATTGCAAAGGATTAAAAGATACATTTTATAAAGATAAAGTAGTTGGTGTAGGGGATGCTATTTCTGCCATAAATCCAAGAGGTGGAGAAGGGATAAGATATGCCATGCAAAGTGGAGCTTTGGCAGCAAAATATATACAAGAGTATCTAGAAACTGGTAAAGATAACTTTAAAGAATATCGAAAAGTTTGGCTAAAACAAAAGTCAAAAAAATGGAAATTAAGTGAGTATTCTGCAGCAAGAATGTATAGTAAATATTCAGATGTTCAAATAGAAAATAGAATACGTTTTTTCCATAAAAATTTCTCAATAGATGATATGATTGATAGTCTTTTTAACTTTAAATATAATAACGTGTTTTTAAGAGCTTTACAATACAGTTATGTAAAGTTTATATATTTCTTTAAAAACGAAAAATTTTAAAACTCTTTTCGTTTAAAATTCTTAATTTCGCAATCTTATCAGAAAAGTGAGATAATGAAAGCGAAATTTCCTGAATATAAAGGACTTGACTTACCAAAAGTAGCAGAAGAAATTCTTAATTATTGGCAAGAAAATGACATATTTGAAAAGAGTGTTACTTCAAGAGAAGGTGCAAAACCATTTGTGTTTTTCGAAGGTCCACCATCTGCAAATGGTTTACCAGGTGTACACCATGTTTTAGCCAGAGCTATTAAAGATATTTTTCCACGTTACAAAACTATGAAAGGATACCAAGTAAAGCGAAAAGCTGGATGGGATACTCATGGTTTGCCAATAGAATTGGGTGTTGAGAAAGAATTAGGCATTACAAAAGAAGATATTGGAGTTAAAATTTCTGTAGAAGAATACAATGCAGCTTGTAGAAAAGCTGTAATGCGTTACACAGATATTTGGAACGATTTAACTCAAAAAATGGGTTATTGGGTAGATATGGATGATCCATACATTACCTATGAACCAAAATATATGGAGTCTGTTTGGTGGTTATTAAAACAGATTTATAACAAAGAGTTAATTTATAAAGGCTATACAATTCAGCCTTATTCACCAAAAGCAGGTACAGGCTTAAGTTCTCACGAATTAAATCAACCAGGTACTTATCAAGATGTAACAGATACTACAGTTGTTGCACAGTTTAAAGCAATAGAAAGTTCATTACCAGAATTCTTAAAAAAGTTTGATCATTTAAATTTTATTGCTTGGACAACAACTCCATGGACATTACCAAGTAATACAGCATTAACAGTTGGACCAAAAATAGATTATGTTGTTGTAGCAAGTTATAACCAATACACTTTTGAGCCTTTTCATGTAATATTAGCTAAGAATTTAGTTGGTAAACAATTTTCAGGTAAATACGCTGAAGCTGAAAATTTAGAAGCATTAAAAAACTTCTCAAAAGAAGATAAAAAAATACCTTATTTAGTTGTTGCAGAATGTAAAGGAACAGATTTAGTAGGTATAAAATACGAGCAGTTAATGCAGTTTGCATTACCTTTCGATAATCCACAAGATGCTTTTAGAGTAATTGCTGGAGATTTTGTTACCACAGAAGATGGAACAGGTATAGTACATACAGCCCCAACTTTTGGAGCAGATGATGCATTGGTTGCAAAACAAGCTTCACCTGAAATTCCACCTTTATTAGTTAAAGACGAGAACGATAATTTAGTGCCATTAGTTGACTTACAAGGGCGTTTTAGACCAGAAGTGAAAGATGCTATTTATGGTTTTGCAAATGAGTATGTAAAAGCTGAATACTTAAATGATGATGAACTAGAAGAAGAATTAAAAGTTCAGCAAAACAGAATGCAGTCTGTAATTAAAAATCAACAAAAATATTTATCAGTTGATGAACGTTTAGGTTTAAAATTAAAGAACGAAAACAAAGCATTTAAAGTAGAAAAATACAAGCACAGTTACCCAAATTGTTGGAGAACAGATAAACCGATTTTATACTATCCATTAGATTCTTGGTTTATTAAAGTAACTGATGTTAAAGACAAAATGTATGAGCTAAACAAAACCATTAATTGGAAACCAGAATCTACAGGAACTGGTCGTTTTGGAAATTGGTTAGCAAATGCAAACGATTGGAATTTATCACGTTCACGTTATTGGGGAATTCCATTACCAATTTGGAGAACAGAAGATGGTAAAGAAGAAATTTGCATTGGTTCTGTAGAAGAGCTTAAAAATGAAATGGCTAAAGCTGTAGAAGCTGGAGTTTTAAAAGCTGATATTTTTGCTGATTTTGAAATTGGTAATAACTCAAATGAAAACTACGCAAAAATAGATTTACATAAAAATATCGTTGATGAAATTGTATTAGTTTCTTCAACTGGGCAACCTATGAAACGTGAGTCAGATTTAATAGATGTTTGGTTCGATTCTGGTTCTATGCCTTATGCTCAGTGGCATTATCCTTTTGAAAATAAAGCAAAAATTGATGAGAATAAATCATTTCCAGCAGATTTTATTGCAGAAGGAGTAGATCAAACACGTGGTTGGTTTTATACTTTACATGCTATAGGAACAATGGTTTTTGATTCTGTTGCCTATAAAAATGTTGTTTCAAACGGATTAGTTTTAGACAAAAACGGACAAAAAATGTCTAAACGTCTAGGGAATGCTGTAGATCCATTTACAACATTATCTACTTATGGAGCAGATGCTACAAGATGGTATATGATTTCTAATGCAAACCCTTGGGATAATTTAAAGTTTGATTTAGAAGGGATTGAAGAAGTAAAACGTAAGTTTTTTGGCACATTATACAATACATATTCATTCTTTAGTTTATATACTAATATTGATGGTTTTTCTTACGAAGAAGATGATATTCCTTTACATGAAAGACCAGAATTAGACAGATGGATTTTATCTGAATTACACACTTTAATCAATAAAGTTGATAAATTCTATGCAGAATATGAGCCAACAAGAGCTGCTAGAGCTATATCAGATTTTACGCAAGAATATTTAAGTAACTGGTATGTTCGTTTAAGTAGAAGACGTTTTTGGAAAGGAGATTATCAAAAAGATAAAATATCTGCTTATCAAACACTTTATACTTGTATGACTACTATTGCTAAACTTGGAGCACCAATTGCACCATTTTTTATGGATCGATTATACCAAGATTTAAATAAGGTAACACAAAAAGAAAGCTCAGAAAGTGTGCATTTGGCAGAATTTCCAAAATTTAATGAAGCCTTTGTAGATAAGAGTTTAGAGCGTAAAATGGAAAGTGCACAAACCATATCATCTTTAGTACTATCATTAAGAGCTAAAGAAAAGATTAAAGTGCGTCAGCCATTACAAAAAATCATGATTCCTGTTGATAGTCAGCAACAAAAAGAAGAAATCTTAGCAGTTTCAAATTTGATTAAGCACGAAGTAAATATCAAGGAAATTCAATTGATGGAAGATGCTTCAGATATCTTAATCAAACAAATAAAACCAAATTTTAAAGTTTTAGGACCAAAATTTGGGAAAGACATGCGTTTTATTGCAGCAGAAGTTGGTAAGTTTACACAAGAAGATATTAACAAAATAGAAAAAGATAAAAACATTTCTATAAACGTTAATGAAAAAAATATTACTTTGTCTCTCGAAGATGTAGAAATATCATCAAAAGATATAGAAGGTTGGTTAGTAGCTAATGAAGGTGCTTTAACTGTGGCTTTAGATGTAACTATAACAGATGATTTACGAAAAGAAGGTATTGCTAGAGAGTTAGTAAATAGAATACAGAATGCTCGTAAAGACACTGGTTTAGAAGTAACAGATAAAATTAAGTTAACTGTGCTTAATTATGCCAACTTACAAGATTCTATTAATGATAATAAAGACTACATTATGAGCGAAACATTAACCAAAGAATTGGTTTTTGTTGATGAATTAAATAATGGAGTTGAAATAGAATTTGACGACATTAAAAGTAAAATATTAATTGATAAAATGTAGGATTATGTCAGACGTAAAATTAAAATATTCAGAACAAGACTTACAAGAATTTAAAGCTATAATAGATAAAAAAATAGCAAGAGCACAAGAAGATTTAGAGCTTTTAAGAAGTTCTTATAAAAATGATGCTAACAATGGTACAGATGATACTTCACCATCATTTAAATCTTTTGATGAAGGTTCAGATGTAATGAGTAAAGAAGCTAATGTTCAGTTAGCTATAAGACAAGAAAAATTTATTCGTGATTTAAAAAATGCATTATTAAGAATCGAAAATGGTACTTATGGTATTTGTAGAGTTACAGGTAAATTAATTCAGAAAGAACGTTTAAAGTTAGTGCCTCATGCAACTTTAAGTATTGAAGCAAAAAGACGTCAATAATCAATTTATATAAAACTTATAAAGCTTCTATTTTAGAAGCTTTTTTTATGAAAAAAATTTTCAACATAACTTTCATTTTATTTTCTATTGCTGTTTTTTCTCAAAAAAAAGTAGCAAAACAAATTCAGATACATACAAACCAAGTAAATATTTATACTACAGGTTTAGACGATTTAAAAATAGAAAATTCAAATAAAGATATTGTAGAGGTTATTTTATATGCAGAAAGTTATGATGATCAGCTTGTAAAAATTACAGAAAACTCTAATGAAGTTAATATTAATTTTCATTTCGAAGGAACAGAAACTAGAGAAGTAATTTTTAGAAAATTCATAACAAAAAGATTACAAAGAGCAGAAGCTGTAATAAAAATACCAAAAGGAAAAAAAATTACCGTTTTTGGAGAAAACGTAGACATAGAAACAAAAAACTGTAAAAATAATTTAGCTATTTTTATAGATAATGGTATTGTAAAACTAAATACCATACAAAAAAACACAGAGTTAAGGTTATATGCAGGAAATGTCTATGCTAAAGTAAAAGATTCTAAAATTGATGTTATTTCTAATATTGGAAAAATTAAGGTTAATGATACAACCTATAAGAAAGAATATAAACTGATGAAGAATAATGCTAAGAAAAATCTAAAAATACAATCTATTAAAGCTAATATTTTTATAACTACTCAATAACACAATAATATTCTTATTTTTGTGACTTCAAAATTTTTAAAATGTCAAAAAAGACCCTTGCAATACTAACTATTTTAATTGCTATAATTTTAGACCAAATTATTAAAATTTATGTAAAAACAAATTTTATTTTAGGTGAAGAAGTAGTAGTTTTTGATTGGTTCAGAATCCATTTTACAGAAAATAATGGAATGGCTATGGGTTTTGAATTTGGAGGTAAAAATGGAAAGTTATTTTTAACTTTATTTAGATTAGTAGCAGTAGTTGGGATTATTTATTGGTTAATTACCACCATAAAGCAAAAAGTACACAATGCTGTTATTATTGGTATAGCTTTAATCTTTTCAGGAGCAGTTGGTAATATTATAGACTCTGTTTTTTACGGAGTAATTTTTGACGATTCTACTCATAAAGTTGCTACATTATTTGCAGATAAACCTTATGGAGAGTTATTTTATGGTAGAGTTGTAGACATGTTTTACTTTCCTATTTGGCAAGGTACATTACCAAGTTGGTTTCCATTTGTTGGTGGTGAACCATATACTTTTTTTCAGTATATTTTTAATCCAGCAGATTCGTATATTACTATTGGTGTAGTATTATTATTCTTTTTTAGTAAACAAGCTTTTCCAAAAGAAGCAAAGAAAAAAAATCAACCTACAGATTTTTTAGAAAACGAAAAATTAGGAACTCGTTAAATTTTAGTAACTTGTAACTACTAATTTTAGTTCAGTTTTTTTGAAAGTTTCTAGATATATTCTTGTTTTTCTTTTAGGTTTTTTGATTGCCAAATTTTGGTATCAAAAAGACCAAACTAATTTCGAAAAAGAAGAAATTAATGTTATTGTAAACAGCATTAAAAATATGAGTAAGCTCGTAATTTCTTCAACAAGTTTTTCTGAAATTTACAATTATTCCGATTCTAAAAAATATTTTTATGATGTGGTTTCTTTCGATAAAAAAGCCATTGTTTCTGTAAATGCAAATGTTGAGGTTGGTTACGATTTATCTAAACTAGATATTCAAATAGATTCAATAGCTAAAAAAATATATATCAACAATATACCAAAAGAAGAAATCAATATTTCACCAAATGTTAAGTATTTCGATTTACAGCAAAGTCAATTTAATTCTTTTTCTAAAGAAGAATTAAATAAAATCAACCAAAAAAGTATTGAAAAGATTAAAAATACAATTGAGCTATCAGCTTTAAAAAAAGAGGCAAAAACTCGTTTTTTTGAAGAGATTTCTAAAATTTACCAACTTTCAGCAGTTTACGGTTGGCAAGTAGTAGATAAAACAAACACTAATTTTTTCGACAATTATCAACAACCCATAGATTAATATTTACTATAAAAAAACTGTATTTTTGAAGTATGACAGATGCTTTAGAACTTCAATTAAAAACATTACCTGATTCTCCTGGAGTTTATCAATACTTAGATAAAGAAAACACTATAATTTATGTAGGTAAAGCAAAAAACATTAAGAAAAGAGTTAATTCTTACTTTACAAAAAATCATGATAGTGGAAAAACTAGAGTACTAGTTAAAAATATTAAAACGATAAAGCATATTGTTGTAAAGACAGAAACAGATGCGTTACTTCTAGAAAATAACCTTATAAAAAAATACAAACCAAAGTACAATGTATTATTAAAAGACGATAAAAGCTATCCTTGGATTTGTATAAAAAAAGAACGTTTTCCAAGGGTTTTTATGACAAGAAGAGTCATTAGAGATGGATCAGAATATTTTGGACCTTATACTTCAGTAAAAACAATAAAAGCACTTTTAGATTTAATTAAAGAATTATATACATTAAGAACTTGTAAGTACGATTTAAGTAGAGAAAAAGTAAATACAGGTAAATATAAAGTATGCTTAGAATATCATTTAGGTAATTGCCTAGGACCTTGTGAAGGTTTAGAAACAGAGGCCCATTATAACAATTCAATAAAAGAAATTCGAAATATAATTAAGGGAAACTTTAAAGAAAGTTTAGAAAGTTTAACCTCTTTAATGATGGGTTTTGCTGAAAAAATGGAGTTTGAAAAAGCTCAAAAAATAAAAGAAAAATTAGATAGATTAAGTAATTATCAAGCTAAAAGTACTGTAGTAAATCCTACTATAAATAACGTAGATGTTTTTTCTATTATAAGTGATGAAACTCATGGATATGCCAACTTTTTAAAACTCTCAAACGGATCTATAATACAGTCTCATACTACAGAAATAAAGAAAAAATTAGACGAAACAGATCAAGAATTATTAGAACTTTTTATAGTAGAAATAAGACAAAGATTTAATTCAACATCTCCAGAAATATATGTTCCTTTTAAAGTTGATGTTGGAGAAAATATTAAAGTTACGATACCTAAATTAGGAGATAAAAAACGTATAGTAGAACTCTCAGAACGTAATGCTAAATATTTTAGGCAAGAACAATTTAAACAAATTAAAATTGTAGATCCAGATAGACATGTAAAACGTATTATGGCTCAAATGAAAGCAGATTTAAGACTTTCTAAAGAGCCAAGACATATTGAGTGTTTTGACAATTCTAATATTCAAGGGACTAATCCTGTTGCTGCATGTGTGGTTTTTAAAGATGGTAAACCTAGTAAAAAAGAATATAGACATTACAATATAAAAACCGTTGAAGGGGCAGATGATTTTGCATCTATGGAAGAGGTAGTTTATAGACGATATAAACGATTATTGACTGAAGATGAACCACTACCACAATTAATTGTTATTGATGGAGGTAAAGGACAATTATCATCTGCTCTAAAAAGTTTAGATCTATTAGGTTTAAGAGGAAAAATAGCTATTATAGGGATAGCAAAAAGGTTAGAAGAAATTTATTATCCAGGAGACAAAGTACCTTTATATATTGATAAAAAATCGGAAACTTTAAAGATAATTCAGCATCTTAGAAATGAGGCGCATAGATTTGGTATTACATTTCACAGAAATAAAAGAAGTAAAAGTGCTATACAATCTGAGCTGGAGCAAATTCCAAATATTGGTAAACAGACTATTACAACTTTATTACGTAAATTTAAATCGGCTAAGAGGGTTAAAAATGCTTCTTTAGAAGAATTAAAAGAAGTTGTGGGTAACTCAAGAGCCATTCAAATATTTGAATTTTATCACACACCCCAATAATGAAAAAGAAATGGTTTTTATACTTTTTAATAGTTTCTAGCACTCTATTTTCTCAAAAAAAACAACCCAAAGTAGGTTTAATTTTAAGTGGTGGAGGCGCAAAAGGCTTTGCTCATATTGGTATATTAAAAGAAATTGACAAAGCAGGAATTCAGTTAGATTATATTGGTGGAACAAGCATGGGTGCAATAATTGGTGGTTTATATGCTGCTGGTTATTCTGCAAACCAAATAGAAGAAATTGTAAAAAGAACAGATTTTATTCCGCTTTTAAGAGATGAATTACCCAGAAGTACTTCTACCTTTTTTGAAAAAGAATATGGCGAAAAAACAAACTTGACATTACCAGTTACAGATGGAAAAATAGGTTTACCTAAAGGAGTCTCAAGAGGTCAAAATATTCTAAATCTTTTATATGAATTATTACATTCTACAGAAGGCTTAAATGACTTTTCTAAACTTCCAATTCCTTTTTTCTGTATTGCAACAGATGTAGAAAATGGAGGTCAAATGTTATTAGAAAAAGGCTCTTTACCTTTAGCATTAAGAGCAAGTGGATCATTTCCAACATTACTAAATCCTGTAGAAATTAATGGAAAATTACTTGTAGATGGAGGAATAGCTAATAATTTTCCTGTTTCTATAATGAAAGCAAAAGGGATAGATATTTTAATTGGTGTAGATGTAGAAGGTAGATTGTTTGAAAAAGAAAAATTAACATCTGTAATTGCTATTTTAAATCAGATTGTTAGTTATCAAATGTATAATAATAGTGATGAGGAAAAAGAAAAGTTAGATGTGTATATTCATCCAGATATATTCGAATTTAATGTGGTAGATTTTGATAAGAAATATGAAATCATAGAAAAAGGCTACACCAAAGCAAAAAAGTTCGAAGAAGTTTTTAAAGAAATTGCTTCAAAACAAATTATTAAAAAGAAAAGAAAAGAGCATACAATAGATATATCTAAAAAGTATATCTCAAAAATTAATATAAATGGCTCTAACAATTATACAAGAGCATACGTTTTAGGAAAATTGAATATAAAAGAAGGCGATAGTTTATCTAGACAACAAATTTCTAAAAGAATTCAATTATTATTATCAACCAAAAATTATGATAAGATAAACTACAAATTAATTAGTAAGGATGCTTCTAAACAATCGTATACATTAGAATTTTTATTAAAAGAATCAAATGAAAATGCTTCTATAAGTTTAGGGGCTCATTACGATTTGCTATATAAGTCTAGTATTCTTGCAAATTACAGACAAAAGCATTTACTTATAAATAACGATTTATTGTCTCTAGATTTAATTTTAGGTGATAATATAAGGTATAATTTAAATTACTTCGTAGATAATGGTTTCTATTTTAGTTATGGCTTAAACTCAAGATATAATCATTTTAGAGACAATGCAAAGTTTAATTTATCTGCTATAAATCAGCCAAATATTAGTAATATAAATTTAAGCTATACAGACTTTACCAATCAGTTATTTGTACAGACTACTTTTAGTAGAAAATTTGCTATTGGTTTGGGGTTAGAGCATAAATATTTAAAAATAACAACACCAACTATTCTTAATAATAACGAAGAAACTATTCTAGATAAAAGTACCTACTATAGTACATATGGATATTTAAAGTTAGATACATATGATAAAAAATATTTTGTAGAAAAAGGTTTTTATGCAGACTTAGGAATTAAGTGGTTTTTAAATTCAACTGATTTTAATAACGATTTCAAAAAGTTTGCACAAACTAAAGGAACCTTAGGTTTTGCTACAACTTTTTGGGATAAGCTTACTTTTCAGCTAACTAATGAAGCTGGTTTTACTTTAGATAATCCAAGTTCAGAAATATTTAATTTTTATTTAGGAAGCTACAATCAAAACTACATAAATACTTTTGTCTCATTATATGGTTATGATTTTGCAGAACTTTCAGATAAGTCATTTATCAAATCTGAATTTAATTTAAGATATCAATTTTCAGACAATCATTATGCATTATTCATAGCTAACTATGCTAGGGTAGAAGATAATGTATTTAAAAATACAGAATTATTTAGCAATGTACTTTCTGGTTATGCTTTAGGTTACAGTTTTAATTCTTTATTAGGGCCAATAGAAATAAAATATGCTTGGACACCAGACAAAAAAGACCAAAGTCAGTTGTTGTTTAATTTAGGCTTTTGGTTCTAACAAAAAAACCATGAAATTGAATTCATGGTTTTTTATTTTAAAAATAAATTTTGTTTAATTTATTTGTTTTGTACTTAGGTGAAACTCTTCATAAGTCTGCAGTAAATTCATTAAAGCAGCAATTAAATCTTTCGTTTCTAATAATATACTAAAGTATAATGTGGTATTTTTTGGGCTGGTTTCATCAGTTCTAATTCTCGCTACTTGATTTTCTATAGAAGCAGAAACGTCTTCCAATAATTGTTGTTTTTCAACTAAAAGACTCTCTAAATTATCGAAAGTTCTGTTGTGGAAAATCTCACTAATATTACTCAACAAAGTAGTTAACTGAACATCAATAGATTTTAAATCTTTTAACTGCCCTTTCTTTAAATTTTTATGATTGTTATTTACGTGTTTGTAACTAGCTCTAGAGATGTAACTAATAGATTGTGCTACGTCTTGTAAATAACCTAATACCATAATGTAGAATCTACTTGCTTCAACAGAAGTTTCATCTAAAGATTTAATAAAGTAGAACACACCATCTTTTAAGCTGTCAATTTCATCATTAAGCTTACCAACATGTTTGTCTGTTTTACGTAGTTTATTTAAATCATGATTTGCCAAATCATTAACAACATTGGTATATAATTTGTTCACTCTAGAAGCTACTTCAGAAATATGATCTGCACTTTCTTCAATTACACCATTAATAGTAATCAAGTCTGCTCTTTCTATAAATTGTTGTTTTTTAACTTCTTTAGCTTTTTTTCTATGTAGTAAAGTATTTCTACTAATTAAAAAAGCCACAAGTGCTAATAAAATTGGAATCATTACCTTGTCCCAACTTATTAAATAAGCTACTAAAGCAGCAGCTAAAAATGCTGTTATAGCAGTTAAAAACCAACCACCAATTACATTAATTACACCAGCAACTCTATACACTGCACTTTCACGTCCCCAAGCTCTATCTGCTAGAGATGTTCCCATAGCTACCATAAAAGTAACATACGTTGTCGATAAAGGTAACTTCATTGAAGTAGCTATAGATATTAATATACCAGCAACAATTAAGTTTACAGAAGCTCTAATTAAATCGAATGCAGGTAACTCATAAGTTTTGTCTTTTGGCAACTCTATAACTGGTTTTTGAAATTTATTATCTATAAATTCAATAGTACTTTTAGGTAAAACGTAACTTAATCCAGTATTAATTCCCATTGCAGCTCTAACCACAATTCTAGATAAAGGATTTGGTTTAAATTTCTCATGCCCTTCACCTTGTCTAGATAAATCAATACCTGTTTTAATTACATTTTGTGCTTTACTAGAAGTCCAAAGAGTAACCACCATAATTGCACCAGCAAGTAAAAGCAGCCAAACATTAGATGGCACTTTTTTAGATAAAACTCCCATAGAAAATGCATCTGCAGCAACACCAGAAACTTCCCAAGCTTGGAAAGAGTTCCAAGCAGCAATAGGTACACCAACAAAGTTTACCAAGTCATTTCCAGAAAAAGCCATAGCTAAAGAAAATGTACCTACACCAATAATTAATTTTAAAATATTAATTTTAAAAGCTTTTATTAATACTTGAGAAATTAAACTCCAAGCAACAAAACTACCAGCAATAATTACTAAAGTATTTCCTTCAATTAAGTGTTTAACATCTTTATAAAAAGGTGTTCCTTTCATACCTTTAATAATAATGAAGTATGTGATTGCTGTAATTGCAAAACCACCAAATAAAGCATTAATATAAGTAGCTCTTTTCTCAAAATTAAAAGAATAGATTAGTCTAGAGACAAATTGAACTAATGCACCAACAGAAAAAGCAACAACAACAGAAAGCAAAATTCCATTAATAATTTCTAGTGCTTTTTTGTGGTTGATATAATTCCAGATATCATTAATAGATTCAGAATCGTTGTTAGATATTTTTATTAATGAAATACAAACAGCAGCTCCTAATAATTCGAATACAATAGATACTGTTGTAGAGGTTGGCATACCTAATGAGTTAAAGATATCTAGTAGAAGAATGTCTGTAATCATTACCGCCATAAAAATAAACATGATGTCTTGGAACATAAACATGCTAGGATTAAAAATCCCTTTACGTGCTACTTCCATCATACCACTAGAGGTAATAGCTCCCATAAAAACACCTAAACTCGCAATTATCATTATGTTTTTTACTGATATTGCCTTGGAGCCAATTGCCGAATTTAGAAAATTTACAGCATCGTTACTAACTCCTACTACTAAGTCTACTATAGCTAAGGCAGCTAAAGCAACAAGCATTAAAATATACGGATCACCCATTGTATTAAAATTAGAATTGCAAATTTACAAACAGTAAATATTGCGAATGTTACGTTTATGTTATTTTTAAAAATGAATATCTACTTGTAATCTATATAATAATTGGTTGGTTTTAAAACCAATATCTGTATAGCTTAAATCTGTTTGAACTTTTAATTTGTGCCCTACAATATATTTAGATAACCCTAATGTATATTGATTTTCTGCGCCTTTACCTGTAATACTTTTATCTAAAGATATATTCGTGTAACGTGCAGAAACTTCAAGTGTTTTAGATAGCAAATAACCAGTTTGTAGGTTTAAACCATTACCAACATTTATAACATCGCCAGTTAAAGTACCATCTGAGTTTTTAGCAAAAGGATCTGAAGCATTTCTTTTCGCATATTCACCCATAAATGAAAACCCTTTATGTTTGTACATTGCATCTATAAATAATGTTGATACATCAGTTGTGTAAAATTCTGCACTAGAGTCAGCAGAGGTACCATTAATAAACATATAAGACCCCATATTACTTCTGGTTTTAGCAGCATTATTATTAAAATCATAATTAAAAGCAAGCGATAATTTTGGAGTTGACTCAAATTTTAAATCAGCTCCTTTATAATCACCTTTACCAGCAAAATCTCCAAAAGGGAAAAACTCTACTCTTGCTGTATATTGATATCCGCCAACATTTCCTCTAGTTACATTTCTACCTTCACCTTGTGCAATAGAATAAATGTGTTTCACTAAAAAATTATCTGAAAGATTAAATTTATGTCTTAACTGTACACCTATATCTCGATCAATATTAAATCTACTATTTAATAGAGAACGATCTACTAATTGTAAATCTCCAGAAGAAACAACACGTTCTCTGTTACCAGGAAGTTTTGTTTGCCCTAGCCACAACACCCATTTTCCAGAAAAGTTCCACTTTAAAACAGCATCTAAAATTTGTCTAGGAGCATCGTGAGTAAAATATGAAGCACCAGATTTATCTCTGTTAGATAAACCTAATTCTAACTTATATTTTAATTTTGGTGAAAAAGCCCAACCATCAAACTTTAATCGAGACCTTCTAATTAACATGTTACTGGTTGGGTTTGATAAACCATTATCTGCATCCCAACCAAAAGTTGTAAGTGTTTGGAATCTCATACCAATTTTCATAGACCAAGTGCTGTCTTTGCCTACAAGATTAAAAAGACCCTTACCAAATTTAGGAGCATTAGCTTTTTGAGCATTTGTGTTTACTAACGTGAAAACACAAATTAAAGATACTACTAAGCGTAGTGTTTTTAATTTCATAATAGATATTAGTTTTTGTCGCTGCAAATAACCAACACCAATGTTAAGTTATTGTTAAAGTAATATTATTTTAATAAAAAAGCTGCCTTGGCCAAAGGCAGCTGGTCATATAAATAAGTTGACAAAAACTAATAAATTATATAGACATCTTATCTTATATAAGATATTACAAATATGTAACCAACATTTAAAACTAATGTTTTCACAAAATTAAATTTCTGTTAAGGCTTATTGTATAATTAACTTTTAGTTAATACTTCTATAATACAAGCATAATCTATAACTAACATAGATTTTACAAAAGGTATAGACTTTTGTGAAATAAATTTAGATTATAAATGAAGAGATTTTTTATTATAACTTTTTTAGCAATAAGTCATTTTATTGTTTCACAAGAAAAGGGAATTGTAAAAGGAAATTTAACTGATAAAGAAACCAATAACGAACCTTTACCTTTTGCAAATGTTTTGTTAAAAGGAACAACTATTGGAACCACTACAGATTTTGATGGTAATTATACTTTAAATGTGCCAGCAGGGAATCACATTATAGTTTTTAGCTTTTTAGGCTATAAAACTATTGAAAAACCAATAGCAATTAAAGCAGGTGAAACTATCACGTTAAATCAAGTAATGGCAGCAGAAGAAGGTGTTGCTTTAGATGATGTAGTTATTAAAACAACCACCAGTAAAGAGAAGAAAAGTGCTTTATTATTAGAACAGAAGAAAGCAACTGTAATTAAAGAAAGTATAGGTGCACAAGAATTAGCAGAAAAAGGGGTAAGTGATGCTGCAGGTGCAGTTTCTAAAATTTCTGGTGTATCTAAACAAGAAGGATCAAATAATGTTTATGTTAGAGGATTAGGAGATAGATATTTAAACACTACTTTAAATGGTTTATCATTACCTTCTAATGATGTAAATAAAAAGAATATAGACTTATCATTATTTCCTTCAGAAGTAATTCAAAGTGTATCTATAAGTAAAGCCTATTCATCAGAATTTTATGGTGATTTTGCTGCAGGTAATGTAAATATTACTTCTAAAGATTATAAAGGAGATGGCTTTTTTGATGTTTCTGTTGGTACAGGAGTAAACACAAGAGCTGCTGGAAAGAATTTTAAGAAAAGTGAAGGTACAGGACATGTTGGTTTTTACAGAAGATATGAACATAATCCTTTTGCAGTTATACTTTCTCATGGAGTAGATCCAGAAAATGGTGCAGCACCAATAAACTTAAATATAGGTTTAACTGGTGGTAAATCTTGGGATTTTAAAGATGATTCAAGGTTAAGTTTGTATGGTACAGCATCTTTTCAAAATTCTTACCAATACAGAGAAGGTCCTTTAGTAGATTATCCTAATGTTTTTAAAATTGAATATCCTAACTCTCAAGAGTTTGAATATACTACAGCAACAACAGTAATGGGTAATGCTATTTATAAGGTTAATGATGATCATAAATTAAAGTATTTCTCAATGTTCTTAAATAGTTCATCTGATATGGCTGGTTTTTATGGAACTGAAGGAAAAGGTAGAAATAGAGATGCTTTTATAGATACAGATAGAGGATTTTTTCAACAAAACATCCAATTTAATCAAGATTTAATTTTTGTTAACCAATTAATGGGAGAACACAAGTTTTATGCAGCAGACGAAGAAGATGCTAAATATACACTTACATGGGGAATTGGTCATAATAACGTTTTTGCACACGAACCAGATAGAAGAAGATTTAGTTTTGAGAACTATCAATTTGCATTAGATAATGATCCAAACACAAAGCCATCTTTTTTTAGCAATACAGTTTTTGATAATCAAAGATATTTTCAAAAAATTATTGATAGAGAAACAAATAGCAGAATTAATTTAGCTCACATTGTATCAGATAAATTAACATTAAACTATGGTTATAATGGAAGAGTTAAAACTCGTGAATTTGAAAATATTAGATATGGTTATGACTTTTTAACTCCAAGATTAGAGGTAGATGATATCACTAACTTAGATGCAATTTTTAATTTACAAAATTTTGGAAGATTATATAACACAGAAGTTTTTAACTCATTATCACCTGGTGAATTACCAACAACTAATTTTCCTGGAGCAAATGAAAACACCTACACTGGAGAATTAAAAGTTAATGCTGGTTATGTTTCTGCTGTATACAACTTAAATGAAAAATGGAGTTTTGTACCTGGTATTCGATTAGAGGCATTTAATCAAGAAATTAATTATGATGTAATTAATATCAATCCAAATGATCCAAGATTTAGAGAAGCAACAGAAACTTTTTTCTTACCAAGTTTAAATATAAAATACGCTTTAAAAGAAAACCAAAACTTACGTTTTACATTTAGTAAATCTGTTTCTGTACCAGAATTTAAAGAAGTTGCCCCATTTGTTTACGAAGCAGTTGGACAGAGAATAGGTGGTAACCCAGACTTATTAAACGATCCGTCTTTTTCTAAAGTATTTAACATTGATTTTAAATACGAATGGTTTATGACAAGAGATGAATTATTCTCTGTAAGTATGTTTGCAAAACAAATAAACAACCCAGTAAACTTAGTAATTGCAAACGATGCAACAGGTACACAACGTTATTTTAGAACAGGTGATAAAGCAGAGGTTATTGGTATTGAATTAGAGGCAAGAAAAAACTTAATTAAAAACGAAGATGATGATACCCAATTATCTGCAGGTTTTAATGTAACCTATATGCATACTGAGCAAGATTTGTATAGTAATATTGATGGTCAATTATTTGATACTTCTTTTAACAGACCTACAGATCAATTACAAGGTGCATCTCCATTTTTAATGAATGCAAATATAAATTATAGCCCTACAAAATGGGAAAACTACAAACCAGTAGCTTCATTAGTATTTTCTTATTTCTCAGACAGAATAGACGCTTTAGGTTCTGGTCAAATTGGTAATATCAAAGAAAAAGGTGTACCAACTTTAGATTTTATTTGGAAAAATAAATTTGGTGAAAACACAGAACTAAATTTAAAAGCACAAAACTTATTAGATCCAAAAATTACTAGAGTAAGAGAAGGGACACCAATTGGTGATATTACTTTATCAGAATTTCAAATAGGAATGAATATAAGCTTAAGCTTCAAATATAATTTTTAATAAAAACTAAATTAAACGAAACATTATAAAATTAAAAAAAATGAAAACTAAAATTTTATCAATAGTATTTTTATCAGTATTATTATTCACTTCTTGTGGAGAAGATGGAACTTCTGATATTGTAATTAATATAGATGGAAATGGAGGAGCTCCAACAACAGGTAATGCTATCGAAATTAATGGTAATTACACAACAGATTTAACTTTAGATGCAACAAAAGAATATATTTTAACTGGTCCTACAATTTTTGAGACTGGTACAACATTAACTATCCCTGCAGGTACTGTAATTAAGGCCTCTGCAACTGGTGCAGATGTGTATTTAGCTATTGCTCAAGGTGCAAAAATTAAGGCAGAAGGTACTTCATCTCAGCCAATTATTTTTACTTCTTCTGCAACAACACCAAATGCTGGTGATTGGGGAGGACTGATTATCTTAGGTAAAGCTCCTATAAACTCTGTTTCAGGTTCATCAACTTCTACTTCAGAAATAGCTAACCTACCTTATGGTGGTACTGCAGCTGATGATAATTCTGGTATTTTACGTTATGTAAGAGTTGAATATTCAGGAGGTAAAGCAGATGGTCAATCAGAAAATAATGGTTTCTCTTTTTATGGAGTTGGAAATAAAACGGTTATAGAGTACATACAAATGTTTGAAGGTAATGACGATGGTGTTGAGTTTTTTGGAGGTACAGTAAATGTAAGCAATGTTTCTGTTGTTAATGCTCAAGATGATTCTATAGACTGGACAGAAGGTTATACAGGTACAATTACTGATGCATATGTAAAGCATGGTCCAGATCATGATAAAGGTATTGAAGCTGATGGTTACAATACAGACATAGGTAACAATTCTAATCCTAAATATTTCTCTAAACCAACTGTAACTAATTTAACAATTATTGGCTTAGGTTCTGGTACAGGTAATGAAGCAATTCGTTTAAGAGCTGGTACTCAAGGTATATTTACTAATGTTTGGATAGAAGGTTTTAACGAAGGTTTTGATTTAGATGGAGACCAAGGAGATAATCCAACAGGTGCTGGAGTATTAAGTGGTGATTTAAATGTAAACTCAGTAATTTTTGCTGATGTTAATGTTAAGTTGAAAAACGATACTGGATCTACTTTTACTGATGCAGATTTCTACACAGAAGATAATACATTAACTGGTACTGATTATGCTACTTGGGGAGCAAATTGGACTAGAAAGTAAGATATTATTACTAAATAAAAAAAGCAGGCTGTTAAGCCTGCTTTTTTTATTTGATAAACTTTGATTAAGCTTTTTTGTCTTTACAACAAGCCATTGTACAATTCTTTTTGCATTCTTTTTTACCTTCTTTTAACTCACACTTTTCTTTACATTCTTTAGTGCATTCGTGAGTTTTTTTAGTAGTTTCTGATGCTTTGTATAAATCTCCTCCTGCAATACCATCTACAAAAGCAATTAATTCTTTTTTAGTTACTGTATTTGCATCAAACTCAATATTGGCAATACTATCTGTAAAAATAACTTTAGCATCTATTACGCCTTCTTTTTTAGATAATTTAGATTGTATGGTTTTTGCACAACCTATTTCACATGTCATACCAGAAATGGCTAAAGAGACATTTTCTTTTTTTAATTCTTTTTTCTCTTCTGTTTTACATCCTACTAAAACAAAACAAAATAATAGAGATGCAACTATGGTGTTTTTTAAGCTCATTAGATTTTATAATTTAATTATTGTACAAATTTATTAAAAATCAAAATAGAAACGGAATATTTATCGGATTTTTGCATTATATACAGCAAATTATGACCAACCATCAAAAAAAGTGGTTTTATTTAATATTACTTTCATTAGTTTGGGGTAGTTCTTTTATTTTAATAAAAAAAGCACTTTTAGGTTTAACTCCTATTCAAGTTGGAGCATTAAGAATGCTAATTGCAGGTTTCTTTTTGTTATCCATTAGTTTTAAAAGCCTCAAAAAAATTAAAAAGAAACATTACAAACATATTGTTACTACTTCTTTATTAGGTACATTTTTTCCAGTCTTTTTATTTGCGTATGCAGTAAATGGTATAGATAGTTCTATTGCTTCTATTTTAAACTCGCTCACACCTTTTAATACTTTTATTTTTGGAATTTTAATTTTTGGAGCAAGTTTTAAAAAACGACAATTTATTGGAATTGCTATAGGTCTAATAGGTACTGTTATTTTAATTTTAAAAGGTGCAGATTTAAACCCTAATCAAAATTATTGGTTTTCTTTATTAGTAGTTTTAGCATCTATTGGTTATGCACTTAATGTAAATATTGTAAAAAGATATTTGAATGATTTAAGTGCGTTAAGTATTGTAACAGGTAATTTTTTATTATTAATAATACCTGCTTTAATGGTTTTAATAAGTACTGGTTTCTTTACTGATTTTTCTTTTACTGATTCAAATAATTTATCGTCATTAGGTTATATAACTGTATTAGCTATTTTTGGTACTGGCATTGCTAAAGTTTTTTACAATAAAATGGTGCATTTGGCTACACCTATATTTGCATCCTCTGTTACTTATTTAATACCAATTGTAGCGGTTTTTTGGGGTATTTTAGATGGTGAAGAATTAAGTGTTACTCAATTGTTTGCAGGTCTTATAATTTTATTAGGTGTTTATTTACTTAACAAGTCTAAGTAATTTATAAAAATAAAAAAGCCAAAACATTAAGTTTTGACTTTTTTATTTTATACTAAAATTAGAAATTATTTAAAATCTTCATCTGTTACATCAGAATTAATTTTAATTTCTTTTACTTCGAATTTTAAATCCATAGGTCCCATTTTTTGACCAATTTCATAAGGAAATAAGATACCATCTACTACTTTATAGTTTGAGTAAGTTGTTGGTATTTTAACTTCACCTTGAGGACCTTTTGCAGTTCTAACTTCTTTTGCTTTTAAACCAGTTTCATAATCATAGAATACTTCTACATCATCAAATTTAATTACGTAAAAGTTTTTACCATCAATAGGTTCAATTCTATCTAATAACCCATTTTTATAAGCTAAATCACTAAAAGGAGCCATGTTCTTTTTAGCCTTTTCTATTTGAGCTACAGGTAAGTTCATTTTTTGACCTCTTGCTTCTTGGTAACCTTGCTCACCATCAAAAACAGTTTTAGACATCACACTACCCATTACAGATATTATTTGAGATGTTTTGTTTGGTGCAGCAGCTTTAGAAGTAAGTACAATAGGTGTACCTTGTATAGTTGCATTTGCTGTCATCATTGTAGATGTAACAGCTAACACTTTATCTTTACCACCAATTGCTTCAAAGTATTTGTCTACAACAGTTGCAGCTGTTACTCCTTCAGGTATTGGTAATGTCATTTCTGGTTTTTCAGTTGGGTTACCTTCTTTATCAAAATACTTAATTACGTAATCTGTTTTTTCAAGATTCTTAAGTACGTCAATAGCTTTACCTGTAATAACAATTCTTGCTTTATTACCTTTAAAATATTTAATGGCAGCATTTTGTACATCATCTAGTGTAACTGCGTTTATGTTTTTAAGATAGTTTTCGTAATAATCTTTAGGTAAATCATTTTGTAAAATACTTATTGCATAACTAGCTACTGTACCAGGATTCTGTACGTTTCTTACAAAATTACCTACATATTTTGCTTTTGCAATATCTAATTCTTCTTGTGTAGCTTTCTTATAACGAATAGTATTTATTTCTTTCATAAATTCTACTACAGCACTATCTGTAACCATATTTCTTACAGATGCAGAAGCTTTAAAACGTGATGCATATCTACTTGCACCAACACTTGAATAAGCTCCATAAGTATATCCTTTGTCTTCACGTAAATTTTTATATAATCTACCTGTACCACCACCACCTAAAATTTGGTTTGCAAGTAATACTGCATAGTAATCTTTATCTTTCATATCTAAATCAACAGTATTGATTATAGCAACTTCTGATTGTACAGCATTAGGCATATTTATAAAGTTAATTTCTGTAGTTTCTGGGTTTGTAACTTCTGGTAAAGCTTGAGTTTGCATTTCACCTTTTTCCCAGCCACTAAATAACTTAGTTATTTGCTTTTTTACTTTTTTGTAGTTTACATCACCTATAACAACTAAATAAGCATTATTAGGTTTAAACACTTTATTGTAGTAATTTTTAACGTCATCTAGAGAAATATTTTTTAATGTTTCTTCTGACGTGAATTCTCCAAAAGGATGATCTTTACCATAGGTTAATAATCTATCAACTCTACCAGCAATTGCAGATACACTATTTTCTGAGTTTTTAATTCCATCTAAAGATTGTTTCATTTGCTTATCAAATTCTTCTTTAGAAAACACAGGATTAAAAGCAGCATCTGCCATTAATTCTAAAACTCTTGGAAAATATTTAGAAAGAGAACTTGCAAAAGCACTTTCAGAGCCAAAACCAATATTTGCTCCTAAATAGTCTACTTCTTTATCAAAATCTTCTTTAGAGATTGTTGTAGAACCTGTACCTAACAAGCCTCCAACAAAACCTGAAACTCCTTTCTTGTCACCTTCAGCCATTGGAGGGTTGTCAATATTTAAAGTAACAGATACTCTAGGTAATTTATGGTTTTCTACAACTAATACTTGTAGTCCGTTTTTTAATGTAAATTTCTTAGGTGTTCCAATATTTATTTTTGGAGCAGTACCAGATTCTGGCATCTTAGTTCTATCAACTTGAGCAGAAATACTTACTGCTAAGAACAGTAAGGTTATCATTGAATATATCTTCGTTTTCATTATTCTTCTTTTAGATTGATTATTTTTTTTGAGATTCTGGTAAGTAATCCATAACAACACGTTTGTTTTTTGCTAAATATTTTTTAGCAGCCTCTCTAATTTCTTCTTTAGTGATAGAGTTAATAATATCTAATTCGTTATTAATTCTATTTGTATCTCCACCTAATAAGTATTCTCTTGCTAAAGTAGCAGCAATTCCTTGTACATTAGAGTTAGAAGCAACAAACTGATTTTCGAATTTATTTCTTACTTTTTGTAAGTCTTCATCAGAAATTAATTCTGTTTGTAATTTTACAATTTCGTCATCAATTTCTTTTATTAATTCGTCTTTATCAGCACCTTGAGCCAATATAGAACCAATTAAATAAACACTGTAGTCTTCTAAAGGTCTAGAAAAAGAAAATGCCTGTAAAGCCATTTTTTTATCGTCAACTAATTTTTTGTATAATCTAGAACTTTTACCATTACTTAAAATAGTTGAAATAACATCTAAAACTTTAGCATCTCTTTCTTTAAAAGAAGGAGTTATAAAGCCCATACCCACTAAAGGTAATTGAATATTAGCGTCATAAACTTTTACTCTTTTTTCTTTCGTTCTAATTGGTTCAACAATTTTTTCTCTTTTTGGAGCTTCTCTTTTAGGAATAGAAGCAAAATAATCTTTTACCCAAGTCTTAGCTTCAGCTTTATCAAAATCACCAGCAACCACTAAAACAGCATTGTTTGGCATATACCATTTATTGTAAAAAGCTTGAAACTCTTCTAATTTTGCAGCATCTAAATCTTTAATATAACCAATCATTGGTCTACCATAATTATGCTTATCAAAAATTTCGTTGTAAACATCTCCATAAATAACTTTTCCATAAGGAGCATTATCCATTCGTTGACGCTTTTCTTCTTTTACAACTTCATTTTGAGTATCTACAGCTTTTTGATCAATAATAGGATGTAGCATACGCTCAGATTCCATCCATAAAGCTAATTTTAATTCATTAGAAGGGTAAGTTTGGTAGTAGTTAGTTCTATCCCAGTCTGTACTAGCATTTCCAGTACCACCTCTTGCAGATTGTATTTCACTCCACTTTCCTCTTTCTATATTTTTTGTTCCAGTAAATAATAGGTGTTCATAAAAATGGGCCATACCAGTTTTTCCATTTTCTTCATCTTTTGCTCCTACATGATACATTACATTAACTGTAACAACAGGTGCAGAATTATCTTGATGTAAAATTACATGCAATCCATTCTTTAAGTCATACTCTTCAAACTCAACTTTCTGTGCATTTGCTGCAAAAGCAAAAAGCATAACAGAAGCTAGAGATAAAATACTTTTCTTCATTAGTTTTTATTTAATTTATAAATTTCGATACTATCTGACGCAAACAGCAAATATTTGTTACAAAATAATTACATGAATTTACGTTTCTCAAAAATAAGAAAGCTTCTAGTTATTACACAGAAAAACACTATCATTTTGCTTATAAAAAAGTTAAAATTAATTTATTAGAGATGATGTTGTTAACTATTAAAAAAGATGTATATTTGCATCCGCATTTTAAAGAACAAAATGCAAGTAAATAGTATAAATACGCAAAACAAATAGTATGTACGCAATCGTAGAGATAGCAGGGCAGCAGTTTAAAGTAGCAAAAGACCAAAAGGTTTACGTTAACCGTTTACAAGGTGAAGAAGGATCAAAAGTAACTTTTGATAACGTTCTTTTAACTGATGATAATGGAAATGTAACTATTGGCGCCCCAGCTATAGAAGGAGCTTCAGTAACAGCTCAGATTTTAAGTCACTTAAAAGGTGATAAAGTTATCGTTTTCAAAAAGAAAAGAAGAAAAGGATACAGAAAGAAAAACGGACACAGACAGTATTTAAGCGAGATTCAAATAGAATCTATTGCTGCTTCAGGTGCTAAGAAAACTGCTAAAAAAGCAGCACCAAAAAAAGAAGAAGCACCAAAAGCTGAGGTAAAAGAAGCTTCTGCAGATTACAGTTCTATGACTGTTGCAGAATTAAAAGCTGTAGCTAAAGAAAAAGGTATCACTGGATACACTTCTTTAAAGAAAGCAGAATTAATAGAAGCTTTATCTAAATAATTAAAAACTTTAAAACCATTATATCATGGCACATAAAAAAGGAGTTGGTAGCTCAAAAAACGGTAGAGAATCAGAATCGAAACGTTTAGGTGTTAAAATATTTGGAGGACAAGCTGCAATTGCAGGAAATATTATTGTTCGTCAAAGAGGAACTGCTCACAACCCAGGTGAAAATGTTTACATGGGTAAAGATCATACTTTACACGCTAAAGTTGATGGTATTGTAGAATTCCAAAAGAAAAGAGATAATAAATCTTATGTTTCTGTGACTCCATTTGAGGCTTAAGAAATACAAAGATTATATAATATAAACGCTCAAACATTGTTTGAGCGTTTTTTTGTGCCATTAATTTAGGGCTAATTTGTACTTTTACATTTATGAAATTTCTCTACAATCTTATAGTTTTTAAAGTATCAATTCTTTTAAGGATAGTGGCTTTATTTAATAATAAAATAAAACTTTTTGTAGATGGAAGAAAAGAGGTCTTTAAACAAATAGAAGTATTAAGAAATCAAAATACAATTTGGTTTCATGCAGCATCTTTAGGAGAATTTGAGCAAGCAAGGCCAATAATAGAAGAAGTAAAAAACAATTACAAAAATTATAAAATATTAGTTACCTTTTTTTCTCCTTCTGGTTACGAAATTCGTAAAAACTATAATTTAGCAGATGTAATTTGTTATTTGCCTTTAGACTCTAAGTCTAATGCAAAAAAGTTTGTAGAAATTGTAAATCCAAAAATAGCAATTTTCGTGAAATATGAGTTTTGGCCAAACTTCTTAAAAGAACTCAAAAATAAAAATAGTACTACTATTTTAATTTCTGGAATTCTTAGAGAAAAACAAGTTTTCTTTAAATGGTATGGTCAATTTATGAGAAACGCATTAAATTCTTTTGATCACTTTTTTGTACAAGACAAAAATTCTAAAAAATTACTAGAAAGTATAAATTTTAAAAATGTCACTATTGCAGGAGATACACGTTTTGATCGAGTTTCAAGAATTTTAACACAAGACAACTCTATCGATTTTATTAATGAATTTAAAGAGAATAAGTACACAATAGTTGCAGGTAGTACCTGGATTCAAGATGAAGAATTGATTGTGGATTATATCAATAACCATGCTTCTAAAGAAGAAAAATTTATTATTGCTCCTCATAATATTAAAACTGATGCTATTTTAGAACTGCAAAATTCTATAGAAAAAGCTACTATTTTGTATTCTAAAAAAGAAAATAAAGAATTAACAAATTATCAAGTATTTATCATAGATACAATTGGTATTTTAACCAAAATTTACGCAGCAGCAGATATAGCATATGTTGGTGGAGGTTTAAAAACAGGATTACATAATATATTAGAGCCAGCAACTTTTGGAATTCCTGTAGTTATTGGAAATAAATACGACAAATTTAAAGAGGCTGTAGATTTAGTAGCAGCAAATGGTTGTATTTCTATCAGTAACCAAAAAGAATTTACTGAAGTCTTATTAAAATTAAAAACAGATGATGATTTTAGAAAAGAATCTGGAGCAATAAATTCAAATTACATCCAAGAAAATCTTGGAGCAACTAAAAAAATTATGAATTATTTAAAACTAAAATTATAATGGATTTTATTTTAGAACCTTGGGCTTGGTATGTAGGAGGCCCACTAATTGCGTTAACACTCTTTTTGTATTTTTATTTTGGACAAAATTTTGGAGCATCTACCAATTTTGAGACTTTATGTACAATGATTGGGGCAGGTAAAGTATCAGACTATTTTAAAAAAGATTGGAAAGAGCGCGATTTTGCAATGCTTTTTGTTATTGGTTTAATTATTGGAGGTTTTATATCTTCTAATTTTTTAATTCCGAATCAAACCATAGATTTAAACCCAAAAACCATTCAAGAATTAACAGATTTAGGTTTTACAAATGTTGCAAATCAATATTTTCCAGATGAAATATTTAGCAATGAAGCTATTTTTTCTTTAAAAGGATTTTTAATATTAATCTTATCTGGAGTTTGTATAGGTTTTGGAACACGTTATGCAGGTGGCTGTACCTCTGGTCATGCAATCACAGGTTTAAGTAGTTTTCAATTGCCATCATTATTAGCTGTTATCGGGTTTTTTATAGGAGGTATTATTGCTGTTTGGTTTATCATCCCTAATCTATTTTAATTATGAAGAACATTAAATTTTTACTTCTAGGTATATTTTTCGCAATTGTATTGAGTAAAGTGCAAGCCATTTCTTGGTATCGTTTTTATGAAATGTTTCGTTTTGAGTCCTTTCATATGTTTGGCATTATTGGAGGGGCAGTTGTAGTATCTGCAATTATTATGCAATTGTTTAAAAGCGAAAAAATAAAAGATATTAATGGAAACAAAATAACACCAAAACAAAAACAAAAAGGATTTATAAGAACACTTGTTGGAGGAACTTTTTTTGGTTTAGGTTGGGGAGTTTCAGGTGCATGTGCTGCTCCAGTTTTTGTAATTCTAGGTTTTAAATGGTTACCTGCTTTAATTATTTTATTGGGTGCATTAATTGGTACATTAATTTATGGTTTAGTAAGTAAAAAATTACCAAATTAATGAATCAGTTAATAGATAGTTTTGGTCGTCAAATAGAGTATGTGCGTTTGGCAGTTACAGACAGATGTAATTTGCGTTGTCAATATTGTATGCCTGCTCATGGAATTGATATTGTACCCAAACAAGAACTATTAACGTTTAAAGAAATGTATCGCTTAATTCGTGTATTAACAGAATTAGGAGTTAAAAAAGTGCGTTTAACTGGTGGAGAACCCTTTGTAAGAAAAGACTTTGTTGGTTTCTTAGAAATGTTGTCTTATAACGATTTGTTAGATGCAATTAATATCACAACAAATGGTGCATTAATTTCTCATTATATAGATAGAATAGAGCAATTAGAAAAAGTAAAGCATATCAATTTAAGTATAGATAGTTTACAAAGAGATAAGTTTGCTAAAATTACAAGACGTGATGTTTTTCTGGACGTTTATAAAACTTTTGAAGCGTTAGAAAAAAGCAGATTAAATTTAAAGCTTAATGTGGTAGTACAATCTGGTTTTAACACAGATGAAATTAATGATTTTGTAAGACTAACTAAAGATAAAAATGTTGCAGTTCGTTTTATAGAAGAAATGCCATTTAATGGCAAAGGGCAAAGAGATATTAAAGAAAATTGGACATTTAAAAAAATTTTAGAAGAGATAAAAACGGAGTTTGATGTTGAGGAAATACAGTCTGAAAAATCATCAACTTCTAGAAATTATAAAGTTGATGGTCATTTAGGAACTGTTGGTATTATTCCTGCTTTTACAAGAACCATTTGTAATGATTGTAACAGAATAAGAATTACAAGTACAGGAACTTTTAAAAACTGTTTGTTTGATGATGGCGTTTTCAATCTTAGAGATTTTATTAGAAATGGAGCAAGTAATGAAGATTTAAAAGCACTGTTTTTAAGTTTGGTTAAAGAAAAACCAGAAAATGGTTTTATTGCAGAAGCCAATAGAAAAGGTAATGTTTCTGAGAGTATGAGCACAATTGGAGGGTAGATGCCCATCTTAATCTTCCCAAAGGGAAGAAATACTTAAACTTGTTAACTTTTGGATTGAAAACTATGAAATATTAATAGAAAAAGTAAATCAAATTAAAAATTAGTAACAAATTCCCTCCTTTTGGGAGGGTTAGGGAGGGCTTATGATTTCAGTAGAAGAGGCAAAACATATCATTTTAAAAGCAACTCAAGAATTTGGAGTTGAAGAAACTCCATTTATCAAATCTGTTGGTAGAATTTTAAAAGAGACGATTGTTGCAGATAGAGATTTCCCGCCATTTAACAGAGTTTCAATGGATGGTATTGCCATAGATTTTATCGCTTTTCAAAAAGGTCAAAGAGCATTTACAATTGAAGGGATACAACCTGCAGGAAGTGCACAAATTTCATTACAAAATTCAGAAAATTGTATTGAGGTAATGACAGGTGCTGTTTTACCAAAGAACACAAATGCTGTTATAAGATATGAAGATGTAGAAATAAAAAATGGTGTTGCAAGAATCATGATAAATGAAGTTTTCGAATTCCAAAATATTCATGAAAAAGGAAAAGATAGAAAAGTTGGAGAAACTTTAATTGAAAAAAACATCATCATTTCAGCAGCAGAAATTGGCGTTTTTGCTACAGTTGGTAAATCTACCATTAAAGTGGCTAAACAACCTAAAATAATGATACTTTCAACAGGTGATGAATTGGTTGCTGTAAACGATAAACCTGAAGAACATCAAATTAGAAGAAGTAATGTATTTACCTTAGTTGCAGCTTTAGAGCATTTAAAAATTGAATCTGAAACTTCGCATATTACAGATGATAAGCCTATTTTAATGCAAAAAATTGCTCAGTTTTTAAACGATTATGATGTGTTGCTTTGTAGTGGAGCAGTGAGTAAAGGTAAATTCGATTTTTTACCAGAAGTTTTTGATGAATTGGGTGTAAAAAAAAGATTTCATAGAGTAGCTCAAAGACCAGGAAAACCTTTTTGGATGGGTGAAACCAATACTTGTAAAGTGTTTGCTTTTCCTGGAAATCCAATATCAACTTTTGTAAATTGTTTAATGTATTTTTATCCTTGGTATTATAAATCAGTGAGAGTTAAAACAAAAGAAGAAACTGCCATTTTAACTGAAGATATAATTTTTAAACCAAATTTAACGTACTTTTTACAAGTAAAATTAAGTGATAAATTTGGTCATACATTAGCCACACCAATTAAAGGAAATGGTTCTGGAGATTTAGCAAGTTTAATAAATGCAGATGCATTTATTCAATTGCCAAATGATAAAACTGAATTTAAAACTGGAGAAAACTATCCAATATTACGCTTTCGCAATTTTTAGTTTTTAATGTTTAATTTTGAGTTTTAACTATAGCTATGAAAGAAAGTATTGTTCAGAAAAAGAGTTTTGATTTTTCATTAAAAATTATACACCTTTATAAAAAGTTACAAGAAGAAAAAGAATTTATTATTTCAAGGCAAATTTTAAGAAGTGGAACTTCAATTGGAGCAAATGTAGAAGAAGCTTTAGCTGGTCAAAGTAAAAAAGATTTCATTGCAAAAATGTCAATTTCTTCTAAAGAAGCTAGAGAAACCAAATATTGGTTGAGATTATTGAAAGAGAGTGAACTCACTAATTTAAATGTTGATAATTTAATAAACGATATTCATGAATTAATTAGAATATTGACATCAATAGTAAAAACTTCTCAAGAAAGTTTAACTAAAAATTAAAAACTAAACACTTAAAACTATTTAAATGAGCTTTTCACATTTAAATCAAAGAAATAACCCTAAAATGGTAAATGTTTCTGATAAGAAAATTACAAAAAGAACTGCCATAGCAAAAGCAACTATGTTTTTAGGAGAGGAGATAATTTCTCATTTTACAAATGATGAGTTAATCACTAAAAAAGGACCTGTTTTTCAAACGGCTATAATTGCAGGAATTCAAGGTGTAAAAAAAACTTCAGAGTTAATTCCTATGTGTCATCCATTATTAATAAATGGTGTAGCTATAGATATTAATATTACTGATTCAGAACATATAGAGGTGCTTTGTAAAGTAACGATTGAAGGAAAAACGGGTGTAGAAATGGAAGCCTTAACTGGTGCAAATATTGCTTGTTTAACTATTTATGACATGTGTAAAAGTATCAGTCAAAAAATGGTAATTAAAGAAGTAAAATTGATTGAAAAAACTGGAGGAAAATCAGATATAAAAAATGAGTAAACATCAAAAGCATACAAATTTAGTTAGAAGAGATAATGATAATTTTGGACCTAATGAAATTGCTATTTTAGGAACAAATTGTAATACAATTTCTAATGTAGTGCATCAGATTTCTAAAAAACTCACCCAATATAAATTGGGATATTTTGATGCTTCACATGCTAAAGATGTAGATAAAAATCAACTATCAGAATATGTTTTTCATCATCAAGGAAATGTTCAAATAACAACTTCTGGAAGTATAAATAAATACCAACAACGATTAGATTTTGCTCAGTTTGATTTTGTTTTTATTAATGGAAATCATTATCAAGGAGCTAAGCAAATACTAATTTTAGATGAAGCAAAAGAAGCATCCGTTTTAAAAAGATTAGATCAATTACAAAATATTCAGTTTGTAATTAAACTAAATTCTGAAACTAATTTTTTTGATTTTTTAGAAGAAAAATATCCTCAAATCAAAAACGTAAAGTGTTACACGATTGATGAAATTGATGCTATTTCAAATCATGTTCATAATTTAATCAAAGAGAAGATAGCACCTTTACAAGGCTTGGTTTTAGTGGGTGGAAAAAGTACAAGAATGGGTACAGATAAGTCTGAACTCAATTATTTTGGAAAGCCACAAAAAGTAGTTGCAAAAGAATTGTTAGAAAGCCACAATTTAGAAACCTTTTATTCAGTTCAAAAAGGGGAAAGTGAAAATGAAATTTCAGATAAGTTTATCAATTTAGGACCTTTTGGAGGTATTTGTTCTGCTTTTCAAAAAGATCCAAATATAGCTTGGTTTGTTTTAGCCACAGATTTACCTTTTATAAATGAAGAAATAATTTCTTTATTATTAGAAAAAAGAAATCCTAGTAAAGTAGCAACAGCAATTAAAGGAAAAAGTGCAACATTTGTAGAACCTTTAATCACTATTTATGAGCCAAAAGCTTACCCAATTTTATTGCAATATTTAGCACAAGGCTATTCTTGCCCACGTAAAATGCTTATCAATTCTGATGTTGAAGTTGTTGAAATAGATGACAGCTTTATTAGAAATGTAAATACACCAGAAGAATTCAAGTCAGCTAAAAATGAATTAGCTAATAATGGATAAAAACCAACTTTTTAAACGTCAAATTACACTTTCTGAAATTGGTGAAGAAGGACAGCAAAAGCTTCAAAATACATCAGTTTTAGTAGTAGGTTGTGGAGGTTTAGGAAGTCCTATAGCTGTATATTTGGCTTCAAGTGGTTTAGGTAAAATTCATTTAGTAGATTTTGATACTGTTGATGAAACTAACCTACATAGACAAGTTTTTTACGCATTAGATGATGTTGGAAAACCTAAGGCAGAAGTGTTATCTAATTTTATAAAAAAAAGGGCTCCTTTTACTGAAGTTAGTTTTACAAATAAGCCCATAACTAAAGATAATGTTTTTGAGTTAATTAGTGGCGTTGATATTGTGGTTGATGGTACAGATTCTTTACCCACAAAGTATTTACTAAATGATGCCTGTGTTATAAAAAGCAAACCACTAGTTTATGGTTCTTTATATAAATTTGATGGCTATGTAGCTACATTTAATGTATTACAAAAAGAAGGTAATTACTCTACAAATTTAAGAGATGCTTTTCCAGAAATGGCCACAGATATTCCAAATTGTTCAACAATTGGAACCTTAAATGCAATTGTGGGTATGATAGCAACAGCGCAAGTAAACGAGGTTTTAAAATTAATTACAGGTATTGGAAAACCTATAATAAATGAATTGTTAATTTACAATGCTTTACAAAACACACAATTAAAAATGAAATTGAAGTCCGTTTTTACTAAAGATAAAATTGCAAAACTTTTTAAAGCACAGACTTATTTTGATTTGGCTTGCTCTTCACAAAATCCAGATTGGCAAATTTCGCCTAAAGCATTAAAAGAGAAAATAGGGGAGCAAAATTTAGAGTTAATTGCTGTATTACCAAACCTAAAATTACCATTTAAAGTAGATAAAACTATACCAATTCAACAATTTGATGCAACTAAAATAGAAGTCGATTATGCTAAAACTTATGTTATGGTTTGCCAACGTGGATTTAATAGTTACAGAGCAACAGAAAAAATGAAAAAAGTTTATCCAGAGTTAAATGTTTTAAATTTAACAGGCGGAATTTCTAGCTATTAATTACTTTATAAATTCATAAAAAAGAATAGAAGTTTCTTTTGTTTTTGTAGCTATTGTATAATATGATTGTATAAAAAGGTTTAGTTTTAAAATCCTCTCATTTTTATTATTATACATGGTAAAGATTAAGTCATGTTGAGTTTTTCTTTTTTTTAAATCTTTATAATTTTTCCATTCTTCTGGGTCTTTATAGTACTTTGTAGTTATGTTACATATAAATTCAAAATCAGATCTCTTATTTTTATTTTTTGGAGCATTAGAAATATCATTAGCAAAGTCTTTTTTGTTAGAAAAATTAAATTCAGACCCAACTTTTATTTTTTCTTTGCGTAATGTTTTTTTTAAATCTTTAAATAATTTTGTATAATAATTTCCTAGATGACCAGAGTCATTAAACACAAATATTATTGATTTTGGAGATGTATAAAAATCTGCCTTAAAAGAATTTACAATAGTAACTTGTTCTTTAAATTTATCAGACTGTGCGTAAGAAGAGATTGTTAAAGATATAAAAAGCAATAAAATTATTTTTCCCATTCTAAAGTTTCAACCAATTTTAAAATATCTTCTTTAATATATTCAACTGCAGGTAAAATAGAATCGTAATTTGGTCTTGCATAGAAATACAAAGATCCTTTTACAAAATTATTAGTACTGTCTGTTACATGAAATTGTAAGTTAGAGGCTGCATTACCAGTAATTTCATATAAGCTACCAAAAACTCTTTTATCTTTATTTACAAAGTCTTTAGGTATAATTTGTTCTGCTTTTACTGCATGTTTAAAAACTAGTTTTTCTGCTTCTGTTAATAGTTCTTTTAAGTTGTTTTTAATAGGTCTGTAAGTGATATCTATAGACGCTTTTAAGTCTGGATATTTAATTTTTAACCAATTGTTGGGTTCATTTACAACAATAGTGTTATTGGCTACTTTAAAAGTAAAAGGTCTTTGTAAAGATAATTGAGTATAAGATTTATTAGGGTACTCTAAACTTAAATAAGCTTTTGGTTTTGGTAATGTATCTTCTTTACAAGAACTAAAAATAGTTAGCATAAATAAAAAAAGTAGCTTACGCATTTCTTGTGGCTTTTATTTGTTTTATGCGCTTTTTATCTAACGCTTCTATTGTAAACGTATAATTTTTGAATATTATTTTTTCACCTTTTTTTGGGAATCTTCCAGAGATTTCTAATAAAAAACCTGCTAATGTTTCACTTTCTCCTTTTTCTTCCTCAAAAATAGCTTCGTCTTCGTCATCTAATACCTTACAAAAATCTTTGATTGTTGTTTTTCCTTCAAAAATATAATTGTTTTCATCAATTTTTGAATATTGTAAATCATCATCATCAAACTCGTCATTTATGTCACCTACAATTTCTTCAATAACGTCTTCTAAAGTAACCAATCCACTTGTACCTCCATATTCATCAACTACAATAGCTAAGTGGTTTTTACGGGCTCTAAAATCGTCTAGCAAATCGTCTAACTTTTTATTTTCTGGCACAAAATAAGCTTCACGTAATAAGTTTTGCCATTTAAAATTTTTCTTATTTAAATGGGCTAATAAATCTTTAGCGTATAAAACACCAACAATATTGTCTATACTGTCATTGTAAACTGGATTTCTAGAATATCCGTTTTTTAAAATTTTATCAAGAACCACTTCATATTCTTCATCATCAGATAATGCAAAAATGTCTATTCTAGGTTTCATAATTTGCACTGTTTCTGTGTTTCCAAAATTTACAATACCTTCAAGAATTTTTTGCTCATCTTTTGTTGTTGCTCCTTCAGATGTTAATTCTAATGCTTGAGATAAAGTTTCTACTGAAAAGTTTGAGTTTTTATTACCTAATTTTTTTTCTATAAACTTTGTTAATGTAATTAATGGTAAGCTAAAAGGAGTTAAAATTAGATTTACAAAATTGATGAATTTAGCCATTAATTTAGAAAAGCTTAATGCATTTCTAGACGCATAAACTTTAGGTAAAACTTCACCAAATAATAGAATTAAAAAAGTAACTAATATTACTTCTATTAAAAAACGAATAGGTAATGAAAAGAAATATAAATTCATTTCATAATCGAAATCACCAAATAAAGTTTCTGCTAAAGAGGCAAAAAGAAGTACAATTAAAATATTTATAAAATTATTAGTGATTAGTATAGTAGCTAATAATTTTCTAGGTCTTTCTAGTAAAGTAACTATTATGTTGTCTTCTTTACCTTCATTAGAGAGTTCGTTTAAATCTGATTGCGAAAGCGAAAAAAAGGCTACTTCTGTCCCAGATATTAATGCAGAACAAATTAATAGCACAATTAATACAATAGCATTTATTGATGTTAAAAAATCAAAAGAGAGTAAAAATGTTAATAATAGTTCAGGATCTGGATCCAAATTTTAAAAATTTAGTTACTAAAATGGTAAATCATCATCTTCTTCTTGCACTACAGATTTTGGAGTAGTAGAAGGCTGTTGATTTTGTTGAGGTGACATTGGGTTTTCGTTGTTTTTCTTGTTAGATAGCATCGTCATTTCATTTACATGAACTTCTGTAGCATAACGTTTTACACCATCTTGTTCCCACTGACGATTTTTTAATTTTCCTTCAACATAAACTTTATCACCTTTTGTCAGGTATTTTTCGCAGACTTTTGCAAGTCCATTTCTAACCACAATATTGTGCCAATCTGTATTTGTAATTTTTTCTCCAGTTTGTTTATTTGTATAACTTTCTGAAGTTGCAATAGGAAAACGACCTACACAATTTTGATCATCAAAATAATGCATTTTAACATCATCACCTAAATTACCAATTAAAATTACTTTATTTATTGTACCTGCCATAGCTTTTTTATTTCTAATCAAATGTAAGAAAAAATATCAATTTTTTAAGAGAGATATTCTTCTAAAAAATTCGAAATTAATACTGGTACTGGATAGTTTTCTATAGCTTTCCAATCAATATTTGCATCTTTTTGATGGTTTAACTCTATAATCCAAAACTGAGTATGTAAATGTTGATGAGATAATTTATGCACAACTTCTTTTTTATTAAATAATGAAATTGAAACTTCATTTGGAAACATTTCATTAAACATTTCAGAAGAAATCAAGTCGTTCTTATCTATGCTTTTTTCACTTTCTAATAATGGAAATTGATATAACCCTTGCCAAATGCCTTTACCTTTTCTTTCTTTTAAAATGGTTTTATGATCAGCTGTTTTAATCACTAAAAAATTAAAATATCTATTTTTTATTTTTAGTTTCTTTTCTTTTACGGGTAGTAGGTCAATTTTGTTTTTTTGAAAAGCAACACAGCTATCAGCAAAAGGACAAAACAAGCATAATGGTTTTTTGGGCTTACATTGTATAGCTCCAAAATCCATAATAGCTTGATTAAAAGTACCTGATTGAGAATCATCAATTAAAGATTGAGCCAAAGCTTTAAATTCTTTAATACCTGCTGATGAATTTATTGGAGTATCTATACCAAAATATCTAGAAAGTACTCTATATACATTGCCATCTACAACAGCAGTTGACTCATTAAAACACATAGAAGCAATAGCAGATGCTGTATAATCACCTACACCTTTTAGTTTTACAATTTCTTTATAGGTCTTTGGAAACTCACCATTTAATTCGTTTACGATGTATTTTGCTGAAAAATGTAAATTTCTAGCTCTAGAGTAATATCCTAAACCTTGCCATAATTTTAAAACAGTACTTTCTTCTGCATTTGCAAGATGATTTACAGTTGGAAAAGCGTCAATAAATTTTAAATAATAATCTAAACCTTGAGCAACTCTTGTCTGCTGAAGTATAATTTCTGATAACCAAACATGATATGGATTTTTAGTTTTACGCCAAGGTAAATCTCTCTTGTTTTGTAAGTACCATAGAATTAGTTTATTAGAAAAAATCATTCAAAAAAAATAGGTTTGCAATATTAACTATAAAAATCATAACAAATTTAATATTTATTGTTTTCGGAATTGATTAATTATCATATATTTGCATCCGCATTTTTGAAATTAAAACAATAAAAATAAAGACATGACGAAAGCAGATATCGTATCAAAAATTTCAGACAAATCAGGAATTGAAAAAACAGACGTTTTAGCAACTGTAGAAGCATTTATGGCTGAAGTTAAAGATGCATTAGAAAGTGGTGAAAATGTTTATTTAAGAGGTTTTGGAAGTTTTATTATAAAAACTAGAGCCGAAAAAACAGGTAGAAACATATCTAAAAATACTACAATTAAAATTCCAGCGCACAATATTCCAGCGTTTAAACCAGCAAAAACATTTACTGAAGGAGTTAAAAACAAAGTAGCTGTTAAATAGTATAATAGTAATCTAAGCTTTAAAAAGTTTAAAAAAACACAAGATAATTATGCCAAGTGGTAAAAAAAGAAAGAGAGCAAAGATCTCAACTCACAAAAGAAAGAAAAGAGCAAGAGCTAATAGACATAAGAAGAAAAAGTAAGCAGTAGCTTACTTTTTCGTTTATAATTTAGCGAAAAAACTAAAAGTTCATTGACATCGAGGTTTTAATAAAACCTCACTGGTATTATAAATACCTGACAATATTAATCCATCTGCACAATGAAGTGCAGTGTTAAAACCATTTTCAGTATGAAAACAGAATTAATAATTCGTTCAAATTCAGCTGATATTGATTTTGCCTTATTAAGAGATGGAAAACTTATTGAATTAAATAATGAAACAACAGATAATAAATTCTCTGTAGGCGATATTTTTTTAGCCAAAATAGGAAAAGTATTATCTGGTTTAAATGCAGCATTTGTAAATGTAGGTTACCCAAAAGATGGGTTTTTACATTATCATGATTTAGGCGCGCAAGTAAACTCATTAAACGCATTCATTAAGAAAGTAAGCACAGGTAAGTATAAAGAATTCACTTTAAAAAATTTCCGATTTCAACCAGACATCAATAAAGATGGTAGTATTACTGATGTTTTAAAAACAGGGCAAAACCTGTTGGTACAAATCGTAAAAGAACCAATTTCTACAAAAGGCCCAAGATTAAGCTCAGAGCTTTCTATTGCTGGTAGATTTTTAGTTCTTGTTCCTTTTTCTAATCGAGTTTCGGTTTCTCAAAAAATCGAAGACCCAAAAGAAAAAGAACGTTTAAAAAGATTAGCAAAAAGCATTAAACCAAAAGGGTTTGGTGTTATTTTAAGAACTGTTGCAGAAGGAAAGAAAGTGGCTGAATTAGATAAAGATTTACAAAACTCATTAGAACGTTGGAAAACTATGTGTAAGCGAATTGCAAACACAAATACACCAACTAAAATATTAAGTGAGTTAAACAGAGCATCTTCTATTTTAAGAGATGTAATGAATGAAAGCTTTACTAATATAGTTACAAATGATGAAACATTAAAAGTTGAGATTAAAGAGTATTTACAAGAAATATATCCTGAAAAGGAAAAAATTGTAAAACTTCATAAATCTTCTGTTCCCATATTTGAAAAATACGGAATAGAAAGACAAATCAAAACTTCTTTCGGAAAAACAGTATCCATGAGTAAAGGTGCTTATTTGGTAATAGAGCACACAGAAGCTTTACATGTTATAGATGTAAATAGTGGAAATCGTTCTAACAAAGCTGGTTCTCAAGAAGAGACTGCATTAGAAGTAAATTTAATAGCAGCCACAGAAATAGCACGTCAATTACAATTACGTGATATGGGTGGTATTATAGTTGTTGATTTTATTGATATGCATAAATCTGAAAACAGAAATAAACTGTATCAGCATTTAAAAGAGGCTATGTCTTTAGATAGAACAAAACACAAAATATTACCTCCAAGTAAATTTGGATTAATACAAATTACTAGGCAAAGAGTAAGACCTGTAATGAATATTAAAACTACCGAAGAAAATCCAAATAAAGATGGGCAAGTAGAAGCCCCAATAGTTTTGTTAGATAAAATAGAAGCAGACTTAGAAAAATACATTTCTAAAATGCAAAGTGGCAAATCAACCAATAAAAAGATTCAATTACATATACATCCTTTTATTGCTGCTTATTTAACAAAAGGAGTAAATTCTATACGTTTTAAATGGTATTTAAAACATAAAAAGTGGATAAACATTATACCTAGAGATGCTTACACCTATTTATATTACAAGTTTGTTTCAGTTAAAGAATAACTTGTAATTAAGGCAATAATTTTTTATCAAAAAACCCACAATATTCAAATATTGTGGGTTTTTATTTTTGTAATAAATTAAGCTTATTTTTTCTCTTTAATTAAATACATGTAAACTGGGTAGTGATCTGAGTAACCACCTGTATAACCACCGTAAGAAAAACTTCTAAAAGGATAACCTTTAAACTGACCACGTTTATTTGTTAAAAAACGCTTGTTAAATATCATTGCCTTGTACATTTTATATGTAGAAAAGTCTTTTTCACCTTTATCTAATAATGGAGAAGAAATTAAAATCATATCAAATAAATTGATATTATCTCTATATCCTAAAGTGTTAAACCCTCTTCTATGTAAATCTTCATAAGGATTGTAAATATCTAATTCACCAACTTCTTTTTTACGACTTTTTGTTTTTAAAACCTCTTTAAAGCTTGAGTTTATTGGATCATCATTAAAATCTCCCATTGTTATGATTTTAGGATTCTCATGCTTTTCTCTAATTTGTTCAATAATCTTTGTGTTTTGATAAGCAGCCTTTTCTCTAAGAGGTCTACTTTTAGCTTCACCTCCACTTCTAGAAGGCCAGTGATTTACAATTACATGAATCAATTCATCATCTAAATATCCAGAAACTAATAATTGATCTCTTGTATAGACCTTTCTATTGTTTCTGTAAATATTTGGGTTAAACGCTTCATGATGTATAGGTTTAAAATATCTTTTTTGGTATAATAAAGCTACATCTATTCCTCTTTTGTCTGGAGAATCGTAATGTATAATTCCGTATTTTTTACTTTTTAAGTGTTTAGATTTTACTAAATCTTCTAATACACTTAAATTCTCTACTTCAGAAACACCAATAATTGCAGGAGATGTGTTTGCTTTTTCTGCTCCAATTTGTGCAATAACACTTCCAAGTTTATCAATTTTATCCCAATAAACTTTAGATCTATTAGATTTAAGCTCCATCATTGGGCTAGCTTCATCATTAATAGTAGTGTCGTTAATAGTATCAAATAAGTTTTCTAAATTATAGAAAGCTAAGGTTCTAATATTATACTGTTTTCCTTTTTTCTGAGAGAAAGTAAAGGAAACTGTTAATAACAATACTATTACAGATAATTGTTTTCTCATATTTTATTATTTATTTTGCAAACATATAAAACAAAATGAATGCCAAAAATTTTATAATGTTATATTAACATTAGCAATATATAAAAACATTACTTTTGACGGCATTTTGCAAATAAAAATATCAACCACAAAAAACTTTTATGAGAAAAACAGTATTTTCAATATTGGTGATTTTATTCTTTAGTTTAGGAATAAAATCTCAAAATATTGTAAAAGGAATCGTTAAAGATAGCGATTCTGAAAATCCTCTTCAAGGTGTTTTGGTTAACATTGTAAATACACCATCATCACAAACTACAAGTTTAGATGGTAAATTTGCTTTAAAAAGTGTGCCTAATGGAAGTTATCTTCTAGAAATTAAATTAACTGGTTATGAAACTCAAAATTTTCCTTTAGAGTTTTCTGGTAATCCAATAGATTTAGGTACTATTTTATTGTATAAAGATATTACAGAAGACCAAGATTTAAGCCTTATTACAATTACAGATGATGAATTAAATGATGATGCTAGTGCAGCAGATAATATATCTGGTCTTTTACAAGCAACTAGAGATGTATTTTTAAGATCAGCTGCTTTTGAGTTTAGTCAATCTTTTTTTAGAATAAAAGGATTAGATTCTGGAAATGGTAAAGTCTTAATTAATGGTATTGAGATGAATAAACTTTTTGATGGAAGAGCTCAATGGAGTAATTGGGGAGGATTAAATGATGTATTAAGAAATCAAGAGTTTAGCAATGGTTTAGCACCTTCTAATTACACTTTTGGTGGTGTGCTAGGTTCTACAAATATAAACACAAGACCTTCTGAACAAAGAGCAGGTACAAGAATTTCTTATTCTTCTTCTAATAGAAGTTATGTTCATAGATTAATGGCAACACATTCTACAGGAATTCTTGATGATGGATGGTCATTTACTTTTTCTGCAAGTAGAAGAGCAGGAAACGAAGGGTTTAACGAAGGAACAACTTATAATGCATATTCAGTTTTTGGTGCTTTAGAGAAACAATTTGGTGAAAATCATAGTTTAGTATTTACATCAATATTTACGCCAAACAGAAGAGGTAAATCTTCTCCAAATACAGACGAAGTATTTGCTTTAAAAGGGATAACTTATAATGATTATTGGGGATATTTAAATGGTAAAAAAATTAACTCAAGAATTAAAGAAGTAGAAGAACCAATACTTATGTTAAATCATTATTGGGATATTTCTGATAACACAACTTTACAAACTAATGTGGCTTATCAATTTGGTAAAATTGGAAACAGTCGTTTAGATTTTAATGGTGGTGCAAACCCAAGCCCTACATATTATCAATATTTACCAAGTTATTTCTTGAGAAATGGAGATAAAGCTGGTGCTTATGATGCACAACAAGACTTTATCAATGGAGGTCAAGTAGACTGGGATCGTATTTTTGATGCAAACATTACTAATGCAGCAAGTGGTTTAGACAATGCTTATGTTTTATATGAAGATAGAAATGATGATAAGCAATTAACTGTAAATACAATTTTAACTTCAGATCTTAATAATAATATTACATTAAATGCTAAGTTAGAATACAGAAGATTAAGATCTCATAATTTTGCAGAAGTTATTGATTTATTAGGAGGTATTGGTTATTTAGACATTAATCCTTTTGCTGATACTCCAGACAGTAAACAAAACAATTTATTAAATCCTAATAGGCTTGTTGGTGTTGGAGATACATTTAGATATAACTTCAATTTAAATTCTGATGTAACTAGTGCATTTGCTCAAGCTCAATTTAAATATAATAAAGTAGATTTCTTTACTGCTTTTAATATTTCTAGAACAACACATCAAAGAGAAGGATTATATCAAAATGGACGTTTTGTAAATAATTCTTTAGGATTATCAGAAAAATTAGATTTTACAAATTTTGGTGTAAAAGGAGGCTTAACATATAAAATTACAGGTCGTCATTTAATAGATGCTAACGTTGGTTATATGACACAAGCACCAACTATTAGAAACTCTTTCTCTAACTCAAGAGAAAATAACAATACTGTAGATAATATACAAAGCGAAAAAATCTTTACAACAGATTTAAGTTATATTGTTAGAAGTCCAATTATAACTTCTCGATTAACTGCTTTTTACACAAATGTTACTGATGCAACTGAAATTTCTTTTTATTTTGCTGATGGTGTTGGAGGAGATAATACAGCATTTGTACAAGAAGTTTTATCAGGTATAGAAAGAAATCATGTAGGATTAGAATTAGGTATAGAAGCGCAAGTTACATCAACTATTAAATTAAAAGGTGCAGCTGCAATTGGACAATATACATATGGTAATAATCCAAACTTATATTTAACATCAGATGTTGCTAATAATGGTGGTTTTGATGCAGATTTTAGATCTAAAGATTATGTTTCTAACTTAAAGAATTACAAAATTGCCTCTGGTCCACAAAACGCTTATTCAGTTGGTTTTGAATATAGAGATCCAGATTATTGGTGGATAGGAGCAACAAGTAACTTTTTTACAAACACTTATGTAGATGTTGCCCCATTAACGCGTTCTTCTAATTTTTATGAAGATGCAGATGGTTTACCTTTTTCTGATTATGATCCTGTTTTAGCAAGAGAGTTATTACAACAAGAAAAGTTTGATGATTATATGGTTGTTAACCTTATGGGTGGTAAATCTTGGAAAATAGGAGATAAGTTTATTAGTGTGTTTGCAACTGTAAACAACTTGTTTGGAGAAGAATATAAATCTGGTGGTTTTGAACAAGGACGTAATGCAAACTTTAGACAATTAAGAGATGATAAATCTCTAGACACTCCAGTTTTTGGAAATAGATATTGGTATGGTAGAGGTACAACCTACTTTTTAAACGTTAATTTAAGATTTTAAAAAATAATTTTAGTGATATGAAAACAAATAAATTAATCATCTTTTTACTAGCAATAGTTACTAGTATATCTTTTACTTCTTGTGTAGAAGATGGAGATTTTGATGTTCCAAACTCAATTGGAGCAGAAGAAAACTCTGCATTACAAGCCTTATTAAACACAAGTGGTTATAGTGAAATTTCTATAACTAATTTAAAAGGTCTTTTTGTAAATGGGCAGGTTACTGAAATTACTTCAGATATTTATGTAAAAGGTTATGTTTCTTCTTCAGATAGAAGTGGAAATTTTTATAAAGAATTTTTTATACAAGATAGTCCAACAAGTCCAACTACTGCAATAAAAGTAGTGACTGAGTTTATAGACTCTTACAATAAATTTAATTTTGGTAGAGAAGTTTACATTAACTTAAAAGGATTATATATTGGAGAGGTTCGTTCAGGTGATGGAGTGATTGCAATTGGTGGTGATAGAAATATTGATGATGAAGTAGAAAACTTATCAATTAATCAAACAGAATCTGCTGTTTTAAGATCTATTAATACAGAACAAATTACACCTTTAACTGTTAAATTATCTCAAATTAACGATAGTCATGTAGGTGTCTTTGTAAAAGTAGAAAATGCACATTTTCCATCTTCTTTAGCTGGTAAAACTTATCATGATAGTAATAATAGATTCGATACTCAACGTACTTTAGAAAGTTGTGATGGTTTTGGTTTTACAAACTTTATATTAGAAACAAGTGCTTTTGCTTCTTTTGGTTTTACTCCTATGCCTTCAGGTGGTGGAAGTATTTCTGCAGTTGTATCAAAAACGTTTAATGGTAGTGATTTAGTACTAGCTTTAAATTCAGTTGAAGATGTAGACATGAATGGTCCAAAATGTACGCCTTTAGATATTAACGATTTCTCTGTAGTTGTAGAAGAAGATTTTGACGCAGGTACAGATAATACAAACTTAAACTTTCCTGGTTGGGTAAATGTTGCTGAAACTGGAAGCGAGTTATGGACAGAGCAACTGTTTAGTGGAAATGGTTATGCAGAGTTTAGTGCCTTTAGAACAGGTGATGCTGTAAATGTTGGCTGGTTAGTATCACCAAGTGTAGATTTAAGTGCACATAGCCAAGTGTTTGTTAACTTTATGTTGGCACAACATCATTTAGATTCTTCTGCAAATACTTTAGAAGTTTTAGTATCTACAGATTTTGATGGTTCTAATGTTGCAGCTGCAACTTGGCAAGCAATTTCTGCAAATATACCTACACAAGCAGATTCATGGTATCAATTTAAAGATGGTGGTTTAATAGATTTAGCTGCTTTTTCAGGTACTTTATATGTTGCGTTTAAATATACAGGTTCTGGTACAGATACAGATTTAGATGGAGCTTATATGATTGATGATTTTAGAATATTAGCTAAATAAATAAACAATCAAATTAAATATAAAGCTGGTAAAGATTTTCTTTACCAGTTTTTTTATTTTTACAATATGAATAAAATAGAACACATAGGTATTGCTGTTAAAGATTTAGAAAAATCGAATCAGTTATTTGCTTCATTATTTGGTAAAAGTCATTATAAGATTGAAGAAGTTATTTCAGAAGGCGTAAAAACTTCATTTTTTAAGTCTGGTCCTAATAAAATTGAGTTATTAGAAGCAACAAACCCTAATAGTCCAATAGCAAAATTTATAGAGAAAAAAGGAGAAGGTATACATCATATAGCTTTTGCTGTAGATGATATTATTTCTGAAATAAAAAGACTAAAAAAAGAAGGGTTTACAATACTTAATGAAACTCCTAAAAAAGGGGCAGATAACAAATTAGTAGCTTTTCTACATCCAAAAACTACAAATGGTGTTTTAATAGAACTTTGTCAAGAAGACAATTCGTTAAAATAATATTAACTTTAGATAGTTAATTATTATGAATTAGTATCTTGCACCAATAAATTCTAAACATGTCTTCAAAATTTGATTCATACCAAAAAAGGCGATTGCGTTCTTCTTACTTTTCTGTAGTAGTAAGTATTGCATTAGTTTTATTTATGGTAGGTGTTTTAGGACTTATTTTATTGAAATCCACAAAAGTTGCAAATAGAGTAAAAGAAAAAATTGCAATAACATTATTTATAAAAGATAATGTTACCCAAAAACAAATAAAATCATTTAAAGAATTTATTGAAAAAGAGGAATATTCTAGAAAAGTAATTTATACCAGTAAAGCACAGGCTGCAAAAAAATACAGTAAAGAAATAGGAGAAGATTTTTTAGAGTTTTTAGGGAGTAATCCACTAAAAAACGGCATTGATATTTATTTAAATGCAGATTTTGTAACTCCAGAAAAAATTACTGAATTAGAAAATAAATATTTAAAAAATGCATTTGTTGCTGATATTTCATATGATAAACCTTTGATAAACCTTTTAACAAAAAACATTAAAAGAATAAGTTTTTGGTTACTTGTAGTAAGTGGTTTTTTTGGTTTGATAGCAATTATACTTATAAATAGCTCAATTAGATTATCTATTTACGCTAAACGTTTTAATATTAAAACGATGCAAATGGTTGGTGCAACAAAAAGTTTTATAAGAAAGCCCTTTATTATACAAAGTATAAAACTTGGTTTTATAGGTGCTTTTGTAGCGTTAATTGGTTTAGGTATAGTTATTTATTATTTAGACAAATACATACCAAGTTTAGATTTCTTAAAAGATTATGTAACTCTTACATACTTAACAGTAGGTGTGTTAGTTGGGTCTTTTATAATAACTTGGTTAAGCACTTTTTTTGCAACACAACGTTTTTTAAACTTAAAAACAGACGAACTTTATTATTAAAATATGAATAAGAATACTCAAGAACAACCCACTTTTTTGTTCGGTAAAAAAAACTATATCATCATGCTTATAGGCATTTTTTTTATTGCAATAGGCTTTATATTTATGGTAGGTGGAGGAAGTGATAATCCAGAAGTTTTTAATGAAGAAATTTATAATTGGCAAAGAATTCGTTTAGCGCCAACATTAGTCATCATTGGTTTGGCTATAGAAATTTATGCAATTCTAGCAGATCCTAAAAAATAATTATGGACATTTTTGAAGCAATAGTTCTTGGAGTTATTCAAGGATTAACAGAGTTTTTGCCAGTTTCTTCTAGTGGCCATTTAGAATTAGCGAAAGCCATTTTAGGAGACACTTCTGTACCAGAAGAAAGTTTAACTTTTACAGTGGTTTTACATTTTGCAACTGCGCTTAGTACGTTAGTTATTTTTAGAAAAGAAGTTTTTGAAATCTTTAAAGGATTATTTCAATTTAAATGGAATGATGAATTAAAATTTTCTTTAAAAATTATACTTTCTATGATTCCTGCAGTTTTTGTTGGGTTGCTTTTCGAAAAACAATTAGAAGCTTTTTTTGGAGGTAAAATTTTGTTGGTTGGTGCTATGTTAATAGTAACAGCTATCTTATTATTATTAGCAGATAAAGCTAAAAACACAAATAAAGAAGTTTCTTTTTTAAATGCTGTGATTATTGGAATTTCACAAGCTATAGCAATGTTACCTGGAATTTCAAGATCTGGAGCAACAATTTCTACCTCAGTTTTATTAGGGATAGATAGAACAAGAGCAGCTCGTTTTTCTTTTTTAATGGTGGTTCCTCTAATTTTTGGAAAAATCGGGAAAGATGTTTTAAGTGGAGATTTAAACTTTCAATCTTCAGAAATGATGCCAATTTCTATTGGATTTATAGCTGCATTTGTATCAGGATTATTAGCTTGTCAATGGATGATTGCTTTAGTTAAAAAAAGCAAATTAACGTACTTTTCAATTTACTGCGCAATTGTTGGTTTAATTGCAATAGGTTACTCTTTACTAAGCTAATTTTAAATGACTAAAGAATCGTTTTTAGAAGGTAAAGTTTTATTAATAGATAAACCTTTAAACTGGACATCTTTTCAGGCTGTAAACAAAATACGTTGGCACATTAAACAGCGTTTTAAAATTAAAAAGATAAAGGTTGGTCATGCAGGAACTTTAGATCCGCTTGCAACTGGGTTATTAATTATTTGTTGTGGTAAAGAAACCAAGAATATAAATACATATCAAGGTCAAATAAAGGAATATACAGGAACTTTTACTATTGGTGCAACAACACCAAGTTACGATTTAGAAACTGAAGTTGATAAAATATATCCTACAGATCATATTTCTGAAACTTTAGTAAAGGAAACTACACAGCAATTTTTAGGAACCATACAACAAAAACCACCCATTTTTTCAGCGATAAAAAAAGATGGAAAACGTTTGTACGAGCTTGCTAGAAAAGGAGAAACAACTGAAATAAAATCAAGAGAAGTTGCCATTTCTGAATTCGAAATAACAAACATTAATTTTCCCAAAGTAGATTTTAGAGTGGTTTGTAGTAAAGGTACTTACATAAGATCTTTAGCTTACGATTTTGGTTTAGCATTAAATTCTGGAGCACACTTATCAGCCTTAAGAAGAACTAAAATTGGAAATTTTTCAGTTGACAACTCATTTACAATTGATGATTTTATAGAAAGCCTAAACAACAATTAAACCTTGATTGTTAACATTGGTTTTAGTGCATTTTTAGAAAGATTTTTTGTAACACTAGCAGAAAATAAATGAGCAATTCCACTTCTACCATGAGTTCGTAAAGCAATTAAATCAGCATCAATATCTCTAGCAAAATTTAAGATTCCTTTTTTAACAGAAACATCATTGTAAATATTAATAGAGTGTTTTGGTAAATCAAAACCTTCAATAAACTTTTTAATTTTTTCTTTAGATTTTTGAGTGCTTTCAAAATTCGAAGGTGTATTTACTTTTACCAAATGAATTTTACTCTTAAAAGAATTTGCAAAATCTAAAAACTTTGAAAAAGGTATTTTTTCGCTTTCATCTTTAAATCCAGAAGCAAAAACTAAGTCTTTTAGTTCAAATTTATTACTATCTCTTTTTACAACTAATACAGGTATATCAGCAGTTCTTACAACTTTTTCTGTATTAGAACCAATTAGAATTTCGTCTAAATTAGAATGTCCTTTAGAACCTATTATAATTAGATCTGCCTCTACTTTTTTTGCGTACTTTAAAATACCTTCATGAGGGTTTTGAAAACGTATAGAATGATGAACTTCTGTGTTTTTATGAAAAAACTTTTCTTTAAAATCTACAATACGTTCTTTAACTTTTCTTAAATATAGCATACTTTCAGGTATGCTAAAATTACTACCTGCACCCATATCAACAATACCAGTTGGTAATTCTATCATATGTAGCAGAAAAACTTCACTTTTTGATTTTTTGGCTATTGTACTTGCCATTTTTGATGCAAACTCAGAACTTTGAGAGAAATCTACAGGAACTAATATTTTATTCATAAAAGAGCTTTAGGTTTGATTGTATCTAAAATTACAAAAAATATTTGAATCAAACTAAGTTTGGTAAATCCTAAACAATTCGTATATTTGCACCGGAATTTAAGGAAAAATGATAGAGAAGGGGACTAAAAAGTCCCCTCTTTTTATACTTATTTTTAAGCATAAAATGAACGAGAGTAAGATTAGAGACTTGGTAGACGAAGCATTAGCAGAGAACGAATCATTATATTTAATTGATTTGGTTATCTCTACTAATAACAAAATTCAAGTTACTGTAGATGGAGATAATGGAGTAAATTTAAGTGAGTGTGTTAGAATTAGTAGAAATGTAGAGCACAACTTAGATAGAGATGAAGAAGATTTTTCTCTTGAAGTAACTACACCAGATATTTCTCATCCACTTAAAATTAAAAGACAGTACAAAAAGAATATCAATAGAATTCTTAAAGTAAAAACAGAACTAGATAATTTTGAAGGTACACTAACCAGTGTAAATGAAGAAGAAATAGAATTAAAATGGAAGGCTAGAGAGCCAAAACCAATAGGTAAAGGAAAAGTAACTGTAGAAAAGAAAGTTACCATACCATATAAAGATATTAAAGAAGCAAAAGTGAAAATTGTATTTTAAGCAAATAATGTAATGGAAAATATAGCATTAATCGAATCGTTTTCGGAATTTAAAGATAATAAAAGTATAGATAGAGTAACATTAATGTCTATCTTAGAAGAGGTGTTTAGAGCAGCACTAAAACGTAAGTTTGGTTCTGATGACAATTTTGATATTATTATAAACCCAGATAAAGGAGATTTAGAGATCTGGAGAAACAGAGTTGTAGTTGCAGATGGTATGTCTGAAGACGATAATGAAGAAATCGAATTATCTGAAGCTAGAAAAATAGAGCCAGATTTTGAAATTGGTGAAGATGTATCTGAAGAAGTAAAATTAATAGACTTAGGAAGAAGAGCAATTTTGGCTTTACGTCAAAACTTAATTTCTAAGATTTATGAACATGATAGTACAAACATCTTTAAGCAATTTAAAGATTTAGAAGGTGAAATATTTAGTGCAGAAGTGCATCACATTCGTCATAATGCAATTATTTTGTTAGATGATGAGGGTAATGAAATTGTACTACCAAAAAGCGAACAAATACGTTCAGACTTTTTCAGAAAAGGAGATTCTGTAAGAGGAGTTATAAAATCTGTAGAATTAAGAGGTAACAAACCAGCAATTATTTTATCTAGAACTTCACCAGCTTTCTTAAACAAATTATTTGAACAAGAAATTCCTGAAGTTTTCGATGGTTTAATTACAGTAGAAGGTGTAGCAAGAATTCCAGGTGAAAAAGCAAAAGTAGCAGTAGATTCTTATGATGATAGAATAGACCCTGTTGGAGCTTGTGTAGGTGTTAAAGGATCAAGAATTCATGGTATAGTTCGTGAATTAGGTAACGAAAATATAGATGTTATCAATTATACAAAAAACGAACAATTATACATTTCAAGAGCTTTAAGTCCTGCAAAAGTAACTTCTATGGAAATAGAAACTTTTGAAGAACCAAAGAATGGTAAAAAAGGTAGAGTTAATGTTTTACTTAAACCAGAAGAAGTTTCTAAAGCTATTGGTAGAGGTGGTGTAAATATTCGTTTAGCGAGTGAGTTAACAGGTTACGAAATAGACGTTCAAAGAGAAGGTTTAGAAGAAGAAGATGTAGAGTTAACAGAGTTTGTAGATGAAATTGAAGACTGGATTATTGCAGAATTTAAAAACATTGGTTTAGATACAGCAAGAAGTGTATTAGAAACTAGTGTAGGTGAGTTAGTAAAAAGAACTGACTTAGAAGAAGAAACAATTATAGATGTTCAGAGAATTTTAAAAGAAGAATTCGAAGAATAGAAAAATAACATTAAAGTAACGTAAAAGTATATACTTTTACATTTATAAAGTTAAAAGAATTATATGTCTGTAGGCAAAACAATGAGGCTTAATAAAGTTCTAAGAGAGTTAAATATTTCTTTAGATAGAGCTGTAGAGCATCTAGCAAGTAAAGGTTTTCAAGTCGATGCTAGACCAACTACAAAAATATCATCAGAAGAATATCAAGTTCTTTTAGATGGCTTTGAAACTGATGCTAATAAAAAAGCAGCTTCAAAAGAAGTTGGTGAAGAAAAGAGAAAAGAAAAAGAAGCTATTCGTTTAGAGCTTGAAGCCAAATTAGAGAAGAAAAGAGCAGAAGAAGAAAAGAAAGAAGAGATTCTTAAGGCTAAAGCAGAAAAGCTTGAGTTTAAAACTGTTGGTAAAATTGATATTGACAACTTAGGTAAACCAGCTAAGCCAGAAGTTAAAGAAGAAGAGCCAGTAGCTAAAGAAGAACCTAAAATAGAAGAGAAGCCTAAAGAAGTTGTAAAAGAACAACCAAAAGTAGAGGTTAAAAAAGAAGAAGAGAAGGTTCAGAAAAAAGAGACTCCAAAAGCAGAGGTAAAAAAAGCAGCTCCTAAAAAAGAGGAGAAAGTAGAAAAAACAGAAGAAGTTACTCCAGAAAATGCTGAAAAGATTAAAACTCAGTATAAAAAGTTAGATGGACCAAACTTTACAGGTAAAAAAATTGATTTAAAACAATTTGAAAAACCTAAAAAGAAAAAACCAGAAGCTAAGAAAGAAGACGCTAAATCAGATAAAAAGAAAAAGCGTAAACGTATAAGCAAGCCTGTTGGTTCTAATACAAGTAACAATAATAGAGGAGGTTCTCAAAACAATAGAGGAAACAATAAAGGTTTTAAAGGTAGAGGTAATCAAAGACCAGCTGCTAAAAAAGAAGAACTTACTGAAGAAGAAATCCAAAAACAAGTAAGAGAAACTTTAGAAAAATTACAAGGTAGATCTTCAAAAGGTAAAGGAGCAAAATACAGAAGAAGCAAAAGAGAAGCTCACAGAGAGCAATCAGAAGCTGAATTAGAAGCACAAGAATTAGAAAGCAAAATCTTAAAAGTAACAGAATTTGTTACTGTTAGTGAGGTTGCTACAATGATGAATGTTCCAGTAACAGATATTATTTCTGCATGTATGTCTTTAGGTATGATGGTTACTATGAACCAACGTTTAGACGCAGAAACATTAGTAATTGTTGCAGAAGAATTCAATTATAAAGTAGAATTTGTTGGTGCAGAAGTAGAAGAATCTATTGAAGAAGTAGAAGATAAACCAGAAGATTTAGAAAAAAGAGCACCTATTATTACTGTAATGGGGCACGTAGATCATGGTAAAACATCTTTATTAGATTATATTAGAAATGCAAATATTGTAGAAGGTGAAAGTGGAGGAATTACCCAACATATTGGAGCTTACTCTGTAAAAGTTGGTGATGAAAAAATAGCATTTTTAGATACACCAGGTCACGAAGCCTTTACAGCAATGCGTGCTAGAGGTGCTCAAGTTACAGATTTAGTAATTATTGTTGTTGCAGCTGATGATGATGTAATGCCACAAACAAAAGAAGCAATTTCTCATGCTCAAGCAGCAGGTGTACCTATCATTTTTGCAATTAATAAGATAGATAAGCCAAATGCTAATCCAGATAATGTTAAAACACAACTTTCTTCAATGAATTTATTAATTGAAGAATGGGGAGGTAACATTCAATCTCAAGATATCTCAGCAAAAACAGGTCAAGGTATAGATGAGTTATTAGAAAAAGTATTATTAGAGGCAGAAGTTTTAGAATTAAAAGCTAACCCAAATAAAAATGCGGTTGGTACTGTTGTAGAAGCACAGTTAGATAAAGGTAGAGGATATGTAACTACAATTTTAGTACAAGCAGGTACTTTAAAAATTGGAGACTATATATTAGCAGGTAAAAATAGTGGTAAAGTAAAAGCCATGTTTGATGATAAAGGCAAAAAGTTAAAAGTTGCTGGTCCATCAACACCTGTGTCTATTTTAGGTTTAGATGGTGCTCCTCAAGCAGGTGATAAATTCCTTGTTTTTGATGATGAAAGAGAAGCTAAACAAATTGCTACAAAGCGTTCTCAATTACAACGTGAGCAATCTGTAAGAACTCAAAAAACATTAACATTAGATGAAATTGGACGTAGAATTGCGTTAGGAGACTTTAAAGAATTAAATATCATCTTAAAAGGTGATGTGGATGGTTCTGTTGAAGCTTTAACTAATTCATTCCAAAAACTTTCTACTGAAGAAATTCAAGTAAATATCTTACACAAAGGTGTAGGTGCAATTACAGAATCTGATGTTTTATTAGCAACTGCTTCAGATGCTATTATTGTTGGATTTAATGTTAGACCTCAAGGAAATGCAAGAGCAGTAGCAGATAGAGAAGAAGTAGATATTAGAACTTATTCTATCATTTACGATGCAATAAACGATCTTAAGGATGCAATGGAAGGTATGCTTTCACCTGAAATGAAGGAAGAAGTTACAGGAACTGTTGAAATTAGAGAAGTTTACAAGATTTCTAAAATTGGAAATATTGCAGGTTGTATGGTAATGACAGGTAAAATCTTTAGAGATTCTAAAATACGTATCATTAGAGATGGTATTGTTGTTCACGATGGCTTATTAGCTTCTTTAAAACGTTTTAAAGACGATGTGAAAGAAGTTGCTAAAGGTTACGATTGTGGTCTTCAAATTAAGAACTACAATGACATCCAAGAAGGAGATCAAATTGAAGCTTATAAAGAAGTTGCAGTTAAAAAGAAGTTATAAAAACTTTACATATCAAAATAAAAAAACCAAAATCAATTTAGATTTTGGTTTTTTTTATGTTTTAAAAAAATTTTATTTTCCTAGAGGGATCACAATTAATCCAGAAAATTTTTCTGAAAATTGTAGTGCAGCTTTATCTGCTTCTAATCTTGTTTTATAATTACCAACTTGAACTTTCCAATATGGTTGTTCGTAGTTTAAATTCGTAGAAACTTTCGGGAAATCTATCCTGAATTTACTTCTTAAGCTCCTTGCTTTTGTTTCATTCCCATAATAAATTTGAATAGTATATCCATACCCATATTTATCATTAAAAGCCCTTTTTTTAGCTATTAATTCTTTAATTTCTTTACTGCTATTGGTCTTATTTTGTGCCTTTACATCTACGATATATGTAGTTGCGATAAAGAAAAAAACGATTAAGAATACTTTATTTTTCATAAATAAAATGTTTATACAAATGTAACGACTTGATTAAAAATAAATTTGTTAAATATATTATTTAGAATTATTATAAATTAATATTTAACAATCCTTTCTTTTTTTAAAATATGGCAATATGTAGTACTTTTGTGCAACTGTTCAAAACCTATTTTTTTGAACGATTTAAAACGATACTAAAATAGTTTGTATATATGAAAAGTGTATCATTACACAATAGGCTAAGTAGAGTACTTCTTAAGAGTTTTTCCATAATTCTTTTTTTTGCGTTTAGTTTATCTTCTTTTTCACAAGATGTAGATGAAGCACGTCAAAAAGAAGGTAGGAAATTATTCAAACAACTTTGTGCATCTTGTCACAAATTAGATAAAAAGTTGATTGGACCTGCGCTTGGAGGTGTAGAAGAAAGAAGAGAAAACGAGTGGTTAATTGCATGGATTAAAAATAATGCAGAACTAAGAGCTACTGGAGATAGAGATGCAATTGCAATCTTTGAAGAATACAATGGATCTGTGATGTCTGCATTTCCTCAGTTATCAGACCAACAAATAAATGATATTTTATATTATACAACAGTTGGAGATCCTGTAGCTAAAACAGCTCAAGGCACAGCAGTTGTGGATCCAACAAATGTAAATGTTGGTAGTGCTCCAGAGTGGTTAATTTACATTCTTGCTGCTGCTATAGTTGTTGCTTTCTTAATGATTGCGAGTTTGCTAAAGCAAGTTAGCGAGTTAAAAGGTAATACTGCAGAAAATCAAAAATCTAATTTAAGGAGAGATTTACAAGAACTTTGGGTAGGTGTTAAAGAAAACACTTTCTTAAAAGTTGTATCAACAATATTTTTATTGTTAGTCGCTGCTTATGTTGGATTTGGCACATTGTATAAAGTTGGTGTAGATGAAGGTTATATGCCATTACAGCCAATTGCTTTTTCTCATAAAATACATTCAGGAGAAAATAAAATCGAATGTCAATATTGTCATTCATCAGCAAAACATAGTAAACACTCAGGAATACCTTCTGTAAATGTTTGTATGAACTGTCACAAAAATATTGCTGAAGTTGCTGAAGGAACTAAGGTAGAATGGGATGGTGTTACTTATGGTAAAGCAGAATTAGACAAAGAGATAGCAAAAGTATATGAGGCTGCAGGTTGGGACCCAGAAACTCTTGAGTATACAGGAGAAGAAAAACCAATAAAATGGATTAGAATTCATAATTTACCAGACTTTGCATATTTTAACCATTCACAACACGTAACTGTTGCAGGTTTAAAATGTCAAAAATGTCATGGTCCTGTAGAAGAGTATGATGAAATGCGTCAGTTTTCTCCATTAACAATGGGTTGGTGTATTAACTGTCACAGAGAAACTGGGGTTGATACAAAAGGAAATGAGTATTATGAAAAGATTCACAAAGAATTAGCTAAAAAATATAACGTAGAAAAAGTTACGATAGCTCAACTTGGTGGATTAGAGTGTGGTAAATGTCACTATTAAAAAAAGAAGAATGATAGTTTTAGTCGAAGTGAAAACTAATAGCTAAAACTAACAACTAATAACTAAATAATAAATGGCTTCAAACAAAAAATACTGGAAAAGTGTTGAGGAACTTAAAGGTAGTTCTATTGTTGAAACGCTAAGTAAAAATGAGTTTGTAGAAGAAATTCCAACAGATGAATTCTTAGGAGATAAAGATACTTTAGAAAATTCTTCTACTTCTCGTAGAGATTTTCTTAAATACATTGGCTTCACAACTGCTGCTGCATCATTAGCTGCTTGTGAAGGACCTGTAAGAAAGTCTATTCCTTATGTTGTAAAACCAAACGACTATATCCCAGGTGTTGCAGATTGGTATGCTTCTTCTATGGCAGATGGTTTTGATTTTGCAAATGTTTTAGTAAAAACTAGAGAAGGTCGTCCAATACAAATTATGCCTAACAAAGAGGCTAATGGAACTACTTCTGCAAGAGTACAAGCTTCTGTTTTATCTTTGTATGATGAGAAACTTCGTTTAAAAGAGCCAACTAAGGGTGGTGAAACTATTACTTGGGCTGATGCAGATGCTGCAATAGCTGCTAAATTAAATGATTTAAAGAGTTCTGGTAAATCAGTTATTTTATTAACAGGTACTTTAGCTAGCCCATCTACAGAAAAAATAATTGAAGAATTTATAGTTGCTAACCCAAATGCTAAACATGTAGTTTATGATGCAGTTTCAGAATCTGGAGCTACAGACGCTATGATGGCTATGTATGGTAAAAGAGCATTACCAAACTATCATTTAGATAAAGCAAAAACTATAGTTTCTTTTGGTGCTGATTTCTTAGGAGATTTCCATGGAGGTTTTGAAAAGCAATATGTAAATGGTAGAAAGCCAGAAACTGGAAGCATGTCTTATCATGTTCAGTTTGAAAGCAATATGTCTTTAACTGGTGCAAATTCTGATAAAAGAGTGGTTGTAAAACCATCTGATCAAGTTTTTGCTTTAATCAATTTATATAACGCAATCACTGGTAGCAATATATCATCTAAATCAACACCTGTTGATGCAGACGTTAAAGTAATGGCAGCAGAACTTAAAAAAGCAGGTTCTAAAGGTGTTGTTTTAACAGGTATGAATGATAAAAATGCACAACTAGTTGCATTTGCAATTAACGAAGCATTAGGTAGTGAAATTTTTGACACTACAAATACATTAAATATACGTCAAGGAAATGATTCAGAAGTAAATCAGTTAATAGCTGATATGAATTCTGGAAAAGTTGGTGGATTATTAACTTATAATGTTAACCCTATTTATTCTTTAGCTAAAACTGAAGATTTTGTAAAGGGGTTAGGTAAAGTTTCTTTAAAGGTTGCATTATCAACTGAGAATAACGAAACTGTTGATGCAATGGAATTTGCATTACCAACACCACATTTCTTAGAATCTTGGGGAGATACACATTTTGATCAAGCAACTTATGGCTTATCTCAACCAACTATTCAGCCTTTATTTAATACACGTCAAATTCAAGATACGTTATTAAAGTGGTCTGGTAATTCAACAAAATATTACGATTATTTAAAATCATTTGCAACAGAAAATATATTATCTGGTAGTTCTTGGAACAAGGCACTGCATAATGGTTTCTATAAATTAGAAGTAATCGAAACTGTAGAATTTGAAACAGAAGTTAATGTAGCAGATGCTGCAAACGCTTTATCAAATTCAGCTAAAAAAGCAACAGGTTTCGAATTAACTTTATACACTAAAACTGGTTTAGGTGATGGTAAGCAAGCAAACAATCCTTGGTTACAAGAATTCCCTGATCCATTAACAAGAGTTTCTTGGGACAATTACTTAACAATGTCTATGGCAGATGCCAATGAGTTAGGTTTTGAAAACCCAGTTAGAGATAATGGAGCTATTGATGGTAATTATGCTAAAATTACTTTAAATGGTAAATCAGTTACTTTACCTGTAATCATTCAGCCAGGACAAGCAAAAGGATCTTTTGGATTGTCTTTAGGTTATGGAAGAACTTTTGGTTTAAAAGAAGAAATGCAGGTTGGAGTAAATGCTTACCCACTTTATGCTAATTCTAACAATGTACAATTTGGTGTTGCTATAGAAAAAGTAGCAGGTAATCATGAGTTTGCATGTCCACAAGTTCAAAAAACAATTGCAGGGCGTCATGATATTTTAAAGGTTGCTTCCTTAAAGGAATATAAAACTATAGATCCTAAAGATCATCATCATGGATGGAATAAGCCAGCTTATGTTTCTTATGATCATCAAGAAGTAGAAGCAAATACAATTGATATTTGGGATGAGCACAATAGAGAATTAGGACATCACTTTAATTTATCTATAGACTTAACTTCATGTACTGGTTGTGGTGCTTGTGTTATTGCTTGTCATGCAGAAAACAATGTACCTGTAGTTGGTAAAAAAGAAGTTAGAGTTGGTAGAGATATGCACTGGTTGCGTATAGATAGATATTATTCTTCTGAAGTAGAAACTAGAGAAGACGCAAAAGAATTAGGATTAAGTAGAGGAGAAACTTACAGAGCTTTAGAAACTGAAGCAGAAAATCCTGAAGTTACTTTCCAACCAATGATGTGTCAACACTGTAACCATGCACCTTGTGAAACAGTTTGTCCTGTTGCAGCAACATCTCATGGTCGTCAAGGACAAAATCAAATGGCTTATAACAGATGTGTAGGTACAAGATATTGTGCTAACAACTGTCCATATAGAGTTCGTCGTTTTAACTGGTTTAACTATGCTAACAATGATGAGTTTGACTTTAATATGAACAATGAGTATGGTAAAATGGTATTAAACCCAGATGTTACTGTACGTTCTAGAGGAGTTATGGAAAAATGTTCTATGTGTATACAAATGACACAAGCAACTATTTTAAAAGCAAAAAGAGAAGGTAGAGCAGTAAATACAGATGAGTTTGAAACAGCTTGTTCGTCTGCTTGTACAACAGGTTCTTTAGTATTTGGTGATGTAAATAATAAAGAAGATGAAGTAACTTCTTTAGTAGAAGATAAAAGAGCTTATAATGTGTTAGATTACTTACAGACAAAACCTAATGTAATCTATCAGGTTAAAATTAAAAACACAAACGAAGCGTAATTAAAAATTAAGATATAGAATATGTCTCATTACGAAGCACCCATTAGGGAACCTTTAGTGTTAGGTGATAAAAGTTATCACGATATTACTGAAGATATTGCTAGACCAATAGAAGGTAAAGCAAATAAGAATTGGTACATGGCATTTTATATTTCTTTAGCAGCAATGCTTTGGGGATTTGGATGTATCTTCTATACAGTTGGAACAGGTATTGGAGTTTGGGGTCTAAGCAAGAATATTGGTTGGGCTTGGGATATTACCAACTTTGTATGGTGGGTAGGTATTGGTCATGCAGGAACATTAATTTCTGCTGTACTTTTATTATTCCGTCAAAAATGGAGAATGGCAATTAACAGATCTGCAGAGGCAATGACAATTTTTGCCGTTTTTCAAGCAGGTTTATTCCCAATCATTCACATGGGTCGTCCTTGGAATGGTTATTGGGTATTACCTATACCAAACCAGTTTGGATCTTTATGGGTAAACTTTAACTCACCATTACTTTGGGATGTATTCGCAATTTCTACATATTTATCTGTATCATTAGTTTTCTGGTGGACAGGTTTACTGCCAGATTTTGCTATGATTCGTGATAGAGCTGTAAAACCTTTTCAAAAGAAAATTTATGCATTATTAAGTTTTGGTTGGTCAGGTAGAGCAAAAGATTGGCAACGTTTTGAAGAAGTATCTTTAGTATTAGCAGGTTTAGCTACTCCTTTAGTACTTTCTGTACACACAATTGTATCTTTTGACTTTGCTACATCTATTAACCCTGGATGGCACTCAACGATATTTCCACCTTACTTTGTTGCTGGAGCAATCTTTTCAGGATTTGCAATGGTGCAAACTTTATTAGGTATTATGCGTAAAGTAACAAACATGGAAGAGTATATTACTCGTTTACATGTTGAGTATATGAACATAGTAATCATTTTAACAGGTGGTATTGTAGCTGTAGCATATGCAACAGAATTTTTTATAGCTTGGTATACAGGTTCTCCTTATGAAAACTATACTTACTTATCTGTAGGTGCAGCAACAGGACCTTATGCATGGGCATTTTATTCTTTATTATTCTTTAACATTTTAACACCACAGTTATTATGGATAAAGAAAATAAGAAGAAGTTTTATATGGTCTTTCATCATATCAATCTTTATTAACATTGGTATGTGGTTTGAGCGTTTTGATATTATCGCGATTGTATTAAGTAAAGGTCACTTACCATCAACTTGGTGGAGATTTGAACCAACTTTCGTAGATGTAGGTATTTTTATTGGTACAATCGGTTTCTTCTTTGTATTATTCTTAATATATGCTAGAACATTTCCAGTAATAGCACAAGCAGAAGTTAAGACAATTTTAAAATCTTCTGGAGAGTTTTACAAGAAAAGAAGAGAACAAGGTATACCAACTAAACCAGCTATTGTTTTAGCTGATAATAAAATCACTGAAGAAGATTCTTCAGATAAAAAGAATAAAAAGTAAATATGGAATCATCTAAAGTTATACATGCATTATATAATGATGACGAAATTCTATTAGATGCTGTTAAAGCTGTAAAAGCAGAACACCATCATATAGAAGAAGTATTTTGCCCTTTTCCTGTTCATGGTTTAGATAAAGCTATGGGATTAGCACCAACAAGATTAGCAATTACAGCTTTTATGTATGGTATTACAGGTTTAGCAATTGCTATTTGGATGACGAATTATATGATGATAGAAGATTGGCCACAAGACATTGGTGGTAAACCAAGTTTTTCTTGGTTCGAAAATATGCCAGCATTTGTGCCAATTATGTTTGAATTAACAGTGTTTTTTGCAGCTCACTTAATGGTAATTACTTTTTACATGAGAAGTAGAATATGGCCATTTAAAAAAGCTGAAAATCCAGATCCTAGAACAACAGACGATCATTTTTTAATGGAAATACCTGTAGGTGATAATGTAGAAGAATTAACTACTTTATTAACTAAAACTGGGGCTGTTGAAATAAATGTAGTAGATAAGCACTAATCAATAGATAATGAAAAATTTAAAATCAATTATTGCTTTAGTATTTTTTGCAAGTATCTTAATTTCTTGTAATAATAGAAGAGAACGCCAATTACAATATATGCCAGACATGTATGAGTCTGTGCCTTATGATGCTAATGGAGCAAATGGTATTAATAATGCACCAGTAAACATTAAGCCTGTTGCAGGTACTATTTCAAGAGGAGGACATCCTGCTTATGACATACCAGATACACCAGAAGGATATGATAAAGCAAAAGCTGAATTAACAAATCCTTTGGCTTTAAATGACGAAAATTTAGAAAAAGGTAAACAGCTTTATGATATTTACTGTATTTCTTGTCATGGGAAAAAAGGTGATGGAAATGGTTATCTAGCTCAAGCAGATAAGTTTGCTGGTATACCAAGTTATGCAGATAGAGATATTAATGCAGGATCTATTTATCATGTAATTATGCATGGTAAAAACTTAATGGGTTCTCATTCGTCTCAATTAACATATAAAGAACGTTGGCAAATAATTCATTACGTAGAACAATTACGTGGAGATTTATTAAAATAATTACAATAAGATAGAATACTAAAAATATGTATCAATTCTCAGGTAAACTAAAATTAGCATCAATCATACTTATCATAGTAGGTGCTTTAGGTATTGGTTATGGTTTCTTAACTGCTCCTTCAACTTTAGAAGAAGCAAAAGAAATTATGGCACATCAATCTTCTCATGGAGATGATCATGGTAATTCTCATGGAGAAAAGAAAGAAGTTCATAAGAATGAACATGATAGTAAATCTGGTGCACATGAAAATAAGCCGATTATAGACAATGAAACAAGTGCTCATGATTCTCATAATGATAATGCTCATGCAGAACATGTTTTTCATCAAATGCAAAACAAACCTTGGTCTGCATTCTATGTATCTTTATTTTTCTTTTTAGGTATATCACTTTTAGTATTAGCATTCTACGCTGCTCAAAGAGTTGCACAATCAGGTTGGTCTGTTGTACTATTTAGAGTTATGGAAGCAATTTCAGCTAATTTAGTGCCAACATCAATTATAATGTTATTAGTGATATTATCAGCTTCTGTGTTACATGTAAATCATATGTTTCCTTGGATGGCAGAAGGTACTTTTGACCCAACAAGCCCAAATTACGATGCAATTGTAGATGGTAAATCTTGGTGGATAAATGTTCCTGGTTGGACAATTAGAGGTATTGTTTATCTTTTATTATGGAATGCTTACAGATGGTTCATTAGAAAGAATTCTATAGCAGAGGATACTGCAAACGATGGTAATAAAACCTATAAATTAAATTATAATGTTTCAGTAGTATTTTTGTTCATATTTATGTTAACAGAATCTATGATGTCTTGGGATTGGATAATGGGTCTTGACCCTCACTGGTTCTCTACATTATTTGGCTGGTATGTTTTAGCTAGTTTATTAGTAAGTGCTTTAACAGTAATTGCATTTGTTACAATTTATTTACGTTCTAAAAATGCTTTACCAGGTGTAAACGATAGTCATATTCATGATTTAGCAAAATTTATGTTTGGTTTTTCTGTATTCTGGACATACTTATGGTTTGCTCAATTTATGTTAATCTGGTATGCTAACATTCCAGAAGAAACAACTTATTTTATGGCAAGATTTAATGAGTATAAATTACCATTTTTATCAATGCTTGTTATGAATTTTGTGTTCCCAATATTATTATTACTTAACAGTGATTTTAAGAGTATTCCTTGGTTTGTGGTTATTGGAGGTATAGTTATTTTAACAGGACATTATGTTGATGTTTTTGTAATGATAATGCCTGGTACAGTTGGTGCTCAATGGTCATTTGGAATCCCTGAATTAGGAGCGTTTTTATTCTTCTTAGGAATATTTATTTATACAGTGTTTAGTGCATTTGCAAAAGCAAACCCTATTCCAAAAGGTAACCCATTCTTAGAAGAAAGTGAACACTTTCACTATTACAATATAGAACATAGAGGTGAAGAATCAGAAGCTCACCATTAATAAATTAAAGAATTAAAAACAATTAAGAAACGATATATATGCTAGCTCTATTTTATATTTTTATAGGTGTTGCAATAGGTGTAAGTTTTTGGCAAATAACTAGAATTTTAAATTTTAGAACTGTAATTGCAGATGATGCTGATAATGCCAAACAAGGAAAATATGCGATTTATTTCATGGTTTTCTTATATGCAATGATGATTTATTGCTTGATTTTCATGAATGTAATAATGTTACCTGAAGCAGCTTCTCTAGAAGGGGAACATGATGATAGATTATTCAATATTACATTCTGGTTAATAGGTATTGTACAATTTATCATGCAATTCTTAATTTTTTACTTCACATTTAAGTATAGAGGTAATAAAGAAAGAAAAGCGAAGTTTTATGCAGATAGTCACAAATTAGAAGCTATTTGGACAATTACACCAGCTATTGTATTAGTAGTTTTAATTGGATATGGTTTATGGCAGTGGAATAATGTTATGGATTTATCTGATGCAGAAGATCCAATCGTTATAGAAGTTTACTCTCAACAATTTAGATGGGATGCACGTTATGCAGGTGAAGATAAAACTTTAGGTTTAGGAAACGTAAACTTTATTGAAGGCATTAACACTATGGGTGTAGATATGTCTGATAAAAACTCTCAAGACGATATTCAAGTAACTGAATTGTATTTACCAAAAGGTAGAAAAATACATTTTAAATTCCGTTCACAAGATGTATTACATTCTGCTTATATGCCACACTTTAGAGCACAGATGAACTGTGTGCCAGGTATGGTTACAGAGTTTGGATTTACACCAAAGTATACAACTGAAGAAATGAGACAACAACCAGAAGTTGTTGCAAAAACAAAAGGTATTAATAAAGTAAGAAGTGCTAAAGGAGAAGAACTTTACGAGTTCGATTACTTATTGTTGTGTAATAAAATCTGTGGAGCATCTCATTACAACATGCAAATGAAGATTACTGTTGTAGAACAAGATGAGTATGACGAATGGATTTCTAAGCAACCAACTTTAGCATCAGTATTAGCAAAATAAAAAAATTAAGACACTACAAATAAAATAAGATTATGTCAGATCATCATCATAAAGAAACATTTGTAACAAAATATATTTTTAGTCAAGATCATAAAATGATCTCGAAACAATTCCTTGTTACAGGTATGTTTATGGGAATTATTGCAGTATTAATGTCTATGCTATTTAGGTTACAATTAGCATGGCCAGAAAAATCGTTTACGATTATTGAAGCATTTTTAGGACCACACCAAACAGATGGTGTTATGAATCCTGATATGTATTTAGCTCTAGTTACAATACATGGTACTATAATGGTATTTTTTGTATTAACAGCGGGTTTAAGTGGTACATTCTCAAACTTATTAATTCCATTACAAATTGGAGCAAGAGATATGGCTTCTGGTTTCTTAAATATGATATCATATTGGTTATTCTTTTTATCAAGTGTAACTATGGTAATATCATTATTTGTTGAAGCTGGACCAGCATCTGCAGGATGGACAATTTACCCTCCTTTAAGTGCATTACCACAAGCAATACCAGGTTCTGGAACAGGTATGACACTTTGGTTAGTATCTATGGCTATCTTTATTGCTTCTTCTTTAATTGGAGCATTAAACTATATTGTTACTGTATTAAACTTAAGAACAAAAGGAATGAAAATGACAAGATTGCCATTAACAATGTGGGCATTCTTTATTACAGCAATTATTGGTGTTGTTTCTTTCCCAGTTTTATTATCAGCAGCTCTATTATTAATTTTTGATAGAAGCTTTGGTACATCATTTTACTTATCAGATATTTTTATATCAGGAGAAGTATTACATTATCAAGGTGGGTCACCAGTATTATTTGAACACTTATTTTGGTTCTTAGGTCACCCAGAAGTATATATTGTATTATTACCAGCATTAGGTATTACATCAGAAATTATATCAACAAATTCTAGAAAACCAATCTTTGGATATAGAGCAATGGTTATGTCAATTATGGCAATTGCATTCTTATCTACAATTGTATGGGGTCACCATATGTTTATTTCAGGGATGAACCCATTCTTAGGATCTGTATTTACATTTACTACCTTATTAATTGCAATTCCTTCTGCAGTAAAAGCGTTTAATTATGTAACAACTTTATGGAAAGGTAACTTACAATTAAACCCAGCTATGTTATTTTCTATTGGTCTAGTATCAACATTTGTAACAGGTGGTTTAACAGGATTAGTTTTAGGTGATTCTGCTTTAGATATCGCAATTCATGATACTTACTTTGTAGTAGCACACTTTCACTTAGTAATGGGTGTTTCTGCAATCTTTGGGATGTATGCTGGTATTTATCACTGGTTCCCAAAAATGTATGGTAGAATGATGAATAAAACATTAGGTTATTGGCATTTCTGGATAACTATAGTATGTGCTTATGGTGTATTTTGGCCAATGCATTTTATAGGATTAGCTGGTTTACCAAGAAGATACTATTCAAACACAGCTTTCCCAATGTTTGATGATTTAGCAGATATTAATGTTGTTATTACAATATTTGCTTTAGTAGGTGGTATAGCTCAAATTATATTTTTAGCGAACTTCTTTATCTCTATTTACAGAGGAGAGAAAGCTACTCAAAACCCATGGAGATCTAATACTTTAGAATGGACAACTCCAGTAGAACATATACATGGTAACTGGCCAGGTAAAATTCCTGAAGTACATAGATGGGCTTACGATTATAGTAAAAAAGTAGATCCAAATGACGATGATAGCGATTATTTACATGGACAAGATTTTGTGTTGCAAACAACACCATTACTTCCAGGAGAAGAGCCATCATAGAAAAACAATATTTAGTAAAAAACCTTTCCAAATCGGAAAGGTTTTTTCTTTTGTATCAAAAGTTACAAAAAAGCTATTTTAAATAATATTATCTTTGTTTTTATGAACGAAAACTTGAATCCTGAAAATAATAATTATTCAAATGAAGAATTAGATGTAGAAATAAAACTACGTCCACTCTCTTTTGACGATTTTACAGGTCAAGATCAAGCACTTGAAAATTTAAAAATATTTGTTGAAGCTGCAAACCAGAGAGATGAAGCATTAGATCATACTTTATTTCATGGTCCTCCAGGTTTAGGAAAAACCACTTTAGCACATATTTTAGCCAATGAATTGCAAGTAGGTATAAAAGTTACATCAGGCCCTGTGTTAGACAAACCTGGAGACTTAGCAGGCTTGTTAACTAACCTAGATGAACGAGACGTTTTATTTATTGATGAAATTCATAGATTAAGTCCTATAGTAGAAGAATATTTATATTCTGCTATGGAAGATTATAAAATTGATATTATGATTGAGTCTGGCCCAAATGCTAGAACTGTACAAATCAATTTAGAACCATTTACTTTGGTTGGAGCAACAACTAGATCAGGATTACTTACAGCACCAATGAGAGCTCGATTTGGAATTAGTAGCAGGCTACATTATTACTCAACAGAATTACTATCTACGATAATACAAAGAAGTGCACATATATTAAAAGTGCCAATATCTATGGAAGCAGCTATAGAAATAGCTGGTAGAAGCAGAGGAACACCAAGAATAGCAAATGCATTATTAAGAAGAGTTCGTGATTTTGCTCAAATAAAAGGTAATGGAAAAATTACTATAGAAATAGCTAAGTACGCCTTAAAAGCTTTAAATGTAGATGCACATGGTTTAGATGAGATGGATAATAAAATCTTATCAACGATAATAGACAAGTTTAAAGGAGGTCCTGTAGGTATAAGCACTATAGCAACTGCAGTAAGTGAAAACACAGAAACTATAGAAGAAGTATATGAACCTTTTTTAATTCAACAAGGGTTTATAATGAGAACTCCTAGAGGAAGAGAAGTTACAGATTTAGCTTACAAACATTTAGGAAGAATAAAAGGAACAAATCAAGGAGAATTATTTTAATTGATGAATATCAAAAAAGTAATACCTATTTTAGAATGGTTACCCAACTATAATAAATCACTTTTTAAAGGGGATTTAGTAGCTGGAATTACAGTTGGCATCATACTTATTCCACAAGGCATAGCTTATGCATTAATTGCAGGTTTACCACCAATTTATGGTTTGTATTGTGCTTTGATGCCACAAGTTATGTATGCTATTTTTGGCTCGTCTAGACAAGTAGCTATTGGTCCTGTAGCAATGGATTCTTTAATTGTTGCAACAGGTGTTTCTACACTAGCTTTAGCAGGTTCTGAAAGTTATATAGCCATTGCTATTCTTTTAGCATTAATGGTTGGTGTTATTCAATTCATTTTAGGAATTTTCAGCTTAGGTTTTATTGTAAACTTTTTATCTAAACCTGTAATTACTGGTTTTACATCTGCTGTAGCCTTAATTATTGGTGTAAATCAGTTTCGTAATTTATTAGGTGTAGATTTTATTCAATCAGATCAAATCCAGTATTTATTAATGGATATTTGGCTTCAAATAAGCACATTCAACTTTCATACAACAGCAATTGGTTTAGTGTCTGTTTTTATTATTATCTTTTTTAGAAAGATAAATAAGAAAATACCTAATGCTTTAATTGTGGTTGTTTTAGGTATTTTAATAATGAAATACTTTGGTAAAAATTTATCAGACGTTGCTGTTGTTAAAGATATTCCTTCAGGTTTGCCAAGTTTTTCATTTCCTGTTTTTGATTTAGATCAAATAAGAGAATTATTACCTATTGCATTAACTTTAGTTATGGTTGGTTATTTAGAAACTATATCTATAGGTAAATCATTAGAGGCAAAACAAGATGAATATAGAGTTAGACCAAATCAAGAATTAATAGCTTTAGGATTGAGTAATATTTTTGGTTCATTTTTTAAAGCTTACCCATCAACTTCAAGTTTTTCTCGTTCTGCAATAAATGCAGAAAGTGGTGGTAAAACAGGAATGTCTGCTTTAATTTCTGTTGCAATGGTAATTTTCACCTTACTTTTTTTAACGCCATTATTTTATCATTTACCTAAAACAGTTCTTGCAGCAATTATTATTGTAGCTGTTTTTGGATTGATAAATTTTAAAGAAGCTACTTTTTTATGGAAAGCTAACAATCTAGATTTTTGGTTATTAATAGCAACTTTTGTTTCTACTTTAATTTTTGGAATAGAATATGGGATAATAGTTGGGGTTGGTTTATCATTAATAATTCTAATTTTTAGAACTTCTAGACCATATGTTACAGAACTAGGTAAAGTACCAAATTCTAACTTTTATAGAAATAAAAATAGGTTTGAAGAAGTTATTTTAGAAGATGATATTCTAGTCTTACGATTTGATGCTCAATTATTTTATGCAAATGCGAGTTATTTTAGAGACAATTTAGACGAAATGGCAGCCAAAAAAGGGAAGGCATTAAAATTGATAGTATTAGATGCAGAAAGTATTAACAGAATAGATAGTACAGGAGTAGAAATGCTAAAAGAGCGAATAAAATTTTATCAAAAGAAAGATGTTAAATTTTATTTTGCAGGAGTGAAAGGCCCTGTTAGAGATTCATTATTTAGAGGAGGCTTACTTAAGGTGATAGATTTGAACCATTTTTTCATGAGGGCAAATCAGGCAGTAAGATTTTACAAAACTGGAGATAGAAAACATCAAGAAAAATATGCAAAATACATTCATCAAGCATATTATGATGAAGTAAATTAATAGAATGATAATTATCATTTAAAGTAGTATTGCTTTATGGTAATTTTAAATATTTAGAATTATATTATTATGGTTATAGAACAGATTTATACAGGTTGTTTAGCACAAGGAGCTTATTATATAGAAAGTAATGGAGAAGTTGCTATAATAGATCCTTTAAGAGAAGTACAAGATTATATTGATAAAGCAGAAAAGAATAATGCAAAAGTTAAGTACATCTTCGAAACCCATTTTCATGCAGACTTTGTTAGTGGTCATGTTACTTTAGCTGAAAAAACAGGAGCTAAAATTGTTTATGGGCCAACAGCTAAAACTAATTTTGATGCTCTTATTGCAGAAGACAATCAAGTTTTTAATGTTGGTAATATTACTATTAAAGTTCTACATACTCCAGGTCATACTATGGAAAGTACTTGTTACTTGTTAAAAGATGAAAAAGGAAAAGATCATGCACTTTTTAGTGGAGACACTTTATTTTTAGGTGATGTTGGTAGACCAGATTTAGCACAAAAAGGAGACCTAACTCAAGAAGATTTAGCAGGTTTTTTATTTGATAGTTTACGAACTAAAATAATGCCTTTAGCAGACGATGTAATTGTTTATCCTGCTCATGGTGCTGGTTCTGCTTGTGGTAAAAATTTAAGTAAAGAAACTGTAGGTACAATTGGTAATCAAAAAGAAACAAATTATGCTTTAAGAGCTAATATGACCAAAGAAGAATTCATAAAAGAAGTTACAGATGGTTTATTGCCTCCTCCTGCTTATTTCCCTTTAAATGTAAAATTAAATAAAGAAGGATATCAAGATGTGGTAGATGTTATAAAACAAAGCACTAAACCACTTTCTCCAAAAGAGTTCGAATTATTAGCAAATGAAACTGAGGCTGTTATTTTAGATGTACGTCATCAATCAGAATTCATTAAAGGCTTTATACCTCAATCTATATTTATTGGATTAGGAGGTACTTTTGCTCCTTGGGTTGGAGCTTTAATTAAAGATATTAAACAACCTATTTTGTTAGTTACTCCAGAAGGAAAAGAAGAACATACCATAACAAGATTATCTAGAGTTGGTTTTGATAATGTATTAGGATATTTAGAAGGTAGTTTTGAAGCTTGGAAAAGTTCAGGGAAAGAAATAGATACTTTAGAATCAGTTTCTGCACAAACTCTAGAAGAAAAAATTAAAGAAGATGCCTTGGTTTTTGATGTTAGAAAACCAGGAGAATTTACAAGCGAACATATTGAAATTGCAACTAGTACGCCTTTAGATTTTTTAAATGATCACATAACAGAATTCCCAAAAAGTAAAGATTTTTATGTGCATTGTGCAGGTGGTTACAGATCTGTTATAGCAGCTTCAATTTTAAAAGCAAGAGGATTTCATAATGTTATTGATGTTGCTGGAGGTTATGGAGCAATTAAAAAAACGGGTATTAAAAGAACTGAAGCAGTTTGCCCATCAACTTTAAAATAAAAAGATGAAAACTGTTTTTTGTTTCTTTTTAACTTTTTTATTATTTGTTAATTGTAATTCTCAGAATACTGAAATAAATTCTATTACTACTTTAGAGTTAAAAGATTTATTAAAAAAAGATATACAATTATTAGATGTAAGAACACCAGAAGAAGTTAAAAATGGTGCTATAGAAAAAGCACTATTTGTAAATTATTTTGATAAAGATTTCACTGAAAAAGCAGTAAATAAATTAGATAAAAACAAACCTGTATATTTATATTGTAGAAGTGGAAACAGAAGTGGTAAAGCCGCTATTTTACTAAAAAATAAAGGGTTTAAAGTTGTAAATGTTATTGGTGGTTATAGCCAATGGATAAAAGAAAACTAAATATTATGAAAACTACATTACAAATAGAAAATTTAAAATGTGGTGGATGTGCAGCTACAATTAAAAAAGGAATTTTAGCAATAGGTGGTGTTGAAAACGTAGATGTAAATTTAGAAGAATCTTCAGTTAGTATTACAAGCACCAAAAATAATTTAAAAGAGGTTAAAATTAAATTATCTAAATTGGGTTACCCAGAAATTGGTGATAAAAATACAGTATTGCACAAAGCAAAATCTTTTATTAGTTGTGCAGTTGGTAAAATTGATAACTAAAAAAAAGCAGCTATTTAATAGCTACTTTTTTTTAGTTTATCCTAAATAATATTTTAAAACTTGATTTCTAGATTTAGACTGTAATCGTCTTATAGCTCTTTGTTTCACTTGTCTAACACGTTCTCTTGTTAAATCGAATTCTTCACCAATTTCAGCTAAAGAACAAGAAGTTTTTCTACCTATACCATAAAACATTTTAATTACTTTGGCTTCTTTATAGCTTAAAGATTGTAAAGCTCTATCAATCTCAATCTTTAAACCATTTTTAATCATTTCACTATCTGGTGTTGGTGTTTCATTAGACTGTAAAACATTATAAAGATTAGAATCTTCACCTTCTTTAAAAGGGGCATCCATAGATAAATGTCTACCTGAATTCTTCATACTAGTTTTAACATCTCTAACAGTAGTATCTAACTCATTTGCTATTTCTACATAAGTGGGTACACGTTCTTTTTGTTGTTCTAACCTTGCATAAACTTTGTTAATTTTACTTATAGAGCCAATTTTATTTAATGGTAAACGTACAATTCTAGATTGTTCTGCAAGCGCTTGTAAAATAGATTGACGAATCCACCAAACAGCATAAGAAATAAATTTAAAACCTCTTGTTTCATCAAAACGTTTGGCAGCTTTTACTAAGCCTAAATTACCTTCATTTATTAAATCTGATAATTTTAATCCTTGATTTTGATATTGTTTAGCAACAGAAACTACAAAACGTAAATTTGCTTTCACCAATTTATCTAAAGCTCTTTTATCTCCAGCTTTAATTCTAACAGCCAATTCAACTTCTTCATCTGCTGTAATTAAATCTATTTTACTTACTTCTTGAAAGTATTTTTCTAAAGATTTAGTATCTCTGTTGGTTACTTGTTTTGTAATTTTAAGTTGTCTCATATATTTTGCAGGTTTTAAAGAATTATTTTAAGCATATAATTTACAGTCTTCACAGTTTTTTATTTGACCATAATACGTTTCTCTATAAGTATGTAATGTTTTTACTGGTATACCTAAAACATACTTTTTAATAGAAGTTACTTTTGTATTTAGCATTCCCATTTTTTGAGAATAATATTTTTTGTTTTTAGTTTGTCTTTTAAATTCAATTATTTTCATCATCATTTATTTTAGAACATAACTCATAGGTATGCTCTTATCATTTCATTATTATTTTAAAATGTAGAAATTCTTTTACAGAAGTAGATTACTGTAATATCAACTAGAAAGCTGGTGGTATAAATTTATCTGACTGGTTTTTGAAAACAGAGAATTCAAAATTATAGATTCTCATATTTCTTTTTTGATAAATTGAAGAATTTTTCATCGAATGCGAAATTACAAAAAATAACCCGTTTTTGCTAAAAAATAACCATATTTATTCAAAAAACTATTAAAATGAGCTCAATTTTGTCATTTTTTATAAGTTTTTGTATGAGTTAAGATTTGATGTTTAAGCGTCAAAAAAGTGTGATTTATTCTTGTAATTTTAAATTGAATACTAAAAGCAGGAATAATGAAAACGATGAAATTTATATTGATGACAGTTTTAATAACAATGATTTCTTGTAATCTAAGAAAAGAAAATAACTTTACAGATAATGATAATATTGATGTAATAGACTTAAAAAACGATAAAAGTTTACTAGTTAAAAAAGATTACTATGGAACTTATTCTTTTAGTAATTGGAATGATTTTAATATTTCGAACATAAGATTACACGAAATTGAAAGCTTAGATTTTAATACCTCAATTACAAGAATGAACTTATTAAGTGAATCTATTTTAGGAATGGATGAAAGTATACCTGATTGGTTAAAAACTGATAAAGCTTTAATAGAGATAGAGGAGATAGAAGAAAAATTTTCTATTCTAGTAGATCAAAGATATTCATCTACAACAAAAATTAGAAAAAATTGGGAAAATCTTTCAAACGAATTTGACGATTTAAGAGAAGAATTAAAAGAAACTGTAGAAGAGAATCAATCTTAAAAGATTATTTAATATAAAAAAGGGGAGCAAATTGCTCCCCTTTTTTGAATTAAAATCTTAAAGTTGCTCCTAATAAGAAGTTTCTTGTTGCTTGCGGATAATATCCTGCACCATCAACAGTTCTTGTAACTCCAGGATTAGACCAAGTGTCATCAAAAATGTAATAGTATCCTCTATCAACATACTTTGCATTAAAAATATTATTAACTAAAGCTGTTAGGGTAATTGATTTAAAAATTTTGTTTGTATTAATTTGATATACAATATTTAAATCGCTTGTAAAGTAACTATCTAACACATCATTAGTAGAAATTGCACTACTAAAATTACTCATAAACTGTTCTCCAACAAATTTAGAAAGAAAAGAAATTTGTAAGTTTTCTGTAGCATTATAAGTTAAAATGTTTCCTAAAACAGTACTTGGTGAAAAAGATAAATCTGTGTCTCCTAATAGAACAGGAACCTGATTACCATCTCTTATTAAATAAAAATCTCTGTTTTTATTAATACTAAATGCAGCATTAGGTCTCACAGAAAATTTATCAGATAGGGTAATATCAGCATCAATTTCTAAACCTAATCTATAACTACTACCAGAAGTTGCTCTTACTGGTTGGCCAACATCATCAATAGCACCTGTTAATACTAATTGGTTATCATAATCCATATAATAAATATTAGTATTTAATTTAACGTTTTCTTTTTGTAAACGCCAACCCAATTCATAATCGAATAAAGTTTCTGCAGTAGAAACACCTCCTTCAAAATCATTTCTATTGGGTTCTCTATTTGCCACTGCAAAAGAAGCATATAAATTATTATTTTGATTTAAAGTATATGTAAAACCAAATTTAGGGTTAAAGAAATCGAAGTTAGTATCAACATCTATGGGTGCTCTATCAGAAGTTAAACCTTTAGTTTTGTAACTTACAAACCTACCTTGTAAATCTAAATAACCAGATAGTTTTTCTGAAATATCAAAATTTGCTTTGGCAAAAACAGAAAAGTCATTTTTAGTTGCGTCAGAAAAATAATAACGGTCTCTTATAGATACATTTGGGGCTAAATCTTCTCCCCAAATTACTTCTCCAAAATGATCTCCTGTATAATTAGAATAAGAGATTCCTGTAATTAAATTAATCTTGTCTGTTTTATAATTTGCATTAAAATTAAATACATAATAATCATTATCTAACCAACGTCTTACAATTACATCTGTGCCATCAACAATTAAATTATTAAAATCAGCAGCAGATTCATCTTCTTTAAACTGCTCAAAGAATCCAGCTCCTTTTGTATAATTTAATCCTAAATTAGTAGACCATTTGTCTGTCCATTTTTCATTCCAATGCAATTGATAGTGATCTTGTTTGTAATCATCTACTTCATTTTCATACGTATATGGATTTTGTCTTCTGTCTTGTTCTAATTGAGTAGCATCTAATCCAAACCAAGCTTGGTAAGTTCTTTCAGTTCCTCCAAAAGTAATCGCTTTAATTAAGGTATTTTCGTCTGTATAAGAACCTTGTAAATAGTATGATTTTAAATCTGCAAATGCTCTGTCTACATAACCATCTGAATAAATATTAGATAAACGACCTGCAATTTCAAAATGCTCATTTAATTTACCCGTACTAAATTTTACAGTGTGTTTTCTGGTGCCAAAAGAACCAAAAGAGTTTTGTATTTCTCCATAAGCTTCTTCAGAAACTGCATCTGTTAAGATGTTTAAACTGGCACCAAAAGCTCCAGAACCATTTGTAGATGTTCCTACACCTCTTTGTAATTGCAAGTTTTGAGTAGAAGAAGCAAAGTCTCCTAAATTCACCCAAAATGTACCTTGACTTTCTGCATCATTATAAGGAATACCATTTATAGTAACATTAATACGTTCACTATTAGAACCACGAACATTCATATACGTATACCCAACTCCTGCTCCTGCATCAGAAGATGAAATAACGTTTGGTAAATAGTTCATTAAAATAGGGATGTCTTGACCTAAATTACGTTTTGCAATCTCTTTTTTAGATAAGTTAGAAAACGTTACAGGAATATCTGCATTTACACGAACTGCAGATACTAAAACTTCATCTAATAAAGTTTCGTTAGGTGATAACTCAAAATTAATGAAAGTGTCTTTTGTTAATGATACTTCTTTACTTTCTGTTTTGTATCCTAAAAAAGATACTCTAATTGTGTAATTTCCTTTTCTTAGAGTCATAGCAAATTCCCCCTCAAAATTAGTTGTTTTGCCTTGTTTATTTTCTTTAATTACAAGACTAGCATTAGGTAAAGGATTGTTGTTTTCATCAACAACTTTACCAGAAAGTTTAAACTGTTGGGCGTTTACAAGTATACTTGCAAACAAGAATAAAAAAATGGGTATTTTTTTCATTTTAAAAAATTAAAACGAATAAAAAGAGGTAATTATTCTTGTGATTATTATTGAATAATTAGTGTCATTACATAATGACTTTTTAAATATCCCTAAACAGCATTACCTGTTCTAGGTTCATTGGGTATGATCTCAGCCGATTTTCAGTTGGCAGTCTACAGTTTTCAGTTAGCAGTGAAATACTGATTACTGAATACTGATTACTGAATACTGATAATAGCACCCCTTTATGAGAACAATGCAAAGGTAAATTGGAAAATTGAATTACAAAATAACAATCGTATTTTTTTGTAGCTTTACAAATACACCAAAAATAATTAAATGCAAAATTTAGTAGGATTAGATACGTGGCATAAGTTTGTAAATGAAAGAAATATTCATGAATTAAATAGTTTTATTTCAGATAATGCTACTTTATACTCACCTGTTGTATTTAAACCTATAAAAGGGAAATTTATGGTAACTATGTATTTACAAGCAGCAGCAGAAATTATTGCAAATGATAGCTTTAAATATGTAAGAGAAGTTGTAGATAAACAAAATGCAATTCTAGAATTTGAAACTGAAATTAATGGTCTTTCTGTAAATGGTGTAGACATGTTACAATTTACCAAAGATGGTAAGTTAAAAGAAATTAAAGTAATGATAAGACCATTAAAAGGTGTTAATGTTGTTCATCAAAAAATGGCAGAATATTTAGAAAAAATAAAAGGTTAGTCTAAATTTGGTTTCTTTCTTAATGCTTTTTTAATTGAATTATTTTGCTTTTTTTCTAATCTTTTTTGAATAGAAGCTTTAGAAGGTTTTGTTTCTTTTCTAATTTTTGGTTTGGTTAATCCTTTCTTTATAGTTTCTAAAAAACGTTTTATTGCAATTTCTTTATTTCTGTGCTGAGATCTTGTTTCTTCACAGAATAGAATTAATATATTTTCGTTTGTTAGTTTAGAAGATAGTTTCTCTTTTAGCCTTTCTTTTTCTTTTTTACTTAACGCATTTGAGTTTTCTAAATCAAAAGTCAATTCTATTTTAGAAGAGGTTTTGTTTACATGTTGTCCTCCAGCTCCAGAACTTCTAATGGCTTTAAAACTTAGTTCGTTTATGATGTCTTTTGAATTCATAATTACTCTTCTAAACGAACATTTATATTGTATAAAGAATCTGAAAAGTTATGTAAATTCTCTTTTTGATAAAGAATCTTATCAATAGCCTTTATAGCATTTTGCAAACGTGTTTTTTTATCTCCTTTTAGTAACAAGTAATTCTTGTTATTTTCTTGTAATGCTTTTTCAAAAGCATTAAACATTTCTAAACGTTGTTCTGGTCTATCTCTTAAATCATCTGCTTCCCAAGGAGTATCTATATAGGTTAATAAATATAAATCATAGTTATTTTCTTTAGCTGCTTTTTTAAGAGTATCATCTGCAAAACCCTCATAAAATTCTTCAGAATACACCTTAGTTTCTAATAGATCTGTATCACAAATCAAGATTTTATCTGCTTTTTTAGCTAATTTATTTTCTAGTTTCATTTGACCAATTGCAATTGGTAAAATATCTTCTAGTTCACAAGTTTTACGTTCGTTGTTCCATTTTTTTTGAAGATATTTTCTAGCATACTCAGGTGCCCAAACAGTATTATAATGTCTTGCTAATTGACGAGAAAGTGTTGTTTTTCCAGAAGATTCTGGGCCAAATAAAACAACTTTTACGATATTAATTGGGTCTTGTGTAAGCTTTTTTTCCATGCTAAGTAACCAAATATGGCAATAAATGTAAATCCTAAATATTGAAAACTAGTAAATGTAAATCCTTTGTAAAAATATAAAGGTACAGAAATGATGTTTCCTATAATCCAAAACAGCCAATTTTCTATTTTACGTTTTGCCATTAACCACATGCCTACAAAGAAAATAGCTGTGGTAATAGTATCTACATAAGCAACCCAAGAGGTCCATTTATCAAAATAATTGTACACAACATACACAAAAACTAAGGTTGCAATAAAAATTAGAAATGCTGTTTTTTTCTCTTTTAAGCTAGTCGTAGAAATTGGTGTAACATGCGTTTCGTCTACTTTACGTGTCCAAATATACCAACCATAAATACTCATTATAAAATAGTAGGCGTTAATCATCATATCTCCTAAAAGTTCCCATTTTAGAAGAAGATATACAAAAATTGAGGTGCTAATCATTCCAGTTGGAAATACCCAAATTTTATTTTGTTTTGAAAACCAAACAGATAAAAAACCAAAAATTACTGCAATAATTTCTAAGATAATATCTACAGTTGAATAACCTTGATATTGACCAAAAAAGAAATTGAAAATTTCTGACATTAAAATTTAATTTTATTTAAAATCCAGTAGCATAAAAGCACTAATATTGGAATAATAACTAATGCATAGTTTATTGTCCAAAATATCTTCATCGCTAATTGACCTCCTTGAAATTCAACTTTATCTGTAAATGTAAAAGACAATTTACCAGCTAATAAATACGAGATAACCACCCAAAGTGCAGCAATAACAATAGTAGTTTTAATTTGATAACTTAAAAGTTTATTAAATCTGTTTTTTGGATTACGCAAATTAGCAACACTTAAATATACACTTAAAGATAAACCCATAAAACCAAACCAAGTTATTAATGTGCCAGCAGGAAAATTATAACTTGATGCTAAATTATAAAGTAAAACTGTAGGGCTGCTTATTAGCAAAAAAGTAGCTATTAATGTTATAGAAATAGTAATAAATAGTAGTTTTTTTCTATGTTTCATTTATTGTTTTTTAAAATGCGTAAACACAAGTAAAGCCTTCAAATTCTAAAAACTCTATATCATAAGAGTTTTGTTCTCCATTAAAACGAATTTCTCCAGTTGTTTTGCTGTCGTCAAACTTAAAATCTTCTATATAAATATGATGTAAAAATAAGAGTTTCTTTTTTCCGTAAATTTTATATAAACTTTCTTTTGCGCCCCAAACAATGGTGAGTTTAGCTATTAAAGCGTCTACATTTGCAATGGTTTTATATTCTTCAATAGGTGTAAATTTATGTGCAATTTTTAAAATTTTATCACGCTGTTTTTCAATATCTATGCCTACAACTTTATCTGTTGAGTGTATAATAGCTGTAAAATTAAAAGAATGTGTAATAGAAATATAACCTTCTTTTAAATGAGGTTTTCCAAATTCATCATATTCTAAATCAGCATCATTTAAATTGATCTCTTTTAATAAGTGTCTTATGCTTAAAAATCCTTTTTGATGTAATTCAGACTTCATCGAATTTAATCGAGCCTCACTATTTGTTGTTAGTGTAATCCCAGCCTTTAATTCATCAATAGATTCTTCAATTTTCCAAATAAAAACTTTAGTTTCTGAGCTGATAGTTAATGTTTTGTAAAGAGCCATAATTTTTAAAAAGGATATCGTAACTTTGCAATCGCAAAAATTAGACAATAAATATACATAATATGAGCACAAAAACAGCTTACGTACCATTTAAAGTTAAAGATATTTCTTTGGCAGATTGGGGTAGAAAAGAAATTGAATTGGCAGAAGCAGAAATGCCAGGATTAATGAGTTTAAGAGAAGAGTATGCAGATGCACAACCTTTAAAAGGGGCAAGAATTGCAGGTTGTTTACACATGACTATACAAACTGCTGTATTAATAGAAACACTACAAGCTTTAGGTGCAGAAGTTACTTGGAGTTCTTGTAATATTTTTTCTACACAAGACCAAGCTGCTGCTGCAATTGCTGCTACAGGTACTCCTGTTTATGCTTGGAAAGGGATGAATGAAGAAGAATTTGATTGGTGTATAGAGCAAACATTATTCTTTGGTGAAGATCGTAAACCATTAAATATGATTTTAGATGATGGAGGAGATTTAACAAATATGGTGTTAGATAAATATCCAGAATTAGCAGATGGCATCAATGGTTTATCTGAAGAAACTACAACAGGAGTGCATAGATTATATGAGCGTGTTAAAAACGGAACATTACCTATGCCAGCTATCAACATTAACGATTCTGTAACGAAATCAAAATTTGATAACAAATACGGTTGTAAAGAATCTGCTGTAGATGCAATTCGTAGAGCAACAGACATTATGTTAGCAGGTAAAAGAGTTGTGGTTTGTGGTTATGGAGATGTTGGTAAAGGTACAGCTGCTTCTTTTAAAGGTGCAGGTTCTATAGTAACAGTAACAGAAATCGACCCTATTTGTGCTTTACAAGCAGCTATGGATGGTTTTGAAGTAAAACGTTTAGAAACTGTTATGGGTAATGCAGATATTATTATTACAACAACAGGTAATAAAGATATAGTTACTGCAGAACATTTTAAAGGTGTAAAAGACAAAACCATAATCTGTAATATTGGGCATTTTGATAACGAATTAGACATTGCTTGGTTAAACAAAAACTATGGTGATACTAAAGTAGAAATTAAGCCTCAAGTAGATAAATATACGATTGATGGTAAAGACATTATTATTTTAGCTGAAGGTCGTTTAGTAAACTTAGGATGTGCAACTGGTCATCCAAGTTTTGTAATGTCTAACTCATTTACAAACCAAACTTTAGCACAAATTGAATTGTGGAATAATGCAGATGCTTATGAAAATAAAGTGTACATGTTACCTAAACATTTAGACGAAAAAGTAGCAAAATTACACTTAGAAAAAATAGGTGTTGAGTTAACAGAATTACGTAATGACCAAGCAGAATACATTGGTGTTACTGTAGAAGGGCCATTTAAACCAGAACACTATAGATACTAAGAATGTATTTTTAGATATTAAAAAACCTCTCAATTTTGAGAGGTTTTTTTTATTTTAGCACAAAGCTTACTAATGCTACTATCCAAAAAAATAGGTCTTATTTTGGGGCCGTTATTATTTTTTATCATTCAATTTTTACCAATAACCTTGGTTTCAGAAACAGGTGATGCAGTAATTGCAGTTGCTGTTTGGATGGTAATTTGGTGGATTACAGAAACTGTTCATATTGCTGTTACAGCATTATTACCACTTATTTTATTTCCATTATTAAAAGTGATGCCTATTGCAGATGTTGGTGCTAATTATGGTAGTCCCATCATCTTTTTATTCTTTGGAGGCTTTGTACTTGCTTTGGCTTTAGAAAAAGTAAATCTACATAGAAGAATTGCCTTAACAATTGTAAAATTAACAGGTACAACTCCAGAGAAAGTAGTGTTAGGTTTTATGCTAGCTACTGCTTTTATGAGTATGTGGATTAGCAATACAGCAAGTACAGTTGTAATGCTACCTATTGCAATATCAGTAATTAAACTATTAATTGATGATAAAGATGGGTTTACTAAAGGTGATAAAAATTTTGCCCTAAGTATAATGCTAGGTATTGCTTTTGCTGCAAATGCTGGAGGAATTGCTACAGTTATTGGTACACCACCAAATTCAGTTTTAATAGGCTTGTTAGAGAATCAATATAACATCCAAATTTCTTTTGTTACTTGGATGAGTTTTGGCTTGCCATTTTCTATCTTAATGATAGCAGCAGTTTATTTTGTATTGGTAAAATGGATGTTTCCTTGTAAAGGAATTTTGTTTACATCATCTGCTAATTTAATTGATGAAGAAATTTTGAAATTGGGTAAAATATCAAAACAAGAAAAAAGAGTATTAACCATTTTTGCAATCACTGTTTTTTTATGGATTACAAGAACATTAATCAATAGTATTTTTCCTACATTAAAATTGTCTGATACTATTATCAGTTTAATAGGTGCAGTTTCGTTATTTGCGATTCCACTAAATTTTAAAAAAGGAAATTTTGTTTTAGAATGGAATGATACTAGCAAATTAGCTTGGGGAATTTTACTGCTTTTTGGAGGTGGTTTAGCACTCGCAAAAGGTATGGCTTCTTCTGGTTTAGTAGCATTAATTACAGATACTATTGCAGCTGGTGAGTTTAATATTTTAGCAACAGTTTCATTACTAATTGTATTGATGTTGTTTATGACAGAGTTAATGAGTAATGTGGCTTTAGTTGCTGTTTTAGCTCCTGTAGTTGCAGGTATTGCAATAGGGCTAAACATACCTATTCTAAACTTATTAATCCCTGTAACTATGGCTAGTAGTTGTGCGTTTATGTTGCCAATGGCAACTCCACCAAATGCTATTGTTTTTGCGAGTGGTTATGTAAAAGTAAACCAAATGGTTAAAGCAGGTGTTGTCTTAAATGTAATTGCTGTTGGTCTACTAATTCTGTATTATCAATTTATAATTCCGTTATTTTTTTAACCTCTTTTTGTAAATTATTGATTCTCAAAAAACCTGAAATTTGTTAATTAATTTCTAAAAATTAACAATTGCGTATTCCTTTTTGCATTAATTTTAATGTGTGGAATCAGGCAAAGCAAACTTAGTAGAAAAATCGAAGAAAAGTTATCGAGTAAAACGACCCAGTCAGACTGGTTTTTCTAGTCCTGCAACACATTATACAGAACCTCGAATCGATTTAAATGATGCACTCATCAACAACCCTTCTTCTACATTTTATGTGCGTGTTATTGATGATAGTTTTTCTGAATTTCAAATTTTAAAAGATGATGTTTTAATCATTGACAAATCACTTACACCAAAACAAAATCAATTAGCAGTCATTACCAAAGAAGGCGCTTTCGAAATCACTAGAATCGATAAAGACTCAAAAGAAGAAATTCAGCTTTGGGGTGTTATTACTTACATTATAAAATCTACCTTATGATTGCTTTAGTAGATTGTAATAGTTTTTACGCCTCTTGTGAGCAGGTATTTAGACCAGATTTACAGAATAAGCCTGTTGTTGTGTTAAGTAATAATGATGGTTGTGTAATTGCAGCCAATAAAGAAGCAAAAGCATTAACGCATATTCCAATGTTTGAGCCTGTTTTTAAAATTAAAGAAGTTTTAAAAGCAAATAATGTTACGTGTTTCTCATCAAATTATACCTTGTATGCAGATATGTCTCAAAGAGTTATGGATACTTTGCGAGAATTTTCGCAAAATGTAGAAGAATATAGTATAGACGAAAGCTTTGTAGATTTATCTCATTATTCTATTTCTGAACTAGATGCTATTGCTAACGAAATAAAAGATCGTGTACACAAAAACACAGGTATTCCTGTTGGAGTAGGAGTTGCCAAAACAAAATCGCTTTCTAAAATGGCGAACAAATTTGCCAAAAAAGTTGCTGAAAATAATGGTGTTTATGTTGTAGAAAACGAAGAAAAAAGAATAGCAATGCTAAAGTATTTTTCGTTAAAAGATATTTGGGGAATTGGGAGACAGCACAAAATTCGTGTAGAAAAAACAGGAGCAAAAAGCGCTTACGATTTTACAAAAGTACCTTTAGCTTGGGTTCGTAAAGAAATGACAGTTGTAGGTGAGCGTTTGTGGAGAGAATTAAATAATTTTCCTTGTCATGAAATGACCATAAAAGTAGACAAGAAAAAAGGAATAGGAACAGCAAAATCTTTTGGCTATAAGTTAGAAGATTATGGTTTAATTGAAGAAGCTACTAGTTATTATGTAGCAGAGGTTGCAGATTTATTACGTCAGCAAAACTCAGCAGCAAGCTATTTAGAGGTTTTTTTACATACCAATTCGTTTAGTAATACAGATAAACAATACAGAAATAAAATTGTGATTACGCTAGACATACCTACAAATAGCACTATTAAATTAACCCAAGAAGCTTTAAAAGGATTACAAAAAATTTACAAACCAGGTTATCGTTATAAAAAAGTAGGGGTACAGTTATTTGGCTTGGTGCCAGATACAGATATCCAAACGAATTTATTTTATCAACCTAAAAAAAGTGAATCTTCTAAACTTACTAAAGTTATAGATGAATTAAATAGTAAGTTTGGCAAAAACTGCGTAAAGTTAGCTACAGTTGGTAATCGTGAAAAACAATGGGCTCTTATAAAAGAACACAGAAGCCCTAGGTTTACAACTCAATGGAAAGAGTTGTTAACGATTGGAAAATCTAAAAGTTAACCCAACCAACCCTCTCTATCTAAACTTCTATATTGTATGGCTTCTGCAATATGATCAGGAGAAATTTCTTTTGAGTTTGCCAAATCAGCAATAGTTCTAGCCACTTTTAAGATTCTATCATAAGCTCTAGCAGATAGGTTTAGTTTTTCCATGGCAGTTTTTAGCAACGTTTTACTTTCTTCTGATAATTTACAAAATGTACGAATTTGTTTTACTTGCATCTGTGCATTGTAATGCAAGTTTTCATAAGCAGCAAAACGTTCGGTTTGTATTTCTCTAGCAGCAGTAACTCGCTTTCTTATTTCTACAGAAGATTCTCCTTTTCTTTCTTCTGATAACTTATCAAAAGGAACAGGTGTTACTTCAATATGAATATCAATTCTATCTAATAATGGTCCAGAAATCTTACTTAAATAACGTTGCATTTCTTGAGGTGAAGAGGTCATAGGAGAATTTGGGTCATTAAAAAATCCACTTGGACTAGGGTTCATACTAGCAACTAACATAAAAGAACTTGGATACGTTACTGTAAATCTTGCTCTAGAAATTGTGACCTCTCTATCTTCTAAAGGTTGACGCATAACTTCTAAAACAGTACGTTTAAATTCGGGTAATTCATCTAAAAATAAAACACCATTATGAGATAAAGAGATTTCTCCTGGTTGTGGGTATTGTCCACCTCCAACAAGTGCAACATCAGAAATTGTGTGATGAGGACTTCTAAAAGGACGTTGAACCATTAAACCATTGTCTTTGGTTTTACCAACAACAGAATGAATTTTGGTAGTTTCTAACGCTTCACGCAAAGTCATGGGTGGCAAAATAGAAGGCAATCTTTTGGCTAACATAGTTTTACCTGCTCCTGGAGGACCAATTAAAATAATGTTATGTCCACCAGCAGCTGCAATTTCCATACAACGTTTTATAGATTCTTGTCCTTTAACATCAGAAAAATCAAACTCTGGGAAATCTAAATTTTTATAAAACTCGGCTCTTGTGTCAATTATAGTAGGTTCAATTTTTCTTTCATTATTAAAATGATGAATTACCTCTAAAATATTGTCTACACCAAGAATTTCTAAATCATTTACAATAGCTGCTTCTTTGGCATTTTCTTTGGGTAAAATAAAATGTTTAAAACCTTCTTCTCTAGCTTTTATGGCAATAGGTAAAGCACCTTTTATGGGTTGTAAACTACCATCTAAAGATAGCTCTCCCATAATTATATAATCTTCTATGTTTTTAGATTGTATTTGATTAGAAGCAGCTAAAATACCTATAGCCAAACTTAAATCATAAGCAGCACCTTCTTTACGAATGTCTGCAGGCGCCATATTAATAATGATTTTTTTACCAGGAAGTTTGTAATTATTATTATTTAAAGCTGCAGATATTCTATATGAACTCTCGCTAACAGCTTTGTCTGGTAAACCTACCAAATGATAACCTATACCTTTATCTATATTAACTTCAATAGTAATTGTTGTAGCCTCTATACCAAAAACGGCAGAGCCAAAAACTTTAACAAGCATATTTTTTTCTTTAAAAATAAAGAAAAAAATTAAATTATGCCGAATTTCTACTCGCGTTAATATTACCAAATAAAGAACGCATTACCATTTTTTCAAACACTTTGATTTCCTTTTCATTACCTCCAGATTTTTGTAAATCTTGTACTTTTTTAAGTGCATATTGCTGTATTGTTAATAAAGGCAACACTATGTTTTCTCTCATTTCTATTGAGGCTTTACCAACAGGATAATTCTCCATTAATGTAGAATGACCAGTTAACTTTAAAAGTAATCTTTTTGTAGTTTTATATTCTTCGTAAATTAGTTTCCAGAATTCGCCAAATTCTTCATCTTCAGCCATATAAGAGGTTAATCCAAAGAAAGATTTTGTTAAACTCATCATACTATTTTCTAACAAGGTTTTAAAGAAATCTGATGCATTATAAAAATCTACAATTTCATCGAATTTACCTGAATCTTCGTATTTCTTTAAGGCTGTACCCACACCAAAAAATCCTGGTACATTTTGTTTTAGTTGGCTCCAGCTACCTACAAAAGGGATTGCTCTTAATTGAGAAAAATCTAATGTATCAGAATTAGAACGTTTACTAGGTCTACTACCAATATTAGTTTTAGCATAGTACTTTAATGTACTCATTTTTTCTAAGTAAGGTAAAAACTTAGGATGATTTTTAAAGTCTACATAAGTTTGATAACTTGTAGAAGCTAAATCTTCAATTAATTTTCTGTGTTTTGTACTGATTTGATCTTTAGTAAAAACTTCATTCTTAATTCCAGAGCTAAGTAGTTGTTCTAAATTATATTGTGCAGAATTTTTTGTTCCAAAATTAGAACTAATAGTTTGTCCTTGTATGGTTAACTGAATTTCTTTATCCTCAATTGTTGGCCCTAAAGAAGCATAAAACTGATGGGTTTTTCCTCCTCCTCTTGCTGGTGGTCCTCCTCTACCATCAAAGAAAATAACTTCGATATCAAATTCTCTAGATACTTTTGTTAAAGCTTCTTTGGCTTTAAAAATACCCCAATTTGCCATTAAATATCCACCATCTTTAGTACCATCAGAAAAACCTAACATAATGGTTTGTTTGTTCTTTCTTTTAGATAAATGGTGTCTATAAGCTCTATTAGAATATAAAGTTCGCATTACACTTTCTGAATTTTCTAAATCATCTACAGTTTCAAAAAGCGGAATAACATCTACAGGTAGTTCATTTTCGAAACCACATAAATTTAACATAGCAAACGTTTGCATTACATTTAATGCTGTTTGATTATTACTAATGATGTATCTATTAGCTCCACGTTCTCCATTTCTTTGTTGTATGGTTTTTAATGCATAAATAGATTCAATGGTTTTTACAGACATTTCATCTGTAAGTATCTCTGGATCAATTTCTCCTTTAATTGTTGATAAAAGTTCTATTTGTTCTTCTGCTGAAAGGTTGTGATAATTTTTAGGAAAAGTTGTGTCTCCAGTAGCTAATAAATCATCTACAATTTGCGTAAAAGCTTTATGATGCACTCTACTATCTTGTCTAATATCTAAGCTCGCAAAATGAAAACCAAAAATTCTAACTTTATTGATAAAATCATTTATCTCTTCAATAAACAAAGAGTTATGATCATTTTTAATAATTTCTCTAATTTTTTCTAACTCACTTAGTAGAATTTTTTGAGAGAAATTTACCTTAGTATAACTTCTAACTACGTGCTTATATAGTCTTTTTTCTATTCTTGTTAAAATTTCTTCTACACCTGTAAAAGTAAAACGTCTTTTTAGTTTTCTAACATCTCCATAATAGCTTCTTAAAATAGATTGGCGTAATTTTTCTGCTACATCTAAAGTGATTTGTGTAGTTACAAAAGGGTTTCCATCTCTATCTCCACCAGGCCAAAAACCTAAATCTATGATTTCATTTTCTGTAGGATTACCATCGTAAATATTATCTTGAATGTAATTATATATGTTACTTACAGAATCATAAAAAACATTTTCTAAATACCAAATTAAACTTACAGCTTCGTCAAAAGGTGTTGGTTTTTTCTTTTTGTAAAAAGGAGTTTTACCTAATTGAGCTAATAATTTTTTAATCAGTAATAAATCATCATTTTGTATAGCTTTGTCTAAGTCTGTAATAATACCTAAAACACTACCAGGATAAAATTGTGTTGGGTGAGCAGTAAGAACAATTCTTACTTTAAATTCTTCTAGATATTTTTTTAATTGTTCTTTTTTATTACTTAAAATAGCTGTTTCTTTAGAATTACGAAGTGTTCCAAAACCTTCCATATTATTTACAATAGGAAAAGCTGCATCTTCAACAGCATCAAACAAAACAACTAAACGCTCTATATATTTTATAAAATGAAAAAGTAAATCTATCTGTTCTTTTTCTGTTGGATTATCTTGATATTTTTTGAAAAACGTTTCTACTATTTCTGTAGGGTTTTTTCCTTTTTCAAATCCTTTTTCACACATTTTTTGAAATAGAGGCAGTAAAACTCCAGTATCTCTTATAGTATCAAAAGGTAAGGTAACAAATATGCTATTGTATATTTGATATCTAGATAATACGTTATCGTTAAATAAAGTTAGTTTTGGTAATGCAGACATAATCTCACAATTTTATAGTGTGAAATTACGAAAATCTAAAAATAAAAAAGCTAGGTTTTTATGAATAATAGCTTAAAAAAATACGAAATCGATATAAATTAGACACACTTTTTTTGAAATACTCAATATTTGAATAGAAGTGTTGAATTTGTTTTATTTTTTGAAGTTTTGCAACCCTTTTTGTAGCCAACTATAATAAGTTTCTTTATCTGTGTATTGTTGTGCTGTATTTAATATTTCTAAATTAGGACTTAATAGCACATAATAAGGCTGAGATGCATTTTTAAAGTTAATTACTTGAAATGTAGACCATTTATCACCAACAGTTTTAATCTTTTTTATTCTTCCATTTTCTTTTAAAAAATCAAATTGTTGATTTTTTGGTAACTCTTTTTCATTATCATCTACATATAAAGAAATTAAGATATAATCATTTTTAAGGGTTTTATAAACGTTAGGAACACTCCATACGTTTTCTTCCATTTTTCTACAATTAACACAAGCCCAACCTGTAAAATCTAATAATATTGGTTTGTTAACTTCTTTTGCTTTTGCCAAACCTTCATCAAAATCTTTATAACAATCTAAACCTAAAGGGCAATCACTTTCTTGCTCATAAATACTGTAGAATTGTGGTGGAGGAAACCCACTTAGCAAACTCAAATTCCAAGTTGGATTTTTCAAAACTCCTGGTGAAATATAAACCACAAAAGCTAGTGTTAAAAAACCAAAAGAAATTCTAGAAAATGATAATTTTTTAATTGGTGAATCGTGTGGAAATTTAATTTTCGCAAACAAATACAGTGCTAAGCCAATAAAAACAACAACCCAAATACCTATAAATACTTCACGTTTCAATAAATCCCAATGAGCAACTAAATCTGCATTAGATAAAAATTTAAAAGCTAATGCTAATTCTAAAAAACCTAAAACAACTTTGGTTGTATTTAACCATCCACCAGATTTTGGTAAAGAGTTTAGCCAATTTGGGAATAACGCAAATAACGCAAAAGGCAAAGCTAATGCTAACCCAAAACCAGACATACCAGCTGTAAGTTGTATTGCTCCACCATCAGAAGTTAAAGAACCTGCTAATAACGAACCTAAAATAGGGCCTGTACAAGAAAAGGAAACAATAGCTAGCGTTAATGCCATAAAGAATACTCCTATGATACCTCCAACTGAAGAAGCATTATCCATTTTATTTCCCCAAGAACTAGGTAACGTTATTTCGTAAAAACCAAAGAAAGAAAAAGCAAAAAACACTAAAACTGCAAAAAAGAAAATATTTAGCCAAACATTAGTAGAGATGGTATTTAAAATTTCTGGATCTAAATTATCTAAAAAGTGAAAAGGAATACTTAATAAAATATAAATAAGTACTATAAAGAAACCATAAAGAATTGCATTAAAAACACCTTTACTTTTGTTTTTCGATTGTTTTGTAAAAAATGATACAGTTAGAGGAATCATAGGAAAAACACATGGTGTTAATAGAGCTAAAAGACCTCCGACAAAACCTAATAAAAATATATTAAGTAAACCATTTGAAGTATTATTCTCGTCTTCTGTAGAAGATTTTAATAATGCTGTATTTTTTAAGTCTAGCTTTAACTTTTTAGAAAGTTCTTTACTTTTTTCATCAATTGAGATATCATTGTTTATAATAGCACCAGAAAGAGAAATAGTAAAAAGTTCATCTATATTTATACAAGCAGTTTCACATACTTGACCAAAGAAGTTTAATTTAATAGTAGTTATATCTTTATTAGTTAACTCAATTCTTTGCGTAATTATGGCTTTGTCTTTAAAAACTATTTCTTCTTTTTCCCAAACGTCTGAATACTTTTTAAACGTATCTTTTTCATCTGCTTTACCAACTAATTTATATCCATTTTCACTTTCAGGAATTGTAATTTCTAATGGTAAAGAAGCTTCATCAGGGTTGTATTGAGAATACAAATACCAACCTTTATAAAGAGTAGCATTAAATATGATATCATATTCAGTTTCAGATATTTTTTTTACAGAAGTTTTTATTTCAATAGGATTTTCTTCAGTTTGAGAAAAACCTGAAAAGGCTACAATTAAAATTAAAAAATTGATGAATTTCTTCATGATAATACACTAATTTTTAAGTTGTTATTTTTTACAAAACGTCTATCCTGTCTATGATTTACAATCCACATAATTTGATTTTCTGCATTGCAAAGTAGCCAAGTATTTTCTTTATCTATTAAAGAGAATTTTTCATCTTTAAAATACTTGCTTAGTTTCTTTTTTCCTTGCATTCCTAAAGGATAAATATAGTCGCCTTTTTCCCATTTTCTTAATATTAATGGATACTTTAACAAATCTTTATCAACGTAAATTGTTTGTTTGTTTTCTGTTGATTTTTCAAATACTTCTTCAAATGTTAAGTGAATAGGATTTGTAATTTCTGTTATTTCCTCTTCTATTTGAAATGCCATTTCAATCGAGTTTGACAAATCTATTTTTGATAAAATCAGTACATTTCTATCTTTTAACAAACGATGCGTTTTAGAAAAAACTTGTTTTCCTGATTGTGCATTTAAAAGATCATATACATCATTCCATTCTGTAAAATGATAAGTTTTTAAAAGTTGATACAAATATGCTTTCGAATTTGAAAGTTCTTTAATTTTCTCAATATCTATTTTAATAAAATTAGCTTCCTTTTCAAGAACTTCTGATGCTATATTTTCAATGCTATCTTCTATAATTTGTTTACTCTCTTGCAAATTCTCTAAAGTTGTAGCAAAAGAATCTAAGATACTTGGGTTAATTTCTTTTAAAACTGGTAAAACTTGATGTCTAATTTTATTTCGAATGTATTTGTTAGAAGCATTACTTGCATCCTCTCTCCATTCTAAATCATAATCTTTTGCGTAGTTTAAAATTTCTTCTCTAGAAAAAGCTAAAAGTGGACGAACAATGTTTCCATTCACTTTTGGAATTCCAGTAAAACCATCTAACCCAGAACCACGAGTTAAATGAATTAGAAAGGTTTCTAAATTATCATCTGCATGATGAGCAGTTAAAACATAATCAAATTTATGTTCTGTTATTAATTTTTGTAACCAATTGTAACGTAACTCTCTTGCTGCAATTTGTGTAGAAAGTTTATGCTCTTTAGCATATTTTTCTGTATCAAAACTTATTGTAAAAATCTGATTAGACGATATTTGATTTAAATTTTTAATAAATTCTTCATCTAAATCACTTTCTTTACCTCGTAATTTAAAATTACAATGTGCTAAAGAAACATCATAATTTAATTTGTGTAATAAATGAAACAAAACTACAGAATCTACACCACCAGAAATGGCAAGTAAAAGTTTAGTATCCTTTAAAAAAGGAAATTCTTTAGTGATATGTTGTTTAAATTTTTGAAGCATTTATTACTTCAAAAGTACAGAATTTACAATTGAGATTTTAACCAATTTACAACATCTTCTAACATTTCTGATGCACATAAATCGTTATGCAATTCATGAAAGCCATCTTTATATAATTTTACAGCTGCTTTATGAGTGTTTTCTGCAAATTCTTCTGAGCCTTTATGATCTGTAATACTGTCAGAAGTTCCATGCAAAAATAACATGGGTGTATTTAATTTTGATGCATTTTCAATGGCCCAATTTCCTGTTTCTATAAATTTAATAGAATAATTAGGGCTAATTTTTGCATGTACTAAATCATCATCCATATATTTTTTTACTTCTTCTTTTTTTCTTGATAGCGCATTTGGGTCTAGCTCATTACCCATAGTTAAAGAAGGTACTATATTTTTTAACATTTTACCCACAAATAACTTTATTGCAGGTGGATCAAAAGCTAATTTTAAAAAAGGACTTGTTGCAATAGCTCCTTTAATTTGGTGCTCTTTTCTAAGTACATAGTTTGTAACTACATTACCACCCATAGAATGCCCATAAAGAAAAATAGGTTTGTTTGGAAAAAGCTTTTTTGCTTTTTCAATTACTGTCGTCACTGAATTTAAGACAGCTTCAAAATTTGGGTTATGTCCTCTTTTTCCTTTTGTTTTTCCATGACCAAACTGATCAAAAGTAACTACAGAAAAATCATTATCAGTTAATTTTTTTGCAACATGTTTGTATCTACTAGAATGTTCGCCCATTCCATGAACCAAAACTACAACTCCCTCTGTTTGCTTGGCTTCCCAATATTGACCATAAAAAGATGTATTATGAAAGTTAAAGTTAAATTCTTGATGTGTCATATTTTTTGATTTTTTAACCAAACTCTAATCTCTTTTTTTAAGGATGATTCTGGTTTTGGTAAAGGAATTGTTTTCCCAAATTGTTTGCTTCTGTTAAATTTACTGAAATTTATTTTTAGTTGTTTCCAATCTTCTGGATACATTTTTAAAAATGCACCAAACATATTTATTTCATTAGGCTTTTCTTTTAAGTTATTAAAGATAGATTGGAATTTTTCTTCTTTGTTATTAATCATAGCTATTTAGAATTTTGGAGCACAAATTTCATTGCTTTTGCTTTTAGTAAACACTCTTCATATTCCTTTTCAGGGATAGATTTTGCTGTAATTGCACCTCCTACAGAATAAGAAATATATTTTTTTTCTGAATTATATAAAATACTTCTAATAACTACATTAAAGTCAAAATCTCCTTCAGGAGTAAAATAACCAACAGTTCCAGAATACAAACCACGTTTGGTTTCTTCTAAATTTTCTATGATTTTCATTGCAGATACTTTTGGAGCTCCAGTCATACTTCCCATAGGAAAAGTATCTTTTAAAACTTGAATGGGATGAATGTCATCCTTTAATTCAGAAACGACTGTAGAAATCATTTGATGTACTTGCTTAAAAGAATATACTTTGCATAATTCTTCTACTTTTACACTTCCCTTTATAGCAGATTTTGAAAGGTCGTTTCTAACCAAATCAACAATCATTACATTTTCTGAACGTTCTTTAATATCTCTTGCTAAATCTGATGCTATTTTAGTATCGTCAATCTTACTTCTTAAACGTTTTGCAGTTCCTTTTATAGGTTGAGAAATTATTTTTGAGCCTTCTTTTCTAATATATCTTTCAGGTGAAGCACTTAACAAATATTGATGGTCATTTTTGAAAAAAGTAGCAAAAGGTGGTTTAGAGATTTCATTTAAGTCTTGATATACTTTTACAGGATCTATAGTACTATTTTCAGCATAAAATTCTTGACAAAAGTTGGCTTCATAAATATCACCTCTTTTAATATGTTCTAAAACTTTAGTCACTTTAGAATAATACTCATCTTTATGAATACGAAGTTTTATTTTGATGTTTTTGTCACCTTGAGCAAAGTCGAAAGGTCTTTTTTTCTTTTCTGTTAGAGAAACTTCGTCAAGCTCAGTTTTACAAATTGCTTCAAAATCAATTGCTATCTCATCATCTGCCATTTTTAAATAATGAAATTCAATAGCGTTGTCTTTGATAAAAAATAGTTTTTGTGGCTGAAAAAAATAAATATCAGCAAAGTCTAAACCGTCAAAATTGTTAGAATTAAGTTCTTCTATATCATTTTTTACATCATAAGATAAATAACCAAAAATATAGTCTTTAGTAATACTTTGATATTCTTTTAATTTCTCAAAAGCATTCAGATAATCTGTTTTTATAGAAGTGAATTCTTCAACAGCTAAAGCTGCATCAAAACTTGTATATTGTTGTTTGTAGTTGTTAGAATCTAACCATAAAACAGTTTCAAATTGTTGAGACCAAACCAAAAGCTGGTCTTTAAATTTTTGAACATCTTCAACTAAAAAAGTTTTAATGGTTCTTTGCATAGAATTGTAAAAATACTTGAAAGTTTTGGAAACAAAAAAACCTCACCAATAGTGAGGTTTTTTTATTTTGGTTTTTATTTATGCGTTTAATGGCTTACCATCCCAAGCTGCTTTAGCTGCTTCTTTTACAGCTTCAGAATACGTTGGGTGTCCATGACAAATTCTTGCTAAATCTTCAGCAGAAGCTCTATACTCCATGGCTACTGCTGCTTCCATAATTAAATCTGCAACTCTAGCACCAACCATATGAACTCCTAATACTTCATCTGTGTTTTTATCTGCTAAAACTTTTACAAAACCATCAATATCTCCACTTGCTCTAGATCTTCCTAAAGCACGCATTGAAAATTTACCAGCCTTATAAGCTACATTTGCATCTTTTAATTCTTGTTCAGTTTTACCAACTGCAGCTACTTCTGGCCATGTGTAAACAATACCAGGAATTAAATTATAATCTATATGTGGTTTTTGACCTGCTAAATATTCTGCAACAACAACACCTTCTTCTTCAGCTTTGTGAGCTAACATTGCACCTTTTACAACATCACCAATAGCATAAATATTAGAAACGTTTGTCTGTAAATGATCATTAACTTCTACTTGACCTCTTTCATTTACTTTTACACCAACTTTATCTAAGCCTAAACCTTCTGTATACGCTTTTCTTCCCACAGAAACTAAGCAATAATCTCCAGTAAACGTAACTTCTTCACCTTTTTTATTGTTTGCTTTTACAACTATTTCATCTCCATTTCTTTCTACAGCTGTAACTCCATGACTTACATTAAACTTCATACCTTGTTTCTTTAAAACTTTTTGTAGTTCTTTAGAAACATCAGCATCCATTGTTGGCGTAATTTTCGGAGCATATTCTATAACAGTAACTTCTGCTCCTAATCTCTTATAAACAGAACCTAATTCTAAACCAATAACTCCACCACCAATTACTAATAAGTGTTTTGGTACTTCTTTTAACTTTAAAGCTTCTGTAGAAGTAATGATTCTTTCTTTATCAATCTCTATAAAAGGTAAAGTAGAAGGTTTTGAACCTGTTGCAATAATAATATTGGTACCTTCTATAACCTCTGAAGAACCGTCGTTTTTAGAAACTTTAACGTGAGTAGCATCTTCAAAAGAACCTAAACCTTCATAAACATCAATATTATTTTTATCCATCAGATATTTGATTCCTCCAGTTGTAGTTTCAACTACATTTGCTTTTCTTTCAATCATTTTAGAAAAGTCAAAAGAAGGTTTCTCTACAGTAATACCATGCTCTTCAAAATGATGAGTTGCATCATAAAAATGATGAGAAGAGTCTAATAAAGCTTTAGAAGGTATACAACCTACATTTAAACAAGTACCACCTAAAGTGCTATATTTTTCAATAATTGCTACTTTTTTACCTAATTGTGATGCTCTAATTGCAGAAATGTATCCTCCAGGACCTGAACCAATAACTATAATATCGTATTTCATTGTTTAAGAAATTGTGAGCGACAAAAATACATATATTTTTAGAGAATAATAAGAGGATTTTGTAGATTTACACAGATTCAATTTTAATGTTTAACTTATGAAAGTTTTAAAAAAAATAGGTGTTGTTTTATTAATTGCTTTAGTAGTAGCTCAGTTTTTTGGACCAGAGAAAAATGATGGAAATTTAGATACTGTTAATGCATTTATAGCAGAGACAAATCCGCCAGCTGAAGTCACTCAAATTTTAAAAACAACTTGTTTTGATTGCCATTCAGCAAAAACAAATTACCCTTGGTATAATAACATAACTCCTGTTAATTATTGGTTAGATGAGCATATTAGAGATGGTAAAAAACATTTAGACTTTTCGAAATGGAGTGAATATTCTTTAAAAAGAAAAGAGCATAAAATGGATGAATTGTATGAAGAGGTAGAGAAGAAAGAAATGCCTTTAAATTCTTATACTTGGACACATGCTGAAGCTAATTTAACACAAGCACAAATAGATGCTGTTGTAGCTTGGGGTAAAAAAGTACAAGCAGATTACAAGCAACAAATGACAGCAAAGTAATTGAAGCCAAAAGTTTTAATAATTGGAGCAGTTTGGGTAGAGCCCAATTCTTCTGCAGCAGGTGGAAGAATGTTACAATTAATTCAACTTTTTTTAGCTCAACATTGGCAAGTTACTTTTGCTTGTGCTTCACAAAAATCTACTAAAGAAACCTCTTTAACAGAGTTAGGTGTTAAAGAGGTTTCTATACAATTAAACTCATCTTCTTTTGATGATTTTTTAAACGAATTGCAACCCACTATTGTTATGTTCGATCGTTTTATGATTGAAGAACAATTTGGATGGAGAGTTGCAGAACATTGCCCAAATGCTTTACGAATTTTAGATACAGAAGATTTACATTTTTTACGTAAAGTTCGTCATCAACAATATAAAAAAGGAGAGAATTTTTCTAACGAAGCACTTTTAAAAGCGGAAGACACTAAAAGAGAAATTGCTGCTATTTTACGTTGTGATTTATCTTTAATTATTTCATCTTATGAATTGGAATTGTTAAAAATTCTCTTCAAAATTGATGAATCTTTATTGTATTATTTACCTTTTTTATTCAATAAAATTGATGCAAGTCAAACCCAAAAATGGCAATCTTTTGAAGATAAAAAAGACTTTATATTTATAGGTAATTTTTATCATAAACCTAATATAGATGCAGTTTTAACTCTAAAAAAACAAATTTGGAGTACCATAAAAAAACAACTGCCAAATGTAGAAATGCATATTTATGGAGCGTATGTAAATCAACAAATAAAAGAGTTACATAATGCTAAAGAAGGATTTTTAATAAAAGGGTTTGCAGAGAATTCTAAATCTGTAATTTCTAAGGCAAAAGTAGTTTTAGCTCCTTTAAATTTTGGGGCAGGAATTAAAGGAAAGTTAACAGAAGCCATGATTTGTGGTACACCCTCAATTACTTCAAAAATTGGAGCAGAAGGGATGCATGAAAATTTATCTTGGAATGGTTTTATAGAAAATAACTATAAACAATTTGCTAAAAAAGCGATTGAATTATATACCAACAAAAATAGTTGGGAACAATCTCAAAAAAACGGAATTGAAATTATCAATCAAATTTATGATAAAGACAAGTTAGAGCTTCCATTTATCAATCGAATTAAACAACTACAAGAAAATATAGAACAGCACAGAACCAAGAATTTTTTAGGGAGTTTATTACAGCATGAAACTTTACAAGCCACAAAATATATGAGTAAATGGATAGAGGAAAAGAATAAACCTAATATGTAGGTTCGTAATCTAAAGGCAATGTATGTGCAAATTTTTCATAAGACCAATAGCCTTCATAAAAAACGCTTAAAGGTTTTATTAAGATTCCGCTTTTATCTAAAACAATATTTTTTTCTAATGGAATAATTGAAGAAGTTTGGTAGGTTGCTTCTCTTTTTTTACTAAATACATTTCTTATAACATACCCTTTTTCTTCTTTTTCATTAGTATAAACGACACTTAAATTATTATCAAAAGTTAGTGTATTTGTATTGTTTTTAAAAGAGATTACTTCATCTTTCTTTAATTTAGATTTGTATAAATAATCTTTAAACTTTGGTAATCTTGCTTTTCTAACAGTAACTAATGCTGAATCTAAAGCAGTTAATGGAGTTACAATTTTTTTAGAAAAATCAAGATTAAAATTTCTATTTAATCTTAATAATTCACGTGCTTTTTGTATTTCTTGTTCAGTAGGTCTCTCAGGATTTTCTACTCTTTTAAACTGATTAATAATGTAACCTTCTTTGGTAAAAGTGTCATTTATTAAAGATTTATAAAAATGTACCTGAGAACCTTTATAAGCAATTAATCTGTTTTTTTTCCAACGTTTTTGTTTTCGTTTACCACCTTTCATTTCTTTATATCTAGTGTAACCTAAATAAGTGATATAATCATTAGTTCTTACAAAACTTTCTAGTTCAAAAGTGATGATGTAACCTAATGCTTTGTGTTTTATTTTTAGTGGTTTTTTAGCAAAAGCTTCCAGCTTATTTTCCTTTCGATTAAAATCAAAAAATAGTACCTCTTTATTTATAATCTCACATTCTTTAGAAAGTGATGTTCTTCCTAAAAAGCCGTCTTTAAAAGCTTGTAAATTATATTTCCATTCCTCATCATAAACTATCTTTTTAATAACAATTTCATCTAAAACATTTTCCTCTTCTTCTAAAACAAAAGTTAATGGCTTTGTATAGTTTGATGTATTTAAGGAGTATACAATTTTTTTATAGCCTAAATAAGAAACTATAAGTTCATATTGCCCTTCTTTTACTTGTAGTTCAAATTCGCCCTTAACATCTGTTGTTGTGCCAAACATGGTATTATTAAGATAAACTGCAACATTTTCTAAAACACCATTTTTATCATAAATAGTTCCTTTTATAGTAGTTTGAGACCACAAAGAGAGGCTAGATAAAATAAAGAAAAATAAAAATCGGTTTTTCATAAGCTAAAAATACTTATTCAAAAACCGATTTTAGTTTATTTTTTGTTAATTAGTTTTAATCACTTAACAACCCAGCTCTTTTTAGTAAAGCGTCTGGTTTTGGCTCTTTTCCTCTAAAACGTTTATACAATTGCATTGGTTTTTCTGTACCTCCTTTAGAAAGCACATTGTCTTTAAATTTTGATGCTACTTCTTTATTAAAAATACCTTTTTCTAAAAAGAATTCAAATGCATCAGCATCTAAAACTTCTGCCCATTTATATGAATAGTAACCAGAAGAATAGCCTCCTTGAAAGATATGAGAAAAAGAGGTGCTCATGCAATTTTCTGCTACATCTGGATACAATTTTGTTTCAGAAAACGCATTATTTTCAAATTCTTTTACAGAGGTAATTTCAGAAGGATTTTGACTATGCCATTGCATATCTAATAAGCCAAAACTTAACTGACGTAAAGTTTGCATACCTTCATGAAAACTTGCAGATTCTTTTATTTTTTCTACATATTTCATAGGAATTACTTCACCAGTTTCATAGTGTTTTGCAAACAACTCTAAAGCTTCTTTTTCATAACACCAATTTTCTAAAACTTGACTTGGTAATTCTACAAAATCCCAAGAAACAGAAGTGCCAGATAAACTGTTATAAGTTGTGTTTGCTAACATACCATGTAAAGCATGCCCAAATTCGTGAAACAGTGTAGTAACTTCATTAAAAGTTAATAAAGAAGGTTTTGTTTTAGTAGGTTTTGTAAAATTACAAACAATAGAAACATGAGGTCTTTCGTTTACTCCGTTTTTAATTTGTTGTGATTTATAGCTTGTCATCCAAGCACCATTTCGTTTTCCTTTTCTAGGATGAAAGTCTGCATAAAAAAGCGACACATAATTTCCATCTTTATCAGTAACATCATAAGTTTTTACATCTTCATGATATTTTTCTACATTAAAAACCTCTTTAAAATGCAAATCAAAAAGTCTGGTTGCTACTTCAAAAACACCATCAATTACATTCTCTAATTTAAAATAAGGTTTTAAGATTTCTTGATCTAAATCAAATAACTCTTTCTTTAATTTTTCTGAATAATAGGCTCCATCCCATTTTTGCAATTGATCTATATTATCTAGTTTCTTAGCATAATTTTCTAAGTTTTTAAATTCTCTTAGTGCAGCTGGTTTGGCTTTCTCAAGTAAATTATTAGAAAACTCAATTACTTTTTCTGGAGTTTCTGCCATTCTTTCTTCTAAAACAAAATGCGCATGTGTTTTATATCCTAGTAAATTGGCTCTTTGATGACGAAGATTTACAATATCTAAAACAATTTTTTCGTTATTGTTTTTATTGTTCTGAAACCCTTTACTACCAAATGCAAGGGCTAACTTTTTTCTTAAAGCTCTATTATCAGCATAGGTCATAAAAGGGATGTAGCTTGGATAATCTAAAGTGAAAATCCAGCCTTCTTTATTATTTTCTTTTGCTAATTGATGTGCAGCTTCTTTAGCAGATTCAGGTAAACCAGACAAATCATTTTCATCTGTAAGATGTAATTCAAAAGCATTGGTTTCTGCTAACACATTTTCTCCAAACTGTAAAGAGAGTTTAGAAAGTTTTGTGTCTATTGCTCTAAGTTTTGCTTTATCATCATCATTTAAATTTGCCCCATTTCTTGCAAAACCTTTGTATTGTTTTTCTAATAACATAGTCTGTTCTGGAGTTAATTCCAGATTTTCTTTAGTATCAAAAACAGATTTTACTCTTTTAAAAAGCGCTTCATTTAAGGTGATGTCGTTTCTAAATTCACTTAACCATGGAGAAACTTCTTGTGCTATTTTTTGAATTTCGTCATTTGTTTCTGCTGAGTTTAAGTTGAAAAATATAGAAGTTATTCTATTTAGTTTTTCACCTGTAAAATCTAGGGCAACTGTTGTATTTTCAAAAGTTGGTGTATCAGTATTATTTACAATTTGGTCAATTTCTGCCTTTGCTAAAGCAATCGCTTCTTTAATTGCAGGTTTATAGTGCTCACTTTTAATTTGTTGAAAAGGAGCTATATCAAAAGGTTGTAATAATGGATTCATTTTAAAAAAGTGAATTTGAATAGTTATTTAAAAAAGTTGATTGTAAAAAGTTATTTTTTTACACGTTCTGAAGCCTTTTCAACTTTTATTTTTAAGCCTTCTTTGTAGGCTATAATTTTATCTAAAACACATTTATCTGATGCACCAATAATTTGAGCTGCTAAAATTCCTGCATTTTTTGCACCATCTAAAGCTACTGTAGCTACAGGTACACCTCCAGGCATTTGAAGAATAGATAATACAGAATCCCATCCATCTATAGAATTTCTACTTTTTACTGGCACACCAATTACTGGTAAAGGACTCATACTTGCAACCATACCAGGTAAATGAGCAGCACCTCCTGCACCTGCAATGATAACTTTTATACCTCTTTTATGTGCGTTTTTTGAATAGTCAAATAATTTTTCTGGAGTTCTATGAGCAGAAACAATATCTACTTCAATTTGAATATCCATACTTTCTAAAACATCTATTGCTTCTTGCATTATTGGAAGATCAGAATCGCTTCCCATTATTATTCCTACCATAAATCTTAGATTTATCCTGAACTTGTTTCAGGATCTGTTATTTTTATTTTGAGAAGCTGAACCAAGTTCAGCTTAATTACAATTACTACGCAATTACTCTTATTGTTTCTTTAACTTTTTGTGCTATTTCTCTAGCTTTATTTACGTCTTCATTTACAATAGTTACATGACCCATTTTACGAAAAGGACGTGTTTCTTTTTTTCCATAAATGTGAGGTGTTACTCCATCAATCTGTAAAACTTCTTCAATATTTTCATAAATCACATCACCAGAAAAACCTTCAGCACCTACTAAATTTACCATAATTCCTGCAACTTTACTATCTGTATTTCCTAAAGGAAGATTTAAAATAGCGCGTAAATGTTGCTCAAATTGACTAGTATAACTCGCTTCTATAGAATAATGACCAGAATTGTGAGTTCTTGGAGCTACCTCATTTACTAAAATTTCATTGGTTTCTGTTTGAAACATTTCTACAGCAAGAAGTCCAATAAAATTTAATTCATTTACAACTTTAAGTGCTGTTTCTTGTGCTTTTTTAGCAACAGCATCTTCAATTCTTGCAGGGCAAATTACATATTCTACTTGGTTTGCTTCTGGATGAAATTCCATTTCAACTACAGGATAAGTTTTAGTTTCACCTTTAGCATTTCTAGCTACAATTACTGCTAATTCATTTTTAAAAGGTATAAGTTCTTCTGTAATACATTCAACTTTTGGTAAAGAAACTAAATCTTCATAATTTCTAACGATTTTAACTCCATTTCCATCATAACCAAAACGTGCAGCTTTCCATACAAAAGGAAAATCAATTATGCTATTTTCTACACAATGTTGTAATTCTTCTAAAAATGCAAAATGAGAAAAAGGGGCTGTTTTTATTTGATGATCAAAATAAAAGTGCTTTTGTCTTGCTTTACTTTGTATAATTCTTAAATCTTTAGGTTTTGGATATATGGTTAACCCTTCTTCTTCTAACTTATCAAGAGCGTCTATGTTTACCTTTTCTATTTCTACTGTTAGTAAATCTACAGTTTTACCAAAATTATAAACCGCATCAAAATCTAATAAATCACCAATTACAAAAGTATTACAAATTTCTGCACAGGGTGCAGATTGACTTGCATCTAAAATAGAAGTATGAATATCGAATTTTTGAGTTTCAGTAAGCAACATTCTGCCTAACTGTCCACCTCCTAAAACACCTAATTTAAAATTTGAAGAAAAATAATTTTGCACGATTGCTTATAGATTTATTGATTCTAAGCAAAAATAAGCAAGATTAAGGAGTTTGCCTAAAAATTAGTTATTCTTATTGAACTACCATTTCTTAGAACTCTGTATTCGATTGCTGGACATTCAAATCCGTTTGTTTGAGGAGCACCACCAAAGTCTACACTGTAAGTACTATTATCACAAGAGCACTTTAACAATCTGTTTTCAAAAGTCATAGGAGAGTTACAGTCGCTTGCTGGGCATAATCTATCAAAAGCAACAAAATCTGTTCCGTTTTTATTAAATAATATTAGGCCTTTATTGCCACCAGCAATTTCTGCATGTCCTCCAGGAACTTGTACATTTATTAAATTAGGGTTATTTAAATCTGCATTTACACTTAAAGGTAAGGATTGTATACAGTTTGCTAAATTTTCATTAGTAGAACAGTTTGATAATACAATTAAGCCAAAAAGTAATATTATTTTTTTAAACATAAGTAGCAGTAGTTTAGTGCTAATAACGATGCCAATTTACAAATATTTTGTACATTTGTAGTCTAATCTCATTCCTATTTTGGCGATGAGATTTTTATTTTAAATAGAATTATTATGAGTAACATATCTTATTATTCACCAGAAGGATTAAAGAAATTGAAAGATGAATTGGTTCATCTTGAACAAGTTGAAAGACCAAGAGTAACTCAAGAAATATCTGATGCAAGAGATAAAGGTGATTTGAGTGAGAATGCAGAATATCATGCAGCAAAAGAAGAACAATCTCATTTAGAAACAAAAATTGCAAAACTGAAAAATGTAATAGCAAATGCAAGAATTTTAGATGAAAGTCAATTAGATACATCTAAGATTTTAATTCATTCTAATGTAAAGATTAAAAATACTACAAACGGAATGGAGTTTTCTTATAGATTAGTTGCAGATTCTGAAACTGATGTTAGAAATGGAAAACTATCTGTAAACTCTCCGATAGGAAAAGGATTACTTGGTAAAAAAGTGGGTGATATTGCAGAAATTCAAGTGCCAAATGGAATTATGAAATTTGAAATTTTAGAAATTTCTAGGTAAAAAAACAAAAGATATTAATGAAACGCTTTGCATTTGCAAAGCGTTTTTTATTTTTACTAAAAACAACAAATCATGAGCATATTTACAAAAATTATAAACGGAGAAATACCTAGTTATAAAGTTGCAGAAAATAATGATTTTATCGCCTTTTTAGATATTAACCCAAATGCAAAAGGACATACCTTAGTTGTACCTAAAAAAGAAGAAAATAAGATTTTTGATTTATCTAAAGACGAGTATTCAGCGTTAATGGATTTCTCATATAGAGTAGCCAAAGCATTAGAAAAAACAATTGCTTGTAAGAGAATTGGAATGAGTGTAATTGGCTTAGAGGTACCTCATGTTCACGTACATTTAATTCCTATAAATTCGATGGCTGATATGCAGTTTCAACAAAAAGTAAAGCTAAGTAATGATGAGTTTGTTGAATTAGCTAAATTGATTGCTGATAATTTTGTATAGTTATGCTTAGTATTAACTCTAATAAGTTATTACTTATTTTAAGTTTCTTAGTTTTAGGAATTTCACTGATTTTATTTTGGGGAACTTATGAAAAAATGATTGTTGAAAAAAATCAAATTAAAGTTTATGCCAAAGTTATAGAAGCACCAGAAGATTGTAGTTCAGTGACTTCAAGAGGAGGTTATTGTAATTTAGAATATAATGGAAAGATTTATGTTAAAAAAGCTGGTATAAAATTTTGTGATTTAGTTTCAAACAAAGAACAAGTTTTAATGCTTACAAATAAAAATAGAAATAAGCTCTTTTTTATTGGAAGTTATAAAGAGGAAGACTACATCTATTCTCTTTTAATATTTATTCTGTCAATTATTGCAATAAGACAAAGTTTGAAGTCTAGTAGTTAAATCTTATCCAACAAAATCTGAAAAGTAGTTCCTTTTCCTAGTTCAGATTTTTTTACAAATATTTTTCCTTTGTGGTAATCTTCTACAATTCGTTTAGAAAGAGACAACCCTAAACCCCAACCACGTTTTTTTGTTGTAAAACCTGGTTTAAATATTTGTTTAAATAGTTTTTTAGGCATTCCTTTTCCAGTGTCAGAAACTATAATTTTTACTTTTTTTTGAGTTTGAGAAATCTCTAAGTGTAATTTTCCTTTGCCTTGCATGGCATCAATGGCATTTTTAATTAGATTTTCGATTACCCAGCCAAATAATTCTTTATTAAGTTTTGTCTTTATTTCTTTTTCATCAGTTTTAAAAGAAAAGCTAATTTGTTTAGAACTTCTAGATTCTAGATAATCAAAAGCTTGCTTGGTAACTGAGATAATATTTTCTGATTTTAATTCAGGAACAGAACCAATTTTCGAAAAACGATTGGCAATTGTATTTAATCTGTAAACATCCTTTTCTATTTCGTCTATATAAGTTTCATCAACTTTTTCCATTTTTAAAATAGAAATCCAACCCAATAATGAAGATAAAGGAGTCCCTATTTGATGAGCAGTTTCTTTAGCCATTCCTGTCCATAATCTATTTGTTTCAGCAGCTTTATTAGAACTGTAAAACAAGTATATTACTGTTAAAAATAATATTAAAATAAGTATTAAAGCTATTGGATAATAGGTAAGTTTATTTAATAAATCTGAATCTTTATAATAAATAAACTGTTTGTTTTTTCCATCGTAAGAAATGGTAATTGGCTCATTTTGATTTCTCATAATAGCCAATTGCTTTTCTATGTAACTAGGATTTAGGGATTTTATAGAATCTAAATTTTGAGTGTATAAAATATCACCTTTTTCATCTACTAAAATCATAGGAATACTATTGTTATTTTCGATAACTTTTAGAGGTAAAGTAACACTAGCATTTAAATCTGAAATAGAACCTATTTCTTTTTGCGCCTCAGCTAAAATCTCCATTTTTACACGTTCTTCTGTCTTAAACTTTTGAAAAAAAGTATAGGTATTCCAAAGAATAAGTGTAACAATTACAAAAGAAACTGCAATAGCAACTCTTTTAAATAAAAGTGTATTAGAGAATAGGTTCATTAAAAACAAATATAAAGATTTCAAGTATATAACTCATTTCAAGTTTAGATAGTATCTTTACAAATCAAAATATTTATTATGCTTTCTATAGATCCAAAAGAAATTTCTACAGGTAAATTACATAGTTATTTACTAGGTGCTATTGCACCAAGACCAATTGCTTTTGCAAGTACTATTGATGCTGAAGGGAATCCTAATTTAGCACCTTTTTCTTTTTTTAATGTATTTGGTTCAAATCCGCCAACATTAATTTTTTCTCCTGCAAGAAGTGTTAGAAATAATACCACAAAACATACTTTAGACAATGCAGAAGAAACTAAAGAAGTTGTGATTAATGTAGTAAATTATGCTATTGTACAACAAATGTCTTTAAGTAGTACAATGTATGCAAAAGGGGTAAATGAGTTTGAAAAATCGGGTTTAACAATGCTGAAATCTGATGAAGTAAAACCTTTTAGAGTTGCAGAATCTCCTGTGCAATTTGAATGTAAGGTGACAGATATTATTTACACAGGGAATGAAGGTGGAGCAGGGAATTTAATAGTTTGTGAAGTGGTAAAAATACATATAGCAGATGACGTTTTAGCTGAAGATGGTAGTATAGACCAACATAAAATAGACTTGGTTGCAAGAGCAGGAGGTAGCTATTATTCTAGAGCTAGAGATGGGTTTTTCGAAATTCCAAAGCCAATTGCTACTTTAGGAATTGGGGTTGATGCTATACCTTCTGAAATTAGAAATAGTGATATTCTTACTGGGAACAATTTAGGTTTATTAGGAAATGTAGAGCATTTACCAACAGAAGAAGCTGTTAATAACTTTGGAAAAGAACACCCTGAATTTATAGGGTTAGAAAAGACAAAAAAACATACATTTGCTCAAGAATATTTACAAAAAAATGATGTAGAAAGTGCTTGGAGAGTACTTTTATTAAAATAAGAATTATGGAAGTTATAGGTAAAATAAAATTAATTGGAGATGTACAAACTTTTGGATCTAATGGATTCAGAAAAAGAGAATTAGTAGTAACTACAGATGAGCAATATCCTCAAATGATAATGATTGAGTTTGTACAAGATAAAACAGACTTGTTAAACAATTATGCAGTTGGGCAAGATGTTAAGGTATCTATTAATTTAAGAGGAAGAGAGTGGATAAATCCACAAGGTGAAGCTAAATATTTTAACTCTATTCAAGGATGGAGAATCGAAAACTTAAGCCAAGCTCCACAAGCTCAAAATTTACCTCCAGTTGATCAGTTTCAACCAGCATCTAATGTTTCTGATGAAGAACCAGACGATTTACCGTTTTAAAATAAACGCTATTTATATATAAAAAAAGGAGGAAATTTAAACTAAATTTCCTCCTTTTTTTGTGCTTATTTATTTTCTTTTTTAGGCATTGGACCTCGAAGATGAATAATTAATCCATTTAAAAAGTTTCGTAAAAATTGATCTCCACACTCCATATACTTAGGATGATCTTCCTTTCTAAAAATAGCGCCTAATTCTGCTTTTGTAACTTTAAAATCTACCAAAGCACAAATTTCTATAATATCAGTGTCTCTTAGTTTATGTGCAACTCGTAGTTTTTTAAAAATATCGTTATTTGTTAATCCCATATTACAAAGGTAGTAGTTTTTAGTTGACTACTTTAAAAATTGCCCAAGCATATATTGCAAATCTTGCCAATCTAAATAATCCTAAAAAAACTACATTTTTAAAAGGGTATTTAATCATACCAGCTGTCATACAAGCTATGGAAAATGGTAGAGGTAATAATGCACCAACGAGTATTAAAATGCCACCCCATTTGCGAGTGTTTTTTAAGTTGTCTGCCATCTTAACTTCTAAATAGTTTTTTACGCTATTTACTTTTAAAGCCATTCTTCCAATAAAATAAGATAGCAAACCACCAAAATATGAAAGTACAGCTAAGATGGATAAATTTAAGATGGGTGTTTCTGTTTTTTTAGACCAAGCAATAAATATTTCTGGAGGAATTAATCCTAAAATAGTTTCTGAAATAAAAAAAACAGAAATAACAGTTATTCTAGAAAAAGTTTCTGTAAAATTTCGTAAGCCTTCGTTTATATTATAAACGTATTTATTAAATAAGAAAATAACCAAAATAATACCTAAAATTGGTAAGATTGCTTTTTTTATACTTTCCCAAACAAATAAATAAAAACCAGTTCTAGAGTAATATTTATGAACCAGTTTTGCTCTTCGTTTATTAGATCTTTTTGTTTTCTTCGGCATTTTTTTCTTTTATCAAAAGAATCAGTTTGCAAAAGTAATGACAATAAATTTAGAAAACTTTGTTATGTTGCAGATTAACGGTTTTTTAAGAAATTAGTATTTTAGCTAATCAAAAATAAATAGGATGAAGGCTACTAAAATTATTGAAAATATTTTTAAAAATTACCTTCCATCACCTTTTACAATTGCTATTTTACTTACGTTTTTCACTTTTTTTTTAGCACTTGTTTTTACAAAACCAATTGAGGAGACTTTTTTAAGTTATAGCAAAGAAATTTTAGAGTTTTGGGAAACAGGAATTTGGTCTAATTCCCTTTTAGTATTTGCTTATCAAATGATGCTGATTTTAGTCTTAGGTCATGTTTTGGTGTTAAGCAAACCTATTAGTAATGCAATCTTGCATATTACTAAATATTGTACAAATACCGCTAATAGTGCTGCAATTGTAGCTTTTTTTACAATGTTAGTAGCTTTTTTTAATTGGGGTTTAGGTTTAATTTTTGGAGCACTTTTAGCAAGAAAAGTTGCAGAACATGCACAAAAAAGTAATATTAAAATTAATTATCCAATTATTGGAGCTGCTGGTTATTTAGGTTTAATGGTTTGGCATGGAGGAATCTCTGGCTCTGCACCTATAAAAATTAATGAAGATGGTCATATAAAATCGATTATGGAGCAGGTTTCTTCAAGTAATTTGCTTAATCAAATTCCTAATAATATAGATTATTCTCAAACTGTTTTTAGTTGGTGGAACCTACTTATTTTTACAGTTGTTTTAATAGTAATCCCAATATTATTCTATTTTTTAGGAAAACATGCTAAGCCTACAAAAATTGATTTACCTACATATCAATTACAAAAAGATGATTTTGTTACTACTAAAGCAGAAAGGTTAGATACTTCAAAAATTTTAGCCATGCTTTTTGGTTTTGTAGTCTTATTAGCCTTCTTTATTCGATATTTTAATGATATAGTTGAGTTAAAAATAACTCCAAATTTGATTAACTTTTTCTTATTTGGATTAGGTATTATGCTACATGGTAGTTTTAAAAAATTTACAAGTGCAGTAGGAGAATCTATATCAGATATTTCTGGTATTTTGATTCAGTTTCCTCTTTATTTTGGTATTATGGGTATTATGAATCAATCTGGAATGGTAAATCTTATATCAGATTTTTTTGTATCTATATCAACAGAACCAACACTGCCCATTTTTACCTTTTTTAGTGCGGGTTTAGTTAATGTTTTTGTGCCAAGTGGAGGAGGTCAGTGGGTTGTACAAGGACCAATAGTTGTAGAGTCTGCGTTACAATTAGGTGTACCATTACCAAAAGCAATTATGGCTTTAGCTTATGGAGACCAAATAACAAACATGTTGCAACCTTTTTGGGCTTTGCCATTACTTGGCATTACTAAATTAAAGGCAAAAGAAATTCTACCTTATACACTAATTGCAATGGTAGTAGCTTCTAGTATTTATATTTTAGGACTTTTATTAGTTTAGTATGTTTTGGCTCTCAAATAAAATTGAATTTCCACCTTATGAGTTTACAACTAAAGAAGGTATAATCGCTTTAGGTGGTGACTTATCTTGTGAACGCTTAATACACGCTTATAAAAACGGAATTTTCCCATGGTTTTCTGAAGGAGAACCTATTGTTTGGTATTGTCCTTATAAAAGAATGGTTTTGTTTCCAAATGATTTGAAGATTTCAAAATCTATGCGAAAAGTAATGCAAAAAAGCGAATTTGTAATTACAGAAAATAAAGCTTTTGAAGAGGTTATCTATCATTGTAAATATATTGATAGGAAAGATGGTTTTGGAACTTGGATTACAGATGATATGCAGCAAGCATACATTAATTTATATAAAAAAGGTATTGCTAAATCTGTAGAAGTTTGGTTAGATGAAGAATTAGTTGGTGGTTTATATGGTTTAGAAATTAACGGAATTTTTTGCGGAGAAAGCATGTTTAGTAAAGTATCTAACACCTCTAAATTAGCATTTATTCATTTAGTAAAAAACAACAATTATCGTATAATAGATTGTCAAGTGTATAACGATCATTTAGCAAGTTTAGGAGCCAAAGAAATTGATAGAGAACTGTTTTTGAATATTTTAAAAGAAGTTATTTAAAACTTAAACTATCGTTTTAGAATTTTTTTACTTATAATACTGCCATTTTTTAACGTTAATTTTAAAATATAAACACCTTTTGAGAAATTAGAAAAGTTAATTTTATTTTGATATCCATTAAACTGAAATAATTTAGTTGAAAGTATATTAAATACTTCTATTTTTTTAACTTCAAAATCATCTTCGATTTTTAAATTTATTTCATTTTTAGTCGGGTTTGGATAAGCATAAATTTTGTTTATTAATAATTCATCATTAGAACTTAATGTACTCTTTTCATGTGTAATATCGTCAAAGTAAAAAGTTGCATTAGTAGAAGCATCATTTGGTGTTGTGTAACCTAGCATTAATGTAATTACATTATATACAGGTGGATCACCAGAAAAATCCCAAGTATAAGTTGCCCAATCTCCAGAAACAGTTGTGTTAACGTTTCTTTCATTTGCAAAAGCAGCTTCAGTACTTTCAACTTTAAATTTTAATAAACTACCTACAGGTGCTTCAGTATAAACTTTCATAGAAAGCGCACTTAAATTGGTAAAATCTAAAAAATCAATTAAATTAATTTTACTTTGAGCCCAAGGAGCTCCACCACTTCTTACAAATTTACCTACTGTTGCACTAGGGTTATTGGCATTTATTTTTGGGTTAGCAACTATTGTTGTAAATGCTCCTGAAAAATTTCTAAAATCTGAATCTAGAACACCATTTTCAAAATCTTCAGGTAAAGTTATTGCAACTTGATCAGGGATACTGTTACCAATAATTTGTTCTACATCATCGAATAAAAAAGTAGAATTTGATGAACCATTACCTACATTTCCAAAATCGAATAAAAAATTAATTTTATTATAATTACCAGTTACACCATGAAAATTCCAAGAAGCAGTTTCCCAAGAACTTGAAACTGTTGTTAAATAATCTAAATTTATTTTTCCATCTAGGCCTTCTAATTCTAATTTTATTCTTGTACCAATAGGTGCAGTGGAATAAACTTTCATAGAAAATTGCCACATTGTAGATAAGTCTATATTGTTTGATAGTAATACTTTACTACCAGCCCAAAATTCACCTCCATCTTTAATAAATTTACCAACAGTATTACTTGTGTTAATTCCATTTTTTTGAGGATTTGCTATAACACTTACTGTAGCTCCAGAATAATTAAGAAAGTCAGAAGTTACTACATTATTCTCAAAATTAATAGGGAGTGTTGTTGGTATTGGAGCTGGAGGTCCAGTAACTTGTTCAATATCATCAAAGTAGAATATTGAGGTTGCTGAGCCATCACCTAAGTTACCAAAATCGAACATAAAAACTAATTGATTCAATTCATTAGAAGCTTCTAAAAAGACCCACTCTAATGTTTCCCATTCACCACTTACTGTTGTAAAAGCATCTACTTCTGCAGGAGCACTTGTGCCTTCTAACTTAAATTTTACAGTGGTACCAATTGGTGCAGTACTATACACTTTCATAGTAATTTTTGTCTTTACAGAGAAGTCTAAATTATTTTCTAGAACAATTTTACTGCCTGCCCAAACTTTACCTCCATTTCTTATAATTTGACCAACAGTATTGCTTGTGTTATTAGCATCTAAATATGGGTTTGATACTACAGTACCAACTCCTCCATCAAAATCTTGAAAATCTGATGTTGTTACTGAAGTTTCGAAATCAATTGGAAGTGATTGAGAAAACCCAAGATTAATATTGAAAATTAAAATTAATATGTAAAATTTTCTCATGTTTAATTGAATTATAATAGATTTTCAAATATAGAGACAAATATTACTTAAGGCTAAGAATAAACCAATACAAGAGCAATACAAAAAGATAAAATTGATTTTGTTTTTTAAGTAGACTAATTAGTTTTTATATACTTTTCTTTAGCAATTTCTGTTAACCATTTTTTTGTAATGTATTCACTTTTTTGAATTCTAGAGTCTACATTTTTAAAGTAGTCGTTGGTTGCCCACATCATTTGAGATTTCCAATCAACATTAATATAGCTAAAGGCTTTTATAAAATCTTTATTTTTTTCTATGGTTTCAAAAAAAGGAACAAACCAGTTTTCCCAAATTAATTTTGGATTCTTTTTTAAATCTGCATGGAAATTGCCAAAATCATCTTTTAAAACAGGGCAAGCTTCTGCTATAAAAACAGGTTTTTTGTGTTTTCTGGCAAATTGTATCATTTCTTCATCTGGATTATTAAAATACGAGTATCCACACCAATCTACAAATTCATCTCCTGGATACCATTCTTCTAAAACCTTTTGGTTAGATCCAGTTCCTTTAGATTGCCAAACAAAGGCAACATTATCTACTTTAATTTTTCTAAATATATTGTAAATGCGTTTCCAAGCTTTTAAAAAGTGTTTCTTCTTGTAGTTATTCCAATCCCAACCATCAAACTCGTAACCAATTCTTAAAAAAACAGGTCTTTTGGTTGTTTTTATCCATTCTCCTAATTCAATAATTAATTTATCGTGTTTGCCTTTAGCCACATTTTTATCATGATTAACCATAGACAAGCCAATAGTAAGCTTTGTATTGTTATATTGTTCATCATCTATAAAATATTGTGCACAAGTATCTCCTGCTCCCCAGTTTGCTTTGGTTTTTAATCCATCTAAACCTTCTAATAATAACGAGTAAGATTGGTCTCCAGGAGATAAATTTGAATATAAAGTTATACCTGCAGGAGTTTCAAAGTAATCTAGATAACCATTTTTATATTGTTTAACACCTCCCAAAGCTTCTAAATCTTGCCCAACAAAAACCAATACTTTACCATTTTTTGGTTCGAACTTATTTTTCATGCTATTTGCTGTTTTTGATTGAGAAAATTCTATTTGATAAATAAAAACAAAAATTAAAAAGAAGTATTTTTTCATTACTTAAAGATACTAAAAAGCCATTTCTAAAATGATTTGCTTTTTTAAAAATAAATGAATTTCATTAAAGACATATATTATTAACTTTTATAACCTACCTTTAAATAATTAAGAATTTCTTCTTTAAAACTACAACATGAATAATTTATTTAAGCCAGGTGATATTGTTTGCACAAAAGTAAATCCTTTAAAACCTTTAAAAGTTAGGCTTTATGCAAGAAGAATTTATTATTGTGATAATTTTAAATTTCCAGAAGAAAAAGAGGAAGTATTTTTTGAAAGGGAATTAAAACTTTATAAAAAGTAACTTTAAATAAAAAAACCATTTTCAAATTTTTGAAAATGGTTTACTATTAAATAATACAAATAATTATATTTTTCTTAGAAAAATATCTCCACTTATTGTATTTAATCTAAGGTTAGAAGTTCCCTTATTAATGGTAGTAATAATTTTAGAACCATAACCTTTTCTTTTGTTTTTAGAAAAATTGATATCTAAATCAGAATAAACACCACCTGTTAAAGTTTTTGCTTCTAATTTTGCATCTGCAACATATATGTCTATATCACCACTTATTGTTTTTAAATACATGTCTTTAGAGTGTTTTTTAACTGTGATATCGCCACTAATTAAATCTAGTTTTAAAACACCAGCATAGTTTTCAGCTTCTACACTTCCAGAAATACTTTTTACTTTAAGTTGCATATTTTTAGGAACATAAATTACATAGTCTACAATATTATTGTGTTTATGATTATGGCAATCAGAATCGTTATTTTCTTTTTTATCATCGTGTTTTTCATCATCATCATGAGAATGTTTGTTGTAAGAATAATAGCTTCTGTATTTTTTAAAATAATCTCCATAATCTGATGCTACTTTATAGGTGCTACCTACTTTATCTGCTTTTAAAGAAAAATAATCATTACGTTTATTATCATCTATATTTACAGTTGCTTCTAATGCTATTTGGTTTTTATCCCAATTTTTCACTACAATATTGTTTGCGAATTTAACATGTATGTAAACATCATCTATACCATTAGCTTTTGTGTTTTCTGTTATTTTTTTTTGAGCTGATAGGTTGTTAAAAGTCAATAACAATCCTATGAAAAATAGTAAGTTTTTCATTATTAATATATTAAGTTAAATGATTGATTTTTTATTTTTTACGCAGGTAAATGTTACCCATAGAAGATTTAATATAGATTTTTACACCTCCATTATTCAATTTAGTAACAATGCTTTTTCTACCATTTACAATTGGCATTCCTTTTTTCTTTGGCATTTCTATATCAAAATTGGTATACACAGTTCCTTGAGTTCTTAACTCTAAATCTGCTTTTGAATTTGCTGGTATTGCAACATCTATTTCTGAAACAGAAGAACTTATAGTAATTGGCGATTTTTGACTTACTTTAACAAAATCAATATCAACTTTACCAACATTGCCATCTACAGTAATTGGGCCAGTAACATCTTTTATTTCAATTTTTCCAATGTTAGAAGTAGCTTCAACTTCACCTGTAAAACCTTCTAAATAAATAGACCCCATGTTTCCAGCATCAACAGAAATATTCATGTTTTTAGGTAGCTTAAAAGTTAACCCTCTTCTTTGCATAAAAGACTTTAAATCTGTAACATATAAAATCCCTTCTTCTTTAGAAATAGAAAATCCATAACCATCTGTATCATCTTTTCCTCCAGGATAAATAGCAGTTAATCCTTTCCTTTTATCTTCTTTTTCTTTCGATTTTTTATTTGGAAAATGATCTTCATGATGCTCATGTTTTTCATTACTTTTTGATTTATTATTTTTTGTATCAGTAATAATTAGTTGGCTTGTATTACCTACTTCTACAATCATCTTTGTGTCAGATGTTAAAACTACTTTTGTGATTCCGTTTAAAGAATATTTAAATTCTTTTTGTTGGGCAGTAATAATACTGCTAATGAATACTAATATTAATACTATTTTTTTCATGATTTCTTTCTATAATAATGTTGATAAATTAAGTTGTAATTGTTGTTTTACATATTGAGGAGTTTCCTCTTTTTCGAGCAATTTCTGCATAGGCTTTATGGCTCTTTTTTCTTGAATTTTAGATAAAATTTGAATTACTTCTATTTGTACAGAAGTATTAGTATCTGTTTCAAGACTTTTAATAAAAGCATCTCTAACAATAGTTTCTTCTGAGAATTTAGACAATGCTTCTGCTGCAGCCAAACGCACGTTTGTATTCTTGTCAAAAAACAATCTATTAATTAATGCTTCTATAATTTTTGTGTCTTTATTTGTAAATTCTTCAGCATTTGTAACTGCTAAAATTCTTTTACTTGCTGAACTATTTTCTAAAAGTGCCAACACTTGTGCTGTATTTTTTTCGTTTGTTGGTAAAGAGTTTGATTGATATTTTCCTAATAAAAATGCACTTACAACAATTACAACACTTGCAGCTATTCTAAGGTAAGTTTTCCAATCTGTATGTGTCTTTAATTCTATTACTTTAGGTTTGTTTTCTTCAATTTCTTTAGCTAGCATTTTATCGAAATTCAACTTTAAATTTGCAGAAGGAGTTTCCATTTTATCATGGTCTAAAATGCTTAAAAACGATTTTAATTCTGCTAATTCTTGCTGGCAATTACTACATGTATTTATATGATTCTTTATTTCAGAATTTATAGTATCTGATAAAGTACCTTCTAAATATTCACCTAAATGATTTTCAATTTCTTTACACTTCATCTTATTTATTTTTGAAAATAAATTTCTTTTAATTTCTTCAATGCTCTATGCACCTTAACTTTCACAGCATTTTCTGTACTGCCAATAATTTGTGCAATTTGTTCGTATTTTATTTCTTGAAAACGATGCATTACAATTAATTCTCTATCAGAATTTGATAGTTTTAATAGCGCCTTTTGTAAATGTTCTATCTCTTCTTGATTGCTTTCTGAAACTAAATTTTCACTGGCATTCAATTTATCATCATCAATTTCATTAGTACGTTCTTTTTTTGTTTTTTGGTAATAACTTGAAAATATATTGCGTGCAATTGTATATATCCAAGCTGCAAAATTTCCGTTTTTATAAGATGTTCTATACTTTATTACTTTTATAAATACATCTTGTGTTAAATCTTCACTTACCATTTTGTTTTGTACCATTTTATTAAAATAGTTATAGATGCGTACATTATATTTATCAAACAAAATGCTTAACATTTCTATTTTGCCATTGGCAATTGCTAACATAATTTCTTCGTCTGTTAACTGTTTCAATATTGGTTGTGGTTAGTTACTATTATTAAAACCATCAATTTACAAAAAGGTTACATGTGGTATGTATTTTTTTTTGAATCCATAAAAAAACCCAAGCTAATGCTTGGGTTTAGAAGTTTTTTAATTTATAAATTTATTTTTGCTTGGCTAATAAATCTCTAATTTCTGCTAATAAATCTTCTTGACTAGGTCCTTTTGGAGCTTCTGGTTTTGGCTCTTCTTTCTTTTTAGTAGCATTTATTCCTTTAATAATCATAAACATTACAAAAGCAACAATAATAAAATCGATAACATTTGTTATAAAGTCACCATATAAAACAGCAACTTCTCCTACTTTTTCTCCTGCATCATTTAATGTACCTTCTTTAACTACATATTTTAAATCTTTAAAATCTGCTTTAAATATTAATCCTATTAATGGAGAAACAATACCACCAGTAAATGAAGTTACTACTTGTTTAAATGCAGCACCCATAACAAAACCTACTGCAATATCTACAAGGTTTCCTTTCATAGCAAAGTCCTTAAATTCTTTAAGCATACCCATATTAAATTGTTTTTAAATTAGTTTGTAAAGCGAATGTACTAATTTTTTTTATTTCTTTAACATTTTTTTAACACGTTGAGAAATGGCGGTTAAGGTTTCATAAACAATTGTTTCAGAAACTTTTGATATATGATTAAGCATTTCTTGATTATTAAAGATAATGACTTCATCACCTTCTTTACAGTCAATTTTTGTTACATCAACCATAATCATATCCATACAAACATTACCAATAATTTTTGCTTTTTGATTATTGATGAGTACATATCCATTTTTATTGCCTAGTTTTCTAGATAAACCATCTGCATGACCTACAGGAATTGTAGCTGTTTTAGAATGTCTTTTTGCAACAAAAGCTCTGTTATAACCAACAGTTTCACCTGGTTCTATTAAATGAATTTGTGAAATTATTGATTTTAAATTGTGCGTATTTTTAAGCTCAGCAGTTTCTTTATCATCATTTCCAAAACCATACAAACCAATACCAACTCTTACCATATCAAATTGAGCTTTTGCATAGTTTACAACCCCAGATGTATTTAAAATATGTAACATAGGTTCATAATCTAAATGTTTGTAAAACTGTTTAGCTATGTAAGCAAAGTTGTTTAATTGGTTTATGGTAAATTCTTTTTCTTCCAAATCTTCGCTTGCTGCTAAATGAGAAAATAAAGACTGTACTTTTACATGATTAGTTTTATGTAAACTCTCAATGATTTTAGGAATATCATTATGCCAAAAACCTAATCTATTTAAACCTGTATTAAATTTAATATGAACAGGGTAATTCATTAAAGGAATTTCATCTGCTAAAGTTAAAAAAGCATCAAATATTTTAAAATTGTATAAGTTAGGCTCAAGTTTATAATCAACAATACTTTGTAAATTAGGTATTTGAGGATGTAATACAAGAATAGGAGTTTTTACATTTGCTTCTCTTAAAGCAATCCCTTCATGAGCGTAAGCTACAGCAAAATAATCTACTTTATCTTGTAAAAATTGTGCAACTTTTACTCCATCACTTCCATAACCAAATGCTTTAACTACTGCTAAAATTTTTGTTGTTGGTTGTAATTTTTGTTTAAAATAATTAAGATTATGAGCTAAAGCCTTAGCGTCTATTTCTAAAACAGTAACATGATTATTGGTCATCTGATGCACTTTTTTTAGAAGCAATCATTTCTTTTTGCTTTTGTATTGCTTTATAATATGCAGCTCTACTTAAAGGTTCGTATTCTTGAGTTTCGCCAAGCATAACCAAATCATCATTTTGAGCTTTTCTAAAACTATAATGTGCTAAGTTTCCTGTATGAGTGCAAACAGCATGTACTTTAGTTACATACTCAGCTGTTGCCATTAATGCTGGCATAGGACCAAAAGGGTTACCTTTAAAATCCATATCTAAACCAGCTACTATTACACGAATTCCTCTATTTGCTAAATCGTTACAAACTGCAACAATTTCATCATCAAAAAACTGGGCTTCATCTATACCTACAACATCTACATCATTAGCTAGTAACCTTATGTTAGAAGAAACTGGTACAGGTGTAGAACGTATTCTGTTATCATTATGAGATACCACTTCATCTTCATCATATCTCACATCTACAGCAGGCTTAAAAATTTCAACTCGTTGTTTTGCAAACTGCGCTCTTTTTAAACGCCTAATTAATTCTTCTGTTTTACCAGAAAACATAGATCCACAGATAACTTCTATCCAGCCAAATTGTTCTGTATGATTTACTGTATTTTCGAGAAACATTTTGTAATTTTAAGCGTTAAAGTATTATAATTTTAATTATTTTTCGGCGTTTACAAATTTATAAATAATTAGGCGTTAAAAGTAACTTCAACCTACAACTTATGCACAAAAAATTAGAAGCAGATTTAATGAGTTTAGCTCATAGCATTTTAAAAATGAAAAACAAAGATGATGTTTTTGCATTAAAAGATATTTCAAAAGAAGTTTATGAAAAGCTTTCTATGCTTGCATTTGTTGAAGAATATGTAAATACCACTCCAAATTTAGAAACATCTAAAGAAGAGTTATTAGAACAAGTTGAAACTGCATTTGATAAAAAAGAGAATTCACAGCAACCAGTTTTAGAATTTGAAAAAGATGTAAAACCTTTCAAACAAGAAAATGAAAGTGTTGAGGTTGAAGAACAAGAAAAAATTGTTTATGATTTGATGGATGATGCAGTAGAAGAGTCAGCAGAATCTAAAAAATTTAAAGAAAAAGTTGTCGATTTTAATAGAGAAGATCTTGAGTCTAAAAAAGAAGAGGTTGTAGAAGAAATTATTGAACAACCTTTTGATGAGTTAGAGCAATTAATGTTTGCAACAGAAAATCCAACAAATTTTAAAAATGATGTAAAAGATGTTGGAGAAAAGAAAACACCAACATTAGAAGACGAATTACAAGACACGATTTCTGTTGATGTTATGGCTGATTTGTTTGAAAATGTACAGCCAAAATCTTTAAACGATAAATTATTTTCAAACATTCAAATTGGTTTAAATGATAGAATAACGTTTGTAAAAAACTTATTTGAAGGAGATCAAGAAAACTACAATAGAGTCATTTCTCAATTAAATACTTTTAAAACAGAAAAAGAAGCCAGAAAATTTATCAATAAAATGGTAAAACCAGATTATAATTGGTCTGAACACGAAGAATTAGAAAATAGATTTATGGAGATTGTTTCTCGTAAATTTGCTTAAAATTACTTTTTGAAACCTGTTTTAATTCATACTCATTTTCATAAACGCAAGACTGGTGTTACCAGAAGTATAGAAAATGTACTTCCTTTTTTTAATGAAGATTTTGAAACCTATGTCTATGGTTCAAATATAGATGGGCAACACATTTCTACTAAACAACTAAAATCAATCTTATTTTCAGATCGAAAAACTATTGTGCATTGTCACAGAAATAATGAAATAATACGTTTTTTATTTTATCGCTTTTTAGGCGCAAAATTTAAATTAGTAGCAACTAGACATGCAGAAAGTAAACCTTCTAAACTTACCTTGTTTTTATTAAAAAAAGCAGATGTTGTAATCACTCTAATAAAAAGTATGAGTGCTAATTTAGGTATCAAAAATGAGATTGTAGGTCATGGAGTAGATGTCAATAAATTTGAGTCAAAAGTTAATGTAAAAATAGCAGGAGTTTCTCAAGAGAATATTATTTTGAATGCTGGTAGAGTAAGAAAAGCAAAAGGACAAACAACATTATTACAAGCTTCAAAAATATTACAAAATTATAAAAATTGGGCACTAGTTATTGTTGGTAAGGTTGATAAACCTGAGTATTTAAAGGAGTTAAGACATATAGCAAAAGATAGTAATATTGAAGATCAAGTTTATTTTTTTAATGAAACTAGAGATATTGTCCCTTTTTATCAAGCAGCTAAAATAGCAATTGCACCAAGTTTTTCTGAAGGATTTTCATTGGTAACTGCAGAAGCTATGAGTTGTGAATGTACAGTTATTGCTACAAAAAACGTTGGAGTACATTCAGAATTAATAACACATAAAAAAAACGGATATTTATTTGAAGCAGGAAAAATAAACGAATTACAAGAGCTTTTAGAAAATTGTATTAAAAATGAAAATTCTTACTTAGGCAAAGAAGCTAGAAAAGAAATTTTATTAAATTGGGCCGCCGAAAAAGAAGCCAAAAAACTAGTAAATATTTATAAACTTAATTAATAAAAATCAATTCAATGAAAAAATTAGTATTTGTTTTTGCAGCAATATTATTTACATCAATTACCTTAAATGCTCAAAAAATTGAGATGAATAAAGTTTGGGGTGGATATCAATTCACTCAAGATGGAAAAAATTTATCTTTAAATGATATGCAAGAAATTATGAAAAGTAATCAAGAAGCATATGATTTAGTACAGTCTGCAAAATCTAATAAAACTTGGGGTATGATTTTAGGAACAGCAGGAGGTGCATTAGTTGGTTTTCCTATAGGTACAGCAATTGGTGGTGGAGATCCAGAATGGGCATTAGCAGGTGTTGGTGCTGCTTTAATTGTAGCTTCAATTCCTATTGTAAAAGGCTTTAATAATAAAACTAAAAAAGCAGTAGAGCTTTATAATAATGATGTTACTTCAGGAGCTTATCAATTTAATCCAAGCTTCGATTTAAACATAAAAGGAACTTCATTAGGCATAACAATGTCTTTCTAAAAAAAATACTTTTTGTAACAAACCAAATAGTTAATCGTCTCAAAAGAAAACCAAGTAACATGAAACGATTAACTATTTTATTTTTTGCATTATTTGCAATTAACTTATCAGCACAAGAAACAACTTTCAAAAAATTTTACAAATCTCATTCAGATAAATCAGCTTTTTCAATCAACTTAAATGCATCTTTTGCAGGTTCTTTTTTAAGTGATGATGAAGATAAAGATTTAAAAAAGCTATTAAAAAAATCGGGTGATTTTAAATTAATGGTATTTAATAATGATGATGCTTCTGTTTCTAAAGATTTTAAAAAATATCTTAGAAAAAATAAATTAAAGACTATGGCTCGTGTAAAAAGCGATAATAGCAAAGCCGCTTTTTATATTTTAGAAGAAAATGATATCGTAAAAGAGATTATTCTAAGAGCAAATAGTGATGATGACAAATTGGTTATTTTTGGTTTAAAAACTAATTTAACTACAGATGAATTAGCAGAGATGATGTCTAATTCTAACATAAAAATTACAACAGATTAATACCATTTAAAGAGAAGATTTAACCAATCTTCTCTTTTAGTTTTTCAATTTCTTTTTTACTATTTCCAATAAAAATAGAATTATCAACTATAAAAACAGGTCTTTTTAAAAAAGTATATTCATCAAGTAAATATTGTCTATAATCTGCCTCAGATAAATCTTGATTTTTTAAATCCATAGCTTTATACAACTTAGCTCTTTTATTAAATAAAGCTTCATAACTTCCAGAAAGCGCATACATTTCTTCTAATTGATTTACAGAAATAGGATTTGATTTAATTTCTTGTCGCTCAAAACCATCTAAATTTACTTCTTTTAAAATTCTTCTGCACGTATCACAAGTTTGTAAAAAATATACTTTCTTCATTTTATTGATTTATATTTACACTTTCAAAATTAGTGAATATAATGAAAACACAATTTGATATTTTAAGAAAATCTAGAGAGCTAGTTGTTAAAGAATTAGAAGGTTTGTCTATGGATCAAATTCATAAAATACCTGAAGGTTTTAAAAATAACATTGCTTGGAATGTAGCGCATTTAGTGGTTACACAACAGCTCTTGCATTATAAATTATCTGGCTTAAATTGTTTATGTACAGATGAGTTAATAGAGGCACATAGAAAAGGAACTGCACCAACAAAAACTTTTACTGAAGAAGAATTTGAAGAGGTTGTAGAATTGTTATTGGGTTTACCAGACACATTACAAGAAGATTACGAAGCAGGTATTTTCGAGAATTATATAGAGTATCCTACTAGTACTGGGTTTACCTTAACTTCTATAGAAAATGCAATACCTTTTAATAATTTTCATGAGGGCATTCACTATGGAATTATAAGATCAATTAAGAAATTTTTGTAAACTTTTGTCTTTTTTTAGACTACAGATAGAAATAAATAAATAATGAAATTTAACACAAAGACAATTCACGGAGGTCAAAAGCATGAAGAAGCAACAGGTGCTGTAATGCCTCCAGTTTTTTTTACATCAACATATGCACAATCTAGTCCAGGAGAACATAAAGGTTACGAATATTCTAGAGGAGCAAACCCAACAAGAACAGCTTTAGAAAATAGTTTTGCAGCTATAGAAGGAGGTTCGCATGGTTTTGCATTTTCATCTGGTTTATCTGCTATAGATTGTGTTTTACGTTTATTAAATCCTGGTGATGAAATTATTGCAGGAGACGATTTATATGGTGGAACTTATAGAATGTTTACACGATTATTTAAAAAATACGGATTAGAATTTTCGTTTGTAGATATGAATTCTGTAGACAATGTAACAGCTAAAATTACAGAAAAAACAAAATTAGTTTGGTTAGAAACACCAACAAATCCTTTAATGAAAATTGCTGATATTAAAGCAATTACTAATGCAGTTAAAGAACATAATTCAGACATTTTGGTAGCTGTAGATAATACATTTGCAACTCCTTATTTACAACAACCATTAAGTTTAGGGGCAGACATAGTAATGCATTCTGCTACTAAATATTTAGGAGGACATTCAGATTTAGTTATGGGAGCTTTAATGGTGAATGATGAAAAGCTTGCAGAAGAATTGCATTTTATACAGTTTGCTGCAGGTGCTGTTGCTGGTCCTATGGATTCTTTTTTAGCATTAAGAGGTGTAAAAACATTACATATTAGAATGCAAAGACATTGTGAAAATGGAAGAGCAGTAGCTCAGTTTTTACAAAATCACCCAAAAGTTGGTGAGGTATATTATCCAGGTTTAGAAAATCATCCAAATCATACTATTGCCAAAAAACAAATGAAAGATTTTGGAGGCATGGTTTCTTTTCGTTTAAAAGATGAAAGTAAAGAAGCTGCTTTTAAATTCTTAGAAAATACACATGTATTTACTTTAGCAGAATCTTTAGGTGGTGTAGAAAGTTTGGTTAATCATCCAACAACAATGACACATGCTTCTATTCCAGAACCAGAACGTCTAAAAATAGGAATTACTGATTCTTTAATTCGTTTAAGTGTAGGTATAGAAGATGAAGAAGATTTATTGGCAGATTTAGATCAAGCCTTAAACTTATAAATAAAAAAGAGCGCAATTAGCGCTCTTTTTTTATTCAATTACAAAATTAATATTTTCTAAAAAGAAGTTTGCCCTTAAAGGATAATCACTAATTTCTGGATGATACATTATTTTTTCTGGAAGTAACTTTTTTAGAAAATCACCTGTATCCCATTTGTTGTTTTTGTTTTCATCAACAATTGCTCTTAAAGTATACTTTCTAGGTCTTAATAAATCGAAGACAATTTGTGAAGAAGAGGTAATAATTTTACGTTCTACTAGCTCATCTTGTTTTGTACCAGAAAGTAAATCAATAATAACATTCTTGTTTTTTAGATTATTAACATTTACTGTTATTCTTCCATAATCTTCTATTTCTTTAGTGGTTAAGGAATATTTTAAGGTGTCATTTTTAACATTAAAAATATCTGTAAATGCTTCTGGTAAAGCTACAATTCTGTATTTCTGTTGAGGTTTAATATCAAAAAGTATTGCTATTTTATTTTCTTTTTTTGAAGAGATTGTCTTAAAGTTTACTGCAATAGTGTCTTTGTCGAACAAAGATATTTTACTTGTATCTATTTTTACAATTGGATTATTAGTATTCACAAAAAAGGTATCTCTTAAATGCAAAGTGTTTCTTGTAGAAACGCTAATTTGTAAAGAATCAATTTTATTTTTTCTTAATCTTACAGTAACTGTATCTATATATTCTCTATTAGTAACTTTAAAATTTAAAGAGTCTAAATCTACTGGAGTATGCCAAAAGTTTAATGTGTCTTTATCAATCATAAATTTTGAGACACTTTTAAAAGAATCAGGAACTTTAGAGAGTAACTCTAACTTTAAATCTTTTACATTACCAACATAGCCAAACTCAAGTTTACCCCTTGTAATTTCTTTACCTCTTTTAAAATCGAATGGTAAATTTTCACTGAAAAGAATTATGGGTTTACTAATGATACTATCTCTAGGTAATTGAATTGTATCTTTAATGAAACCGATTTTATCTGTAACTGGATTAAAAATATAATCGTTTGCAGATTCTTTTAAAGCAATCATTAAATAATTACCCTTATGCAAGTTTGTAAAATTAAATAAGGTAGAATCTAGTGTACTTGTAATGTAATTAGGTTTCTTTTTATAAATAATAGAATCATTAAAACTGCTATCTATTCTATATAATAAAACATTAATATTTTTTATTTTTTTTGTTGATTTTGCATCTTTTACAAAGCCTGATGTTTTTAAAGAATCTATATATGAACCCGTAGAAAAAACATATTTAAAGTTTTCTAATTTATTACCTTCATTATTATCTTCTACTGCATTTCCAAAATTAAAAATATAGGTTACATTTGGTTGTAACGTATCTAAAATTTCAATTTTTATAGATTTACTTGCAGATCCTTGAGGAGTAATAAGTGGAGGATTTTTCAATGGTGGAGAAACCACAAATTGCTTATTAATGTTTTTTAGTTTTATGAATTCATTAAATTCAATTTTTACTTCTTTCTCTTTAAAGTTTACAGTTTCATAAGGTGGATCTGCAGTAACAAATAAAGGAGCTTCTTCATCTTTAGGTCCTCCATCTGGCCTGCCTGTTCTTGCACAATTAACGTACAAAAGTATTGTAAATAATATAAAAAGTGGTTTGTAAAATGCTTTCACAAAAATAATTTTGACACAAATTAACGATTAATTTTTGAATATAAAATCATAAAATTTATTCTGTATAAGCAATTGTAAGAACACTAATTTTACAGTCTTTTGAATTTAAAAATTCTCTTGCACAAGCTTCTAAAGTGGCGCCTGTTGTAATTACATCATCTATTAAAAGAATATGTTTGTTTTTAAAAAAGTTTATATCTGTTAGTAAAAATTTTGTGTCATTATTTCTAAACCGTTCAAAACGAGTTTTTAAAGTTTGTGTTTTAGTGGCAGAAACTCTAATTAATTTATTTTCTACAAGTGGTTTTTTTAAATGATTGCTTAAAGTTTGTCCGAATTTGGTTACTTGGTTATAACCTCTTTCTTTTAATCTTTTTTTATGTAGAGGAACAGGTATAATATAATCTATATCATTAAATTCTTTATTTTCTTTTAACAATTCTCCTAACCAATCTCCAAATAAAACTCCAATCTCTTCATTTCCTTTGTATTTTAATTCTTCAATTAGTTTTTTGGTGATATTGTTTTTTCTATAAAAAAGTAAAGCAAAAGCTTTCTCTATAATTACTTTACCATAAAAAGCATCAATAATTTTGTTTTGTGTAAAATCTGTGATGTGAGTATGAGGCAAATCATGTCTACAAATTGTACAAATAACAGATTCGTTTTGCAATAATTGTTGATGACAAGTAGCACATAAATTAGGGTAAAAAAGATGAAATAAATCTTTTAGTAGATTCATTTAAAAGGCAATTTTTTGTTTAAATATAAACATTTTTAACCAAAATAAGTTCTGTTTAAAAAAGGTGATTTTTAGTTGATAAAAATCACTAAACGTTTATCTTTGCGCTCATTATGGCAAAACAAGAAGATCAGTTTAAAAAAGTTTTATCGCACGCAAAAGAATATGGTTATGTTTTTCAATCATCAGAAATATATGATGGTTTAAGTGCGGTTTACGATTATGCTCAAAATGGAGTTGAGCTTAAAAAAAATATTAGAGATTATTGGTGGAAAGCAATGGTACAAATGCATGAAAATATTGTAGGTATAGATGCTGCAATTTTAATGCACCCAACTACTTGGAAAGCTTCTGGTCATGTAGATGCTTTTAATGATCCTTTAATAGATAATAAAGATTCTAAAAAACGTTACAGAGCTGATGTTTTAGTAGAGGATTTTAGAGAAAAAATAAACGAAAAAATAAATAAAGATATTACCAAAGCTAAAAAACGCTTTGGAGATGCTTTTAATGAAGAAGAATTTAGAAGTACAAACCCAAATGTGTTACGTCGTCAAAAACAAATGGACGAAATTACAGTTGAGTTAACTAGAGTTCAAGAAGAAAATGATTTAGAAGGATTTAGAAATCTAATATTAGATTTAGGAATTGTTTGCCCTGTTTCTGGTTCTAAAAACTGGACAGAGGTTAAGCAATTTAATTTAATGTTTGGAACTCAAATTGGAGCTTCTGCTGAAAATTCTACACAAGTATATTTAAGACCAGAAACTGCTCAAGGTATTTTTGTAAACTTTTTAAATGTGCAAAAAACTGGGCGCATGAAAATTCCTTTTGGAATTGCACAAACTGGTAAAGCTTTTAGAAATGAAATTGTAGCTAGACAATTTATTTTTAGAATGCGTGAGTTTGAACAAATGGAAATGCAGTTTTTTGTAAAACCAGGCACTCAAAAAGAATGGTATGAAGCTTGGAAACAAACTCGTTTAAAATGGCATTTGAGTTTAGGTATGGGAGCAGAAAACTATCGTTTTCATGACCATGATAAATTAGCTCATTATGCAGATGCAGCTGCAGATATAGAATTTAATTTTCCTTTTGGCTTTAAAGAATTAGAAGGTATTCATTCTAGAACAGATTTCGATTTAAGTCAACATGAAGAGTATTCAGGTAAAAAATTACAATATTTTGACCATACAGAAAACAAAAGCTATGTACCTTATGTTGTAGAAACTTCTATAGGTTTAGACAGAATGTTTTTAGCTGTTTTCTCTAAATCTCTTGTTGAGGAAGAGTTAGAAAACGGAACAACAAGAACGGTTTTAAAGTTACCAGCAGTTTTAGCACCTTATAAAGCAGCGATTTTACCTTTAGTTAAAAAAGATGGCTTACCAGAAGTTGCACGTAAAATCATGGATGAATTAAAATGGGATTTTAATGTGTTTTATGATGAGAAAGATGCAGTTGGTAAACGTTATAGAAGACAAGATGCAGCAGGTACACCTTTTTGTATTACAGTAGATCATGATTCTTTAGAAGATGATTCTGTAACAATTAGACATAGAGATACTATGGAACAAAAAAGAGTTAAAATTTCTGATTTAAAAGCTATTATTAAAGCAGAAGTTGATGTAAAAAAGTGGTTACAGAAAATGTAATTAAAATAAGATAAAGCAATAAAAAAGAGAATTTCTATAACAGAAATTCTCTTTTTTTATGTTTACTAACTGCTAACTGAGTTAAAATCTCCAACCCACATTAACACCAACTCTAGGCACTAAAACAGGAGAGTCAGATCCAAATAAATTACGACCAACACCTGCATAAGCATCTATTATTAAACCACCTGTTGAAACGTATTTTGTACCTACAGCAATACCTAATGCTCCATCTGTATATTTTAAATCATAAACTCCAGAGTCTTTTGTAGATTCTTTTTTACCAGAATTTATACCTAAAAAACCCTCCCCAAAAAAGTTCCATTGTTTTTCAGTTGTAAAATAATGACGATAATAAGGAGTAATCATCATGTTTTCATTATACCTAAAGTCTGCTGATTGTTTTGCCAAATTAAATAAAGCAGAAATACCAAAAGAAGAATTTTCATTAATGTAATTTTCATAAGAAAATTCTAAACTTCTAATGACTAGTGCATCTGCAACATCTAACTTTATTTCTTTTTGTGAAAAACATGAAATGCTAACTAAAAATGCGAAAAATAAAATAAACTTTTTCATATATAAATGTATTAAAATCTGTATCCAACTGAAATTGCAACTCTACCAAAGCCTTCATAATCTGTGTCTCCTGATAAGTTTCTACCAACACCTAACAACAACTCTGTAGAAAAACCTTGTTTAGAAACAAATTTTCCTCCAACAGAAACGCCTAGTGCAAAACCTGTTGTAAATTCATTTGAAGATGTAAAAAGGTTTGTGTATTCTCTAGCTGAAAATAATGAGCCAAAACCTTCTACAAAAAAACCTCTTGCAAATTTACCTGAAAAATATCTTCTATAAAATGGAGTTAATTGGTAATTTAAGTCTGTTTCACTTTTATCTGTATTAATTGCAGCAGTTATACCAAAAGATGATTCTTCATTAATTAAATTTTCATAAGAAACGTCTATCCATTTTGCTGCGATTAACGTTAATGCATTTAATTTAATTTCATGTTTTTTGTTAACATCTTGAGGAAACTTCTCATCTGTTTGAGCAAAAGTTACAACAGTGCAAGTAAGTAATAAAACTAATAACAGTTTTTTCATTTTTTGTAAATTGATTTAAAACAAATGTATTAAAAAGACATAGAATACAACTTAAAAATTAGCTCTTAATTGTACGTTACCTGTATGAATAGTTTTGGAGGTTTCACTTTTTCTTCCAAAATAACTTAGGTTTAAGTTTAAAAAAGAATTTAATTTTTGATTAAAAATAACATTCCAAGTATAGTTTTTGCCTGCTTGTAAACCTTCTAGCATTTGGTAAGCAACAGGTGAGTTTGTAGATCCAACAAAATCATTTAAAAAGTAGTTTACATTTGCAGAAATTTGATTTTGTTTTTTACTAATATAAAAATATTCAACACCAAATTTATGTTGCTGTAAAGACTCGAAATTTTGAATTATATTTTCTTTATTTTTTAAATGATAAAATGCAGAAAATCTATTGTTTTGATTGTATAAGAAACTAATTTTTGGTTGAATTTCAAACTCATTTAAATCATAATTTCTATCTGCAAAATTTTCTGTTTCTAAACTGTTTTCAGCAAGTTTTCCCATTAAATTTATTAACCAAAAATCTGCAAATTTATGAGTGTAATCTAATTGATGTAAATTAATTTTATTTTCTTGATTCCCAATAAAGTATTGTTGTTTAATATTAGAGTTTCCATAGGTGTACGTCATACTATGATTTTGTAATCCTCTATTGTAAAAAAGTGAGTTTCTAATATTATAATTCAAAGAAATTAGAGAATTTTCATTAAAATCAAAAGGGTTTAGTTGAAATGAATTTTCAACTCTTTCTTGTTCATTTTCTACCGTTAAATAACTTTGATTATAAAAATGTGATAGTAACTTTTTTAATCCTTTTTGGTTAGCCCATTTACCAGCATTTAACGTAATACTCTGTTGTAATTTGGCACGTTGAGTAGGTATAAATAGTAAATTAGGTTTTGGTAGGCGTAAGTAATTGGCTTGGTCTTGAAATTGTGCAACTTCAAACTCGTTAAAATCTTCAATACCATCATTATTATAATCTATCCAAGTATAATAACCAAGACCTGGTTCTACTTTAATATATAAAAAATCTTGTCTTGCTACATTACCTGAAGAGGTTTCGTAAACTGTACCCAAGTTTAAAAAATTATTAAAAAGTTTTTGATTGTAAACTACTCTTGAATTTAATGTTTTTTCGTCTGTTGTAAAGGCGTTTTCTGTAATTCTATAATTTGCAAAAACACTAAGATTAGTTTTTTTATTTTGTATTAGTTTACTTTTTACATAAAATGTATTTCTATTATTTATTTCAGCAAAAGCATTCGATTTTATACTATCATTATTTCTAAAATTATAACCAAATTTTGCATAGACTTTAGTAGTATCTCCCACACCAAAATAGACTTCAAAATCTTTATATCTATGACTTGTGTTCACAAATTGATTTGTTGTTACGTTTTTTCTAGAGTTAGTTTCAAAATTAACTAAAGATCCAAACCAGGTTTTTTTAAGTTGATAATTTACTTTACCAATTGCTCTAAAAAAAGAGTTATCCTCTAAATTAGAGGTGTTATTAAGCAAACTTACATTAGCAGAAAATGTGGTTCTTCCATTCTTTAAGATCGATGTTAATGTATGTCTATTTCCTTTAAAACCATTATCATAATTTAAATTACTAAAGTTATATTTTATAAAATCGTTGGTTTTATTTTGTAAGATTAGTTCTGATTGAAAATAATTTTTTGTGGCTTTATTTGTTAAAATATTCCAATCTCTATTAAATTCTACAGGCTCCCAAACCTGCTCTGAGTAGAAATTCTTTTGAGCATATTCATGATTTATATTTGTTTTTAACTGCCATTTTTTATCAATTAAAATCTGTTGCCAACCAATTTTGGCAGCAACACCTACATTTTGATTGTCATCTAAAGAAGAGAATAAGTTTTGATCGTAATTACTAACAGCAATCTCTGTATTTAGTTTTGTTTTTTTAGATGAACTATAATCAGATTTTACTAGAAATAATTGAGATTTTGTAGGGGCAACTAAACGAACTATTGGTTCATAATCTCCCATATTAGGACCTACATATACAAATATATTTCCTATAGCTATTGTTCTGTCTAGAACGTAATCACCTTGATTTATTCCAACATTAGTAAATGTTACATTATACAATTCATCTTGTGGATTTGTAGAATATTCAAAAAACTCTACTTGATTATTTGTTGATTTTTTATAAAGAATTTTGTTTTCATCAAATGCATCTAAAAAAGCACTTTCTGCAACCATATTATCAGGATTGTTACCTGCATTTGCCAAAATTTGTTTTTGATTTTCAGATAAACTCTGTTGTATAGGTTGATTTTTAGCATCATTTTCTGAGTAAAAATATCCAGCTATATTAAAGCTTTCACTGTTATATTCAGCTTTTTCATAAGTAATAAATCTAGTGTAGTTTCTATCTGCATATTGGAAATCGATCCAAATTCGCATATCATTAGTAATAGGAAACGTGGTGTTAAAAGTAATTTCACCTAAATTATAGTTTATAGTATAATCTTCATTTTCACCTCTTTTAATTTGTACACCATTCACATAAACTTGTTCTGCACCTTCAATCATTAAAATTACGGCTTCATTATTTGCACCAAAAATTTTATAAGGCCCTTGATTACCTTCTACTGCTGTAAACCTGTATGTATTAAATTTACCTCTAACTATAGAACCAGAAGCTCTTACTTTTAGGTTATCTGTAACTTTTGCCTCAACTTCTAATCCAGAGACTTGTTTCTGAAAAGGGAAAAAGAAAGTTTCGTTATTTTTTATTGATAAATCTCCTGCTTTTACTCTCCAATTTTCATGAAAAATTTCGATAAAAATACGATCGAAGTCTGTTAAATTTTGTGAAGTTCCGTTTTCTTGAATAGGGATGTTAGTGTCAAAAATATTTGCTCTTAAGGTAACACTTTCTGATAGCTTACCTGAAATTTCTAAATCTAATGAAGAGTTAGTAACTGCATTTTGGTTATTACCAGATGTTACTCCTCTTGTAATAAAACCACGAGTTTGCAAACCATTAAAAAGTTTAATTTCTGAGGGTTTTTTATTGGTTGTTAAACTATATAAAATACCATTATTGGTATTGTTTTGTAAAATTAAACTTTCATCAAAAGGAGCATATGTTTTGGTTATAAAATCGGGTAATCTAAAATATTCTACAATGATGTTAGGATATTTTTTAGCATCTATAATTAAAATAGCTTTAGTAAAATCAACAACATACTCAGAAGGTTTAATTTCTAAATTAAACTGATTTAAAACTTTAAACTTTTGTGGATTTATGGCAACTGAATCTAATTGAATGGTGTCTTTTTTTACTTCAATATTTTTTTTTCTAAAATCTGAAGAAATAGTTTGAGATTGGATAGTAACACCAATGCATAAAACAAAAAGAAAAAAGATTTTTTTAAACATAGAAACCTTAACCACTAACGTAAAAATATGTTTTTATGTTTTACAGCAAATAAAATTAAAATAGAGATTGTTGTTTATTGGGGTTTTCGTGCTGTAATAACCATTTTTTTCGCCAAATACCACCTGCATAACCTGTTAAAGAACCATCTGAACCTATAACTCTATGACAAGGTATAACAATCCAAATAGGGTTTTTGCCATTTGCAGAAGCTACAGCTCTTATGGCTTTTACATCTCCTAAAGCTTTGCTTTGTTCTAAATAAGTTCTAGTTTTATTAAAAGGAATGTTTAATAATTCTTGCCAAACTTTTTTTTGGAATTCTGTACCTTGAGGATTTAGCTTTAAATCAAAGGTCTTTCTTTCTCCTTTAAAATATTCATCAAGTTGAGAAACACATTCTATTAAACATTCAGGAATAATTGCAGAACTACTTATAGTTTCATCATCTAATACAGAAATAGATTGAATGCCATTATTATTACCTACAATTTTTGCTGTACCTATTGGACTTTTATAGTATGTGGTTTTTAATTCCATTAAACTCCAAAAATATCTCTAGAATTTTGAGTTGTAATTTCTGAAATTTCTTGAAAATTTAAATCGTAAATATCAACAAGTTTATCAATAACATTGGTAATATATGAAGATTCATTTCTTTTTCCTCTATAAGGAGTAGGAGCTAAATAAGGTGCATCTGTTTCTAAAACTATGTGTTTTAAATCTATTTGATTTAGAAATTTATCAATCTTACCATTTTTAAATGTAACAACCCCACCAATTCCTAATTTGATGTTATAAGAAATAGCCTGTTTTGCCTGTTCTAAAGTGCCAGTAAAACAATGAAATATTCCTCTTAAGTCTTCTCCTTTTTCAGATTCTAAAACTTCAAAAATCTCGTCAAAGGCATCTCTACAATGAATAACAATAGGTAGTTTTTTTTCTTTTGCCCATTTTATTTGAGTTCTAAAAGCTTCTTGTTGTTGTGGTAAAAAACTTTTATCCCAATATAAATCTATCCCAATTTCTCCAATTGCAATAAAGTTTCTTTTATCTATCCACTCTTTAACATGAGCTAATTCTTCTTTATAGTTTTCTTTTACAGAAGTAGGGTGTAAGCCCATCATTAAAAAAACATCATTAGGATTTTCTTGCTCTAAATCTAGCATTCTTTGAGTATAAGAAGCATCTATTGCAGGGATAAAAAAACGAGTAATACCTGCATTTTTAGCACGACTAATCATCTCTTTTCTGTCTTCATCAAATTGTTCTGAATATAAATGAGTATGCGTATCTGTAATCATTATAGCCTATAAATTTTCATTAACAAAACTACAAATTATTCTTCCTTTAAAGTGCTATTGTATCACGTTTTATAAAACGTACCTTTGCAAAAAGATTTGTAAATGACTTTTCAAGAATTAGACCTTTCTAATCAGCTGCAATATGCCATTGATGATTTAGGTTTCGAAAACCCAACTCCAATTCAAGAGCAGGCTTTTTCTGTGGTTAGATCTGGTAAAGATATGGTTGGAATTGCGCAAACTGGTACAGGAAAAACCTTTGCTTATATGATGCCAATTTTACGAGATTTAAAATTCTCTAAGCAAAAACATCCAAGAGTTTTAGTCCTTGTACCAACTCGTGAATTGGTTTTACAAGTAGTTGATGAAATTGAAAAACTTGCAAAATATATAAATGTTCGTGTTTTAGGAGTTTATGGTGGCACAAATATAAACACACAGAAACAAGCTATTTTACAAGGGCAAGATATTATTGTTGCTACTCCAGGTCGTTTGTATGATTTAGGCTTAAGTAATGCTTTAAAGTTAAAATCTATTCAAAAATTAGTGATAGATGAAGTAGATGTAATGTTAGATTTAGGTTTTAGATTTCAGTTAATGAATATCTTTGATATTATACCTGAGAAAAGACAAAACATTCTATTTTCTGCAACAATGACAGAAGATGTAGACCAATTAATTTACGATTACTTTAAAAACCCAAATAAAATTTCAATTGCAGTAAGTGGAACACCACTTGATAATATTGAGCAAGTAGCATACAATGTACCTAACTTTTTTACTAAAGTCAATTTATTAAATCATCTATTACAGGATAAAGAAACCTACAATAAAGTATTAATTTTTGTTGCTTTTAAACGAACAGCAGATTATTTATTTAAGCACTTAGAAGAAGTTTTTGGTAGTGAAACTTGTGTAATACATTCTAATAAAACTCAAAATTATAGAATACGATCTATTAGACAATTTGATGAAGGTAATAATCGAATTTTAGTAGCAACAGATGTTATGGCTCGTGGTTTAGATTTTGATAATGTTAGCCATGTAATAAATTTTGATACACCAGATTTTCCTGAAAATTATATGCACAGAATTGGTAGAACAGGAAGAGCAGAAAAAGCTGGAAAAACAATTTTATTATCTACTGAAAAAGAGCAAGAAGCTAAATTGAATATAGAGGAATTAATGAATTATAAAATTCCTTTACTAGAAATACCTGAAGATGTAGAAATTTCTATACTTTTAACAGAAGATGAACGTCCAAGAGAAGATATAGAGCAATCTAAAAATAGAACAGGATTAGAATATGTTCCTGGGCCTGCTTTCCATGAAAAAAGTGAAAAAAATAAAAAAGTAAATTTAGGAGGTTCTTACAGAAGAGAAATTGCTAAAAAATATAAAAAGCCAAAAACTAGAGGAGACAAAAACTATAACAAACGAAATAAGAAAAAATAAAATGCAGATTTTAACAGCACAAGAACTTCATAATTTAGCAATGAATATTGTTGGTGAAAAACTTGAAAAAATGGGCTATGAATTTCAAGCAATTAATAGTCAGTTAAAAAGACATCCTCAGTTTGTTTTATTTAAAAAAGGTGAGCCTACGATTTTTGTATTAGTAAAAGCTTCAAATAACTTACAAAATCCAAATGATGATTATGATAAAATTTGGATGGAAACTTTTAAACAACATGCCATAAAAAATAATGCAAAAGTTTGGTTTGCAGGTGTTGGTATTGCTAATGCAGAAAGTGTAGAAAACCCTGTTTTTAAAGACCAACCCTACTATGTAGCTTTCGAAGACTTTGTAAAAATAATTGAATAAAGTTTTAGCATTAAAATAAACTCCAAATATATCAGTTATATACTATGTTAAATATTTATTTGAAAACATATATTTTCTTATAAAATGAATATATTTGAATTCTTAAAAAAATTAAAATTTTAAATGAAATTTATCTTTAGGTTACTCCTACTTTTTGTTTGTACTTTTTCATTTAAAAGTTATGCTCAAGAAACCTTACCAATTTATCAAGATTATTTATCAGATAACGTGTATTTAGTACACCCATCTGCTGCAGGTATAGGTAACTCAAGTAAATTACGTTTAACAGCTAGACAACAATGGGCAGGTATACCAAATGCTCCTTCTTTACAAACTTTAAGTTTTCATACTAGATTTGGAGAGTATTCTAATGCAGGTTATGGTTTAGTATTATTTAATGATAAAAACGGATTTCATTCACAAAAAGGAATTCAAGGTACATATGCATATCATTTACCTATGGGAAATGGTAAATACTTTAATCAATTATCTTTTGGATTATCTTTTACGTTTGTTCAAAATCAATCAGATCAAAGAACATTTACAGGAGATAGAGCAGTAGCAGCTATTGTGCAAAGCACAAGTTATTATAATGCAGATTTTGGTGTAGCTTATCATTATGGAGGATTATCTTCTTACTTTACAGTTAAAAATTTACTGCTAACAGCTAAGAATAACTTAAATGTTCAAGAAAATTTAGATTTAAGAAATTATATATTTTCAGCTGGATACTATTTTGGAGAAGATTTATTTGCTCAATTTGAGCCTTCAATTATGTTACAATTTAGAGAAGGTACAGGAGAAAGAATTGCAGACATTAACTTAAAAGCCTATAAGAATATTTCTGAATCTCAACTTTGGGCAGCCTTATCTTACAGAAGATCATTTGATGCAAATGCAATACAAAATGCAGAATTTATAACTCCAGTAATTGGTTTAAATTATAAAAACTGGATGTTTTCTTATACATATACTAGTCAAATTAACGAAGTGGTACTAACAAATACTGGTTTTCATCAAGTATCAGTTGGTTTAAATCTTTGGACTAGAGAGCCTAGAGCAGCAGCTTGTCCTAATATTAATTCTGCTTTTGGAAGATTCTAAAAACTTAATTGATCTACAAAACAATTACTAATACCAGAATTTATAATTAAGTTTTCTAGTACAGTTTTGTTTTTGTTTATATAAAACTGATGCTTGCCAATTGAAGTAGCAAGGCTTAAGATATTATTTTTATGCAAAACAGCTTTAGTTTGTTTAGCAACAGCTTCACCAGAATCTATTATTTGAATTTTATTTCCTACGATTTCTCTAATTTGAGGAATGAGATATGGGTAATGAGTACAACCTAAAACTAAACAATCTATGTTCTCTTTTAATAGCGGATGTAAATAGCTTTCTAATAATTTTTTCATTTCAATAGAAGCAATTTTGCCAGACTCTATTAATGAAACCAAACCTTTACCTTCTATTTCTTTAATCATTGTTTTCTGCCTTATACTACTTGAAGTTTTTTCAAATAAATCACTTGTTAATGTTCCTTTAGTAGCAAGAATTCCAATAACATTTGTTTTTGTCTGTAAAGATGCTGGTTTTATAGCAGGTTCTATACCTATAAATGGTACACTATATTCTTTTCTTAAAATATCAATAGCATTTGTAGTAGCTGTATTACAAGCAACAACAACAATTTTAGCCCCTTTTTCTAATAATAAATCTGTATTTTTTTTAGCAAGATGAATAATCTGCTCCTTAGATTTTTCTCCATAAGGCGCATTTATACTATCAGATAGATAAATAGTATTTTCATTAGGTAAGAGTTCTGCAATCTCTTTCCAGATTGATGTACCACCAACACCAGAGTCAAATATTCCTATAGGTGTATTATTAGATTTCATATGGTTGTAAAAATAAAAAAAAACCTACTGAAGAGTAGGTTTTTTTATTTTAATAAAAGTTTCTTTTTTAGAAGCCTAATTTTGCTTTAACTGCAGCATATAAGTCTTCACCTTTTTTAACTAATAAGCCTTTACCAACAGAAGCATCTAATACATATAAAATACCTTTTGTAGCAGCAACCTCTTCAATAGCTTTTTGAGCTTTTTCGATAATTGGTTTTAAGCCTTCAGCTTGTTTTTTCTGCATTTCTTGATAAGCAGTTTGTCTTAATTGCTCATACCTTTGATTATCTGTTTGAACTTCTTTAGCTCTAATTTCGTTAATCTCTTTAGTCTGATTATTTTGCTCTGCAGTATATTTTTTCATTTTAGCATCTAATTTCTTAGCCATACCTTCTATTTCGTCTTGGTATGTTTTACCTAATTTTTCGATATCTGCTTTCAATTGTTTTGTTGCTGGCATTTCAGCTACTAATTTTTCAAAGTCTATGTGTCCCATTTTTTGTGCATTTGCAACACCACCTAACCCTAAAGTAAATACAGCAATTAATAGTAAAGATTTTAAATTTCTCATCCTGATTTTCATTTAATTATTATTCTTGTCTTTTGTTTAATTATCTTCTTTTTTCTTTTTCTCTGCTTCTTTTTTCTTTCTTAGCGCTTCTTTTTTTTCTCTTAACAACTTTCTTTTTTCTTCTCTTTGTTTTAAAAGAGCTTTACGCTTTTCTTCAATAGCTTTTTTCTTAGCTTCTTTATCTGCTTTCTTTTTAGCTAAAGCATCTTCTTTTTTAGAATTAGCTTCTTCTTTCTTAGCTAAAATTTCTTTTTGTTTAACAGTTAAATCTTTATTTGGTAGCTTAGAAGCTTCTGTTTTCTTTTTACGCTCCTCTTGCTTTTTATTTGCTAATCTTGTTCTGTCTATGGTTGATAAAACGAGGTCGCTAATATCGTATTTTTTATTGGAATACAACATGATTAAATCACTAGATTTTTCAAAAACAAAATCATACTTTTTTCTAGCTGCAATACTCTGTATTGCATTATAAACTTGATCTTGAATAGGTTTAACCAATTGCTTTCTTACTAAAAACATATCACCTTTTGGACCAAAATATAAAGATTCTAATCTTCTAAGTTCTTGCTGCTTTAGCGTAATCTCTTCCTCTTTCTCTTCGATTAAATCTTTTGTTAATATTGCCTTTTCGTTTGCTAAATCTGTTTTTAATACTTCTATATGTCTTGCTTGATCATCTAGTTTTTTGCGCCATTTTGCAACTTTAGCATCTAATGTATTTTGTGCTTGTAAATATTCTGGAACATTTTCTAGAATGTATTCCATATCTATAAAAGCAATTAACTGATTTCTTTGAGACCAAAAGTTTGTTACAGTAAATAAAAGAACGACTAATAAAAAATACTTTTTCATTTGTATAATGTGTTTAGAAAAAACCGTGCCAAAAAAAATTGAACTTTACAAATGTACATTTTTCTTAGAACTGTCTACCAATAATAAAATGTGTTTGCCAGCCAGATTTTTCTGTGAAACCAGGTAATGGGTCAAAACCATGAGCAAAGTCTATCCCTAATAATCCAAATGCAGGCATAAATATTCTTATCCCTAGTCCAGCTGATCGTTTTAATTCAAACGGATTAAACGTGCTAAAATTGTCATAAGAGTTACCAGCTTCTAAAAATCCTAAAGTATATATAGAAGCAGAAGGAGAATCTGTAATAGAATATCTTAGCTCTAATTGAAATTTATTATAAATAGAACCTCCATCTACAGAAGATAATCTATTGTTTTCATAACCTCTTAATCCAATAACCTCTCTACCATCTAATTGAAAAACAGCAATTCCATCACCACCAACAAAGAATCGTTCGAAAGGAGATAAGCCAATTTCTGAGTTATAGAAACCTAGATATCCCATTTCTGCATTAGTCATTAATACTAATTTATCTGTAAAAGAAGTATACCATTTACCTTTTGCTTTAATTTTATAATATTCTAACCATTTATATTTTTCTGCAGCATCTAATTGAGAGTAATCTCTATCATTCAATAAAGAATAAGGGAAAGTTGCTTTAACTCCTATAGAAAATTCTGAACCATAAGTTGGGAAAATTAAACTTGGTCCTGCAGAGTTTCTTGTAAGAGAAACATTATATGATAAGTTATTTAATGTACCATTATTTAAAACATCATTACCAACTCTAAAACCATAGTTATTTAAATTAAAGCTTTGATAAGCAATGGTTTGTGATAATTGGAAAAAATCATCTGGCCATTTTAATCTTTGACCTAAACCTATAGAAGCTCCAACAATTCCTAAACTTCTACTTCTATCCACATCAAAAGTCTGAGGATTTATTTGAAATTGATTTGAAGAATATACAGAAAAAGATAAAGATTTTGGTTTTTTACCTCCTAACCAAGGTTCTGTAAATGAGAAACTATATGTATTAAAAGTTCTGCTAGATTGTAAACGTAAAGATAAACTCTGACCATCTCCCATTGGTAATGGTTTATAGGCTTCTTTATTAAAAATATTTCTTATTGAAAAGTTATTAAAAGATAAACCTAAAGTACCTATAAAAGATCCACCACCATAACCACCTTGTAATTCTATTTGGCTACCTCCTTTTTCTACAACAGTAAAATCTATATCTGCAGTTTTATTATTGTAATCTGGTATAACATCTGGTACTACATTTTGATCAAAGAACCCTAATTGACCTATTTCTCTAATAGATCTAATAATGTTAGTTCTACTAAATAAATCACCAGGTTTTACACGTAATTCTCTAAAAATAACATGATCATTTGTTTTGTCATTTCCAGAAACAGTTACTTTTCTAATACGTGCTTTTTCATCTTCACGTATTCTAATTTCAACTGTAATCGAGTCATTTTGTACTTTAGTTTCAACAGCATTTACTTGAGAGAATAAGAAACCACTATCTTGATACAAAGTAGATAAATCTTCTGATGTAGGAGTTCCATCACCCTTTACACGTTCTTTTAAAACGGCTCCATTATATACGTCTCCTTTATCAATTCTTAAAACTTCATTTAACTCTTCGTCTGTGTATTCTTTATTTCCTACAAAGATGATTTCTGCAAATCTATATTGTCTACCTTCTTCTAAATCAATATCGATATTAATTGTATTGTCATCATTCCAAGAAATTTTATCATCTAAAATTCTTGCATCTCTAAAACCTAATCTACTGTATTTATCTAAAATACTTTCTAAATCTTCTTGATAGTCTTCTTCTATAAACTTAGAGCCTTTCCAAAATCTACCAACAAATTTTCTTTTGGTATTAGACATGGCTTTTCTTAATTTCTTATCAGAAATTTTTTCATTACCATTAAAGTTTATGTTCTTGATTTTAATTTTTTTGCCCTTATCTATAAACACATTCATGTTTACAGTATTAAGGTCTGTAGTATCGTTTACAATGTCAAGGTTTACTTTTGTCTTTAAAAAACCTTTATCTGTATATTTTTTTGTAAAGTAATTTTTAGTAGTTACAATAAGGTTATCTGTAACCATAACACCAGTTTTTAACTCAGCGTCTTTAATTAGTTCTTTTTGTTTTGATTTTTTTACACCAGATATTTTAATTTGATTTAATTGAGGTAACTCTTGCACATCAAACTGTAAATACACAGTATTTCCATCAATTCTTGCTAAATAAACATCTACGTTACTAAACTGTTTACTTTCGTATAACTTTTTAATAGCACTAGTTAGTTTGTCTCCAGGAAGTTTTATGACTTGTCCGTTTCTTAATCCTGTAAAAACTTTTACAGTTTCTTCACTAAACTTTTTTAAGCCTGTAACTGTAATACCACCTAAAATATATTCTTTCCCTTTTTCGAAAGTTATATTTTTAGATATAGTATCTTTTTGTACTTGTGCATTAGCACTAAAACTAAAAAATAGTGCAAACAGCACTACTGTATATGAAGTTAATTTTAAATAAAATTTACTTTGTAAGTTGTTCACTTGTTTTTCCAAATCGTCTTTCTCTATTCTGGTAATCTATGACAGCGTCATAAAAATGTTCTTGTCTAAAATCTGGCCAAAGTACATCTGTAAAATATAATTCGGCATATGCCATTTGCCATAACAAAAAGTTACTAATGCGTTGTTCTCCACTAGTTCTTATCATTAAATCGACATTGGGCAAATTAAATGTATATAAATGGTTATTAATAGTATTTTCGTCGATTTTTTCTAAATCGAGTTCTTTATTAACAACTTTTTTAGATATGTTTTTGATTGCATTAACAATTTCTTCTCTTGCTCCATAACTAAGAGCTAATGTTAATACAATTCTGTTATTATTTTTTGTTTGTTCAATAACACTTGCTAAAGTTTGTTGCGCTTTTTTTGGTAAACTTTTAATGTTACCAATTGCATTAACTTTCACTTGATTTTCTTGAAATGTTTTTAATTCGCTATTAAGCGAATTAACAAGAAGTGTCATTAAGGCTTTTACTTCTGTTGAAGGTCTGTTCCAATTTTCAGTAGAAAAAGCATAAAGAGTTATAGCTTCTGTTCCAATTTCGGCTGCTGCTTCTATTGATTGCCTAACAGCTGTTAGTGCATTTCTATGTCCAAAAACACGATTCATACCTTTACTTTTTGCCCAACGTCCATTACCATCCATAATAATGGCAACGTGTTTTGGTACTCTAGTAAGGTCTATACGTAGTTTTTTATCCATATAATTATAATCCGTTAGTATAGCATGGAGGTCTCCCAAAGGTATAAATTAAAGAAACACCAGTAAACATATACCAATCACTATTATTACTTCCAAAATTTAAACTTTGAATAGTGTCTGTTGTGTAATCAATATCGTCATCAAAAGTGTATCTGAATCTACTTTCTAATGAAATTGCCCATGAACCTACCAATTTTGATTTTATGCCTACTCCAAAAGGAATTGCAAATGAGTTTTTATTATCAAAAACATATTGGTTTGGTGCGTTTTCTGATACAACATATTTTGAATTAAAAGCTGCCAATTCTAAAAGGATATATGGTGTCCATGTTTTATCTGATTCAGATAAATTGTAATCGTAAAAATTATATTCTAACCCTATTGCCAATTCGTGAATTGTATTTGTAAAGCTTAAGCCCCTTGTAACTCTAAAATCTGTATCTGCATCTAAATCATTCCCTTCTATAGGTAAATAACTATATGTTGCTCTTAATGCTATTTTCGGATTCCAATTGTATTTAAAAAAAGCAGCTCCAGCTGGTTTATTTGGATAAATATAGTTAGTTCTACCAATATCACCAACATAATTTGACCCACCAAGAGAAACGCCTATCTCATATAATTGGCCTAACATAATATTAGAAAAACCTATGAAAATTATTAATAAAATACTTTTTTTCATCCTAAAAAATAGCGAGCAAATATAGGGATTTCAATTTGCTTAATAAAGTTAATATTCAGTCTTTTTTGAATAACAACTTTTTAAGCTTTTTATTGTATTCGTTTTTTAAATATTATTCTCATTTCTAGTGTCTTCTCCCCATAATAATTTACTTCTTAATGTCTTTAAAAAAGATTGATTTTTAGGGATTATACTCTTAATTGTAAAATGAGCTTTTTTGATGGTAACTTTTGTGTTTTTTGGTATTGAGGCAATTCTTGAATCTAAAGAAATTAAAAATTCTTTTTCTCTTGAGTCTACTTCTAATTGTATAGTAGTTTCATCAGAAATAACCATAGGTCTTGCGTTTAAATTATGAGGCGCAATTGGAGTTATAACTAAGTTCTTAGAATCTGGTGATATTACAGGGCCATTACAACTTAAAGAATAACCAGTAGAACCAGTTGGTGTTGCAATTATTAAACCATCTGACCAATAATTGGTTAAATATTCGTTATTTAAATTGGTTTTTACACCTATCATAGAAGTTGTGTTCTTTCTAGCAATTGTGACTTCGTTTAAAGCAAAGTTAATATCAGAAAATGCATCATTTTTTGGAGAATTAGCTACAGATAATAACGTTCTTTTTTGTACAGAATAATCTCCTTTTAAAATAAGTTCTACACTTTCTTTTATTTCATTTTTGTTTATGGTTGCTAAAAAACCTAACCTACCAGTATTAATACCTAAGATTGGGATATCTAAATCTCTTATATAGGTAACTGCTCTTAAAATTGTACCATCTCCACCTAATGTAAACATAGCTTCAAATGACGAGTTTAAATCTGAAAAGTTTGAATAGGTTGGATACTTTTTTGAGAGAATATTACCTTCTATTAATAAATCGTAGAATTTTTTTTCTATGAAACAAACAATATTATTGGTCTCTAATACATTCAATAAAACTTTTATTTCTTTCTCTGCAGAGATAGAGTAAGATTGACCAAAAATTGCTACTTTTTTCAAAATTTAAATTTTTAAGATTTTATAGCTAAACGTTACATTTCTAAATATTTCTGTAAATATTCTGACCTATTTTTTAAATCTTCTAAATATATATCGTTATCATGCATAGAAATTATTTTATACTCATATCTTCTAAATGTATGCATAATTTCATGTATGTCACTAGATACAATTTTTAATGTTATTTGTACAAAGTCGTTCTTTTTTTCAGAAATATAACAACCTAATAATTTTGCACTATTAGATTCTATAATTTGTGAAATTTCACTCATAGAATAATCGTTTTCTAATTTCTCTACAATTAAAGTTTCACTTTCTTCTATCATAAAAGGACTTGTAGAAAATACATCTAAAACATCACGTAAATCATAATATCCAATATAATCTTTGTTTTTATTTAAAACAGGTATAATATTAGTATCATTATCTGCAAAAATTTTTAACAACTCTAAAACTGTTGCTTTTTCATCAGCAAAAAAAGAATTTAACAAATGAGTGTGCTCAACTAATTCTTGATCATTTTCATTTGTAGTATGAATATCATCCTCTGCAAAAGACCCTAATAATTTATTATTTTCAATTACAGGAAAATGAGTAATTGGGTAATTATCAAAAAGTTCAATTGCATCTGCAACACTACTTTTTAATTTTAGTGGTTTAATCTCATTTAGTATGTAATCTGTAATGTTCATTTGTTACGAATATAGGATAAAATGATTTAATGAGTTACCTTTGCAAACTAATTTTATACGCATGACAAAGTTAAGTGTAAATATTAACAAAATTGCAACTTTACGTAATTCTAGAGGAGGAAATGTACCTAATTTATTAAAGGTTGCTAGAGATATAGAGTCTTTTGGAGCAGAAGGAATTACTATACATCCTAGACCAGATGAACGTCATATACGTTATCAAGATGCTCGTGATTTAAAAGATGTAGTTACCACTGAGTATAATATAGAAGGTAACCCAATACAATCTTTTATGGATTTGGTTTTAGAAGTAAAACCAACACAAGTTACTTTAGTGCCAGATGCAATTGATGCAATTACATCTAATGCTGGATGGGATACTATTAAGCATCAATCGTTTTTAAAAGAAGTTATTACTGAGTTTAAAAACAATAATATTAGAACTTCTATATTTATAGATACTGATAGTAAGTTAATGGAAGCTGCTGCAAAAACAGGTACAGATAGAATAGAATTGTATACAGAACATTTTGCAAGTGAATTTGACAAAGGAAATAAACAAGCTATAGAACCCTATACAGAAGCTGCTGTTTTAGCTCATAAATTAGGCCTTGGTATAAATGCAGGTCATGATTTAAGCTTAGACAATATTAAGTTTTTTAAAGAAAATATTCCCAACTTAGCAGAGGTTTCTATTGGTCATGCCTTAATATCTGAGAGTTTGTATTTAGGACTACAAAACGTAGTGAATATGTATTTGCATAGATTATGCTAGATGTTGTTAAGTCTGAAAATTGAAATTCAAAAAATTTTATCCTAATTAAATGAAACCAATTTTACATTCACAAATTTTAGGAGAAGGTAAACCTTTATTGATATTACATGGTTATTTTGGGATGTCTGATAACTGGCGAACTTTAGGCAACCAGTTTGCAGAAGATTATGAAGTACATTTAATAGACCAAAGAAATCATGGGCGTAGTTTTCATGCAAATGAATTTAATTATGAAGTTTTAGCTGAAGATTTATATAATTATATTCAACATCATCAACTTGAAAATATTTTCTTAATAGGCCATTCTATGGGAGGTAAAACAGCAATGTTATTTGCAGTTACCTATCCAGAATTAGTAGATAAATTAATCGTAGTTGATATATCTCCAAGGGCTTATGAGCCTCATCATAATGCAATTTTAGCTGGATTAAATTCGGTTGATTTTTCTAAACAAAATACAAGACGTTTAGTAGACGATCAAATAAAAAAATATATTCCAGAAATGGGTGTTCGTCAATTTTTATTAAAAAATGTGTATTGGGCAGCAAAAGGTGTTTTAGATTATAGGTTTAATTTAAAATCTTTAACTGATAATAATCCAGAAGTTGGTAAAGCTTTACCTCAGAACACAAAATTTACAAAACCTTCTTTATTTTTAAAAGGAGAAAAGTCGGGTTACATCACAGAAAATGAAAGTTTAATAATTAATGCTCATTTTCCTAATCATAAAATTATAGAAATTAAAAAAGCAGGTCATTGGTTACATGCAGAAAATCCAAAAGATTTTTACAATGAGGTTTGTGTTTTTCTTAAGCCAAATTAGCTTTCTTTTTCTTTTTCTTTTTCAAGATTTCAAAACCAGACATAAAGAAAATATTTAAAAAAATAAGAACAACCATGGTGTTTAAAATGTTCTCTCTAGATTCTATTTTTGCAATTCTTTGTTGTCCAATTGCTTCGTACTCCATAACTATTTTATCCATAAGATTTAAATAGTCGTTTTCATTTAATTTAATCATTTTTACAAAGTTATTTACTTTTTTAATATTGTCTTTGTCATCTATTAATGTTTTAGCAGAGTTGACAATATTATTGTAAAAAGGTTCAATTTTTTTATATAAAAATTCTAGATTTTCGCTTTTATATCTTTTAATGTGGAATTGTTTAAGTTGGTTATGTGATATAATAAACTCATTAATACTGTTTTCTAAAAAAATAATATTAATAAAAGGCGCTGGTTTATTTATTTCATAATAGAGAACTAATTTAATTATTTTCTGACTTCTCATTCTTTGAGAGCCTGCCAGATTAATTACTTCAATATCTTTTTTAATAATCTCTAAATCATTATAAATATAATATTTGTCTATAAAGACAAGAAGAGTAAGCACTATTATTGTAAAATAGAGTCTTTTTTTCATAGCATGGAGGAATTTTTAATAAAGATAACAAATTAAAAACTAAATATTTATAATTAAATAGTTAATGATTGTATAAATATTTTTACTCCAAATCAGTTTTTTAAACTTTTCAAATCAAAAATTTAACTTTAATTCTTCTATTATTTTTATTGAATTATAATTATTTTTTTTGGTATTAAAAAACCATCGATTATTAAATTTTTTAAAATGATTTTCTAAATTTGAAGTAGACTCAACTAAATCTATAGCTATTTTATAATAGTCTTTATCCTCCTTAATTCCTAATTGATTCCACTTTATAGAATCATAGAATATGTAAGGATTCGTCTCATACCTGTTTAAACTCCAATAATCTTTATTCGAAAATTTAAAATCCTTAAACTTCTGAGTTTTTATAGTTAATGTGTTAGTATATGTTAGGTCTTTGTGTTTTATATAAGCATCAATTTTTGAAATAAAAGGAATGTTGATATAATAACTAAATGAAATTTCTAATTCTGCAGGAATTCTTTTCTGAAAAGCTTGACTATAATACTTCTTAGTATTTGATGTAATTTTTATAATGTGTTTATTTTTTGCAATAACATATAATATTCCATTATCTATATTACCCTTATAATTAAAAACATAAACTAAATCATCTTTAATAAAAAAAGTACTATCTACTTTAAATTTATATCTATTGATATTCTTTTTAGATAAAACCCCATAAATTTCTGTATATCTAAAAGCATTTAAATTTGAACCACCTGAAGGATTTATGGTTTCTTTTGTTAAGTTCTTTTCATTTTTTTTGTAGGCTTTCCATTTAGGGTGATTAACATAAGCTCTAGATAATTTATTAAAAAACTTATAATTAGACAGCTGACTGGCATTATTGGTTTTGCCAGCATAAACAGAATACCCAACACTTTCCATAAACATTATATACTTGCTATTTTTTTTAGCCTTTTCTCTGTAATGTGCAATAGCTATATGAGGTTCTTGTTTTTTGTTATTATTATAGTTTAAAATAGTTTCTTTAATAAACTTTTTTAGTTTTAAGTTACTTTTAGTTTTAATAATAATTTCTTTTAAACTAATGGTATTTTCTAAAAGTGCTATATTTTTTATTTTATTAATTTCAGAAACCTGTAGTTTAAGAGTTTTGTAGCCTATATGTGAGATTAAAATTGTGTCAGTTTTTTTTGCATTAAAAATGGTAAATGAAAAGTTACCATTAATATCTGAAGTTGTTCCCAAAGATTTTTTTACATAAACTACAGATGCAAAAGGTAAAGGATTCTTTGTTTTTTTATCAAAAATTACTCCAGAAATCGAAAACTGATTTTGACTAGTTAAATTAAAACTTAAGCCAATTAAAAAAAGAATTAGTGTTTTTATTTTCATAAAAATACTATGTTTTTAGAGGTGAGTTCTGTTTTCACAAGATTAGAATATTCTTATTAAAGCTAATGCTGCAAAATAAATAGTTTTTCAAAAGAAAAAGGATTGGTTTAGTATTTATTTTTTACTCACAAAATACATGTTAATTTCTCCTTTACCTTTGGCTACAATTTTACCACGACTTTCAAAAGTAAAATCAGAATCATCTTTTAGATATTCATAAGTAGATTGGCTTATATTAACTTTATCTACTTCTCCATTACTTTCTATACGACTTGCTGTGTTTACAGTATCTCCCCAAATATCATATTGAAATTTTTTAACACCTACAATACCAGCTACTACAGGACCTGTGTTTATACCAACTCGCATTTGAAAAGAAGGAAGTCCTTTTGCATCCATTTCTGCTTTTCGTTCTCTTATAAAATTTTGCATTTCAAAAGCAGCCAAAACAGTATTTTTTACAGAATCATCAGTTGGAATAGGTAAACCACCTGCAGCCATATAAGCATCTCCAATGGTTTTTATTTTTTCAATACCAAACTTTTCCATAATAGCATCAAAAGCTTCAAAGCAAGTGTTTATTTCATTTACTAATTCAGCAGCACTAAGTTTTGCACTTTGCTCTGTAAACCCTTTAAAGTCTGTAAACAGTATAGAAACCATATCAAAATCTCGCGCATCTGCTTTCCCTTTTATTTTTAATTCTTCTGCAATTTCAGCAGGTAAAATATTAAGAAGAAGGTTTTCTGATCTATCTTTTTCTTTTTCTATGATGGCTTTCGATTTACGAACATATCTTAATCTACTATAAATACCACCTGCTATAAGTAAAATTAAACCTGCAACACCAAATAAAATATTACGTGTTTGGTTTTTTTTACGTACTTCTTCTTTATGAGCTACCTCTACTAATCTTTCTTTTTCTGCAGTTGCTAAGCTATCTGCAGTAACTTGTTTGTCAAACTCCATTTGTTGGAGTTTTTTTGCAGTTTCGCCTTCCTTTAAGGAATCTTTTGCTTGGTTTCCTAATTCATAGTATTCTAGTGCTTTTTTAAGATTACCTGAGGCTTTATAACTTTCATACAAACAATCACAATTTTGTTGTTGTTTTTCAAAACTTTCTATAGTCTTGGCCATTTCGTAACCTTCTTTACAGTATTTTATTGATAAACTATATTTTGATTGTTCTTTGTATAATGTACCAATTCGAGATAGAGCATCTGAAATACCATTTAGGTCTTTGATTTGTTCTTTAATTTTTAACCCTTTTTTGTAATATTGGAGAGCTTCTTTTTTTTTGCCTTCGTTATGACTTAAAACTCCAAGACTTATTAAAGTAGTAGAAATATTTAAGCCAAGGCCCATTTCTTCTTGAAGTTTTAGTGCTTGAGTATAGTAATCTTTTGCTTTACTAAACTTTTTAAGTTCTATATATATAGATCCCACATGACTAAGAGCTACTGAGTATGAATATTTATCTGAACTTATTCCTCTAATATTTAATGCTTTATTACTATATTCTAAAGCTTTATTATAATCTTTAATTTCGTAATATCTAGTTCCTAAATTTATTAAATTACTTACCATACCTCTCCTAAAATTCTCTTTTTTATGGATATCATAAGATTTAATATAATACTCAATAGATTTTATTTTATTACCTATTTTACCATAGATGTTTCCCATCATATTAAAACCATTAGCAACTCTTAAGTTTTTTCCAAGTTCTTTAAAATATTTAATACTTCTTGAAGTATAATTAAGAGCTTTCACGTAGTCATTCTTGTAGAAATAATTTACACCAATATTTGCCTCTGCTATAGCTAATCCGTCTTTATCATTCATCTTTTCAGCGATAACAATGTTTTCTTTAAAAAAATAGATAGCTTTATCTAGATTTCCTTTGCTCATCCAGTAACTACCTTTGTAATTATTAGCATGTTTTATAGCATAGGATAAATTATTTTTTAACCCAAAACTTTGTAAGTTTTCTGCATGAATTAATACTGAGTCTAAATCGAATTGCATATATGGGTTTATATAATCTACAAATGCATAGGCTCTGTCATAATCTTTTTTTGTTGTGTCTTGCCAAATGGTGAACAATGAGTCTTGTTTTTGTTGAAATTCATTTTTTTGTGCATTAATTGATGTTGTAAAAAAAGCAAGAGTAAGAATAAAGATGATTTTTTTCATAGAATAAAAGTTTAGATTGATTTATTCCATTTAGAAGGGACAGAAAGATGGTTTCAAATCAAATAGACATAACAATATACCTAATTTTTTTAAAACCTATAGAATTATGATAATTTAAAAATAATTCTTTGCAAAGTTTGTAAATTTACAACTTTAACTTCTAAGATATGAAAATACAAAACGCTCAGCAACAAGTAGACGAATGGATTAAAAATCATGGAGTTCGTTATTTTAATGAATTGACAAATATGGCTCAATTAACAGAAGAAGTTGGTGAAGTTGCTAGAATTATTGCAAGACGATATGGAGAGCAAAGTGAAAAAGAATCTGATAAAAATAAAGACTTAGGAGAAGAATTAGCAGATGTGCTATTTGTGGTTTTATGTTTAGCAAACCAAACAGGAGTTAATCTACAAGATGCTTTTGAGAAAAAGTTAGATATTAAAACTAAGCGTGATCATGACAGACATCATAATAACAAAAAATTAAAATAAATGAAATTTTTAGACAACTTTAAAAAACCAAAATTTTGGAGATTATTTATAAATTTTGCCATTCCATTTTTTCTTTTTGTAATTGTTTTTTCTCTTTTAATAAATAGTTTTTCAGATATTTTTTCTGGTAATTTTTCTGAGGTTAATAAAACCAACTTTGCAGAAGGACGATATAAAGCCTTTTTTGCTCCTAAAATTGTTTTAAGCTTAGTGTATGGTTTTTATATGGCAAATAAAAATATAAAAAGTGAATATAAAAAAGGTTAATCAAAAACTAAATAAAAACATAAATGAAGAGACAGAATTAATAAATTCTTTATCTATTGGTAAGTACTTATTAATTTATATTCCTATACTATTTGCAATGTTTGCAATAGGTCAAATTATAGCTAGTTTTTTTTAAATATTGAGTTTGATTGGCGTTTGATTTTATTTCAAGATATTAGTTTTGCTGTTTTATTTAGAATTTTTCATAAAATTAGAAAAGTAATCAATTCAAATTGGAAAAATAAAAACAATTAAAAAAATCGTCTAAAATAAAATTTTAGACGATTTTCTTTTTAAAATTATTTGTTATTTAAACTAGCTATTCAAGTTATTACCTTCTTATTTTAAGAAGTTATAAGAAATTCCAAACATAATTAAATCAGTGGTCATGTCATATGAAACCTCACTACCTGGTATTGCTCCATAAGGATTATTTGCTGAAGCAAACATTGGGTTTAATAATTGACCAGAAGTTTTACCATCACTTGCTCCATGATGATAAACAGCATCTAACATTATTTTATTACTAATTTCATAACTAAAACCAAATTGGAAAGCATTTGCTATAATAGCTGTAGCAGGAATGTTGAAAAACGCAACATCACTTTCAATAGGATTTGAACTATATGTATAGCCTAATCTTAATGGAAACTTTTCAATTCCTTTATATTGCAATCCTGCAGATATAATATTTATGTTTTTCCACCCAAATCCTGCAACAGATGCAGTTTGAGTCCATCCAGTTTTAGAGAAACCATCTGTGTTTTCGTAATCAACAGATCTGTAATCTAAAGCGAAATCAAAATTTCCTTTTGAATAACCAAGACCAAATGATAATATAGCAGGATAATCCATTTGAAAATTATTGGTAGCAGTACTACCATCTAAATATGTATTATTAAACTCGAATTCACTAAACTTCTGAGTTGTTTTATAGGATGCGCCTAACTTAAAACCAGAACCTGTATTAAAGAAAACTCCAAATTGAGCCCCAAAACCGAGTGCAGTAGCTTTATCTGTTGATGGGTAACCTGCTTGTGTTGGATTTGCTGTTGGATTTGGCATCAATTCTAAGGCAGCGTAATTCATTGTAGGTTGTACTCCAATAGAAAACTTATCACTTAACTCATAAGCCCAACTAAAACCAACTTGTAATAGCATGTAATCAGATTCAATTTTACCAAATCCTCCCATACTTTGAGGCATATTAATAGGGTTTGTTGTACTTTCTGGGAAAGTAACTCCAAATCCACTGATACCAAATGCAGACACTCCAAAAGTATGTTTACTATCTTCTTTACCCCAAACCATTGCTAGTGCTGGCATTGGAGATATTCCTCTATCATCAGCTGTGGTTCCACTCATAAAGTTTCCTGTTGGTTGTCCATTTGAATCAAAAATAGGAACTGTAGAATTTAATTCTGGTGCTGAGAAAAATAAGCCTAAATCAAATTTTATAAGTTTTTGGTCAAAGGTTGATAATGCAGCTGGATTCCATTGCATTGCTCCAGAAATATCTAATGGTTGTGCTGTTGCAGCACCACCCATAGACATATTAACAGCACCAACACCTTGCATAACATGCCCAGTTTGAGCAAATAAAGTTGACGCGAATAAAAGTGTAATTAATTTTAAAAATGAATTTTTCATAATATTAATATTTGTGAATATTTAAAGATTTTAAACATTCTATTTGCAACATTAAATCTAAGGCGAACCCTATTTTTATGCTATGACAAATATCATTTTTAGAAAATTTTCATCTCTTTTTAAAACAAAAAACACGACCCTATGAGTCGTGTTTAATATACTTTTCTAAGTTTTAAATACTAAATGAAATTAATCTAATTGAATTAAGTCTATATCACTATTTTTCACTTTTGTATTTAATTCTTTTACACCATTATTAAAGAGCTTATTTAATTTAGCCAATTCAAGATCTATTTGTTTTGTAATTTCATTTTTAAAATCGATAGCCTGTTGTGTAGGAGCATAATTACCAATTCTTGTTAATGAATTTAAATGAGCTAATTTGTTGTTAAGTCTAATTGGAAAATTTAAAGGATCTTGACCACTTTTACTTTTTGTTTGGTACAATGTTTCTTCAACAACAGTCATATCTTTTACTAACTTATCTGCAAAATCTATTAAGTCTTTATGTTTCTTTTTGTCTTTAATGGATTTCTTCAATAAACCAACTTGACTTCTAACTTTTTTCACATTCTTTAATGCTTTATGTATCTCAGTCATTTTAGCATTAATGTTATTTATAAAGTCAAATTGAGCTTTCATATCACTTTCTGTAGCTTCTGATTTAGGATTTTTTAAGATAATAAAAGGCTGACTCATTATTTTGTCATTTACTTTTAATTCAACCTTATAATCTCCAGGTAAAGCCATTGGTCCACTTAAAGAAGCCCACCATAAAATCATGCCTGGTACACGTTCTGCACCATCATACATCATATTCCAATAAAAAATATTATTACCATCTTTTACAGATAATTTACCATCTTTATTATCTTTATTTGGTTTGGTGCTAAATGTTTTGATGGCATTATCATTTTTATCATAAAAAGTTAAAGAAACCACATCCTTATCACCTTTTTCTTTGATGTAGAAATTTACTGCAACTCCTCCTGCATGATTTGTACCTGCAGTTCTAGAAGTCCTTCCACGACCACCACTCATATTATAGGCATCTTTTGGTCTATATAAGACAACATCTTCTTTTAATGTTGAAGAATTTAGTTGATGAAGAGGTGTTAAATCATCAATAATCCATAAAGATCTACCTTGTGTAGCTGCAATTAAATTATCGTTTTTAATAGCTAAATCTGTAATTGGTACAATTGGTAAATTTTGCTGAAAAGTTTGCCAATTATCACCATCATCAAAAGAAATATACATACCTCTTTCAGTACCTGCATATAATAAACCTTTACGTTTTGGGTCTGCTCTTAATGCTCTTGTAAAATCTTCAGAGGCAATTCCGTTTGTAATTTGTTTCCAAGATTTACCATAGTTTTCAGTTTTATAAATGTAAGGTGCATAATCTCCTGTTTTATATTTAGTCCCAACAATGTAAGCTCCACCTTTATTAAAGGGATCAACTTCTATGCAATTAATCATCATCCATTCTGGCATTTTTTTAGGAGTAATATTATTCCAAGTTGCTCCATTATCTTTAGAAACATGAACTAAACCATCATCTGAACCAGTATAAATTAATCCAGGTTCAAAAGAAGATTCTGTTGCTGCGAAAATAGTTCCATAATATTCTACTCCAGTATTGTCTTTAGTAATTGGACCTCCAGAAGGACCTAATGTTTTTGGATCGTTTCTAGTTAAATCTGGGCTAATAATTTTCCAAGATTGTCCTTCGTTTTCTGTTACATGCAAATGGTTAGAAGCTGCATACATTCTCTTTTTATTATTTGGCGAAAAGAATATTGGAAAATTCCATTGAAAACGATATTTAAAATCTTCTGCTCCATGACCCATAGGATCATCTGGCCATACATTTATAGCACGTGTTTCATTTGTTGTGTGATTAACTCTTGTTAATAATCCACCATAACTACCACCATAAACAATATCAGGATTTAATGGATCTGCAGCTAAATGTGCACTTTCACCACCAGCTGTTGAGCTCCAATCAGATTCTGTAATGAAACTACCATCTGTTCTATGTGAAATTCTTACTGTTGAATTATCTTGTTGTGCTGCTAAAATTCTGTATGGAAAATGATTATCTGTAGTTACTCTATAAAATTGAGATGTAGGTTGATTCATATACGTACTCCAATTTTCTCCAGCATCAAAAGAAATTTGTGCTCCACCATCATCACCAATAATCATTCTTTGGTTATCTTCTGGAGCAATCCATAAATCATGATGATCTCCATGAGGTGCATTATAAGTTTTATAAGTTCTACCACCATCTGTAGATTTATGATAACGTACATTTAAAACATATAAAATATTTTCATCTTGTGTATCTGCATACAAACGCGTATAATACCAAGCTCTTTGACGTAATTTACGTTCTGAATTTATTAATCTCCAAGTTTTACCAGCATCAAAAGACTTGTATACACCACCTTTTTTATTTTCTATTAAAGCATAAACTATATCTGAATTTACTGGTGAAACTGTAACACCAGCAATACCCCAAATTCCATCAGGTAAACCTTTGTTGGTAGAAATATTTGTCCAAGTTTCTCCTTCATCTGTACTTTTCCATAAAGCAGAACCATCACCACCTGAAGATAAACTGTAAGGTGTTCTTCTTACATTCCAAGTAGTTGCATATAAAATTCTTGGGTTATTAGGGTCAATAATTAAATCTACAACTCCAGCATTTTCATTAGAAAACAAAACTTTTCGCCAAGTTTCTCCTCCATCTGTTGTTTTATATACACCTCTTTCTTGAGTAGGTTTGTATAAATCTCCCATAACTCCTGCAAAAACAATATCAGAATTTTTTGGATGAATACGCATTCTTGGAATGTGTCTTGAGTTTTTTAAACCTACATGTTTCCATGTTTTTCCTGCATTTTCAGATTTCCAAACTCCATCTCCAGAAGAAACATTTCCACGAACGGTTTTTTCGCCCATTCCAACATAAATAACGTTATTGTCTGATTCAGAAATAGCCACTGAGCCAACTGAGCCACCAAAAAATCCGTCAGAAATATTTTGCCAAGTGTTACCTGCGTCATTAGTTTTCCAAACTCCACCACCTGTAGATCCCATGTAAAAAAGGTTTGCTTTACCAGAAACACCTGTAACAGCAGCACTTCTTCCTCCTCTAAAAGGTCCTATATTTCTCCATTCTACTGCACTAAAATATTCTTCAGAAACTTTGGTAGATTTTTTTTGTGCATTAACTTTGGCATTTGCTGTTAAGAAGATGCAAACTGCCAGAAAAAGTATTTTTTTCATGTTGGGTTAGTTATAAGTTTGAGGTTAAAAATAAGAATTAAATTCAGTTTTAGAAATGGACATATTGTTAAATGTTTTAGAGGATAAAAAAATACACCAAGAAATTACTATATCTGGTTCTAAAAGTGAATCTAACAGATTATTAATTTTACAGAAGCTTTTTCCTGAAATTTCAATAGAAAATTTATCTGATTCTGATGATTCTGTTCACATGCAACACGCACTTTCTACTCAAGATGAATTAGTAGATATAGGACACGCAGGAACTGCAATGCGTTTTTTAACTTCTTATTTCGCAGTTCAAGAAAACAGAGAAACTGTACTTACAGGTTCTGAAAGAATGCAAAATAGGCCTATAGAAATCTTAGTAAATGCCTTAAAAGATTTAGGAGCTAATATTACTTATGAAGCTAAAGAAGGGTATCCTCCAATAAGAATTATTGGTAAAAAACTAATTAAAGATAAAGCACAAATTAATGGTAATGTAAGTAGTCAATACATTTCTTCTCTACTATTAATAGCGTCAAAATTAGAAAAAGGATTAGAGATAGAATTAATTGGTAAAATAACTTCTGTACCTTATATAAAGATGACATTGAGTTTATTAACTCAATTAGGAATTGATAATAAATTTGAAGGAAATTTTATTACAGTTTATCCTAAAAAATCAATTCATAAACAAACTGTTGTAGTAGAATCAGATTGGTCTTCTGCTAGTTACTTTTATTCTATAATAGCTTTATCAGAAATTGGTTCAGAAATCCAATTAACTGCATATAAAAAAGAGAGCTTACAAGGAGATTCTTGTTTAGCTGAAATTTATAATCATTTTGGAGTAGAAACAACTTTTAATCAAAATTCTATCACTCTAAAAAAGATAAAAAGAAGTAATACTTCTTCTTTAGATATTGATTTAAAAAATGCTCCAGATATTGCACAAACTATTGCTGTGACTTGTTTTGCAGAGCGTATTTCTTGTAATTTAACAGGTTTACATACTTTAAAAATTAAAGAAACTGACAGATTAGTTGCGTTACATGATGAGCTTACTAAACTTGGAGCATCAATAAAAGTTTCTGATGAGAGTTTACATTTAGAAGTTTCCACAAAAATCAATGCAAATGTTTCTATAAAAACCTATAATGATCATAGAATGGCTATGGCTTTTGCACCTCTAGCTTTAAGAGTTCCAATACAGATTTTAGATGCTGAAGTTGTTACAAAATCTTATCAAAAATTTTGGGATGATATGCATCAATTAGGTATTAAAATAGATAATATTTAAATTAAATCGCTAAACACTTGACAACCCCTATCATGAGATTGTATCTTTGCAACTTTTGTAAAAGAATATAGACTTATGAAATTATCAAACTTTGACTTTGAATTACCAGAAGAATTATTAGCAGAATATCCTGCAGAACATAGAGATGAATCACGTTTAATGGTTCTAAACAGAAAAGAGCAAACTATAGAGCACAAACTGTTTAAAGATGTTATAAACTACTTTGATGAGGGTGATGTAATGATGTTAAATAACACAAAGGTTTTTCCTGCTAGAATGTTTGGTAACAAAGAAAAAACAGGAGCAAGAATCGAAGTTTTCTTATTAAGAGAGTTAAATGCAGAAAATAGACTTTGGGATGTTTTAGTAGATCCTGCAAGAAAAATTAGAATTGGAAACAAATTATTTTTTGGAGAAGATGATAGTTTAGTAGCAGAAGTGATAGATAATACTACTTCTAGAGGTAGAACATTACGTTTCTTGTTTGATGGAAGTTATGAAGCTTTTAGAGAAAAATTATTAGAATTAGGTGAGACTCCTTTACCAAAATATATCAATAGAGAGGTAGAAGCATCAGATGAAGAGCGTTACCAAACTATTTATGCAAAACACGAAGGTGCAGTAGCTGCTCCAACTGCAGGTTTGCACTTTTCTAAACATTTATTAAAGCGTTTAGAAATTAAAGGAGTTGATTTTGCAGAAATGACTTTACATGTTGGTTTAGGTACTTTTAGTCCTGTAGAGGTAGAAGATTTATCTAAGCATAAAATGGATTCTGAGCAAATTATTATTCCACAGTCTGCTGCAGATAGAATAAATTTAGCTAAAAATGAAAAGAGAAGAATTTGTGCAGTAGGTACAACTGTAATGAGAACAGTAGAATCTTCAGTATCTTCTAATCAAATGCTAAATCCTTACGAAGGTTGGACAAATAAATTTATTTTTCCTCCTTATGATTTTAGCATTGCAAACTCAATGATTACAAATTTCCATACACCTAAATCTACATTGTTAATGATGGTAGCAGCATTTGCTGGTTACGATTTTACAATGAAAGCTTACAAAGAAGCAGTAAAAGAAGGGTATAGATTTTACTCTTATGGAGATGCAATGTTAATCATCTAAATTAAAATAAAATTTATAAAAATATAAACCTCACAAGTTTCTTGTGAGGTTTTGTACTTTTGCAAGCAAATGAAGCCTAAAAAGAAAGACATAAGAGCCTTAACCAAAGAACAATTACGCCAATTTTTTGTAGAAAATGGCGATAAAGCTTTTCGTGGAAATCAAGTTTACGATTGGTTATGGAGCAAATCTTTGCACACCTTTGAAGATATGACTAACATCTCTAAAGAAACTAGAAAAATGTTAGAAGATAACTTTGTTATCAATCATATTAAAGTAGATTCTATGCAAAAAAGTGCAGATGGCACTATAAAAAACGGAATAAAATTACATGATGGCTTAGTAGTAGAATCTGTTTTAATTCCTACATCAACCAGAACAACAGCATGTGTTTCTAGTCAAGTTGGGTGTAGTTTAGACTGTAAATTTTGTGCTACAGCTCGTTTAAAAAGAATGCGTAATTTAAATCCTGATGAGATTTATGATCAAGTTGTGGTGATAGATAAACAAAGTAGATTATATCATAATCATCCATTAACAAATATTGTTTTTATGGGAATGGGTGAGCCACTTATGAATTACAAAAATGTAATGAAATCTATAGAAATGATCACCTCTCCTGAAGGGTTGGGTATGTCATCAAAAAGAATCACTGTATCTACTTCTGGTGTGCCAAAAATGATTAAAAAAATGGCAGATGAAGAAGTTAAATTTAATTTAGCAGTCTCTTTACATTCTGCAATAGATGAGGTTAGAACTTCAATTATGCCTTTTAATACTACTTTTCCTTTAAAAGATTTAAGAGAAGCTTTAGAATATTGGTATGCAAAAACAAAAAGAGCAATTACTTACGAATATGTGGTTTGGGAAGGTATAAACGATAGAAAAGAAGACATAAAGGCTTTAGTAGATTTTTGTAAATATGTGCCTTGTAAAGTAAATTTAATAGAATACAACCCTATTGATGATGGCCAATTTCAGCAAGCAAGTAATGCTGCAATTAACAACTACATTTCTAACTTAGAAATGAATGATATCACCATAAACGTAAGAAGAAGTAGAGGTAAAGATATTGATGCTGCTTGTGGGCAATTAGCAAATAAGTCTTAACATATATTTCTGATTTCTTAGAGTTTAACTTGTAAAAATTCTTGTTTATATTTCGTATTTTTGTGCTTGAATGAAGCCTGTAGAACTTATAAAACTTCCTATTAAAAAAGAGATGGAACTCTTTGAGAAAAAGTTCAAGGATTCCATGCTTTCTAAAGTTCCGCTTTTAAACAGAATTACATATTACATTGTTCGTAGAAAAGGAAAACAAATGAGACCAATGTTTGTTTTTTTAGTTGCAAAAATGGTTTCTGAAGGCGGTTTTGATGAGCGAACTTATAGAGGTGCTTCTGTAGTTGAATTGATTCACACAGCCACTTTAGTGCATGATGATGTAGTTGATGATTCTAATAGAAGAAGAGGCTTTTTCTCTATAAATGCACTTTGGAAAAATAAAATTGCAGTTTTAGTTGGTGATTTTTTACTCTCAAAAGGTTTGTTGTTATCTATTGATAATGAAGATTTTGATTTACTTAAATTGATTTCGATTGCAGTTCGTGAAATGAGTGAAGGTGAATTGTTACAAATAGAAAAAGCAAGAAAATTAGATATTACAGAAGACATTTATTTTGATATCATAAGGCAAAAAACAGCTACTTTAATTGCTGCTTGTTGTGGAATTGGTGCTGCTTCTGTTGGAGCTTCAAATGAAACTGTTCAGCAAATGCGAAAGTTTGGAGAATACATAGGTATTGCTTTTCAAATAAAAGATGATTTGTTTGATTATACAGATGAGAAAATAGGAAAACCAACAGGTATAGATATTAAAGAGCAAAAAATGACTTTACCTCTAATCTATACATTGAATAATTGCTCTAAGAAAGAAAAATCTTGGATAATTAACTCTGTTAAAAAGTATAACAAAGACAAAAAAAGAGTAAAAGAAGTAATTGCTTTTGTAAAAGAAAATGGAGGTATAGATTATACTATAGCTAAAATGAATGATTACAAAAACAAAGCGCTTTCTATATTAGAAACTTATCCAGATTCACCTTATAAAAGTTCGTTATTACAAATGATAGATTATGTGGTTGAGCGTAAAGTTTAAATTGCCAATAGCTCTTCAACAAAAGCTCTAGAATTAGATAATCTTGGCACTTTGTGTTGCCCACCTAATTTCCCTTTTTGTTTCAGCCATTCATAAAAAAGTCCCTTTTTAGCAACGTGAATTTTAGGCATAGCTAAAGTCATGTTGTTGTAACGTTTAGCTTCATAATCAGAATTAATAGACTTTAAGGCATTGTCTAAAATTTCTGTGAAATAGTTCATGCTTTTTGGATGCTTTTCAAATTCGATTATCCACTCATGACCACCACTTTTTTTGCCTTCCATAAAAATTGGGCCTACTGTATAATCATTAATTAAGGCATCAGTTTTTTCACAAGTAAGCTTTAGTGCGTCTTCTACATTTTCAATATTTAATTCTTCTCCAAATACATTAATATAGTGTTTAGTTCTTCCTGTAATTTTTATTCTGTAAGGATCTAAAGAAGTAAAACGAATGGTATCACCAATCATATATCTCCATAAACCACTATTTGTAGTTATTACTAATGCATAATCTATATTTTTTTGTACTTCAGATAATGGAATTGCTATAGAACTCTCTCCTTTGTATTCAGACATGGGTATAAACTCATAAAAAATACCATAGTCTAACATTAACAATAATTCTTTTGAACCATTTCTATCTTGAATAGCAAAGAAACCCTCAGAGGCATTGTAGGTTTCATAATATTGAAAATTCTTTTTTGGAATCAATTTTTTATACTGCTCTCTGTAAGGATTAAAGTTTACGCCTCCATGAAAATATACCTCTAAATTAGGCCAAACTTCAAGAATATTATTTTTTCCTGTTCTTTCTAAAACACGATTTAATAAGACTAACATCCAACTTGGTACACCTACTAAACTTGTAATATCTTCTTTTATAGTTTCATCAATAATGGCTTCCATTTTGGTTTCCCATTCAGACATCATTGCTACTTCTAAACTTGGTGCAGAGCTATAATCTGCCCAAAAAGGTAAGTTTTCTGTTATAATTGCAGATAAATCTCCAAAGTAAGAATTGTTGTCTTCGTAAATATCAGAACTACCTCCTAATTTTAAACCTTTACCTGTAAAAAGCTTTGTTTCTTCGTTATTATTGATGTATAAACACAACATATCTTTACCTGCTTTCATGTGGCAATATTCTAAAGCTTCATTGCTTACAGGTATAAATTTACTTTTTGCATTTGTTGTACCACTACTTTTTGCAAACCATTTAATTGGTGTAGGCCAAAATAAATTTTGTTCGCCTTTTCTACAACGTTCAATTAAAGGTTCTATGCTTTCATATTTTTGAATAGGAACTTTATCAGCAAAATCTTGATAGGTTTTTATTGAAGAAAAATCATATTGTTTTCCAAATTCAGTGCGTTTTGCAGTTTGTAAAAGTTTCGCTAAAACTTCATCTTGAACATCTGTAGGATACTTTAAAAACAACTCAATTTGATGAATTCGTTTTTTTAAAAACCAAGAAATTATAGAATTTACAATTGGAAAAGGCATAAATAAAGTTCGGTTTTTTACGTAAGTTTGTTAGAAGCTAAAAATAGTAAAATTTGGTTATGGTTTATCAAGGAGTATTAAAAAAAATGATGACAGAGAATGCTGAGGAAATTCAGTATTATTTAGATATGAAATCTGATTTTTTAAACATGAATCAACTCATCAACAAAGAAATAGCACTTTCTTTTGTGACTTATGAGTGTTTAAATTGTCATTTAGAAAAGAAAATCTACAGACAGGGATTCTGCCAATCTTGTTTTTTTGATATTCCACAAGCAGCAGATTGGATCATGAGACCAGAATTAAGTAAGGCGCATTTAGATGAAGAAGATAGAGATTTGGCTTATGAGAAAAAAGTACAATTGCAACCTCATATTGTGTATTTAGCAAATTCAAGCAATGTTAAAGTTGGTGTTACTAGAAAACAACAAGTTCCAACAAGATGGATAGATCAAGGAGCACATGAAGCCATAGAAATTGTTGAAGTACCTAATAGATATTTAGCAGGAATTACAGAAGTTACTTTAAAAGAGCATGTTGCAGACAAAACCAATTGGCGTAAAATGCTTAAAAATGATATAGAGGATGAAAACTTGGTGGAATGGAGAGATCGTTTAAAACAATATATTCCTGAAGAAGCTATGCCGTATTTTATAGAAAATAACACTGAAACTAATTTGAATTTTCCTGTTTTAAAATATCCTGAGAAACCTAAAAGTTTAAATATTGAAAAGCAAAAAAAGTATAAAGGGAAATTAGTAGGTATAAAAGGACAATATCTCATTTTTGAAGATGAAACCGTTTTTAATATCAGATCTAATGAAGGATTGGTGGTTTCTATAGAACTGTAAGTATTTTTTGAGTTTACGACTCTTAAATTTTAAATATTTAAAATGAATAATTTATTAAAAGTAGCCCTAGCACAAATTTCTCCTGTTTGGTTAAATAAAGAAAAAACCATAGAAAAAATTGAAAAATCAATTTTAGATGCAGCAAAACAAAATTGCGAACTTATTGTTTTTGGTGAAGCCTTATTACCTGGTTATCCTTTTTGGTTGGCATTAACAGGTGGTGCTGAATGGAATACAAAGACCAATAAAGAAATTCATGCACACTATATACGTAATTCTATTACCATAGAAAAAGGTGAATTAGACTCCATTTGCAAATTAGCCAAAGAACACAAAATGGCTATTTATTTAGGTATTATGGAACGTGCAGCAAATAGAGGAGGACATAGTATTTATGCAAGTTTGGTATATATAAATGAAGAAGGAGAAATAAAATCTGTACATAGAAAACTACAGCCAACTTACGATGAACGTTTAACTTGGGCTCCTGGAGATGGTAATGGTTTGCAAGTACATCCTTTAAAAGAATTTACAGTTGGTGGTTTAAATTGTTGGGAAAATTGGATGCCTTTACCAAGAACAGCATTGTATGGTTTAGGTGAAAATTTACACATTGCTGTTTGGCCTGGAAGTGATCATAATACAAATGATATTACTCGTTTTATTGCAAGAGAGTCAAGATCTTTTGTAATTTCTGTATCTGCATTGATGCAAAAAACAGACTTTCCTAAAGATATTCCTTATTATGATAAAATTGTAAAAGATGCACCAGAAGTTTTAGCAAATGGAGGTTCTTGTATTGCTGGACCTGATGGAGAATGGATAGTTGAACCAGTTTTACATAAAGAAGGGTTAATAATAGAAACTATAGATTTTAATAGAGTTTTAGAAGAACGTCAAAACTTTGATGCTGTTGGGCATTATTCTAGACCAGATGTAACCAAATTACATGTAAATAGAGAAAGACAAAGTACAGTTTCTTTTGAAGACTAATATGTTTTTCCACCAAAAAGAGATACAACTGCAACCTTTTAAAAGAGGTTTTCATTCGATAACTGAAACTGTGATTCAAGAATTCTCAGAGATAAAAAGTATTGAAAAAGGGTTTTTAAAAGTATTTATAAAACATACTTCTGCTAGTCTAACTATAAATGAAGATGCAGACCCAAGTGTACGTGTAGATTTTGAAAGTCATTTTAATAAAATAGTACCAGAAAACGCACCTTATTATATTCATACTTATGAAGGTTCAGATGATATGCCTGCGCATTTAAAAGCATCTTTATTGGGGAGCTCTATAGAAATACCAATCACAAATGGCAAATTAAATTTAGGAACTTGGCAAGGTATTTATTTGTGTGAACACAGAAATTATGGAGGAGCAAGAAAGTTAGTGCTTTCTGCTTTTGGAGTTTAAAAGTTGTTCTAAAACGACTTCAACTCCATAATTATCATTGCTTTCTGTAGTATATTTTGCTAAAGCTTTAATGTCTTTATGTGCATTTTTCATAGCAAAACTAAAGTTTGCTTCTTGCATCATTTCAATGTCATTATGATAATCACCAAAAACCATTGTTTCATCTTTAGAAATATTTAATAGGCTTTGTACTTTTCTTAATGCTTTTCCTTTATTGGCCTTTCTGTCTGATATATCTAACCAATTTTGACCAGAAATTTTAAATAAAACATCTTTATGTAAATCTTTAACAACTGGGTAAATAAAGTCTTCTGAGGAATCAAAATGATAGACTGCTATTTTAAAAATCGACTTCTTTTTCGCAATTTCAAATAAATCATCTACTTGCTCAAAACTATGGTAATACTCTTGAAATAATTCAATAAAACGTTCGTCTTTACTTTCTATAAAAGCACAATTATCTCCACATAAAACCATATTAGCACCAGAAATAGTTCTTATTACAGGTATAAATTCTAGAATTTTTTTTGAAGATAAAAAATTTGAAAGTAATACTTTGTTTCCTTTTTTAGCAACTCCACCATTTTCTGCAATTACATAAATGTCATCTTTAATAGTTTCTAATTTTGAAACAATACTATTATGTTGTCTTCCACTTGCAGCGCAAAAATGTATATTTTGTTTTTTTAGTTGGTTAAATAAGTCAAAAAATTGAGGACTAACTTGACCTTTTGAGTTTAGTAAAGTACCATCCATATCAGAAACAACTAACTTTACTTTGCTAAAATCGATCATTTATCTTGTAGAATCTCTTATAACTAAGTCAGTTTTAATTACTTTAGTAACTACTTCTTTTGTTTTGTTTTCTAGTTTGTCTATTAAAATTTCTGCAGCAGTTTGTCCCATAGTTTCACCATGTTGACTTATTGTTGTCATTTTTGGACTAGAGTGTCTTGCTAAAATTCCGTTAGAAAAAGCAATTACAGCAACATCTTTAGGTATTTTTTTGCCATTCTTTTTTACTGCTTTCATTACAGAAACAGCTACAGATTCTCCAGTTGTAATAACTGCGTCTACATCATTCGATTTTATAAAAGGTCTAACTATATTTTTATATTTTTTATAATCTCTTTCAACTATATTTAGCACTAAGTCTTCATTAAATGGTAATCCCATTTTTTCTAAACCTTTTTTGTAACCTAATAATCGTTGTTTACCTATATGTAAATCACTTATTGTAGATACAAAAGCAATTTTTTTATGCCCCTTTTTGTATAAAAATTCAACAGTATTAGAGGCACCTTCTAAATCATCTGTAATGACTTTATCACATTCTATAGATTGTGCAACTCTATCAAACATAACAATAGGAGTACCATTATTTATAGAATCTTTAAAGTGATTAAAATTGTTATTTAATTCTGTTTCTTTAGCTAACGAAAGTAAAAAACCATCTATACTACCATTAGATAACATTTCTATAATTTCTATTTCTTTATCATAAGATTGATTAGAAATACAAGTAATTACTTTATAACCTTTTTCTAAGGCAGTTTTTTCTATTCCTTTAAATACTTGAGCAAAAAAATAGTTTAACATGGTTGGTATAATAACACCAATCGTTTTTGTACTTCTATTTTTTAAACTTAAAGCATTAAAATTAGGCTTATAATTATGCTCTTTAGCGTATTTCTGAATTTTCTCTTTAGTGCTATTGCTTATTTCATAGCTGTCATTTAACGCTTTAGATACTGTAGAAATAGAAACATTAAATTCTTTGGCAATGTCTTTTATAGTCAGTTTCTTCATGAGATAATTAATAAGTTACTAATATATAAAAATTAAAACACTCAATTTTTAAGATACCATTAAATTATTATAGTTTTTATTTCTTAATTCATAAAAGAGGTAAGAAAAGACGATAACATATTCTAAAGCAACAAACCACAAATTTTCTTTCCAAGGTTCATTTGAGTAGGCTTGATATGTAAAGACTAAAACCAAGCTCCACACAATAGGAAATTTATACTTGGTAAAGACTGATAATATTAATGGAGTAGCTATATACCAAGGATGAACAGTTGTTGCTGTAAAATAATAAAAACACAAACCAAAAAGCATGGCAGATATTAAGTTTGTAAACGGTATGTTCTTTCTAAAGAAAGTAATATAAGCTAAAAATAAAATACTTATTACAGAAGTAATTTTACCAATTATTGCAATTTCATTAAAGCCTCTAAATAAATAACCAATTTCTCTAAATATGTAATAAAAGCTTGCATTAAACTCAAACTTACCAAACCATAAGCCTACAGAATTAGAATAATTTGCAATAAACTCTGATGAATAAAATGGTGAAAATAAAATGATATTTACAAAAATTACAATAAAGTAGAATACCATTAATTTCATTATTTTTTTTGGACTGATTTTAAATCCAGTCCAAAAGATCATATCGTTTTTTTCTTTTTTATAAAGTGGAATAAACCATTGAAAAAATAAAGGTAAAAACAATAAAGGAATTAATTTTATAGAGACAGAACAACCTAGTAAAATTGCAGCCATCATCCATTTTTGTTGTATAAGTTTGTATAATGCAAAAACTAGAAAGAATAACATTACTGGTTCAAAATGAAGATTTCCAGTCATTTCTATGATAATGAAAGGATTTAAAATGTACCAGAAAATATTTTTAATAGGTAGCTTTAAATGTTCAAGTATTTTTTTTCCAAAATATAAAATACCAATGTCTGTTAAAATTATTTGAATTCTTAAAACAATAATAGATCCAAAAATACTTTTACTCGAAAACAAAGCAGCTAATAAAAAACTTAATTGATTTAAAGGAGGGTAATTTGTGTAATGACTTCCATTTAAAGTACCCATTCCTGCATAGAGCTTTTTAGCTTCAGCTATAGGAAAGTTGTTTTGTTGAATAAATGTTTCAGGTAAAGATAAATAAGGATTTAAACCTTCTAAAATCATTCTTCCATCCCAAATAAATCTAAAAAAATCTTGTGATAAATTAGGTGTTACAAAAAGAAAAATTAATCTAAAAATTAATGCAATTCCTGCTAAATTAAAAAATGAAAATTCCTCAGATTTTAATAAAATGTAAAAACATCCAAAAAGACTAAACCAAAGGAAAGTGAGAAAATAAAAAGAAGTTCTTTCTAAAAAATAAGCAAATAAAAAATAGAGAATACTACTTAAAAATATGAGTAAAACACCTCTATATTTAGTCAATAAAGACATTATGCTTTAGAAAAAATTGACTTAAAAAACACATATGCAAAGCCAATAAAAAGCATTAAATGAAAGGGGAATAATCCAAAATCACCTCCTTGATCTCCAACTATAAATGCACTATACATTCCAAAGATAAAGTAGATGGCAAGTAGTCCTTCTAAAATTACGTGTACAGATGGTTTCTTTTTGATGTATTTGTTGTTTTTCCAGCCGTCTTTTAATGTTTTAATATTAAATTTTGGAGTTCTTACAAACTCACTTTTTTTACCAAAATGACCTTCTAAAACTGCAATTGTATTATGTAAAGAAAAGCCCATTGCAACAGAAAAGAATGTAAAAAAAGCGCCTATATATTTAAAAAACTTTACAAAACCACCACCATAAATATTTTTATACATATGCCAATAGCAAATAAAAAATATAATTGAACTCATTACAAAAAAGCTCATCACATAAAAATAGCCTTTTAAATGAGCATATTCATTTTTAATATACAACATTGGAACACTTAAAATAGCTACTAAAAAAATGCAAGTAAACATAGAGCTATTCAACAAATGTAATAAGCCATGAATTTTAGTTTTAAAAGAGATGTTTTTATTACTTACAATTCTTTTAAACATTTTTTGAAAATTCTCTGCTCCACCTTTATTCCATCTAAATTGTTGAGACCTAGCTGCACTAATAATTACCGGTAATTCTGCAGGAGTTTCAACATTTTCTAAATATTTAAATTTCCATTTTTTAAGTTGTGCTCTGTAACTTAAATCAATATCTTCTGTAAGTGTATCTCCTTGCCAATTTCCAGCATCTAAAATGCATTCTTTTCTCCAAATACCTGCAGTTCCATTAAAATTGATAAAATGACCTTTACTATTTCTACCCACTTGCTCTAAAGTAAAATGCGCATCTAACATAAAAGCCTGAATTCTTGTAAGTGTAGAATAATTTCGGTTGATATGGCTCCATCTTGTTTGTACTACACCAATTTCAGGATTTTTAAAATAAGGTACAGTTTGTAATAACCAGTCTTTTTTAGGTAAAAAATCTGCATCAAAAATGGCAATATATTCACCTTTTGCAATTTTTAATCCTTCTTTAAGTGCACCTGCTTTAAAACCTTTTCTATTAGTTCTTCTAATATGCTGAATATTAATTCCTTTTTCTTGAAGTTTTTTGATGTGTTTTGCAGTAACATCAACTGACTCATCTGTAGAATCGTCTAAAACCTGAATTTCTAATTTATCTTTTGGATATTCTAATTTTGCGATATTTTTTAATAAACGTTTCATTACATAAAGTTCATTAAAAACAGGAAGTTGAATGGTTACAAATGGTACTTCATCTGGATTTGAAAAATCAAATTTTACAGCATCATCTGTCTTATTTCTGTACTTTAAATAATTAACAAGAAGATTTAGTTGTGCTAATGCATACATAAAAATAAGCAGTAGACAAATGGTATAAATAATTATGACTAAATATTCTAAAATCATTATTTAAAGCTGTATTTAAAAATCCAACTAAGAATTTTTATCCCTGCAAATATAGTACCTTTTACGGTTCCTGAAACTTTTGATACGCCTATTCTATTTCTATATTTTACAGGTATTTCTTTATAAGTCATTTTTTGCTTAAGCACCTTTAGTTGCATTTCTACTGTCCAACCATAGGTCTTGTCTTCCATATTTAAAGCCAATAACTTGTTGTATTTAATAGCTCTAAAAGGGCCTAAATCAGAAAATTTAGCTCCAAAAAAAAGTTTCATTAAAAAAGTAGCTAACCAATTACCAAAAACTTGTTGAGGTGTCATAGAACCACTTTCTCTGAGTTTTTCTACTCTTGCTCCCAATACAAAATCGATGTCTTTATTAATTATTGGTGCAATAATTTCTGTAAGTTGTTCTGGATAGTCTGAATAATCACCATCTAAAAAAACAATAATATCTGGTTTTGTTTTTTGCTTACTGATGTAGTCTAAACCTTTTAAACAAGCATAACCATATCCTTTTTTAGTTTCTGTTAAAACAGTAGCTCCTGCATTTTTTGCATTTAATTCTGTTTTGTCTGTAGAATTATTACTAATTACAATTATTTCATCAACAATTTTAGGAATATCATTAACTACATGTGCTATTGAATCTTGCTCATTATAAGCAGGAATAATTACTTTTATAAGGTGATTCATTTATCTTAAATCCAACAGATTATTTTCTTTTTTAAAGGATGAAAAATCTGTCCATTCTTTTATTTTTTTACCCTCTTTAAATTTTGAAGCTTTTATCAGTTTTTCGTTATCATAAATTAAACAATACCCGTTTTTCTGATTGTTTTTTAATTGGCATTTGTGGTTTATTTTTCCTTTATCATCATAAAACAACCACCAATTATTTTTTACTCCTTCATAAAAATGCCCCTCTTTTTCTAAGGTTTCATTTTGGCTGTAAAAGTACCAATATTTTATTTTTTTATCATCCTTAAAACTACCTTCTTCTTTTAAACTACCATTTTTATAATAGAATTTCCAATAAGCAGTTTTTTTATTGTTTTTAGACCAACCTTCTTCTTTTAAATTACCATTATTGAAATAGTTTTTCACATATTTTTTTTGTGAAAATGTAATCAAAGAAAAAGAAATAATTAAAAAAGATATAATTGGTTTAAGCATTATTTTTTATTTACTAACTGCATTAAATCAACATCATTACCTAATAAAATTTCAGTTGGATTTATTCTTCCAGCTTCAGGTCCGTTTTCTAATTTTAATACGCCTCTTGGACACACAGCAGAACAAATTCCACAACCTACACAACTAGAACGTACAATGTTTTCTCCTTTTTGTGCATAGCCTCTTACATCAATTCCTTGCTCACAATATGTAGAACAATTTCCACAAGAAATACATTGCCCACCATTTGTAGTTATTCTAAATCTACTTTTAAAACGTTGTACTAAACCTAAATATGCAGCCAAAGGACAACCAAATCTACACCAAACTCTATTACCAAAAATGGGGTAAAACCCTGTACCAATTACACCTGCAAACCAAGCACCTATTAAGAAACTGTATGTGTCTTTAATCCATTGAGATTTAATACCAATAAATGAAGAAGTACCAGAGAAATAACAATATAAAGTAACTATAGTCATCACCAAAGAAAAGACTAAAACAGCATGAATTAACCACCTTTCTAACTTCCATGCATTTAAACTTTTATTTGAATGTTGTCTGTAAGGGTCTCCTAATGTTTCTGCTAATCCACCACAACCACAAACCCAAGAACAATACCATCTTTTTCCGAAGAAATAAACCATTACAGGTACAATTACTAGGGTTAGTAAAGTTCCCCAAACCAAGATAAAAATACCAATTGCACCACTTTCTGTTAAACTTTTTAAGTTCCATTCAAAGAAAAAATCGTAATCTAAAGGAAATGCATTTTTAAAATCGTAAACAGGCATGTTTAAGCTGGTCATTATTTCTGGAATTAAAAAAGCAAATACAATTTGAAAGAACAAAACAGAGGTTGTTCTAACAATTTGATATTTATTATGTCTATATTTTATATACATTCTAACACCCATCACCAACATTATTGTACAGTAGAGAAAGCCGTAAACAAACCATTGTGATGCTGATCCACCATTTAAAGCCATACTAATTGGATCAAGAATATATGTCCAGTTTACTACATAATCTGGCATAAAATAAAGTACCAAATAAAATAGTACTAGATACACTAAAACTAACCAAGCTATTAAACCTCTATTTGTTGCTGAATTTTGGTAAATGTGATCGTTTTTAATTCCAGGTTTTCCAAGAAGAATTACATTAGGTAAAATGAATAATAAAGCCCCAATAATTCCTAAACCAAAAGTTAAAAACCATAGTAAGCCTGAGTTTTCTTTTATAATACCTTTGCCAGATTTTTTTGCAATTTCATAACTTAATGTATGAGGTTTACCAAAAATTTTATACTTGTATTGTTCCCCTTTTTTCTTCCAATTTTTCTCTGCATTGTATTTTGCTATGAGTTTATCATAATAATTATTAGAAGTTTCAAAGGCTTCTCTAACAACACTCGAAAATTCAAAAATATTGAGCTCTTTGTCTACAATAGCTTTAGATAATTCTTGTTTTATGATTTCACTTTTGTATTTTTTTTCAGCAATATAAGTGTCTAATTCTTTTTGAGACATCTCAAAAGAACCCAAAAAAATAGAAGCTGTAAAGATGGTTAAACCAATTAAGAAGATAGCTAAACCTATGTATTTTATTGTCTTCATCATCTTAAGCTATTTTAAAAATTCGTTTCCAACTTTTCTTTTTTGATTTAATATCTGTGCCCATCTCTTTATTAAATTTGGCTACAATATCTGCTTCATACAAACTGTAAAATTCAGGATCGAAGTTGGCATCAGCTAGATATTCTATAACATATTCTAAAGATTGATTTTCTGTGAGCCATTTATCAAAAATTTCATGACGCATTCTGATTCCAAAAGTATTTATTCCTAAAAATTGATGAGAATCCTTATCATAAGAAATAGTGATACAAATATTTTTTGTAGCATGTTTCCATTGAAAATAAACTTCATTCTCTTTTTTATTTCTTTCGCTAAATACCCATCCATAAGTTTGATATTCGATATCTAAGAATTTTGCTGAGTTAAACCAATGACCTGGATTATAGGCTCTTTTATTTCCTGTAATAGTTTGTGCCACAGTTTCACCCATCATTCTTCCTGTGTACCAAACAGCCTCAATGTTTCTTCTTTGTCCAATAGCTTCATGTTGTTCTGCACAATCACCAATAGCATATACATCTTTTACATTGGTTTCTAAAAAACGATTTACTAAAACACCTCTTTTTGTTTCTATTTTGGATTCTTTTAAAAAGTCGATATTTGGAGTAACACCAGCTGTTAAACCAACTACATCACAGGCAATTTCTTCTCCTGTTTCTTCGATAATTACAGATGTTACTTTACCATTTTCATCGCTTTTAATTTCTTTTAAATTAGTGCTTAAACGTAAATCTATATGATGTTCTTTGATGTGTTGATTAATCATTTCAGATTCTTGTGCAGGTAAAACTCCGTTCCAAAAACTAGATTCTCTCACTAAAAACGTAACAGGTATATCTCTACTTCTTAACATTTCTGCCAATTCAATTCCAATTAAACCACCACCAACAATTACGGCTCTTTTACAAACTTTATTATCGGGTGCAAACTTTTCTAAATTTTCTAAGTCTTGCTTGTGATACATGCCCATTACTCCATCTAAATCTTGACCTGGCCAACCAAATTTATTAGGTTTAGAACCTGTTGCAATAATTAGTTTGTCATAGATTAAAGTAGTGTCATCAGAAAATAAAAGAGATTTGTTACTAGTATCAATTTTAGTTACAAAGCCTTGTTTTAATTCAAATCTATTTTTTTTCCAAAACCAATTTTCATAAGGTTGAGTATGTTCAAATTTCATATGGCCCATATAAATATACATGAGAGCAGTTCTAGAAAAAAAATACTTCGATTCTGCTGAAATAATAGTTATTCTTTTATCAGAATTTTTTCTAATATGTCTTGCAGCTGTAACACCTGATATTCCATTTCCAATGATGACAATGTGTTCCATAAATAGTTGATTGGTTGTTTGCATTTCTGTCGAAGCTAAAGTTAAGAACTTAACAACAAACTATAATTTAGAATTGTTTTAAATAATTATTTAAAATTATTTGTAAGAAGTTTTTAATTGTGCAGACTTAAGGTGTAATTAAAAAATAATCAACCTTATGAAAACTAAATTTATTACAACATTTTTTTTATATGTTTTTACTGCATTACAAACTTATTCTCAAAATGATATAGATACATCTAAAAGTAATATTCAAACCTATACCCCTTCTAAACTATTAAATAAAGGTCAGTGGGATATTAAGTTTTTTAACAATTTATATACAGAAACAGAAGCTAAATTTAACGGAGTAAAAGCAGATAAGGTAAGAGAAACCTATTTTACATCTACTATTGATATTTTTACAGGAGTTTCTGAAAATAATAGACTTAATATTGGGTTATTATTAGAATATAGATCTAACACAATTGGTGGTAAATCTGCTACTTCTGTATTTAGTTTTAGTAATGATCTAAATTCAAGAAATGGTTTGTCTTCTTTTGCACCCGCTTTAAAATGGCAACCATTAGAGAATATAGGTAATTTTTCTGTACAAAGTGCTTTTCATATTCCTTTAATAGATAATGAATCTGATGTAAATGGAGTTTTTTTAGACCAAACTGCTTATATGTTTCAAAATAGATTTTTCTATGATTATACTTTGCCAAGTGGAAAATGGCAATTATTTACAGAACTAAGTACTGAGTATAATTTTGGTGATGATAATAGCTTTGCAAACAACACATTTGTTCTTGCACCTGGTTTATTTATGAGTTACTTTCCATCTGATAAATCTACAATTTTAGGATACATACAACATTACCAGAGAATGGGCGATTTTACACAAGATTTTACCACATTAGGTTTTGGTGGTAAATATCAAATTACAGAGATTTTAAATCTAGAAATTTTATATGGTAAATTTATTAGAGGAAACAATACTGGTTTAGGACAAAGTTTTAACATCGGTTTAAGAGCGTTATTTTAAGAAAATACACTACTTTTAAAGAGATTTATGAAAACAAAATATCTCTTTATTTTACTTTTAATTGTAGTACAATTATCTAGTAACTGTCAAACTACCAAATTTAATGGTGTAAGCTTTGTGGCTTCACGTGATCAAATTAATGAAACACATATTTCTCCTGTTTTAAAGGTGAAAAGTAATGCTGTTGCACTTATGCCTTTTGGTTTTATAAGAAATTTAGAAACACCTACAATAACTCATAATTCAGAAAGACAATGGTTTGGCGAAACTAAAGCAGGTTTATTACAATATGCAAAAGCATTTAAAAAACATAATGTAAAAATAATGGTTAAGCCTCAAATATGGGTTTGGAGAGGTGAGTTTACAGGAAATATAAAAATGAATTCTGAAGAAAATTGGAAGACCTTAGAAGACTCTTACACTTCATTTATATTAACATATGCAGAGGCAGCTCAAGAAATCAATGCAGAATTGTTTTGTATAGGTACAGAATTAGAAAAATTTGTTTTAAATAGACCAAAATATTGGTTAACACTTATTCAAAAAATTAGAAAAATATATAAAGGGAAATTAACCTATGCCTCTAATTGGGATGAGTTTAAAAGAGTTTCTTTTTGGAGTGAATTAGATTTTATTGGTGTTGATGCCTACTTTCCTCTAAGTGATAAAAAATCTCCATCTGTTAAAGATTTAGAGTTAGGTTGGAAAGCACACAAAGAGCAAATAAAATCTATTCAGCAAAAATTTAAAAAGCCAATTCTATTTACAGAATATGGATATAGAAGTGTACATTTTACTGGACAAAAACCTTGGGATTCTAACAGAGTTGAAGGTGATATAAATTTAGAAGCACAAGTAAATGGAATTCAAGCTATACATAATCAATTTTGGAAAGAAGATTGGTTTGCAGGAGGGTTTATTTGGAAATGGTTTCATAAACACGATAATGTTGGAGGAAAAAATAATAACAGATTTACGCCTCAAAATAAACCAGCTGAAGCTCTTTTAACTAAATTGTATGGCTTAAATTAAATTTTAAAACATGATAAAAGTTCTATTTTTTAAATTTTATTGAAGCTATTTTTGATATATTATCAAACTATATAAATCATGAAAAAAATTATTGTACCCGTAGATTTTTCTGAAAATTCTGAAAATGCTTTGCAAGTTGCTGCAATGTTAGCTAAAAAACACAACCTTGCTCTGTATCCTTTACATATGTTAGATATTCAAGATGTTTCTATAAACGAAAGTGTTAGTTATCAGCATGAAAGAACTGCATTTTATTTAAAATTAGCAGAAAAGAGATTTAAAGAATTCTTAAAAAAAGATTACTTAAAAGATGTAGAGGTAGTGCCTTTAATAAAACATTACAAAGTTTTTAGTGAGGTAGATAGTATTGCATCAGAAGTAAACGCAGATTTAATTGTAATGGGTTCTCATGGAGCAACTGGTCTTAAAGAATTTTTTGTTGGATCTAATACAGAAAAAGTAGTAAGATATGCTAATTTGCCTGTTTTAGTAGTAAAAAATAATTTACCAAATGTAGATTTTAAAGATGCTGTTGTTGCTACAGACTTCTCTGAAGAAAGTGTAGATGCTTTTAAAAATGTTTTAAAAACTTTAGATATTTTTAATGCTGTTAAACATGTTATTTATGTAAACTTACCTAATGAGAATTTTAAAAGCACAGTAGAAATGCAGCAAATGGCTAATGACTTTTATATGAAAGTAGAAGGTAACACTGATAGAATGATTAGTACTAATTTTATCTGTGACAGGTCTATTGAAGATGGTATTTTAAGTTTTTCTAATTCAATAGGGGCAGATTTGATAACTGTAATTACACATGGTAGAAAAGGGTTATCTCACATATTTTCTGGTAGTGTTGCAGAAGATGTAACGAATCATGCAGCCTTACCAATAATGACGTTTAAAATGTAAAATTTCATTGAAAATAAAAGTAGCGTCTTTTCTCTTTTTTTTCTTTTGGCTATTAAATATACATAGTCAACAAAATAAAATTTTAGATGTAAAAATAGTAGGAGTAAAAAAGACGAAAACTACTTTTATAAAAAACTTACTTTACTCTAAAAAAGACGCTGTTTTAGATTCTTCTTTTCTAGAAAAAGATATTACTCTGTTGAAAAGATTACCTGCAATTGCTCATGCATATTATCAGGTTTTCTTTTCACATGATAATTTATACAATGTTTCAATTCAGATAGAAGAGAATGCAACTTTATTGCCAGAAATTAATTTATGGACAACAACTAATAATGTGTTTTCCTACAAGTTAGGGTTGTATGAATATAATTTTTTAGGAAGAAATATCACTTTAGGTGGCTTTTATCAATTTAATGGTTTTGATACCTATGCTGTAAATTTTAGGGCACCCAATTTGTTTTCTAAGAAATGGGGTTTGGCTGTAAATCACCAAAATTGGAAAAGTGAAGAGCCTTTGTATTTTGGTAATCAATCTGCTAATTATGTATACAATAATATTTCTTTTGAAGTTTTAGCCTTACATCAAATCAATTTAAAGAATAGAATTGATTTTGGACTCAATTTATTTAAAGAAAAATATCAGTATTTATCAGGAGCAACATCAACCTCAATTCCTCAAAACTTAAGTCTAAATAAAGCGCTTTTAAAATTAGTATATACTTATGATAGTTTAGATTATTACTATCAATACATAAATGGGTTTAAAAGTATTTTATATGCACAATATGTGTTAACAGAAAACGATTTTCAGAACGATTTTTACATTTTTTGGAACGACTTTTTATACTATAAAAGAATAGGAGAAAAAGGCAATTGGGCAAATAGGTTAAGAGTGGGTTTATCTTCTAATGAAGATACACCCTTTGCACCTTTTGCTTTAGATAATAATGTAAATTTAAGAGGTGTTGGCATTTTAGTAGATAGAGGTACAGGAAGCATTGTATTAAACTCAGAATACAGATATACAATATATGATAAAGATTGGTTAGCCATACAAACAAATATATTCTCAGATATTGGTTCTTGGAGAAATCCTGGTGGTAGTTTAAATGACTTTATAAAAGAAGAAAACATTAGAATCTATTCTGGTTTTGGTTTACGATTCGTTAGTAAAAAAATATACAATGCAACATTTAGAATTGATTATGGGTTTAGTGTACTTAACACTAAAGGAAATTCTAAAGGAGGATTAGTTTTTGGTATAGGACAGTATTTTTAATCATAAATTAACCTACACAAAGCTATACAAAGAGTTAAAAATTATAATTTAGCTCAAAATTTTTATCATGAGAACTTTTGCAATTGGTGATATTCATGGAGGTTTAAAAGCGTTAATACAAGTATTAAACCAAATTGAAATTACAGAAGAAGATACCTTAATTTTTATGGGCGATTATGTAGATGGTTGGAGTGAGTCTGCCCAAGTTGTTCAATTTTTAATGGAACTATCCCAAAAAATAAACTGTATTTTTATAAAAGGTAATCATGATGTTTGGTGTGAAAATTGGTTAAAAGATAATAATGATGTTAATCCTGCTTGGTTTATGCATGGAGGAAAAGAAACTATAGAAAGTTATGAGAGCTTTACTCCTAAAGAAAAACAACATCACCTAAGCTTTTTTAATAATATGACTATGTATTATTTAGATGACGAAAATAGATTGTTTTTACATGCTGGTTTTACATCTATGCATGGTGTAGAAAAAGAATCTTATCCTCATAAATTTTGTACAGATAGAACTTTGTGGGAAATGGCTTTAGTTATGGATAAAAAGATAGATGTAAATCATGATTTATATCCTAAAAGATTAAGACATTACAAAGAAATTTATATAGGTCATACACCAACAACAAATTATGGTATACAAGTGCCAATGAATGCTGTTAATATTTGGAATGTAGATACAGGTGCTGCTTTTAAAGGTAAAGTTACAGCTATGAATATAGATACAAAAGCCTTTTTTCAAAGTGATAATTTACCTTCTTTATATCCTAATGAAAAAGGAAGAAATGGATAATTATTATATCTTAAAAAAGTAAAAATTTCTTATATTTTTTTTGTTTGAGTACGTTCGTAAAACACCTATCTTTGCGCATTACAAGTAGATAGAAATAGGAGAATGAAGAATATTAGAAATTTTTGCATCATTGCACATATAGATCATGGTAAAAGTACACTTGCAGATAGGTTGTTAGATTATACTGGTTCTGTAACTGAACGCGAAAAACAAGATCAGTTATTAGATAACATGGATTTAGAGCGTGAACGTGGAATTACCATAAAATCTCATGCAATTCAAATGGATTATGTTCATGAAGGTGAAGCATATATTCTTAATCTTATTGACACTCCTGGTCACGTAGATTTTTCTTACGAAGTTTCACGTTCTATTGCTGCTTGTGAAGGAGCTTTACTTATTGTTGATGCAGCTCAAAGTATACAAGCACAGACTATTTCTAATTTGTACCTGGCTTTAGAGAACGATTTAGAAATTATTCCTGTTTTAAATAAAGTTGATTTACCATCTGCAAATCCAGAAGAGGTTACAGATGATATTGTTGATTTATTAGGATGTGACCCAGAAGATGTGATACCTGCAAGTGGTAAAACTGGTTTTGGAGTAGATAATATTTTAAAAGCAATTATTGAAAGAGTTCCTGCGCCAAAAGGAAATCCTGATGCTCCTTTAAAAGCGTTAATTTTCGATTCTGTTTACAATTCTTATAGAGGTATAGAAACTTATTTTAGAGTGATTGATGGTTCTATAAAAAAGAATCAACAGATAAAATTTATGGCAACAGGTAAACAATATGGTGCTGATGAAGTAGGTACTTTAAAATTATCTCAAGTTGTAAAAAAAGAAATAAAAACAGGTGATGTTGGTTATTTAATAACAGGTATTAAAGCAGCAAAAGAAGTAAAAGTAGGAGACACTATTACAGATTTTAATAATCCAACAGCTACTAGAATCGAAGGTTTCGAAGATGTAAAGCCAATGGTTTTTGCTGGAATTTATCCTGTAGATACAGAAGATTATGAAGAGTTGCGTAATTCTATGGAAAAACTGCAATTAAATGATGCTTCTTTAGTTTTTCAACCAGAAAGTTCTGCAGCATTAGGTTTTGGATTTCGATGTGGTTTCTTAGGTATGTTGCATATGGAAATTATTCAAGAGCGTCTAGAACGTGAGTTTGATATGACTGTAATTACAACTGTACCAAACGTTTCTTACCATGCTTTTACAAATAAAGAACCAGATACAATTATAGAAGTAAATAACCCATCAGATTTACCTGATCCTTCAAAATTAAATAGAGTTGAAGAACCTTTTATAAAGGCATCTATCATTACAAAATCAGATTTTGTTGGTCAAGTAATGAGTTTGTGTATAGAAAAAAGAGGTCAAATAGTAAATCAAACCTATTTAACAACACAAAGAGTTGAATTAATTTTTGATATGCCTTTAGCTGAAATAGTATTTGATTTTTATGATCGATTAAAAACAGTTTCTAAAGGTTATGCTTCTTTTGATTATCATCCAATTGGTATGCAAAAATCGAAATTAGTAAGAGTAGATATGTTATTAAATGGGCAACCTGTAGATGCACTTTCTGCATTATTACATGCAGATAATGCTTACGGAATAGGAAAGCGTATTTGTGAAAAACTAAAAGAATTAATTCCAAGACAACAATTTGACATTCCTATTCAGGCTGCAATTGGTGCTAAAATCATTGCACGTGAAACTGTAAAAGCACTCAGAAAAGATGTTACAGCAAAATGTTATGGTGGAGATATTTCTCGTAAACGTAAATTATTAGAAAAGCAGAAAAAAGGAAAAAAGAGAATGCGTCAAGTGGGTAATGTAGAAATACCACAGCAAGCATTTATGGCTGTTTTAAAGTTAAATGATTAAACACAATAAAAAATCCTTTCTAATTTTTAAGAAAGGTTTTTTTATAGATTAAAATCAGATTTTATAATTTCTTCCTTTTTGGATTTTAGCAAAAAAATAGATGTAAAATTAATACGAATGTCCACAGAAAAGTTCGTATCCAATTTCTATAGTTTAATTTTTTTAGCATTGATTTTTTTACAATTCCTTCAGAAATTTTAAAATGAATTGGTGCAAAACTTAAAAAAGTAAATCCCCATAAAAAGACAACTGTCAATAGGTAGATAAAATGAGTAAGAATAGGGTTGTTAAATGTAACCAAGAAACCATAAATTAATTGAATACTCATTAAAGGAACTACAATAATAGCAATTCGTGTTGTATATTTTTGATGCCATTTAATAAGATTTGATTTTTTATAATAAAGAAAACTTGGGTAAATGATAAGTTGAACCATCCAAATTAAAACTACTAATCCAGCATCAATTAAAAGTGAGAATTTTGAAAGTATTTGTAACAAAATTTCCATTTAACTTTCTTTATAAGCATATTTTTTTAAAACTTTTATAGAGGTAAATTGTAAAGACTTTTCATGTGTTGCTTCTAAAATAACAAATGGAGCTTTACCAACTTTCTCTGCTTGTAACCATCTAGAAATGCATAAACACCATTTATCACCAGGCTTTAAACCTGGAAAATTCCAATAAGGTATAGGTGTCATTAAATCATTTCCTTTAGATGCAGAATATTCTAAGAATTCTTTTGTTACAATTGCGCAAACTGTATGTGTGCCATAATCATCTTCTCTTGTTCTGCAAAACCCATCTCTAAAGTAACCTGTAGGTGGTGATGTACAACAAGATTCTAATGGTTTTCCTAAAACATTTAATTCCAAAACAAAAGATTTACAGTTTCAATAAAGATACAAAATGAAAGTATTAGAAATAAAAAAATCGCTCATTGAGCGATTTTAAATTATTATTTTAAATAAATTTTAGTCTCTACCTCCTAAAACTTGAAGTCCCCAGTATAAAAGCATAGCTAAAGAACCTAAAGCAGCAACTAAATAGGTTCTAGCAGCCCATTTTAAAGCGTCTGTAGATCCTTCTAGTTCTTCTCTAGAAACCATGTTTTTATTCTTTAACCAAGCTAATGCTCTGTTACTTGCATCATATTCAACAGGTAAAGTAATAAAACTAAATAAAGTAGCTAATGCCATAAAAACTAAACCTGTTATGGCTATATAAAAACCAATTCCAGAACCACCTGAAGCAGCTCCTAAAATTAGACCACCAATGACCAACCATTGAGAAAATCTTGAAGAAATACTAACAACTGGTACTAATTTAGAACGCATTGTTAACCAATCGTAAGCTGTAGCATGTTGAACAGCATGCCCAACTTCATGAGCAGCAACTGCAGCAGCAGCAGCATTTCTTTGATTATAAACAGCCTCACTTAGATTTACTGTTTTATCTTTTGGGTTGTAATGATCTGTTAGACGACCAGGTGTAGATATTACCTTAACATCAAAAATGCCATTATCAGCTAACATCTTCTCTGCAATTTCAGCACCACTCATTCCATTTCTTAAAGAAACTTTAGAATATTTATCAAATTTTCTTTTTAATGTATTACTAATCAGCCAACTTACTAAAGAAATTACACCAATTAAAATATAAAATCCCATCATAATTTATATTGTTTTAAAATTGTATATCATTTTTGTTTGATAAATTTACAACATAAATTATTCCATTGTAGTTTTTTTAAAATAAAATAACACAGTGTCATAAAAAATGATTGTAATTTAATAGTTTATTAAGAATGAATGTCAAAATGGCAAATAAACCAAACATCCTTATTATTTACACTGGTGGTACTATTGGAATGATAAAAGATTATAAAACTCAGGCTTTAAAAGCTTTTGATTTTAGTCAGATTATTCATAAAATACCTGAAATAGAACAATTAAATTGTAATCTTAAAACTATCTCTTTTGAAGATCCAATAGATTCTTCTAATATGGATACAAGTTATTATGTAGAAATAGCTGAAATATTAGAGAACAATTATAATAACTTTGATGGATTTGTAGTTTTAACAGGTTCAGATACAATGTCTTATATTTCATCTGCATTAAGTTTTATGCTAGAAAACTTAAGTAAACCTGTTATTTTTACTGGTTCACAATTACCAATAGGAGATTTAAGAACAGATGCAAAAGAAAATCTTATTACCTCAATAGAAATAGCTTGTTCACAAAAAAATGGATTGCCAGTAATTCAAGAAGTTTGTTTGTATTTTGAGTATAAACTATATAGAGCAAATAGAACAACAAAAATTAGTGCAGAACAATTTGAAGCATTTGCCTCTATGAATTATCCACCTTTAGCAGAAAGTGGAGTCAATTTATATTTTAATGATTACTATTTATACCATTCTAAAAAAGAAAGTAAAAATTTAATTGTTAGAAAGAGTTTAGTTACAGATGTTTTAGTTTTAAAACTTTTTCCTGGAATTACAGAAAATACTGTAAAAAGTCTTCTAGCTATAGAGAATTTAAAAGGAGTTGTTCTAGAGAGTTATGGTGCAGGTAATGCACCAAGTAAAGAATGGTTTTTAAATTTATTAAAGGAAGCTATAAAAAAGAATATTAAAATAGTAAACGTAACTCAATGTTCTGGAGGAAGTGTTAAACAAGGTCATTATGAAACAAGTTTCTCTTTAAAAGAAATAGGGGTAATTAGTGGTAAAGATATTACAACAGAATCTGCAGTTGCAAAAATGATGTATTTATTAGCAGAAAATTTAAATGAAACTGAGTTTAAGAATTATTTTGAAATGCCTTTAAGAGGAGAAATGTCTGATTAATTTTCTAAAATAAATGTTAAGTTTCCCTATTGTTAATTTGAAAAAAAAAAAAAGTAGTCTATTTTAACGAAATCAACCAAAAAAATTTTTTTATGCTTAACATTTTTTGTTACTTGGCACTCTGAAATTTAAAAGAATAAATTATTCTTCCTAGAATATGTTAGAAAGTATCTCGCATTTTCTTTTTTTGAGTTGAAAATTTATATCTTTAACCCGTTAACTATTAAAATTAATTTATAACAAAGATGAAAAAAGTAGTAAAAGCCTTATCTGTAATAGGATTCATGTTTTTTGGAGCTGTTCAATCTACATTTGCTCAAGAAACTGTAACAGAAGCAAAAACGTTTCACCAAATTTTAAAGCAAAACTTTATAGATGGTGGTCCAGGATTTATGGGAATTGTATTAGTAGCTTTAATCTTAGGTTTAGCTATTGCCATTGAAAGAATTATTTATTTAAACATGGCAACTACAAATACAAAAAAATTATTAGCAAATGTTGATGATGCATTAAGTTCAGGTGGTGTAGAAGCAGCTAAAGAAGTTTGTAGAAATACAAAAGGACCTGTTGCATCTATTTTTTATCAAGGTTTAGATAGAGTTGATGAAGGAGTAGAAGAAGCAGAAAAAGCTGTAGTAGCATATGGTGGTGTACAAATGGGACAATTAGAAAAGAATGTTTCTTGGATATCATTATTTATTGCATTAGCACCAATGTTAGGTTTCATGGGTACTGTAATTGGTATGATTGGAGCATTTAACGATATTGCTGTAGCAAACGATATTTCACCAGCAGTAGTTGCAGGAGGTATTAAAGTAGCCTTATTAACAACTGTATTTGGTCTTATTGTTGCTATTATTCTACAAATTTTCTATAACTATATTGTTGCAAAAATCGATAGTATCGTAAACAATATGGAAGATGCATCTATCTCTTTAGTAGACTTATTAGTAAAGTATAAAAAATAAAAAACAATATGAAAAGTAATAAAATATTAAATATCTTAATAACCTTAATTGCTGTTGTTGGAGGTATTCTTTTCATAAGAATTTTTATGGAAGATGCTGAAGCACTTAAAACAGATGTAGATTTAGGGAACAATGTAATTAGTCCTCTAATTTATTATTCTACTTGGTTGTTTTATGCAACAGTAATAGTGGCTATCGTACTTTCTTTATGGAGTATGTTTAGAAACCCAGAAAACTTAAAGAAAACCTTAGCAGGTTTAGGAGTATTAGCTGTTCTTTTAGTAGTAGCTTATTTCTTATCAGACACAGCTGCTGTTTATGATGCTAATGGTCTTAAAGTTTTAGAAGGTGGAGAAGAAGGTTCTAGCACAAACAAATGGGTTGGAACTGGAATATGGTACAGTGTAATTTTAGGCGGAATTGCTAGTTTATTCTTTGTTTGGGATTTATTGAAAGGATTAGTTAAATCATAAAACAAGTAAGATGGCAAGAAGAGAAAACCCAGAAATTAATGCAGGTTCAATGGCAGACATTGCCTTTTTATTACTGATTTTCTTTTTAGTGACCACTACTATGAACGTAGACTCAGGTATCTCTAAAAAGTTATCAGAAAAACCACCACCAGATTATGTACCACCAATTATCAAAGAGAAAAACATCTTTGAGGTAAATATCAACAGAAATAATGAGTTGTTGGTAGAAGGTGATAGAATGGAAATAAAAGAACTTAAAGAAGCTGCCAAAAAGTTTATAGACAATGGTGGTGGAATAGGTAAGCCTGGTGAAGATGGTACTCCTGGAAAACCATGTGATTACTGTCAAGGTGAAAGAAGCGATACTTCTTCAGATCATCCAAACAAAGCAATTATATCTGTACAAAGTGATAGAGGAACAGAATATGGTACTTATATTCAAGTACAAAACGAGTTACTTAGAGCTTATACAGAGTTAAGAAACAGGTTGTCTAAGCAACGATATGGCATGAGTTTTGATGAATTAGAAGAAGCTTTTAAAGATGCAAAAAAGAGCGCTGATTTAAAAGATAGAGTTGAGGAATTAAGAAAGAAAGTTGAAGATATCAAGATTGCATATCCTCAAATTATTTCTGATGCAGAACCAACTTCTTAAGAACTTATAAAATTAAACAATATGGCTAAATTCGGAAAAAAGAAAAAAGGATTACCAGCAGTAAATACTGCTGCCTTACCAGACATTGTTTTTATGTTACTGTTTTTCTTTATGGTTACAACAACGATGAGAGAAACCGATCTTAGAATTGAAAACCCAAGATTACCAAGTGCTACTGAAATTAAAAAGTTAGAAGACAAAAGTTTAGTAAGTACAATTTATGTTGGTAAATCTAAAGATCCAAATAGAGATGGGGTTGGATATAATAAAATTCAATTAAATGATAAGATTGCATCTGCAGATCAAGTACCTGCTTTTATATTTAGTAAAAGAGATAAATTAGCTGAAGCTATGCATCCTTTTATGACTACATCTATCAAAGCAGATAAAGAATCTAATGTTGGTACAATGACAGATATAAGATTAAAATTAAGAGATGTAAATGCTCTTAAAATTAGTTACTCTACTCAAAAAGGGTCTGGAAACTAAATATTATTTTAATAAGTTAAAAAAGCAACCTAAAAATAGGTTGCTTTTTTTATACATAAATTTTAATGTTCATTTTAAAATATTGTATCTTTAATTGTCGTTCATTAATTATGAAGAAGTTTTATTTTTTACTTTTTTTACTTTTTTGTTTCCTTACCAATTATGCTCAAAAAGATTCTTTGCAAATAGGAGACAAGTATGCAGAAGATCAAATTTATCTATCTGTATCTTATGCACAGTTTTTTAATCAACCTCAACAAATTACAAAAAGTGGTTTTTCTTATGGTTTATCTATAGGGTTTTTAAAAGATATTACTTTAAATAAACAAGGTAATTTTTCTTTTGCAGTAGGTGTAGGGTATGGTTTTGATTCTTTTTCTCATGAACTTAAAGTAGAAGAAATAAATGGTAATACTGTTTTTAGTAATGGATCAAATCTAACTTCTAATAATTATACAGCGAGTAATTTAGAATTTCCATTAGAAATTCGTTGGAGAACTTCAAATGCAAAAAGATATGATTTTTGGAGAATTTATGGAGGAATAAAATTTCTTTATAATTTATCTAATAAATTTGATTTTACAGAAAATTCTTCTTCTTTTCAATACAAAAATGTAAACGCTTATCGAAAATTTCAATATGGTTTAACACTTTCTGCTGGCTATGATGAATTTAATTTTAATGTTTTTTATAGCTTAACTCCAATTTTTGAAAATGCATCTTTTAATGGTGCTTCAATTGATACAAGTGTTTTAAAATTTGGATTAATTTTTTATATTCTATAATATAAAATAGGTAGCAAAAACTGCTATAATTCCAACAAAAAAACCTGAATATACTTCTAACTTATTATGTGCTTTTAGATGTAATCTAGCACTTGCAACTAAACCAGAAAGAAATAATAAAATTATAATAACCAATAAGAAAGATTGACTATAGATTTCTGATAATACTAAAAAAAAACCTGTTGAAATACCTAAAGAAAATAGATGTATACTCATTTTAAATTTAAAATAAAATAAGATATATATAATTAGTAAACCAAGAGATGATGCATAGAATAGCAACGTTAAATCTTTTAAAATTAAAGTACTATTTAAAGTATTTGCTAGAAAATAAAAAAGAATTACCATTAACAAAACAGGTAATCTTCTTTCTTTTATAGTTTCTGTTTTATAAGAATCTATAAGCTTTAATTTTTTAAAAACTAAAAGAGTAAATAGAGGTATTAAATAAGTAATTACAAAAACAGCACTTAAAACAGTGAATTTTTGAGCACTTGTATACGTAGTTGGTACTAATAAAAAATAAATCATAACACCTATTGTAGGTATTACAATTGGATGTATAATTGCAGAAATATATTTTTGAAATTTCATTAAATTTCTTTGCGTAATCTTGCTACTGGTAACTCTAATTGCTCTCTATATTTAGCAACTGTTCTTCTAGCTATAGGATATCCTTTTTCTTTTAAAATTTTAGAAAGCTTTTCGTCTGTAAGAGGTTTTTTCTTATCTTCTTCTTGAATTACTGTTTCTAAAATCTTTTTTATTTCTCTGGTAGATACATCTTCTCCCTGATCATTTTTCATTGATTCAGAAAAGAATTCTTTAATTAATTTAGTACCATAAGGTGTAGAAACATATTTACTATTTGCGACTCTAGACACAGTGGAAACATCCATGTTTATTTTATCAGCAATATCTTTTAAAATCATTGGTTTAAGCTTACGTTCATCACCAGTTAAAAAGTATTCATATTGATAATGCATTATGGTATTCATAGTTACCAAAAGTGTTTGCTGACGTTGTTTTATAGCGTCTATAAACCATTTTGCAGCGTCTAATTTTTGTTTGATAAAAAACACTGCATCTTTTTGAGATTTTGTTTTAACGTTAGATTCTTGGTAACCTTTTAACATGTTGTTATACTCTTTAGAGACATGCAATTCTGGAACATTTCTAGAGTTTAAAGTTAAGTCTAATTCGCCGTCAATAATTTTAATAGAAAAATCTGGAACTATCTGTTCTGCGATTTTATTATTTCCAGAATAAGAGCTACCAGGTTTTGGATTCAATTTAGAAATTTCAGTATTAACTTCTTTCAATTCATCTTCAGAGATAGAAAATTTTTCTAATAATTTTTTGTAATGTTTTTTTACAAAATGATCAAAAGCATTTTCAAGAATATTAATGGCTAAAGCTCTAGTTTTATTTTTTTCTTTAGACTTTAATTGAATGATTAGACACTCTTTTAAGTCTCTTGCTCCAACTCCAATTGGGTCTAAATTATGCACTACTTTTTTTAAGACAGAAAGCACTTTTTCTTCGGTTGTAAAAATGTTAGCAGTAAAAGCTAAATCATCTACCAAATCTAAAATTTCTCTTCTAATATACCCACTGTCATCTATACTACCTACTAAAAATTCTGCTATAGATTTTTCTTCGTCATTTAGTGAAAAAGTGTTTAATTGATTTTTTAATGATTGATGAAAAGAAGTACCAGCTGCATAAGGAACATTTTTCTCATCATCGTCAGAAGAATAATTGTTTGCTTGAGTTTTATATGAAGGTATTTCATCATCACTCAAATATTCGTCTATATTAATGTCTTCAGCATCTATTTTTTCTGTTCCTGTATCATCATATTCATTAGACATATCATCTTCGAAAGTATCTGACTCTTCTTTTCCAGTATCTAGTGCAGGGTTTTCTTCAATTTCTTGTTTTAAACGTTCTTCAAAAGCTTGCGTAGGCAATTGTATTAACTTCATCAACTGAATTTGTTGAGGAGATAATTTTTGCAATAATTTATATTGTAAGCTTTGTTTTAACATTTACTAAAATATACTAAAATTTAATTAAAATTCTGCATTTTGTGGTGTTCTTGGAAAAGGTATAACATCTCTAATGTTACTCATACCAGTTGCAAATTGCACTAATCTTTCGAAACCTAAACCAAATCCAGAATGAACTGCAGTTCCGTATTTACGTAAATCTAAATACCACCATAATTCTTTCTCTTCTATGTTTAAGGCTTTCATTTTCTCAACTAAAACATCATAACGTTCTTCTCTTTGAGAACCTCCTACAATTTCTCCAATTCCAGGGAATAAAACATCCATAGCTCTAACTGTTTTTCCATCATCATTTAAACGCATATAAAATGCTTTAATATTTGCAGGATAATCGAATAAAATAACAGGACATTTAAAATGTTTTTCAACTAAGAAGCGTTCATGTTCAGATTGTAAATCTGCACCCCATTCGTTTATTGGAAACTGAAACTTTTTCTTCTTATTTGGTTTAGAGTTTCTTAAAATATCTATAGCTTCTGTATAAGAAACACGTTTAAAGTTATTTTCTACCACAAATTTAAGTTTCTCTAACAAACTCATTTCACTTCTTTGTGCTTGTGGTTTACTTTTCTCTTCTTGCGTTAATCTTTGGTCTAAAAATGCTAAATCGTCCTTACAATTTTCTAAAATATCATTTAAAACAGATTTTATAAAATCTTCAGCTAAATCCATATTGCCATCTAAATCCATAAAAGCCACCTCTGGTTCAATCATCCAAAATTCAGCTAAATGACGAGTGGTGTTAGAATTTTCCGCTCTAAAAGTTGGGCCAAATGTATAAGCTTTTCCTAAAGACATTGCAAAAGTTTCTGCTTCTAATTGCCCAGAAACTGTTAAGTTAGTTTCCTTGCCAAAAAAATCTTTAGAATAATCTATTTTTCCATCTTCTGTTAGTGGCGCTTTATTTGGCTCAAAAGCACTTACTTTAAACATTTCTCCTGCACCTTCTGCATCAGAACCTGTAATAATTGGTGTATTTACATAGTTAAAACCATTTTCTTGAAAGTATTTATGAACTGCAAAAGATAGCTTAGAGCGTACACGCATTACTGCACTAAAAGTATTTGTACGCATTCTTAAATGTGCATTCTCTCTTAAAAATTCGAAACTATGTTTTTTAGGTTGAATAGGATATTCATCTGGATTTGAATCTCCTAAAATTTCTATTTCAGAAACTTGAATTTCAACATTTTGTCCTTTTCCTTGGCTTTCTACTAAAGTCCCTTTAACTTCTATTGCAGCCCCAGTAGTTATTCTCTTTAAAGTTTCTTCTGGAGTGTTTTCAAAATCGATAACACATTGAATATTTTTTAAAGTAGAACCATCATTTAACGCAATAAAACGATTACTTCTAAACGTTCTTACCCATCCTTTTACATTTATTTCTTGTAAAAGTGCTTCTGATTTTAGTAATTCTTCAACATTTGTAGACATCATAGTATCTTTCTATTTGGTATGTTTTAATCTGATATTTTAAAACGTAAAGATACTTTTTTGTTATAAGATGCACAATTAAGAAAAGCCTAAAACTTATCTTTTTGATTTTGTTTCATTTGTTGGAAAAATAGGAATAGCAGGCTTTTTAAATACCTTTTTATTTGCTATTTTTTTCTCGAAAGTTAATAGTAGAGAAGGTAATAGTAAAAGATTAGAAACCATTGCTAAAAGTAAGGTTACAGAAACCAAGCCACCTAAAGCAATTGTGCCTCCAAAGCTAGAAAGTGTAAAAACTAAGAAACCAAAAAATAATACAATAGACGTGTAAAACATACTTACTCCAGTTTCTCGTAAAGCTGCATAAACAGAGGGCTTTATTCTCCATTTATTCGCAATTAATTCTTGTCTATATTTTGCTAAAAAATGTATGGTGTCATCAACAGAAATACCAAATGCAATACTAAACACTAAAATAGTTGATGGTTTTATTGGGATATCGAAAAAGCCCATTAAGCCTGCTGTTATTAGTAATGGTAAAATATTTGGCAAAAGTGATATTAAAATCATTTGTGGAGATCTAAACATCCATGCCATAAAAAGAGCAATTAAAACAATTGCTAACGATAAAGAAAAGACTAAATTTTTAATTAAATAGTTTGTGCCTTTTATAAAAACTAAAGCTTTACCAGTTAATGAAACATCGTATTTTTCTGATGAGAATTCTTTATCAATAACTGCTTTTAATCTTTCTTGAATAATATCCATTTTATCAGAACCTACATCTTTCATAAAGGTTGTCATTCTTGCATAACGTCCTGTAGAGTCTACATAGGTATTTAGCATGCTTGCATTACTATCAGAATTTTTAGTGTATGAAAAAATATAACTTTGTTCTTGACTTGTGGGTAGTTGATAATATTTGGGGTTTCCTTTATAATAAGCTTGTTTAGAGTATTTTACAAGATTTATAACTGATATTGATTTCGATAATTCTGGAAAAGCTTCTATGGTTTCATTAATTTTTTCCATCTTTTTTAAGGTGGATAATTTCATGACTCCTTTATCTTTTTTTGTATCAATTAAAATTTCTAAAGGCATAATACCTCCAAATTCATTTTCAAAAAATTTAATGTCTTTATAAAAAGCTAAACTTTTTGGCATGTCTTCTATTAAACTACCAGAAACTCTAATTTGATAAATACCAATGATGCCTAAGATGATACAAAAAACTGTGGCAAAATAAATTCCAATTCGTTGTTCTTTAACTGTTTTTTCCATCCAATTTACCACATTTTCAATCCATCTTCTTTCAAGATGATTTAAATGTTTCTTCTTTGGCAATGGCATAAAACTATAAATAATTGGTATAATCAATAAAGCTAGAATGAAAATACTAATGATATTTACTGAAGCTAAAATTCCGAATTCACGTAATAAATTACTTTTTACAAATACAAAAGTTGCAAAACCAGAGGCTGTAGTAATATTTGTCATTAAAGTAGCATTTCCAATTTTAGAAATTACTCTTTGTAAAGATTTTGCTTGGTTACCATGTTTTTTTATTTCTTGTTGATATTTGTTAATTAAAAAAACAGCATTTGGCACTCCAATTACAATTATTAAAGGTGGAATTAAAGCTGATAATACTGTAATTTCATATCGAAACCAACCAATAAAACCAAAGGCCCAAGTAACACCTATAATTACTACTAATAAAGTTATAAAAGTGGCTCTAAAAGATCGAAAAAAGAAGAAGAAAATAACAGCTGTTATTAATAATGCACCAACTACAAATAATAAAATTTCATCTTGTATGTTTTGCGCATTTAAAGTTCTTATGTAAGGCATACCAGAAATTCGAATATCTACATTGTAAGATTCTTCGAAATTTTCTACTATTGGTATTAATTGTTTGTAGATAAAGTCTCTTCTTTTAGGAGTATTTATGATTTCTTTTTTAATATAGATTGCAGTTTGTAAAGTACCTGTTTCTTTATTAAAAAGTAAGTTTTCGTAAAAAGGGAGATTCTCAAAAAGCTGTTTTTTTATGGCTAAAACTTCTTCAGTAGATTTTGGGTTTTTGTCAAAAAGAGGTTCTAAAACAAATTTTCTATTTTTAGTATCTTTTTTTAATTTTTTAATATCAGCAATAGAGAGGGTAAAAGATATTTCTTCTAAACCATTAAATTGTTTAACTAAATTATTCCAAGCATTAAATTTTTGAGGAGTAAAAATGGTAGAATCTTTAACACCAAGTATTACTAAATTACCTTCTTCTCCAAATATTTCTAAGAACTTGTTGTATTCTAAATTAGCTTCATGATTTTCTGGTAATAGGTTTGCTTCTGTATATGAAAACTTCATATATTTCATTTGAGAAGCTAAAAACGCAGTAATTATTCCAATTAGAAGTAAAACTAAATAACGGTTTCTAAGAATTAAACTTGCTACTTTGGTCCAGAAATTCATTAAAAATATTTTTGCAAAGGTAATTAATTTTGAAGTGGTCTTTAAAAATAAAAAAGAGCGTTTTAAACGCTCTTTATACTTTTAATTATATACATTAAAATTAAACTGTCATAATTTCTTTTTCTTTAACAGCTAATTTTTCATCAATCTTTTTAACATAGCTATCAGTTAAAGTTTGAACATCTGCTTCTGCATTTTTTTTCATGTCTTCAGATATATCCACTTTTTTAATATCGTTGTTAGCATCTTTTCTTGCATTTCTAACACCAACTTTAGCATGTTCTGCTTCTGCTTTAGCTTGTTTAGCTAAATCTCTTCTTCTTTCTTCTGTTAATGGTGGTACATTAATCATTATTAAGTCACCATTATTCATTGGGTTTAAACCTAAGTTAGCAATTTGTATTGCTTTTTCTATTTCTTGCAACATGTTTTTTTCCCAAGGCTGTATACTTAAAGTTCTTGCATCAGGTGTATTTACATTTGCAACTTGAGCAAGTGGTGTTTGAGAACCATAGTAATCTACCATAACTGTACTTAACATAGCAGGTGTAGCTTTACCAGCTCTAATTGAAATTAGTTCTTTTTCTAAGTGAGTAATTGCATTACTCATTGCTTCTTTAGCAGTATCTAAAATAAATTCAATTTCTTCGTTCATCTTTTTAATATTTAAAGATTGTAATTTTAAATGTCAACTATTGTACCAATTTTTTCACCAGAAATCAATTTTAATAGATTTCCTTTTTTATTCATATCAAATATAATAATTGGTAATTTATTTTCTTCACTTAATGTAAAAGCAGTCATATCCATCACTTTAAGTCCTTTTTCTATTACATCTTTAAAGGTAATAGTTTCAAACTTTTTAGCATTTGTATTTTTTTCTGGATCCTCAGTATAAACTCCATCTACTCTTGTACCTTTTAAAATAGCATCAGCATTAATTTCTATAGCTCTTAAAACAGCTGCAGTATCTGTTGTAAAATAAGGGTTTCCAGTACCTGCACCAAAAATAACCACTCTTCCTTTTTCTAAGTGTCTTATGGCTTTTCTCTTAATATATGGTTCAGCAACTTCTTTAATTTCTAAAGCAGTTTGTAAACGAGTATGTACATCTTCATCTTCTAAAGCACTTTGTAATGCTAAACCATTAATACACGTAGCTAGCATACCCATGTGATCACCTTGTACACGATCCATTCCATTACTTGCACCAGCAACACCTCTAAAAATATTTCCTCCTCCAATAACTATGGCAACTTGAATACCTTTATTAACTACTTCTTTTATTTCTTTGGCATATTCTGCTAGACGTTTTGGATCTATTCCATATTGTCTATCACCCATTAAAGCTTCACCACTTAATTTTAGAAGAATTCTTTTGTATTGCATTTTGTTAGTTATTGATAATTAAAATATCATTTAATTCATCGCAAAATTAAGGTTTTTTTTTCTTTATTGTAAAGTCTATTACTTCTTTTGATAAGCTAAAAAAAATAAAAAATAAAGATACTGAAATTGAAGTATTTAAAGCTTTGTGGGGTTAATAAAATTGATTAATTTTGCACTCAATTTTTTTAGAAATAAGATTACATCAAATGAATATTACAAAAGAAAACGTAGATGCACTAAATGCAGTTGTAAAAGTTGATATCGTTACAGAAGATTATCAAGAAAAAGTAACAGAAGTATTAAACGATTACAGAAAAAAAGCAAATATACCTGGTTTTAGAAAAGGGCATGTGCCAATGGGGATGGTTAAAAAACAGTATGGTAAATCTGTAATGATAGATGAAGTTAACAAACTTTTACAAGATTCTTTAAACAAATTTATCACTGAAGAAAAGTTAGATATTCTTGGTAATCCATTACCTAGAATTCAAGATGACTTTAATTGGGATGCAGATACTTTTAGTTTTGAATTTGAGTTAGGGTTAGCTCCAGAATTCGAAGTAAACTTAAATCCTAAGAAAAAAATTACTCAGTATAATGTTGTTGCAACAGATGATTTAATTGATGAAGAAGTTAAGAATATTCAGACTCGTTATGGAAAAATGAGTTCATTAGAAGAAGCAACTGAACACTCTAATATAACTGGAACTTTTGTAAACGAAGAAAAAGAAATCAATAAAAAGTCTACTTTCTTAGTAAATGATTTAAAAGGAAAGAAAAACGAAAAAAAATTAATTGGTGCTAAAGTTGGAGATGTTATAGAGTTAGATACCAAAAAATTATTCGAAGACGATCATAAATTACAGCATGTTTTAGGTGTATCTCATGATGATGCTCACGATTTAGATGTAAAAGTGACGCTTACAATTGAGGATATTACCAAAACTGAACCTGCAGATTTAGATCAAGATTTATTTGATAAATTATTTCCAGATGGTTCTGTAAAAACTGTAACAGAATTAAGAGAAAAAATAAAAGAAGATGCAGAAAAGCAATTTCAACAACAAGCAGATCAACAATTATTAAATGCAGTACAAGAGTATTTAATAGAAAATACAAAATTCGATTTACCAGCTGAGTTTTTACAAAAGTGGTTACAAACTGCAGGTGAAAAAGAGTTGACAAAAGAAGAGGCTTCAGAAGAATATGCAAAGTCTGAAAAAGGTTTACGCTATCAATTAATTGAAGGTAAAATCATGAAAGACAATGATATTAAAATTGATTATGCAGAATTAGTTGAATATGCTAAAGGTTTTATTAGAACTCAAATGGCTCAATTTGGAAATATGAATCCAGAAGAAAAAGAGTTAAATGATATTGCTGGTAGAATTTTACAAAATCAAGAAGAAGCTCAAAAATTACAATCACAATTAATAAGTCAGAAATTAATGACTTTCTTCAAAGAAAATATGTCTTTTAAAACTAAAGAAGTTTCTTACGAAGATTTTATTAAAGAAGTCTATAAATAAAAGACAACTATTAAAAACTAGATAAAGCTTGAATAACCTTACTATTCAAGCTTTTTGTTTTTAAAAAGTCTAACAAAATATTAAGAGAATAGTTCTTATCTTTACATAATAATAATTTAAAGAATATAGAGAATGGATTTTGGAAAAGAATTCGAGAAATATGCTACTAAACATCATGGTATTAATAGTACTTATTATAATAAAATAACAAGTAGTTTAACACCATATATCATGGAAGAGCGTCAAATGAATATCACCCAAATGGATGTTTTTTCACGTTTAATGATGGATAGAATTATCTTTTTAGGTACAGGAATTAATGATCAAATTGCAAATATTATTCAAGCACAACTATTGTTCTTAGAAAGTGTAGATGCAAATAAAGATATCTCAATTTATATCAACTCTCCAGGAGGTGGCGTTTATGCTGGTTTAGGAATTTATGATACTATGCAATTTATAAAGCCAGATGTTGCTACAATTTGTACAGGTATGGCTGCTTCAATGGGTGCTGTGTTAATGTGTGCAGGACAAAAAGGAAAACGTTCTGCTTTACCACATTCAAGAATTATGATTCACCAACCACTAGGTGGTGCACAAGGTCAAGCTTCAGATATAGAAATTACAGCAAGAGAAATCTTAAAGTTAAAAGATGAATTATATGCTATTATAGCAAATCATTCAGGTCAAACTATAGAAAAGGTTCATAATGATTCTGATAGAGATTATTGGATGAAAGCCAATGAAGCTAAAGAATATGGTATGATTGATGAAGTTTTAGAAAGAAAATAATTATTTAGCAATTAGCGCTAAACGTAAAAAAGCTAAAAGCCAAAGAAAATGTCAAAAGAAGAGAACTTAGAATGTTCATTTTGTGGTAGAAAAAAAGCAGAAACAGATTTATTAATTGCTGGTATGGATGCTCATATATGTGATAAGTGTATAGAGCAAGCACATGGCATTGTTGAAGAGGAAATTTCTGAAGCAAAAACATCTAGTTTATCTAAAGATCTTGTACTTAAGAAACCAAAAGAAATCAAAGAGTTTTTAGATCAATATATTATTGGTCAAAACGAAACTAAAAAAGCAATGTCTGTTGCTGTTTACAATCATTATAAAAGATTGTTGCAAACAAAAGACAATGATGATGTAGAAATAGAAAAAAGTAACATTGTTTTAGTTGGTGAAACTGGTACAGGAAAGACTTTAGTTGCAAGAACAATTGCAAGGATGTTAAATGTTCCTTTTTCAATTGTAGATGCAACAGTTCTAACTCAGGCTGGTTATGTAGGTGAAGATGTAGAAAGTATTTTAAGTAGATTACTGCAAGCAGCAGATTATAAAGTAGAAAAAGCAGAAAGAGGTATTGTTTTTATTGATGAAATTGATAAAATAGCAAGAAAAGGAGATAATCCTTCTATTACTAGAGATGTTTCTGGAGAAGGTGTACAACAAGCATTATTAAAATTACTAGAAGGTGCAGTTGTTAATGTAGCTCCAAAAGGAGGTAGAAAACATCCAGAACAAAAATTTATAGAAGTAAATACAAAAGATATTTTGTTCATTGCTGGTGGTGCGTTTTCAGGAATTGATAAAATCATAAGCAAACGTTTAAATATGCAAGCAGTTGGTTTTGGTGCTTCATTAGAAGAAGATACAATAGATCATAACAATTTATTGCAATATATTACTCCTTTAGACTTAAAACAATTTGGTTTAATTCCAGAAATAATTGGTCGTTTACCAGTGTTAAGTTACATGAATCCTTTAGATGCAAAAACATTAAGAGCTATATTAACAGAGCCAAAAAACTCTATTATCAAACAATATGCTAAGCTTTTTGTTATGGATGATGTGGAGTTTACTATTGAAGAAGATGCATTAAATTACATTGTTGATAAAGCAGTAGAATATAAGTTAGGGGCAAGAGGATTACGTTCTCTTTGCGAAGCTATTTTTACAGATGCTATGTTTGATTTACCAAGTTCTGATGAAAAAGAATTTAATGTAACAAAGGAATATGCAGAAGCTAAATTAACTAACTCGACTTTAAAAAAGTTAAGAGCAGCTTCTTAAAACAAAAATAAATTCGATTTAAGACCTCACAGATTTTTATACCTGTGAGGTCTTATTATATTTGTAATACAATAAGTAGAAAAATAAATGATTACCAGAAGTACTATAGAGCGAGTTTTTGAATCTGCGAGAGTAGAGGAAGTAATTGGTGAATTTGTACAATTAAAAAAAGCAGGTAGTAACTTTAAGGGGTTAAGTCCTTTTACAGATGAAAAAACACCTTCTTTCATGGTATCACCAGTTAAACAAATATGGAAAGATTTTTCTACTGGTAAAGGAGGTAATGCTATTTCCTTTTTAATGGAACATGAGCATTATACCTACCCAGAAGCTATAAAATGGTTAGCTAACAAATACAATATTGAAATAGAGGAAACTGAGCAAACTAATGAAGAAAAAGCTCAGATGAATGAAAGAGAAAGTATGTTTTTGGTCTCTAATTTTGCTAAAGATTACTTTCATAATTTAATGCTAAACACCAATCAAGGTAAAGCTATTGGTCTAAGTTATTTTAAAGAAAGAGGTTTTAGAGAAGAAACGATTAAAAAGTTTGATTTAGGATATTGTTTAGATGAATGGGATAACTTTACAAAAGCTGCTTTAGAAAAAGGGTATGATTTAAAATATTTAGAGTCTACTGGTTTAACTATTGTAAAAGAAAATAAACAATTTGATCGTTTTAAAGGCAGGGTAATGTTTCCAATTCATTCCATGTCTGGGCGAATTTTAGGTTTTGGAGGTCGTATTTTAACAAATGATAAAAAAGCAGCAAAGTATTTAAACTCGCCTGAAAGTGATATTTATCATAAGAGTAAAATCTTATATGGAATTTATCAAGCCAAAAAAGAAATTGCTAGACAAGATAATTGTTACTTAGTAGAAGGTTATACAGATGTGATTTCTTTTCATCAATCTGGTATTGAGAATGTTGTAGCTTCTTCAGGTACAGCTTTAACTGCTGAGCAAATTAGGTTAGTGAATAGGCTAACTAAGAATATAACTGTTTTATTTGATGGTGATGCAGCAGGAATTAGAGCTTCGATTCGTGGAATTGATTTAATTCTAGAACAAGGAATGAATGTAAAAGTAGTTCAATTCCCTGATGGAGAAGATCCAGATAGTTTTGCAAAAAGTCATTCAGATTCAGAATTGGCAAAATATTTAGAAGATTCTGCCCAAGATTTTATCAATTTTAAAGTATCACTTTTAATAAAAGATGCAAAAAATGATCCTGTAAAAAAAGCTGGATTAATCAGAGATATTGTAAGTAGTATTTCAAAAATTCCAGATTCAATTCAAAGAGAAGTTTACATACAAGAATGTGCTAGAATCATGGAGATTTCTGAGCAGGTTTTATTTAATGAAATGGCTCAACTGCTCTCAAAATCTGGCTCATCAAATACAAAGAAAAATTTTGAAAAAAGACAAAATTTAGAAGTTGTTAAAAAGCAAAATATTCAATTAAAAGAAATTAATCAACTTTCAATTCTTGAAAGAGAAATTATTAGAATTCTATTACTTTATGGAAATGAAGAAGTTGATTTTGAGGAAGAAATTAAAAATGTAGATGAAGAAGGGAAAGAAACAATAACTATAAAAAAGTATACCAGCAAAGTGTCTGAAGAGATTTACTTGCACTTACAAGATGATGAAATTGAATTTTCAAATCCTATTTTCCAAGAGCTTTATATAGAAATTATTGACCAACTTAATCAATTAGAAAAAATAGATGTAACTCAATTATTAAACCATTCAAATCCAGAAATCCCAAATATTGTAACTTCTATTTTAATGGATCAAGAGAATCCAAACAGGCAATTAAGCAACTGGGAAAAACAAAATATTTTTGTAAAAGATGCAGTAGAAGTTTTATCTAAAGCAGTAAATGACGTTGTTTTTAATTTACGTAGAATTTTAATTGATCATTTAGTGAAAAATGAAATGACTAAGGAAAAAGAATATAGCAATGAAGAAAAAGAATTAATTATGAACTACAATGCACTAAGAATTCGACTCTTTGAAAAACTTAATAGGGTTGTATAGTAAAGTATTATAATTATTTAAATTGTTTTTTTATATATTTATGTAAAATAAGCTATGATGAAAAAAACCCTAGAAATTATTAAAATAATACCTGCTTTATTTTTTTTGCCTTTTGAGATTACAAAGGGATCAAGAAAAAGAAGTTTGAAAAAAATAAAAAAAAGACTTTCTCTATTCCAATTACTTTAAATTATCAGGTATTTCACAAACAGGAATAGGTATCATTTTATGTTGATTTATTGTATTTAAACGAATATATATTTTATATACTTCTTTTTCTCTACCAGTAAAATCATCAGCTGTTTTTTCTAGATCTTGCATTTTCATAGCCCATTCTAATTCATCATAAGAAGCACCAATTTGATCTTCATCAGTTCTATTATCTCCCCATAAACCATCAGTAGGAGCTGCATCTATAATTTCTTTATTTACTCCAAAATATTTTGCAATTTCATATACTTCAGACTTCATTAAATCTGCAATTGGACTAATATCTACACCTCCATCACCATATTTTGTATAAAAACCAACACCAAAATCTTCAACCTTATTTCCTGTACCAGCTACTAAATACCCATTTAAAGCAGCAAAATAATAAAGTGTGGTCATTCTTAACCGAGCTCTAGTATTAGCTAAAGACATAAATCTACTTTCTTCGTTTTCAACTTTTGGTAAAGCATCAATTAAACTATCAAAAACAGGGGTTAAATTAACTTCGGTTTTTGATACATTTTCAAAGTTTTCTTGTAACCATTTTATATGATTTTCTGCTCTAGATACCTGTTTTTGTGATTGATGAATAGGCATTTCTAAGCATAAAAGTGGTAACCCTGTTTTTGCACATAAAGTAGATGTTAATGCAGAATCAATTCCTCCAGAAACTCCAATTACAAATCCTTTTATTTTAGCATTTGTTGCATAATCTTTTAACCAATTAATGATGTATTCTGCTACTTTTTCAGTGTTCATTGATAACTATTTTAGTATTTTTATCGTTCTTAAATTGAGTTACTAAGATACAAAGATTATGAGATTTTTTTTTATAGGATTAATGGTTTTATGCTTGTTTTTTTCTTGTTCTGATAAAAATGAGACTAAAATTGATGTCTCAGAAATTAAAGTTGATTTTTCTATAAAAAGATATGATGTAGACTTTTACAATGCAAATGCAAAAACGTTGATAAATGTTAAGCAAAAATATCCATATTTATTTCCAAATGAATTTACAGATAGTTTAGCTTTAGCTAAAATAAATAACAAAGATGAACAAGAATTATTTGCTGAAACACAAAAAATATATGATGATTTACTTCCTCTAAAAAATCAACTCAATTCACTTTTTAAGCATATAAAATATTACAATTCAAAATTTAAAGAGCCAGATGTTGTAACTCTTTTAAGTAACATAGATTATGAAAGTAGAGTAATTTATGCTGATAGTTTATTACTTATATCTTTAGACGTTTATTTAGGTAAACAACATCGTTTTTATGCAGATTATCCAAAATATATTAAACAAAATAACACAAAAGAACATCTTATTGTAGATGTTGCTAATGCAATTATTGATCAGCAAGTTCATCCTTTTAATAAAAGAAGATTTATAGATAAAATGATTTTTGAGGGTAAAAAAATGTATCTGTTAGATTTGTATTTACCAACTATTTCTGATCAAGAAAAAATAGGTTATTCTACTGATAAGTTTAATTGGGCAAAAGCAAATGAGCAGCAAATTTGGATGTATTTTATTGATAGAAAAATCTTATTTAGTACAGATTCAAAACTTAATGCTCGATTTTTAGAAAATGCACCTTTTTCTAAATTTTATATGGAGCAAGATAACTTATCTCCAGGTAAAATAGGAGTATGGTTAGGATGCCAAATTGTTCGTTCTTTTATGGAAAAGAATGATGTATCTTTGCAAGAATTATTGAAAATGAATGAAGATGAAATTTTCAAAAAATCGAACTACAAACCTAAAAAGTAATGGCAGTTAAACATAATTCTGAAGTAAAATTTAATATTGGTTTAGACGAAAATAAAATACCAGAAGAAATCTCTTGGTCAGCAGAAGATGGTGGAGTTACCAATGAATATTCTAAGGCAGTAATGATATCTGTTTGGGATCATAAGAAGAAAGATACTTTACGCATGGATTTATGGACAAAAGATATGCCTGTAGATGAAATGAAACAGTTTTATCATCAAACATTAGTTTCTATGGCAGATACTTTTGAAAGAGCAACAGATGATAACAAAATGAGTGCTACAATGCGTGATTTTTGTGATTACTTTGCAGAAAAATTAGAACTTAAAAAGTAACAATTACCCTTTTTTGATTTGATTGATGATGTTTGAATAATCTTCTGTGTTTTTTACAAAATCAAGTTCTGAAACATCAATAATTAAAGTGTTTAAATCTTGTTGGGTACTTATAAAATTTTTGTAGCCATCATGTATTTTTTGGAGATAGCCAGCTTCTATATTTTGCTCATAATCTCTACCCCTTTTTTTAATGTTTTGTAAAAGCCTATCTGTATTTTGATACAAATACACATATAAATCTGGCTTGGTAATTTCATTATACATTAAATCAAACATTCTTCTGTACAAAGCATATTCATCTTTCTGAAGTGTAATTTGAGCAAAAATTAAAGATTTAAAAATATAATAATCAGAAACAATAAAGTTTTTAAACAAATCTAATTGTGCTAAATCATCTGATAATTGCTGATATCTATCAGCTAAAAAACTCATTTCTAAAGGAAATGCAAAACGTTCTTTGTCTTCGTAAAACTTTGGTAAAAATGGATTATCTGCAAAACGTTCTAAAATTATTTTAGCATTAAATTCGTCTGACATCATTTTTGCTAAAGATGTTTTTCCAGCTCCAATATTACCTTCTATAGCTATGTAATTGTACTTTTCTGATATTGGTATTGGACGAATTAATTTTTCATCAGTCAATAAAATTTCTGAAGTGTCTTCACAATTTTTAATACAAGTAGATAGTTTTTGTTTTTCTATAGGATGAATTACAGTTGCTGCAATTTCTACTAATGGTACTAAAACAAACTTACGTTCTAACATTTTAGCATGAGGTACTGTAAGTGTTTTAGAAAAAATAATTTCATCATCAAATAATAAAATATCTATGTCAATATTTCTATCTGAATATCCTTTTTTATCATTTCTTTTTCGACCCAGATTACTTTCTATATCTAAAAGAATTTTCATTAATTTTTCTGGTGGATGATAGGTAGAAATTTTTAAGCAAATGTTATAAAAGTCATTACTATCAAAACCCCAAGAAGCTGTTTTATAAACAGAAGAAATATTTAGAATAGCACCTATTTTTTCAGCAATCATATCAATTGCATTTTGTAGGTTTTCTAGCTTATTTCCTTGATTTGTACCTAAAGATAAATATGTAATTCTTTGAATTTTCATTAAGATTCACAAAGAAACTAAAAACATAAAAAAAATCGTCAATATTCATTGACGATTTTTTGAAACTTATTAAGAATTAGAAAAGATTAATCTTCTTTTCTTGGTTCTCTTGGTTTTCTGTCATCACGTCTATTGTCGCGATTTCTATTGTCTCTATTTCCTCTATTATTGTCTCGACCACGATTGTTGTTATCTCTCTTAGGTCTTTCTTGCCAGCCTTCTGGTTTAGGTAAAATAGCTTTTCTAGAAACTTTTTCTTTACGTGTTCTAGGATCTATACCAAAGTATTTTACATCTAAAATATCACCTAAATTTACAACATCAGAAACATTATCTGTACGTTCCCAAGCTAATTCGCTTACGTGTAATAAAACTTCATTTCCAGGAGCTTCAGTATATTCTACAACAGCACCAAAGTCTAACATTTTAATTACTTTAACTTCGTAAACACTACCAACTTCTGGCTTAAACAACATAGATTCTATCTTAGCTATAACAGCATCCATTCCTTCTGGTTTTGTTCCTAGAATTTCAATAATACCTTCTTCAGTTTCTGGGTCTTCTGTAATTACAATAGTAGTTTCTGTTTCTTTTTGTAATTCCTGAATATGTTTACCTCCAGGACCAATAAATGCACCAATCATATCATTAGGGATACGTCTTGTAATCATTTTTGGAGCGTGAGCTTTTACAGTAGCATTTGGTTTTTCAATAGTATCTGTTAATTTAGATAAAATATGTAAACGTCCATCTCTAGCTTGTTTTAATGCATTTACTAAAATCTCGTAACTTAATCCTTTGATTTTAATATCCATTTGACATGCTGTAATACCATCAGCAGTACCAGTTACTTTAAAGTCCATATCACCTAAGTGATCTTCGTCACCTAAAATGTCAGATAAAACTGCATAGTTGTCTCCATCAGAGATTAATCCCATTGCAATACCAGAAACAGGTTTTTTTAATTGAACACCTGCATCCATTAATGCCATTGTTCCAGAACAAACAGTTGCCATAGAAGAAGAACCATTAGATTCTAAAACTTCACTTACAACTCTTACTGTATATGGGCAATCAGCAGGAATCATGCCTTTTAATGCTCTTTGAGCTAAGTTTCCATGACCAACTTCACGTCTAGAAGTTCCTCTTAAAGGACGAGCTTCACCTGTTGAAAAAGGAGGGAAGTTGTAGTGTAAATAGAATGTTTCTTCACCTTCAAAAGATGGCATATCTATTTGATTAGCTTCTCTTGAAGTACCTAAGGTAACAGTAGCTAAAGCTTGTGTTTCTCCTCTTGTAAAGATAGATGAACCATGGGTTGATGGTAAATAATCTACCTCACACCAAATTGGTCTGATGTCTGTAGTTTTTCTTCCATCTAAACGTAAACCTTCTTTTAGAGTTAAATCACGAATTGCAGTTTTTTGAGCTTTTGCAACATATTTATGAATTAACTTCCCTAATTCAGCTTGCTCTTCTTCAGAAAAAGAATTGAAAACCTCTTCTTTAATTTCACTAAAAGCTACACCTCTTTCATGCTTAGCAGAACCTGCTTTTGCAATAGCATATGTTTTATCATACACCATATCTTTAATTTTAGCAGCTAAGTCTTCGTCTTCTACTTCTGGCTCGTATTCACGAGTTTCTTTTTTGCCAAATGCTTCAGCTAAAGCAACTTGTGCAGCACATTGTACTTTTATAGCTTCATGAGCAAATTTAATTGCATCAGCCATTTCTTCTTCAGAACACTCGTCCATTTCACCTTCTACCATCATAACAGAATCTGCAGAAGCACCAACCATCATATCAATATCAGCTTCACCTAATTGAGCTCTTGTTGGGTTAATCACAAACTCACCATTTACTCTTGCAACTCTAACTTCTGAAATTGGAGTTTCAAATGGAATGTCTGACAACTGAATAGCAGCAGAAGCAGCTAAACCAGCCATTGCATCTGGCATAACATCATCATCATGAGACATCATCTGAATCATAACCTGAGTTTCTGCATGATAATCTTTTGGAAATAATGGTCGTAAAACACGGTCTACTAAACGCATTGTTAATACTTCACCATCACTTGGTCTTGCTTCTCTTTTAAAGAAACCTCCAGGATAACGTCCTGCAGCAGCAAATTTTTCTCTATAATCTACAGTTAAAGGTAAAAAATCTACATCTGCTTGATGATAGTTTGATACAACTGTACATAATAACATACACTTACCTGATTGAACAACAACTGAACCATGAGCTTGTTTTGCAAGCTTACCAGTTTCTAATGAAATGGTTCTTCCATCTCCAAGGTCTATGACCTCTCTAAATACTTTTGGAATCATAAAATTTTTAAATTCTAATTTTTAATTAATTTGTTGTTGTGTTGTAGTTGTTGGATGTTTTTTTCCAATGGAAATTCAAAAGGGTTGTTACTTCTTTTGATTTTTCTTACTTAAAAGTTTGTTACTCTTTTAAGATGTATGCTTCTATTTTGAGTTTAAAAGCGAAACTTTGAGAAGATATAAAACAAAAAAGAGGCGCATATAGAGCCTCTTTTTATTTTGAAATTATTTTCTAATTCCTAATTCTTTAATGATTGCACGATATCTTGTGATATCTGTTTTCTTTAAGTAATCTAATAAACTTCTACGTTTACCAACCATTCTTACTAGAGAACGCTCTGTATTAAAATCTTTACGATTTCTTTTTAAGTGCTCTGTTAAGTGGTTGATTCTGTGCGTAAATAACGCAATTTGACCTTCTGAATTACCAGTATCGTTTTTACCTTTACCGTGTTTTTCGAAGATTCCTTCTTTTACTTCTTTTGTTAAGTACATGCCAATATTATTTAAATGATTTTTATGTATTGCCTAGCTTTTTGCTTTGCAGCTGCAAATATAGATTATTTTTTTAATAAATAAGTGGTAAATCCTTTCTTTTTAGAAAGTTACATTTTCTTAATATTAAGAAACAATTTCTTCTTTTCTTATTGGAAGATTCTGAATTAAATCGATATATAAATTTACTTGCTTTTTTAATTCTTTACGTTCGTAAATTGCATCTAAGAAACCATGTTCTAATACAAACTCAGAACGTTGAAAACCTTCTGGTAATTCTTTACCAGTAGTATCTTTTACAACTCTTGGTCCTGCAAAAGCTATTAAAGCATTTGGTTCTGCAATATTTATATCACCCAACATTGCATAAGATGCAGTTGTACCTCCAGTAGTAGGATCTGTACATAAAGATATGTATGGGATTTTAGCTTCTGCTAATTGTGCTAATTTTGCTGATGTTTTTACTAATTGCATTAAAGAAAGAGAAGCTTCCATCATTCTTGCACCACCTGATTTAGAAATCATTAAAAAAGGAATTTTATGCTCTATAGAATAATTTATAGCTCTTGCTATTTTTTCTCCTACAACAGAACCCATAGAACCACCAATAAATGCAAAATCCATTGCAGCAATAACTAAATCTCTACCTAAAGATTTACCTACTGCAGTTCTTACAGCATCTTTTAATTTGGTTTTATCTTGAGCAGCCTTTACTCTATCTGTGTATTTTTTTGTGTCTTCGAATTTTAATGGATCTTTTGAAGTTAAATTTTTATCTAATTCTTCAAATTTATTGTCATCAAAAAATAATTCGAAATATTCTTTACTACCAATTCTTACATGATAACCATCTTCTGGACTTACATATAAATTTTTCTTAAGTTCTTCTGTGTCAATAATTTTACCACTTGGTGTTTTATACCACAAGCCTTTTGGAGTGTCTTTTTTTTCTTCTGTTGGAGTCTGTATACCTTTATCTGTTCTCTTAAACCAAGCCATAAACTTTTATTTAGTTTTTAGTATAAAATAGTCTACAAATATAATAGTTTTTATAAACTATAGATGTTTCTTTAACACGATTATTAATAATAAAAAAAACATCCTAATATACTTAGGATGTTTTTTTTATTGTATTTGAAATATGTTTTATAAAGTATCTACATTATTCAAGTCTGCAAATGCTTGCTTTAATCTTGTTTTAAATGTCTCTTCACCTAAACGTAACCATTTTCTTGGATCGTAATATTTTTTGTTAGGTTGGTCAGCTCCTTCTGGGTTTCCAATTTGAGTAGCTAAATAATCAGCTTTACCTTGCATGTAATCACGAATACCTTCTGTAAAAGCAAACTGTAAATCTGTATCAATGTTCATTTTTATAACACCATACCCAATTGCTTCTCTAATTTCTTCTACAGTAGAACCAGAACCACCATGAAAAACAAAATCGATATGATTTTCTTCAACACCAAATTTCTTAGTTACAAACTCTTGAGAATTCTTTAAAATTTTAGGAGTTAATTTTACATTACCTGGTTTATAAACACCATGTACGTTTCCAAAAGCAGCAGCAATTGTAAATTGTGGTGAAACTTTCATTAACTCTTCGTAAGCATAAGCAACCTCTTCTGGTTGTGTATATAATTTAGAAGCATCTACATCAGAATTATCAACTCCATCTTCTTCACCACCAGTTATTCCTAATTCAATTTCTAAAGTCATACCCATTTTGCTCATTCTAGCTAAGTATTCTTTACAAATTTCCATGTTTTCTTCTAAAGGCTCTTCAGATAAATCTATCATATGAGAACTATATAATGGTTTACCTGTTTCTGCAAAATGCTTTTCAGATGCATCTAATAAACCATCTATCCAAGGCAATAATTTCTTTGCACAATGATCTGTATGTAAAATTACAGGAACACCATAAGCTTCTGCTAATTCGTTTACATGTTTTGCACCTGCAATACCACCAGCAATTGCAGCTTTTTGGTTTTCGTTAGATAAACCTTTACCAGCATTAAATTGTGCACCTCCATTAGAAAATTGAATAATTACAGGAGAGTTTAATTCTTTTGCAGTTTCTAAAACCGCATTTATTGTGTTAGAACCTACTACATTAACCGCTGGTAAAGCAAAACCTTTTTCTTTTGCATAGTTAAAAATTTCTTGAACTTCTTTTCCAGTTGCTACACCAGGTTTAATATTATGACCCATGATAAGTTGATTTATTTATAAATTAATACTTCAAAAATAATGAAAAATAGTAAGTTACTTTTCTTTAAATAGTATAAAATAACGAAAACGTTATATTTTTTAGACTGTTTAAAATGGGTAGTTAATACCTATATTATAAACTGCATTAGAGAAATTATAGTTTTTGAACCATTTATTTCCAGACAAATAGGGTTCGTAAGTTTTAAAGCCTACATCAAAACGTAAGATTAAAAAATTAAAATCTAGCCTTGCACCAAAACCAGAACCAATTGCAATATCTTTTAATGATGATAATCCTGTAAATCGAGTGCCATCTTCTGCGAAGCTAGAATCAGAAATATCCCAAATATTTCCAGCATCTATAAACAATGCACCTTTAAGTCTACTAAACATATCAAACCTATATTCTGCACTAGTTAAAAATTTAAAACTACCGACATTAAATTCTAATCCTGTGTTGCTTCTTCCTGGACCTAGTTCATAAGTTTGCCAAGCTCTAATATCATTAGAACCTCCTGCAAAATAACTTTTTACAAATGGAATGTCAGAATTATCGTAAGTAATAATTGCTCCTAAAAAAGTTCTAATTGCAAATACTGAGTTGTTTCTTAATCCCCAAAACTTCTTGTATTCTATATCAGTTTTAAAATACTGAGCTAATGGTATTCCTAAAAAAGTTTTTTTATTGTTACTATTAGTGTTTTTAGATAATATACCCATGATATTACCAGAATTTGCAATTCTAAATCTGAAAAAAGAAAAGTCAGAATCTTTAAAATCTAATTGATTGTTATATGTGAAAGAATAAGCAATTGTAGGAATGATAAAATCTGAAGTAATAATATTATATCTATTTAAAATATTCGCATTATTGCTAAATTCATCTGGATTTGAAGTTTGAAAACCACTGTCTTGAAATACAGTATTCATAAAAGAAACTGCTTCATCAGGTAAAGCTAACACTCTGTTAGGGTCATTATAATATACCTTTGCTATATCATTTAAGTTTTGATATTCTGAATTGTAAATGCTAAAAAAACTATCAACATTTAAATTTTTAATGTATTGTGTGTTTAGCACTTCTAATTGAATAGTTCTTTTAGAATTGTATTGCCATTTAAAATCTGTTAAGAAAGAGAAAGTTTGTCTATCTAAACCAATATTTTTTTGAAAACTTGTTCCTAAAGAAATTATAGTTCTAGGAGACATTCTTTTTGGTACCAATCTACTTAATCCAAAAGGTACTACAAATCTAGGTATTTCTAACGAAGCATCTGCACCTATTTCCCAACCAGGGCCATTATTAGAGTTAAACCAGGTGCCTAAAAAAGACATTTTAAATAACTCAGCACCTCTAAATGTGTTTCTGTTTGATAATGAAAATTTACCAGAGACACCAATATTTCTAATATTAGAATGTGTAAGTTCTGTTTCGAAACCAATAGTGTATTTTTCTAAAGGAGATAAAAATACATCCATCCTAAGTTGATCTTCAGTACCAGAAATTGTACTAAAGTTTATATTGGTAGACTTAAAGTTTTTTAAAGATTTTAAGTGACTTCTGGTTAAGTTTCTTAAAGTATCTTTATAAATCATGTTTGGTCCTAAAAAAATAGACTGTGATAAATACTTAGGATTATATTTTATTTTATCATGTGCAAAAAAATTGATGCCTTTATACTTTATAGTATCACTTATTGGATCTCCTTTTTTTGCAAAAGTATAATCTGTATATACATTAACTTCATTTATAGTATGAACTCTGTAAGGTTTTTCTACATATTTTCCATTCTCTTCTTTTAAACGATTCGAAGAAATTAAAAAATCTACATTGGTTTTATAATCGGTTCTTGTAGAATCTACATAAAAGCCTAAAGCAGATTCAGAAAAGTGAACAATACCAGAGTTTCTGTAAAGTTTTACAATATTAGCTGCTTCTCTTCTAAACGTTTGATCTTTATACTGGTCACCAGAAATTAAAAAACTATTAATACCAGAATTCTTATAAATAGAATCTAAAACAGGTGAATCTATTTTAATATTTATAGTATCTAAAGTTGTAGGTTTTCCTTTATTAATAAAATAAGAAACTGCAGCTTTTTTACTAATAGAATCTCTTTTAATTTTATAATTAATTTTAGAATCAAAAAAGCCTTGGGTTTTATAATAAGCTGCTAAATTATTTGCGGTTCTATTAATTTTTGTAGGATTTATAATTTGAGGTTCTTGATAACTTAAAAACCATTTATTTAAGTTTATAAAAGAATTAGCATAAGCAATACTTTGTTTTTCAGAGAAAATCTTATTTACAAAATTGTAAGAATTTGGATTTTCTTTAGCCCATTCAGAAGGTGTTTTGGGTTTGTCATGATTTCCTATATTATGAAAATATAATCCAAAAGGAACACCTAAAAAGCGTGAGTTTGGTTTTTGTAAAACATATTTTTGCAGTTTTGGAGCAGCTGTTTTTGTACTATCAATAAAAAAGTAATTATCTGTTAACATAAAATCGCCATCTTTAACATGCTTAGTAGAATTACAAGCTGCAAGAATTAAGAAAATCAACAAATAAAAAGAAAGTTTTTTCATTACTTTAGCATTGCTAAGAATATCAAAAATAGTATTTTTCAACGTTATAATTGTATTTCAATTCGATTAATGAGTATCTCTAAAAATCAACTTAAATTAATAACAAGTTTATCAAAAAAAAAGTATAGACAAAAGCACAAATTATTTGTAGCAGAAGGTGTAAAAGTTGTAAATGAATTATTAAATTCTTCTTTTGAACTAGATCAATTATTTGCTACTGAAGATTTTGATACACAGCATAAAAATTATCAAATAATTTCTAATGAAGAATTAAGGAAAATTAGTAGTCTAAAAACACCAAATAAAGTACTTGGCATCTTTAAAATTCCTGCTGAAAAAGAAATTAGTAACAAAGGTTTAATATTAGTTTTAGACGATATTAATGATCCAGGAAATTTAGGAACAATTATTCGTTTGTGTGATTGGTTTGGTGTTACAACATTAGTGTGTTCTAATGAAACTGTAGATTGTTATAATCAAAAAGTTGTGCAATCTAGTATGGGTTCTTTAACTAGATTAGCTATAAAATATTTAAACTTAAAAGAATATTTATCTAATACAGAACTACCTACTTTTATAGCTGATATGGATGGGGAAAACGTTTACAAAAAAGAACTGCCTAAAGAAGCTGTTTTGATTATGGGTAATGAAGCAAATGGCGTTTCTGACGAAATTAAAAGCTTAATAAAACATAAAATATCTATCCCAAGATTTGGTAATCTACAAGAAACTGAAAGTTTAAATGTTGCAACTGCAACTGCTATTTTATTAAGTGAATTTAGAAGAAATTAAAGTTTATTTAATTTTTTCTTCAATTAAATCCTTATTAGTGTATAAGAATACAATTATTAATAAAAAATAAATTGGATTTACTTTGAAAATAAAAAAACTAAAAATTATATTTAAATAAGACACATCTAGAAAGTCAAATAAACCTGCTAAACAAGTTAAAACAAAAGAATATATATAGTATTTTTTGTTTTTTGCATATAAATATGTAGTTATTAAGAAAAGAACAAAAGCAATTGAGTTTTTTGTGCTAAAAATTACTTCCGTAAAAAGAGAAGCAAAAATTGTAATTAAAAATACTATCCAAATTAAAAATAATGGAATTAAGTTTTTATTTAGCAGACTATTTCTACTCAAAAGCAAAGTTTAAGAAAATTCCACGAGTACCCATAAAATTCACTGGTGCTGTCCATTGGCTATTTGGGTCATCATCGTATTTAATCTCATTATTCATGGCAAAAACTCCACGAATAGAAGGAGAAAATTTAAAGAAATTTAAGTAGATATCTATACCAATACCAACTTCGTACATAAAGTTATGTGTTTGCATTCTAAATTGTCCAGCAGAATTATCATCTTGATTTTTTTCGTTACTAGAAAAATTATAATCATAAGATACACCAGCTAATAAATAAGGTCTAATATTTTTATATCTATCTGTACTAAATTTTAAAACTAAGGGTACATGTAAAAAAGTAGAACTAACCTCTCTAACACTATCTCTTTGTGTTGCAATGTGGTTAAAATATATATTTTTAGAGTTAGTAATTAAACCAGGTTCTAAACGTAAATTTAAATTTTTATGAAGTCTTAAATCTGCAATTAAACCTACATTAAAACCAGAAGAAGGTTCTATAGTAATATTTGCATTTTGAATAGCACTATTTCTAAGGTTTAATTTAAAATCATTTTGATTTACCCCAAGATAAAAACCATAATGAATTTTTCTTTTATCGAATGTTGGTAAATTTTCTACACGTTCTCTTTGTGCAAAGATTGACGTACAAATACTAAAGAGTAGAAATACTAAAATTACTTTTTTTCTCATTTACTTTTTTGCTGTATAAATAGTAGCAGAACCAAAAGTTACAGGTTGATGTTCTGTATGAGTAAACCCATTTTTTTTCAAAATATTGTTGAAAGTTTCTCCAAATGGAAAAGAATTTGCAGATTCAGATAAATAAGAATAGGCAACTTTATCTTTAGAAAACAATTTTCCAATAGTAGGTAATACAAAATTAGTATATAATTTATACCCTTGTTTAAATGGAAATTTTGTAGGATTTGATGTTTCTAAAATAACTAACACTCCTGTTGGTTTTAATACCCTAGCAATTTCTTGAATACCTTTGTCTAAATTGGCAAAATTTCTTACTCCAAAAGAAACAGTAATAGCATCAAAGGTGTTGTCTTCGAAAGGCATATCTTCAGAATCGCCAACAATCATATCTATTTTTTCAGATAATTTAGCTTTGGCAATTTTTTGTTTACCAACCTCTAACATACCTGCAGAAATATCTAATCCAATTACTTTATCAGGATTTAAAGTTTCTGCCATCATTAGCGCTAAATCTCCAGTGCCAGTTGCAATATCTAGTATTTGCTTTGGATTATTTTCACCAACAATTTTTACAACTTTTTTACGCCATTTTACATCAATTCCTAAAGAGATTACTCTATTTAAACCATCGTAATTTTTAGAAATGGTATCAAACATTTGAGTAACTTGTTCTTTTTTACCAAGTTTAGAATCTTTGTAAGGCTTTACAGTTTTAGACATTTAATTATCCGTTTAAAGCTACCACTTCATTAATTTGATTTGGTAACATTTCTTTTAAAAGAGTTTCAATTCCGTTTTTTAATGTAGCAGTAGAAGATGGGCATCCACTACAAGCTCCTTGTAAAATAACACTTACAACTTTGTTGTTTTCATCATAAGAATTAAAGGCAATATTTCCTCCATCTCCAGCAACAGCAGGTTTTATGTATTCATCTAAAATGTCTGCAATTTGAGCTGAAATTCCCTCTAGTTTTACTTCAATTTTAGGAGCAGCTGATGTTTCTGAAGTTTCAGAAACTTTAGGTAATTCTTTTATAATGGTTTTACCCTCAACAAGATATTCGCGAATAAAAGACCTAACTTCTGCAAAAACTTCATTCCACTCTATCATATCATATTTGGTAACAGAAATATAATTATCAGAGATAAAAACTTCTTTTACAAACGGAAAATTAAAAATAGCTTGTGCTAAAGGAGATGATTTACTTGCTTCTTCTATGTTTTTATATTCAACATCAATTTCTGTTAGCTTCTTATTGGTGCCAAATTTCATTACTGCAGGATTTGGAGTAACCTCTGCATAAACTTCTATGGCTTCTTTTTTTTGTGTTGATGTCTCTTCGTTTACAATTTTATTACCATCAGCAATATAAGCTTCTATTTGTTCTTTAACTTCTTCTTGAACATCTATCCACTCAACAATATCAAATCTTTGTATTGCAATAAAATTTGCTGTAATAAATACCTTTTTAACAAATGGTAAATAAAATAATTGCTGTGCTAATGGTGAATTTTTTGCCTCGTCAATATTTGAAAATTCATAGCTACCACCATTAATTAATATCTTGTTACTATTAAACTTTAAAATAGTATTGTTTGTAGTTTCTTGTATTGTAATGTTTACCTCTTGCATAATCTTTAAACTAAGTTGCAAAATTACGGTAAAAAAAATGATTACAATAAAAAAGACTTTGTATGTTTTCTATACAAAGTCTTAAAATTTATGTGTTTATACAATTATAGGTTTATTGTAACTGTACCTGTAAATACTTTATTGTTTTGTGATAACTCTGCTGCATTAACATTAAATCCTGAATAAAAATTATAAGCAGAAGTTCTGTTATTGTCTGTAAATGAGAAATCTAATCTAAAATTTCCAAAATTGTAACCACCACCTAAAGAATATCCTTCTAAATTATCTGAATCTAAGGCTTGTTTACTTGGGTTTTGTTCAAACCTATAACCACCTCTTAGACTAAATCTATTAAATCTCCACTCTGTACCAACATTAAAGTTGTGGGTGTTTCTGTAATTATCTTGAAAAGATTGATTTTCTTGATTAAAATTACCTCTTGATAAGCGCATATTTTGAAAATTTCTATTTGAATAATCTACACTAAAAAGTCCAAATTTTCCAACAATTAATGCAGCACTGGCTGTTAATTTACTTGGTGTTCTTAATCTAAAATCAAAGATTTGTGAAGGAAAACCATTAACTGTGTTGTCATAAATAACATTGTCATTACTTACGTAAATTTCTGTATCACCATTAAAACCATCATTATCTAAAATGTTATTCTCATCAATTACTTCTGTAAACCATGTTGGTGTTTGGTATGATAAACCAAATCTAAAATTTTTATGTAATTTATAAATAAAACCAAGGTTAGCAGAAAAACCAGTACCTGTAATAAAACTTTCTTGATACAAGAATGCATCTAATTCATTACCATTTGTATCACTATTAAATTCACTTAGTGTAGATTGTTGACTAAAATTTAAATCATAAAAATTAATAGCTACACCTAAATGAAGTTTATTTTGATGTACAGCAGACAAACCAATATTTAACTCTGTAAGATCACCTCTATAGTTATTAAAAAAACGTTGCTCATCTGCAATATTATATTCTAATGCTGGCGTATTTGTATCTAAAGGAAAGTTTGTAAAAGTAGCTACACCACTATTTCCTTGTGCAGAAAAACTATCATTAAAATCCTTGGTCATTCTATAATTAAAACCAAGTGCAAACTTTGTCCATTCATTTGAATAATTAGTATCAAAAACTAAAGCAGCACCAGCTTGAGAAATATTAATAAATTCGTCTTGTGTACCTAAAGTGTTCCCATAATAAGTGGTATTTATTGTTGAATTTCTAGAATTAAATGTTCCAGAAAAAACACTATTATTAAATACTGATAAACCAGCTGGATTTATATTAATAGATGAAATATCTCCACCTAAAGCTCCGAATGCACCTCCCATAGCTGTAAATCTTGCAGTACCATTATTATCATTTTGAGAAAATAAAATTCCTAAATCTTCATAACCCAAGGCTTGACTAAAAGACAAGGAGGTTACTGCGAAAAATATCGCTGTTGTAATAATTTTTTTCATTTTTTTTGGATTTTTTTAATTACCTCTTTTAGATCTACTAGAACTTCTGCTTGATCCTCTGCTAGAATTTCTGCTGCTTGAGCTTCTACTTGAAGAACTTCTTGTACTTGTTGCTCTAGATGTTGATGATCTTCTAGAAGGAGTAAAACCTCTTGAACTACTTCCTCTTGATGAAGATCTATTAATAGTTCTATTATTACCTCTAGAAGAACTACCTCTTCTAATTGTAGATGAACCCCTTCTTTGAGAACTTCTTCTAATTGTTGAAGAATTTCTTCTATTAGTAGACGTACTTCTTCGAATATTTGAAGAGCTTCTTCTCGAGTAATTTGAATTTGTATTCCTTCTTACTCTTGTGTTAGAATTAAACGAGTTATTTCTTCTACTTGTTACACTATATCTTCCATTTGATGTTGTTCTTCTGCCAAATCTATTATTGGTAACCCTTGCTCCATATCTTTGGTTTCTATAATACCTATTATTCCAACCCCAATTATTCCAATAAGGACTTCCTCCCCAAAAAGCTCCACCCCAAGCCCAATTATTTCGATAAGGATTCCAATATGGATTATAAGCCCAAAATCTATTACCTCCCCAAAAACGATTTCTCCAAAAAGGTCCACCACCCCAAAAAGGATCATTCCAGCCCCAATAGTTCCAATTGTTAAATGCCCAAGGATTATTCCATCCCCATCCAAAACCATTACCACCCCAAAAAGGATCAACTAAATTAACATTAACAACTACATCATTGTTTTCATATCCCCAAGGACTATTTTCATTATAAAATTCATCATCATTAACATTATCTCCTCCAGAGTTGTAAGAATCAACATCAACAAATATTTCATTGTCATCAATAGTGTTTAGTCTATCTAACTCTTTAGTAAAATAATTATCTTCATATTCTTGATATTCCTTTTTTTCTAAAACAACTACTGGTCTTTCTTTTTTAGTAAATGTTGTATCATCATAAATACCATCATTATTAGAAACATTTTGATAAGATCCACAAGAAACCAACAAAATAGAAGCTATTAATAAGATTAAAAAATTGTAAATTTTCGAAGATTTATAATGTAATTTCATAATGATATTATTTTATATGGCACATAATCTAATAATTTTGCATCCAAAACACTAAATTATGCTAATTTTGTACCCGATTTTAAAAATTTGAAATAATTTAACAAGAATTTCATTTAATAATAATCAACATTTGTGCCAAAAATATATTTATGAGCAAGAAGTTAACGAAAAGATCAGAAGATTATTCAAAGTGGTATAACGAATTAGTAGTAAAAGCTGATTTAGCTGAAAATTCTGCTGTTAGAGGTTGTATGGTTATAAAACCTTATGGTTTTGCTATTTGGGAAAAAATGCAAGCAGAATTAGATAGGATGTTTAAAGAAACTGGTCATCAAAATGCGTATTTTCCTTTATTTGTTCCAAAAAGTTTATTTGAGGCTGAAGAAAAAAATGCTGAAGGTTTTGCAAAAGAGTGCGCAGTTGTTACGCATTATCGTTTGCAGAATGACCCTGATAATGAAGGTAAATTAAGGGTAGACCCTGAGGCTAAGTTAGAAGAAGAGTTAGTTGTAAGACCAACATCAGAAGCAATTATTTGGAATACTTATAAAGGATGGATACAATCTTATAGAGATTTACCATTACTAATAAATCAATGGGCAAATGTTGTAAGATGGGAAATGCGTACTAGATTATTTTTAAGAACTGCAGAATTTTTATGGCAAGAAGGTCATACAGCACATGCTACTAAAACTGAAGCAATTGCAGAAGCAAAGCAAATGCAAGAGGTTTATGCAGAATTTGCAGAAAATTTTATGGCAATGCCAGTAGTAAAAGGAGTGAAGTCAGATAGTGAACGTTTTGCAGGTGCTGAAGATACTTATACAATAGAAGCTTTAATGCAAGATGGAAAAGCTTTACAAGCTGGGACAAGCCATTTCTTAGGGCAAAATTTTGCTGAAGCTTTTGATGTTAAATTTACCAATAAAGAAGGTAAGCAAGATTATGTTTGGGCAACTTCTTGGGGAGTTTCTACGCGTTTAATAGGTGGTTTAATTATGACACATTCAGATGACAATGGGTTAGTATTGCCTCCAAAGTTAGCTCCAATTCAAGTTGTAATTGTTCCTATATATAAAGGACAAGATCAATTAGATGCAATTTCAGAAAAAGCAAAATCAATTCAATCAGATTTAAGAAGAAAAGGAATTTCTGTAAAATTTGATGATAGAGATACTTTTAGACCAGGAGCAAAGTTTGCAGAATATGAATTAAAGGGAGTTCCTGTTAGAATTGCAATTGGAAATAGAGATTTAGAAAACGGAACATTAGAAATAGCAAGAAGAGATACCTTCGAAAAACAAATTGTTAATCAAGACGATTCTGTAAACTTTATTGAAAATTTACTAGAAGAAATCCAAGTTAATTTATTTCAAAAGGCAATTGATTTTAGAAAACAAAACACTTCTATTGTTGACGATTTTAAAGAATTTAAGAAAGCTATAAAAAAAGGAGGCTTTGTTTCTGCACATTGGGATGGTACAGAAGAAACTGAAGATAGAATTAAAGAATATACAAAAGCAACCATTAGATGTATACCTAATGATGCTAAAGAGGAATCTGGTGTTTGTGTTTTGACTGGAAAACCATCAAACAAAAGGGTGCTTTTTGCTAAAGCATATTAAAAAAATAAATTTTTTAAAAAAATATTGCAGATTTTTAAAAACATTGTATATTTGCATCCGCAATTGAAGATTATTTAATTGTTTTGGTCCGTTCGTCTAGGGGTTAGGACGCCAGGTTTTCATCCTGGTAACACGGGTTCGATTCCCGTACGGACTACAAATTTTTATTAAAAATAAAGAAATAGAATAATGGCAAATCATAAGTCAGCATTAAAAAGAATCAGAAGTAACGAAGCAAAGAGGTTACGTAATAAATATCAGCATAAAACAACAAGAAATGCTGTTAGAGATTTACGTGCTATTGAAGATAAAAAAGAAGCTGAAGGTAAATTACCTAATGTTATTTCTATGTTAGATAAATTAGCTAAAAATAATATCATACACGATAATAAAGCAGCTAATTTAAAATCTAAATTAACAAAACACGTTGCTGCTTTATAATTATAAGTAGTAAAAAATAAAAAAACTCTGAATTTAAATTCAGAGTTTTTTTTTATGCTTTAATTTTTTTTAAAAATCATAGTTTTTATGAGCATCAAGTCTTATAAAAATAAATAGAAGAATAGTAAAACCCCATAAAGAAGAGCCACCATAACTAAAAAAAGGTAATGGAATACCAACAGTTGGTAGTAAGCCAATTACCATACCTATATTAACTGCTACATGAAAAAATAATATTGATGCCACTCCATAACCATAAATTCTTCCAAATTTATTGGTGTGAGTCTCTGCTAAATATATAATTCTAAATAATAATAGCATAAAGAATAGTATAACTAAACTAGTGCCTAAAAAACCCCACTCTTCCCCAATTGTACTAAAAATATAGTCTGTATCTTGTTCTGGTACAAAATCCCCTTGAGTTAAATCTCCCTTTAAAAAACCTTTTCCAAAGTAACTACCAGAACTAATAGTAAATTCTGATTGATATGAGTTATAGCCAATATTTTTATTATCGACTTTAAGACCTAAAAGAACTTCGAAACGATCTCTATGATGTTGTTTAAATACATTATTATAAATGTATGCAGTTCCAAAAGTAAACAATGCTATAATAGTGTATAGACCAATAATTTTATACCAGTTAAATCTTAAAAATCTTTTTCCTCCTTTATAAATTAAATAGATTAAAATAATACTTATAATTACATATAATGATAAGAGAATTTTACTCACACCAAATAATACTGTTAAGAAGAAAATAGAAATACAAGTAACACCAATAATAATATAGTTTAGTGTTAATCCTTCTCTGTTTAAGACAAAAAAGAAAGATAAATATATAAGTGCAGATCCAGCATCTGGTTGTAAAGTAATAAGTAATGCTGGTAAGAAAATAATAATGAAAGCTTTAATTTGATTTTTTACTAATTTTAGATTGTATTGTCTATCACTCATTAATTTTGCAATACCTAAAGTTGTGCAAGCTTTTACAAATTCTGATGGTTGTAGGCTCATAAACCCAAAATTAAACCAAGATTTTGCTCCATTTATTTCTTTACCAAAAGGAAATAAAAATACTAATGCAATTATTGAAATTACATAAAATATACTAGCGTATTTCTCATAAAATTTAGAATTAAAAAATAGTATTAGTATTATGAGAGGGATACATAGGCCAATCCAAATTAGTTGTTTACCATATCTTTTAGAAAAGTCTAGTATTTCAAAATTGTTTTCTTCTACAATGGCAGCATAGATATTTAACCAGCCAAAACCAACTAAAACAATGTAAAAAAAAACTAAAATCCAATCTACACCTGCAAAAATATTATTTCGTTCCTGACGCAAATTCTTCTGGATTTGTTAGCTGCAAATCATAAATATTTTGCAAACTTAAGTTTAACATATTTTGCTCTCTATATTTATTGGCTTTTGAAATAAAACCATTAATATATTTTTCAACAATAAGGCTTGTTATCGGGGCTGCAATTGTAGATCCATAACCTCCATTCTCTACAAAAACAGCTAAGGCAATTTTGGGATTATCTTTTGGTGCAAACGCAACTAAAATAGAATGATCTTGTAATTGAATTACTTTACCTTCTTTTCTAATAAAATTTTCTGCTGTACCAGTTTTTCCGCAAATTGGTATTCCTTTCACTTGACTCCATTTTCCTGTTCCTGTTTTAAAAACTTCATGCATAGCTTCTATTACAGGTTCAAAATGTGGTTTGTCTATTGTGGTTTTTTTTGGATTAATATATTTAGGGTCATCTATAGATCTGTCATCAATTCTTTTTACAATATGAGGTGTATAAAAGAAACCTCTATTTGCAATAGCAGCTGTAAAATTAGCCAATTGTATTGGTGTTGTTAAAATTTCACCTTGCCCAATAGCATTTGATATATTAGAAGACCCATTCCAAGCATATTTTAGTCTACTATCATAATATTTTCCATCAGGAATTAAGCCAGGAACTCCTGCAGGTAAATCATATCCTAAATAATTTCCAAGACCAAAACTAGATATGTGTTTGTTCCAATTATCTAAGCCTTCTGAAGGTTTATTATTATTTTCTACAATTCTTTTATAGGTATTTGAAAAATAGCTATTACAAGATCTAGCAATTGCAGTTTTTAATCGAATTGGTCTACCATAAATATCACAATGGCATTTCATAAATTCATTAGATCTATTTCCATATCTAAATCCTCCATAGCAAGTGAAACTAGTATTTGTGTTAATTACATTTTCTTGCAATCCAATAAGAGCATTCATCATTTTAAATGGAGAACCTGGAGGATAAGCAGCAAGTAAGCCTCTATCAAAAGTTGGTTTTTCTATACTATCTAATTTAAAAAGTTTATATGAGTTAGGAGATCTTTTTCTACCAACTAACATATTAGGATCGTAAGAAGGGGCTGTAACTAAAGCTAAAATTTCTCCAGAAGAAGGTTCAATAGCAACAATGCCACCTCTTTTTCCTTTCATTAATTTTTGAGCATATAGTTGTAACTCTATGTCTAGTGTTAATGTTAAATCTTTTCCGTTTTCTGGTAAAGTATCATAAGCCCCATTTTTATAGGACCCTGTTACTCTATTAAATCTATTTCTATGTAAATATCTTTTCCCTTTTTTACCTCTTAAAACATCCTCATATTGTCTTTCTACACCATCTTTACCTTCTAATTCTCCTTGTTGATAGTAATTGTTATTTCTAGCTTTTTGTTCATTTACTTCGCCAATATAACCTAAAACATTAGCTGCTGCATTTATTGGATAATCTCTGATTATTCTTTTCTGAATGTAAAATCCTTGATATTTATGTAGTTTTTCTTGTAAGTAAGCAAAATCTTCTTTAGCAAGTTGTTTTAAAAATACTGAAGGTAAATAAGAAGCGTAATTTTCAGCTTTTTTAAAACGTCTTTTAAAATCTTTTTTAGAAATTTTTAAGAGTTTACAAAATTCAAGAGTATCTATTTCTTTAACTTGATTAGGTTGAACCATAACATCATAAGAAAGTTGATTGGCTACTAATAATTTACCATTTCTATCATAAATATAACCTCTTTCTGGATAGTTGTATTCTACTTTTACTGCAGCATTTCTAATTGGGTCATAGTTTTCTCCTTCAATTACTTGAAGTTGAAAAAGTCTACCAATAAAGATAAAACCAGTTATGGTTATTAGAAAATAAAGTAAAAAGCTTCTTTGCATTGTTAATTTTTCTTCTTAAAAATGTACGCACCTAGAAAAAACAAAATTAAAGTAAAAATACTTGAAAACAATGTGTTTAGTAATACGTTTGAAAAATTTTGAAAACTAAAATTAGCAAAAGAAAAGTATATGAAATGATGTATAACTGTTAAAGTTACTACATAATTGAAAACTTTACCAAAAGGTTCTGAGTTTAAATTAAAAAATGGGTAATCTACAGCTGTTTTTTTTAGATATAAACGAATAAAAAATAATCGAATATAAGCTATGAAAACTATAGAAAGGGCATGTATGCCTCCTGTATCAGAAAAAAAGTCTATAGAAATACCTAATAAAAAACAATAAAATAAAAATGGAATTCTATTTTCCTTTAAAGGATAATAAAAAACAAAAGCGATGTAAACGTAAGGATTAATAAAACCTAAAAACAAGATGTTATTTAAAATTAATACTTGTAAAAGCAGTAAAGAAAAAAACAGTGTTATTGTACTAAGAGGATTATTCATTGTTTTCTAAATTTTTAATTTCAATTTTATCGAAATTTTTAACAATGTATATGTATCCTAAATTACTCATATCATTAAATAAAGTAACATCAACTTTATTGTCTGCTGTATTACCATTATTTATTTTTGATATTGTACCTATTAAAATTCCTTCAGGAAAAATAGTGGATTTTCCATCAGTTTCTATAGTATCTCCAATTTTTAAAGGTGCTTGTCTTGGAATATCATATAACTGAACAGTTTTATAATCTTTTCCATCCCAACTTAATGTTCCAAAATAGTTTGTATTTTTCAGTCGAGCATTAATTCTACTATCTCTATTTAAAATGGATTGAATTCTAGTGTAATTCGTAGATGTGTTTTCTGTAATTCCAATTATTCCCTTACTATTAAAAGCAGCCATTTCCTTAGAAATACCGTCTTTTTGCCCTTTATTTACAGTTAAAAAATTAAATTGTTTACTGTAATTATTATTAATGATTTTTGCTGAAATATAACTATATTTTTGTCTAAACTTACTCGAATCAATTACTGTAAAATCTATTTTATTTAAAGAATCTAAGAAAGACTGTTTTGCTAAAAGATTTTTTAAATAAGTATTTTCTTCAGACAATTTTTGGTTTTCTGATCTTAAATTTAAAAAATCAGAAATATTAGAGAACTGACTATAAAAACCGCCAGTTAAATTATTTGCAGAATTAACAAACTTACTTCTATGAAAGTCTAAGTTGTTAAATGTTAAAGAAAGCGCAATAATTTCTAACAATAAAAAGAATAGAAAGTATTTAAACTTTTGAAAAAAGTAAATAATTTGTTGCATTGTTAGAATTTAAAATGCTAATTCATCAACACATTTTTGTATTTATTTAATTCTTTTAAGGCAATGCCTGTTCCACGAACAACAGCTCTTAAAGGATCTTCTGTTACATAAACTGGTAAATCTGTTTTACGAGATAAACGCTTGTCTAATCCTCTTAACATAGAACCACCACCTGCTAAATAAATTCCAGTATTGTATATATCTGCAGCTAATTCTGGTGGTGTTTTAGATAAAGTCTCCATAACAGCATCTTCAATTCTTAAAATAGATTTATCTAAAGCCTTAGCTATTTCTCTAAAAGAAACTTGAACTTGTTTAGGCTTACCGCTTAATAAATCTCTTCCTTGAACTAACATTTCATCTGGAGGTGTATCTAAATCTTCTGTAGCTGCACCAATTTGAATTTTTACTTTTTCTGCTGTAGTTTCACCAACGTGTAAATTGTGCTGTGTTCTCATGTAATACATAATATCACTTGTAAATAAATCACCAGCAACTTTTACAGATTGATCACACACAATACCACCTAAAGCAATAACTGCAATTTCTGTAGTACCACCACCTATATCAATAATCATGTTTCCTTTTGGCTCCATAATATCTATACCAACACCAATAGCAGCAGCCATTGGCTCGTATATTAAATAGATTTCTTTGGCATTCATATGTTTTGCAGAATCACGAACTGCTCGCTTTTCTACTTCTGTGATTCCTGAAGGGATACAGATTACCATACGTAATGCAGGTGGAAATAATTTCTTTTTAATTGATGGTATTTTCTTTACAAACTCTTTAATCATCTCTTCAGATGCTTGAAAATCTGCAATAACTCCATCTTTTAGAGGACGAATTGTCTTTATATTTTCATGAGTTTTACCTTGCATTAAGTTAGCTTCTTGACCAATTGCAATAATTTTTCCTGTTGTTCTATCTCTAGCAACAATAGAAGGGCTGTCTATAACAACTTTTCCTTCATGGATAATTAATGTATTTGCGGTTCCAAGATCAATCGCAATATCCTCAGTCATAAAATCGAAAAAACCCATATTTATTTTTCTTGTTATTTATTGATGTACTCTTACAAATCTAGTAAATTAAATCTGTAATCACGTAACAAATTCTTAATGTTTAAAATGTCTTGTTCCAGTCATTACCATAGACAAATTATTGTCATTACAATAATCGATACTTAATTGGTCTTTTATAGATCCTCCAGGTTGAATTACACTTTTAATACCTGCTTTATCAGCAATTTCAACACAGTCTGGAAATGGGAAAAAAGCATCACTTGCCATAACTGCACCTTCTAGATCAAACCCAAAATTTCTAGCTTTTTCTATAGCTTGATTTAAGGCATCAACTCTACTTGTTTGTCCTGTACCACTTGCTAGTAACTGTTTATTTTTAGCTAAAACAATAGTATTAGACTTTGTGTTTTTGCAAAGTTTAGAAGCAAATAATAAATCTTCTAACTCGTTTTTAGAAGGATTAGTATTAGTTGCATACGTTAAATCTTCTAATTTATCTGTGACATTATCTTTGTCTTGAACTAAAGCTCCATTTAAACAAGTTCTTATGGTTGTTTTAGGTAGCTCTACTTCTTTTTGAATTAAGATAATTCTATTCTTTTTTCCTTTTAAAATTGATAATGCTTCATCTGTATAACTTGGTGCAATAACAACTTCACAGAATAATTTATGAATCTCTTCTGCTGTTGCAGCATCTATTTCTGTATTTGCTATTAATATTCCACCAAAAGCAGAAACAGGGTCACCAGCTAAAGCATCTACATAAGCTTGTTTAATAGTATCTCTTTGAGCAAAACCACATGCATTATTGTGTTTTAAAATTGCAAAAGTTGGAGCTTCACCTTTAAATTCTTCCATTAAATTTACAGCAGCATCAACGTCTAATAAATTATTGTAGCTTAATTCTTTGCCATGTAATTTGTCGAACATAGCTTCTAAATCTCCAAAGAAAAATCCTTTTTGATGTGGGTTTTCTCCATATCTTAAAACTTGACCCTTTGGTTCACTAATTTTTAATATAGGTTCTTCATGATTGTTAAAGTAATTAAAGATAGCAGTATCATAATGAGAAGAAATATTAAAAGATTTTGCAGCAAATTTTTTACGTTGCTCAATAGAGGTTTCTCCTTTGTTTTCTGATAAAATTTGTAAAAACTCATCATATTGCTCCATAGAAGATACAATAAAAGTGTCTTTAAAATTCTTTGCTGCTGCTCTAATTAGTGATATGCCACCTATATCAATTTTTTCTACAATATCTTGTTCAGAAGCTCCAGAAGCAACTGTTTTTTCAAAAGGATATAAATCTACAATAACTAAGTCTAATTGAGGAATCTCATATTCTTGCATCTCAGCAACATCTCCTTCATGATCTTGTCTGTTTAAGATACCTCCAAAAACTTTTGGATGTAAAGTCTTTACTCTACCACCTAAAATTGATGGGTAAGAGGTTACATCTTCTACAGGTACAACATTTATACCTAATTCTTTAATGAATTTTTCTGTACCACCAGTTGAATATATAGTTACGCCAAGTTCATTTAATTTTTGAACAATTGGTGCTAAACCATCTTTGTGAAATACCGAAATTAATGCAGATTTAATAGTTTTTGAAGCGCTCATTTTATGTAAAATTGTTAAGCAAGCAAAACTACGCAAACCTTACAGAAATCACAATAAAAGATACTCACAAAAAAGAAGAGTAATTAACAATTAAACAGCTTATTAAAACTTGTATAATTATTAATTACTTTCTTAAACTATAAAGTTTTTAAAAATTATTAGAAATTAAATTTTTTACAAAAAATTACTCAGCATTCTCTAAAAAATAACGAATACTGTCTCTAATTTTCTCTAAAAAAGTTAGTGGTTTTTCCTCAAAGTAGAGGTTTCTTTCAAAAATTTGAAAGTTAGGGTTGTTTTTTGTTTTCATCACTTTTGGGGGGTTAATGATTAAACTTAAATTTATATGTGAATATCAAACATACAAAAAAATATTGAAAAATCTAAAAACAAATACCCTATAAAATAGTAGCTACTTTATTACAAACGTACTCTAATAGAATTTCATCATCTTTTGTAAAAGTGTTTGCTATATGAGAGTCTATATCTATTTGACCAATATTTTCACCATCAACAAAAATTGGAATTACAATTTCTGATTTTACCTTCCATCCACAAGAAATATAATTGTCTTGTTCAGTAACATCTTGTACCACAAAATTTTTATTACTTACTGCAACTTGACCACAAATACCTTTTCCAAAAGGTATAGTTGTATGCTCTGTTGGTTCACCTGTAAACTGTGCTAATTTTAATTCGTTTTTATCTCCGTTTTTAAAATAAAAACCAACCCAATCGTAATAAGAAATTTTACTTTCTAAATAATCACAAATCGCTTGAAGCTTTTCTTCTTTAGCTTGTTTTGATGCTATAATAGTATCTATATAATTTTGTAAAACTGTAATTTCCATACCTATCATTATTATATGCAAAAATACTGTAAAATCTATATTTTTATTTATTAAATCGTTTTTTTGTTTCGAAACTTACATACATTTCTTTTTAACATAATCTTTATAAATCTTATTGTAAATTTGCATTTAGAAATGAAAGTTATTTTCTCTAAAATATTATCTATTCTTTTAGCATTAATTGTGCTTTTGTCTACCATGTCTTTTACAGTAGATAAACATTATTGTGGAGAATTTTTAGTTGATGTTTCTTTTACAGGAAAAGCTGAAGGTTGTGGAATGAAAATGGATAATGTTGCTACAACTAAAAAGAAAAATTGTTGTAAAGACGAAGTGCATCATATAGATGGTCAAGACGAATTACAGCAACAATTAAAACAAGAATTTAGTTTTGAGAATCAACAGTTTCTAATTTCATTCGTAATATCTTACCAAGATTTATTTTATAACTCTTTTAGAAATGTAAAGTATTATAAAGATTTTTCTCCTCCAGATATTCCTATAGATTATCAATCTACTTATCAAGTTTATATCATTTGATTTTAATTTTTTCTATTTATTAATCACCTAATGAGGTGTTTAAATTGTAAATATTTAAAAATTAGAATTAAATTTATATACATGAAAACAAAAATTTTAAATAGTTTTTTACTTTTTATTCCTTACATCATCTTTTCTCAAACAACTTTTAAAGGGATGATTATGGATAAAAATAACCCAAAAGATAATCTTGGGGTAGAAGGTGTTTCAGTACATTGGTTAAACACCAATGTTGGCACAACAACAAACGAAAAAGGTTGGTTTACTATACCTTACAAAGAAGAATACAAAAAATTAGTAGTAAGTTACATTGGTTATAAAACAGATACTTTAACGATTACTAATCTAAAACCTATTCATCATTTTTTAACCTTAGAAAGTGAGTTAGATGAAATAACTATTGAAAGCAAAAGAAATGCTGTTCAAAAAAATTCTTTTGCTACAGCTAATATATTTACTGTGAATAGCGAAGAATTATTAAAAGCAGCTTGCTGTAATTTAGCAGAAAGTTTTGAAACAAATCCGTCTATAGATGTTAGTTTTTCTGATGCTTTAACTGGTACTAGACAGATACAAATGTTGGGCTTAAAGAGTCCTTATATATTAATTACTCAAGAAAATGTGCCATCTATTAGAGGTGCATCACAGGCTTATGGTTTAACTTTTACACCTGGTACTTGGGTAGAAAGTATACAGATTTCTAAAGGAGCAGGCACAGTTGTAAATGGTTATGAAAGTATTTCTGGTCAAATCAATACAGAATTAGTAAAACCATTTAGTGATAATACATTATTTGTAAACGGATATGCTAATAGAAATGGTAGGTTAGAATTGAATACTCATTTTAACCAAAAGATTTCTGAAAAATGGTCTACAGGTCTGTATTTACATGGTAATTATAGAGGTGAAAAATTTGATAATAATGGAGATAATTTTTTAGATATGCCATTAGCCAATCAAATTAATATTATGAATCGTTGGCAGTATACTGATGCAGAAAAAGGTTGGGTTAGTTTTATAAACTTTAGGTATTTATCTGATGATAAACAAACAGGAGAAATAGACTTTAACCCTGAATCTGATAAAGGAACAACGAATGCTTGGGGTAGTGAAATTGATACAAAACGTTTTGACTTTACTGCTAAAGTAGGATACGTTTTTCCTGAGTTACCTTTTCAAAGTTTTGGATTTCAATTCGCATATAGTAACCATCAACAAGAATCTTATTTTGGATTAAGAAATTATAATATTTCTCATGAAAGTATTTACAGTAACTTATTGTTTAATTCAATTATTGGTGATACTAGAAACAAATTTAAAACAGGTATTAGTTTTACTCACGATGGTTATAATGAAGATGTTTTTACAAATACATACAATAGAGTAGAGAATAGTGTTGGTACTTTTTTTGAATATGCTTTCGATAATTTAAATAACTTTAGTTACACTGCTGGTTTACGAGTAGATCATCATAATTTATTAGGCACATTTATAACACCTAGATTACATTTTAGATATGTACCTTGGGAAAAAGCAACCTTAAGAGCTTCTGTGGGTAGAGGTATTAGAAGTGCAAATATTTTTGCAGAAAATCAGCAATTATTTGCAAGCTCTAGACAATTAAATATTGATAATGCAAATGGAAACATCTATGGTTTAGACCCAGAAATTGCATGGAACTATGGGTTTTCTTATCTTCAGAAATTCAATTTATTTGGACAAAAAGCAGACATCACTTTAGATTATTATGTAACCGATTTCGAAAATCAAATTGTTGTAGATTGGGAAAATCCACAAGAAATAAATTTCTATAATTTAGAGGGTAGAAGTATAGCTAATAGTTTTCAGGTAGAAGTGAATTATAATTTAGCAGAAGGATTAGACCTAAGAACTGCTTATAAATATTTTGATGTAATTACAGATTATAAGTCTGGCAGATTACAAAAGCCTTTACAACCAAGAAATCGCTTTTTTGCAAATCTTTCTTATGAAACCAATAACGATAATTTTAATCAATGGAGATTTGATGTAACTTTTAATGCAGTTGGAGCTCAACGTTTACCAAACACAAGTGCTAATCCTGTACAATACCAGTTACCAGCATCTGTAAATGGTTTCGAATTGTTAAATTCGCAAATAACCAAAGTGTTTTCTAAAAAGTTTGAAGTTTATATAGGTGCAGAAAACATAACGAATACAAGACAACAAAACCCTGTTTTAGGAAGCGATAATCCTTTTGGTTCAAATTTTGATACCTCTATTGTGTATGCACCAATTTTTGGTAGAATGATTTATACAGGATTTAGATTTAAAATAAATTAACTGTCATTGCAAACATGGTGAAGCAATCTCTTATTAATTTAAAGATTACTTCGTAAACTCGTAAAGACGTAAAACAAATAAAAAAGAATAACAATAAAATTTAAGAACATGAAAAAAATAATTTTAATAGTCATTGTAAGTATTTTAAGCTTTACAGCAAATGCTCAAGAAAAAAACAAAAATGCTAAAGTAACTTTTGAGGTAGATGGTGTATGTGGTATGTGTAAGAAAAGAATAGAAACTGCTGCTCTAAAAACTAAAGGAGTAAAATTTGCATTATGGAATGTTAAAACGCATCAACTAAACTTAATTATGGATGAACGTAAAGTTGAAGTAGGAACTGTACAGCAAAATATAGCAAATGTTGGACATGATATTATCTTAAAAGATAAAAAAATTACAGCAACTTTAAAAGCTTACAACTCTGTAAACCCTTGTTGTAAATATAGAGATGAAAAAGTAGTGCTTGAGCATGAAGGTGGTATGAAAATGCATAAAAAACAAAACTAAGATGAAACATGTATATCGTGTTTCTGGAATGACTTGTAATGGATGTAAAAATTCTGTTGAAAAGTCACTTTCTGAAATAGAAAATATAAAACATGTTTCTGTTGATTTAGAAAAAGAAACTGCAGCAATTGAAATGAAACAACATATAGAAGTTGCTGTGTTGCAAAATGCTCTATCAGAAAAATTTACAATAACTGAGTTGAAAGATAATCATACAACTAAATCTGTAAATGCAGAAGCTGAAGAAAAATCAACAATTAAACAGTTGTATCCTTTATTCTTAATTTTTGCTTTTATTACTACAGCAGCTGTTTTAATAAATATTAATCCTTGGAATACATCAGAATTTATGTTGACATTTATGGGGTTATTTTATGTGGTATTCAGTTTTTTTAAGCTTTTAGATGTAAAAGGATTTGCTATGAGTTTTTCTATGTATGATCCTTTAGCTAAAACAATACCAAATTATGGTTTGGTATATCCTTTTATAGAGTTGGCTTTAGGTATTTTCTTTTTAATGAGATTTCAAATAATAGCAGCTTTACTAATCACATTAGTAATTTTAGGCGTAACAACAATTGGTGTTACCAAATCTTTATTAGATAAAAAAGCAATAAAGTGTGCTTGCTTAGGGTCTGTTTTAAATTTACCAATGACAAAAGCAACATTTATAGAAAATACAATTATGATTGTTATGGCTATTTTTATGTTGATTAACTTATTATAAGTTTTAAAGAGTTGATAATAAAAAAATCCGATTGAATTTTCAATCGGATTTTTTTATTTAAATAATGTCACTAATATCTCACTTCCTCATTATCCATAAGCGTGACATAAATTTTAGTATCAAATTTGTTAAAACGAACAATAGATTTTACATCTTTCATTCTAACGTTAATAATTTTGTCAAGTCTACTTTCTCCATTACCAAAAATTAGCTCACCATCTACATATAAATATGTTCTATTTGTAGGTGTAAAAGAAACATATCTGTTTTCGTGATTAAAACCATTTAGATTAGAGTTGTTTTCTGTATAACTTGCAGATACATAAGCTGATGATTGCATTGCACTTCTGCTATTTCCATAAGCAGAACCATAAAGTGTTTGGCCTGTAAACGAAGTGCCGTTCGAAAATCTAGATTCTTTTCTAAATAAGTCTAATAATAGTAAGTTTTTTCTATATTCTCCATTAGCTTCAAGTACAACAGCTGCATCTTCTATATTAAAAGATTCTTCATTTTTTTGAGCATTACTTGTTAAGGTAAAAATCAAAGAAAAAACAAAAAGGTAGATGAAATTTTTCATAATAGTTGGTTTAAAAGGTTGTACATTATTTAATAAATCCACAAAAAAAATGCCAATTGTTTAACAATTGGCATTTTATACTTATAATGCTATAAGTAAAACTTATTCATAAATTTTACATCATACCTGGCATTCCACCACCCATTGGAGGCATTCCACCACCAGCAGGAGCATCTTCTTTAATGTCTATTAAAGCGCATTCTGTAGTTAAAATCATACCAGCAACAGAAGCTGCATTTTCTAAGGCAACTCTAGTTACTTTTTTAGGATCTATAATCCCTGCATCTAACATATTAACGTATTCGTCAGATTTAGCATCGTAACCAAAGTCCTTTTTACCTTCTAAAACTTTATTGATTACCACAGAACCTTCTCCACCAGCATTTTCTACAATGGTTCTTAAAGGTGCTTCAATAGCTTTGTTTACGATTTGTACACCAGTAGTTTCGTCTAAATTTTCTGTTGCTAATTTCTCTAATACTTTTTTAGCTCTCACTAAAGCAACTCCACCACCAGCAACTATGCCTTCTTCTACAGCAGCTCTTGTTGCATGTAAAGCATCGTCAACTCTATCTTTCTTTTCTTTCATTTCTACTTCAGAAGCAGCACCAACATATAATACAGCAACTCCACCAGCTAATTTTGCTAAACGCTCTTGCAGTTTTTCTTTATCGTAATCAGAAGTAGTTGTTTCTATTTGAGCTTTAATTTGGTTTACTCTAGCTTTAATTGCTTCTGCATCTCCAGAACCATTTACTATAGTAGTGTTATCTTTATCTATAGTTACTGTTTCTGCAGTACCTAATAAATCTAAAGTTGCATTTTCTAAAGAGAATCCTCTTTCTTCAGAAATTACTGTACCACCAGTTAAAATTGCGATGTCTTCTAACATTGCTTTTCTTCTGTCTCCAAAACCAGGAGCTTTTACAGCAGCAATCTTTAAACCACCTCTTAATTTGTTTACTACTAATGTAGCTAGTGCTTGTCCATCTACATCTTCTGCAATTATTAATAAAGGTCTGCTAGATTGTGCAACTGGCTCTAAAATTGGAAGTATCTCTTGTAAGTTAGAAATCTTCTTATCAAATAATAATATGTACGGATTTTCTAAATCTGCAATCATCTTATCTGCATCAGTTACAAAGTAAGGAGATAAATATCCTCTATCAAATTGCATACCTTCTACAACATCTACATAAGTATCTGTACCTTTTGCTTCTTCTACAGTAATAACACCTTCTTTACCAACTTTATCGAAAGCAGTAGCAATTAAATCTCCAATAACAGCATCATTATTAGCAGAAATAGAAGCTACTTGCTGAATTTTATCAGAAGAGTTACCCACTTTTTGAGTTTGTTTTTCTAAATCAGAAACAATAGCTTCAACAGCTTTATCTATACCTCGTTTTAAATCCATAGGATTTGCACCTGCAGCAACGTTTTTTAATCCTTCTTTAACAATTGCTTGTGCTAAAACTGTAGCTGTTGTAGTTCCATCACCAGCTAAATCATTAGTTTTAGAAGCTACTTCTTTTACCATTTGAGCTCCCATGTTTTCAAGCTCGTTTTCTAATTCTACTTCTTTTGCAACAGAAACACCATCTTTAGTTACTGTTGGAGCTCCAAAAGATTTAGAAATAATTACATTTCTTCCTTTTGGTCCTAAAGTTACTTTTACTGCATTTGCTAGAGCGTCAACTCCACGTTTTAAACCATCTCTAGCTTCTATATCAAATTTTATATCTTTTGCCATTTTTCTATATTTTTATCAATTAAACAATTGCTAAAATGTCGCTTTCGCGCATCATTAAATAATCTTTACCTTCTAATTTTAAATCAGTACCTCCATATTTGCTGTATAAAACAGTATCACCCACTTTTACAGTTAAAGGTTCATCTTTTTTTCCATTTCCTACAGCTACAACAGTACCTTTTTGAGGTTTTTCTTTTGCGTTATCTGGTATAATAATTCCAGAAGCAGTTTTAGTTTCTGCTGGAGCAGGTTCTACAAGAACTCTGTCTGCTAAAGGTTTAATGTTTAATCCCATTTTTATATAAATTTTGATTAATTAGTAATTTATTTTATCAGTCTTTAATTAGTCAGAAATTGTGCCATTGGTTTAAAACTGACAATTTTTCTTTTGATTGATTTTTACTCGTAATTTTTAAGCAAAAAAAAATGCCAACGTGTCATTTTCGTTGGCATTTTTTCTAAGTTTTATCAGTCTTATTGAACAGTATCTTTTGTTGCAGGTAATGTGTTTTGCACAGGTGCTGTTGTTTCTACACCTTCTAATGTATTATCTAAGTTTACATTGTTATCACCTTCTCTAGGGATAGCAAAATTAGCTAATAAAATAAGCGCAAACATTGCAATAGCAAGAGTCCAAGTTGTTCTGTCTAAAAAATTATTTGTGTTTTGCACGCCTCCTAAAGATTGTGCTCCTCCACCACCAAAAGAAGAAGATAATCCTCCTCCTTTAGGATTTTGAACCATAACAATTAAAATTAAGGCAACTGCCACAATTAAAATTAAGATTAAAAATGCTGTATAACTCATGATTTATGTTTTTGTAAAATTTCTATTCTTTTAATTTGGTCTGCAAAGAAACCACTTTTTTCTGGATATTTCAAACTTAAAATTCTGTATGCTTGAATGGCGTTTTCATACTTTTTTTGCTCTAAATAAACTTTAGCTAAAGTTTCTGTCATTAAAGCATTATCTTGTTTTGTTTCTGGTATAGATATAGGGATTACTTTATCTTTAGAAACGGGCTCTATTTTCGGGTTATTTTCTATGAATTGATTTATAATTTCTTGCTTCTTGTCTATTAATTTCTCTTTTTTTACTTCTCTAATTATTGGTTTTTTTACTGATAATTGTAACCACTGGTTAAAAGAGAAATTTTCTGAGGCACTAAATTGAATAGGTTTGCCAATAGAAAGCGTTTCTTTAGTTTCTTGAACTTCAGTTTTAGCTTGCTTTTCTTCAGCTTTAATTATTTTTGAAATTGGTTTTTCTTCAATATTAGGCTGAATTGAGTCTGGTTCTTTTATAATTTCTTTTTTAGAAAAATCATTTGAAGTTATGTATTCAAAAAGTATAGTTCTGTCTGTTGTGTAAGCTGCTGTATTTTTTAACTCTTTATTATATTTAAAACTATCTTGATTTTTTAATCCTTTTAAATATAAAGCTCTAGCTGCTTGAAAATATGGATATTTATCAATAACAGTTTTTAAATCTAAAGTAGATTTATGATCTACTTCTTTTTTGTTATTTAAAATTTCTATGAATGTGTTCTTTTCCAAATTTCTTATAAATTCAAAATTACCATTTGGCAACAGAAGCGTTAAAAATATCTTGTGTTATTCTCTCTATAATTTCATCTAAAGCCGTTTCTAAAACGCCTCCTGTTAATTGTGCATTAGCTGCAAAGTCTGAATAAAAAGAGAATGTTTTTTCAAAATCATCTTTTTCATTTTCTTTATTTACAAAACGCACATTTACAGTAACTGTAAGTCTGTTTTGAGCTGCAGTTTGGTTAGAAGTACCACTCATAGGAGTTATTCTATACCCTGTTATTTCTCCACTTAAATACAATTCTCCATTAGATGGTACTAAATTTAAATTGGTTTGTCTAACAAATAAATCTTGTAAATCATTTGTAAAACGCTGTGTTAATTGTGGTTCTACTAAAGGAGCATTATTTGGGAAGAAATCTATCTGTATGGTTTCTGCAGTAGTATTTGTGCCTGTAAAAGAATAAGCTCCACAACCAATTAAAGTTAGAACAGTAATAATTAATAATCCTATTTTTTTTAAACCCATATTAATAAGTGTTAGGTTTTTTCATTGTAATAAATGCATAGAAATAACTGCCTTCTACAGTAAAAGAAACAGAAATTAAACGATAGCCTTTGTAATGTTTTTCATTAATTAAATCTTCTGCTTCACCTCTAATTTTTTCTGAACTATTTGGTCCAAAAGATCTTCTGATTCTAAAAATCTCTACAGCTTTCATACTATAAATCGTATTGTTTTATTTTTCTATATAAGGTTCTTTCAGAAATCCCCAATTCTTTAGCAGCCAATTTACGTTTATTGTTGTTTTTTTCTAAAGATTTTTTAATCATTTCTATTTCTTTGTCTTGTAAAGATAAAGATTCGTCTTCTTCTATGGTTTCAATAAAATCATATTCTTTTTCAGCTGATGAATTTTGAGGAATATTTAATACCTCTATATCATTTTCTCTTAATTTTTGATGACCATATATTTTTTCTAAAAGCTGATGATTTTCTTCTTGTACATCTTCAATATTTCCGTTTTTCATCAAATCTAAAGTCAATTTCTTTAAATCATTGATGTCATTTCGCATATCAAATAGTATTTTATACATGATATCTCGTTCTGTAGAAAAGTCATTTTCTTTTTTACCACCAACAATTGCAGGTAAATTTCCTGAATTATCAGGTAAATATTGTTGTAGTTTTTGAGCGGTAATATTTCTATTTTCTTCAATAACAGAGATTTGTTCAGCTAAGTTTTTTAATTGTCTAATATTACCAGGAAAACGATAGTTTAATAAAATATTTACTGCGGCTTCATCTAATCTAACAGAAGGCATTCTGTATTTTTGAGCAAAATCTGATGCGAATTTTCTAAATAATAGATGAATGTCTTCATTTCGTTCTCTTAAAGGAGGTAAATGAATTTCTACAGTACTTAATCTATAGTATAAATCTTCTCTAAATTTTTCTTTTTCGATGGCAGAACGCATATTTACATTTGTAGCTGCAACTATTCTAACATTGGTTTTTTGTACTTTAGAAGAACCTACTTTTATAAACTCACCATTTTCTAAAACACGTAATAAACGCACTTGTGTGGTTAATGGGAGTTCACCAACTTCATCTAAAAATATAGTACCACCATCAGCAACCTCAAAGTATCCTTTTCTGTCTTGTGTAGCCCCAGTAAATGCGCCTTTTTCATGACCAAAAAGTTCACTATCTATTGTTCCTTCAGGAATGGCTCCACAGTTTACTGCAATGTATTTTGCATGTTTTCTATGTGATAAAGAATGAATTATTTTTGGAATGTTTTCTTTACCCACACCACTTTCTCCTGTTACTAAAACAGAAATATCTGTAGGTGCAACACGCATTGCTTTTTCTATAGCACGATTTAATTGAACATCGTTTCCAATAATTCCAAATCGTTGTTTTATGGCTTGTATACTTTCCATTTTTTTTCTTCTCTAGAATAGAGAAAAAAGAATAGAGAAGAAAGATTGTTCTTTTTTCTAGTCTCTATTTTCTTTTTTCTGTAATCAATTATTATCAGAATAACCAACAGCTGTTCCTTTTAAGGTTGCTGAGGTACAATCTTCTACTTTTACATTTACAAAATCTCCTAATTTATAATGTTCTTTTGGAAAAACAATGACAGTATTTTGCGTATTTCTTCCTTTCCATTCATTAGGGTTTTTCTTAGAAGTTCCTTCAATTAAAACTTCTTCAATTTTTCCTAAATGTTGTTGAGTTCTATATAAACTATGTTTTTGTTGTAAAGCTATAACTTCTTGTAAACGTCTTTTTTTAATGGCTTGTGGCACATCATCATCCATTTTTTTACCAGCTAAAGTTCCTGGTCTTTCTGAATATGCAAACATAAAACCGAAATCATATTTTACATACTCCATTAAATCTAAGGTGTCTTTATGGTCTTCTTCAGTTTCTCCACAAAAACCAACAATCATATCTTGACTTAATGCCATTTCTGGTATGATTTTAAAAATATTATCAACCAACTCCATATACTCTTCACGAGTATGTTGTCTGTTCATCGCTTTTAGCATTTTATTACTTCCACTTTGTACAGGTAAATGAATGTATTTACAAATATTTTTATGTTTAGCCATAGTATAAATTACATCTAAACTCATGTCTTGAGGATTAGATGTAGAAAAACGAAAACGAGTTTTAGGAAACTCTGTGGCACACATATCTAATAGTTGAGCGAAATCTACAGCAGTAGCTTGCGCAATTTCAGAAGCCTTTTTAAAATCTTTTTTCAATCCTCCTCCATACCATAAATAGCTATCTACGTTTTGACCAAGAAGTGTAATCTCTTTAAAGTTTTTATCAACCATTTGTCTAATTTCCTCCAAAATACTCTTTGGATCTCTGCTTCGTTCTCGTCCACGAGTAAAAGGGACTACACAAAAAGTACACATGTTATCACAACCTCTTGTAATAGAAACAAAAGCTGAAACTCCATTTGAGTTTAAACGAACAGGAGCTACATCACCATACGTTTCGTCTTTAGATAAAATTACATTTACAGCATCTCTACCCTCATAAACTTCTTCTAATAAATTAGGTAAATCTTTATATGCATCTGGTCCTACAACTAAATCAACAATTTTCTCTTCTTCTAAAAACTTTTCTTTTAATCGTTCAGCCATACAACCCAAAACACCAACCTTCATGTTTTTGTTTACCTTTTTTACAGCATTGTATTTTTTTAAACGATTACGAACTGTGGTTTCTGCTTTTTCACGAATAGAACAAGTATTTACTAGAACTAAATCTGCTTCTTCTAAAATTTGAGTTGTATTATAGCCTTCTTTATCTAAAATTGCAGCAACTATTTCACTATCATTCATATTCATTTGACAGCCATAACTCTCAATGAATAATTTCTTTGAATTTTCTTTTTTATTTTCAGTTACAAGTGCTTTACCTTGTATTTTTTCATCAATTACTTTTTCAACGTTTTCCATCTGTCTAAATATGATATAAAGGTGGGCAAAGATACAACCAAAATTATATTTTTATGACAAATTGGCAGAAAATATATTGTTGTAATTCTGTTAATTATTTATTGAAAAATGATGAAAAAATTTTTTTTAACAAAAAACTAACTACTTTTGCAGTCGAAAAATTCCCTTATTTTGGGCGATTTTCAGAGATAAAAGAAGATAAATGGCAAAGAATTTAGTTATAGTTGAGTCACCTGCAAAAGCAAAAACCATAGAAAAATTTCTTGGAAAAGATTTTCAAGTAGAATCAAGTTATGGTCATATTGCAGACCTACCCTCTAAAGAATTAGGGATTGATGTAGATGGTGATTTTACTCCAAAATATATAATTTCAGACGACAAAAAACCCGTTGTTAAAAAATTAAAAACCTTAGCAAAAAAAGCAGATACTGTTTGGTTAGCAAGTGATGAAGATAGAGAAGGAGAGGCAATTGCATGGCATTTAAAAGAGCAATTAGACTTAAAAGATGAAAACACAAAACGTATTGTTTTTCATGAAATTACTAAGAAAGCCATTTTAAAAGCAGTCGAAAATCCAAGAGATATAGACTATAATATGGTAAATGCCCAACAAGCACGTAGAGTTTTAGATAGACTTGTAGGTTATGAGCTTTCACCAGTCTTATGGCGTAAAGTAAAAGGAGGATTGTCTGCAGGTAGAGTTCAATCTGTTGCTGTACGTTTAATTGTAGAGCGTGAAAGAAGTATACAAGAATTTAAAGCAGAATCTCATTATAAAGTATTGGCTGAGTTTGCAACAGAAGAAGGAAAAACGTTTAAAGCAACTATACCAAAGAATTTTAATTCTAAAAAAGCTGCTGAGGCATTTTTAAATTCTTGTTCAGACGCAGATTTTACAATCGCAGATTTAACAAAAAAGCCTGCGAAAAAATCACCAGCAGCACCATTTACAACTTCAACTTTACAACAAGAGGCATCTAGAAAATTAGGTTTTCCTGTAGGAAAAACAATGCAAGTTGCACAACGATTGTATGAGGCTGGTTTAATTACTTATATGAGAACAGATAGTGTTAATTTATCTGTAGATGCTAGAAACGAAGCCGAAGAAGAAATTATTGCTTCATATGGTAAAGCTTATAGTAAGCAAAGAACATTTAAGTCTAAAGCAAAAGGAGCTCAAGAAGCTCACGAAGCTATTAGACCTACTAATATGAAAATGCATTCTATTTCTACTGAATATGATCAGAATAGATTATATGATTTGATTTGGAAAAGAACATTAGCTTCACAAATGAGCGATGCTCAATTAGAAAGAACAAATGTAAAGATTGAAAATTCTGAAAATGATAAAGTCTTTACTGCTAATGGAGAAATGATAAAATTCGATGGTTTTCTAAAGGTATATTTAGAAGGTAAAGATGATGATGAAGAGGAACAAGCAGGAATGTTACCTAATTTAAAAGTAAATGATGGTTTAACCTACAATTTCATTAACGCAACACAACGTTTCACAAGTCCACCTTATCGTTTTACAGAAGCATCTTTAGTAAAACAATTAGAAGAATTAGGTATTGGTCGTCCTTCTACATATGCACCTACAATTTCTACTGTACAAAGAAGAGGCTATATAGAAAAAGGACAAAATGAAGGTGTAGAAAGAAATTACGAACAGTTAATTCTTTCAAATGGCGATGTAAAAACACAAACCTTAACCGAAAAAACAGGTTCTAATAAAAACAAATTAGTACCAACAGATATTGGAAATATTGTAAACGACTTTTTAGTAGCTAATTTTTCTAATATTCTAGATTTCGGATTTACAGCCAAAGTAGAAAATTCTTTTGATGACATTTCTGAAGGAGATGAAAATTGGACAGAAATGATTAAAGGTTTTTACCAAAAGTTTCATGATAATGTAGAAGATGTAAAAGAAAATGCTGATAGAGAAAGTGGAGAAAGAATTCTTGGGGAACATCCAAAGAGTGGAAAAACGGTTTTAGTACGTTTGGGTAAATTTGGACCTATTGCTCAAATAGGGGCTCCTGAAGATGAAGAGAAGGAATTTGCTAGTTTAAATCCAGATCAAAACTTAGGTACAATCACTTTAGAGGAAGCTTTAGAATTGTTTTTATTGCCTAAAAAAGTAGGAACATACGAAGATAAAGAAGTAGTTGTAGCGAATGGAAGATTTGGTCCGTATGTAAAATTTGATAAAATGTTTGTTTCACTAGATAAAGGCGAAGATCCTTTTGAAGTAGATTTAAACAGAGCTAAAGAGTTAATAGAAGCTAAAAGAAAAGCAGACGCGCCTATTGCACATTATGAAGATTTACCTGTACAAAAAGGTGTTGGGCGTTTTGGGCCTTTTATAAAGTGGAATGGTATGTTTATTAACGTAAATAAAAAGTATGATTTCGATAATTTATCTCATGATGATATTGTTTCTTTAATTGAAGAAAAAAAGCAAAAAGAGATAGATAAAGTTATTCATAATTGGGAAGACGTAGGTATTAGAGTAGAAAAAGCAAGATGGGGCAGATTTAATGTTTTAAAAGGTAAAATTAAAATTGAATTACCAAAAACTACAGCAATAGAAAAGCTTTCAAAAGAAGAAGCTGTAAAAATGATTGAAGCAAAAGCACCAAAAAAGAAAACTACTAAAAGAAAAACTACCAAAAAAAAATAAAGTTTAATATATTAGCGTACTTATTAATATAATTTAATGAATCACGACTTTCTAACCCCCATAGATGAAGTTGCTATAGCGCATTTGGTGCTACAGTCTCCATTTTGTTTGGGTAAAGTTATTAGAATACATTCAGCACAAGAAGGTTTTCCAAAATTAAAAGGTGTAAAAATTGCTATTTTTGGAGTTCAAGAAGATAGAAACTCTGAGAATAATTTTGGTTGTGGAGATAACTTAGTAAATATTAGAAAAAAGTTATACCAACTATTTCCTGGTACTTGGGATTTAGAAATTGCTGATTTAGGTAATGTAAAAAGAGGAGAAAAAGTAGCAGACACCTATTTTGCTGTTTCAGAGATTATTACTGCATTATTAGAAAGAGAGATTATTCCTGTTATTATTGGTGGTGGTCAAGATATTACTTACGTAAACTATAGAGCTTACGATAAATTAGAACAAACTGTAAACATAACTGCAGTTGATAGTCGTTTTGATTTAGGTAATTTAGAAGACGATTTAACTTCTCAATCTTATTTAAGTAAAATTATTATGCAAGAGCCTAATAATTTATTTAACTACTGCAATGTTGGTTACCAAACTTACTTTAATTCACAAGGAGAAATTAAACTTTTAGAAGAATTATTTTTTGATACTTATAGATTAGGTAAAGCAAAAGAATTAGAAAATATAGAACCAGCTTTTAGAAATGCAGATATTGTTTCTATAGATATTGGTGCTGTTAGGCAAAGTGATGCTCCTGCTAACAATAATGCCTCTGCAAATGGATTTTATGGAGAAGAAATTTGTGCAATTACAAGATATGCTGGCTTAAGTGATAAAGTATCTTCTTTTGGAATATATGAATACAATTCTAGATTAGATAACAATCATCAAACTGCAAATTTAATTGCTCAGATGATTTGGTATTTTATTGAAGGTGTGAGTTTAAGAGCAAAAGATTATCCATTTTCTGGTAAAGAAAATTATCAAAAATTTACAGTTTTAGTAGAAGATGATGATCCTATGGTTTTTTATAAAAGCCATAAAACTGGTAGATGGTGGATGGAGATAAATATTTTATCAGATAATAAATACAAAAGACATGCGTTAATACCATGTACATATAAAGATTACATTGAAGCAACAGAGCAGAAAATCCCTGATAAATGGTTTAAGGCAATGAAAAAATTAGTGTAATAGAATTATTTAATAAATATTGTACGTTAAAAACAATAACAAGATTGTATTTTAGCAAAAATTATAATAGGTTTACGAACTTTTTAGTAAAGACATAAATAGAAATATGAAAAAAGCAGCAGTACTTGCACTTTTAATCGCCGTTTTTTACAGTTGTGGTTCTAATGATAGAGGAGAATTAGTAGGTGTAAAAACTAAGAAAAAATGGTTTTCAGAAAAACCTTATGGTATGGCTTTGATTCCAGGAGGATCATTTACCATGGGTAAACAAGATCAAGATGTATTAGGTACTTTAAATACCCCAACCAAAACAGTTACTGTACGTCCTTATTATATGGATGAAACAGAAATCACAAACAACGAATATAAAGAGTTCGTTTTTTGGGTTAGAGATTCTGTGACTAGAACAAAATTAGCTTATCAAGCTGAGTTTGCAGCCCTTGGTAATACAGATCCAACAGGTAATAATAATTCAAGAAATGGTATTCAGCAGTACGCATTTAAAAATGCAGATACTACAGATTTATCTCCTTACCAAAAATACATGTATGAAAACTACTACAGTTTTGATACCATACAGCCATTAAATTGGGAGGCAGATTTAATTTGGAATACAGAAGAATATCCAGATGCAGATTATGTAGAAGTTATGGATAGCTTATACATAAGCAAAGAAGATGCAGTAGATGGTGTAAGAACTTTTAATACAAAGTTTTTAAAATACAGATATTCTTGGTTTGATAGAGATGCAGCAGCTAGACAAGGAGGAGATCGTAAAGATTTTGTACAAACAGAAGTTTTAAATATTTATCCAGATACTACAGTTTGGGTTAAAGATTTTAACTATTCTTATAATGACCCAATGCACCAAGATTATTTTAATCACCAATCTTATGGAGATTATCCTGTAGTTGGTGTTACTTGGGGTCAAGCAAATGCATTTTGTAATTGGAGAACAAAAAAGAAAAATGCTTACCAAAAAAGCAGAAAAAATGCAGCTTTAGTTCCTGATTTTAGATTACCAACAGAAGCAGAATGGGAATATGCAGCTAGAGGTGGTTTAGAATTTGCAACATATCCTTGGGGATCTGGAAGCACAACAAGTGATAGAGGTTGTTTCTTAGCTAACTTTAAACCAGTTAGAGGTAATTATGCTGTAGATGGAGCTTTATATACAATGGAAGCAAAATCTTACAACGCAAACGATTATGGTTTGTATAATATGGCTGGTAACGTTTCTGAATGGACAAACACAGCTTACAATTTATCTTCTTACTATATGGCTTCTACTATGAATCCAAATGTAGAGGATAGAAAAAATAAAAGAAAAATAATTAGAGGAGGTTCTTGGAAAGATGTTGCTTATTATTTAGAAGTAGCTTCTAGAGATTATGAATATGCTGATACAGCTAGAAGCTATATTGGTTTTAGAACCGTTCAAAATTATATAGGTACAACAAACAAATAAAATTAATACCCAAATTTAAATTAAACATGGCACAGTCAAAATCAATTAAGAGAATTACAAATATGGTCTATGGATTAGGAGCAGCAATTGTAATTATTGGAGCTCTTTTTAAAATTCAACATATTTCTTTTGGTCCTTTAACAGGAGGATTAATGTTAACAATAGGTTTAGTAGTAGAAGCATTAGTTTTTGTTTATTCTGCATTTGAGCCAATAGAAGAAGATTTAGATTGGACAAAAGTATACCCAGAATTAGGTTCAGATAGTTTTGAAAGTGAAGAAAAATTAGGTGCTGACGGATTATTATCTCAAAAATTAGATAACTTATTACAAGAGGCTAAAATAGATTCGTCATTAATGGAAAGTTTAGGAAATAGTATGAAAAACTTTCAAAGTGCAGCAGAAGGTTTATCATCTGCATCAGAATCTGTGGCATCAACAAATAGATATAATGAGCAAGTGTCTATGGCAGCAGCTCAAATGGAGACTTTAAATAGTTTATATAAAGTACAAGTAGAAAATTCTAGTAAGCAAGCAGAAATTAACTCTGCTGTTGTAGAAAATACAGAAAGATTAAAAGAACAAATGGAGTCTTTAGCAAAAAACTTATCTTCTTTAAACGGAGTTTATGGTGGTATGCTTTCTGCAATGTCTAGCAAATAATTAGTTAAATAAAACGTATAACTTAAAAACTAATTAAGAATGGCAGGAGGAAAAATGTCCGCAAGACAAAAGATGATTAACTTAATGTATCTTGTATTTATTGCAATGTTAGCAATGAATATGAGTAAAGAAGTATTATCTGCTTTTGGTTTTATTAAGGAAGAAATGAAAGTTAATACTGATGCTACTGAAAGGAAAAACAGCATTAGTTATGAAGGGTTATCACAAAAAGCTCAAGATCAGCCAGAAAAGTTTGCCCCTTTAAATGAAAAAGCAAAGAAAGTAAAGTCTTTGTCAAATAATTTCTATAAATATCTAGAACAGTTAAAAGATACTATGCAAGCTAGCATAGAAGATAAAACTGACTATGAAACTATGGATAAAACAGACTTTTTAGAATCATACTTTTTTCAAGGAGATAACAAGACTAAAGAAGGTCAAGAGTTTGTAGATAATATTAATAATTATAGAAATACAGTTATTTCTACTTTAGGCTCAGATTATAAAGCGCTTAATGAAAGAGTTGCATTTCGTTTTAGTACAGATAGTGTTATTAATAAAAAAATAAGTGAAACTAAAAAATTAGATTGGTTAGATTCACGTTATAAAGGGTTCCCTTTAATTGCATCTTTAACAAGTATTACTCAGATGCAGGCTAGCATTAAAAATACTGAAAGCGAGATGTTAACAGAACTTTTAGGAGGTCAATTAGAAGCAGATAGTAAGTTAACAACCAATAACTATAAAGGTATAGTTTCATTAAATAAAACTGCATATTTTGCAGGAGAAAATGTTACTGGACAAGTAGTATTAGGTAGATACGATTCTAATTTAGTACCTACTAAAGTTACGCTAAATGGTAGAGATATTACTGACAATGTAGAAAATGGGCAAGTTTTGTTAAATATGTCTGCAGGAAATGTTGGTAAAAAATCTATTAAAGGAGAAATTACCTTTATGCAAGATGGAAAACCAGAGGTTATTCCTTTTGAAAGTGAATATTCTGTAATTGCAGAACCAAGTGGTGCTGTAGTTTCTGCAGATAGAATGAATGTGGTGTATAGAGGGTTAAGTAATCCAATATCAGTTTCTTTACCAGGTGTGGGTTCAAATAATTTAGACGTTACAGCAACTGGTGGAAAATTAACTAAAAATGGAAGTAGTTATATGATTAGACCTGGTTCTGGTAATGTTGCTACTATTAATGTAAGTGCAAAACTAAGTAGTGGTAAAACTGTAAATTCTAAAGCAACGTTTAGAATTAAAGATGTACCAGCTGCACAAGGTTCTGTTAGAAATCAATATGGTATTGTAAGAATGCCAAAGTCAGGTTTATCTAATGCACCTATAGCTGCAGGTTTACCAGATTTTGAATTCGATTTAAAATTACAAGTAACTAGTTTTAAAATAAAAGTACCAGGTCAATTAACCATTATTGTAAATGGTTCTACTTTAAATGCTAATGCTAAAAGAGCTTTATCAAAGGCTAAAAGAGGAGATATTATTAATATTTATGACATACAAGCTAATGTTGTAAATTCTAGTTATAAGCTAAAAAGGGTATTACCTGTAAGTATAGAATTGACTAACTAAGAAAAATTAGAAAATCATGAAGAAACAATTTTTAACTCTTATTTGTATCTGTTTTGCAGTTAGTTTAGTAAATGCGCAAGCAAATATTTTAAACGCAAAATCTGCAAATGATATTGGTAAAAAAAGCCAACAGCAAATAGGTGCAGATAATGATGGACCAATACCTTATGGTTATGTAGATGATAGAGATATCATGTGGTCTAAAGTGGTTTGGGAATTTGTAGATTTAAATCAAAAAATAAATTTACCTTATTATTTTCCAATAGATACTACTAATATTTCTTCAGATAGAAGATCTTTATTTGATACATTAATTAAAGGAATTAGATCAGGAAAAATAAAAGAAGCATATACAGATTCTTTCTTTACGACTAAAATAACACAAGACGAAATTGACACTCGTTTAGTTAACATACGTGAAGAAAATGGTTATACAGATACTTTTAATATTCAAACAGAAGATGTTGGTGGTTATATGTTAAAAGGGATGTGGTATTTTGATAAGCTTCAAGGAGAAATGAAATACAGATTATTAGCATTAGCACCAATGGGTAGAGATGTACAAACTTTAGGTGTAGAAGGTGTAGAAGACGAAAATCTTTATGAGCTTTTCTGGATTTTCTTTCCTAATGCAAGAGAAGTTTTACATGAGTCTAAGGTATTTAATCCAATGAATGCTGCACATCCTATTTCTTACGATCATTTATTAAATGCTAGAAGATTTAGTGCTGTAATTGTTAGAGAAGAAAATATTTATGGTAATAGAGCTATTTCAGATTATGTTAGAGGTAATTCATTATTCCAATTATTAGAAGCCAATAAGATTAAAGAAGAAATTAGAAATCGAGAAATTGATATGTGGAATTATTAATTCCAGTTTAAAAATAAGATAAAAAACGTTCCAAATTTTGGAACGTTTTTTAGTTTTAAGAAGTATTTTTACAAGGTGAAAGTAGATTATATCATAGTAGGATTAGGTTTAGCTGGTTTGGCTTTTGCTGAAGAACTTTTAGCAAACAATAAATCTTTTATTGTTTTTGAAGATGAGTCTCAAACGTCTTCTTTAGTTGCTGGAGGTGTTTATAATCCTGTTATTTTAAAAAGATTTACTCCAGTTTGGAATGCAACTGAGCAATTAAAAGTTGCATTACCACATTATGAAAAATTAGAACAAACATTCGAAACTATTTTTGATGAAAAATTTGTCACTAAAAAAGTATTTAAATCTATAGAAGATCAAAATAATTGGTTTGCAGCCATAGATAAACATGATATTGGTAATTATTTAGATGACAAATTAGATCATGCAAATTACAAAGGAGTTTTCTCTGAATTTGGTTTTGGAAATGTAAAGGAAACAGGCAGAATTAATACCAATAAACTAGTCAAAGTTTATAGAGATTTTTTACTAAATGAACAGAAATTAAGAATTCAAAAATTTTATTATAACCAGCTTGAAATCACAGAAAATCAATTGATATATCAAGATATTCAAGCAACTAAAATAGTATTCTCAGAAGGATTTGGTTTAAAACATAATCAATTTTTTAATCATCTACCATTAACAGGAGTTAAAGGAGAAACTATCACCATTTATGCTCCTGAATTAGAGATTAATTTTCAAGTTAAATCAACCGTTTTTGTATTGCCTTTAGGCAATCATTATTATAAAGTAGGTGCAACTTTTAACTGGTCAGATAAAACCTCTAAACCTACAGAAGAAGGAAAGCAAGAATTAACAGAAAAACTCAAAAAAGTAATTGCTGTTCAGTATAAAATTACAGACCATACAGCAGGTGTTAGACCCACAACAAAAGATAGAAGACCTTTAGTTGGTAAACATAGTGCACATAAAAATTTATTTGTTCTAAATGGTTTAGGTACCAGAGGTGTAATGATTGCACCTACTGTTGCTAAAGAACTCTATAACTTTATTGAGCACCAACAAGAATTAGATAAAGAAATTGATATTAGAAGATTTGATTAACTTTAATTTTTACTCTTTCAATTTCTCAATTTCAGTTTCTTTCTTAAAATTCACAAACATATTAATCCAAAGAATTCTAGCAAGTCTTAAGTTAATTGGTGCTAAAACTATTAAAGCTGCTAAAACCATTAAAAACGATTGTAACAAATCTAATTCAAAACCTAATTTTGCAATCACAAACACAGCTACAGAAATAGCCACTGTTATACCATAATTAATATACATTGCTCCATAAAAAAAAGAAGGTTCAATCATATATTTTAAATTACAATGAGAGCAGTTATCATGCAATTTTGTAATTTTTGATGGATTAAATGTAAAGCCATGTTTAAAGAAATCACCTTCATGACACCTTGGACATTTTCCGTTAAAAATGCTATAGATTTTTGTCCCTTTTTTAAACATGATAAACTGTATTTTTTTAGTTAGTTTTGCACACTACAAAATTAGCAAAATTAAATGTTAAACGTACATAACTTATCTGTTTCCTTTATGGGATCAGACTTATTTTCTGGTATTACTTTTAAATTAAATAAAGGTGATAGAATTGGTTTAATTGGTAAAAACGGAGCAGGAAAATCTACCTTACTAAAAGTGCTATCTAAAGATATAGAAAGTAGTGGAGGAACTATGGCGTTTGATAAAGATATAAAAATGGGTTTTTTAAGACAAGATATCGATTTTGTGCAAGGAAGAACCATTTTAGAAGAAGCTTATCAAGCTTTTGAAGAAATTAAACAAATAGAGGTAGAGCTAGAAGATATCAATCATCAATTAACTACAAGAACCGATTACGAAAGTGATTCTTATACAGAGTTAATTCAGAATTTAACAGATAAGCAAGAACGTTACGAACTGCTAGGAGGTTATAATTATCAAGGAGATACAGAGAAAATATTACAAGGTTTAGGTTTTCAAAGAGAAGATTTTGATAAGCTAACTGATACCTTTTCTGGTGGATGGAGAATGCGAATAGAATTGGCAAAATTATTATTACAGAATAATGATATTCTATTATTAGATGAGCCTACAAACCACTTAGATATTGAATCGATTATTTGGTTAGAAAACTTCTTAAAAAATTATGCAGGTGCTATTGTTTTAGTTTCTCATGATAAAATGTTTTTAGATAATGTAACTAACAGAACTATAGAAATTTCTTTAGGACAGATTTACGATTATAAAAAACCATACTCTCAGTTTTTAGAATTGCGAGAAGAAATTAAAGAAAAACAATTACAGACTCAAAAGAATCAACAAAAGGAAATTGAGCAAACAGAAAAATTAATAGAGAAATTTAGAGCGAAAGCTAGTAAAGCTTCTATGGCTCAATCTCTAATTAAAAAGCTCGAAAAAGTAGAACGTATAGAAGTAGATCAAGATGATAATGCTGTAATGAATGTGCGTTTTGCAATTTCTAAAGAACCAGGTAAAATTATTGTTGAAGCAGAAAATTTAGCTAAAAGTTATGGTGATAAAAAAGTGCTAGAAAACGTTGATTTACTCATAGAACGTAACAGTAAAATTGCTTTTGTAGGACAAAATGGTCAAGGTAAATCTACACTTGCTAAAATGATGGTTGGTGAAATTCCGTTTAAAGGACATTTAAAGTTAGGACATAATGTAGAGGTTGGGTATTTTGCTCAAAATCAATCTGAATATTTACCACCAGAAAAAACAGTATTAGAAATCATGGAAGATGCTGCAACAGATAATAATAGAATGCGTGTTAGAGACATGTTAGGTTCTTTTTTATTTGGTGGTGATGCTGTAGATAAAAAAGCGAAAGTGCTTTCTGGAGGTGAAAGAAATAGATTGGCTTTATGTAAATTATTATTACAACCTTTTAATGTGTTAATAATGGATGAGCCTACAAACCATTTAGATATAGCTTCTAAAAATGTGTTAAAAGAGGCTTTAAAAAACTTTAATGGTACTTTAATTTTAGTTTCACACGATCGTGAATTTTTACAAGGTTTATGTACAACAGTATATGGTTTTAAAGACAGAGAAATTAAAGAATATTTAGGTGATATCGACTATTTCTTAGAGCAACATAAAATGGAAAGTTTACGAGAAGCTGAAAAAAGAACTGTTGTAAAAGAAGAAAAATCATCAACAAAAAAAGAAGCATACCAACGTACTAAAGAAGAAGAAAAAGAACTTAAAAAATTAAATAATAAGTTGTCTAAAATAGAAACTGAAATTGCTGATTTAGAGGCCGAAATTGAAAAGTTAGATTTAGAATTGGCTAAAAATTATGATGAAGTTTCTGCAAGACCTAATTTCTTTGAAAAATACAAAGCTAAAAAAGCAAAAGTAGATGCTTTAATGGAAGAATGGGAAAAGGTTGAAGAACAAGTTTCACAATTTGGATAGTTTTTTATTCTTGATTTAAATATCCTTCTGGTTTGCCATAAAAATGAACAATATCTAAATAATTACTTTTAGACATTCCACCAGGATTTAAACCAGGTTTTCCTTCTGGTATGACTACACCTAATTTTTTAAAATAATCATCCCAAATAGGAAATGTTTTATTGGTTGCTGGATCTTTATAGGTCATTTTTTGTAATTCAAAAATGGGTTTGTTTTCATTTGCAAATTTGAACGAATCATAAATTAATTCAGAGCAGTAGTATTTATTATTGGTAATATCAAAAACTTCATCATAGGCTAAACCTAATTTAGTTTTAGAAAACTCTATAGCTTTTTTTAGTAAGTTTTGATGTTGTTCTTTCAATCTACCAACCACAACTTTTGGATTATTTTTAGTATCAAAAGAACGATTTAGAAAGTCGTGTAAAGAAGTTTTTACGACCCCTTCTGAGATGGCTTCTATAACAATGAGTTCATTGCTATCATTGTAAATAACCATTCCTACATGAGAAAATTTAGATCCTTTATAACCAAAAGTTACTTTTTCTATAGACTCACAAAAAGGTCCACAATCGCTATCTTGAAATAAAATGTCTCCTTCTTTTAAATTAAATTTTTCATTGTTTTTAGTAGTACAAGAAAATGAGAAAAATAAAACAGAAAGAATGATAAAAAGCTTATTCATCAATTATTTTTTCATCAGTTTTTTAGTAATGATACTTCCATCAATAAAATAAGTATTTACTAAATAAAGACCAGCTGAGAGATTAGAAATATCAATTTTATTCTGATAATCAGAAAAGGAAATCAGTCGTTTACCAAGTGAATTAAAAATTTCAATTTTATTAATATTATAAAAATCTTTACTAGTAATGTTTAATTCATTTTGAGCAGGGTTTGGGTAGACAGCTACATCTTTTATTTTAGAAATAGAATTATCTTTAATAGATAAGCTATTTAAATATTGCACTTTAAAGTAATCTACAACTAGGTAATGTTCACCTGTCCAATTAAAATCTTTAGCCCAAGGTAAATTTCTGAAGCCAATAATAACTTCACCCCAACCAGCAGCAATATTAGTATTAAAGGAATCTTGTAAAACACCATCAATATAAAAATCAACTTGATCTGTTCTCCAATCAATTGTATAGGTATGAAATTCATTATCTATTAAAGATATTTTTTCTCCTTTATCATTTACAACTGGTTTTGCAGAACCTGTAATTGGTAAAAAAGTAGTTGTACTTGCATTTCTCCAACTATTAAAACGAGCATCTGTCCATCCATTTGGGGGTAAAGTTTCATGCACATCTACATCTCTATCATTTGCAACAACTTCTATATCTACTTCATTAAAATTTGTCCCCAAACTATTTTCTGAGTAGGTAAACAAAAAACCAACCAAACCACCATCAACAACTGCTCCTCTCATTCTAACTTCAATTCTATGATTTTCTGTGGCTCCACCAAAAACCATGGTTTGATAAGGGTATGTTGTATCTGTGTCATTATGTATGTCAGCATCAACTTTTATATAAGCAAAGCCATCTCCTGGAATAAATTTTTCCCAAGTATTTTGATATGGATGAATATCATTAAAGTATTTCCAGTAACTGCCATTTGGTATATTTATAGGTATACCTTTATCATTAAAATTTTCTATATATGTAATTTGCCCAATAAATGAAATAGTGTAAAAAAAACAAAAAAAGAAAAGTAAGTTTTTCAAAATAGGCACATGACAATAAGTGTACTAAGGTCGTAAATTTCTAAATAAAAGCCAAATAGCTTTACTGTTAAAAATTATGGTTTATTTTTGTTATTCATTCAAAATTAAAGTTTACGGAAACCTTTTTTACAAAACAATTTATTTCAAAAAATCAAAAAATTCAACTTTCTTTTTTGGATGAAAAAGGTATTGAATTATATATTAAAAGAGAAGATGAAATTCATCCTTTCGTTTCTGGCAATAAGTTTCGTAAATTAAAATATAATATTCAAGAAGCTAATAAAACAAATAAAAATACACTGCTAACTTTTGGAGGTGCATTTTCAAATCATATTGTAGCAACAGCTGTTGCTGGTTATTTAACAGACTTTAAAACTATAGGTGTTATTAGAGGTGAGGAATTAGGGTTAGATGTATCTAATACCTTATCAAAAAACACTACTCTTAAAAATTCTTATGAACATAATATGCAATTTGAATTTGTTTCAAGAGAGCTTTATAGAAACAAATTAGAAGATAGTTTTATACATACTTTAATAGAAAAATATGGTGATTTTTATTTAATTCCTGAAGGAGGAACCAATGATTTAGCTATAAAAGGATGTGAAGAAATTTTAACGGTTAGTGATGCAAAATTCGATTATATTTGTTGTGCAGTTGGAACTGGTGGTACAATTTCGGGGGTAATTAATGCATCATCTAAACACCAAAAAGTAATAGGTTTTCCTGCTTTAAAAGGAGATTTTTTGTTTGATGACATCAAAAAACATACCTCAAAATCAAATTGGAGTTTACAAACTAACTATCATTTTGGCGGCTATGCAAAATATACAGATGAGTTAATTCGTTTTATTAATGATTTTAATAAAGATACTGGTGTTTTGTTAGATCCAATTTATACAGGTAAAATGATGTTTGGTATTTTAGATATGATTAAGAAAAATCAATTTAAAAAAGGGAGTAAAATTCTAGCAATTCATACAGGAGGCATTCAAGGAATTGAGGGTTTTAACCAAAAATTAAAAAAGAAAAATAAAGAAATTATTGTCTATTAATGAAGTTTAAAATAATTATCACTCTTTTTTGTACAGCACTACTTTTTTCTTGTGGTTCTTCTAAAAATGCAACAAATAAAAAGAAAAATACAGAGGTTGTTTCAGTTGAAAAAAAACCTGTAAAATTACCTTCTGTAGATGAGGTAGAAATTACCAAGAAACTTAAAAGAAAAAACCCAAAATTAAATAAATATACACTCGCTTATATTAGAAAATATGCACCCTTAGCAGTTCATGAAATGCATGAAAATAAAATTCCTGCTAGTATAACTTTAGCTCAGGGTATTTTAGAATCTGGTAGAGGTAGAAGCGAATTGGCTTTGAAATCTAACAATCATTTTGGGATAAAGTGTCATACAGGTTGGCAAGGTCAACGTGTTTATCATGATGATGATGAAAAAGGTGAATGTTTTAGAAAATACAAATATGTAGAAACTTCATTTGATGACCATTCTAAATTTTTAACACAGAGAAGACGTTATGCATTTCTATTTTCTTATGGTACCAAAGATTACAGAAAATGGGCAAAAGGGTTAAGAAAAGCAGGGTATGCCACTGATAAAAAATACCCAAATAAATTAATAAAAATTATAGAAGATTATAAGTTATATGAGTTTGATGATGTAAAGAAGAAAAACTTTAAATACGAAAAGCCTAAAAGAGAAAAGAAAACAAAAGAGACCATTACAAAATCTAAATCTTATAAAGTAAAAAAAGGAGATACTTTATACTCTATATCTAGACGTTTTGGATTAAGTGTGTCTGAACTAAAAGCGCTTAATGGATTAACAGATAATACAATTTCTGTTGGTCAAAAATTAAAATTAAAATAAAAGCCTGTAAACAAATTACAGGCTTTTTTACAAATCAACTAACTATATTACCAAGAGTAATTTTTTAATTTTGCTTGTCTCTTTATCGCTTTTATCATAACATTGTTTAAGTCATCTTTTTTTATAGATTCTTTTTGTTTTTTTGCAATATACTTTCTTCTTTTACTGTTTAATTCTTGAATTTTTTCTTGAATTTCCTCTCTTTCTTTAGCTTTTAATTGAACATAAGCTTTTATCTCATTTTCAGATTTATTTTGTAAAGCTGGTGGTAAATTCTTTTTTTCAATTTTTTTATAATCAAGTTTTCCATTTTTATCAGCATCTACTAAATCCCATTTTGCATTATTATACAATCTAGAACTTTTACTAACTGCTCTTTTTACAGCAACAGCTTCTTGCATTTGCATTGCATTACTATCTTGTACTTTTTGTTTGTTATAGTTTGAGTATCCCTTTTTTCCAAAATAAATATAAGTGCCATTTAATTTTTTGTTTAAAATGATAATATCATTATCATAAGGTGTAATGATGTGAACAATTTTCTCATCCTGATTAATAGTTAAATAATCACCACCACCTAAATCTGCACCATCTTTCCACATACCAGAAATTCCGTTTGAATAATTTCCACAAAAAATTGTATTTACTACAACTTCTTTTTCTTTTGCATTAGCAACAGCCTCTTTATAATTGATTTTACCTTGTGTAAAAGGTTCATTACCTGCTATAAAAAGTAGTTTTAAATCATTTTTATTTGTACCCCAATCTAATTCATTTAAAGAAGTTTGTATCACTTGCCCACAAAACTCATTACCACCATTTGTAGTTAAAGAAAAAAGCTTTTCAGATATTTCATCTAAATCATTACTAAACTGTAACACTTGTCTTATAAAGCCTTCTCTAGAAGGTAAATTTGAGTTTCCATACTCATACAAAGCAATTTCTAAATTGGGTTTTTGAATGCCATACTTAGCATAAGAAAGTTCGTTTACAATTTCCCAAAGTTGCGCTTTTGCTTGATTTATTAAACCATCCATACTATTACTTGTATCTAATAACAAGGCCACTTTTATAGTTTGTTTTTTTTTAGGTTGATGGTCTGCAAAACTAAAAGTAGAAGTGAATAGTAATAACAGAATTACAGCGCTTAATTTTAATGATTTCATGATTTTTTTCTTTTTAAATTGATACTTAGACATATAAGTTTGGTTGCTAAATACAATTCAATATTAATGCCAACATAATTCAAAAAAAAGTTAGAATGAGTAAAGTGTCTTTTTAAATGAGTAAACGCTAAATCTTATTTCGTAAACCCTGCTTTTTTAAGGTAAAAAGAGCTAATATTAGATATTAGTGATTTTTTTGACAGCTAATTTGTTCCTAAGTTTATCATGATTTTAAAGTGATAATTATGAAATTTAAAATACATGTACCTAAACCCTGTCATGAAGATTTTGGCAAAATGATGCCAACAGAAAATGGAAAATTTTGCAAAAGTTGTAGTAAAGAAGTTATAGATTTTACCTCATTAACAAACACAGAGATTGCTGATCTAATCTTAAAAAACAATAATTTATGTGGTAGGTTTAGAGAAGATCAGTTAAATAAAGAAATACACAATTATCAAAAAAGTAGTTTGCCTAAAGTTGCTGCTGGTTTAGCGTTATTGTCTGCATTACTTTCAACAAATCCTTTGTATTCTCAATCTAAAAAAGCACAAATAGAAAAAATTGAGGTAAAAAATCAGTTTACTATCAATAATGACACTTTAGTACAAGATATCATTTTAAAAGGAAAAGTTAGAGATGAATCAGGAGATTTACCTGGGGTGAATATTACATTAAAAGGCTCAAAAATTAGTGCAGAAACAGATTTTGATGGAAACTTTTCAATTAAAATACCCAATAAAAAAAGAAAGTCGATTATCTTAGTTTTTTCATATTTAGGTTATAAAAAGCAAGAAATAGATGTTTTAAAAATAAAAAAACCTTTGGTTGTAACACTAAAAGAAGATGAAGAATTGTTAGGAGAAGTAGTTGTTGTAGGTTATGCTGTGGTTAAAAAGAAACCCAATATTTTTAAAAGAATAGGTAATTTATTTAGAAAGAAAGAAAACAGAAAATGGTAATGACAAAAAAAATAAACATATTATATACGTTTTTACTTTTCTGTATTGTTCCTTTATTTTCTCAACAAACGATAATTACTCAAAAAGGAGTTGAGTTTTCTGTTCGAATAAAAATTGTTGATGAAAACAATAACGTTATAAAAAAGGGTGTCACTATTTTTGTAAACGGAATGAGCTATTCTTTGCCAGATATACAAGGTAAATATATTGTTACAGCAAAAGTAGGTGATGATGTAAGAGTTACGCATCCAGATTTTGAAACGGTTCATCATACACTTACCTCAAGTGAGGATATTAAAATAATTGTAGAAAATTATGCTTCAGATAGATATGCTTCAAAAAAAATAAAAAGAGGAGATGCTTATTTACAAAATCTAGATTCTGCAAATTACTATAAAAAGAATGATATAGAAAAGAGTGTTTCTTTTATAGAAAAAGCGCTATCCAACAATCAAAATAAAAGAAGAAATGCTAAAACCTATAAGACCTTAGCAGATATTTATTTCTATTGGAAGCAGTTTGATTTGGCTGAATACAATTATAAATTGTCAAATCAAATTAACGAAGAAATAGACACAAAAATTGCTATTGCTAAAACTCAGTTTTTATTAAAAAAATATAAAGAGAGTAAAGAAAATTACACTTCATTAAAGAATAGTAAATTAAGTAATTACCAAGAAATACAAGTTTTTGAAGGATTGGGTGATGTAAATTTTGCTCAGAAAAATTTAGTAACTGCAAGAACTAATTATCAAGATGCCTTACAAATTGCAAAAGACAATTTGGTAACACCTAAAATTACAGATTTAAATTCTAAAATAGCAGATGTTTATGCTGCCCAAGGTAAAATTTCTGAGGCTGAAAATCTTTTTAAAAAATCGATAAATCTGGCTGAAAAAGAGAGTCCTGTTCGTGCTTTAAAAGAAGAAGAAAAAGTAGCTGATTTTTATAATGCAAATCAACGTTTTGATGATGAAATTCAATTAAGAAAAAAGAGTTTACAAAAAGCACAATTAAATAGTAGTCATAGAAAAATTAGTAAAGAAGAAGACTCTATTACCTCTCAGAAAATCAACTATAAAATAGGGAACGCTTATATACAAAAAGAAGACTACAAACAAGCTTTACCTTATTTAGAAAAGAGTAAAGAAGATGCTAAAAGAAATAAAGATATTGTGGTTGCTAAAGATGCAACACGTAAAATATCTGAAACTTTTGCGACTCTTGGTGATGAAGTAAATGCATTAAAAAATTACAAAGAATATGTTGCCTTAGTAGATTCTTTATACATAAGAAAAGAACAAGAAATACAGCAAGTAAAGCGTTTTTCTAAACGAATTGCAGACAATCAAAATAGAATAACTAGCTTAGAAAAAGACAAAGAGTTAGCAGAAAGCAAAATTAGTTTAGCGTATATAGATCAAAAATTATCAGAAGAAAGTAATCGAAAACAACGCATTTTAATTTACTCACTTTTTGGAGGTTTACTATTGATTTCTTTACTCGCTTATTTTATGTTTAGAACCAATAAGCAACAAAAATTAGCAAATAATTTATTGGCTTTAAAATCTATGCGTTCTCAAATGAATCCGCATTTTATTTTTAATGCATTAAATTCTGTAAATAGTTTTATAGCTGTTAATGATGAAAGAAGTGCTAATAGATATTTAAGTGAGTTCTCTGTGTTAATGCGTTCTGTTTTAGAAAATTCTGATGAAGATTTTATACCACTTACAAAAGAAGTAGAGTTATTAGAATTATATGTAAAACTAGAACATAATCGATTTAAAGATAAGTTTGATTATCAAATAATGGTTGATGAAAATATTAGCTTAGATCAATTTTCAATTCCGCCAATGTTATTACAGCCTTACATAGAAAATGCTATTTGGCATGGTTTACGATATAAAAAAGAAAAAGGGAATTTAGAGATTTCTATCACAAAAAAAGATTCAGAAACTGTTTCAATTGTAATTATTGATGATGGAATAGGAAGAAAAAAGTCTCAAGAATTAAAAACAAAAAATCAGCTAAAACAGAAATCTAAAGGAATGAGTACTATAAAAAATAGAATAGCCATTCTAAACAGTATGTACAAAGAACGTATTTCTGTAAAAGTTACTAATGCTTTAGAAAATGGAGAGGGCACAAAAGTTGAGTTGTTATTAAAGAAAAATTGATATGAAACTAAAAGCTATCATTGTAGAAGACGAACAAATAAGTAGAGATATTCTGCGAAATTATTTAGGTAAATATTGCCCTAATGTAAATTTAATTGGTGAAGCAAGTACCATTGATGATGCTTATAAATTGATTAAAAACAACGAATTAGACTTGGTGTTTTTAGATGTAGAAATGCCTTTTGGTAATGCTTTTGATTTATTAGAAAAAGTAGAAAATAGAACCTTTGAAACCGTTTTTGTTACTGCTTACGACCATTATGCAATAGAAGCTTTAAACAATGATGCAAGTTATTACTTACTAAAACCGATTTCTATAGACGAGCTCATAAAAGCAGTAAATATTGTATCAGAAATTAAAGAAAAAGAAAATCAACTGCAGTATCAAATATTAACACCACAAACCAATACAGTAAAAGGTAAAATAACCATACCACAACAAGATGGTTTTGAAGTATTAGATGTAAATGATATTGTGTTTTGTAAAGCAGATGATAATTATACAGAAATTCATTTAGCAAGCTCAAAAAAACTAGTGAGTAAAACACTTAAATATTTTCAAGAAGTATTACAAGAACATGCATTTGTAAGAATTCATAAATCGTATTTGGTAAACATAAATGCGATTACTAAATACAAAAAAGGAAAAGGAGGTAGTGTTATCGTTTCTAATGGAAAAGAAATTGTAGTTTCTGCATCACAAAAGAGTAATTTGTTGTCTTATTTTAAATGATTAATTAAAAACCAAAATGAACCAATTAAAACTATAAATATGCCCATCATAAAACCCGTAAATAACAAACACCCACAAATTCCAGAAGATTGTTATGTTGCAGAAAATGCCACTATTGTTGGCGAAGTTTCTTTAGGAAAACAATGTTCTATTTGGTTTAATGCAGTATTAAGAGGAGATGTACATTTTATAAAAATTGGCAATAAAGTCAACATTCAAGATGGTGCAGTTATACATGCGACTTATCAAAAATCACCTACAACCATTGGTAATAATGTTTCAATTGGGCACAATGCGATTGTACATGGGTGTACCATTCATGATAATGTTTTGGTAGGTATGGGTGCCATAATTATGGACGATTGTATTGTAGAAAGCAACTCAATTATTGCAGCAGGTGCAGTGGTAACTAAAAATACAAGAGTTGAAGCTGGAAGTATTTATGCAGGTGTGCCTGCAAAAAAAGTGAAAGATATATCACAAGAATTAATTTCTGGTGAAATAGATAGAATTGCGAATAACTATGTAAAATATTCAGGCTGGTTTAAAGAATAATACAAAAATAAAAGCCCAGTTTCAGATATGAAACTGAGCTTTTTTAATCAACCAATCAACCAAAATTAGTTATCTTCTTTACGCTCTTTTAGCATTTTTCTTTTCTTCATAGCTCCTCTTTTTTTCATCATTTTTTTTCCTTTCATTTTTCTTCCTCTAGCCATTTTTTCAAACTTTTCAAATTGTTCTTTATTAAGAATATTTTTCATTCTATTTTTCATTGCAATTTGGTCATCTAAGCGTTCTGCTTGCATTTTATACATTTCATCTGCAGTAGGTTTAGTGTTGTTTTTTCTCATTTCTAAACGCTTTTCCATCATTGCTTTTCTTTTAGAAACTTTTGCTTTTATAAGAGGTTCTATTTGATTCTGTTGCTTTTCAGTTAAATCTAAAGCTAACGTCATTTTTTTTACAGCTAAATCTGTTTGTTGTTCTACAGTTAGTTTTGGTCTTTTTTGTTTCCTCATTTTTTGTGCTTCTGCTGTTAATGTAAAGGCAAAAACTAAAACTAATATGCTTGCTAATTTTCTCATGATATTCTTTTTTAATTATTTTTTATTTTCAATTCTTTGACAACATAATTCTTAAAAGGTTTAAATTTGTTATGTGTTTAACGTATATTTAACAAAATTGAATATGAAAAAACTAAGATTACTTTTTCTTTTTTTTCCTTTATTATTAAGTGCTCAAGAGCAATTACTAGATACAGTAAAAGTAAATTTAAGTAACCCTAATGCCACTTTAAATACACATCTCTACTTTTTACAACCAGATTCTTATCAACCTAATAAATCTGCAAAAACCATTTATGGTTTAGAAAATAAAAAAGCCATAAGAAAGGCTATAAAAATTAAACAAATTTTAGATGGTAAAGGTTTATTTGTAGACTTTACTAAAGTACCAATAAATAGTAATTATGTAGATTCTATTGGAGTTACAGCAGTATCTAGATACATTATGTTTCCAGATAGAATGCCCGAAATTTATTTAGAAAAAATAGAGGGCAAGTGGTATTATTCTAGAGAAACTATTACTAAAATAGATGCTATTTACAATAGTGTTTTTCCTTGGTACATAGATAAGTTTCAAGAAATTATACCAGTTTTTGGGCATAAAAAAATAGGGTCTATAGAAATTTGGCAAATTTTAGGATTTATCATTTTGTTTATACTAAACATCTTTATTTATATCATCGTAAAAAAAATTGCTTTTTCTATCTTACAAAGAATTCATAAATCTGTTTTAAAAAACATTTCAAATAAAGATATAGATAATGAACTTAAAAAATTAGCTCACCCAATTGCTTTGTTGATTTGTATAAATATTATTGAACTATTTATACCTTCTTTACAGTTCTCGATCACTTTTAATAAATGGATATTCTTAGCATTAAATATAGTTGAAACTGTATTTTGGATTTATGTCTTTTTAAAATTAGTAAAGGTGGTTATGAAGATGTATTCAGAATTTACTGAGAATACACATAGTAGACTAGATGATCAATTAGTGCCAATTTTAAATAACTTTTTTACAGGTTTAGTAATTGTTATTGGAGTTTTTAAATTATTAAATTTATTTGGTGTAGATACCACTACATTAATTGCTGGAGCTACCATTGGTGGTTTAGCATTTGCTTTAGCTTCTCAAGACACTGTAAAAAATCTTATAGGTACTATAATGATTTTTTTAGACAAACCTTTTCATATAGATGATTGGATAGAAGCTGGTGAAGTTGTAGGTACAGTAGAAAGAGTTGGATTTAGATCTACAAGAGTTCGTGCTGCAGATACTTCTGTTTATCAAATACCTAATAGTAAGTTGTCTGAAATTGTAATTAACAATAAAGGTTTACGTTTATACAGAAGATATAATACCAATTTAGGTTTACGTTATGATACTCCACCAGAATTAATAGAAGCTTTTGTGAATGGAGTTCGTAAAATTGTTATAGAGCATCCAGAAACTAGATCTGATTCTTATAATGTAGAATTTACAGGTTTTGGAGACTCTGCATTATTAATTATGGTTAATGTTTATTTTAAAAGCTTAGCTTGGGGTGTAGAACAATCATCTAAACACAGATTACACATTGCCATTATTAAGTTAGCTGCAGAATTAGGAGTAGAGTTTGCTTTCCCTTCTACAACTGTAACTATAGAGCAGTTTCCAGATAAATCAAATTTATCGCCAAAATACAATACAGATAAAGCAAGGTTAGAGTCATCAATCTCTAAAGTGATTAGTGAGTTTAAAAATGATAAACCACCAGAAAATATACCAGAAAACTTATGAAACAATTTGTAAAGTACTTTTTTAGAATATTAGTTTTATTAATAATAGCCTTAGTTGTATTTTATTTTTGGGCATCATCATCTACTTTAGATGAAAAAGAATATGCAAAAATTATAACTGTAGATGAGTTTACTAAACCTAAAAATGATTCAATTTTTAGTATTGCAACCTACAATATTGGTTATTTAAGTGGCATGACTAACAATAGAGCTGTAGCTAAACCACAATCTTTATTTGATAATAATTTACAAAAAGTACTTACAGAAACGAAAAAGATAAATCCAGATATCATAGCTTTTCAAGAAATAGATTACGATGCTTCAAGATCTTTTCATGTAAATCAAGAAGAAAAAATTGCAGCATTAGGGTATAATTATAGAGCAAGAACTGTTAATTGGGATGAGCGTTATTTACCTTTTCCTTATTGGCCACCAAGCATGCATTTTGGAAAAGTAATTTCAGGCCAATCTATACTTAGCAAATATCTTATAAAAAATCAAGAAAGAATTGTTTTACAAAGAGTAGAAAGCGAACCATTTTATAGAGATGCCTTTTATTTAGAACGTTTAGCACAGATAGTAAAGGTTGAATTAAATGATAAAGAGGTTGTTGTGATTAATATTCATTTAGAGGCTTTTGATAAAAATACAAGAGTACAACAGTTTGAGAAAGTTTTGGGTATTTATAATAAATATGCACAAGATTATCCAACTATTTTATTAGGTGATTTTAATTCTAGAGCTAGAGATTATCAAGCCATTATTCAAAAGATTTTTGCAATGAAAGAAACAGGTAATGCTGCTTTTAATTTTCAAAATCCGCCAAATACTTTCGATACTAAAAAGCCTTTTGAAAGAATAGACTATATCTTTTACACTAAAAACTCTATTGAATATATTTCAGGTAAAGTACTTAATGAATTTGGTCAAGCATCAGATCATTTACCTGTTTATATGGAGTTTAGGTTAAAGTAATTTCTACTCTTTCTTTCCTTTTTTAAGTGGTGAGTTTATCCAATATTGATCTGCAATATTTAACGATTCAATTTTAGATTCAGATAAAGGTTTCATTTTATTTACAAAAGAGGTATTTAATGGTAAATCTTTATTAGTAAATAGTTCTTGTACAAATAACTCTCTATACTGGTTAAATTTTAAATTCACCTTTTTATTAATGGTGTAACCAAACACATCTTTGATATTTCTTACTTCAAAATTAAAATCTGTAATAAATGACTTTTCATTTTTATTATCTAAAATATAGACTTGTGAAGTGTCTAAATAAACCATTAAGGTCTTGCTATCTAGCATAGTAACTCTATCTATTTTTAAAAATTTATTTTTATAAGTAGCTTTAAATTTTCTTTTAAATGGTTTTAAAGTCTCTAAATTTACATCTTTGTTAAATTCTACTTTAAATGCAAAAGAGTTTATGTTTAATTTTACCTTGTCAACCTTAAAATAGTTACTACTTCTTGCAATAAATTGGTTATTAAAAGTAATATAGTTTAAAAACATTTTAGAATTTTTCTCAGAAAACTCTGTTGTTATAGCATACTGCAAGTTGTTTATATTGCCATAATATAAATTGTAATTTAATTTATAAATGGCAAATCTTTCTTTATCAATATAAATTTTACCTGAAGCAAAATATCGATTTCTAAAATTTGTTTTTTTTGTTTTAAGGTTTATTTCATAAAGTGTTTTACCATCTAAATATTGTATCTTTTTTACTCTAAATGTATGATTTTCTAAAAAGTCTCTCTCAAAAATATTAGCAAATGAAAAAGACATTTTATCATAATTTCGAACAGCATTTACCAAGTTTAATAAGTTTAATTCGTTACCACCTAAAGGAGTAACTTTATAGTTATCTGAAAACTTTTTAGACTCATTATCATAAGGTACAGTTAAAGTACTATCAACTCTAAAATCGGTATTTGTTATAAAGCTTCTTAATACAGTTTGATTTTGCTTATTTGTTAATTGATTTGTACCAAAACCAGCGTCAAAAACTTCTATAATGCCTTCATGTAAATTTATATAGTCTATATCTTCTTTAGCATTTACAAACTTTTTATATTCTTGATTTACGGGTTGCTGATAATCTCTATAATACCCAATATAAGAGTAAGGTTTTGTAGGATAGTTTTTAGGAATATTTGCAATGGCTTTTTTTACAATACTGTAGGCTAAAATTCGCTTTTCTTTCTTTTTTTTACTTCTTATAACTACCTCATCTAAAACTGTATTAGCTGGCTCTAAGTATAAAATAGTTACTGATGAAAATGTTATTTTAGAAAGTTGTATTTCTTTTGAAATGTATCCAATAGAGGTTATATGTATGGTGTAATCTCTAATATACTTTAATGGTATTTCAAAAAAACCTTCTGTATCTGCATGTGTACCTCTATTTTTACTTTTAAGCATAATAGTAGCAAATGCTATAGGTTGCTTAGTTTCTTTATCTAACAGTTGAAAAACCTTAGTATTATCTACTTGGCTAAATGTAATTTGAAAGATAAAAAGTAAAGTAAAAAAGAAAAAAGGTTTTGTTTTCAATAGAATTGGATTTAATTTTTATTTACAAAAATTAGACCATCCTTACTTTATTAATTCAGTTTTTAAAAACACAAAAGCTTCTTCAACTGTATTAAAAATATGGTCTTCAGCAATTAAATCAGGAATAATATCAATAGATTTTAATTTATCACAAGGTTGTTCATCAACATCTATTAATAAAACCATAATATTTCTTTGTTCTAAATCTAAGATAGCATTTTCAAGTGCATATAAACCAGATTGATCTATATAAGGCACTCTATCCATTCTAATGATTAAAGCTTTTACTTCTTTTGGTATGTTTTTTATTTCCTCTTGAAAATGAGATGTAAATCCAAAAAACAAAGGACCATACAAGTGCTTAATATAGACTTTGTCTTTATATTTTTCATAGAACTCTAATTCATCTTGCCAAGGTTTCTCTCCTTTAAACCCAGCCAATGTTCCTACTTCTAATCCTTCTTCTGCAATATCACTAGCTTGTTTCATAAATAATAACGAAGCCAAAAGCAACCCAATACCAACTGCTTGAATTAAACTACCAAACGTGGTTATTAATAATACAATGATAAGTACAATTGCATCAGATTTAGGAACAACCAATAAATGTTTAAAGCCTTTAGCATCTATAATTTTAAATGCAATAGGTATTAATAACCCTGCTAAAACTGAAAGAGGAATGTATGCAGCTAGTTTACTTAAGCCTAATAAAACAGCTAATAAAAATAAACCATGTATGGTTCCAGAAAGTCTTGTTTTACCTCCACTATTTATATTGATTACTGTTCCTTTAGTAGCACCAGCTCCTGGTATACCTCCTAAAATACCTGCTATTGCATTACCAATTCCTTGTCCTATTAATTCTCTATTACTATTGTGTTTTGTTTTGGTCATATTATCTGCTATAACAGATGTTAGTAATGAATCTATAGAGCCTAAAACTGCTAAGACTATTGCATACTCTAAAATTAGAGAATAAGCACTTGCGTCTATACTAAATATACCATCTACTTGTAAACTTGGTAAGCCAGAAGGGATTTCTCCAATTAATGGTACATCCCAATTTAAAAAGAAACTCGCTACAGACGCAACAACTAAAGCTACAAGAGCACTAGGTATTGCTTTAGATATATAAGGAAAAACGTAATAAATAATTACAGTTAATAAACCCAATAAGAGTGCATTAACATTAAAATCTGTGAATAATCTTGGTAAATCTTGTAATACTAACCAAGTCGATTTTGCTGAAGATAAACCTGCAAATGGAAATAGTTGAAGTATGATAATAATTAAACCTACACCACTCATAAAACCAGAAACTACAGGATAAGGAAAGTACTTTACATAACCAGCAATATTTAAGAATCCAAATACAATTTGAAAAATACCACCCAATAAAAATGTGGCAACTATTATGGGCATGGCTGCTTGTAAACTACCTGTAGTATCAATTGCAGAGGCAACTAATGCAGCAGAAACTACAGTCATGGGTCCTGTTGGTCCACTAGCTTGTGTTTTAGTGCCTCCAAAAATAGCAGCAAAAATACCAACAGCAATTGCACCATATAAACCAGCTATAGCTCCTAAACCAGATTGTACACCAAAGGCTAAGGCTAAAGGTAAAGCAACAACACCAGCTACTAAGCCTCCTGTAATATCTCCTTTTAAGTTTTTTAAGTCGTAATATTTAGCAATCATTTATGTTCAATTTTTTATAAGTAGTAGCATTATAATAAAGAAAATTTACCCAGTTTCTTTTACACTAAATATAAGAACTTATTTATAAAAAAAACCTCGCAAAATTGCGAGGTTTTAAATGTGTAAAAATAATGTTTTACTATTTTGGATCTAAAGCCATGTCTATTCTAGCTAAAGCATCTTGTAAGTGATATTTAGAAACTGTGTTTGCTGCTTTACCAACATTAGCTTTGATATCTCTTTTTAAACGATTTAATTCTCCACGAACCATAGCTTTAATATCAGATTGGTCAATGTTTACTGTACTTCTTTTTAAGTATCCAGCATTAAAACCTCTTTGACTTTTAGCGTCGTTTAACAAATAATCTAAACGCTCAATATGAGCTCTTTGTAAGTTTCTTCTGTAAGTATCAATAGTTTTTCCATTGTATAACTCACTCCAAACACCTCTTCTTAAATCGTAAAACAATGTAGTTATTTTATAAGCATCATTTCCATTAAGTGTTTCATTTTCAATCATACGTGCCATTTTTCCAGGGCTTAAAACACCATTTAACCCTCTTGTTTGAATAGAGTTAATACGTTCTATGTTTCCAGAAAAACCTGTTTTACTAAAAATGTTTTTATCAATCATCCAAGTTGGTGTCTTAAATAATTGCTCATTTAAAAACTTAACTGCATTTCTTTGATGATCTTTTGGTACATGCGTATATACAGCTCCATCTTGGTCTGCTGTTTTGTAGTATTCGTAAACACCACCAACATTAGCAGCAACGTGTCCCATGTATCTACTAAACTGACCTAAAACTTGACCATACATAGTTGCCATTTCTTCGTAAGTTTCACCTTTTTTAGTAGTCCAATCTTCTAATTTAGGTAAAATTCTTTTTAGGTTTTTAATACCATACATACTAGCTTTCATAGCATCATCACCTAAATCTTCTGTTTGAGAACTAGGGTCTACAACACCACCTGCTTGTTGATGTCCAAAACGATACATTGGGTCTCCAGCATGTTCTAAAATCCAAGAATCTAAAATTGGCTTTTCTTCTTTAGCAGTTTTATCAAAAATTGGTCTATAACCCCAAGCAATAGCATATTTATCATATACTCCAATATCTGGCATTAAAGCAACACCTTTATCTTCTGGCTGTGCCACATAATTAAAACGAGCATAATCCATAATAGAAGGTGCTGTTCCGTATTTTTTTGTAAATGTTGCAGAACGTAAAGAATCTACAGGATAAGCAACAGAACTTCCCATGTTATGAGGTAATCCTAAAGTATGCCCAACTTCATGAGATGATACAAAACGAATTAAACGTCCCATAATTTCATCTTTAAATTCAGTAGACTGTGCTTCTGGATTAATAGCAGCAGTTTGAACAAAGAACCAGTTTCTAAGTAATGACATTACATTATGATACCAGTTAATATCAGATTCTAAAATTTCTCCAGAACGTGGGTCACTTACGTGAGGTCCGTTTGCATTTGGAATTGGAGAAGCTAAATATCTAACAACAGAATAACGAACATCTTCTGGAGACCAGTCTGGATCTTCTTCTTTTGTTGGTGGATCTTTTGCAATAATAGCTTCTTTAAAACCAGCTGCTTCAAAAGCAACTTGCCAATCTTCTATACCTTGCTTTATATACTTTCTCCACACTTCTGGTGTAGCTCTATCTATATAGTAAACAATTTGTTTTTTTGGTACTACTAATTCTCCTCTCTTAAACTTCTCAATATCTTCATCTTTTACTTCTAATCTCCATCTGTCTAAGTAAGTTACAGTTTTACTTTTCTGAGCGTCTAAACCGTAGTCAGTTTGTCCTCTAGCAAACCATCCAACACGTTCGTCAAAATAACGACGTTTCATAGGTACCTTAGGTAATAAAATCATAGAGTTACTCATTTCAACAGAAATAGAACCAACACTACGATTACTTGGTGGGTTAGATGCAAAATAAGTTTTTACATGACGTAATTCAATGTTTTCTGGGTAACTACTTACTCTTTCTACGTAAGATCTAGACTTATCTAAACGAGTTGCTCTATATCTAGTTCTGTAAGATTGAGGGAAACCTAATGGCTTAATATCTTCTGTTAGTAATTTAGTAGCGTCTATAACAACACCAGTAGTGTCTTTATTATAAGCTTTTATAGGAAAAGAATATAAAACAGGTTCAAAGTTAGAATTTACTACAGCTTCATGAACTGGTAAAATAGTATCTGCAACTACTTGATGAGATACAATTCTTAATAAAACTTGTTTGTCTTTACGTTGCCAACGTAAAACTTGTGTGTTAGTTTTTCCACCACCAAAACCAATTCCGCTTGCAGTTTTAGCAATTCTAGTTACCATTAGCATTTCTCTTTCTAATAAAGAATCCGGAATTTCAAATAGGTAAGCATTGTCTTTTGAATGCACTTTAAAAAGACCATCATCAGTCTTCATGTCTTTAGTTACCACTTTCCCATAAGGTTGTATTGCACCTTTTTTAGGTTTTGGTTTTGGCTTTGGTTTTACAGCCACAGCTTTTTTATCATCTTTTTTACTTCTTTTCTTCTTTTTTTGAGCCTCAGCATCTAAAGAAAAAGCAAAAACGAATGCAACTAAAAGAAGTTGCGATAGTACTTTTTTTGTCATAATTAATTTATGTTTGAATTGCCCCCGAAATTACGGAAACTAAAAAGGTAGAATTCTTAATAAATTGTTAAAGCCAAAAAAATAATTAACATAAAAAAAGCCTTTAGAATTTCTAAAGGCTTGTTTTGTAATACTATTTATGATTTTAAAGTTGAAAAACTTGTTTTACTTTATCTACATAATCTAATTTTTCCCAAGTAAACGTTTCAACTTCTTCAGAAACAGTTTCTCCCATTGGATTTGTAAAAGTAACTGTTTTTACCTCTGGAGTTCTTCCCATATGTCCATAAGCAGCAGTTTCAGAATAGATAGGTGTTCTTAATTTAAGTCTTTGTTCTATAAAGTAAGGACGCATATCAAAAATCTCTTCTACCTTTCTACTAATTTCTCCATCTGTTAAATTAACAGTTGCAGTTCCGTAAGTATCTACATGTATACTTGTTGGTTTTGCTACACCAATGGCATAAGAAACTTGTACCAAAACTTCTTTACAAAGGCCAGCAGCTACTAAGTTTTTTGCAATATGTCTAGTTGCATAAGCGCCAGATCTATCTACTTTACTAGGGTCTTTTCCAGAAAAAGCACCTCCACCATGTGCGCCTTTACCTCCATATGTATCTACAATAATTTTACGACCTGTTAAGCCAGTATCTCCATGAGGACCACCAATTACAAAAATTCCTGTGGGATTAATATGATAAGTAATGTCGTCTGTGAATAATTTTTGAATATGAGCAGGTAACTTTGCAATAACTCTTGGAATCAAAATTTCAACAATATCTTTTTTGATTTTTGCTAACATTACTGCTTCACTTTTGTCAAAATCATCATGTTGTGTAGAAATTACTATGGCATCAATTCTTTGAGGGATATTATCATCAGAATACTCAATAGTTACCTGACTTTTTGCGTCTGGTCTAAGGTAAGTAATGTCTTTATTCTCTCTTCGTATTTCTGCTAATTCCTTTAATAGTCTATGAGACAATTCTAAGGCTAAAGGCATATAGTTTTCAGTTTCATCTGTTGCATAACCAAACATCATACCTTGGTCTCCAGCACCTTGTTCTTCTGGGTTTGCTTTATCTACTCCTTGATTAATATCTGGTGATTGTTCATGAATGGCAGACAATACTCCACATGAATTACCATCAAACATATATTCTCCTTTAGTATATCCTATTTTGTTAATAACGTCTCTAGCTATTTTTTGAACATCTAAATAAGTATCAGATTTAACTTCACCTGCTAATACCACTTGACCAGTAGTTACTAAAGTTTCACAAGCCACTTTACTAGTTTTATCAAAGGCTAAAAAATTGTCTATTAAAGCATCAGAGATTTGGTCTGCTACTTTATCTGGATGTCCTTCTGATACACTTTCTGAAGTAAATAAATACGACATAATTCAATTTTATTTTAATTGTTTTTATTTAAAAATGATTGCTTTGTCGCTAAAAGAAGTAGGAAATTACTGCTTTAGCATTTTTTATTGAGGTTGCAATCAGTTCAAATTTTTCCTCTTAAATTCGACTGCAAATTTAAGTGATAATTCTAAAACGAAACGAATTTTTAACTAAAATTTATAGATACTTTAAAAAATGTATAAAAATTAATTGAAATCGATAATTAAAATAAAATTAACTTCTTTTTATTTGGATATTAAATTTTTCTGTTGCAATATTTGTACTCACAAAGTTCAATAACTTATTGAAATGTTATCAAGAAAGGTGGAGGGATTAGACCCAATGAAGCCTTAGCAACCCTTTAGCAATAAAGAAGGTGCTAAATTCTACCCAAATACTAAACTAGTTTTAGTATCTCAAATTTGAGAATGGATAGATAACAAAAAAAGAATATGCTAGTTCTGGCTATTCTTATTTTTCTTTTTAACATTTTTCTTTTAAGTACATCATATTTATGATGCATTTGACTTTTGTTTTAATTATTTATTAACTCAAAAAAATAGAAAAATGAGTACACAAAAATTAGCAACGAATGCGTTGCACGCAGGTCATGATGTAAAATCAAATGGAGGGGCAAGAGCTGTTCCAATTTACCAAACTACATCTTATGTTTTTAATGATGCAGATCATGCAGCAAATCTTTTTTCATTACAAGAATTAGGGTTTATTTACACACGTTTAAACAACCCAACAAATCAAATTTTGCAAGAACGTTTGGCTGCAATTGAAGGTGGTATAGGTGCTGTTGTTTTTGCATCTGGTACAGCAGCAATTTCTACAGGATTATTAACCCTATTAAAAGCAGGAGACCATATTGTAGCTTCAAGTAGTTTGTATGGAGGTACTTATAATCTATTAAGTGTAACTTTACCAAGATTTGGCATTACAACTACTTTTGTAGATGCCTCAAACCCAGAAAATTTTGCAGAAGCTGTTCAAGAAAATACTAGAGCCTTTTTTGTTGAATCGTTAGGAAATCCAAAATTAGATGTATTAGATTTAGAAGAGATTGCTACACATGCAAAAGCAGCTAGGGTACCTTTTATTGTAGATAATACAGTGGCTACACCTGCATTATTAAATCCTATAAAGCATGGTGCAGATATTGTAATTCATTCTCTTACAAAATATATTGGTGGTCAAGGAAATTCTTTAGGAGGTGCTATAATAGATGCAGGAACTTTTGATTGGTCTAGTGGTAAATTCCCAGAATTTACTGAACCTTCAGCAGGATATCATGGTTTAAAATACTACGAAACATTAGGTGCTGCCTCATTTACTTTTAAGTTGATTTTAGAGGGTTTACGTGATTTTGGTGGTGCCATAAGCCCAACAAATGCATTTAATATTATTCAAGGTTTAGAAACTTTATCTGTAAGAATAAAACAACATTCAGAAAATGCTTTAGCATTAGCAAAATGGCTTGAGGCACAAGAAGAAGTTGCTTGGGTAAATTACCCTGGTTTAGAAAGTAGTAAATACAATGCTTTAGCAAAAAAGTATTTAGCTAATGGACAAAGTGGTATAGTAACTTTTGGTGCTAAAGGAGGTTTTGAAGCAGCAAAAACTATTGCAAATGAAACTAAAGTGTTTTCATTATTAGCAAATATTGGAGATACAAAATCTTTAATTATTCATCCATCAAGTACAACTCATCAGCAATTAAATGAAGCTCAGCAAGAAAGTGCAGGAGTAACATCAGATTTAATACGACTGTCTGTTGGTATAGAAGATATAGAAGATTTAAAGACCGATTTAAAAGAGGCTTTTGCCAAAATACCACAAGAAGTATTAGTGTAATTTTAATTCATTGAGCCTTTCTTTTTTTTAGAAAGGCTCAAAAAATATATTGTTTGAAACATTCATTACATCATATCATACTAAAGCACTTTACAACAGAAAGTGGTACTCAATTTGAAAACATTAAACTGAGTTATCAATTATTTGGGTTACAATTAGGTACTGCTCCTATTGTTTTGGTAAACCATGCATTAACTGGTAATAGTAATGTAGCAGGAAAAGAAGGTTGGTGGTCAGCAATTATTGGAGAAAATAAAACAATTAATACGCAGAAGTATACTGTTTTAGCATTTAATATTCCTGGTAATGGTTTTGATGGTTTTATTATTGACGATTATAAAAGCTTTATAGCTAGAGATATTGCTAGGTTGTTTTTAGAAGGATTACAGCAATTAAATATTACGCATTTATTTGCTTTAATTGGAGGTTCTTTAGGGGGTGGTATTGCTTGGGAAATGGTTGTTTTAAACAATAAAATCACCAAACATTTTATTCCTGTTGCCACAGATTGGAAATCTACAGATTGGTTAATTGCAAACTGCCAAATACAAGAACAGTTTTTAGTAAATTCTAAAAACCCTGTGCATGATGCTCGTATGCATGCCATGTTGTGTTACAGAACACCAGAATCTTTTAAAGAGCGTTTTCATAGAACAAAAAATAAAGAATTAGAAATTTTTAATATAGAAAGTTGGTTGTTGCATCATGGAAAAAAATTACAAGAGCGTTTTCAATTGTCTTCCTATAAGTTAATGAATCAATTATTAAAAACCATTGATGTTACCAATAATGGAGAAAAAAGTGCAGCTATTCTAGATGCTATTGAAGCAGATATACACATTATTGGTGTAGACTCAGATTTGTTTTTTACAGCAGAAGAAAACAGAGAAACACAAAAATTAATGGCATTAAATAAACCCAATGTTACCTATAACGAAATTAATTCTGTTCATGGTCATGATGCATTTTTAATAGAATACAATCAATTACAAAAAATAATAGAACCAATTTTTAATAAAGATTACAAAAAGCAAAAGATGAAGGTGATTAAGTTTGGGGGTAAATCTCTTGCAAATGATGCTGGTCTAGAAAATGTTTTAAACATTATTTCTAAAAAATATAAAAACGGAGAAAATTTTACAGTAGTAGTTTCTGCTAGAGGAAATGCTACTAATCAATTAGAAAATATTTTAGAAAAAGCAGCTCTAAAAAAAGAGTACTTGTCTAGCTTTATTAAGTTTAAAGAATATCAACAAAAACCAAATTCTAAAGTCGATTTATCAATTGAATTTTTAAAATTAGAAACTATTTTTGAGGGTGTCTCTTTATTAGGTGATTATAGCCAAAAAATTAAAGATGAAGTGTTGGCACAAGGCGAATTACTTGCTGCTAAGCTACTTTCGAGCTTATTAAAAGATTTAAAAATAGAGGTAAATGTTGTAGATGCTAGAGCAATTATTGTTACAGATGAATCTTTTGGAAACGCAAAACCAATACAGTCTATTTCTAAAGAAAATGTTACTGAATATTTTAAAAAGAATAAAAACTCAATAAATATTGTAACTGGCTTTATCGCTTCAAATAAAAAAGGAGAAACTACTACTTTGGGTAGAAATGGAAGCAACTATACAGCTGCACTTTTAGCCAATTATTTAGATGCAGAAGAATTACAAAATTATACACATGTAAGTGGTATTTATACTGCCAATCCAGATTTGGTTTCAGATGCCAAAAAGATTTCACAGCTTTCTTATTCAGAAGCTAATGAATTGGCAAATTTTGGAGCATCTATATTACATGCTAAAACAATCATCCCCTTATTAGAGAAGAATATTAACCTTAGAATTTTAAATACGTTTAATCCAGAAGACAAAGGAACTTTAATAACTGCTGAGTCTTCATCTAAAGGAATTACTTCTATTTCTACAATTAATAATGTGGCTCTTTTAAATTTCGAGGGTAGAGGTTTGTTAGGTAAAGTAGGGGTAGATGCTCGTATTTTTAAAGCGTTAAGCCATAAAAACATTAGTGTTAGTATTATTTCTCAAGGCTCATCAGAAAGAGGTATAGGTCTTATTATTAATGCTAACCATGCAGAAGAAGCTGTGTTAGCCTTAGAAAACGAATTCGAAAACGACTTTTATTCGCAAGATGTAAATCAAATTTCTGTCACAAAAAATGTTGCTGTAATTTCTATTATTGGTCAAGATTTAAGTGAGTTTCATCACCCATATAATGCTTTAATTAAAAACCATATCATACCTGTGTTATTTAATAATACCATTACAGGTAAAAATGTAAGCTTGGTGGTTAAAAAAGAAGAATTACATAAAGCTGTTAATGTAATTCATGGTCAAGTTTTCGGAGTCAATAAAAAAATAAATATTGCCATTTTTGGTAAAGGATTAGTGGGTAGTACTCTTATACATCAAATAATAGACAATGCAACTTCTATATTAGAAAGACGAAAAATACAGTTACATATTTTTGCTGTAGCTAACTCTAAAAAAGTATTATTAACGTCTAGAGGGGTTTCTAAAAGTTGGGAACAAGACTTAGAAGATAAAGGGCATTCAAATGCAACTGTACAAGATGTTATCAACTTTGCAAAAGACCATCATTTCGAAAATTTAATTGCTGTAGATAATACTGCTAGTAAAACCTTTGTTTCAAACTACATTCCGTTAATAGAAGCAGGATTTGATTTGGTTTCTTGCAATAAAATAGCAAATACGTTGTCTTTTGATTTTTATAAAGAGTTGCGTGCAAAACTAAAAGAACAAAAAAAACAATATTTATACGAAACCAATGTGGGTGCAGGGTTACCTTTAATAGATACCATTCGTTTATTGCATGAATCTGGAGAAAATATCACAAAAATTAGAGGCGTTTTTTCGGGTTCTTTAAGTTATTTATTTAATACATTTTCATCACAAGATGTTTCTTTTTCAGAGGTGCTTAAAGAAGCGATTCAAAAAGGTTTTACAGAGCCAGACCCTAGAGAAGATTTAGGAGGTAATGATGTTGCAAGGAAACTATTGATTTTAGCAAGAGAATTAGATTTAAAAAACGAGTTGAATGAAGTTGACATTAAAAACTTAATTCCAGAACAATTAAGAAATGGCTCTGTTAAAAATTTTCTTGACAATTTAGCACTAATGAATCAAGAATATCAAACGCTTAAAGATGCTCAAAAACCAAATCATGTATTAAGATATATAGGTGAATTAAGTGGAGATTTATCAAAAGAAAAAGGAAATTTAGAAGTAAAATTAATATCAACACCTAAAAACACTCCTTTGGGTTCTTTACAAGGTTCTGATGCTATTTTTGAGATTTATACAGAATCTTATGGTAATCAACCCATTGTAATACAAGGTGCAGGTGCAGGAGCTAATGTAACTGCAAGAGGTGTTTTTGGTGATATTTTAAGATTAGCAATTTAGTTATTTAATATTGCTTGTTGGTTCATATTTGTAAACACTAACCATAAACCAATAACTAAGAACTAAAAACAATCAACAAGTAACCACAAACCATCAACCAAAAAAAAATGAAAAATTTCGAAACCCAAGCCATAAGAAACCAAACAGAGAGAACTCAGTATTCTGAACATTCTACACCTTTATATTTAACATCAAGTTTTGTTTTTGATGATGCAGAAGATATGCGTGCTTCTTTTGCAGAAGAGAAGCAACGTAATTTATATAGCCGTTTTACAAACCCAAATACCACTGAGTTTGTAGATAAAATTGTAGCTATGGAAGGTGCTGAGGCTGGTTATGCTTTTGCAACAGGTATGTCTGCTATTTTTTCTTCTTTTGCTGCGTTACTAAATGCTGGCGATCATATTGTTTCTTGTAGATCTGTATTTGGTTCAACACATAGTATGTTTACTAAATATTTGCCTAAATGGAATATAGAAACCTCTTATTTTAAGGTAGATGAAGTTGATAGAGTAGAGAGTTTAATTCAAGAAAACACGAAGATTCTTTACATTGAAACACCTACAAACCCTGCAGTAGATATTTTAGATTTAGAGGTAATAGGTAACATCGCCAAAAAACACAACTTAATATTTATTGTAGACAATTGTTTCGCAACACCTTACATTCAACAGCCTATAAAATTCGGAGCAGATTTAGTAATACATTCTGCAACAAAATTAATCGATGGTCAAGGTCGAGTTTTAGGTGGGGTAACTGTGGGTAAGTCAGATTTGATAAGAGAAATCTATTTATTTGCTAGAAATACAGGGCCAGCAATGTCGCCATTTAATGCATGGGTCTTGTCTAAAAGTTTAGAAACTTTAGCTATAAGAGTAGAAAAACATTGCGAAAATGCACTAAAAGTAGCTCAATTTTTAGAAGAGCATAAACAAGTAGAATTCGTAAAATATCCTTTCTTAAAATCACATCCTCAGTACCATACAGCTAAACAGCAAATGAAATTAGGAGGAAATATTGTTGCTTTTGAAATTAAAGGAGGCTTAGCTTCTGGTAGAAAATTTTTAAATAACATTAAAATGTGCTCACTATCTGCAAATTTAGGAGACACTAGAACTATAGTAACACATCCTTCCTCTACAACTCATGGTAAATTATCTGAAGAAGAACGTTTAGAAGTAGGTATTACAAATGGTTTAGTAAGGATTTCTGTAGGTTTAGAAAATGTTGAAGATATTATAAACGACTTACAACAAGCCTTAACAGCATAATCTTTTAAAGCAGGTTTATATCAAGGTAACAATTCTGGTAATGCAGACGATTATGTGCAAGCCACTTTTTATAGACAAGAAAAGTCGCATACAACAAACTAGATTTACAAGATTTTGTTTAATTTAGTTGATGCTTTTAAAGCCGACTAAATATATTATATGCTAAAAAGAGTTTTATTAGTTTTACTTTTAATCATTTCCTCTTTTAGAGTAGTAGGCCAAAAAAAAGAAAATCCAAAAACTCAATTCACAAATTTTCTTGCCAATTCTTATTACAGTATAAATTTTGGAGGCATTTTTTATCCTTTTACGAATGATAATTTAGCTCCAGGTTATCAATCAGAAACAGTAAGTAAAAATCGCTTTTCTGGCAGAATGTTATTAGGACATAAATTTGCAAAAGATTGGGCTGTTCAGTTTGGTACTATGAGACCTGCTTCTTGGTTTAAATATGATAATATAAATAATATTGGTTACGAAAATAGTGTTTGGATTAATGCTTGGTCTTTATCTTTAAAAAGAGACTTTACAATTTCTGATAAAACCTCAATTTACGCAGAAGCTGGTATTGCAAATGTAACTAGAGTGGGCTTTTCTATAGGTAATAATGTGGTTTATGATGATGCTCATTTTGCAAGTCTAATTTATGGTTTTGGTGTGCAATATTGGTTGAGTAAAAAATGGCGATTATCTGCAAATGGCACCTTTATACCAAAATCAGAGACATACAATCAGCCTTCAATTTCTCAAGCTTCTTTAGGTTTCGAATACCACTTGCAACAAGTGGATGATAAAACTGCAAATGATTATGCAAATAATCAATATTTTTTTCCAAAAAACATATTTCAAATTAGTTATGGTACTGGAGCTATTGGGTATGGTATGAACGAGTTCTTTTCTATGAATATGAATGTAGGAAATTTTCAAAGTTTTGGAGTACCTGTTTTTTGGTTGGGCGATATTAAAGCACAACATTCAGTATCGTTAACATATCAAAGGCTTATTTATAGATCAGAAAAAATCTTCTCTTTAGATTGGGGTGTTAGTACTACCTATTTTCAAACTGCTGGAAAAGAAGATGTATTTGCCTTTTCAATTTTTCCTGTATTACGTTTCTATTTATTAAGAAGAAAAGGCTATGATTTTTACACAAACTACTCTATCATAGGGCCCACTTATATTACAAAAAGTATAATGGATAACTTTGATTCTGGTACAAATGTAACCTATCAAGACACCATGGGTTTTGGTGTTTTCTTTGGAAAAAACAGAAAATATAATGCAGAGTTGCGCATTATGCATTATTCTAATGGTAATATATTTTCTGATAATGCAGGTGTTGCTGTTCCTATTCAATTTACTTTTGGCAAAACTTTTTAGAATTGGTTTGCTAACTTTGCAAAAAATTTGACACATGAATGATGTAAATTTAAAAATTACAGATAGAAATGGTGTAACTCACGATGTTGTGGCACCAACAGATATGGCTATGAATTTAATGGAAGTTGTACGTTCTTATGAATTAGCAGAAGAGGGTACTATAGGTGTTTGCGGAGGTATGGCCATGTGTGCATCTTGCCAGTGTTATATAAAATCGAATCATGAGTTACCGGAAATGTCAGATGATGAAGATGCCATGTTAGCAGAAGCTTTTTATGTAGAAGACAATAGCAGGTTAGGTTGTCAAATTCAAATTACACCAGCCTTAGAAGGATTAGAGATAGAATTGGCTCCAGAATCTTAAATACATACATATGCAAACGGTTACAAGATTAGATACCACACCTAAATCATACAGCATGTGTTTAAGAAATGCAGTAGAGGTGTTTACCAGAGAAATTATCAATTGTTTATTTGATACTTATTACAGTAAAGAATACTTGCCTAAATCTCAAGAAAAATTCTATATAATTTTAGAGAGGTTAAACATAGAACATAAAGATAGTTATTGGTTAGATTTTACAGCTTCTTTTAAAGAAATAAGAGCTAAACTAGATTTAGATGCACTTGCAGCTTTAAATAGTGATCCAGCAGCAAAAAGTTTAGAAGAAATTTATTTGGCATATCCTGGTTTTTATGCAATTATAGTGTATAGGTTAAGTCATCAACTTTTACATCAAAACATACCCATTTTACCAAGAATGATGAGTGAGTTTGCACATGGTGTAACTGGTACAGATATTCATCCTGGAGCAGAAATTGGTGAGTCTTTTTTTATAGACCATGCCACAGGTATAGTCATTGGAGAAACCACCGTAATTAAAAATCATGTAAAAATATTTCAAGGTGTTACCTTAGGAGGTATTCAAGTAAAAAAGAGTTTAGCAGAAACAAAAAGGCATCCCACCATAGAGAATGATGTAGTTATTTATGCAAATGCTACAATTTTAGGAGGTGATGTAGTTATTGGTGCTAACTCAGTAATTGGTGCAAACGTATGCATTACAGAATCGTTACCAGAAAATTCTGTAGTTACTGTTCAAGCAAAAAATAAGATCTTTTTTAAAAAATAACAGCAATGCAAAAAAACACCATTTTAAATTTTATTGGCAATACTCCTTTAATAGAAGTTCAGCATATTTTTAATAAAAAAGACGTCACCTTACTTTTAAAGTTAGAGGGTAATAATCCTGGAGGAAGCGTAAAAGATAGAGCTGCTTTTAATATGATTAATGAAGCATTAAAAAGAGGTGATATTAAAAAAGGAGGCACATTAGTCGAAGCTACAAGTGGTAATACAGGAATTGCATTGGCTTTTATTGCACAACTTATGGGTTTACATATGGTATTAATTATGCCAGAAAACGCCACAGAAGAACGTGTAAAAACAATGAAAGCTTATGGTGCAGAAGTTATTTTAACTCCAGCAGCTACAGGTATTGAAGGTTCTAGAGATTTGGCTTATAAATTAAGAGATGAAAAAGGTTATGTGCTTTTAAATCAGTTTGAGAATGACGACAATTGGAAAGCACATTATAAAACAACAGGACCAGAAATATGGGATGCAACTCATAAAACAATAACTCATTTTGTTGCTACTATGGGTACCACAGGAACAATTATGGGTACTTCAAAATTTTTAAAAGAACAAAATAAAGAAATTGTAATTGTAGGAGCACAACCAGCAGAAGGGGCTAAAATACCAGGTATTCGAAAGTGGTCTCCTGAGTACGTGCCAAAGTTTTTTGATAAAAGTAGGGTAGACATTACAATAGATGTCACAGAAGAAGCTGCAAAAACAACAACAAAACTATTAGCTGAAAAAGAAGGTGTTTTTGCAGGTATGAGTAGTGGAGGTTCTGTGTATTGTGCTTTAGAAATTGCAAAATCAATAGACAAAGGCGTTATAGTAGCTATAATTTGCGATAGAGGAGACCGTTATTTATCGTCAACTTTATTTGAATAATTATCGTCAACTATTCTTTAAATAAACAAAGATTTCTTTTCTTTGTAGTATAGTTCATAAACTTATTGATATGTTATCATGAAAGGTTGAGGGAATAGACCCTGTGAAACCTTGGCAACCTCTCAATCTATTTGAGAAAGGTGCTACATTCTACGAATGTATACTGAATGTATTTCAGTATCATTTAAAGTCATTTTTTTAAATTACTGACTTTAACATTCGACAGATAACAGCGAAAAAACTTCACTTTTCCTGATGACATATTTCTATAAATCAATGATATGTCAAACATTTATAAAGCTTTACAAGAAAGAATTTTAGTTTTAGATGGTGCTATGGGTACCATGCTACAAGCCTATAAATTCTCTGAAGAAGATTTTAGAGGAGAACGCTTTAAAGATTACCCTACACCTTTACAGGGTAACAACGATTTGTTGTCTATTACCCAACCAGAAGCCATAAAAACCATTCATGCTAAGTATTTTGAAGCTGGTGCAGACATTGTAGAAACCAATACCTTTTCTGGTACAACCATAGCAATGGCAGATTATCAAATGGAAGATTTGGTCTACGAACTAAACTATCAATCTGCAAAAATAGCCAAAGAAGTTGCCAATGAATTTACTGCTAAAGAACCCTACAAACCACGTTTTGTAGCTGGTTCTATAGGTCCAACAAACAGAACTGCAAGTATGTCTCCAGATGTAAACGACCCTGGTTACAGAGCAGTCACTTTTGATGAACTCAGAATAGCCTACAAACAACAAGCAGAAGCTTTATTAGATGGTGGTGTAGATATTTTGTTAGTAGAAACGGTTTTTGATACGCTTAATGCAAAGGCAGCTTTGTTTGCCATTGAGCAAGTAAAAGAAGAACGCAAAATAGAGGTGCCTGTAATGTTAAGTGGCACTATTACAGATGCCTCTGGTAGAACATTATCTGGTCAAACAGCAGAGGCATTTTTAATATCTGTTTCTCATATTCCTTTATTATCTGTAGGATTTAATTGTGCTTTAGGAGCCAATTTATTACAACCCCATTTAGAGGCTATTGCCAATAAAACCGAGTTTGCAATTTCTGCACATCCAAATGCTGGCTTACCTAATGCTTTTGGTGAATATGATGAAACTCCAGAAGAAATGGGAGAGCAAATTGAAGAGTATTTAAAGAAAAATCTCATCAATATTATTGGCGGTTGTTGTGGTACAAGTCCTGAGCATATAAAAGTAATAGCAGATATCGCTAAGAATTATAAACCAAGAGCCCATCCCTCAATCCCTTCCCAAAGGGAAGGGAAGTACAGCACTCTTTAAAATCTATTGTTTTTGCATAAGTTGAAAAACAAAAATTAATTAAAACTTACTTCATTTTTTAAAATGATCGAAAAAGATAAAAATAAGAACTTCAAAAAAGCCTCTTCCCTTTGGGGAGAGGTTGGAGAGGGGCGTAAATTTATGCGTTTATCAGGATTAGAACCACTAATCTTGAATGAAAACAGCAATTTTATAAATGTTGGAGAACGCACAAACGTAGCTGGTTCTCGTAAGTTTTTACGCTTAATCAAAGAAGAAAAATTTGATGAAGCCTTAGATATTGCCAGACATCAAGTAGATGGTGGAGCTCAAATTATAGACATTAATATGGACGATGGTTTGATTGATGGTAAAGAAGCCATGGTTCGTTTTTTGAACTTAATTGCTGCAGAACCAGATATTTGTAGAGTGCCTATTATGATTGATTCCTCAAAATGGGAAATCATAGAAGCGGGTTTACAAGTGGTGCAAGGTAAATGTGTGGTGAATTCTATTTCTTTAAAAGAAGGTGAAGAAAAATTCATTTGGGAAGCCACGCAAATAAAACGTTATGGAGCAGCTGTAATTGTCATGGCTTTTGATGAAGTAGGGCAAGCAGATAATTACGAACGCAGAATAGAAATTGCAAAACGCTCTTATGAAATATTGGTAAACATTGTAGGTTTTGCTAGTGAAGACATCATTTTCGATTTAAATATATTTCCTGTAGCCACAGGCATGGAGGAACACAGAAGAAATGCCATCGATTTTATTGAAGCTACAAAATGGGTAAGAGAAAATTTACCCAACGTTTCTGTAAGTGGAGGTGTAAGTAATGTGTCGTTTTCATTTAGAGGAAACAATACTGTGCGTGAAGCTATGCATTCTGTTTTTCTATATCATGCAATTCAAAACGGAATGAATATGGGAATTGTGAACCCTACTATGTTAGAGGTGTATGATGATATTCCAAAAGATTTATTAGAACACGTAGAAGATGTAATTTTAGATAGGCGTGATGATGCCACAGAACGTTTACTTGATTTTGCTGAAACTGTAAAAGGAACTTCAAAAGAAAAAACTGCAGATTTAACTTGGAGAGAAAAACCGTTACAAGACAGAATTACGCACGCTTTGGTAAAAGGAATAGATGCGTTTATTATAGAAGATGTAGAACAAGCAAGACAAGAAGCTACAGCTCCTATAGAAGTGATTGAAGGGCATTTAATGATTGGGATGAATGTAGTTGGTGATTTATTTGGAGCAGGAAAAATGTTCTTACCACAAGTAGTAAAATCTGCACGTGTCATGAAAAAAGCGGTAGCCTATTTAAATCCGTTTATTGAAGCAGCAAAAAAAGCCCCTAAATCCCCAAAGGGGACTTTGTATTGGAAAACTGCAGATCCTTTTAATTATAGCTTGTTACTTGAGTTTTCAAAAAAAATGCGAAATCAACCAACAGAAGCCGAAAGTCTTTTGTGGAAAGTTTTAAGTAATAAACAATTAGATGGTTATAAATTTAGAAGACAGCATATTATTGGAAATTATATTGCCGATTTTATTTGTTTAAAAATGAATTTAATTGTTGAAGTTGATGGTTTAATTCATCAGTTACCAGAAAATAAAGCATCAGATTTAGAAAGAACAAAATGGTTAGAAAACGAAGGTTATAGAGTTATAAGATTTACAAATAAAGAAGTACTCTCTAATCTAGACAATGTATTAGAACAAATTAGAGAAGCATTGGCAATTCCCCCTCTGGGGGATAGGGGGCCAGCTGGAAAAATATTAATGGCCACTGTTAAAGGTGATGTGCACGATATTGGTAAAAATATCGTAAGTGTGGTATTGGCTTGTAATAATTACGAAATTGTAGATTTAGGAGTTATGGTTCCACCAGAAAAAATCATTCAAACTGCTATAGATGAACGTGTTGATGCTATTGGTTTAAGTGGATTAATTACGCCTTCTTTAGACGAAATGGTGTATTTGGCAAAAGAAATGCAACGTCAAAATTTTGAAGTTCCTCTGTTAATTGGGGGTGCAACAACCTCTAAAGCACATACAGCTGTTAAGATTGATACGCAATACAAAAATGCGGTAGTGCACGTAAATGATGCCTCTAGAGCAGTAACTGTGGTAGGTGATTTGTTAAACAAGAAAACATCTAATACATATGTGGCTAAATTGAAGAAAGATTATGATGAATTTAGAACCAAGTTTTTAAAACGTGGTAAAGAAAAACAATACATTTCTATTGATGAAGCTCGCAAGCGTAAATATAAAATTGATTGGGAAACTTCAGAAATTGTGAAGCCAGCAGCACTAGGTATTCAAACTTTAGAGCAATTAAGTTTAAAAGAATTACTTCCTTTTATAGATTGGAGTCCGTTTTTTAGAAGTTGGGATTTACATGGTAAATTTCCAGAGATTCTAACAGATAAAGTGGTGGGAGAGCAAGCCACTACCTTATACGAAGAAGCTCAGCAAATGATTTCTTTAATTGTAGCAAAACAATTACTAAGACCTAAAGCAGTTTTTGGATTGTTTGAAGCCAACACAATTAATGATGATGATATCCTAGTTTTAAAAAAGCCAAATAGAACGAAGAATGTCATTTCGAGCAAAGTCGAGAAATCTCAGAATGATAAAGTTGTTTTTAGAACTTTAAGACAACAATTAAAAAAACGCGAAGGCATCCCAAATTTAGCTTTAGCAGATTTTGTAGCCCCAAAAGAAAGTAATAAAACCGATTATGTTGGTGCTTTTTGTGTAGGCATATTTGGTGCCCAAGAACTAGCAGATTCTTACAAAGCCAAAGAAGACGATTACAATGCAATTATGGCACAAGCTATTGCAGACAGGTTTGCAGAAGCATTTGCAGAATATTTGCACCAACAAGTAAGAACCAAACATTGGGGTTATGCAGCAGATGAAGATTTAACAAACGATGATTTAATCAAAGAAAATTACAAAGGCATTCGTCCTGCACCAGGTTATCCTGCTTGCCCAGATCATTTAGAAAAAGATACCATTTGGCAATTGTTAGATGTAGAAAACAAAATAGGTGTAACCCTAACAGAAAGTAAAGCCATGTGGCCAGCTGCTGCTGTTTCTGGATATTATTTTGCCAATAAAGAAGCAAAATACTTTGGGTTAGGTAAAATTACTGAGGATCAGCTTACTGATTATTCAGAAAGAAAAGGAATTACAAAAGAGTGTGCTAGAAAATGGTTGCATCCAAATTTAGCTAGCCCCTCCTAACCTCCCCAAAAGGGAGGAACTAGAAATTCCAAAAAGAAAAGTAGATATCATAAAAAATAAGAATTAATAAAATACACCCAGTTAACAATATCTCTCCTTTGGAGGGGTTAGGGGAGGCTTATGAAAGTAACAGAACACATAAAAAAATCAGAAGGTAAAACCTTGTTTTCTTTCGAAATTATTCCGCCAAAAAAAGGCAATAGCATTCAAGAACTCTATAATAATATAGACCCTTTAATGGAGTTTAAACCTCCTTTTATAGACGTTACCACTTCTAGAGAAGAGTATGTTTATGTAGAAAAAAATGGATTGTTAGATAGAAAAGTCACTAGAATGCGACCTGGTACTGTAGGTATTTGTGCAGCCATTAAACACAAATACGATGTAGATACTGTACCCCATGTATTATGTGGTGGTTTTACCAAAGAAGAAACCGAATACTTGTTGGTAGATTGTCATTATTTAGGCATCCAAAATGTCATGGCTTTAAGAGGCGATGCTATGAGTCATCAAAAGTATTTTGAAGCTTCAAAAGGCGGACATCAATATGCGAAAGAATTGGTAGCACAAATTCAGAATTTAAACGCTGGTAAATATTTACACGAAGTTATCGAAACTACAGATTGTGCAGATTTTTGTATTGGTGTGGCTGGTTATCCAGAAAAACATATAGAAGCACCATCTTTACAAACAGACTTAAAACGCTTAAAAGAAAAAGTAGATGCAGGTGCAGATTATGTGGTTACGCAAATGTTTTTTGATAATCAAAAGTATTTTGAGTTTGTAAAAGCTGCAAAAGATGCAGGCATTCACGTACCAATTATTCCAGGTATAAAGCCAATTGCCATAAAAAAGCATTTGCAATTATTGCCTCAGGTATTTAAAATAGATATACCAGAATACTTAATTAACGAGGTGGAAAAATGTAAGCACAATAAAGATGTACGCCAAGTAGGTATAGAGTTTGCCATACAACAATCTAAAGAATTGTTAGAGGCTGGGGTACCTGTATTACATTACTACTCTATGGGTAAAAGTGACAATATACATGCTATTGCTTCTGCATTATTTTAAGGGTAAGCATAGTTACAATTGATAGATAAATAGTAAAAAGCAATTTTTTTAGATTAAGAAAGTTAATATTTTAACTAATTTTGTATATCACAATTAAAATAACAACATAAAACAGAACATAAAATGGCATTAGAAATCACAGACGCAACTTTCGAAGAAGTAGTTTTAAAATCAGACAAACCAGTATTAGTAGACTTTTGGGCTGCTTGGTGTGGACCTTGTAGAATGGTAGGACCAATCGTAGACGAAATTTCTTCGGAATATGATGGTAAAGCTGTTGTGGGTAAGGTAGATGTAGATAACAATCAAGAATTTGCGGCGAAATATGGTGTAAGAAATATACCAACCGTTTTAATATTTAAAAACGGAGAAGTGGTTGATAAGCAAGTTGGTGTGGCTCCTAAAAATGTGTACACAGGTAAAATAGATGCTGCTTTATAGTAGTATTTCCATTTATAAATTAAAAAAGGTTTGGCTTAGGTCAAACCTTTTTTTATTTTAGAACTTTAGTAATTTAATTGATGATAGAGCACCGACTTTTTGTCTATGGAACCTTAAAATTTGGTTGTGAAAATGATTCTATTTTAAAAGAAATAGGAGGCGATTTTAAAAAAGCAACACTTTTTGGGTTTGCTTTTGATAAAAAATGGGAAAGCAAAACAGGTTATCCAGGGTTAATAGCATCACATGCAAAAAGCAAGGTTGAAGGCTATTTATTCACTTCAGAAAAATTAGAACATAACTGGCGTATAATTGATAACTTTGAAACAAACATGTACAACAGAACAGAAGTTGTTATTGAACTGAATAATAATTTACAGCTAGCAGCTTATACATACCTCATAAATCCAAATTTTAAAATAGCAATTACTTAAAACATCATATGAAGCAATTTTGTACTAGTTTACTACTTATTTTTTTATGGATGTCTTGTGCATCAGACCATAAAAAACTGATTTTAGAAAAAGGAATCTCATACGAATTAGCCCAATACAGAAAACAACAACTTTCGGATATTGTGTATCGTTTGCATTTTTCGATTCCTAAAGAAAAAGACCAACCCATACCAACTACATTACAAGTAGAGTTTACGGTAAACGATTTACAAAATGATGTTTTTTTAGATTTTAATGAGGCTACTGCAAAGCTCAAAACGATTACAATAAATGATAAAAAGGCTAGCATAAATCATCAAAAAGAACACATCATTGTAGCCAAATCTTTATTACAATTAGGTAAAAATACAGTAGCTATTACCTTTGATGCTGGGGAAACTTCACTCAATAGAAATAAAGAGTTTTTATATACTTTACTAGTGCCAGACAGAGCCAGTACGTTGTTTCCTTGTTTCGATCAGCCAGACCTAAAAGCCAAGTACCATTTAACCTTAACTACACCTAAAGATTGGCAAGTATTGGCAGGGGGTAAATTAACAAGTAGTAAAGCCTCACAAGAAGGTTTTACAACACATGTTTTTAATGAAACAGATCTAATGAGTACCTATTTATTTTCTTTTGTAGCTGGTAAATTTACAGAGCAAACGCAAAACCCTGGGGCTTTTGATATGCGTTTTTTATATAGAGAAAATAACCCAGAAAAGATTGCAGAAAGTGTTGGTGAGGTGTATAAGATTCATCAAAATGCACTTGACTTTTTAGAAAGCTATACTGCTGTACCATTCCCATTTCAAAAGATGGATTTTGCTGCAATACCGCCTTTTCAATATGGGGGTATGGAGCATGTGGGGGCTATACAATACAGACAGTCGTCTTTGTTTTTAGATAAAAATGCCACACAAAACAGAAAATTAGGAAGAGCCAAGTTAATTGCTCATGAAACTTCACACATGTGGTTTGGCGATTTGGTGACCATGAAATGGTTTAATGATGTATGGATGAAAGAGGTATTTGCCAATTTTATGGCAGACAAAATTGTAAACCCTGTTTACCCAGAAGTAAACCATACCCTAAGTTTTATGATGTCTCATTACCCAAGTGCCTATTCAGAAGACAGAACAAAGGGTACCAATGCCATTCGTCAATACCTAGGTAATTTAAAAAATGCAGGCTCTTTGTATGGTAGAATTATTTACAATAAAGCACCAATTATGATGCGTCAATTAGAGTATTTGTTAGGCGAAGACGTTTTTAAAAGTGGTATTCAAGAATACATTAAAACCTATGCCAATACAAATGCAGATTGGAACGATTTGGTTGATATTTTCGATAAAAAATCTGCTGGCGATATTAAAAGTTGGTCAGATGTATGGGTAAATGCATCAGGTAGACCCCTATTTTACGAAGAAATTGAAACCAACGAAAAAGGCAATGTCTCCAAGTTTGTTATTCATCAAAAAGCAGAAGATGGCTCAGACAAAGTATGGACACAATCTTTTAAAATTAAATTAATAGACCAAAGAGGCTATCAAAAAATAATTGGTATTAAAAATATGGGCAAGTCTTTTGACATTACAGCTGCCACCAAAGACTTTAAGCCTGGGCAAGTATTATACAATACCAATGGTTTTGGCTATGGGGTTTTCCCAATTTACAAAGCAGCCATCAATGATTATAAAAACATAAAAGACGAGGTGTCTAGAGGCTATCAATTTATTAATTTGTACGAGAATATGTTGGTGGGTAACATAGCTCCTAAAGAAACCATACAAGTATTTTTAGAGGCTTTACCACAAGAAAAAAACGAACTTATTTTTAATTATATCTCTGGTCGTATCCAAAATATCTATTGGACCTTTTTATCAAAACAATCGCAAGCTGCCATACAAACTACATTAGAGGACAACTTGTTTGGGTTGTTGCAAAGTGAGCTGCCACAAAACATTAAAAAAACCTTATTTGGGGCATACACTACTGTGGCCATTTCAACAGAGGGGTTAGACCATCTGTACCAAATATGGCAAAAAGAAATGACGATAAGCAACCTGTTTTTAAACGAGAATGATTACACCAATTTAGCCATGAAGTTGGCCATTTATCAGCACCCAAAAGCCACAGAAATTTTAGAGACCCAACAAAAGCAAATTTCGAATGCAGATAGGTTAGAACGTTTTCAATGGTTACTGCCTTCATTGTCTAACAAGGTACAGGTGAGAGATGATTTTATGCAAGCGCTTTTACAAAAAGAAAACAGAGAAAAAGAATCTTGGGTGCAAACCGCTTTAAACAACATCCATCATCCTATAAGGCAAAAAACAGCCACAAAACATCTAAGGTCTATTTTAGAAACTTTAGAAGAGGTACAATTAACGGGCGATATCTTTTTCCCAAAAGGCTGGTTGGCCAGTTCTATTGGTAATTATTCTTCTAAAGAAGCTTATGTCATTTTACAAGATTTCTTAGCAGAAAATCCTGATTATAATCCTATCTTACTAAAAAAATTACAGCAAACCACAGATCAATTAGAGAGGGCACAACAAATAAAACAGTAATATGGATTTATCTCAGTTACAAGCTTCAGAAATAAAAAATTTAGAAATCCTTGCCAAACAAGTGGTAGAGGGCTTTATTACAGGTATGCATAAAAGTCCGTTTCATGGCTTTTCTGTAGAATTCTCAGAGCATAAACTCTATAATAAGGGCGAAAGTACACGTCATATCGATTGGAAGCTGTTTGCTAAAACCGAAAAACTGTATACCAAAAAGTACGAAGAAGAAACCAATTTACGCTGCCATATTATTATAGACAACTCTGCGTCTATGCATTACCCAGTGGTAAAATCACAAACCGTAGATGCCTTAAATAAAGTGGGTTTTGCAGCAGTAGCTGCTGCTTGTTTGTTAGAAATTTTAAAAAAGCAAAGAGATGCAGTGGGTTTAAGTGTTTATGCAGATACCTATGAGTATTATGCCCCAGAAAAAGGGAGTGAGCGTCATCGTAAAATGATACTACATCAATTAGAGCACTTATTAACCACAACCTCTAAGGCTACTACCAACACCTACCATTACTTGCATGAAATTGCAGAGAAGTTACATAGACGATCGCTTATCTTTTTGTTTACAGACATGTTTCAAACCACTACAAAAGAAGAAGCCCTTTTTGAGGCCTTACGTCATTTAAAATACAACAAACACGAGGTGGTTTTGTTTCATACCTACGATGCCAAAACAGAATTTGACTTTAATTTTGACAATACGCCAAAAAAGTTTGTTGATGTAGAAACTGGCGAGGCTATAAATGTCTATGCAGAAAATATACAAGGGTCGTACAAGCAATTGGTAGCAACTTATTTTAAACAATTAAAAAACAAGTGTTTGCAATACAAAGTAGATTATGTGCCTACAGATATCAATAGCGGCTTTACAGATATATTAACGGCGTATTTGGTACATCGAAAAAATTTTAAATAAAATTAATTTTCTGTTTGTGTAAACAAAAAACTGTATTATATTTGCATCCGCAATTAGCAACGGTTTGGTAGTTCAGCTGGTTAGAATATCTGCCTGTCACGCAGGGGGTCGCGGGTTCGAATCCCGTCCAGACCGCAAAATAAAACCTTAACACTTTGATATAAAAGATGTTAAGGTTTTTTTATTTCAATTATTCTAAACATTTTCTAAGCAATCTGAAAAATGAATTCTTTTTCTTTCAGATTTCAATTCAGAATTTATAAATTTACAAATATAGATTTTCAATCAATTTAAATCTAATTCGATTTCCTGCTATGAAATTTAACGAAGATTCGAGAGTAAAAATTCCCTCAATTTTGCACCTTGTAAAATTAGGCTACACTTATTTGTCTTTAAAGAATAATTCTTGGGATACTGAAACCAATATTTTTAAAGATATATTCTTTGATCAACTTCAAAAAATCAACAAAAACCTTTCTCAAAAAGAAACAGAAAGGTTGTACAATGAAATTTCATTATCTCTAGAAAATGAAGATTTAGGTAGAGCATTTTATAAAAAACTTGTTGATCAATCTGGGATTAAATTGATCGACTTTAAAAATTTTGACAATAATTCTTTTCACGTAGTTACTGAATTGCCTTATGAAAAAGATGATGATAATTTTAGACCTGACATCATTCTATTAATAAACGGAATGCCTTTGATATTTATCGAAGTTAAAAAACCAAATAATAGAGATGGAATTCTAGCAGAGCATAAACGAATGCAAACTCGTTTTAGAAATAAAAAGTTTAGAAAATTTATCAACTTAACTCAATTAATGGTGTTTTCTAATAATATGGAGTATAATGAAAATGATACTCAAATGTTAGAAGGTGCTTTCTATAGTACCACCAATTACAGAAAACCAATTTTTAATTATTTTAGAGAGGAAGAAAGTTTTGATCTAAATACTTTATTGACTCCTGTTTCAGAAGAGACAGAAAACTTTGTTTTAAGAGATAACAATTTAATCAGTATTAAAAATTCTGTTGAGTTTACATCCAACAAAAAACCAACAACACCAACCAACAAAATAAGTACGTCTTTATTTCAAAAAGAAAGATTAAAATTTATTCTACAATATGCCTTTGCATATGTGGAAGAAGAAAACGGATTACAAAAACACGTTATGCGTTATCCTCAATTATTCGCAACAAAAGCCATTGAGAATAAACTAGAGAACAACGTAAAAAAAGGGATCATTTGGCATACACAAGGTTCTGGTAAAACTGCCTTGACTTTTTTTAACGTAAAACACCTTACAGATTATTATCAAACTAAAAATGTAATTCCTAAGTTTTACTTTATTGTTGATCGTTTAGATTTATTAACTCAAGCAGCAAAAGAGTTTAGTGCTCGTGGATTAATTGTACATAAAGTAAATAGTAGAGAAGAATTTACTAGAGATATAAAATCAACCAAAGTTATTCATAACAGTTCTGGGAAAGCAGAAATTACGGTAGTAAATATTCAAAAGTTTAAAGATGATCCTGATGTTATAAAAAACAACGATTACAATTTAGGAGTACAACGAATTTTCTTTTTAGATGAAGTCCATAGAAGTTACAACCCTAAAGGTAGTTTTTTAGCCAATTTAGAATTAGCCGATAAAAACTCGATCAAAATAGGATTAACAGGTACTCCTTTATTAGGTACAGAATACAATTCTAAAACCCTTTTTGGTAATTATATTCATAAATACTATTACAACTTATCCATTAAAGATGGTTATACACTGCGTTTAATTCGTGAAGAAATAGAAACTAATTATAAGTTGACTTTACAAGAAGCCTTAGAGAAAATAAAGGTATTAGAAGGTGATGCAGATAAAAAGAAAGTCTATGCGCATCATAAATTTGTAGAACCTATGTTGCATTATATTGTTCAGGATATGGAACAAGCCAGAATTTCTATGGGTGATAATTCTATTGGTGGAATGGTAGTTTGCGATTCTTCTGAACAAGCAAAAATGATGCAGGAAATCTTCGATAAAAAATATGCAGAGCATCCTAAAACCCATTTTCAACAGGCTGCTGAAGATCGTGAAAGTTATGGAAAAAACCATTTAAAAAACAGCAAAGTAAAAACAGCAAAAGTAATTTTACACGATATTGGCTCAAAACAAGATCGTAAAGATTGGGTAGTAGATTATAAAGCAGGTAATATCGATTTGCTCTTTGTTTATAATATGTTGTTGACTGGTTTTGATGCGAAACGTTTAAAGAAATTATACATAGGTCGTAAAATAAAATCACACAATTTATTACAAACCTTAACCAGAGTCAACAGAACCTATAAAGATCATAAATATGGTTTTGTAGTTGATTTCGCTGATATTCAAAAAGAGTTCGATAAAACAAATCAAGATTACTTTAACGAGTTACAAGGTGAATTGGGTGATGAAATGCAACATTATTCGAACCTGTTTAAATCTGCTGAAGAAATTCAACAGGAAATTGAAGAAATTAAAGATGTACTCTTTCGATTTGATACCGTTAACAGAGAGATTTTTAGTCAGCAAATATCAGAAATCAACGACAGAACTGAAATCAGAAAAATTGCAAAAGTTTTAAACAATGCTAAAGAATTGTATAACTTAATTCGTTTGTCTGGTAATTTTGAATTGTTAGAACAATTGGATTTTAGAAAATTATCTTCTTTATCTAGAATGACCAATGATAGACTGTCTTTAATCAATACCAAAATAGCATTAGAAACCAATTTAGAAACCAACAATATTTTAAATACAGCATTAGAAGATGTAATTTTTGCTTTTACCAAAGTAAAGGAAGAAGAAATGGTTTTGGCAGATGAATTAAAAGATACACTGCAAAAAACTAGAGAAATGTTGGGTGGTAATTTTGATGCTAAAGATCCTAAATTCATTTCTTTAAAAGAAGAACTAGAACGTTTGTTTAAAAAGAAAAATTTGAGTGAAGTTTCTAAAGAAGAAATGGAAGCAAATATTAAAGCGTTAAACGAAATTTACGATAAAGCCAAAAAATTAGAAAGAGAGAATCAACTACTAAAGGCAAAGTATGATTATGATGAAAAATATGCACGTATTCATAAACGCTTATTAGAAAAAAATCCATTAACAGAAAACGAACGCAAATTATTTGAAGCCTTAAAAGGTTTAAAGGAAGATGTTGATAATGAGATTTTACAAAATTCAAAAGTGTTAGAAAATGAACGCTATGTCGAAAAAATGATGATGCGTTTGGTTATCAATCAATTTAAAAATAAACAAAAAATCAACATTACAGCAACAGATGTAAAACGTATAAATAACATCTTAGTAAAAGAATATATTAATGAGTATAATGGCAATGTAGCCTAATCACTTTATGACAGAAACCATACAATTTGAAACCCAAACCAAAGCACTCATAGACGATTTAAAATCGGTATGTGCCAATTATGGTTTAGGAAATAGCGCCAAAGAATTTACAGTAATCTCTCAACTATTTTTATATAAATTTTTGAATGATAAATATGTATACGAACTCAAACAACTAGAGCCAACACTCAAAGAAGCTTCAAATTTTGAAGAAGCACTAGAAAACTATTCATCAGACGATTTAGAATTGTTGAATATGCAACTGAATGAAAGCACAGCCATTATAGATGCAGATGCTTTATTAAGTACCTTGTTTAAAAAACAAAATGAAGATAAGTTCTCTGAAATTTTTGATGAAGCCTTATTAAAAATAGCCGCGCAAAACAGCGATATTTTCTCTGTATTGACGCAAGGAGGAGAAAAAATTGTAATGTTCGAAAGTGTGGGTAATAAAGTTTCTGAAGGCAAAGACAACTTTTGTAAGGCATTAGTAAATAAATTGGTGAGTTTTAGTTTTGAGCATATTTTTAATCAGAAGTTTGACTTTTTCGCTACTATTTTTGAATATTTAATACAAGACTACAATAGCAATGCTGGTGGTAAATATGCGGAGTATTTTACACCTCATGCAGTTGCTAAAATTATGGCAGCCTGTTTGGTTACAGATACTAATGTGACAAATGCTACTTGTTACGATCCCAGTGCAGGTTCTGGAACACTGTTAATGAATTTAGCACACGCTATTGGCGAAGATAAATGTACCATCTACTCACAAGACATTTCAGAGAAATCTTCTGGTTTGTTGCGTTTAAACCTTATTTTAAACAACTTGGTGCATTCCATCCAAAACATTATTCAAGGAAATACCATTTCTAATCCTTATCATAGAAAAGAAGATGGTAGTTTAGAAACCTTCGATTATATTGTATCTAACCCACCATTTAAATTAGATTTTTCAGATTATAGTGCATCCTTAGATACCAAAGCCAATAAAGAACGTTTTTTTGCAGGTATCCCAAAAGTACCTGCTAAAAAGAAAGAATCTATGGCAATTTATTTGTTGTTTATACAACACATAATGCACAGTTTATCTGCCAAAGGGAAAGCAGCTATTGTGGTGCCTACAGGTTTTATTACTGCACAATCTGGTATCGATAAAAAGATTAGACAAAAATTGGTTGAAAGTAAAATGTTGGCAGGTGTGGTTTCTATGCCTTCTAACATATTTGCAACCACAGGTACTAACGTAAGTATTTTGTTTTTAGACAAAACCAATACCAAAGATGTAGTTTTGATTGACGCTTCTAACTTAGGTACAAAAGTAAAAGAAGGCAAAAACCAAAAAACAGTTTTAAGCCTAGAGGAAGAAGAAAGAATCAGTACTGTTTTTAATGCTAAAAAAGTTGAAGAAGATTTTTCAGTAGTGGTTTCTTATGATGATATAAAAGCCAAAAACTACAGTTTAAGTGCAGGACAATATTTTGAAGTAAAAATAGAATATATAGATATTTCTGCGGATGAATTTGCAACTAAAATGATAAGTTTTGAAAGTAACTTAGAAAACCTATTTATTGAAAGCAAAATCTTGGAAAAGGAAATTCAAACCAATTTAAAGAGTTTGAAGTATGAGTAATATTTCAAATACTACTTTAGGTGAAGTTTGTGATTTTGTAGGAGGAAGCCAACCTGCCAAAAAAGAATTTATAAATACTAAAAAGGAAGGTTATATCAGATTAATCCAAATTAGAGATTATAAAACGGATAGTTACATTACTTATATTCCAAAAGACAGTACAAAGAAACTTTGTTCTAAAACAGACATAATGATTGGACGTTATGGCCCACCAATATTTCAAATTTTGAGAGGAATTGAAGGCGCATATAATGTAGCTTTGATGAAAGCAATACCAAAGGATAATATAACTAATAACTATTTATATTATTTTTTAAAACAAAAACATTTATTTGAATATATAAATGCATTATCTCCAAGAACAGGTGGACAAACTGGAGTTGATGTGTTAATGTTGAAGCAATTTCCAATTCAATTACCAGAATTAGAGAAACAAAAACAAATCGCCAAAGTTTTATCAGATTTAGATGCCAAAATAGAAATCAACAACAAAATAAACCAAGAGTTAGAAGCAATGGCAAAAACCTTGTATGATTATTGGTTTGTACAATTCGATTTTCCAGATAAAAACGGAAAACCTTATAAATCTTCTGGTGGTAAGATGGTTTTTAATGAAGCGTTGAAACGTGAAATTCCTGAGGGTTGGGAAAGTGGAACATTTGAAACTATTTCTACAATTATTGGAGGAAGTACTCCTTCAAAAGCTGTAACAGAAAACTTTACTATAGAAGATAATATGTCTTGGATTACTCCAAAAGATCTATCTATAAACAAAGGGAAAAAATTTATTACAAGAGGTGAATGGGATGTTACAGATTTAGGGATTAAGAGTGCTTCATTAAAGATTATGCCAAAAGGAACAGTTTTATTAAGTTCAAGAGCTCCAATTGGTTATTTGGCAATATCAAGACAAGAAGTAACAACAAATCAAGGTTTCAAATCTTTTGTTCCAAAAGAGAATTATTCTTCTGAATTTATTTATTACTCAGTAAAAAATCAGATCCCCAAAATAGAAGCATATTCATCAGGCTCAACATTTAAAGAAGTATCCTCATCCACATTAAAAACGATAAAAATTTCCATTCCAAACCAAAATGTTTTGGAACAATATTATAAAATCTCAAAACCTATTTTTAAAAAACAAAATTTATTAGAATTAGAAAACCAAAAACTATCGGAATTAAGAGATTGGTTATTGCCTATGTTAATGAATGGGCAGGTTCGTGTTGCTGGTTTAGTAGAAGAAGGTTTGGGTTTGGTTGCTGAGGAGGGTGTTAAATATGGTGAGGGATGAGAAAGTTTCTGAACCTTTTTCCTAAAGATTCAAAAGGTTTAGATAAACCCATTTATAGAAATGCTTTAAACTTAAAAAGAGACGCAATTTTCATTGCTGAAAAAAGAGAATCATATAGCACATCTACTGCTTTATTAATCCTGAGTGCTGAAGAATGCATAAAGTCAATTTTGGTTTTATTGCATTCAGAAAATTTTAGGATTTACGAAATAAAGGACTCAAAAAAGTTCTTTTATGATCATGTAATTAGACATCAAATAGGAATGTTCGTTATTATGGGGTTAGAATTTCAAACTGTTTTCAATAATGAATTCAATTTGGATCCTGCTAAAGTTCAAAACCTTAAAAGTAAAAATTTTGGGGATTTACTAAGTATAACAGAAGATATTTTAAAGAAATTGGAGCCTTTATATAATGCAACAAATCGAGATATAGAATATTTACAAGAGTTCAATGAAATAAAAAATAACGGTTTTTATGTAGATTATAGAGATAGGTTGATTGTGCCGAAAGAGAAAATTACTTTTGAAGATTATTCTAAAACTTTAAAAATCAATAATAAAATTTTTAAATTCAATAAACAATTAAGAATTCTATTTCACGAAAAAATTGAAAATCATATGGAAAAGAAAAAAATTGAAGAAGCAAAAAATTATATTAAGGAAATTATTGATGATGGAATGAAGATTGTGAAATTTGAAGAATTAAAGAAGAAGTAAAGTATGGAATTATTATCACTTTATATTAATAATCATTTCTTATTTAAAAAACCAGAGTTCTTTAATTTTGGAGGAAAATATACATTTTATTATAACAAAGAAGGAAACATTTTAAATATTTATAAAAAGGATAATTTAAAATATATTCAAAACTTTTATGGAACAAAATTATCTAATATAAGTGCCATAGTAGGAAACAATGGTGTTGGTAAAACATCTATAATGAAAGTTCTTAATAGAGACACAAAATGTGAAATCATTTCTATCTTTTTAGACGGAGATAATATAATTATTCATAATCAAGCAGATGTCGATTTTAAAACAGATTTTAAGTTTGAAATTATTAGCCCAAGTCAAGAATTATACCCGCTTTATTATTCCACACATATAGATTATAATTTAAAAGATATATCAAGTGTTATCAGTCAATCTAATCTTATTTTAGATAGTTTAGAAGATTATTATTATGATACAATTCTTAAGCAAGTTTTTTTCTTGAATCAAAAAGGGCAATTTCTCCAAACAAATTATAATAATTTTCCCTTTTATGAAAACCTAGTAATTAAAGTAAACCAAGTTGATAAGTCAATTTTTCTCAATTCAGAATTTTATAAGAATGCTACAATAGGAAAATCGATTACCAAACAATTAGAAATGTTATGGAACCATTATGCTATACCTAATGAGCCTTCCATCCATGGTAATTTTAATTTTCTTAATAATTTTGAAGTTTTTATTCTTTCGTTGTTAGTAACAGATGATACTTTTGCACAAACGAACTCTAATGGATATAGTTTTGGGTTTCAAGATGTTTTAGATGAAGAAGATTTTGAAAGAAAATTAATAGTATTTCTTAAGAAAAGGTTAGATAATATTGATAGAGCCTTATATCAATCTTTAGAAAATAATGTAGAGATCACTTTTAATAATACAGAAGAACTTATAAAAAAAATAAATTCTTATCCAATAAGTAAAATAGCAGGTGGTTTTGAGTTTAATCCAATAAAAACTCATGCTATCCAAACAATTAATCGCTATTCAGCAATTTGGGAGCTTTATCATTTTATATATAAAAATACCAAAGCATTTATTTTTGAAAAGCCAAATGAAATAAAATTATCTGTTAAACAAGATAGTTCTGAAAATTTCTTAGAAACATTTATAAAACTGTATCAAAATGTACATGAATCTATACAATATATTCAATTTGAGTTTCGAATATTTAACATTTTCCCAGAAAAAAGATTATCAACAGGAGAACAGTCACTATTAAATTTTTACAGCTCTATTTATGCATTCGTTAGAAAAGGAGAACAGCATATAAGAAAACACAATCAGTACTTACTTTTATTAGATGAGCCTGAAACAGGCTATCATGCAATTTGGAAAAAGAAGTTTATTAAATCCATAACAGAAATTTTACCTGAATTATTTAAAGAGTTAAAACAAGATCCTAATATTCAAGTCATATTCACTACTCACGATGCTTTGACACTATCAGATATACGAAATGATAATATTACCTATTTAAAGAAACTAGGAGATTCAAGTATTAAGGTGTTTAAAAATGATGATGTTGAAAAACCGGAAAAATCTTTTGGTGCAAACATTACAGATTTATTGGCTGATTCATTTTTTGTTGATGACGGTTTGATGGGGGATTTTGCTAAAGAAAAAATACAAGAAGTATTAAATAATTTAAACTATATTATTTTAAGTCATGAAGTAAAAAAGTTTGAATCTGATTTAGAAAAAAATAATAAAGATTTATTAAATTCTAAAAAAGAACAAATTAAGAATATAGAAGGTGAGTTCTTAAAAAGAGATAAAAACTATTTAAAAAATATAATTGATATCGTTGATGAGCCAATTTTAAGATATAAAATGGATGAAATGTATTCTCAAGCCTTCCCAGAAGAAATTGATAAAGATGAAACTTTAAGAAGAGTAAAAAGAATTCTTGGAAATGCAGGATTAAACTTAGAAGATTTAAACCAATAAAATTTATGATTTATTTAGGAGATCAATTATCTGCATTGAAAGCATATTCTAAAGAAGCAACTTGTTGGTTGGGAATTAAAATTAAAGGTAGAAAAACCATAAGAAACAGGACTGGTTTCTCTTGCAAAAATTCAAGTTGTAATATTTGTAATGGAACAGCAAGCATCAGAAGTGGCATAGATCAAGATTTTAGAAATCTATTTACTGATGATATCATTAAAGAATTGATAGTTGCAAAACCTCACAGATTAATTGAAATAAATGAAACTTTACAGGCACAATTTATAGCTACTGCAGGTAAAACTGTTAATATTTTTAATACTAACGCAAAAAAAATATTTGTTAAGTCTGGTTTTAAAGATTGGTTTTCTACAGATGAAACTTTAGGAGAAAAGTGGAATTATCGTTTGGCAAGACTATTAGATAAGCATACTTGTACCTATTGTAATAGAGAGTATATTTTTATATACAGAAACCCTTCAGGAAAAGGTGTTGGAATGGTTCCTCAATTTGACCATTGGTTTTCTAAAACGAATTTTCCTTTATTAGGTATTTCGTTTTATAATTTAATCCCTTCTTGTGGTACGTGTAATACTATTAAATCAATAAAAGAATTAAATCTATTAGAACATTTACATCCGTATGTAAATCCTAATATTTCAAGCTCCTATGAATTTAGTTATTTGCCAATTACAAATAATGATAATAGAATAATTTTAAAAAACACTTCGCTTCTTAATAATAAAGGAATTGATACAGTAAATGCATTAAATCTACCTTTAATTTATAAAGGGCATTCTAGAAGAGAATTACAGGATTTAATTGACTTACGATATAAGTATTCGGAAAATTATTTAAATATTCTTTTGGAAAAAACTTTTGGAAACCTTGATATATCAAAAGAAGAAAGATATAGGTTAATTTTTGGTATAGAATTAGAAGAAAAAAATCATCATAAAAAGATATTCAGTAAATTTAAGAATGACATAATTAGAGATCTTTTATCTAAATAAAGTTTTATGAAAAGTAAAATTAATAAATACGGTCTAACAGCTTTAAAAAGTGTAGAAAACTATAAAAATTACTATTCTATAATTGAAATTTGGTCGAGAGCATCAAAAGAAGTTTTTGAAACTAAAAGCTCACAAGAGAAAAGTTGTCCAAAAAACACCTTTTTAGGTTTGTGTGAAGCAGGATTGGTAAAAGGAGTACCCAAAGGAAACTACACAAAGTCAGTTAAAAACAAAAGGTATGCTTTAAAGGCTGTTAAAGTATTAATAAGCAACCCCAATAAAATATTTACCTCAAAAGAACTCTGGGAGCAACTAGAACTTGAAGATAAAAAACATAATTCTCAAATGGATGTTATTTTAGCACTTTGGGAGAATGATTTAATTGTAAAATAAGAATGAATGCTATTTGATAATGTAAAAGAAGAACACATATTACAAGCCTTTAAGGATTATGAGGAAAAAGGATTACCAAAAGAATTTGGCCCATCTTCTACTTATGATCTGGTTTATGAAAATAAACCATATCCACCAAAAGCAATAATGGCATATGCAAACTATCATGCAGAAGGCAGAAAAATTGAACGCTATTTCAAAGGGGGTTTAGGTACAGATTGCTTTAATGCTTTTGAAAAAAATGGTTTTAAAATAGTTAAAAAAGTTAGAGCTATGAACGAAAATTTACACAAACTAAAACAAGAATTTTTAGCGTATTGGTCTCTAGAGAAACTAGAAGTAATGACTCTAGATGAGTATACAGATACTAATAGAGAAAACTCTTTTTGCTATTGGTTAGAACATATCACTAGAGATTTAGGAAGTATTGTTGGTGGTAGCTCTTATAAGTTTGGTATCTATAAAATGGGGGCTACTTCTAAAACAGAATCAGCAACGAATAGAACAAATGATGGTGAATATGCTTGGCATACTAAGTATGGCGCAACTGCTTTAGAGGCATTCAACACTATTAAAAGTTTAATTATACGTATTGCCAATTACGCCCAAGAAGGTAATCTAAACTCTATAGATGATATCGATTTGGGGAATGCATTTAAATGGAAAATTGCATTTTTATATGGTAATTATAACTGTGTAAACATGTTTAAATTGGATGCGCTTAGAATTGTAGCCTCTAACTTAAAAATTAAGTTCAACAATAAAACTCCTATTTCTTTCTTTCATAAAACCATTTTAGAATTAAAACCACAAGAAGAAGACTATTTTAAATACTGTCATAGATTGTGGAAACAATATCAAGAACGACAGATAGATGTTAAAAAGGATTTTGCAAAATGGCTTAATAAAAACACTTTTGATTCTTATCGGGCTTATTTGGGCTATACCAACCAAAGTATTGAAGAAAAATTAGTTGAAATTAATCATTTTTTCGATGAAATAGACTTCTTTTTTGTTGATCCTAAAAAAGTAAATGAATTAATTAGTAGTATCTTATTTTTATTAAGTAAAAAAGAACGCTCTAAAAATCAAGATTTTGTAATTTATGATAACAAAAATAGTAATGGTATACCAAAAGCCATACTTGGAAAAAATAATTATATTAAATTTTTAAAGGAAAGATTTGAATATAGAACGCCAAACTACTGGATTTTTCAAGGTAACCCTAATATTTATGATATTGCAGCAGCATTAAAAGCAGGTCATTTAAAAAGTTGGAAGGTAGCAGCTCATAAAGATAAAATACAGGTTGGCGATCAAATAATTATTTGGCAAACAGGTAACAATGCAGGGTGTTACGCTTTAGCAGAAGTAACTTCTGAAGTTAGTGTTTTTGAAGAGGAGAAGTATGAACAACAATATTATAAAAATACCCAAAGTAGCGAGCCAACAGAAAGAGTTCAAATTAAAATACTAAAGTACTTAGCAGAAGACCCAATTCTTTGGGTAGATATAAAAGATAACCCTATTTTTTCTGAATTTAAAGCTGGCAATCAAGGTACAAACTTTAGTGCCTCAGAATTAGAATTTAATGAATTATTGTATTATAATAGTAATCCAAATTCCTTTTTTGAGGTAAAAAATAAATTTAATGAGGGTATTTTTAACAACTACATTTCTAATTTAAAACAACTGGTTTCTCAACTAGGTTTAAATAGAGATGATAGTCGTGTTGTTTTTTCAGTTAGAAATGATCGTTTAAATTTTATTATAGGACAACGTTATGCCTTTAACCTATACTTAAATAAAAGTAAAGGATCATATGGTGTGATATCAAAAGAGAAACTAACAGAAAATAGTGCACCATTTAGAGGTAAAGATAGAGAAGTACTATACACTTACTTTAAAGATTTTCAACCCAAAGTAAATGAATGGAGTTCTATCATAAATGCCATGTCTCAGGAATTAAAAAGAACCAATAAATCTGGTTATAACAATTATAATAATATTGATTTTCAAAACTATGTATTTGGTTTAACCGCTAGTGCTAAAAATAATATTAACATGTTTACACCAATTAACCAAATCCTTTATGGCCCTCCAGGAACAGGAAAAACCTACTTTTTAAAAGAACAATTGTTTGATAAATATACTTCGAAACAAACCTCTATTACAAAAGAACAGCATTTTGAAACTGTGGTAAGTAATTGTTCTTGGTGGCAAGTGATTGCTATTGCATTACTAGACTTAAAAAAAGGGAAAGTTTCTGATATTTTCGTCCATTTATGGGTTCAGAAAAAAGCAAGTTTATCCAATTCTAAAACAATAAGACCTACACTTTGGGGGCAACTGCAAAGTCACACCATTCAAGATTGTGAGTTTGTAAATGTTTCTAGTAGACAACAACCTTTAATATTTAATAAAACAGAAGATTCTTATTGGGAAATTCTAGAAGATGAAGTAAAAGAATTAGCTCCTGAATTACTTGATTTAAAAGATTCTGTAGAAAATTATAATCCAGATCCAGATAATATCGTCAAACATTATGAATTTGTAACCTTTCACCAATCGTTTGCTTATGAAGATTTTATTGAAGGTATAAAACCTGTATTGCCAGAAAATGAAGAGGAAACCGCTGATCTAGGTTATCAAATTGAAGATGGTGTTTTTAAAAAACTATGTATCAAGGCTAAAAATGATCCTGAAAACAGGTATGCCATTTTTATTGATGAAATTAACAGAGGTAATGTTTCTGCTATTTTTGGAGAATTAATTACCTTAATTGAATTGGATAAGAGAAAAGGAGAAAAAAATGAACTCACTATAAAGTTACCTTATTCTAAAAAAGAGTTTTCAGTTCCTTCAAATATAGATATTTACGGTACAATGAATACTGCAGATAGATCTGTAGAAGCTTTAGATACAGCGTTAAGACGTCGTTTTGAGTTTAAAGAAATGATGCCAAATTATAAGGTAATTGTAAACGAAGAAGTTGCTAGTATACAATTGTCAGAAGTTTTAGAAACCATAAACCAACGTATCGAATTATTAATAGACAGAGATCATACTATAGGTCACTCTTATTTTGTAGGTGTTGATACTCCAGAAAAACTAGCCAATGCTTTTAATAATAAAATAGTGCCTTTGTTACAAGAGTATTTTTACGGTGATTATGGAAAAATTGGTTTGGTATTGGGTAAGGGATTTGTAGAAAGGCAAAAGAACGATACCATAAAATTTGCAGAGTTCTCTTATGAAAATGCCAATGATTTTATTACGTCTTCATATACTTTAAATAAAGTTGAAAAAGACACTGTAGTTGAAGCAGTGCAAATGCTATTAGGTAAAAAAGAAAATGAATAATTGAAAGCATTTAAAACCATATCTGTTTTTGAACATCAACGTTTGTATGTAGGTCAATCTGGTTTTCAACAAGTACATTTAGATGCACTCTTAAAATTAAATGAGTTACATCAAAATAAATATTTTGAACCTATTGCAAAAGGGTTAAAATTCAACCAATATGTGGGTATTATTCAGATAGATGGTCTTGCTATTCAAATTCACCCCAAAGCTGATAAGGAAGATGATGACAATCGTTGGAAAAATGTATTGTTAAAAATGCTGAAAGCCTGTGGAAAATTAAATGCCCAAACTGGTGGAGGTGCAGATGTAAAACGACAACATTTAAACTTATTAGAAGTTTATTTTGAGCAATATTTATCGAATCTAGATATACTCCTCAGAAAAGGGTTTGTAAAACAATATCATAAAGAAACTAAAAATACAAAAGCCTTAAAAGGGAAATTGGAATTTGCAGGTCACGTCCAGAAAAATGCAATACATAAAGAACGTTTTTTTACTACGCATCAAGTCTACGACACCAACCATTTGTTACATCAGATTTTATACAAAGCATTAAATATTGTAGATCAATTTACCAAAGGCACACGATTGTATGATGTTACCAAAAGAGTTGCCTTAAACTTTCCAAAAGTAGCACATCAAAATATAACTCGACAACAATTAAATAGGTTACAATTAAACCGTAAAACACAAGGCTATCAACAAGCTTTAGAGTTGGCAAGATTAATTATTTTAAATTATTCTCCTGATATTTCAGCAGGTAAAGAAAAAATGGTATCACTTTTATTTGATATGAATGAGCTTTGGGAAACGTATATTGTAAAGCAGTTGCAAAAAGCGTGCATAGGCACAGATATAAAAGTATCAGGACAAGAAAGTAAGTCTTTTTGGGGCTATAATAGTTTACGTCCAGATATTGTATTACGAAAAGGAGATAAAACCTATATCATAGATACCAAATGGAAAAGACCAAAAAATAATACAGCTTCAGTAAGTGATTTACGTCAAATGTATGCCTATTGTCGTTTTTGGGATGCTGAAAAAGCGATGTTGTTGTATCCAGGTGAAGAAAGAGGTAATCAATTTAAATCATACCTAACTGATGATTATGTAATAGATGAAGAAAAAAATCATTCTCAAATAGAACATCAATGTAAAATGAGGTTTGTTTCGGTTTTAGAGGGTGATGAATTAGATAAAAAGGTTGGTTTAAAAATTTTAAAACAACTAGACTTAAAATAAATTTATGACATTTAACAAATGTAAATTTTATAAAGTATCTATACTTTTAATACAAACTAAGGTTAGTTTTGCCTAAAACTATAGATAGTTTTAAAACAAAGAAAGGATACTTTTTAAAAAAGTATCCTTTCTTTTTTTGGGGTAAAAAAAAATCTCAATAGCCGAAACTATTGAGATTGTAAATTAAATGACAGGTTTTACCTTATTCTGCCAACGTAAACTGCACTGTTTTTAAATTCAGTTGGTTTTTCATACGTTGGTCTGGCCTAAACTTAATACGTAAGTTTTTAACCACACTAGCAGTTACTTCTTCTGCAGTAGCCACACCTTCAGATTGTATGCCCAATTGAAAAGCCCCCAATTTATCGAGCTTTACAATTCTACCTTGTTTTAGTTCATCTACAATATTGTGTAATAAAGATAAGATGACTGCATAACAATCGGCTTCTCTAACTGTACTTTGGTTACTAACCAAATACGCTAGGCGTTCTAAATCGGTTTTGCCCGTAGCTACTACTTGGGCGTAAAATTTGTTTTCCGCTGTTCTGTCCTGCGGATTTGGACGTTCTATGATATTTAAACTTATCATGTTAATTATTTTTAAATTAAAAAATTACAATACTTTTTGGTGAGAGGGTATTGTACGACGACCTCTACGTTTTAAATGCACTCTGCCTTTGTATGGACATTGCTGGGTACGTTTTACCCAACAAACAATTACTTTGTAAAAAGTTTAGGAGTAAAAAAAAATTAAACCATAATTTCTTACCAAATGCAGGATGTTGGCCTGCTTTATTAATTAATACAAATCTTTTGGTAAGCTGTTAGAAGTATTGTAATTTAAGAGTCTCAAACAAAAACTACACACTGCCTCCAGTGTTACCGATTTTACAAAAAGTCTTAGAGCAACATCTTTAAGACTTTTTTGTTCTTTACAAATATAATATTTATCTATATTAAGTATCTTTTATATAAGATTAATTTATCAACAAATTATGAGCATATGTTCGTTAATTAATTGTTGATATATTAAAAACTCAATATATATTTTATTGTTACCTTTTTTTTTGAAGTTTTTTTTAAAAGTTTTTCGACTGTTGCTCTGATGTGTCATTGCGAGTGAAACGAAGTAATCTGTAAAATGAATCAACAGATTACTTCAGTCGTTCCTCCTTCGTAATGACGTGTCATTGCGAACGTAGTGAAGCAATCTGTATAATGTATCAAAAGATTACTTCGTCCTTACGTCCTCGTAATGACGTGTCATTGCGAACGCAGTGATGCAATCTGTGTAATGAAACAACAGATTACTTCGTCCTTACGTCCTCGTAATGACGTGTCATTTGTCATTGCGAACACAGTGAAGCAATCTGTATAATGAAACAAAAGATTACTTCGTCCTTTCGTCCTCGTAATGACGTGTTATTTGTATTTATGAGTCTATATAAGAATCGCTATTATTTACGCTCCAACATAGCTGGTGTAGCCACAGTTCTAAAGCCCATATGATCGGAACCCGAATCTACAGTAACTCCCATTTTAGCAGAAATTCTAAAACTAGCACAATACGAATCATGACATAAAAAAGAACCCCCTTTCATAACATGTTCTACTTGGTAAGGGTTACTTGGGCTATACGATTTAGCTGCTCCTTTCGGATTTAGAATTGGTGATGTAGTATCTAATTGTTTGTAGTAATTTACATGAAACAAATCGCTAGTTAATTCCCAAACATTGCCTAACATATCATACAAGCCAATACTGTTAGGTGGGTACGATTTTACTTCTGCAATAAATTCAAAACCATCTTTCGATTCGTTTTTTGTAGGAAAAACACCTTGCCAAGTATTGGCATTAGCATTTAATATAGTAGCATCATTACCCCAAGTAAATATTGCATCAGTTTGGTTACCTTGTGCAGCAGCTTCCCATTCTGCTTCTGTTGGTAAACGTCTATTTGCCCATTTGCAGTAGGCCAAAGCATCTTCTAAGGCAACATGTACTACTGGGTAATTGTCTTTACCTTCAATACTAGATCCAGGTCCATAAGGATGTCTCCAATTTGCACCAATTTTCCATGTCCACCATTGGGTATAATTGTTCATGTTTACTACAGCATTTACGTTTTTATTAAAGATAAGACTACCTGGTTGTAAAATAGAGTCATGAGGTTTAGGTGTATCAGGAGGTAATTGACTTTTCATTTTTTCCCAGTCTATTTTTCGTTCGGCTACAGTTACATAATTAGTAGCTTCTACAAAGGCTTTAAACTGTTTATTTGTGACTTCTGTAACATCTATATAAAAACCATCTACAGTTACTTGATGTGCTGGTTTTTCTCTAGGCATAGCATATTTATCTGATGCTTTTGCCCCTTGTAAAAAGGTTTTTCCTTCTACCCAAACCATGCCTTTTGGCGCTTCTGTTTTAATTGTTTTAGTAGTCGCTGGTGTATCAGATTTACAATCGTAAAAAAGAAAAGTAAGACTAAGTAAAAAACTAAATAAAATGTATTTTTTTAAGTGATGTAACATTTTCCTGATTTTAAGAGGTTGATTTTAAAAAATGTAAAAGTAATAATTAGAAAACATTAGATACATGATATATTTCATGATTTGCTAAACGATGTAAAATAAATAAACGTTTGTTATACTGTTATAGTATTAAAAATAAAACAAAGATTACCTTACATTTTAGGTAAAATAATTTGTAAATTTTACATTATTCATAATTTTTTTGAAAGTTTTGTAATAATACTTGTGCATCAAAAATTAATTTTTAGATTTGCTTTTCAATTCTAAATGAAGATGTTAAAAACAACTTGGTCTCGTTTCTATTTTTACTTTTATTTTTATAATAAGAGTAGAGACTTTGTATATTGTTGTTAACCAAATAATAAAAATATAAAGTCTCGAATTTACTTCGAGGCTTTTTTTTTGAGTAAAAATGAAAAAAATAATTGCCATACAAGGTGCTCAAGGATCTAACCATCATAAGGTGGCATTAGACTTTTATGGAGATGCAATTACGTTAAAAGAGTGCATGTCTTTTGATGCTCTAGTAGATAGCCTGTTAGACAATACAGCCCATATTGGGGTTATGGCCATAGAAAATACTATAGCTGGTTCTATTATACCCAACTATGCCTTAATAGATACCTATAATTTGCACATTACAGGAGAAGAGTACTTAAACATTCATCATCATTTAATGGCTTTAGAGGGGCAAAGTATAGACGATATAAAAGAAGTATGGTCTCATCCTATGGCATTGTTACAGTGTAAAGAGTTCTTTAAAAAATACCCAAAGATTAAATTGGTAGAAGATGTAGATACTGCAGAGGTAGCCAAAAGAATTGCTAAAGAACAATTACAAGGTATTGCAGCCATTGCACCAAGCATAGCTGCAGAAATTTTTAACTTGGCCATTTTAGAAGACGATATACAAACCATTAAAGACAATGCTACACGTTTTGTAATTGTGCAAAAAGAAGCGCCTAATAATGGTATAGATAGTATTAATAAAGCGTCTTTAAAATTTCAATTGAATCATAAACGTGGTAGCTTAGCCACCATTTTAAATGTGTTAAGCGATTGTAAAATGAATTTAACCAAAATACAATCGTTACCAGTTATAGAAACCCCTTGGAAATATTCTTTTTTTGTAGATGTAACTTTTAACGACTATCAAGATTATAAAAAAGCGGAATCTATTTTAGAAATAATGGCAGAAGAATTTAAAATATTAGGAACGTATAAAAATGGAAGAGGATGATTAAGGCTGCAAAAAGATTAGATACGGTTCAAGAATACTATTTCTCTAAAAAATTAAGAGAGGTTAGGGGCTTAGCTGCTGCAGGTAAACCCATTATTAATATGGGTATTGGCTCACCAGACTTACAACCACCTGCTAAAGTATTAGCGGCTATTTCTAGTAGTTTAGACGATGCAACAGCGCATAAATACCAATCGTACCAAGGTTTACCAGAATTAAGAGAAGCCATTGCTACGTTTTACCAAAATAAGTTTGCTGTGGTTGCCAATCCAGAAGACGAGGTATTGCCATTAATGGGTAGTAAAGAAGGTATTATGCACATTTCTATGGCTTTCTTAAATGAAGGCGATAAAGTATTGATACCTAACCCTGGGTACCCAACTTATACCTCTGTTACCAAATTGGTAGGGGCAACCCCGCTTTTTTACGATTTAGATGCAGAGCATCAATGGCAACCTAATTTTGAAGCATTAGAGGCATTAGATTTATCAGCAGTAAAAATGATGTGGGTAAATTACCCTCATATGCCAACAGGTACCAATGCCACTTTAGACACTTTTAAAAAGTTGGTGGCTTTTGGTAGAAAACACAATATTCTTATCATTAATGATAATCCGTACAGTTTTATTTTAAACGATAACCCTATTAGTATTTTACAGGTAGCAGGTGCAAAAGAGGTGGCTTTAGAACTAAACTCTTTAAGCAAAACTTTTAATATGGCTGGTTGGCGAGTAGGGATGTTGTTAGGTAATGCCACCTATATTAACGAAGTATTAAAAGTAAAATCGAACATGGATTCTGGGATGTTTTATGGCATACAAAAAGGAGCCATAGAAGCCTTACAATTATCTGATGATTGGTTTTTACAACAAAATAAAATTTACGAAAATCGCAGAGCATTCATTTGGCAATTGGCAGATAAATTAAATGCTACATACGATACAGACGCCACAGGTTTATTTGTTTGGGCAAAAATTCCTGAAGGGGCAACCTCAGAAGAAGTGACCGATAAAATATTATACGAGCACGATATTTTTATTACCCCTGGTACTGTATTTGGTTCGCAAGGCGAAGGCTACATCCGTTTTTCATTATGTGTAACATCAACCATTATTAAAGAAGCAATCGCAAGACTATGAAAAATGTATATATGATTGGTATCGGGTTAATAGGAGGTAGTTTTGCTATCGATATTAAAGCACATTATCCAGACACTGTAATTCATGGCATTAGTAGAAAAGAGACAACACTAGACAAAGCGTTAGAGTTACATTTAATCGATAAAAAGGCAAAACTAGAAGACATTAAAAATGCAGATTTGGTTATTGTGTCTATACCTGTTGATGCTACAGTAAAATTACTGCCTACCATTTTAGACTATATTGCAGATAACACCTTAGTAATAGATGCAGGTTCTACAAAAAAAGCCATTTGTGAGGTGGTTGAACATCATGCAAAAAGACGCAATTTTTTAGCATGCCACCCAATTGCAGGTACAGAAAATTCAGGACCCACAGCAGCGATAGCTGGCTTGTATAAAGGGAAAACCAACATTATTTGCGAGGTAGAAAAAACAACTTTTAAATTACAAGAAAAGGCATTAGACCTTTTTAGAGCTATTGGAATGCGTATTCGTTATATGGATGCAGTTTCGCACGATAAACATATTGCGTATGTTTCGCACCTGTCTCACATTAGTTCATTTATGTTAGGAAAAACCGTAATTGAAAAAGAAAAAAATGAACGCGATATTTTTGATATGGCTGGTTCTGGTTTTGCATCTACTGTGCGTTTGGCAAAAAGTAGCCCAGCAATGTGGACACCCATATTTAAACAAAATAAAGAAAACGTCATAGAAACGTTAGAAGAATATATACACAATTTGCAACAGTTTAAAGAGCTAATGCAACAAGATAATTTTGAATCCATTTATAATGAAATGGAAAGCACAAATCATATAAAACAAATTTTAAACGGCATAAAATAGTAAGCCAAAATTAGACGAATAATGAAGAATACAGCAGCATTAAGAACATGGTTGGATGATATGAAATTAGAACATCCACTAGTAATAGCAGGGCCTTGTAGTGCAGAAACTGAAGAACAAGTTTTAAAAATTGCACACGAATTAAAAGATTCTGATGTAAACTATTATAGAGCAGGAATATGGAAACCAAGAACAAGACCAGGAAATTTTGAAGGTGTTGGGGCTTTAGGTTTAGGGTGGCTTAAAAAAGTAAAAGAAGAAACAGGTATGAAAACCTGTACAGAGGTAGCTAATGCAGCTCATGTTAAATTAGCCATTGAAAACGATGTCGATTTATTATGGATTGGTGCACGTTCTACAGTATCTCCTTTTATTATGCAAGAAATTGCAGATGCTTTAGGAGAAACAGATAAGATTGTATTGGTTAAAAATCCAGTAAATCCAGATTTGGCACTTTGGTTAGGTGGTATTGAGCGTTTGTATACTGCAGGCGTTAAAAATTTAGGAGCAATTCATAGAGGATTTTCTACCTATGATAAATCGAAATATAGAAACAATCCTGAGTGGCAAATTGCTATTGAGTTCCAGAACAAATTTCCAGATTTACCATTAATTTGTGATCCATCACACATTACAGGAAAAAGAGATATGATTTTTGATGTTTCGCAAACCGCTTTAGATTTAAATTTTGATGGTTTAATGATAGAAACACATTTTGATCCAGATAATGCTTGGTCTGATGCTGCACAACAGGTAACACCTACTTCATTAAAGCAAATTATGGAAGATTTAAAAATTAGAAAAGAAACAGAAACAGATTCTAGTTATAGAAGTTCTTTAGAAAATTTACGTGCACAAATTAATGTAGTAGACGACCAATTAATAGACTTGTTAGGCAAGCGTATGAAAGTTGCAGACCAAATTGGGGCACTTAAAAAAGAACAAAACGTAGCTGTATTACAATCTAGAAGATGGAATGAGATTTTAGGAAATATGGTTTTAGAAGGGGAGCAAAAAGGATTAAGCGAAGAATTTGTATTAAGAATGTTTAAAGCCATTCATCAAGAATCGATTAATCATCAAGAAAAAATTATTAATGGATAATTTTTATTTTACACTATATAAAAGCCACAAAGTAAAGTTTGTGGCTTTTTTAATTTTCTAAAATAAGATTATTCTGCATCTTTGTACTAATGACAGGTACAGTTTATAAATCTACAGGAAGTTGGTATCATATTAAATCTGATGAAGGTCTTTTTTATCAATGCAGGATAAAAGGGAAATTTAGAATTAAAGATATTAAAAGCACAAACCCAATTGCTGTTGGTGATAAAGTAGATTTTGAACTCGAAAAAATTGGTGATGAAGAAGTAGGGGTTATTAAAAAAATTCATGATAGAGATAACTTTATTGTTCGTAAATCGGTTAACCTATCTAAGCAAACCCATATTATTGCAGCCAATTTAGATTTGGTGTTTTTGTTGGTAACTATAGATAACCCACCAACCTTTACCACTTTTATAGACCGTTTTTTGGTGACTACTAGAGCCTATAGAGTACCCACTGTTTTAATTTTTAATAAGATAGATGCTTACGAAATAGAACAAAGAGCAGAGGTATTGTATTTAAAGGATATTTATGAAGCTATTGGCTATACCTGTTTAGAAGTTTCTGCCATAGAAAATAAAAATATAGAGGCTTTAAAAGCAGAAATGTTAGGCAAAACCTCAATGTTTGTTGGGCATTCAGGTGTTGGTAAATCTACCTTAGTAAACGCTATAGAACCTTCTTTACAATTAAAAACAAAAGAAATTTCTGACCAACACAAGCAAGGGCAACACACTACTACTTTTGCAGAAATGTTCGACTTAAGTTTTAATGCAAGAATAATAGACACACCAGGTATTAAAGGATTTGGTGTGGTAGATATGGATAAGTATGAACTGGGTGATTATTTTCCTGAGTTTTTTAAATTAAAACAAGACTGTAAGTTTAACAATTGCTTACATTTAAAAGAGCCACAATGTGCTGTTAAAGAAGCTTTAGAAAATGAAGAGATTTCTTGGTCTCGTTACAAAAGCTACCTGCAAATTATAGAAGGAGAAGAAGAGTCTGAGCATTACAGAACAGATATTTGGAATGAAGAAGATTAATTATGAGAGTCGTTATACAAAGAGTTTCTAAAGCTAGTGTTACCATAGCTCAACAAAAAGTTGCAGCTATACAAAAAGGGGTTTTAGTACTTTTAGGTATAGAAAATAACGATACCCAAGAAGATATTGATTGGCTGGTTAGAAAAATAATAAATCTTAGAATATTTAATGATGAAAACCAGGTCATGAATTTATCATTACAAGATGTTCATGGAGATGTCATTTTGGTAAGTCAGTTTACTTTACATGCCTCTACCAAAAAAGGAAATAGACCTAGTTATATAAAAGCAGCCAAACCAGATATTGCTATCCCTTTGTATGAAAAATTCATACACAGCTTAGAAAGCGCACTACAAAAACCCATACAAACAGGAGCCTTTGGGGCAGACATGAAAGTGGAGTTACTAAATGATGGGCCTGTAACCATCCTTATCGATTCAAAAAACAGAGAATAACCCTAATTGTTAAAGTTCTATTAAAAAATAACCATATAATTTCCATGGAAAATAAATTAGATGTATATTTGCCATGGAAAATAAATGAATAACCAACAAAATTAAAATAAAATGAAAAAATTAGTTTTAGCATTAGTAGTAGTAGCATCTGTATTAACTGCTTGTAAAGGAGAGAAAAAAGAAGCTGTTGACACTAAAGAAGCAGAAAAAGTAGCCGTTAATGTAGCAGAATTAAACAATGTAGATTTAGCAGCATCTGTAATTACATGGAAAGGGACTAAGCCAACAGGTTCGCATAATGGAAACGTAATGTTAAAAGATGGTGATTTATTAGTAGAAGAAGGTACTTTAAAAGGAGGTGAGTTTGTAATAGATATGAATTCTATTAAAGTATTAGATATTCCTGCAGATAACGAAGGCAATGGAAAATTAAGAGGTCATTTAATTAGTGGAGACTTTTTTGATATAGCAACTTACCCAACTTCAAAATTTGTGATTACCAATGTAGAAGATAAAGGAGATAAAGTACACGTAACTGGTAACTTACAAATAAAAGACGTTACAAAAAGCATTACAATACCAGCAACTGTAACTACAGAAAACGGAGTTACAACTTTTAAAAGTGAAACTTTTAATGTAAACAGAGCAGACTTTAATGTAAAATATGGTTCTAAATCTTTCTTCGATAATTTAAAAGATAAATTTATTGATGATATGATGGAAATGTCTTTTACAGTAGTAACAAAAGCTTAATTCTTAGATCGATGAAAACATTAAAACTAGACAGACCAAAATGTGGTTGTGGCAATACAGCTGATAAAGATGGTTTTTGCGATGGTTCACATGCCAATAAATAATGTAAAATAATTTTACATAAACTTTTTAAACCCAAAACTTTTAGTTTTGGGTTTTCTTTTTTACATTGCTGAGCTATTAAAAATTAATAATGCTTCGTTTAAAGTCCCCTGTTCTACTACTTACCCTTTTATTTATTTCTATTGTTAACTATTCTCAAGAGAAAAACTATATCGCTTTTACGATTAAAAACGAATTAAAAGAAAATGCAAATGCGGTTATTAGAGATTATACATTAGAAGTTTCTATAGAAGATGTAGATAAAATGATAGTTACTAAAAGAAAAGTAGTGACTGTTTTAAATAAATCTGGAAACAACTTTGCAAGTATAGCAGAGAGTTATGATAATGACACTAAAATAACTAGTTTATCTGCAAAAATTTATGATGCTTTTGGTAATGAAATAAAGAAATATAAAGAAAGAGATTTTTTTGATGTTAGTGCTGTTGATGGAGGTTCATTATACTCAGATGCTAAGGTAAAATATGTAAACTATCAACCAATTTCATATCCTTATACCTTAGTTTTTGAATCTGAATATAAAACAAAAACCACTGGTTTTATACCTTGGTGGTTTCCTGTTAGTGGTTATTATGTTGCTGTAGAAAAAAGCAATTACATTATTCATAATCCAAAAGAAATTTCTTGGAGAATTAAAGAAACTAATTTTGATAATTTTAAAATAGAAAAAGAAATAACGAATCAAAAACTAAGCTATTCTCTAGCAAACCAAAACGCTTTTGAATACGAAAATAGTGCTGTTTCTTACAGAGATTTTTTACCAAAATCTATAGTAGCTTTAGATAAATTTTACCTAAAAGATGTGTATGGTGAGTACACAAATTGGAAAGAGTTTGGTGCTTGGATGAATGCTACACTTCTAAAAGATAGAGATATTTTAAAGCAAGCTACAAAAGATAAAGTACTAGCTTTAGTAGAAGGTGTTACAGACCCTTTAGAAAAAGCAAAAATTGTATATGAATATATGCAAAATAAAACGCGATATATAAGTGTACAAGTTGGTATTGGAGGTTGGGAACCTATTGCAGCGAATGAAGTAGATGAAGTAGGTTATGGAGATTGTAAGGGTTTAACCAATTACACAAAAGCTTTGTTAGATGTTGTTGGGGTTACCTCTTATTATACGATTGTTTATGCACAAGAAAAAAGAAACTTAGATAAAGATTTTTCATCAATGCAGGGTAATCATGTAATTCTAAATTTACCAAATAATGGTAAAGATGTTTGGTTAGAATGTACAAATCAAGAAATACCTTTTGGTTTTTTAGGAGATTTTACAGACGATAGAGATGTACTTGTGATAAAGCCAGAAGGAGGCGAAATTAAAAGAACATCTTCTTATAAAAATGAAGTTAATCTGCAATCATCTAAAGCAACCATACAATTATTAGAATCTGGTGATGTTACAGCAAGTTTAGAAAGAATTTCTAAAGGATTACAATATGATGATAAATTTAATCTAGAAGGCTATACAGAAGAAGAATTAAATAAATATTACAAATCTAGAGATTGGAGCTATAATAATAATTTAGAAATTATTTCTGCCAATTTAGAAAACCTTAAAGACAGTATTCTTTTTAAAGAAAAAATTGATTTAAAAATAAGTAAATATGCTGCTGTAAACGATAAAGAGTTTTTATTTAGAGTAAATGTTTTAAATAAAAATAATTATGTACCCAAAAGATATAGAGACCGTAATTTACCTTTAAAAATTAGTAGAGGTTATAAAGATATAGATACTTACAAAATTATAATTCCAAATACATATTCATTAGAATATTTACCCGAAAATCAAGAAATAAAAACAAAATTCGGAACCTACAAACTATCATTTCTAAAGAAAAACGATACGACATTCGAGTATAAAAGAGAGCTTTCTATTAAAGAAGGCATCTATCCTAAAGAAGAGTATAGTAAGTATAGAAGTTTTAGAAAAAAAATAGCAAAATTAGAAAATACGAGAATAGCAATCACCAAAAATAAATAAATGAAACAAGTATTAGTTATCGCACTTTTAATAATGTGTCAATTTTTATCTGCTCAAGATTATAAATTCGGTAAAGTATCTAAAGCAGAGTTAGAAGAAGAGTTTTATCCTTTAGATTCTACTGCAGATGCAGCTTATTTGTATAAGTATAGAAGAACTTATTATAATTATAGAAATAGTAAAGGCTTAGAAATCTTAAATGAATTTGTATATAGAACAAAAATATATACAAAAGAAGGTTTTAAATATGCCAATATTAATATACCTTATGTAAATCCTGAAGAAGGAGAGTCAGAAAAAATTTCAGATTTAAAAGCCTACACCTATAATATTGATGAAAACGGAAAAATTACAAAAGACAAGTTAGATAAAGATGGAATTTTCGATGAAAAAATAAGCAAGTTTCGTCATCTTAAAAAAATCACTATGCCTAATTTAAAAGAAGGCTCTGTAATAGAAATACAATACACATTAAAATCTCCTTACTTACAATATATAGACGATTTAGAATTTCAATATGGTATTCCTGTAAAAAAGTTTTCTGCAACTATAGAAAATCCAGACTGGTATATATTTGCTCAAAAAAGTAAGGGTTTTTACGCAGTAGAACCAGTGCAAAGCAAATATGGAAGTTCTTTTACAATTAGGTCTAAACAGACAATAGATACAAATTATAGTAGAAATAATAGAGCAGGTGGAGGTAAAACATCATCTACATACTATTCTAATAATAAAATAGACGTTACATATAATGTAAATAAATACGAAGCAGAAAACATTCCAGCATTAAAAGATGACGAGCCTTTTGTGTCTAATATTAATAATTATAGAGGAGGTATAAAGTTTGAGTTGGTAGCTACAAGATTTCCGAATCAAATGCCTAAAAACTTATCTACTTCTTGGGATAATGTAGCTAAACAGATTTTTAAATCAGAAAATTTTGGAGGAGAGCTCGAAAAAACAAACTATTTTGAAAATGATATAGCACCTTTAATTGCAAATACAAAGTCTAATGAAGAAGTAATTGCTACTATTTTTGAATTTGTAAAAAGAAAGGTAAAATGGAATGGTTATTTAAATAAATACACCAATAAAGGGGTAAAAAAGGCATACAAAGATAACGAAGGGAATGCTGCAGAAATAAATTTAATGCTTACTGCAATGTTAAGGTATGCCAAGTTAAATGCATATCCTGTTTTAATAAGTTCTAAAGGAAATGGCACGCCATTATTTCCAACTCTTAGAGGGTTTGATTATGTGATTTCTCTAGTGCAATTTGCAGATAATTCTTATGTTTTATTAGATGCTACAGATCCTTATAGTTTACCAAATGTTTTACCAACTAGAGCTTTAAATTGGAATGGTAGAGTAGTAACTAAAGATGGCAGTTCTTCTTGGGTAAAGTTAACAACAAATAAACATGCTTTAGAAGAGAATATGGTTATGGTAAAATTAACAGATGATCTAGAAGTAGAAGGTTTAGTAAGAACAAAATTAGATAACCTAAATGCTTTAAGTTTTAGAAAAAATTATAATCATATTAAAGAAGAAGATTTAAGAGCAAAGTTTGAAGAGGATAATAATTTAGATGTTGAAGATTTTAAAATTGTTAATAAAGAAAATTTAGCTAAGCCTATTACTAGAAATGTAAAGTTTACAAGCGAAGATTTAATCGAAGAAATTAATGGTAAATTATATATAGAACCTTTATTGTTTTTAACAAGAAACACAAATCCTTTTAAATTAGAAGAACGTAAATTTCCAGTAGATTTTACTACAGCTTGGAAAGATGTAAATAAAGTTTCAATTCAAATACCAGAAGGATATAAAATAGAGCAAACGCCAGAACCTATGGCTATTGCATTGCCAGATAATATTGGCGTCTTTAAATTTCAAGTAACCTCAAGAGGTAATAAAATAAATACCATTTCAATATTACAGTTTAATAAAGCATTAATAGGTGCACAATATTATACTTTTCTAAAAGATTTTTACAGCAAATTAGTACAGAAAGAAACTGAAAAAATAGTGTTAACCAAAATTTAAAAATTTAAAACCCAAAACTTTTAGTTTTGGGTTTTCTTTTTTACAACTTTATTTCAGTAGTGTTTTTAACTTGTTCTATGGCAAAAGTACTATGTGTGCTGCCAATATGTTTTATAGCTGTCAATTTTGTGACCATAAAATTTCGGTATTCATCCATATCTTTTACGTAAATTTTTAAAATGTAATCGTAATCTCCACTTACATGAAAGCATTCAGAAACTTCTTCTAATTTTAAAATTTCTCTTTCAAAAGTGGTTACATATTCTTTAGTATGCTGAATTAATTTTACATGGCAAAAAACTAAAAAAGATTTTTCTATTTTGTTTTTATTAATCAGAGCTACATACCTATCTATCACTTTTTCTTTTTCTAACTTTTTTATGCGTTCGTAAACTGCAGTAACCGATAAATTTAGTTGTAATGATAGCTGTTTTGTGGTCTGCTTACTATCTTTTTGTAAGAGGTTAATGAGTGTTTTGTCTGTTTTATCGAGCATCATTTTTTCTAGAATTTGATTATAAATTACTTAAAAATAGATATATTTTCTTTTATAAATGCTAAAATTAGTAAAATAAACTATATATGTAATAATTTATTGATTATAAAACTACTAACGATTAGTTTTGAATTGTATTTAAACGCATATAATTATGAAATTCAATCCAGCAGATCAAATTCAAGATTTACAATATTTTGGCGAATTTGGAGGTGTAAACCCTTCTATTTCAGATTCATCTACCTATACATTTTTATCAGCAAAAACCATGTTCGATACTTTTGAAGGTAATGCAGATGGTTGTTATTTATATTCGAGACATTCATCTCCTTCTAACTTGTATTTGGGTGAAGCCTTAGCTGCAATGGAAGGTACAGAAACAGCCAATGTAGCAGCTTCTGGTATGGGTGCAATTACCCCAGTGTTATTACAATTATGTAATGCTGGCGATCATATTGTGTCTAGTAGAACTATTTATGGGGGAACTTATGCTTTCTTAAAAAACTTTACTCCAAAATTAGGGATTGCTACAAGTTTTGTAGACATTACAAAATTAGATGTGGTTGAAAAAGCAATTACAGAAAACACTAAAGTTTTGTACTGTGAGTCTGTAAGTAATCCGCTTTTAGAAGTAGCAGATATTAAAGGCTTAGCAGCTTTGGCTAAAAAATATAATTTAAAATTAGTGGTAGATAATACTTTTTCTCCACTATCTATTTCTCCTGCAAAATTAGGTGCAGATATTGTTTGTCATAGTTTAACAAAATTCATCAATGGTTCTTCAGATACTGTGGGTGGTGTAGTTTGTGGTACACAAGAATTTATTAACGATTTAAGAAATGTAAATGATGGAGCTTGTATGTTATTAGGTGCAACAATGGATAGTTTACGAGCGGCTTCTGTATTAAAAAACCTAAGAACATTGCATATTAGAATTAAGCAACATAGTTATAATGCAATGTATTTAGCATCTAAATTTGAAAAAGAGGGCTTAAAAACTGTTTATCCTGGCTTAGCTTCTCATCCTTCTCATAAATTATTTTCGAACATGATGAATGCAGAATATGGTTTTGGGGGTATGTTAACTTTAGATGTGGGTTCACTAGAAAAAGCAAATGAATTAATGGAATTAATGCAGCATAAAAATCTTGGGTATTTGGCTGTAAGTTTAGGCTTTTACAAAACATTATTTTCTGCTCCTGGTAGTTCTACTTCATCAGAAATACCTGAAGAAGAACAAAAAGAAATGGGTTTATCTGATGGTTTAATTCGTTTTTCTATTGGTTTAGATAATGATATTGAAAGAACCTTTCAAATGATGAAAACCTGTATGAAAGAAGTTGGTGTTTTATAGGGTTTATCTTGTAAAGTTTGGTGTATGATGTTTGAAGTTTGAAGTTGGATGTATGAAGTTTAAAATATACCATATTTTTTATTTCTGTTAACCAACACCCAACACCCAACACCCAACACTTAAACTTAAACCCCTTTTAAACGTTTAATAAACACTTTAAAATCTTCTTGAGTTGGTGGGCTGCCAGCAAAAGGTAAAATATCCCATTCACCTTTGTTCTTATAGATAGTGAAATTAAAAACTGAGGTGTTTGGGTCATTAGGGTTTAACATGGGGTATCGTAAATCTGTATATTTATAGGTATCTGCTGCTTCTTTTTTTGATAGGTTAAAATAGTTTTTGCTAAACCATGTAAGTGTATTAAGGTTTTTATCACTCATATCTAATAAATCGTGATTTTTATCTACTGTTATCACGTTATCTGTAGTATTACTTTTGTCTAATAATGAGTAATAAGCTAGGTGATATTGTGTTTCTGTTTCTGCAACAGCATACCAAAGGATATTGTTAAAAATTGTAGGTTGCGCAGAAAATCGAGTGAAGGGTATACCTTTATTTATAAATGATTTTTCAAAAACAGCATCCATATGAAATTTGTTAGCTATGGTAAAAATCATATAGGCAGAACTTGTATAAATTCCTGCTTTTAACCACCATTTTCTTCTAGTTCTTTCTCGATTGTAAAACATTAACACAATCATACATAAAAGAAAAGGAACTGTATACAAAGGGTCTGCAACAGAGATGTTGTTAAAGGCTACTCTGTAATTTGTAAATGGCGTAAATAATTGGGTCCCATAAGGCGTAAAGCAATCTAAAATAGGGTGGGTAAATATAGACCAGAAGAAAAGTAAAACCCAATCTTTTAATGTAGTTGTCTGTTTTCTTTTGCCAAAATCATAGAGTTTGTAGGTAAGCCATCCAAATACAAAACAACCGATAATCGCAAAGAAAATAGAGTGCATAAACCCTCTATGAAAAGCCATGGCTTGAATTTCGTTTTGGTACAATATCCTACCAATAAATACATCTAAATCTGGTATAGTGCCTCCAATTGCCCCAAATAAAAGCGCTCTATTTCCTATCTTTTTTCCTAATACAGCTTCACCACAAGCAGCACCTAATATAATTTGAGTTAACGAATCCATAAAGCAAAGTTAGTAAACAGATTATATTTGTGTAAGTCTTTACAAAATCGTAACATTACAACTCATAATTAAAAACTTCAATGGACGATAAAAATAAACTCTCAGAAATAGAAACAGATCATCAAAAAATTATCGAAAACAAAGAATTAAATCTTTTAGAATCTTTAATTCCTGTTGTTATTTTAATGAGTTTATTAGCTTACAACATTTTTTTTGTTGAAGATCAAGAGTGGTTTGGTGCCTATACAAATCAGTTCATTTTATTATTAGGAGGTTTAGCAGCTGCAGTAGTTGGGGTATTTAAAAAAGTGCCATTTGCCATAATGTTTCAAGAAATACTCGAAAATTTAAAGAGTATTTTAGTACCCATAGCCATTTTATTTTTAGTAGGTGCTTTAGCTGGTACTTGGTTGGTTAGTGGTATTATACCTGCAATGGTTTATTACGGATTACAAGTGTTAAGTCCTGCTTTATTTTTGCCAGTTTCTATTATTATTGCAGCCATTATTTCTATTGCAACTGGTAGTTCTTGGACTACTTCTGCAACAGTAGGTATTGCTTTGGTGAGTATTGGTAGTGCATTAGGTATACCTACAGGTATGATTGCAGGAGCTGTAATTTCTGGAGCTTATTTTGGCGATAAAATGTCTCCATTATCAGATACTACAAATTTAGCACCAGCAATGGCTGGTACAGATTTGTTTACACATATTAGGTATATGTTTTATACAACAATACCAAGCATTTTAATTACCTTAATTGTATTTTCTGTTTTAAGCGGAACTATTGAAACTACTGGAGATGCAGACGTTAGCAACTTATTAAATGTAGTACAATCTACTTTTAATATTACACCTTGGTTGTTTATAGTGCCATTATTGGTTATTGTACTTATTGTATTTAAAGTAAAACCATTAATATCTTTAGGAATTGGGGTATTATCTGCAATAGTGTTAGCCTTAATTTTTCAGAACGATGTGCTATTAAGTATTTCTGATTCTAAATTTACATCTATATTAGATTCTATTTTAATTGAAACCCAAGTAGAAACAGATAATGAAAAGTTAACACAATTATTTTCTGCTAAAGGTATGCAAGGAATGCTTTGGACAGTGTATTTAATTATATGTGCTATGGTTTTTGGAGGAGTAATGGATGGTATTGGAGCTTTAGCAAAAATTACAAAAAGTTTACTATCTGTAGCTACTTCAATCTTTGGTTTATTTGCAAGTACTGTAGCTAGTTGTTTAGGATTAAATATTGTAGCATCTGATCAGTACTTAGCCATAGTAGTGCCAGGTAAAATGTTTAAAAAAGCCTATGAAGATAGAGGATTAGCACCTGAAAATTTAAGTAGAACTTTAGAAGATTCTGGTACAGTAACCTCTGTTTTAATTCCTTGGAATACTTGTGGTGCCTATCAATCTGGAGTATTAGGTGTAAGTGTAGCAGATTATTTTGTGTATGCAATCTTTAACTATTTAAGCCCAATTATGACACTTATATTTGCGGCCTTTAACATTCAGATAAGAAGATTACTTAAAAAGTAAAATGATTGTAAAAGCGAACATTTCAGACGCAAGTTTACTTTCTGAAATAGCAATGATTTCTAAAAGCTTTTGGGGTTATACAAAACAGCAACTTGATAGTTGGGTAGATGATTTAACAGTTTCTGAAAACCTAATTTTACAAACACATACTTTTAACTTTCTAGTAGAAGATAAGATTGTTGGTTTCTATATCTTAAACCAACCACAAAACAATAATTGTGAATTAGAAATGTTGTTTGTTTTACCCAATTTTATAGGAAAAGGAATTGGAAAGCAATTGCTACAACATGCTTTTAAAAAAGCTAAAAATGTAAAGGTAAAAACGGTTACGTTATTAGCAGACCCAAATGCTGTTGCTTTTTATACCTCTCAAGGATTTAAAATTATAGACAAAAAAGAAAGTTCTATTGCTGGTCGTTTTTTGCCAATAATGCAAAAAGATTTAGAAGTATAGAAATGATGAGTAAAACCCATGGACTTCCATGTAATAAAACATCAAACCAATCTTGTGGTTGCAGTCCTTTTTCAGGATGAAAAGCATTACCTCCTAAAATCCAATTCAGTTTTCCTACTATATGAGGAGGATTAAAAGGTGCCAAGCCTAAAGTTAAACTTGCTATTAAAAATAGTTTCCAGTTATTTTTTATCATTCTTTAATTTGTAAATAATATAAATTGAATAAAAAAATGCGATAATACTATGTATTATTAATAATGTAATTAACCAAAAAAATGTCTTTAAACCATAAGGGTCAATACCAAAAATAAATTTCCCAAAATTTATTATTATGATAAAGTAAATTAAACTTATAGTAATGTTGAAAAAAGTAAACTTAAAGAAATTATTCCAAGAAGATAGTTTTATGAAAATAAATGCCCAAATAAATAAAGGTATAAAGAAAACTAAATAATAACTCATTTAATTATATAAACCAATTCCAAACCAAACCAAAACGTACTGTAAAATCTCTAAAAGGGTAATTTGGTGCCGAAAAATAATTCTTTTTGCTAAACCCAGAAGTTACATTGTCTACTTGTAAATACAACCTTGTTCTTCGAACTCTAGCATTAAAGAAAAAATCTACAGTTGGGAAACCTATTTCCTCTGTGTTTTGTAATCTAAATTCTGCTAACAAAGGATTGTAAGCATTCATTTGATATTGAGTAAAATACCTAAAAGTAACCCCAATATTTACTAACATAGGTTTGCCCTTAAACCAATCGTCTGTGTAATAAAAAGTATTTCTAGTGACAAATTCGGGTACTCTAAAAACCGAACTTCCACTGCTTACATTTTGATACATGACTGTATTGTCTAAAGCAAGTTTCCAAAACTTAAATTCACGATTTGCTTTTACCTTTAAGTAAGTAATTTGATTGGCAAATTGTTGTGGTAAACTATTTTCATCAAAATAAGTATAGTTATCGATATTGGTAAAATTAACAGAACCATTAATCCATTTAGATTGTAAAGAAAAACCTAAATCTCTAGTATTAACATTACTAAAATTATTTTGCCAATTATAATCATCATATTTACTTTGATGTAATAATGTATTAAAGTTTGGCGATTTAGAACTTAATAAAACACTACCTCTTACATCAAATACACTGTCTTTAGAAAAGATAGCTTCTCCTTTAAAATAATTTCCAGACAACCTTCCAGAACCAGGAGTTACAGAAGCGTCTGCATTTATTTTAAAGTTTTTTATTTTTCCGTTCCAAGAACCTCCAAAAGAAATGGCATTACCTTCTAATTTTAATCTATTAATAGTACTTGTTGAGTTTAAAATTGTGTCATAACCATAGGAGTAATTTGTTACATGTACTTTGGCTTTAAATTTACCTAAGACATATTTAGAATTAAACTCTAAGTTTAATTCATTATTAGTAATAGCACTTAAAGCATCGTTATTAGATGGGTTTGTGCTGTTGGCATCACCAAAAATAGAGGTGGTGTTTGTGGGTTGTGTAAAATTATACGACTTACTTTCACTTGTAAATACATGGCCAACTTTTAAATTGGTAAAATCTTTTTTAGATAAAGAGTCTTTGCTTGCTAATAATTTATAGCTATGTTCTACATAAAAACGTGTGCTGTTAAATTGATTTTCGGCATCAATTAAATTTACATCAAGCCTAGAGCGTTGGTCGAAATTTGGGTCTTCATCAATAAAACTTTGCAAGGCAGAGGCTGTTAAACCACCATTTTCTTCATGAAAGAAATCTTGAGTTGTTAAATGTCCTCTTATTTCATATTGATTTTCTTTAGTTCTATAACTAAAAGTACCTCTAAAATTACCACTACTTACTAGAGCTCTTCTATATGCACCTAAAGAACGTAAGCCTTTATATGATAAAGAAACATTTAAACGTCGAGAAAAATTCAAGGTAAAAATGGCATCAACAAATTGCCCTTGTTGCAAACCTGTTTTATAAGTGATTTCTGTAGTGGGTGTAGGAACTTCGTAATAATTTATGTCATCTACATCTAAATACGGAAACTGTTTTGCGCTAAACCCAAAATCGGGTAACCTATTTAGATCATCAAAACGATAGCCTAAGTTATTATACGTTTGTCCTTGGTTATGAAATTGAAATAACTCAAAATTATCTTCTCTTAAATAGTTAAATAGATAATGTTTTTTTATAGTTAAAGTGGTATCTATATAAGTGGTATCTCTTTGAAAAGAAAAAATTTTATAGTCTGTATACTTAGTATCTCCAGATAAAATAACCTTAGTAGATTTTGATGTTTTTAAAGTATCTATTTCACCATTTGCATTTATAAAAGTGCTTTCTCTTTTCTCATTACCTGATAATTTTCTTTGAGAAAAAAGGGTGTTTACAGAAAATAAGCATAGTAAAAAAAATAAAACTCTATATGTATTCATCATAAAATATAACAGCAACAAAAGTAAAATAATAAAACGAAAATTGTTGCCTTTAATTATAGCGAAATCTGTTAATTTGTAATATGTTAAAGTTAAATTACAGTGGTTTTGATTTAGAAGCAGGCACAGACGAGGCAGGCAGAGGTTGTTTAGCTGGCCCAGTAGTAGCTGCTGCAGTTATTTTACCTAAAGATTTTTCACATCCTTTTTTAAATGATTCTAAACAACTTTCAGAGAAAAAAAGAAAAGAATTAAAACCTATAATAGAAGCACAATCTCTTGCTTTTGCGGTTTCTTTTGTTTGGCAAGAAGAGGTAGATAAAATTAATGTTTTACAAGCCTCTATTACTGGCATGCATAGAGCTATAGCTCAATTAAAAACAACGCCAGAATTTATTATTGTAGATGGTAATAAATTTAAAAACTATAAAGAAATACCACACAAAACTATTGTAAAAGGAGATTCTAAATACTTAAGTATTGCTGCAGCTTCTGTTTTAGCCAAAACATATAGAGATGAATATATGGAGAAAATTCATTTAGAATATTCAGACTACAATTGGCAAAAAAACAAAGGCTATCCAACAAAAGAACATAGAGAGGCCATTCGAAATTTTGGAGTAACTAAATATCACAGAAAATCGTTTAAATTATTACCAGAACAATTAAAATTAGCGTTGTAATTTTTTACTTTTGCGAACCAAACTTAGAATAGATGATTAAAAAAACGAGAGCAGAAATTACCAAATGCATATTGCACAAAGTTGCCAATAAATACAATAGTGGGCAAAATGTATTTTCAGAAGAATTAATTCGTTTTGATGCAGAAACGTATGATTTAATGAAGAACTTTTTACTTAAGCCTTTTGGTAATTTAACACAAAGCTATCGTTTTTCTCATCATGCAGATGTTCGTTTAAATGAAATGAATAATTATGCATCAGAAATATTTACAAATGAAGAATCTTTTATTGAGTTTTCTAAAAACATTGTAAATCATTTGTATGAACAATCTAATTCTGCACAGATTAAAACAGGTGATGTAATTGTAGTTTTTATAGAAGGGTTAGAATATAAAGATGTGTTAACAGAAGCTGTAGGAGTTTTTAAAATTGAAAACAAAGTAGATTTCTTTCAAACGTATTTAGATGATAATGAAAGTTGGGATGTTGTTGTACAACAAGGTATCTCTACTAAAAAAATAGATAAAGGTTGTTTAATTTTAAATACAACAGATACAGAAGGTACTGTTGTGTTTTCTGTAGATAATAATAATTATGACGCTCAGTATTGGATTAAGAATTTCTTAGGTGTTAAACTAGCAGATGATTATAATTCGCACACTCAAAACTATTTAGAACTATGTTCTTCTTTCTCAGAAGAAGTGATAAAACCAGAATTTGGTAAACACGAACAAGGAAATTTTTTAGCCAATACTGTAGATTATTTTAAAGAACATGAATCTGTAGATTATCATAATTTTAAAGACGAAATCTTTGAAGAGGAAAAACATAAAGACTTATTTGAAGATTACAAAAAACACTACGAAACGTTAAATGATGTCTTAATTAGAAATAATTTTGATGTTTCTGGAGTGGTGTTAAAAAAAGAAAAAAGTAGGCTAAAGACAGAAATTAAATTAGATACTAATATTAGTATAAAATTAGATGTAGATGCACCAGATGCAGCTTCTGAATATTTAGAAAGAGGCTATGATGAAGAAAAGAAAATGAAGTATTATAAAGTATATTTTAACGAAGAGAAATAATGGTATTAGTTGTTAGTTTTTTTATAAACCATAAACTACAAAACATTAACCTTCAATTAATAACTCATCAACCTCAAATAATGCTTTAAAATGCTTTAATATTTTTTGTTTTACTTCTTCTATATCTACTTTTTTACCCAATTCAGCTTCCATAGAAGTCACAGCTTTACCTCTTATACCACAAGGTATAATATTATCAAAATAGCCTAAGTTAACATTTGCGTTTAAAGCAAAACCATGCATGGTAACCCATCTAGAAGAACGAATACCCATTGCACAAATTTTACGTGCAAAAGGGGTGCCAATATCTAGCCAAACACCTGTTTCACCTTCACTTCTAGTACCTTTAATTCCATACTCTGCAATGGTTAAAATGATTGTTTCTTCTAATAAACGAAGGAATTTATGAATATCTGTAAAAAAATTTTCTAAATCTAAAATTGGATAACCCACAATTTGTCCTGGACCATGGTAAGTAATATCTCCACCTCTATTAATCTTATAAAAAGTAGCTCCTTTTTCTGCAAGTTGAGCTTCATTTAAAAGTAAATTACTTAAATCTCCACTTTTGCCTAGTGTGTACACATGAGGATGCTCAACAAAAAGAAAGTGATTTTTAGTAGCTTCAGTAAGATTATTTCTACGATTGCTAATTTTTGTGTCTACAATTTCTTGGAGTAAATCCGTTTGAAAGTCCCAAGTTTCCTTGTAGTCTTTTTGATGTAAATCTTGAAGTAAAACAGTTTTATTCATATACAATGCAAAGGTAATAATTCATTATCTTTGGTGAAATAGAAATTATAATCAAAAAAATGAACGTTAGAAATCCTTTATTTATCACATTTTTAATACTTACAATGTGTGTAAATACCTATTCTCAAAATACTTGGGAGCAAATCACAAAATTAGATTACAAAAAAAATACTAATGAAATTTATAGCAAAAAGAATTTTCCTAAAGAGTATAAATTAATTTCTTTAGATGTAGAAGCGTTTACAAATGGTTTAAACTTAAAAAGTAAAAATGCTATAAAAACGATTGCATTACCAGACGCAAATGGAGATTTAAAGAGATTTACAATTAAAGAAACATCTACTTTTGAAAAAGGTTTACAAGAAAAATATCCAAACATAAGATCTTATACTGCAAAAGGTATAGATGACCCAACAGCAATTGCAAAAATAAGTATTGGTACAGATGGTTTTCATGGTACTATATATTCTGGAAATCATGCTACTGTATACATAGACCCACACTCTAAAGACAAAAAAGATTATATTGTTTACAGTAGACTAAACTTACCAAAAAATGAGATTGACTTTAAATGTATGGTAGAAGAAACTGTAAATGAAAAAGTTGAGAATACTACATTTAATAGAATAGTTAATGATGGTAAATTAAGAACCTATAGAATTGCAATTGTAACTAGTGGCGAATATTCTCAGTTTCATATCAATAGACAAAATGTACCTTCAACAGCTACTGATGCTGTAAAAAAAGCTGCAGTTTTATCTGCTATGAATACTTCAATGACCAGAATAAATGGAGTTTTTGAAAAAGATTTAGGTGTAAATATGGTTATTGTTAGTAATAATGACAGTATCATTTTTTTAGATGCAAATACAGATAATATTTCTGATGGAAGTGCAGGTACAATGATTAATGAAACTCAGACTATTTGTGATGCTCAAATTGGAAATGCAAATTACGATATAGGACACATATTTAGTATTGGTGGTGCAGGCTTAGCAGGTTTGGGAGTTGTTTGTGTGTCTGGTCAAAAAGCAAGAGGTGTAACAGGTATATCTTCTCCAATTAACGATCCTTATGATATAGATTATGTAGCGCACGAATTAGGCCATCAATTTGGAGCAACACATACACAAAATAACAGTTGTAATAGAACAAATTCAACTGCTGTAGAACCTGGTAGTGGATCTACAATAATGGGTTATGCAGGTATTTGTTCACCAAATGTTTTTGGGGCTGGAAATGCAACAGGAAATAGTGATGATCATTTTCATACAGTAAGTATTGCTCAAATGCAGAATATTATACAAACTTCTGGTAATTGTGCTACTTTATCTGATACTAATAATGCAACACCAACAGCTGATGCTGGTAACGATTATATTATACCCAAATCTACACCTTTTAGATTAACAGGTGAAGCTACAGATGCAGATGGTATAAATTCTTTAACCTATAATTGGGAACAAATTGATAATGAAGTAGGGGCAACCATGCCTCCTGAATCAACGAATGCAGTTGGTCCAATGTTTAGATCTTTACCTTCTAAAACTATACCTGTTAGATATTTTCCAGATTTATCAGTAATTGTTGCTGGTAAAGATGGTACTTGGGAAGTTTTACCTTCTGTTGCTAGAGATTTAAATTTTGCTTTTACTGTAAGAGATAACAATTCTGGAGGAGGAAGCACAGCAAGAGATGATGTAAAAGTAACAGTTGCAGATGTGCCTGCTTTTGCAGTGACTTCACAACAAAGTTCAGAAACTTGGGATGTTGGTTCTTCTCAAGAAATTACATGGTCTCATACTACAACAAATACAGCACCAATTAACTGTACATTAGTAAATATAAAAATGTCTACAGATGGTGGAATTACGTTTCCAATAGTATTAAAAGCGAATACACCAAATGACGGTTCAGAAACTATTATTGTGCCCAATAATGCTTCTAACAATGTTAGAATTATGGTTGAAGCAGTAGGTAATATTTTTTATAATGTTAACAATAGTTCAATTACAATTAATTCTGCACCAACATTTATTGTAACAAACACAAGTGATGTGCAATCTGCATGTAATGTTGCAGGTCAATCTGCTAGCTATAGTTTAAATTTTGATTTTGTAAATGGTTTTTCAGAAACGGTTACTTTATCTGCAGCAAACGAGCCTTTTGGAGCACAAGTAACATTTAGCCCCACTACAATAAATGCAGATGGTAATGTAATGATGACAGTTTCTAATTTAGATGGAGCTATACCAATTGATTATACTATTAATGTTACAGGAACATCTAATTCTATAACGCAAACAATAGGTGTTGCTTTAAAAGTGACAACTTCTAGTTTAAATACCGTAAATTTAACTTCACCAGCTGATAGTGATACAGGAGTAGCAACTTCAGCAATACTAACTTGGGAAGAAGAAACTAATGCAGCTTCTTATGAAGTGCAAGTGGCTACAGATAATGGTTTTAACAACATCGTTAGTAGTGGAACAGTAACAACTACCAATTTTACAACGTCTACGTTAAATGAATCAACAACATATTTTTGGAGGGTAAAACCTAAAAATACTTGTACAGAAGGTAATTTTTCTTCAATATATTCATTTACAACAGAAGGTTGTACTGTTTGTACTTCTAATGGTAGTTTAGATTTTGCTACAAGTACCACTTTGGTTCAATTTAATACCATTAATAATGCATCAGGAAAAACAGTGCCTTATACCGATTATACTTCTTTATCTACTAGTGTAAAAAGAGGAGATTCTCATGATTTATCTGTAAGCGTAAATTCAGATGGTAATTTTAGAGTGCAAACTAAAGCTTGGATAGATTGGAATGGAGATTGTGTATTTGATACAAGTACAGAAGAATATGATTTAGGTGGTGCTAGTAATACTCCAAATGGTGTTACAGATATGAGTCCATTATCAATAACAATTCCAGCAACAGCAAAATTAGGACCTATTATTATGAGGATTTCAACAAAATATACAGATCCAAGTCCTAGTCCTGTAGACTATCCAACAGCTTGTGAAACAGGTTTTGATGGTGAAGTAGAGGACTATGCTTTAATCATTGAAGATGCAACAGCTTCTTTAGAAGATGTGTCTTTTAATAAATTTAATTTGTTTCCAAATCCAAATACTGGAAACTTTACGCTAATGTTTGAAACTTTAGATACCTCTAAAACTACGCTTCAACTATATGATGTTAGAGGTAGGCAACTGGCTGAAAAAATATTTAGAGATACAAAGGCTATATTTAGAGAAGAGATACAATTTAACAACTTAGCTAAAGGTTTGTATTTGTTAAAAATAACAAATGGAAACAAGCAATCAGCAAGAAAATTAATTATAGAATAATCTAAATGATATAATAAAAAAATCCTCATCTATTTAGATGAGGATTTTTTATTATTAGTTATACTTATTATCCTAAAAAAGGATATTTATAATCTTGTGGAGTAACAAATGTTTCTTTTATTAAACGAACAGATGTCCATCTTAATAAGTTTTGAGCAGAACCTGCTTTATCATTTGTACCAGATGCTCTTGCACCACCAAATGGTTGTTGGCCTACAACTGCTCCTGTTGGTTTATCGTTAATATAGAAATTACCAGCAGCATTTTCTAAAGCTTTAGAAGCTTGCTCAACAATGTATCTATCTGTAGAAAAAATGGCACCTGTTAATGCGTACTCTGTAGATTCGTCTACTAATTTTAATGAGTTTTCCCATTCTGCATCTTCATACACATAAATCGTAATTACAGGACCAAATAGCTCAGTTGTCATTGTTTGGTAAGAAGCATCTTTAGCTAAAATTACTGTTGGTTCTATAAAATAACCTTTAGATTTATCATAACCACCACCAATAATTACTTCTGCATTATTATCTGCTTTAGCAGCATCTATATATTTTTTGATTTTATCAAAAGAACCTTCATGAATAACTGCATTAATAAAGTTACTTGGATCTTCTGGAGAACCCATTTTTAATTCTGCAACTTGGTTTTCTAAATGCTTTCTAACCTCACCCCAAATAGAAGCAGGGATGTAAGCACGAGAAGCAGCAGAACATTTTTGTCCTTGAAACTCAAAAGCACCTCTAGTGATTGCAGTTGCTACTTGTAAAGGGTAGGCTGAATTGTGTGCCCAAATAAAATCTTTACCACCAGTTTCTCCAACAATTCTTGGGTAAGTTTTATAGGTATGAATGTTTTCACCAATCTTTTTCCATAATTCTTTAAATACAAATGTAGAACCTGTAAAATGTAAACCTGAAAAATCAGGAGAATTTAAAACAGTATCTGTAATCATTACAGGGTCTCCATAAACTACATTTATAACACCATCAGGTAAACCAGCTTCTTTAAAAAGGTCTACAATAACCTGAGCAGAATAGGCTTGATGATCAGATGGTTTCCAAACCACAACATTACCCATTAAAGCTGCTGCAGCTGGTAAGTTAGCTGCAATAGATGTAAAGTTAAAAGGTGTAATAGCGTAAACAAATCCTTCTAAAGGTCTATACTCAACTCTGTTCCAAATACCTGGTGCACTTTCTGGCTGATCTTTAAAAATATCAGTCATGTATTGTACATTAAATCTAAAGAAATCTATCATTTCACAAGCAGCATCTATTTCTGCTTGATGTACATTTTTAGATTGAGCAATCATAGTAGAAGCATTCATTCTTGCTCTATATGGGCCTGCTAATAATTCAGCAGCTTTTAAAAAGATAGAAGCTCTTTCTGTCCAAGAAACAGAACTCCAAGCTTCTCTTGCTGCTAAAGCAGTTGCTATAGCTTCATCTATATGACTTTTATCTGCTGTGTGGTATTGACCAACTACATGTTTATGATCATGAGGAGGAGTTACATTTTTTGTATTGCCAGTTCTCACTTCCTTTCCATTGATATGCATAGGAATGTCTATATTACTTGCATACATCTTTTTATAGGTTGCTAATAATTCTTCTCTTTCAGGAGACCCAGGAGCATATCCTTTTACAGGTTCGTTAACTGCGATTGGAACATTAAAAAATCCTCTTGCCATTTTGTAAGTTTTTAATTTTTATTCTACTAATTTTGAACAACAAAGTTACAATTAATTTGTTAGTTTATTTGCTGAGCAGATTAATAGTATATAATCCAAATTTGATACTATATATGTGTACAGTAACCTATTTACCTATAGCTGATAATCAATTTATTTTAACATCTAATAGAGACGAAACTCCACTAAGAAAAACGATACCTCCAAAAAAATATGTAGAAGATGGTGTAACATTAACGTATCCAAAAGATGAAATTGCTGGAGGTACATGGATAGGTGTGAGTTCTAAAAATAGAGTGGTCTGTTTGTTAAATGGTGGTTTTGTTAATCATAAAAGAAAATTACCTTATAAAATGAGTAGAGGTATTATTGTAAAAAATATTTTAATAGCAGATAATGCAATTGCTTTTATAAATGATTTTGACTTTACCAATATTGAACCTTTTACCTTAATTTTAATTGATTGGGATGTTAAATTAGTAACATACGAATTAGTTTGGGATGGTATGAAAAAGCATTTTAAACCTTTAGCACAAGAACCAAAAATATGGTCTTCTTCTCCTTTATATACCCCAGAAATGAAAGCAGAAAGAGAGTTATGGTTTACAAATTGGTTAGAAAATAATAAAAAAGAATCTTTAAAAAATATTCTAGAGTTTCATAAAAATGATAGTTTAGGGACTAAAGAAATTTCCCCAAAAATGAAACGAAAATTTGTAGAAACTGTAAGTATAACATCAATAAAAAAAGAAGAAAATGTTGAGATTTCTTATATAGATTTTAATACAAAAAATCATTCTTTTTAGATAAAAAAAACTTAATTAAAAAATAGCAAAAGAAATTACAAACAAAATTGCTACCCCAAAAATACCTATAAAGCCAAAGCTTATATTTAGAAGAATAAACTTAAAAAAGGTTTTTATATAACCTTGTTGATAAAACTTCTTCATGGCTAAATACAAATAGAGTAAAAATAGAATGATAAAAATCCAAAGTTTAGGTTCTAAATGAAAGATTAAGAATATAAAATGGAACGCAAACAACATAAAGAAAACTGTTTGCACATGAAAAACAAAAACCAAATGGTCTATGTAAGTAAACTTTCTTCTGATGTAATAAAACTTTAAAAACAAGGTAAAAATGGGTAAAAAGATAAAGAGTGCTATAGAACCATAAGACAATAATTGATTAAAGTATTGCTCTCTAGTTTCTTTACTTTTTGTAAATGAATGCACTGTTTTTGCTCTTGTATATAAGAATCTATTAGAGAAATTTTTCTCATAACCTAAAGAGTCTAAAGCAACATCTATTTCTGCTTCAGGATTTTTATCTACATAAGAAACAAACTTGTCTAACCTTGTATCGCCTCCAAACTCTAAGTTTATATCTTTACCACTATTATCATTTATTTTTTTTAAGTTGGTAGAATCTTTAAGTTCTTTATCTAACTCTTCCATCAACTTTTCTTTAGCCTTTTTTGGGATAGGGATAAATGACTTATCCATCTTATCGTTTAATTCTTGCTTTATAGAATCTAATTTTTCTGGAGTCAGTTTTTCTTTTTTATCCTTAGTAGTGGTGGAGTCTTTTTTAACGTTAGTAGTTACCTCTTTTATACTATCTTTTGTAAATTCTTCATATTTCTGAATGGTTTTGTACAAACCAACAATTAAGAAAAAGAGAATGGATACTGTTAAATAAAATCGAAAAGGATTTGAAAAGCGTTGTCTTTTACCATCTATATAATCTCTAGAAACTTTACCTGGTTTTGTTAACAGAGGAATAATGGTTGTCCAAAATCTACCATCAAAATCAAAGAAGCCATTAAAAACATCATGTATAAAATTCCAAAACGTAATTTTATTACCCTTATTAGCTTGCCCACAATCTGGACAAAATTTTTCGTGACCACTAAAAGGATGTCCACAGTTTAGACATTCTGGATCTTCGAATTTACTTACCTTATTTTTAGATTTTGCTAGTTTGATAATATTGGTGTTGCAAGTTGAAATGTAGGAATAGTAACTTTAAATTGCTCAAAAGTTTTAACATCTTTCATAGTGTAAAAACCTTTCATAGCTCCCACATTAGATTCTAAAAAGCAACCAGAACTGTAAGAGTAAGTATCATTTGGTTTTAAAACAGGAGTTTGTCCAATTACACCTTCGCCTTCTACAAATTCAGTTTTGTTTAAAGAATCAAATATCTCCCAAAATCGATGTGTAAGTTCTATTGTTTTGTTAGAATAATTTTCTATGGTAACAAAATAGGCAAAAACATAATACAACCTATTATTTCTGTAACTGGTTCCATTGTATTTTGTTTTTACAGAGATTTTTACGCCTTGTGTTATTTGTTCTACCATACATGGTAAATGTAGTTTTTTTGATTAAAAAACACAAATCAAAAACATAAACTATCTATCTGGGTTAAAAAAACCTGTTCCAACAGCAATAACTCTATCATATAAACTACCAAAAGGTTTTAAGTACACTAAAACTTTATATTCGTTTTCAGTTTGAAAAAAAGAGCCATTTACTTTATTAGTATTAACTTCATTAAACTTGTTTACAGTTGCAAAAGTATAATTATAAAAACCTTGTTTTAATAAAATAGTTGCTTTGTAAGCATTGTCTTTAAAATCGTAAGTCATTTTATTTTCTTCTTCAATTTTAAAGTTATTAAAAGCGCCATAGACATAAACGTTTTCATCTAAAAAAGGAGCCTCTACATTTAAGGTAAAGTGCATCATTATATAATCTGCTTCTGTATCTGGATTGCTACCTTCTAAACTTCTAATTACAAATTGGCCATTAATATCTGGGTTATATCTGTATTCTAGGTAAGGATTATACTCAAAAGGATATATATAATGATGAAAAATATCAGTGCCATTTTGAGTAATTTTAATGGTATTGATACTTTTATTTCTTAAGATTTTGCTGTCAAAATTTAAATACTCATTGCCACCTTCAAAATTAGTTTTATTGGTGTAAGTGTATCTTAATAAATTAGGTTGAAAAAAAGTAGGTTGTAAACCTGTAATGGTCTTATTCCAATTTTCATTTTGAATTATTACAACATTTAGTTCTTGTTGTGGGTTGTTAATACGAACATTTGGATGGCTAATAGTAAATTCAACAGTTTGTTGCGAATCTAATTTTTTAGCATTTCTACTTCTAGAAATAGCAACACCAGCTGTTGCAATATTTTCATACAAAACAAATCTTCTTGTAAAAACAACTTCATCATAATCATCTAAAACAGATAATAAATAATTGCCACTTTTAGTAATTACAGTATTTGTATTAGGTATTTTTACTTTATAATGTGAGTAGCTTTGAAATGTATTAAATGAATTGGTTACGTTAATAATGGTGTTTTGGTTAAAACCATCTACATATTGGCTAGATAATAATCTGCTTTTTTGCCAATCATGGGTCATATGCTCTATTTTATACTTGTAATCTTTTCCATCTGCTTCTAAATCATCAAAAGACAGTTCTAATACAGTACCTAAAGGAACAATACTCGAATAATTATTTTCTTGTAAAGGTCTTAATTGAATCGATTTTATATGCTGAGCATTAGAAAAAAGCGATAAAAAAGTTAAAAAAATGAGCGTAACAAATTGTTTCATAAATACAAAAATAGGTTTTGATTTTTAAAAACAATCAAAATGTAAGCCAAAAGATAATTCGAAAACGTTTTATAAAAATAAGTTATTTAGAATTATTATAAATAGTATTTTTTAACGAACATATAAGAAGCATTATCTTTATAATAATTGTTAAAAGCCGTAAATTTGCATGATTTTTTTAGATAACTAACAATTCCAATTTACTATGTCAAAAGACATTCGTATTAAAAAAGGCTTAGATATTAAGCTTGTTGGCGAAGCAGAAAAAACCACTACAGACATTTCTTTAAGTAGTGTGTATGCAATAAAGCCAGAAGACTTCCATGGAATTACACCTAAACTTATGGCGAAAGAAGGAGCTGTAGTAAAAGCGGGTCAATCTCTTTTTTATTCAAAAAGTGATGAGCGTATTTTATTTCCAAGTCCTGTTTCTGGTAAAGTTGTAGAGGTTGTTCGTGGGGCAAGAAGAAAAGTATTAGCCATTAAAATTGCTGCTGATGCAAAAAATGAACACGTAGATTTTGGTGTTAAAAAACCATCAGAAATGACTGCTGAAGAAGTAAAAACACACATGTTTACTTCTGGGTGCTGGCCATTTGTTAAGCAACGTCCTTATGATGTTGTTGCAAATCCAAATCAAGCACCAAAGGCTATCTTTATTTCTGCATACGCAAGTGCACCTTTAGCTGCAGATTTAACATATACACTTCAAGGTAAAGATTTAGAAATAAAAACAGCTTTAGCTGCTCTTTCTAAATTAACAGAAGGTAAGGTACATGTTTCTGTTGGTAAAAACGAAACTACTGTTTTTGATGGTGTAGAAGGAATTGAATTACATAAAGTTTCAGGACCACATCCATCAGGAAACGTAGGTACCCAAATTGCTAAAATAGATCCTATTAACAAAGGTGAAGTTGTTTGGACTCTTAACCCAATAGACTTAGTTGTAATTGGTGAATTGTTTTTAACTGGTAGATTTAACATCACTAGAACAATTGCACTTACAGGTTCTAAAATAAATAAACCACAATATGTTACTGCAATTGCAGGAGCAACTATTTCTGATGTGGTAAAAGGTAACCTAGAAAATGACAATACTAGAGTTATTAGTGGTAATGTTCTTACTGGTACTCAAGTAGAAGAAGATGGCTTTTTAGGTTATTATGACAATCAAATTACGGCTATTCCAGAAGGTGACGATTACGAATTCTTTGGATGGAATAAACCTGTTTTTGATAAAATTTCGCCTTCAAGAGCATTAACTTTTTCTTGGTTAAACCCAAATAAAAAATACGATTTAACTACCAATACAAATGGAGAACACAGAGCATTTGTTGTTACTGGTTCTTATGAAAATGTATTTCCACTAGATATTTATCCAATGCAATTATTAAAAGCATTTATGTATAAAGATTTAGATGAAATGGAAGCTTTAGGAGGTTATGAAGTGGCCCCTGAAGATTTTGCATTAACCGAATTTATTTGTGTGTCTAAACAACCACATCAAAAAATAATTCGTGAAGGTTTAGATTTAATGAGAGAAGAATTAGGATAAGATTATGGGCTTAAAACAAAATTTACATAATTTAAAAGAGAAATATAAAGGAACAAAAATGGCACCTGCATTTAATGCAATCCATACCTTTTTATATTTACCAAATGAAGTGACTCATGGAGGAACTCATATAAAAGCTGCAGACGATTTAAAGCGTACTATGAATACTGTTATCATGGCTTTAATTCCGATTTTAATTTTCGGAATGTTTAATGCTGGTTACCAACATTATGCAGCTATAGACAATTCACTACGTTTAGATCCATTAGCAAATTTCTTTACTTGGGATAACTTATGGATAGGTATCATAAAAGTATTACCATTAGTTGTAGTTTCTTATGCAGTAGGTCTTTTAGTAGAATTTATTTTTGCTGTTATAAAAGGTCATGAAGTAGAAGAAGGTTACTTAGTAACTGGTATGTTAGTGCCATTAATTGTGCCAGTAGATACACCTCTTTGGATGTTATCTGTAGCAGTAGTTTTTGGTGTTGTTATTGGTAAAGAAGTTTTTGGAGGTACAGGTATGAATATCTTAAACCCTGCATTAACTATAAGAGCATTCTTATTCTTTGCATATCCAACTTGGATGTCTGGAGATAAAGTTTGGGTATATGATGCTGTAAACAGAGCAGGAACTGCTGATGCAATTTCTGGTGAAACTATATTAGGTAGCTATGCACAAAACCAAGAAGTTGTTTATTCTACTTGGGATAAGTTTATGGGATTCATTCCTGGTTCAGTGGGTGAAACATCAACCTTATTAATTTTATTAGGTGCAGCATTTTTAATTTTCACAAAAATTGGAAGCTGGAGAATTATTGTTTCTACTTTTATTGGAGCAGCTGCAATGGGTTTAATTTTTAACTGGGTTGTAAGCGCAGATATTATTACAGAGTCTAGTAAATTTTATGGATTAATGAGTGCTCCTTTTTGGGAACACTTAATTATTGGTGGTTTAGCTTTTGGTGCTGTATATATGGCAACAGACCCTGTTACTGCATCACAAACAAATAGAGGAAAATGGATTTACGGTTTCTTAATTGGTTTTATATCTATTATGATTCGTGTATTTAACCCTGCATATCCAGAAGGAGTATTCTTAGCTATTTTATTAATGAATGTTTTTGCTCCAACCATAGACCACTATGTAGTTCAAGGAAACGTAAAAAGAAGATTAAAACGTGCTAAAGTTAAAACTGCCTAATTATGAGTAAGAGAACAGATAGTAATGTATATACACTAATATTTGCCATTGTTATGGTAATAGTAGTGGGATCAATGTTGGCATTTTTTGCATCGTCATTAAAACCAAATATTGATGAAAATAAAAGAATAGAAAAGCAACAAAATATTCTTTACGCAATGGGTGTAAATGAAAATGATGAATCAAGTGCAAACTTTGTTTCAACTGCAGTTGCTGGTCAAGAGTTTAATAAGTACATCAAAAAACAATTAGTAATAGAAGGAGACAATATTACTGAAGATGAAAAAGCTTATTTAATAGACGTTAAAAAAGAACAAGCTAAAGCAAAAAAAGGAGGTACTAGAAGATTGCCTTTATTTGTTGGTGAAAAAGATGGAAACACTTTTTATGTAGCACCTATTTACGGTAAAGGTTTATGGGATGCTATTTGGGGTTATGTTTCTATGGATGAAAACATGGTTGTTCAAGGAGCTTATTTTGATCATAAAGGAGAAACTCCTGGATTAGGAGCAAACATAAAGCAACGTTATTTTATGGATGATTTTTACGGAGAGCATCTATTAACAGAAGCAGGAGTTTTTAAAGGAATTACTGTAGCAAAAGGAAATAACGATCCTAAAAACGAAGACAAAACAGATTATGAGGTAGATGCAATTGCTGGAGCAACCATTACAGGTGATGGAGTTTCTGCAATGATTAAAAATGATTTAGCATTATACGTGCCTTATTTTAAAACATTAAAAAAATAATTTATGGGACTTTTATCAAAAAAAGACGCAGCATTAATTAAAGATCCATTATTTGATAACAACCCTATTACTATTCAGGTTTTAGGTATTTGTTCTGCTTTAGCTATTACAGCAGAGTTAAAGGCATCTATTGTAATGTCTATCTCTGTAATGTTTGTATTAGGTTTAGGAAACGTAGTGATTTCTTTAATGAGAAATATTATTCCTTCTAAAATTAGAATTATAGTACAATTAATAGTTGTTGCAACATTAGTAATTATAGTTGATTTAGTGCTAAAAGCCTTTGCTTATGAATTAAGTAAAACACTATCTGTATTTGTTGGATTAATTATAACAAACTGTATAATTATGGGACGTTTTGAAGCCTTTGCTTTAGGAAACGGACCTTGGAGATCTTTCTTAGATGGTATTGGAAACGCTGTAGGTTATGGATTAATCTTAATTGCTGTTGGTTTCTTTAGAGAATTATTAGGTTCTGGTACTCTATTAGGTATTAAAGTGTTAGGAGATCCAATAGAAAAAACAGGATTGTATGCATTTGGTTACGAAAATAACGGTTTTATGTTATTATCGCCAATGGCATTAATTGTGGTAGGTATCATAATTTGGGTACAGAGAACTAAGAATAAAGCATTAATAGAAGAAAATTAGACGCTTAGCGTCATTCTGAACTTGCTTCAGAATCTTAAAATAAAATTATGGAACATATAGAATTATTTTTCAAATCGATATTTATAGATAACATGGTTTTCGCAACCTTTTTAGGGATGTGTTCTTACCTAGCTGTATCTAAAAAAGTATCTACAGCTGTTGGTTTAGGTGCTGCTGTTATCTTTGTATTAGCAGTAACAGTTCCTTTAAACTGGTTATTAGATCAATATATTTTACAAGAAGGCGCTTTATCTTGGTTAGGTGAAGAATATGCGAGTTACGATTTAAGTTTCTTATCATTTATCATGTTTATTGCAACAATTGCAACAATGGTACAATTGGTAGAAATTATCGTAGAAAAATTTTCGCCATCATTATATAACTCATTAGGTATTTTCTTACCATTAATTGCTGTAAACTGTGCCATTTTAGGTGGTAGTTTATTTATGCAATCTCGTGAAATACCAAGTATTGGTTTAGCATTAACTTATGGTGTTGGTTCTGGTATTGGTTGGTTTTTAGCGATTTTAGCTATTGCAGCTATTCGTGAAAAAATTAGATATTCTGCTGTACCTCCTGCATTAAGAGGTTTAGGTATTACTTTTATTATTACAGGTTTAATGGCAATTGGCTTTATGAGTTTTGGAGGAATGTTAACAGGTGGTGATGAAAAGAAAGAAGAAAAACCTAAGGTTGAAGCCAAAGTAGAGAAAGAAGAAATTAAAAAAGAGGCTAAAGAAATTGTAGCTGAAAACACAAATATAAATTAAAGAAGAATGATATTAGCAGCAGGTACAACAGGTACTATTATAGCAACAGTAGCAGCTTTTTTATTATTAACTCTGTTATTAGTAGCTTTATTATTATTTGTTAAGCAAAAATTATCTCCTTCAGGTCCAGTAACTATTACCATTAATGGAGAAAAGAAAATAGAAGTTGGTTCTGGTAGTACATTATTAACTACGTTAGGTAACGAAAAAATATTCTTACCATCTGCATGTGGTGGAGGTGGTTCTTGTATTCAGTGTGAGTGTCACGTTTTAGAAGGTGGAGGAGAAGCTTTACCTACAGAAGTACCACACTTTACAAGAAAAGAATTAAAAGCTGGAGCACGTTTAGCATGTCAAGTTAAAGTAAAACAAGACATGAACATTACGATTCCTGAAGAAGTTTTCGGAATTAAAAAATGGGAAGCAACAGTGGTTAGAAACTACAATGTAGCATCATTTATTAAGGAGTTTGTTGTAGAAATTCCTGAAGACATGGGTTACAAAGCTGGGGGTTATATACAAATAGAAATTCCACCTTGTGAAGTAAAATATGCAGATATGGATATTACAGCACATCCAGAAGAGCATGAAACTCCAGATAAGTTTCAAGCTGAGTGGGATAAATTCGGTTTATGGCCTTTAGTAATGAAAAACACAGAAACTGTAGAAAGAGCTTATTCTATGGCTTCTTATCCAGCAGAAGGTAGAGAAATTATGCTTAACGTACGTATAGCTACTCCACCTTGGGATAGAGCTAAAAACGGTTGGATGGATGTAAACCCAGGTGTAGCATCATCTTATATATTTAATCAAAAGAAAGGAGATAAAGTAACTATCTCTGGACCTTATGGAGAATTCTTTATCAATGAGTCTGATGCAGAAATGTTATATGTTGGTGGTGGTGCAGGTATGGCTCCAATGCGTTCTCACTTATACCACTTATTCAAAACATTAAAGACTGGTAGAAAAGTAACGTATTGGTATGGAGGTCGTTCTAAAAGAGAATTATTCTATATTGACCACTTTAAATCTTTAGAAAAAGATTTTCCAAACTTTAAATTTTACATGGCACTTTCAGAGCCTTTAGAAGAAGATAATTGGAAAGTTAAAAAAGATATTAATGATGAAGGTGATGGTTTTGTTGGATTTATTCACAACTGTGTAATCGATAATTACTTAAATCATCATGAAGCACCAGAAGATATCGAATTATACTTCTGTGGTCCTCCTTTAATGAACAAAGCAGTTCAAAAGATGGGAGAAGACTTTGGAATTCCTGATGAGAATATCAGATTTGATGATTTTGGAGGATAATATCTAAAATCACATATAAAAAAAAACCGAGCAAATTGCTCGGTTTTTTATTTATAATTAATAAAGTTTATACTTCTGCTAAAAAAGTTTCAACATGATAAATAGGTTCACCATTTTCTTGTTCAAAAAGCTTAGAATAATCCATTACATTTGGTATGTTGTCTAAAGCACATAATAAATCTACAACTGCTGCTAAACCATTAAAAAGCACTTCGTTTGCATTCGGATTTTCCGGTTTTTTATTGTAATGACAAAGAGGTGTTTTAAACCCACAAGCATCTAAAAAAACTTTCTCTATTTGTAAGATTTCTTGAGGAGTGTACCCATTAAATTTTCTTCCTAAATTTTGATGAACTCTGCCCACATAACTTAATTCTAAAGACCCATGTTGATTGGAAAGATGTTTCCAACTATCATGATTATCTAAAATATTACCTACTGCACATGCAGTGCAATCTTCTGGATTTAATTTGTTATTATGATAAGCATTATATAGCTTTATAAGGGCTGCTTCTAAACGTTTTGTAGTTTTCATTCATCATCTTTTATTACTCTAAAAATAACAAATAATAAAGATATTATAAAATCATCTATGTTAAAATTGATGAGTTTGATATACTATAATCATCTTTTTTATGATGATTATAAGTCGTATTTTTGATGATATAATATATATAATGAAAGGCATTCAGAAAATTCTAAAGAAAAACAATTACGTTACAATTAAATTAAAAAAAATTGCAACCAATCATTTAGAATTAAAAGCAACTATTAATGGTATAAAAGGTAGGTTTATTTTAGATACAGGCGCTTCAAATACTTGTGTTGGACTAGATTTAGTTGAACATTTTAAACTTACAGCAGAAGTTAGTGAAACTAAAGCTGCTGGAGCTGGAGCTATAGATATGGAAACACAACAATCTAAAAATAATATACTTAAAATAGGTGATTGGAAAACTAAAAAGAGCCACTTAATTTTATTTGATTTATCTCATGTAAATAGTGCTTTAGAGCAACATAATGCAAAAAAAGTAGATGGAATTATTGGAGCAGATGTTCTGCAAAAAGGAAAAGCATTTATAGATTACAATAAGAATATTTTATATTTAAAAAAGAAAAAATAAATAATTAAAATTAAGAAATATGAGTTTGCAAAAACAAGTAATGGAGAAAATGAAAGAAGCAATGAAAGCTAAAGATACAGTTGCCTTACAAGCATTAAGAGCTGTAAAATCTGCTTTTTTATTAGCTAAAACAGAAAGTGGAGCAGGAGATGATTTATCAGAAACTCAAGAGATAAAAATTATACAAAAGCAAGTTAAGCAAAGAAAAGATAGTGCAGCTATTTTTATCAAACAAGGTAGAGAAGATCTTGCAAAACCAGAATTAGACGAAGTTGCTGTGTTAGAGCAGTTTTTACCAGAAGCCTTAACAGAAGAAGAAATAGAAGGTGTGGTTATTGCAACAATAGATAGCCTTGGAGCAAGTGGTATGCAAGATATGGGTAAAGTTATGGGTATTGTTTCTAAAGAATTAGCAGGCCAAGCAGATGGTAAAACAATTTCTACTTTAGTCAAAAAGATTTTAATGAAGTAAAATTTATTTTTTAAAAAATCAGTAGAAAACTATTCTTTTTAATGAATTTATAATCAGTTTTAGGTTCTTAAGTTTAGTTACTAATCTTATCACATTAATAAAAAAAATGATGTTAGACTTAAAAAGAATTATTTTTTGTTCACTGATTTTAGTAATTAGAACTACTTTTTTTTCACAATCTATAGAAATCATTTCCTATAGTCAAAACCCACTAGAAGTAAGTCCTTTATTAGGTGCAAATCTAGAGTTAACTATTCAATATTCTAGTGAATCTGGAGCCACAAATAATCATATTTATATTGGTTTAGAGGAGTTAGATAGCAACAATAATTTTGTTAAAACTATTGCTGAAGTAACCTTAGAAAATCAAACTTCTGGTCAAAATTTACAATTATCTGTACCTCTTTTTATAGCTAGTTTGCATAAACTTTCTAAAAATTTACCTTCAGGTCATTACTATCAAGCTAAAGCAATTCTGTATAAAAGTGGTACATGGACAGAAAATGCTTGGGCAGGGTATTGGAATACTCCAGCCTTGGTCTTAAAAAACAATAACACTTATAATTTTAGCACAAAATCTATAAGCAAAGGGGCTGATATAAGTTGGATGACAGAAATGGAATCTTTTAATTTTACATGGAAAGATAACAATGGTAACCAAAAAGAATTAATGCCATTGTTAAAAGAATATGATATGAATGCTGTTCGTTTGCGAGTTTGGGTTAATCCTGAAAATTCTGGAGCAAATGGATGGTGTGATATAGATGATTTAGTAGAAAAAGCAACATTAGCAAACGATGCTGGACTAGATATAATGTTAACCATTCATTATAGTGATTGGTGGGCAGATCCAGGAAAACAAAACAAACCAGATGCTTGGATAAATTATTCTGTAAGTGAGTTAGAAACTGCTGTAGCAAATCATACAATAGATGTTTTAGCAGCTCTTAATACTAAATCTATAACCCCTAAATGGGTTCAGATTGGTAATGAAACTAATGATGGAATGTTATGGGATACAGGAAAAGCCTCTACAGGAGGTTTTGCTAATTATGCAAAGTTTATAAATGCTGGTGCTAATGCTGTAAAAACATTTGATTCAAGTATTAAAACCATATTACATTTAGCAAATGGCGATAATAATTCTTTGTATAGATGGAATATTGATGGATTAATTTCTAATGGAGTTTTGTTTTCAAATTTAGATATTATTGGACTTTCTCTTTATCCTTCTTTAGGAGAATGGAAATTAAAAGTAGATGAAACTTATAACAATCTCTTAGATTTACAATCTCGTTACAATAAACAGGTAATGATGGTTGAAGTAGGATACCCTAATGACAATTTTGATGTTACCTATCAATTTTTAATTTATATGATAGAAAAAACAAAACAAGCAAATGGTTTAGGTGTTTTCTATTGGGAGCCTATAGCACACAGTAATTGGCGTTCGTATAACAAAGGTGCTTGGGATTTAGATGGCAGCCCTTCTGTAGCTATGGATGCTTTTAAAAATGAGGCTACTTTAAGCATTTATAAAAATGATTTACAAACACTTGATGTTATAGAATTATATCCAAATCCAAGTAATACTTTTATAACCTTATCTCATAAAAATGATGTTTTAAATAATATAGAAATTTATGATGTAAAAGGTAATTTAATTTATAAAATAAACTCAAAAGGCCTTAATGAAAATATAGATGTTTCTAAATTATCTAAAGGTGTATATTTTATTAAAGTAAATAATAATAATACTTTAAAATTTATTAAAAATTAGTACTTAAAGATTTTACAAAAAAGAAAAAGTAAGGAAAAACTCCTTACTTTTTTACTTTAAAAACTTTTACTAAAATATCTTCCATTAAACACCATTTAGTAAACGAAGATTGTAATAGATTGGCACCTACAAAGGCTGTAAACCAAAGCCAATTGATATTTACTTTTATGGCCAATATTAGACTTATAAGTATAAAAGTTCCTGCGATTGCTCTAATAATTTGTTCTACTTTCATTTTATTTATAATTTTTACGTTCAATCATATAATAGACTAAAGGCACAACTATTAAAGTTAAAACTGTTGATACTATTGTACCACCCATTAAAGAAATAGCTAAGCCTTGAAAAATTGGGTCAAAAAGAATTACAAATGCTCCAATTACTACTGTACCAGCAGTTAATAATATTGGTGTTGTTCTAACAGCACCAGCTTCTATAGCAGCTTGTTTTAAAGAAATACCTTCTGCTGTTCTTAAATTTATAAAATCGATTAATAAAACAGAATTACGAACCATAATGCCTGCTAAAGCAATCATACCAATAAAAGAAGTTGCTGTAAAATAGGCGTTCATTAACCAATGACCCAAGATAATTCCAATTAATGATAGGGGTATAGCTACCATCATCACTAAAGGAGCTTTAAAGTTTTGAAACCAACCCACAATCAGAATATAAATTAAGATTATTGCACCAATAAAAGCGATACCCAAATCTCTAAAAACTTCTAAAGTTATTTGCCATTCACCATCCCATTTTACAGTATAATCATCTTCAAAATCAGGTTGATTTATATACAGTTCATTTATAGAATATCCTTTAGGTATATTTATCTCTTTAAGTTTAGGTTCCATTCCAAGAATAGCATACGCTGGGCTTTCTAATTTGCCTGCCATATCTGCCATTACATAAACCACTCTTTTTTGGTTTTTTCTATAAATACTTTTAGGGGTTTTATTTTGATGAATACTGATTAAATCAATAATTGGAATTAAATTTCCTTGATTATTTTTAACTTTTAACTTCGCAATATTTGTAATTGACGATTTTTCTTTTTCATCCAAAGTTAAAATCAAACTAACTTGATTTGCAGCATTTTCGTTATATAATTGTGTAATAGCATTGTTAGATAATGCCATATTTATGGTATAAACAATTTGTTTTGGTGTTACACCATACAACATCGCTTTTTCTTTATTTACTTCAAACTGATATTCTTTTTGGTCATCTTCCACCATCCAATCTACATCTACAACATCATTTGTATTGGTAAGAATTTTTTGAACATTTTTAGCAATTTTTATTTGCTCATTATAATCAGGGCCATATACTTCTGCAACAATTGTAGACAATACTGGAGGTCCAGGAGGAACTTCTACCAATTTTATATTTGCATTATATTTTTTGCCAATCTTTTGAATATCTGAACGAAGTAATTTAACAATATCATGACTTTGAATAGTTCTGTCTTTTTTATCTTTTAAATTTACTTGAATATCAGCCATATTACTACCACCTCTTAAATCGTAATGTCTTACTAAACCATTAAAAGTAATTGGTGCAGAAGTGCCAACATAATTTTGATAATTTACTACTTCTGGTCTTGTAGATAGATACAAACCTACTTCTTTAGCCACTAAATTTGTTCTTTCTAAAGTGGTGCCTTCTGGCATATCTATAACCACTTGAAATTCATTTTTGTTATCAAAAGGCAACATTTTTACAGCTACAGCATTTGTAAAAAACAATGTCATTGTGGCTATTAATAAAATAAAAGTTACAGCTAAAAAAGACCACCTTTTTTTATTACTATCTAGTAAAGGTCTTTCAATTTTATTATAAATTTTATAAATAAAAGTATCTTCTATTGGTTTATCAGAAGAGATTTTATCATCTGTTTTATGCTTTTCATTTAAAAATAAATAACCTAAATAAGGAGTAATTGTTAATGCTACAAATAATGATAAAATCATTGCAATAGAAGCACCAATTGGCATTGGAGCCATATAAGGACCCATTAAACCAGACACAAAAGCCATAGGTAAAACAGAAGCGATTACTGTAAATGTTGCTAATATAGTTGGGTTACCAACTTCGTTAATTGCAAATAAAGCTGCCTTTTTAAAAGGTAATTTTTTCATTTTAAAATGCCTATGCATATTTTCTGCAATAATTATAGAATCGTCTACAACTATACCTGTAACAAAAACCAAAGCAAATAAGGTTATTCTGTTTAATGTATAGTCTAGCATGTAATAACTTAACAAAGTCAAAGCAAAAGTTATGGGTACAGATAAGAAAACAACTAAACCACCTCTCCAGCCCATAGCTAACATTACTACTAAAGTTACAGCTATAATAGAACCAATTAAATGAAGTAATAATTCTGATACTTTATGAGAAGCAGTTTCTCCATAATTTCTTGTGATTTCTACATGAACATCATCAGGAATTAAAGTTGTTTTTAATTTATCTATTTTATTGATGATAATTTCTGCAATTTGCATAGCATCTGCACCTTTTCTTTTAGCTATTGAGAGTGTTACAGCTGGATATTCTGAATTGTAAGATGCTATTTTATCACTTCCTTTTCCAAAGCCTAAAGAGACATAATTTTGAGATATTTCTGGACCGTAAATAATTTCAGAAATTTGTTTTAAATAAATAGGATTGTTGTCTTGTGTACCAACAATTAAATTTTCTACATCATTTTTAGATTGTAAAAAATTACCTGTTTTTACAAAGTATTCTGTATCATTACTTTGAAATTTCCCTGAATTTAATTGTGCATTATTAGCTTTAATCATTTCAGAAACAGATAAAAAATCTAATCCGCTTGCAGCTAATTTTTCTTTATCTAAAACCACTCTTACTTGTTTATTTCTACCTCCAATGGTTTTAGTAATAGAAACATCATTTACTTTTTTAATTTCGGTTTCTAATTCTTGTGTGATTTTTCTAAGTTCATAATCGTCATAATTTTTACTCCATAATGTTAAACCAAGCATAGGTACATCATCTATAGAACGCGATTTTATTAATGGAAAAGAGACTCCTTTTGGTATCTCATCCATATGTTTATTAATCTCATTATACAGTTTTACAAACGATCTTTCTATGTCTTCACCTACAAAAAACTGTACAATTACCATCCCTTTTTCTTGCATAGAAGTAGAGTAAACATATTCTACACCTTTAATATTAGAGATGATTTTTTCTAAAGGTTTTATCACTTTAGATTCAATTTCTTTTGGGCTAGCTCCAGGATATCCTACAAATATATCTGCCATAGGCACATCTATTTGAGGTTCTTCTTCACGTGGAATTAAAAAAGAACTATACACTCCAATAACCATAAAAACAATCATTAAGAGTATGGTTAATTTTGAGTCTATAAATACTTTGGCAATTTTACCTGCAAAACCTTCTTTCATTTTATAATTTTTTAGATTTATTGAATGCTAATATTAGCACCGTTAAAAAGTTTACCTTCAGACCAAATAATATATGATTCAGTTGTATTTAACCCAGAAAGTACTTCTACTTTGTCACCATAAACTTTACCTAATCTTAACCATCTTAATAAAGCCTTGTTGGTTTGACTAACTGTATATACTCCTGTTAATTCACCTTTTTTTATGATTGATGCTGTTGGGATTAATATTTTAGAATTTTGCTTTTCTATTTTTTTAGGTAAATAAAATTCAACAGTGGCAAACATGCCAGATAATATTTCTTTTGGTGTGTTTTTTAATTCAATTTTTACTAAAAACTGATTTCCAGTATTTTTTGAAGAACTACTTATTTCAGTTATATTTCCTTCAATTCTTTTATTTACTGAAGAGATAGATACAAATACGTTAGTATTTTTTTTAACATCAATAATTTCGTTTTCTGAGACAGTAGCAATAACCTCTAAATCATTTCCGTTTTCAATAGTTAGTAATGACATACCAGGATTAGCCATATCTCCTTCTTTAATATATTTATTTGTTATTATACCTGTAAATGGAGCTTTAATATTGGCATAATCAAATTGAGATTTTACTTCATTTTTTAGTTCATTTACAGATTCTAAACGAGCTTTTGCCATATTATAATTAGTTGTAATATCATCCATCTCTTTATCTGAAGCACTATTTTGAGCATGTAATTTTTTAAATCTCAAGTAATTTTTTTCAGCATTTTTAAAGCTTGCTTCTGCCTCTAGAATACTAGATTTAACTTGACCTATTTTAGCTTTTAAATCAGTATTATTTATGCTAATTAATTTTTGTCCTTTAGTTACTTTGTCTCCAACATTTACATTTACTTTTTCTACAAAACCCATTATTCTAGTACTTAAATCAGCACTTTGTACTGCTTGTATTTTTCCACTAGCAGTAAAGAAATTATTTAATGAGTTTTTTTCCACTTTTGCAACCTTAACTTTTATTACTGGATTTTCATTTTCAGTTATTGTTTCAGTTTTAGATGTACAACTTGCTATTAAAATTAAAAGACTTAGTATGTAGTATATGTTTTTCATTTTTTTATTCTTTTGTTAAAAACTGGGTGTATATAAGTGCGTAATTGTATTGGTAAATTGTAGCATAATAGGCTAATTGCTTTTGAGCATATTTAGCTTCAGCTACTAGAATATCATTCGATTTTTCTAAACCTTGAGTAAATCTGTTTTTTAAAATTCTAAGTGATTCTTGAGATTGTTCTACTGCCAATTTATTTAGCGATAAATTGTTTCGAGCATCAAAAAGCATTCTTTTTGCTTTTTCTAATTCTAAATTACTTTTAGAAACATATTTTTTATATTCTAATTTTTGCTGTTCTAATGCAGCTTTACTCTTTTGTGCCTTACCAATGTTTTTAGATCCTTTAAAAATATCCCAACTTAGAGAAGCGCCAATTAAATAACCATTTGCATTTCCATTAAAAAGTGTATTATCATATAATTCGTAAGAGCCAAAAGCATTTAAACGTGGTAAAAATGCCATTTTATCTGCTTTATTCATTGCACTATAAGCTTGTACAGAAAGTTCATTTGCTTTAATGTCACTTCTATTTTCAGGTACAGCGTTCGTAGTAACATCAGCAGTATGTAAAGCTAATTCTTTTACAGGTTTGTAAACTTTAAAACTATTCTCATTCATTAAAAAAGACAGGTAATTAGAGATGTTTTGTATATTGCTTTTAGCTGCTAGTATTTGATTTTGATTTTCTGTGACGTTTACATTTATATTTAAAACTTCAGATTTTTGCACTAACCCTTGCTCAAAGTAATTTTCAATTATTTTTTTATTTTCATTTGCTGCTTTTAAACTAGTTTTCAATACTTCTAAAGTTTTATAGGCTAGCTGTAGCTCCATAAATGTTTTTTCTATTTCAAAAATTAAATAATCTTCTGCTCTTTGTTTTTGTAAAATTGTTGCCTCTAAAATATTTTTAGCTGCTTTTCTTTGATAGATTCCATCTAAATTTAAAATAGGTTGTTGCACTTCTAACCTAGTAGCAAAGTTTTGCGTTTTATTTGGATTGTTTAAAAGAGATGGATTAAAGTCTGCTTGTGTAAGTATACCTTGATTAAGTTTTGAACCAAATGCCATTAAAGGATTTGTGGTAGAAAACCCTGTGTGACTTGCAGATACAGAAGGTAAAAAAACAGCTTTGGTTTGCACATATTCTGCTTTTGCTTTATTAATTTCTTCTTGAGAAATTTTCAGACTTAAATTTTCTGCTTTTACTTTACTTAAGACATCAGATTTATCTAACAAAGTATATTCTTGGGCGTCTACTTTTATAAAAAGTAGCATAAAACAAGTGGTGATAAAAAAAGTTATGTTCTTCATTTACATCATTTTTATGATGCAAAATTAGAGTCAAAAACTATTTCTATAAGTAACAAAAGTTACTTAGTAATACTAAGAAGATTTTCTATTTTATAGAGATATCTATAATTCGAGAACTTGAATACTGTTTCTAAACAGTTTAATTTTTTTCTCGTTCTCAAGCTTTTTTAGAATTCTTGAAACAACCACTCTAGAAGTGTGTAAGTCATCAGAGATTTTTTTATGAGTAGTTGTAATTACATCATTATTAGTAACCATGGCTTTATCTTTTAGGTACTTAAAAAGTCTATCATCCATCTTTAAAAAAGCAATAGTATCTATGGCTTCTAAAAGTTCGTCCATTCTATTATGATAACTTTGTAAAATAAATGATTGCCAAGAAGTGTATTTACTTAACCAGCTATTCATATTGTTTTTAGGAACTAAAATTAGCTCTACATCATTTTCTGCAACAGCTCTTATTTTACTTTTAGTTTCACCCATACAGCAAGATAAAGTCATTGCACAAGTATCTCCTTTTTCTAAATAGTACAATACAAGTTCATCACCATTTTCGTCTTCTCTTAGTATTTTTATAGCTCCATTTATTAATAAGGGCATAGATTTTATATAGTCGCCAATTTCAATAATATTTGTATCAGCAGAAAACTTTTTAAAAACGCCTTTTTCTTTAATTTCGTTTAATAAATCTTCTTCAAATAAGTAACTGTAGTAAGTATCAAAATTTTGATTCATAAAATCTTTTTTAATCATTAATTATTGATATTCAGAAGTAAGCTCGTCTACAATTAAGCCATCTTCTAAAGTTTGTATCACACCTAATGCAGCTCTTTCTCCAGCAATCATAGCTGCGTTTAAAGAACCATTTAATAATTGATCTCCTGCTAAAAATATAGTAGATTTCAACTTGGTTTCTGTACTTGAAATTTCGTATTGTAAGTTACTTAATTTTGGTAAAGCTTTTTTAATTTGATAGCATTTTAAAAAAGTAGTATTTGAAATAGAACAATATTTTTCTAAATCTTTTTGTACAGTTTCAATTAATTCTGTTTCATTTAAATCATGATCTTTAACAACAGTTACAGATAATAATTCTTTATTTCCTTTAGATGCAGTTGCAACAGAAGTAGGATAAAAAATATTATTAATTAAAGCATCTTTATCTGCAATTAAACCAATTAAAGCTTTATTTATTTGTTTTGTATTTGTTTCAAAATATAAAGTATTACAAGATTTCCACTCAGTTTCTTGGTTTTTTAAATTTGAAATTAATTGAGAAGCTTCTGTAGCAATAATAGTAATATGGCTTTTTATTTCTGAATTGTCTGATAAAATTATTTTAGTATCTAATACTTCTTTAACTTTTTGATTGAATTTAAAAGTTGTCTTTTTTAAATTATTCTTTAATTGATTGGGTATAGCTTGTATTCCTTCTTTTGGAATAACAGCTAAACCATCTCCAAACATTTTATAAACAAACTCGAACATTCTGCTTGAAGTTTCTAAGTTGGGTTCAAGAAAAATTCCAGTAAAAAAAGGTTTAAAAAAGTTATTAATGATATCCTCAGAGAAACCAAAATCTTGTAAATATTGTAAGGTTGTTTTTTCTTTTTCTTTAAAAATTTCAGCTGTTTTCTTTTTCTTTAAAATTGAATTTAATTTTAAGATTTTAAGTTTATCAGAAAAATGACCAATTGTTGAGAATAATGTTGGAAACAACAAAGAAAAACTTCTTAAAGGATCGCCTATTGATTGAGATTTTCCTTCTTTATAAATAGTGGCACCAGGCAATAGCTCTTGTAAGTCTAAACTTTCATAATTCAAGTATTTTTTTGCTGCTGGATAAGCACTTAATAAAACTTGAAATCCATGATCTAATATGTAATTATTAACAACATCAGATTTTACACGACCACCAACAGTTTTAGAACTTTCTATTATAATTGGCGAATATCCATGATTTTCTAAAATTTGAGCAGCAATTAAACCACTAACTCCAGCTCCAATGATATGAATTTTATAGTCAGACTTTTTCATAATCACAAAGATAATATATCAATTAGCTATTAACTGTGAATTTTTGTTATTTATAAATTAAAAAAATGACATAAGGATGACATAAATCATCTTTTTTAATAAAATTATTATTGAAATTTGATGTAGGATTTTAAAACTTATAGTCATGAAAAATACAGCAACAGTAAAAGATATTATGACTACAAATGTAATAACGTTAAGTAGTAGTGATAAGTTAGAAAACGCAGAAAAATTATTTAAGAAAAATAATATTAGACATATACCTATTGTTGATAATGGTGAAATAGTAGGGATGTTAAGTTATTCAGATTTATTAAGATTAAGTTTTGCAGACTTAACAAATGAAGAATTTGAAATAGATGCTTTTATTTATGAGATGTTTACCATAAAACAAATAATGGCAAAAAACTTAACAATGGTGCCACCTAATACTACAATTAAAAAGGTTGCTCAAATGTTAGTAGAAAAAGAGTTTCATGCATTACCTATAGTTAAAGATGAAAAACTTTTAGGTATAGTAACTTCTACAGATTTAAGTCGCTATTTAGTAGCACAATTAAACTAATAATAGATTAAGAGCTTTTTAAAAGCTCTTTTTCTTTTTTTAAATAAGCACTTAAAATTCTTTGCACATCTCTATTATCTCTTTTAGGTTGTACATAAAATTGATAATCTTCAGCCAACTCTAATTGATTGTCTAATTCTTTATCTATATAACCAAATCCTTGGTATACACCTCCTAAAATTAAGGCAAAACCAATTTCGTTTTTAAATCTACCTTTTTCTTTGATGACTAAATTTTCTGAAGCTAAACCAATAGAATTAATAGCTTCTTTTACTCTTTGGTTATATTTTTTTGGTGATTCTTTATCACAACAAACCCCTTTACATTCTTTTAATTGATGATGAAAACATACTTTAACATTGGTCTGTAAATGACAATATTTTGGACATAATTTATACTCTTCACAAAGTTTTTCTAAAAAGTTTCTACATTCTTGAATTGAGTAAAAAGTCATTATTGCATTAGAAACTAATTTTATTTTATTAAAAGCTAGATGAATAATTCCTTTTTGATCTTCGTAAGTAAATAACCCTATACTTTCTTTATTATTTTTTTGAGCTCTATTATATTTAGGATACCTCTTTTTAATTTCTGATGATTCCAATAACAAGGCTAACAAATCGCTACCAGTTTCAGAAAAAGAAATGCTTGCTGTTTCTAGACACATTTCTCTTTCTTTCTTTTTTTTATCGTAAAAATGACTAATTACTCTTTGATTAATATTAATAGCTTTACCCACATAAATGATTTCTTTGGCTTCATTTTTAAAATAATAAACTCCAGGTGTAGATGGTAAATTTTCAACATCACTTTTATTTAAAAGAGGGGGTAAAGTAGCTTGTTTAGAACGAGGGTTTAAAAACGAGTTGATGATAAACTGGTCATCTCTTTCTATTAATCTTCTAAATAATTCTGTAGTTGCTTCTGCATCACCTTTAGCTCTATGTCTGCCATTTATTGATATATTTTCTCCAGAACAAATATTTCCTAAGCTATAAGAACGTAAACCTGGCATAATTTTTCTAGATAAACGAACTGTGCAGAGTTTTTTTCTTTTATAATCGAAACCTAAGTTTTTAAACTCATCTTTAATTATGTTATAATCAAAGTTAACATTATGAGCAACAAATATGGTGTCTTTGGTAAATTCTTCTACTTGTTTTGCTATTTCGTAAAACTTTGGAGCATACCTAACCATAGCATCTGTTATGCCTGTTAAATTGGTAATAAAAGGAGGGATGTGTTGCTCTGGATTTACTAATGAGGTAAACTCATCTATAATATTTTTACCATCAAATAAAAAAATAGAAATCTCAGTAATTTTTTGACCTTTATAGCCATTTCCTGTGGTTTCTATGTCTACAACACTGTACAATTATCCAACTATATTTTTTAAGTCTGCAATGGTTGCTGTTGGATCATCGCTTTTAAAAACATAGCTTCCTGCCACTAATACATTTGCACCAGCTTCAATTAAAGCATTTGCATTTTTATTAGTTACACCACCATCAATTTCTATTTGACAATTAGATTCAGAAAACTCAATTAAATGTTTTAATTGGCTTACTTTTTTATAGGTATTTTCTATAAACGACTGTCCACCAAAACCTGGATTTACACTCATTAAACACACTAAATCTAAATCTGCTATGATGTCTTCTAAAACAGCAATTGGTGTATGTGGGTTAAGAGCTACACCAGCTTTCATTCCTGCAGCTTTTATAGCTTGTACAGTTCTGTGTAAATGTGTGCAAGCTTCATAATGCACAGTTAAAATATCTGCACCTAAATCTGCAAAAGTTTGTATGTATCTATCAGGGTCTACAATCATTAAATGCACGTCAATTGTTTTGTTAGCATGTTTAGAAATAGCTTTTAAAACAGGCATTCCAAAAGAAATATTAGGTACAAAAACCCCATCCATAATATCTATATGAAACCAATCTGCTTCACTATTATTTACCATTTCTATGTCTCTCTGTAAGTTAGCAAAATCTGCTGCTAAGATTGAAGGTGCAATTAAATTACTCATTTGTATAAAGTTGTGTTTTAAGGTTACAAAAATAGGTATATAAAATAAAAAACTCTCGAATTTAGTTCGAGAGTTTTTAATAAAATATTTATATAATGATTATCCTAAATAAGTCATTAAAATTTTACTTCTAGATGTATGTTTTAATCTACGAATTGCTTTTTCTTTAATTTGACGAACACGTTCTCTTGTTAAATCAAAAGTTTCACCAATTTCTTCTAGAGTCATTGGTTGGTGCTCACCTAAACCAAAATACAATTTAACAACATCTGCTTCTCTTGGAGTTAATGTTTCTAAAGCTCTATTAATCTCGATTCTTAAAGATTCGTGTAATAAAGTTCTATCTGGATTTGGAGACTCACCAGAGTTTAAAACATCATATAAGTTAGAATCTTCACCTTCTATTAAAGGTGCATCCATTGATACATGACGTCCTGAATTTTTCATAGATTCTTTTACATCATTTACAGTCATGTCTAATTTCTTAGCAATTTCTTCAGCACTTGGTGGGCGCTCATTTTCTTGCTCTAAGAAAGCGTACATTTTATTGATTTTATTAATAGAACCAATTTTATTTAATGGCAAACGTACAATTCTAGATTGTTCTGCTAATGCTTGTAATATAGATTGACGAATCCACCAAACTGCATATGATATAAATTTAAAACCACGTGTTTCATCAAAACGTTTTGCGGCTTTAATTAAACCTAAGTTTCCTTCGTTAATTAAATCTGGTAAAGTTAATCCTTGATTTTGGTATTGTTTTGCAACTGATACAACAAATCTTAAATTGGCTTTTGTTAATTTCTCTAATGCTCTTTGATCACCTGCTTTAATAAGCTGTGCTAATTCTACTTCTTCATCAGCAGTAATTAAGTCTACTTTTCCAATTTCTTGTAAATATTTGTCTAAAGATGCAGTTTCCCTGTTAGTAACCTGCTTTGTAATTTTAAGCTGTCTCATCTAATAATTTGCATTTTTTAAGGATTAATACTAATGCTCAAATTATTATACGTAACAAAGATTGTTTTTGTTACAAAAAAGCTAAAAAATATTTTATTATTATTAATAATAAAACCTATAAATCTGATTTATTGATATTTATGTTCTATTTTTATATTTTTTAATTATATTGGCTATATCTAATATTATAAAATAAATTTTCTTTTTTTATAAATATGAACTTGATAATTAAGTTTTTATAAATTATATTTGCTAAATTTTTTGAAATACCAACCAATTTTAATTTCTAAAATTGCTTTATAATATGCCAATTGAATATAATCATTCAATTACAATTTGATAGAAAGTTGGGGGACTATCTATCATGAGTGATTTATTTCACAAAAAAAGAGACCGCAGAAATGCGGTCTCTTTATATTTATAATTATTAGATTTTTAGAAAAGTCCGTTTATTTGTGAATCTATTCTATCTATAATGTATCCTAAATCTTCTTGATTTTTCACAAAGTCTAAATTATCTACATCAATAACTAATAATTTTCCTTTTGTGTAAGTAGATATCCAAGCTTCATAACGTTCGTTTAATCTACTCAAATAATCTATAGATATTGAGTTTTCATATTCTCTACCTCTTTTATGAATTTGACCTACTAATGTAGAGATGTCTGCTCTTAAGTAAATTAATAAATCTGGAGGTGATACTAAATTTTCCATCAATTCAAATAAAGAGCTATAATTACTGTAATCTCTATTTGTCATTAAGCCCATTGCATGTAGGTTAGGTGCAAAAATATGGGCATCTTCGTAAATGGTTCTATCTTGAATGATATTTTTACCAGATTCGCGTAATTCTAATATCTGTCTAAAACGACTATTTAAAAAATAGACTTGTAAGTTAAAAGACCAACGTTCCATTTCTGCATAAAAATCATCTAAATAAGGATTTTCATCAACAGACTCAAAATGTGGTTTCCATTTATAATGTTTGGCTAAAAGTTTGGTTAGTGTAGTTTTACCTGCACCAATATTTCCTGCAATTGCAACATGCATATGTTATAGTATCTTATGATTAAAAAAGAGAAATCAAAGTTACTAAAAATAAAAGATTTTAAAAGCTTAACAGATTAATTTATATCCAAAACCTCTAACATTTAGTATTTGTATGGTTTCGTCTTTTTTTAATTTTTTACGTAATTTACTTATAAAGACATCCATACTTCTAGCATTAAAAAAATCATCATTACCCCAAAGTTTATTAAGGATAAAAGATCTATCTAAGATTTCATTTTTTTTCTCAAATAGATAAAATAACAATTCTGCTTCTCTATGAGTTAATTGCTCTAAATTATTATCTATTTCTAGAGTTTGTTTGGTTAAATTGAATACGTATTTTCCAATAGTTATGTGATCAACATTACTTTTAATTTCTATTCTATCTAATAAAGCTTTAATTCTAACAATTAATTCCTCCATAGAAAAGGGTTTTTTTAAGTAGTCATTTCCTCCTTTATGAAAACCTTCTAAAACATCACTTGTTTGCGATTTGGCTGTTAAAAAAATTATGGGAATTCTTTTGTTTTCTTTTCTTATATCTTCTGCAACAGAGAATCCATCTTTTTTAGGCATCATTACATCTAATACTAAAATATCGGGTTGTTCTTTTTTGTAAATCTCTACTGCTTGCTCTCCATCTTCAGCTAAAAAAACTAAAAAATCTCTTGTTTCTAAGCTTTCTTTAACAATCATTCCTAAGCTAGCTTCATCTTCTGCTAATAGAACTTTAACTTTACTCATTTGGAATATTTATTTTAAAAATGGTGTTGTTTTTATCTGAAACTAAACTTATAGTTCCTAAATGTTTTTCAATAATTTTTTTACAATAATATAAGCCAATACCAAAACCTTTAACATTATGTGTATTACCTTTTGGCACCCTGTAAAATTTATCAAAAATCTTTTCTTGTTGATTTTTTTCTACTCCATTTCCATTATCTGCAACTGTAATTTCTGTATTGTTTAAAATTGAATTGATATTTATTTCTATTGTATCTCCTCCATACTTAACAGCATTATCTATTAAATTAGAAACTACATTTTCGAAATGAAAAGCATCAACATTTATATATATAGGTTTTAGGTTGGTAGAAAAATTAAGTGTTTTATTATTTGCTAGTAGCTGGTGTTTAGTCACTATTTTTTGAACTACTTCTGTAATATCTATTGTTTCTTTTTTTAATAATAATTGTTCACTATCAAGAGTAGCTGTTTCTAAAAGTTTCTCTACCATTTGATGTAATTTTTTTAACTGAATAGATGATAATGATAAATATTTTTGAGTCTTTTCTTTATCATCTAATACATTAAAATTCTCTATGGCTTCTATAGCAGTAGAAACTGTAGCTATTGGGGTTTTAAATTCGTGAGTAATATTACTAATTAAATCATTTTTAATTATAGAAAGCTCTTTTTGTTCTTTGATGATTTTTAATAAATAAAACAAACAAGAAACAATTAATAAAGCTAAAATAAAAGATAATAAAATGCCTCCAAACCCTCTTTTTAGAGCTTCGAAATTAGGATTAGCATAATACAATTTAAAGGCTTCTTCTTTTTTTAAGTAGGTAGATTTAGAATCCACAGAAAAAAGATCTGATATTAAAGTAGTGTCTTTTGTTTTTTTAATAATAGAATCATTTTTTATGTGATGAAAACTAGTTTTTAAATCTATACCTTTTTTATTTAGTTGGTTTTCAATTAAAGAATCTAGTTTTTTATATTCAATAGATTGGTCTAAAAATGAAATAAAAATGGGTTTTAAATTGGTAAGTAGTTTTAAACTGTCTGCAGCAGCTTTACCTTTAAAATATTTAATCTCAGATTTATTTCCATGACTATCAAAATGTAAGCCTTTAATAGAATCTTTAAAATGAGTTTGTGGCTTATAGTTTTCTAAAAATGATTTAGATTTTGTTGAATCTTCTTTTAAATTAAACTCGGTCACAAAATCTTTAGTGGTTAGTAAAATAGAGTCAATCTTTTCTTTAGAATAATTTTCATCTGTAGTAATTTTTATACTATTTAAAGTGATTTTACTGCCAATTTTCTTTTTACTCTTTTTTAGTTTAATGGTGTCATTACTTATAGCATCAAAAAATTTAAGTTTATTACTATCTGTAGCGTTTTTACCTATAATAGTAATAAAATTACTTTTCGCTAAAGAAGAATAATATTCTTCTACTGCATTGTCTAAACTTAATTGAATTTCGTTGGCAACCCTTTGTTTGTTTTCTTCGTAGTTTTTGTAATTCCAATAGAACTGCACTCCAATTGTTGTAATAATTGTAAGTGTAATAAAATAGAAAAGCCAAGTGTATTTTTTGGTGTTCATACAGCAAATATAGGATGTAAAAAATAGAAAAACAGCTGGTTAACACACGTTAACACTCATTAACTATAAAATATATAATTCATAAGCATCTTTGTAGTGTATAACTATAAAACCTATATTATGAAAGTAATTTTATTAATTCTATTATTAAGTTTTTCTTTTTTTGCTTATGGTCAAAAAGATAATTTATCAATAATAAATGAAAAGTCAGAAGTAAAAATTACAGCTGTTTCTTACGCTGTTAATAGTGCAAAAGAATTACAGAGTATAGATTGGAAAGAAATAAAAGAAGTTTTTAATTCAAATAAGGGTTCAGAAAAAATTGAAATGAGCTTTGCATTAAATTATCCAAATTCTAAATACAAAATTAAAAGTTCAATTAAAGTATCTGGACAAACAAAAGATATAGATTCTTTAATTTTTAGAGCTAAAAAAGGCGTAAAATCAATCATAAAAATATCTAATAAATACAAAAACTAAATCATGAAAACTATTATTACATTTTTAACTTTAGTCTTATCATTTTCTATAAATGCACAAGATTTTACAGGTAAAGCAATTTATAAAACTAGTAGAAAATCTAACTTTAAAATTGGTGGTGATTCAAAATTAACAGATCAGCAAAAAGAACAATTACAAGCAAGATTTCAAAAAATGAATCAAAAAACATTCATTTTAAACTTTGATAAATATACATCTACGTATAAGCAAGATGTAAAATTAAAAGCTCCAAAACCAAATGTTGGAGGTGCAAATGTTATGGTAATGTCTTTTGGTGGTTCTGGAGAAGGTAGTATTTATTACAAAAACATTAAAGAAGACAGGTTTACAAACCAAACAGAAATTATGAGTAAGCGTTTTCTTGTAAAAGATTCTTTACCTACTTACAAATGGGAAATGTCTTCAGAAACTAAAAACATAGGTAATTATACTTGCTATAAAGCTTCATTTACAAGAGATGTAGAAAATGTAAAAATGAGCATAGTTAATGGAGATTCTAAAGAAGTAAAAGAAACTGTATCTGTAACAACTACTGCTTGGTATACACCTCAAATACCTGTAAGTAATGGTCCAGATGATTATCAAGGATTACCTGGTTTAATATTAGAAATAAATGATGGTACAACCACTATTGTATGCACAGAAATTGTTTTAAATCCTTCAGATAAAATAAAAATAAATGAACCTGAAAAAGGAACTGTAGTGAACCAAACAGAATATGATGAAATTAGCAGAAAAAAATCTAAAGAGATGATGGAGCGTTTTAAAAGTAGAAATGGAGTAGATATGGGTAATGGAATCAATATAAAAATAGGAGGTTAAAATTTTGTTAAAGCTGTTTCATTTTTATTTGATAAGATTAAACTTTTAAGTTTTTTTTAAGTCTTACCCCTATAAATTAAAAGTACTTTTGATAAAAAATTAAACACTACAAAATGAAAAACCTTTTAACACTACTGTTTTTAGCAGTATCTATTACAACTTTTTCACAAAAAGAAATTACTGGTAAAGCAACTTACATGTCTAAAACAACAGTAGATATGAGTTCTTGGGGAAGAAATGGACAAATGTCTGAAGCTCAAAAAAAGCAAATTGCTGCAAGAATGAAAAACATGTTAGAAAAAACTTACACTTTAACATTCACAAAAAACGAATCTGTTTACAAAGAAGATGAAAAATTAGAAGCACCTGGTGCTGGAGGAGGATTTAGATTTGGTGGTTTTGGTGGCAGTGGAACACAATATAAAAATACTAAAGATAAAGTAGCCTTAGAATCTACTGAGTTTTTTGGTAAAAACTTTTTAGTTTCTGATGAAATGAATCAACCAAAATGGGAGATGTCTACAGAAACTAAAAAAATTGGAAACTATACTTGTTATAAAGCAACTATGATGAAAGATGTTGATCCTTTAGATTGGACTAACATGAGAAGAAGAAGAAATAACGATAACAAAAAAGATGAATCTAAAAAAGATTCGAGTAACGTTACTAAAATTTCTGATGAAATAGAAATGCCAAAACAAATTGAAGTTACAGCTTGGTATACTCCACAAATTCCTATTAGTAATGGTCCTGGAGAATATTGGGGATTACCAGGTTTAATCTTAGAGGTTAATTCAGGTAGAACAACTGTTTTATGTACAGAACTTGTTTTAAATCCTTCTGAAAAAATCGAAATAGAAGCTCCAACTAAAGGAGAAAAAATTAAAAGAGAAAAATATACTAAGACTATCACTCAAAAAATGGAGGAAATGCGCCAAAATTTTAGAGGTAGAGGTAGAGGAGGTAGAGGAAGATTCTAATAAGATTACCCAAACAAAAAAACTAATCAAATAAATTATTCATGAAAAAAATATTACTTATCACCATCTTTATGGTGTCATTAGTAACTAGTGCTCAAATTAAACTTACAGGGGTTGTAAAAGACTCTATAGGTGCACCACTAGAAATGGCAAATGTAATCGCTTTAGATACTGTTGCTAAAAAAATTAGCTCATTTGGTTTTACAGATGCTAAAGGTAATTTTAAATTAGACTTAGATGAAAACAAGGTATATAACGTAAAAATAAGTTACATAGGTTTTAAAGAAATTAGTGAGTTTATTAAAACAGGCACTACTAATATTTCAAAAAACTATACCATGTACGAAGACAACATGTTAGATGGTATTAATATAGTTTCTAAAATGCCTGTTACTGTTAAAGGAGATACAATTATATATAATGCAGACTCCTTTAAAAATGGTACAGAACGTAAACTAGAAGACGTACTAAAAAAATTACCAGGAGTAGAAATTAACGATGCTGGCCAAATAGAAGTAGAAGGTAAAGCTGTAGAAAAAATTACTGTTGATGGTAAAGAGTTTTTTAGTGGAGATACAAAACTGGCATCTAAAAACATACCTTCTAATGCTGTAGATAAAATACAAGTATTAAGAAACTTTGCAGATGTAAATCAATTAAGAGGTGTTCAAGATAATCAAGATAGAGTTGCTATAAACATTAAGTTAAAAGAAGGTAAAAAGAATTTTTGGTTTGGAGATGTTTATGCTGGTGCAGGAAGTTCACCAAATGAAGGTTTATATTTATTTCAACCAAAATTATTTTATTACACACCTAAATATACCTTAAATATTATTGGTGATATTAATAATATTGGAGAAGCTGTTTTAGACAGAAGAGATGTTAGAGGTTTAAGAGGTGGTTTTAGAAGTCAAAGTCCATCTAATGGAACAAATATTAGTTTAGCAAGTGCAGGTATTGGATTTTTAACAGCAACTGCAAGAAATGCAAACCGAATTGAAACAAAATTAACAGCTTTAAACTTTAGCTACTCACCAAATAAAAAATTAGATTTAAGTGGATATTTAATTTGGTCTGGTAATTCTAATGGACAAAGAAATCGTAACATTGTTGATTATAATGATCCAAGTATTCCTGACGATATTACTGATAATACTACAGACCAAACCAGTAATTCTGGGTTATTAAACTTTAAAGCAATTTATAAGAAGAATGTAGACAACCAATTAAACTACGATTTAAATGGTCGTTTTACAAACGAGTTTAGAAATGATGTTGGTTTTTCTCAAGTTATTGGAAGCAATACACCAATTACAGAAAATGAAAATGCAACACCTTTTACCATTACTCAAAACTTAAGTTATTTCTACACAGCTAGTGAAAAAAGTATTTTTGCACTAGAGATGCAACATGCAATGCAAGATGAAGACCCTTTTTATATGGCGTCTATAGAAAATGCAGATACAGACCCAAATAATAATGTAGATGGTTTTGATGATGTAGCAGATGTTTTAGGTTTAAATAAATCGCAACAGTTTTACAGATTAGATCAAAATAGAAGAGTAAAATCGAATCAATTAGATGCGAAATTAGATTACTATTATATTTTAAATGACAAGAGTAACTTAAATTTTGTAGGAGGTACAATTTTAAGTCAACAAAATTTTGATTCAAGATTTTTTCAAGTATTAGATAATGGAAATACTTTAGACCCAAATTTAAATATTCCTAATGTAGCTAATGCGCAAAATACAAATGACACTGAGTATAATTTTACAGATTTATATGCTGGAATGCGTTATAGAGTAAAAACAGGTATTTTTACTTTTAGACCTGGTTTTACTGTACATTCTTACAATGCTAATAATACACAATATGGTACAAATTATTTTAAAGATACATTTGTAAGAGTGTTACCTGAGTTGAATATTATTGCTCAATTTAAGAAAAGTGAAAACATGACTTTTGATTATAGACAGAGCGTAAATTTTACAGATGTAAACCAAATAGCAGAAGGTATTGTAGCTAATAGTTTTAACTCATTCTTCTTTGGGAATAATGATATTATGAACGCTCGTGCACATTCAGCAAACTTAAATTATAGAAGTTTTAATTTATTCAATAACACTTTTGTTTTTGCACGTTTATCATATAATAAAACTATGGAACAAATTTCTTCTATAGCAAATTTCGTTCCTGGTTCTGTTGTATCTACAAGAACAAACTTAAACTTACCATTTGATATTGAAAGTTTTAATGCTTTTGGTACAGTTACTAAAACTTTTGGTAAAATAAGAACTAGTATTGGTGGTAGTTATTCAGATGCTGAATTTTATCAATTATTTGATTTAAGTTCTGGAAATATTAACACTACTAAAATCAACACAAAAAATTATAGTGTAAGTCCAAGTATAAGAACTAATTATATTAAAGCGCCAAATGTGAGCTTAAGGTATAGAGCTTCATTTAATGATCAAGATAGAGTAGAAAGAGGTTCTGGAAATATGTTTAATTTTAAAACTGTTACACATTCACCATCTATTGATTTTGATGCCTATTTATGGAAATCATTAACAGTTAGAGCTGATTATACCTACAATGAAGTGAGACAAGATGGAGTTTTTCAAAATGCTTTTGATATTTTAAACTTTTCTATGTCTTATAGAAAAGACAGAGATGCAAAATGGGAATACGAATTTGAAGCAAGTAACATTTTAGGAACAGAATCTAGAATTTCTGTTAATAATGGAAATATATCAAACTCTATTAACGAAACATTTATATTACCTAGGTTAATAACTTTTAGATTACGTTATCAGTTATAATCATCTCATTTGAATTAATTAAAAAGGCTCTTTTAGAGCCTTTTTTTGTTTTGTTTAGTATTTTCGCAACATGAGTTTATTAGCATCAAAATCTCCTTGGTATGCAACAGGTAAAAGTTTAGGGCTGTTGTATTTGTTTTTACTAACGGGTCTTTTTTTAGATAGTTATCACTTTGTAAAAATAACAGCACATGCACAGTGGTTTGCAAATGCAGCTATGTTTATTGTTACTGGCATTGTGTTTTTTAATGTAACAAAAAGAAACCGAGAGCAAATGATTACTGCAATTCTTATTGCAATAATAGGTGAATATTTATTTTCTATTGTTTTAGGGATGTATACTTATAGATTAGAAAATGTACCTCATTATGTTCCTCCAGGTCATGCATTAGTGTATATTTCTGTATTGTATTTTTCTAAAGCAAGCTCAATAACCAAACATAAAATTTCTTTAGAAAAAATATTTACCATTTTTATATTTATATATGCCTCTGTATTTCTAATTTTTAAGAATGATGTTTTTGGTTTTGTAATGACTGTAGCTACTTTGTTTATTTTAAGAAATAAACCAAGAGAACGCTTGTTTTACCTAACTATGTATATAACAGTTGCTGTTTTAGAAATTATAGGTACAAATTATTTATGCTGGAAATGGCCTTCTACTGCTTGGGGTGTATTTGACTTTTTGCCAAGTTACAATCCACCAAGTGGAATTAGTTTCTTTTATTTTGGATTAGATTTAGGCTCTTTATGGTTGTATAAACAACGACATAAATTAGCTTGGTTACGCATGAAAAATATTAGAAAAATTAGATCTAAATCAGTAAACTAATTTTATATTAGTTTCGTTTAATATGCAAACACACATTTAATGTCTATACAAGTTTCATCAGTTAATAAATTTTATAATCAGCAACAAGCTTTAAAAGAGGTTTCTTTTGAAGTGGGTAAAGGTGAAATTATAGGGTTTTTGGGTCCAAATGGTGCAGGTAAATCTACAATGATGAAGATATTAACAGGCTTTATTAAACCAAACTCTGGAGAGGTTTTAGTTGATGAAATAGACGTTTTAACTTCTGCTTTAGAAGCTCAGAAAAATATTGGCTACTTGCCTGAGCATAATCCTCTGTATGCAGATATGTATGTTAGAGAATATTTACATTTTCAGGCGGCTATTTTTAAAGTTGATAAAACACAAATAGAAGTGTGTATATATAAAGTTGGTTTATCACTAGAGGCTCATAAAAAAATACATCAACTGTCTAAAGGATATCAACAAAGAGTAGGGTTAGCTGCAGCTATATTACATAATCCAACTGTTTTAATTTTAGATGAACCCACAACAGGATTAGATCCAAATCAATTAGTAGAAATTAGAACTTTAATTAAAGAATTAGGTAAAGAAAAAACAGTACTTTTTTCTACGCATATTATGCAAGAAGTAGAAGCAGTTGCAGATAAAGTAATTATACTAAATAAAGGCAATATTGTTTTTAAGACTGATATGGATCAGTTAAAATCAACAAATAAAAGCTTAGAGACTTTATTTAGAGAGGTTACTTCTTCTTAAAAAGAGGTTTTCCTAATTTATATTTGGCATCATAATCAAAAACATCTGGTGTAAAACTAACAGAAGGTTCATCTTGTTTTTTAATAGTGTATTTGCCACTTTCTAAATCATAATATAGACTGTTATCATCTGATTTTACAGATATATAAGGGCCTTCATGCTTGTGATAAGTCTCCTCTAAAACAGTAACTTGTTGAGGTTTATTTTCTAGAAAAAATGCAATTAAATCATCATTTAAAACGGAGTAAATAGCAATTTTTCCTTGAGAATCTCTTAAAAAATATCTTGAAAATTTACCTTCTATCATAAAACAATCAATGGTAATTGTATCTAAAAGAACACTTACTTTATCAATTTTAAAGTAGTCATCTTTAATAGTAATATGTTTATTAGCAATCTTTCCTTTTTTTGAAAATAAGCCATAAGTAACACTTATTGCCATCACTAAAACTCCAATAATTTCAAATAAATAATCGCTTAAATCATCTATATCATCTAGTAATGTAAAAAAGAAAATGATTGCTCCAAACCCTATAATTAGTAAACAACCACTAGCAACACCTAATTCATTTGATTTCTTTTTACTTCCTTGATGATAAAAAATCATGTTAGTTTAATTTATAATGTATTTGCTGCTTTTCAAGAGTTGATAATAGTTCATTTGAAACTTTAATTTTGGTGTTTCTACTTGGTAAATTCACTTCAATTTTTTCTTGAGCATCCCAAATTGTAAATCGTAAAGACTGCTTCCCAACATTGTTTTTTAATATGCTTTCTAAATTAAGTATATTTTCTTCGTTCACATCATTAACTGGTATTTTTATAGTGAGTTTTTTGCACAACTCATCCATAATATCATGCAGTAACTTAAAGTCTGTAAATTTAATTCTTGGCTCTCCAGTTACTCCATCTTTATTGGTCCATCCAGGTTGTATTGTAGCTCTAACATACAAGAAAGAATTAGGTACTAAAAAGTGCTTGAATTTTAAATATTCTTCTCCAAAAACTCTAAATTCATGACTATCATTATAATCTTCAATAGTAAATGCAGCCCAACCTTTTCCTGCTTTAGAAACTCTATGTTGTACATCTGTTATAATACCAGCAAACGATAAATTGTTACCCACTATTTTTTGAAGTTCTCCTTTAAAATCTTTTAATCTTGCATTGCAAAAAATCATTTCGTTTTTAAAATCATCTAAAGGATGAGCAGAAATATACATGCCAATTACTTCTTTTTCTTGCGATAATAATTCCATGGTTCCCCAAGTATCACAATTAGGAATATCTGGTTCAGGAAACTGCACTGTAGAAGCTTCACCAAATAATGAAACCTGTGCTGAATTTTGGTTTTCTTGATATTTACTGCCAAATTTCATGGCACGTTCTAAAAACGTCATTCCTTTTTCGTCTAAAGCAAAATATTGAGCTCTATGTGTATCTGTAAAAGAATCGAAAGCACCAGCTTTTACTAAACTATCAAACGATTTTTTATTTGCTGCACGTAAATCTACACGTTTTGCCAAATCAAAAATAGAGGTGTAGTTGCCATTTTCTTTGCGTTCTTTTATGATAGCTTTTACTGCAGATTCTCCAACTCCTTTTACTGCTGCCATTCCAAAACGTACAGCTCCTGCTGCATTTACAGAAAATTTAAGGTAAGATTCATTAATATCTGGTCCTAAAACTTCTAATCCCATTCGTTTACACTCTTCCATAAAAAAGGATACAGCTTTTATATCTTTCATGTTATTAGAAAGTACAGATGCCATATATTCTGCAGGATAATGTGCTTTTAAATACGCTGTTTGATAAGCAATCCAAGCATAACAAGTAGAGTGACTTTTATTAAAGGCATAACTTGCAAAGGCTTCCCAATCTTTCCATATTTTTTCTAGCTTTTCTTCATCATGTCCATTAGCTTTGGCTTGTTCTATAAACTTAGGTTTCATTTTTGCTAAAACAGCAGCTTGCTTTTTACCCATGGCTTTACGTAAAACATCAGCTTCACCTTTTGTAAAATCTGCTAACTTTTGAGAGAGTAGCATCACTTGCTCTTGGTAGACTGTAATACCATAAGTCTCAGCCAAATATTCTTCCATGGCTGGTAAGTCGTATTCTATTTCTTCTGTACCATGTTTCCTGTTGATAAAACTAGGAATATATTCCATGGGTCCTGGTCTGTAGAGTGCATTCATTGCAATTAAATCTCCAAAAACAGTAGGTTTTAAAGAACGCATGTGTTTTTGCATTCCTGGAGATTCATATTGAAAAATACCTACAGTTTCTCCTCTTTGAAAGAGTTCGTATGTTTTTTCATCATCTAAAGGAAAACTCTCAGGATCTAAGGCAACACCATGTTTGGCTTTTACAATCTTAACAGTGTCTTTTATTAATGTTAATGTTTTTAACCCTAAGAAATCCATTTTTAATAACCCAGCAGACTCAACAACAGAGTTGTCAAACTGAGTGACATACATGTCTGAATCTTTTGCTAAAGCAACAGGAACATAATTGGTAATGTCTCCTGGAGTAATAATTACACCACAAGCATGAATACCAGTATTTCTAACAGAGCCCTCTAAAATTGCAGCTTTGTTTACAGTTTCTGAAGCTAAATCAGAACCAGCAGCAATGGTTTGTAATTCTTCAACCATAGCTTTTTCTTCGCTTCGTAAACCAGCAATTTTTCCTTTACTTTTTTCATCATCTCCAAATATGTTTTGAAGTTTTACCCCAGGTATTAATTTTGCAATTCTGTCTGCTTCAAATAAAGGTAAATCTAACACTCTAGCTGTGTCTCTAATAGATGATTTAGCAGCCATGGTTCCGTAAGTAATAATTTGTGCTACTTGATTTGCTCCATATTTGTTAATTACGTAATCCATAACTCTGCTTCGTCCTTCATCATCAAAATCGATATCAATATCTGGCATAGAAACACGCTCAGGGTTTAAGAAACGCTCAAAAAGTAAATCGTATTTAATAGGATCTATATTGGTAATCCATAAACAATATGCAACTACAGAACCAGCTGCAGAACCACGACCTGGTCCTACAGAAACATCCATATTTCTGGCTTCTCTAATAAAATCTTCAACAATTAAAAAATATCCAGGATAACCAGTTTTGGCAATTACATCTAGCTCAAAATCTAAACGTTCTTTTATGGCTGGAGTTATTTCTCCATAACGTTTTTTTGCACCTTCATAAGTTAGATGGCGCAAGTAATTATTTTCTCCTCTTTTACCTCCATCTTCATTATCTTTTGCGTCTTTAAATTCATCAGGAATATCAAAAGCTGGTAATAATACATCTCTAGCTAAAGTAAATTCTTCTATTTTATCTACAACTTCTTGGATATTGATAATGGCTTCAGGTAAATCTGCAAAGAGCGTTTTCATCTCTTTAGTTGATTTAAAATAATACTCTTCGTTTGGTAAACCATATCTATAACCACGACCTTTACCTTTAGGTGTAGCTTGTTTTTCTCCGTCTTTTACACAGAGTAAAATATCATGTGCATTTGCATCTTCTTTTTGTAAGTAAAAAGTATTGTTTGTAGCAACAACTTTTATATCATGCTTTTTAGAAAATTTTAATAAGGTTTCATTTACAATGGTTTCATCTTGTTGATTATGACGCATCAACTCAATATATAAATCATCTTTAAATTGGTCTTTCCACCATAAAAGTGCTTCTTCTGCTTGATTCTCTCCAACATTTAAAATTTTACTAGGAACTTCACCATATAAATTACCAGTTAAAACAATAATATCGTCTTTATACTTTTTAATAACCTCTCTATCAATTCTTGGAACATAGTAAAACCCATCTACAAAGGCAATAGAAGACATTTTTGCTAAGTTGTGGTATCCATTTTTATTTTTGGCTAATAAAACAACTTGATATCCATTGTCTTTTTGTGATTTATTAGTATGATCTTCACAAACATTAAATTCACAACCAACAATTGGTTTAATTGGTGTTTCTGCATTTTTATTGTGGTTTAATACTGCACTTACAAAATGAAAAGCAGCCATCATATTACCTGTATCTGTCATAGCAACAGCTGACATATTATCTTTTGCAGCTGCTTTTACAATATTACCAATTTGAATAGTAGATTGTAAAACAGAAAATTGTGTATGATTATGTAAGTGAGCAAATTGAACATCTTTAAGTTCAGCTAAACCTTCTTTAGTAGATTTGGTATCTTCTACGTCTTTTAGTTTTTCTAGACGTTTTCTAATTTTATCACTTTCCTTTTTTAAATTGATATGTTGTATACCAATTAACTGAATAGGTTTTGGGTTGGCTTCTGAATACTTTTTAAAATAATCTGCATCTACATCTAATTCTTCTTTGGTAAATTCTCGTAAACGAATTAGTTCTAAAAAACAACGAGTTGTTGCTTCTACATCTGCTGTTGCATTGTGTGCTTCAGCAAAATCTATCCCAAATAAGTGTTTGTGTAATTCTGTTAATGTAGGTAGTTTAAATTTTCCTCCTCTACCTCCAGGAAGTTGACAAAGTAATGCTGATTTTTCTGTACAAGTATCTAAAACAGGTAGTTTTGTTAAGTTGTTTTCAACACCCAATCTATGGAATTCACATCCCATTATATTTACATCAAACTCAACGTTTTGACCAACAATAAATGTTGTTTTAGAAAGCGCTTCATTAAATAGCCTTAATCCTTCATCTAAAGAAATTCCTTTTTCTTGCGCTAATTCTGTTGAAATACCATGAATCCTTTCAGCATCATAAGGAATGTTAAATCCATCTGGTTGTATTAGAAAATCGTTTCTGTCTAATAAATTACCCATATCATCATGCAACTGCCATGCAATTTGAATACACCTTGGCCAGTTATCTGTATCTGTAATTGGGGCATTCCAACTTTTGGGTAAACCAGTAGTTTCAGTATCAAAAATTAAGTACATACACGAATTTTATGAAGTAAATTTGGAGAGTTAAATGTACAAAATCATTAAAGATTTACCCTGAATTAATTATACTGACTTATTAACAAAAAAAAAGTCAACCCAACTAAGGATTGACTTTTTTATTTATTTAAATAATTAGAATTCTATGATACTAATTCTTCTTGATATTTTAAGGAATTAATAGCAGACTGTATGGTCTGTTTTTGCATTTCTAATATTTTTCTTGTTGATGGAGCAAAGTCATCTTCTTTCAATATTTCGCAATATTCATCATAACTTGCTGCTTCTCCTCTTAATGCTTCTTCTAAAATAGCTTCCTCATCATTAGAATTAAACATAGATTTTAATGACATCCAATTTCTATGCATTGTTCCTTTGAAAGATCCATTATCTTCTGGAATTTGTCCATAAGATAAAATCTCTGTTCTTAAATTTTTAGCAAATTCACTTCTTTCAGAAGCTCTTTTTTTAAAAAATATTTTTAACTTTTTACTTTCTACATTACTTGCTGCGTTTAAATAACCTTTCTCAGCATCATAATTTTTTTCTAATAATTCGTTTAACTTGTTCGAAATTTTTTCACTATACTTCATTTTATCTTTTCATTTAAAATTTCAATAAATTTTTTTGAGATGCGTATTGTTTCACATCTTTTTGTTATTACAAATTTAAGGTGTTTCTAAAGTTATCTTTATTGCAAATGATGTAAGTCTTAACTCATTTACTATCAGTTTTTTATTTAATAAAATTTTAGAGTTATTTTTATGGTGATAAATTAAAAGTATTTTGTACTTTTGCGCCCACTTATTACGAGATAATAAGATTTTTAATAACCAAGGTCGAGAACCTTACAACATTAACAAATTATGCCAGTAAAAATTAGATTACAAAGACATGGTAAAAAAGGTAAACCATTCTATTGGATTGTAGCTGCAGATGCACGTGCAAAAAGAGATGGTCGTTACTTAGAAAAAATTGGAACTTACAATCCAAACACAAATCCAGCAACTATAGATTTAGATGTTGATGGAGCTGTAAAATGGTTACAGAATGGTGCACAACCAACTGACACTGCAAAAGGTATTTTATCTTATAAAGGTGCTTTATTAAAGAATCATTTAGCAGGTGGTGTTAGAAAAGGTGCTTTAACTGAAGAGCAAGCTGAAGAAAAATTTAAAGCTTGGTTAGAAGAAAAAGAAAACAAAGTTTCTACTAAAGAAGAAAAATTAGCAAAAGCTCAAGCAGAAGCTAAAGCAAAAGCTTTAGAAGCTGAAAAAGCTGTAAATGAAGCAAGAATTGCTGCTGCAACTCCAGAAGTTGAAGAAGCAGTTGAAGCTACAGAAGAAGTTGAAGCATTAGAAACAGCTGCTGAAGAAGGAGCTGCTGCTGCAGATACAGAAGTTGCTGAAGAGAAAAAAGCTGAGTAATTTTTTAAGCGATAATGCGTAAAGAAGATTGTTTTTATTTAGGCAAAATCGGAAGAAAGCACAGTTTTAAAGGTGAGGTTGTTATCAAATTAGATACAGACGAACCAGAACTTTATAAAAATATGGAATCAGTTTATGTCGAACTTGGCAATAATCTGGTTCCATTTTTTATTGATAAAAGTTCACTACACAAAGGAAATCAACTAAGGGTTCAATTTGAAGATGTATATTCTGAGGAAGAGGCAGATTCTATTTTAAAATCTGATGTTTATTTACCACTTACATTATTACCAAAACTAGAAGGAGATAAATTCTATTATCATGAAGTAATAGGTTTTTCAGTTTTTGACTCAAATTTTGGTGAAGTAGGCACAGTTATACATATTAATGATAAAGCTGCACAGCCTCTTTTTGAAATAGATAGAGAAGGCAAAACTATTTTTATTCCAATGATTGATGATTTTATCAAAAAAGTAGATAGAAAAAACAATCAAATACAAGTAGAGACTCCAACAGGTCTTATAGAGTTGTATTTATAATTAGAGAGGTGCAAGAGTGGTTTATCTGGCTACCCTGGAAAGGTAGTATACTAGAAATAGTATCGAGGGTTCGAATCCCTTCCTCTCTGCAAAAATGAATTATTTTATTTAATAGTATAATCAAAAGTAACTCTAGCATAACTACTAGATGTACCAGCTTTTGAGTCTTCTTGTACAAGTCTATCGTTAACAAAAAGCTTTAACATTAGCTCTGCAGAACTTGGGCTGTTTCTAAAAGCTTCACCTCTAACATACTTATATCCATAATCATTCCAATAAATAATATGTGGTAAAGCATCACCATTAGTATCGTATTCAAAGGTTATTATTTCTGTAACATCAATATTGTTAGCATTATCATAATAAGTAAGCTTAATTTCATCTGCATTTGGCTCATTTGTATAAAACTCTAACCTAACATCAGTTTGAGATAATGGAATTCCATCATCTTCAAATTCATTTTGAGTTGTTACACATGAGAAAAATAAAATTGTTGCTAAAAGTAAGATTAGATGTCTCATAATTATTTATTTAATACTAATGCAAAAATAAAAAAATCCTTAATTATTCTATAATAAGTTTTTTGTTTGCTACTTTATTATTAGAATGAATCTTTACAAGGTAAACACCAGAAGTTAAAGATCTTGTATTTATTTCGTTTATTTTAGAACTTTTAGAATATACTTTTTGTCCTAATGATGAATAAATCTCTATTTTATCTATATTTTCTTTAGTTTTTATTTTTACACTTTCTTTAGCAGGATTTGGATAAACCACAAATTTAGAGCTAAAAAAGTCGTCAGTACTTGCTGTACTTTGTTGGTATACTCTTACATAATCGATGATCATACTACTTTCTGTATAATTTGGATCTATAGTACCACCAATTCCTCCTAGAGCAACATTTAGCAATAAGAATTGATCTAAATTAAAAGGCCATGTACTACTGTTTTGTGTAGATGGTTTATAAGTATAATAAACTTCGCCATCAACTAAAAAAGCAATTTGATTTGGAGACCAATTCATAGAATAAACATGATAATTATTAGCTACATCTGTTAACATTTTTGTTGCTGTGTTAACAGTAGCTCCAGAACTAGATGGTGTATGCAAGGCACTAGAAACCACATTAGTTGCGTGTAAACCATGTTCCATAATATCAATTTCTCCACAAGCTGGCCAAGGTGTAGTTCCAAAACCCTGTGTTTCCCAATAAGCTCCTGGTTCACTTATATTTTTACCAAGAGTCCATATTGCTGGCCAAGTTCCAGCACCTTCTGGTAATTTTGCTCTAACATCAACTCTACCATATGTAAAAGCATATTTAGAGTTTAATCTTGCAGAAGTATAATCTAAAGTAACCCCATTTAGAGTTTTTGTTTCTTTTTTAGCAACTATATTTAAATTACCATTAGAAACAAATGAGTTTGTTGGGCTATCTGTATAGTGTTGTAATTCTCCATTAAACCATCTTCCTCCATTTGGCCCAAAAGTTTGATGATGCCATTTATTAGTATCCAAAGAATTACCATCAAATTCATCTGACCAAACAAGATTTGTGTATTCAACATCTAAAGCATTTGGATCTGTAGGAGTTGATCCATCAGTAATATTTTCTAATAAATAAGTACCAGCAGTTGGTACTCCTATGTCAATAAAAATAACTAATTTTCTGTATGTTCCAGTTGCATTTATAGTATTGTTAGTTCCTGATAATTTTGCATTAGAAAAATCAAAAGTAAAATTTTGCCAAGTATTTGCATTACCACTTGTAACTGATTGTGAAACTTCTACATCAGCATTTGTGCCGTTTTCTAATTTTAATAAAATAGTATGCGTATTCGGATCAAAAGCGTAAAAAGATAATGTTATTTCTTTTTGATTTTTGATATCTATATCTCTTGTTAAATCAATCCAAAAACCTTGATTAGCATCATTGCCATTATTGTTAAATTGACCTACTTTATTTGATGCATTATCAGGATCATTCCTTGTAGAAAAACTTGCACCACTAAAACCTGAAAACACATGATTCTTGTTTTCAAAATCAATTGGCATCTGCTGAGAAAATATTGATGAAGTAATTAATATTAAAGTAAGTAAAGTTGAAAAGTATTTTTGAGACATGTTCATTTTTTTGTAATCAAGCCAAAGATATCTGTTGTAGTTTAATTTTTGAAATGATAGACCAATACAAAACCAATACAAAACCTATTTTTAAGTTAATTTTACAGTATTTTTGATCTATGAGTACATTATTTAAGTTTAAAGAATTTTCAATACATCAAGATAAAACTGCTATGAAAATTGGTACAGATGCAGTTTTGTTAGGTGCTTGGGTTTTCTTAGAAAATGAGATAGATTCAATATTGGATGTAGGGTCTGGAACTGGAATTATAGCATTAATGTTAGCACAACGTTCTTTTGCATTAACCATTGATGCTGTTGAAATTGATAATGATGCATATGAGCAAACCGTAACTAATTTTGAAAATTCTAATTGGGGAGATCGTTTGTATTGTTATCATTCTTCTTTTCAAAATTTTGCTGACGAAATTGCAGAGGAAGATGAAACTTATGATTTAATGATATCTAATCCTCCTTTTTATACAGATGAGTTTGAGTCTGATAACGATGCTAGAAATAAAGCTAGGTTTACCACTTCTTTATCATTTAATGAATTGCTAAAAGGAGTGTCAAAAATTTTATCTAAAAAAGGAAAATTTGCAGTAATTATCCCTTTTAAAGAAGAGCAAGGTTTTGTTGAATTAGCAAAAGAAAATAATCTATTTTTAAATAGGGTTTGCCATGTTAAAGGAAATTCTTCATCTGCATTTAAAAGAAGTCTCTTAGAATTTTCTTTTGAAGACAAAAAACTTAAAAAAGAAAATTTAACAATTGAGATTAAACGCCATCAATACACAGATGAATATATCAATTTAACTAAAGATTTTTATTTAAAAATGTAATTAACCCATTACATGATTTGGATTATAGCCTAAGTATTTTACTTTTCGTTCAGTAAATTTTATCCCATGTAATTCTAATTCTTTTAAAATAGGAATATAAACTTCTTTTGATATTGGTAATTGTACTCCTGGTGTTTTTATTTCACCTTTTAAAATTTTTAAAGTTGCAATTGCAACAGGCAAACCAACAGTTTTAGCCATAGCTGTATAGGTTTGGTTTTCTCCTTCTACAATTAAACTACTTTCTATTTGACGTTTTTCTCCATCAATTTCATATCCAAATAAATGCTGCATAACTATCATATCTTTATCATGTTTTTGTAAAGTCCAAGAATCTTGTAAGATTTTCTGAAGCATTTGTGCTGGAGTTGCATTTTGTAATCCAATTTTTTTATCTGGATTAAAAAGATCTAATTCAACTAATTTTTCCCACATTACATCATCTTGATCAATTTTTAGATATGAGCGTAATTTTAATTCTACAGAATCTGAAGGAGAATAAGCTAAAAATAGATTAACAAAATCTCTGTAACTCATGTTTTCTGAATCTTCTATGATGTAAGAATCATCTGTCATCCCTAATTGAACAAAAATATTCCAAGCTCTAGAAAAACCAACTTTTCTTATTGTTCCTCTATACATTGTAGGTATATTATCTAACCCATAAACACTTCTGTATTTTAAAGAATCTCTATTAGCATAAGCTTCAAATTTTTGATTATTAATATTTAAAAACTCAGTTCTACGAAATAGTTTGTGATAAGGGATGTACTTATAAGTGCCTTCTTGAATAAACATAGCAGCTCCTCCTTGACCTGCCAATACTACATTTCTTGGATTCCAAGTAAATTTATAATTCCAAAGATTATTATCACTTTCTGGTGCCACTAATCCTCCACAAAAAGATTCAAATAATAATATTTTAGCATTATTATCTCTTATTCTATCAATAACTTGCATGGCACTCATATGGTCTAAACCAGGGTCTAAACCAATTTCATTCATAAAAATTAACCCTTTTTGTTTGGCTTCACTATCTAAAGCTTTCATTTCTTTAGAAATGTAAGAAGCAGTAACCATATGCTTATTAAATAATAAGCAATCTTTAGCTACCTCTATATGAAATCTTGCAGGTAACATAGAAATTACAATATCAGACTTTTCTATTTCTTGTTTTCTTTGATTTTCATTAAAAACATCAAAAATAATTGCACTTGCATTTTTATGATTATCTATAAGTTCTAAAGCATTTTCTATAGAAATATCTGCAATAATTATCTTTAGATTTTCTTCATCAGATTTTTCTAACAAATATTTTATAAGTGATGAACTAGATTTACCTGCACCAATAATCAAAATGTTTTTCATAAGGATTAACGTATTTTTGTAGAATAACGAAGATACTATAATTGTTTAAAATTAAACAAAAACCTCAATAAATGTTTAAAAATTTAATTATTACTTGTTTTTTAGGGTTAACTGCAATTATTTTAGGAGCTTTTGGAGCACATGCTTTAAAAGAAATATTGTCAGTAGAACAGCTTAATAGTTTTGAAACTGCTGTTAGATACCAAATGTATCATGTTATTGTTTTATTAATAGTTAATCTCTTTGATGGTTTTACTACAAAACAAAAAAATACTATTAGTATTTTATTTTTTATTGCCATTCTACTTTTTTCTGGCTCTATTTATCTTATTCAATTAACTCAAATAACGGCAAAATTAATTTGGTTTATTACACCTTTAGGTGGCTTATTTTTTATAATAGGTTGGTTGCTTATGATTGTGATATTCGCAAAAAAAATGAATAAGAATTAATTTTTTTATAAAAATCGCACGAAAATATGCCCGTCTAAAAATATTGTTTAATTTTGTCTGTAATTAAAAAACAAAAAAACATTGATATGGTAGATACAAATACGAAATCGATTTCGTTAAATAGTCTAGGAATCAAAAATGCAAAAATTAATTATCAACTTTCTTCTGCAGATTTACACAAAGAAACTTTACAAAAAAAACAAGGAGTAGAATCTTCTTTAGGTGCTATTGCTGTAAATACTGGTGAATTTACAGGTCGTTCTCCAATGGATCGATTTATTGTAAAAGATAATGTTACAAAAGATGAAGTTTGGTGGAGTAATATTAACTTACCATTTGAAGAAGATAAGTTTGACCAATTGTATGATAAAGTTGTAAACTACTTATCAGAAAAAGAAATTTATGTTAGAGACAGTTACGCTTGTGCAGATGAAAACTACAAGCTAAATATAAGAGTGGTTAACGAATATCCTTGGAGCAATATGTTTGCTTACAATATGTTCTTAAGACCAACAGAAAAAGAGTTAAAAGATTTTTCTCCTGAATGGACAGTTATTAATGCTCCTGGTTTTATGGCAAACCCTGAAGTAGATGGTACTCGTCAACATAATTTTGCAATTTTAAATTTTTCTAAAAAGATTGCATTAATTGGAGGTACAGGTTACACAGGTGAAATTAAAAAAGGTATTTTTTCTGCCCTAAATTTCATATTACCAGTAGATAAAAATACGTTACCAATGCATTGTTCTGCAAATGTTGGTGCAGCTGGTGATACAGCTATTTTCTTTGGACTTTCAGGAACAGGAAAAACAACTCTTTCTACAGATCCAAATAGAAGTTTAATTGGAGATGATGAACATGGTTGGACAGCAGAAAATACTGTCTTTAATTTTGAAGGTGGATGTTATGCAAAAGTGATTAATTTATCACAAGAACAAGAACCAGAAATTTATGCTGCTATTAAAAAAGGAGCAATTTTAGAAAATGTTATTATGGATAGTGAAGGCAATGTAGATTTTGCTGATACTTCTATTACACAAAATACAAGAGTTAGTTATCCTATTTATCATATAGAAAATATTCAAAAACCTTCAATAGGAAAAAACCCAAAGAATATTTTCTTTTTAACAGCAGATGCATTTGGAGTGTTGCCTCCAATTTCAAAGTTAACACCTGCACAAGCAGCTTATCACTTTATTTCTGGTTATACAGCAAAAGTAGCTGGTACAGAAGCTGGTGTTACTGAGCCAGTGCCAAGTTTTTCAGCTTGTTTTGGTGCACCATTTATGCCTTTACATCCAACAAGATATGCAGAAATGTTAAGCAAAAAAATGAAAGAAGCAGGGGTTAATGTTTGGTTGGTAAATACAGGCTGGTCTGGAGGTAAATATGGTGTAGGTAGAAGAATGCCATTAAAATATACAAGAGCCATGATTAGTGCTGTTTTAGATGGGAAATTAGGAGATTACACATACGAAGACTATCATATACATTCTGTTTTTGGAGTAGCACAACCAAGATCTTGTCCTGGAGTTCCAACTGAATTACTAAGTCCTAGAGCTACTTGGAATAATGATGAGGCTTACTATGAAACAGCTTTTAAGTTATCTAATGCGTTTAGAAATAATTTTAAGCAATTCGAAGAATATGCGAATGAAGAAATTAGAAGAGGTGGTCCTCAAAGATATGCTTATTAATTAAGTTCATAATTATTAATTTACACAGAAACACCTCAAATTTGAGGTGTTTTTCTTTATAAAAAAGTATCTTTAGTCAGTAAAAATTCTTTTTTTTATGATTAAAAAGTGGTTTCAAAATATAGGACCAGGTACTTTAGTTGCAGCAGCTTTTATTGGTCCAGGTACAGTAACCCTGTGTACTTTAGCAGGTGTTAATTTTGGCTTTAATTTACTTTGGGCTATGTTGCTTTCTATTATTGCAACTATTGTATTGCAAGAAATGGCTGCAAGGTTAGGTATTATTTCTCAAAAAGGACTATCTGAAGTAATAAGAGAAGAATTAAAAAATCCAATTTTAAAACAATGTATTACAATTTTAATTTTATCTGCAATTGTTGTTGGTAATGCCTCTTATGAAGCAGGTAATATAAGTGGAGGTATCTTAGGTCTTGAAACTATTTTTGGAGAGTTTAAGTACCATTTTGGAGATTTTTCTATCAATTTAATGAGTATCATTATTGGTGTAATTGCATTTGTTTTACTTTATATTGGAAATTATAAATTTCTAGAGAAAGCACTAGTTACATTAGTATTGTTGATGAGTTTTTCATTTGTAATAACTGCAATTGTAACTAAACCTAATATTTTACAAATTTTAAAAGGAATGTTTGTTCCTAGATTTCCAGATAAAAGCTTATTAACCATTATTGGTTTAATTGGAACAACAGTTGTGCCATATAATTTGTTTTTACACGCTTCTTTAGTTAAAGAAAGATGGCATAAAAAAGAAGATTTAATATTTGCCAAAAAAGATACTTTTATTTCTATACTTTTAGGAGGTTTAGTATCTATGGCTATTATAGTTTCAGCTGCTTCTATTTCTTCTACAAATATTTTAAACGCAGCAGATTTAGCAAAAGGTTTAGCTCCTTTATATGGTAATTTTGCAAAATACTTTTTAGCTTTAGGTTTGTTTGCTGCAGGTATAACATCTGCAATAACAGCACCCTTGGCAGCTGCTTATGTTGCAAAAGGTTGTTTAGGTTTTAAAGGAGGTTTACAATCAAAATCATTTAGACTAGTTTGGATTATCATTCTTTTTTTAGGGGTTTTATTTTCATCAGTTGGTATAAAACCTATAGAAATTATAAAATTTGCTCAAGTTGCAAATGGTATGTTATTGCCAGTTATTGCAGGAATTTTATTATGGATTATGAATAAAAAGAATATTTTAGGAAACTATGTAAACAGTAAATTTCAAAATATTTTAGGATTTATAATTTTAGCTATAGCTATTTTTTTAGGAGCTAAAGGAATTTTAAAAGTGTTTAATTTTTTATAAAATGAAAATTGATATTAACTGTGATGTTGGTGAAGGTGTAGATAATGAGTATTTATTAATGCCATTTATCTCATCTTGTAATATTGCTTGTGGTGGACATTTTGGCGATAAAAATTCTATTGATAAAACTATAGAATTAGCAATTAAACATAAAGTTAAAATTGGGGCTCATCCTTCTTTTCCAGATCAAGAAAACTTTGGTAGAAAATTAATACAGATTTCTAATGATGCATTAAAAAAAAGTATTCAATCTCAGTTAGAATTATTTTTAGAAAGATTGTCTTTACAAAACGGAAAATTACATCACATAAAACCACATGGAGCACTATATAATGCTATAGCTATTGATAATAAATTGGCTACTTTATTTATTAGTAGTGTAGCAAAATATTTAAAAAATAGTTATTTATATGTGCCTTATAATTCTGTAATAGAAAATGTTGCTTTAAAGAATGCTATAAAAATTAAGTATGAAGTTTTTGCAGATAGAAATTATAATGCTGATTTAACTTTAGTATCTAGAAAATATAAAAACGCATTAATTTTAAATAAAGAAGAAGTTTTAGAACACGTTTTAAATATTATACAAAAAGGTTTAGTAACAACTATTGACAATACTAAATCTAAAATAAAAGCAGATACATTTTGTGTTCATGGAGACACAGAAAATGCTGTTGAAATTGTAAAATATCTTTATCAAAATTTAGAGAAAGAAGGTTTAAATATTGACTAATCAAATTACATACAAACAATTTGGAGATAATACTATTTTAATAGAATGGGAACCTATTATTGATAAAAACATACTATCAGATATTATTACTTATAAAGAGAAAATATTACAAAGTGATTTAGAATATTTAGATATAATTCAAGCATACAATTCACTTACAATTGTATTTAATTTTAAAGTTAACAATGTAAAAAATAAGATTTTTAAACTTCAATCTATTTACTCGTCTACATTAGAAATAGAAAAAAAAGCTTTATATAAATGGGAAATACCTGTCTGTTATGATTTAGATTTTGGAATTGATTTAAAAGATATTTCCAAAAAATTAAAAATATCTATTGATGAAATTATAAAACTTCATACAGCACCTACTTATACAATTTTTTTTATTGGATTTTTACCAGGTTTCTTTTATTTGGGAGGTCTAGATAAAAAACTATTCTTTGATAGAAAATCAACCCCAAGATTACATGTAGATAAGGGTAATGTTGCAATAGGAGGGATGCAAACAGGAATTTACCCCAACAATTCAGCTGGTGGGTGGAATATTATTGGTAAAACACCTATTGATTTTTTTAATGCTGATAAAGAAAATCCTTGCTTTGCAAAAGCTGGTGATGAAATTAAATTTAGATCTATATCTAAAGAAGAATTTTATCAAATTGAAAAAGATATTACAGTAAATGTTTTTAAAATTCATAAAACTTTAAAGTATGATTAAAGTTTTAAAAGCCGGCTTTTATTCAACAATACAAGATAAAGGAAGATTTGGATTTGCTTCTTTTGGAGTTCCGTTTTCTGGAGTTATGGATGCTTATTCAGCAGATTTAGCCAATAGTATTCTAAATAACCCTTTAACAAATGCAGTTTTAGAAATTACTTTTGGAGGTTGTATTTTAAAATTTTTGAATACTACTACTATTTGTATTTCTGGTGCAGATTTTTCACCTAAATTAAATGATAAGCCAATCTTATTAAACTCAAAAATAAGAGTTCAAAAAGATGATGTATTGTCTTTTGGAAAAATCAATATTGGTGTTCGATGTTATTTAGCAATTTCTGGCGGAATTGATTCTCCAATAATACTAAATAGTAGAAGTCAGTTTAAATATGTTACTTTTAGTTTTAAGATAAATAATGGTGATATAATACCAATTAAACAACAACCAAAAGAGTTTTTCTCTTCTAAGTCGTCTATTAAGATACATAAAGAACATTTTAGTTCAGAAATTTTAGAATGTAAAGTGGGGCCAGAATTTGATTGGCTTTCAACTACCCAAAAAGAAAAATTATTTACAGATATTTTTACAATATCAAAAAATAATAATAGAATGGGGTATCAGTTAAATGAAATTTTAAATAATAAATTACCACAATTATTAACATCTTCAGTTTTACCTGGTACTGTTCAATTAACACCTTCAGGTAAATTAATTTTGCTTACAAGAGACTGTCAAATTACAGGAGGATACCCAAGAATTTTACAACTTTCTGAAAACTCAATAAATAGATTATCACAAAAAACAACGAATAATGTTATTAAATTTACTTTAAAAAGTCATTTGAGTTAAGATTATTTTTTTTTGAGTTAAGTATAACTTTTCTTTACATTTATCTTTGTTTAGTGATTAAATCATAAGATTTGATTTAAAAAATAAGTTTAACCAATAAAAAGCATAAATTATGAGTAATTTTTCAGACATATTATTAGGAACAGCGATAGGAGCTGCTTTAGGTATTTTATTTGCTCCAGATAAAGGAGAAAATACCAGGAGAAAATTAAGAGATGAAGCTCTTAAAGCAAAAGATAAAATAGAAGAGTCAGCCTCTGAAATAAAAGACCAAGTATCTTCTACAGTAAATACTAAGAAAGCAAATTTAGAAAGTCAATTAGAGGAGGTAATGTCAAATATGAGCTACAAAGCTGAAGATGTAATATCTACTTTAGAACAGAAATTAAGCGAATTAAAAGCTAAAAATAAACAGTTGCAAAAAGATGGAAAAACAGAATTTGCTACTGCAAATGGAGGTTCTATCAATAAAAATACTAATAAAACAATCTAATTAGATGATTAATATTTTTGAATCTATAAGTAAATCATCTACCTCTGGATTAGAAGCAAGTAAAAAGCTAGCCACTACAACAGCAGAATATGCAAAATTAAAAGCTTTTCATTTAATGGCTTTATCTGCTACAAGTATCACTAAAATGATGATTATTGGAAGTCTAGTTTCTATTGGAATGTTGTTTATATCTATTTCTGGAGCTATAGCAATTGGAGATTATTTAGAAAATATAGCATTAGGTTATTTGATAATAGGTTCAGTTTATGTTTTTTTCGGGATTATAATTTTCTTAATGAGAAAATTAATTGAGAAAACTATTATTAAAAAATTATCAAAAAAGGTATTTGATTAAATAAAAAGCCATGAGAAATTATCAATCTTTAGAAGAAATAGAATTAGATTTAAAAAGATTAAATCTAGAAAGACAAATAGCAATAGAAGAATTAAAATTAACTAAGTATAATTTAGAAGAACATTTAAAACCTATTAATTTAGTTGGAAATTTTTTAAAGTTTGCCAGCAAATATGGCCTTTTAATACTAATTAAAAGATTTTTTAAATAATAGATGATTAAGTAAAAAGAAACTTTAAAAGGTAATTTACTCAGTTTACTTTATTTATGGTTGGTTGATTTTTAAAAGTCTTGATGTAAAAAACATCAAGACTTTTTTATGCTACTGTTTTTAGTTTTTTTTTAAAACTGTTAGGTGTAATACCATATTTCTCTTTAAAAATTTTAGAAAAATAACTTCTACTACTAAACCCTACACTATATACTATTTGAGATACATTTAAATCTGAATCTTTAAGCATTTCTCTTGCAGATTCTAGACGTACATGTCTAATGTATTCTGTAACAGTTTTCTTATATAAAAATTTAAATCCTTCTTGTAATTTAGATTGTGTTAAACCAGATTTAAAAGATAGTTGCTCTAAAGAGTATTCTTTAGCAGGGTTTTTAATAATATCGCTAGATAAAGTTCTTATTAACTTTAATTCACTTCTACTCATATGTTCAGGTAATTTAACTCCATTTAGCAATCTATTATGTTGCTGAATATGCAGAGATAATATTTCATAAACACGAGATTCAATTTTTAAGATTCTAAGCATTCCTTTAGCTTTTATCTTATGTAAACCTTTAATTAAATCTGCCATTTTAAGGTTTAAGGTTCCGTAATTTGCAAACCTATTATCATGGTCTGTATCTACAAAAACTTCGTATAATTTTTTATTTAATGTAGAGACATTTGTTGTTCTTTTCTTTAAAAAGTGCTTTCTAACAATTTGTATAACATTAATATCTAATTTTTCATCTTTAGGAAAAATAACATGATTGGTTCCACCATCTTTATTAGTAAAAATAAAAGATTCAAATTGGCTTACTTTTTTTTCTTCTTTATGAATCCCAAAACGATGTTTAAAACTTCCTTTAGAAGCATAAATAAATCGAATTGGATTAAATGATTCGATCGATTTAATTTTTAAATCTATTTCTTCATGAAATTTAATTTGAAATTCTAATAAGTTAACACCCCAATCAAAAGGAATAAATTTTATAGAACCAATCCCAAATTTATTATTTAGTTTTAATGTGTACTCACTCCATTGTTCTGTGACTACACCTCCTATTTGTTCTTGAATTTGCTCTAAAAGATCTTTTGGACTATCAGCAATAATCTCAATTTGTATCATAATGGTTTACTCTGTTTAATTTATTACTAATAATATTTATCAAAAGTATATTGTAAAATTAATCTTTTTATTCCTTAAAAAATTATTAAAAAACAAATGCATTAAAACAATCAATTAATTAATTTCAAATCTAGTTTATCAATTATTATAAGATTAGAATATATTTATTAATATCAATGGTTTCTTTTGGTTGATTTTTTTAAAAATTTTGTAAAAAAAAAAGCATCCAATTTTGGATGCTTTTTAATTTATTTAGAATTTTATTAGTCTTGTTTTTCAACAACAACTTCAACTTCTTTTTTAGTTTCTTTTCCTGTTTTTTTAATATCAACAGAAATTATATCTCCATATTCTTTAGCTTTCATTTCAATTTCTTCTAAAGAACCTTCAATTTTTTTTGTTTCAGTAACTACTTTTCCGTCAACAGTTTTAGATATTGTAATTGTAGCAACAGCCATCTCATCATTATTACTGTTTACTTCAATTTTTACTTCTTTTTTGATTTCAGTTTTTGCATGATTATCATCAGAAGTATGACCACCTAAAATTGGTGCAACTACTAAACCAATTAAACAAGTTAATTTAATTAAAATGTTCATTGATGGACCAGAAGTGTCTTTAAATGGATCACCAACAGTATCACCAGTTACAGCAGCTTTATGAGCATCTGAACCTTTATAAGTCATTTCTCCATTAATTTCTACTCCAGCTTCAAAAGATTTTTTAGCATTATCCCAAGCACCACCAGCATTGTTTTGAAAGATTGCCCATAATACACCAGAAACAGTAACACCAGCCATATAACCACCTAACATTTCTGCGATTGCTAACTTATCCATACCAAAAGCTAAAGGAGCAAATGCTATGATTAATGGAAAACCAATAGTTAATAAACCTGGTAACATCATCTCTTTTAAAGATGCTTGTGTAGAAATTGCAACACATTTATCATACTCAGGTTTCCCTGTTCCTTCCATAATTCCAGGAATATCTCTAAACTGTCTTCTTACTTCTTGTACCATTTCCATAGCTGCTTTTCCTACTGCATTCATTGCTAAAGCAGAGAAAACTACAGGTACCATTCCTCCAACAAATAACATTGCTAAAACAGGAGCTTTAAAGATGTTAATTCCGTCAATTCCTGTAAATGTTACATAAGCAGCAAATAAAGCTAAAGATGTTAAAGCAGCAGAAGCAATAGCAAAACCTTTACCAGTTGCAGCTGTTGTATTACCTACAGAATCTAAAATATCTGTTCTTTCTCTAACGATTGGATCTTGTTCAGACATTTCTGCAATACCACCTGCATTATCAGAAATTGGTCCAAAAGCATCAATTGCTAATTGCATAGCTGTTGTTGCCATCATTGCAGAAGCAGCTAAAGCAACACCATAAAAACCTGCAAAAGCATAAGAAGCCCAAATAGCACCAGCAAATAATAAAACTGATGGAAATGTAGATATCATACCAGTAGCTAAACCAGCAATAATGTTTGTTCCTGCTCCAGTAGAAGATTGCTGTACTATTTTTAATATTGGTGATTTACCTAAACCTGTATAAAATTCAGTTACAGATGATATTACTGCACCTACTACTAAACCAACAAGAGTTGCATAAAATACTCTCATAGAAGAAATTTCTTGTAAACCTTCACCAAAAAACTCCATTTGCATAGTTTCTGGTAACATCCAAGTAACTAAACCAAAACAAGAAAGACCAACTAAGATAATTGATGTCCAGTTTCCTTTATTTAAGGCACCCATTACTTGTGCTTCTTTAGCATCATTACTATTAATTTTTACTAACATTGTTCCTATAATAGAAATAATGATACCTGCACCAGCAATTGCCATTGGTAATAATATTGGTCCTATACCTCCAAAAAGATCGTCTATAGCACCACCCATATCTTTAATTACATAATTTCCTAAAACCATTGCAGCTAAAACTGTAGCAACATAAGAACCAAATAAATCTGCTCCCATACCTGCAACATCACCAACATTATCACCTACGTTATCTGCAATTGTGGCAGGGTTTCTTGGATCATCTTCTGGGATACCAGCCTCTACTTTACCAACTAAATCTGCACCAACATCTGCTGCTTTAGTGTAGATTCCTCCACCAACTCTAGCAAATAAAGCAATAGATTCTGCACCTAAAGAAAAACCTGCTAATGTTTCTAAAACAATAGTCATATCCATTGTATTTGTCCATGTACCATTCATAAAGAAATGGAAAAAGAAAATAAAGAATGCAGTAAGACCTAAAACAGCTAAGCCAGCAACACCTAATCCCATAACTGTACCACCACCAAAAGATATTTTTAGTGCATTTGGTAAACTAGTTCTAGCAGCTTGAGTTGTTCTAACATTAGTTTTAGTAGCAATTTTCATACCTATATTTCCAGCAAATGCAGAAAAAACAGCTCCAAAAATAAAAGCGACAACAATTAAAATATGAGTTGTTGGTACAATAAATGAAACAACTGCTAAAGCTGCACTTACGATAACAACAAAAATAGTAAGCAACTTATATTCTGCACTTAAAAAAGCTAAAGCACCTTCATAGATATAGTCTGAAATTTCTTTCATCTTACCATCTCCTGCATCTTGCTTCATTACCCAAGACTGTTTAACCCACATATAGATTAAACCTAAAACTGCCAAAGCAATTGGCATGTAAATCATTAATGATTCCATATAATTTTATTTATTATGATTAGTTTAAAACGGACGCAAAAGTAAGAAAATGAGTGGAAATAAAAAACCTCTTAAAGTGTTTAATTTTAAGAGGTTGATAATTTTAATAGAATTATTTTATTATATTTTAAATTTATCGGTCTTTTTGTATTCACTTTCTTGATATCTCTTTACAGAGTTATGATAAATATTAATAGCTTCAGAAGCATCTCCCCAACCACCAACATCAACTTTTTTCTTTTCTAAATCTTTATAAACTTGAAAAAAGTGTTCTATTTCTTTTAAACGATGTGGATTTAAATCAAAAATATCTTTTCTTCTATTCCAAATAGGATCAGAAACTGGTACACAAATAATTTTTTCATCTGGACCTTTTTCATCAGCCATATGGAAAACACCTATTGGTTTTACTTCACTAACACACATAGGAAAAGTAGGTTCGTGCCCTAAAACTAAAACGTCTAAAGGGTCACCATCTAAAGCTAAAGTTTCTGGAATAAAACCATAATCTGCTGGGTACATCATTGAAGAAAACAACATTCTGTCAAATCGAATTTTTTTTAATTCAAAATCATACTCATATTTATTTCTACTTCCTTTAGGTATTTCTATTAATACATCAAAAGTCAATTCATCTTTACCAATCATAGTTGTTATTTTAATTCATTACAAAAATAGTTAATATGTGAGGTTTTTTAAAGGGTTACTTATATATTTTACGCAATTGTTTTCGAAAAAAAAATCCTGTTTCTAAATAAGAAACAGGATTTTTAAATTCTTAATATTGAAATATTTTACAAGTACATAACTTCTTTAACTGCTCTAACTACATCATTAGAATTAGGAATCCATTTTTCTAATAGAACAGGAGAATAAGGAGCAGGTGTATCTGCAGTTGTAATTCTTTTAACAGGTGCATCTAAATAATCGAATGCTTCATCTTGAATTCTATAAGTAATTTCTGTAGCTACACTTCCAAATGGCCATGCTTCTTCTAAAACTACTAACCTGTTAGTTTTCTTAACAGATTTTATAATTGCTGCATGATCCATTGGTCTTACAGTTCTTAAGTCTATAATTTCTACAGATATGTTTTCTTTTGCTAATTCATCAGCAGCTTTATAAGCTTCTTTAATTATTTTTCCAAAAGAAACTATAGTTACATCACTACCTTCTCTTTTAATATCTGCAACTCCTATAGGTATTATGTATTCTCCTTCAGGAATTTCCATTTTATCACCATACATCTGCTCAGATTCCATAAAAATTACTGGATCATCATCTCTTATAGATGCTTTTAATAAACCTTTTGCATCATATGGATTAGATGGTACAACAACTTTTAAACCAGGTGTATTTGCAAACCAATTTTCAAATGCCTGTGAGTGAGTTGCTCCTAACTGACCAGCAGAAGCAGTTGGTCCTCTAAAAACAATAGGGCAGTTAAACTGGCCACCAGACATTTGCCTAATTTTTGCAGCGTTATTTATAATTTGATCAATACCAACCAAAGAGAAGTTAAAAGTCATATATTCTACTATAGGTCTGTTACCATTCATTGCAGATCCAATAGCTACACCAGCAAAACCTAATTCTGCAATAGGTGTATCTATTACTCTTTTTGGACCAAATTCATCTAACATACCCTTACTAGCTTTGTAAGCGCCATTGTATTCTGCAACTTCTTCACCCATTAAATAAATGCTTTCATCTCTGCGCATTTCTTCGCTCATGGCTTCACATATTGCTTCTCTAAACTGAACTGTTTTCATTATTTTATTTGAATTATAAAATTTGCTACGCGCAAAAATAAGGAAATATTTGTCAAATTTTCTTAATGCAATTTACAATCTGCACCTAATTTTTAACTTTAATTACTTAATCGATTTCGATAAATGTTAAAATCTTGAAAATTTATTATGCATGCATAGTATTTTTTAAAAAAAAGGCGTAATTTCGTAGGCGAAAAAATAAGTTTAAAATTATAGTTTATGAAAATATTGGTATGTATTAGTCATGTGCCTGATACCACATCAAAAATTAATTTTGCAGACGATAATACAAAGTTTGACACAAATGGAGTTCAGTTTGTAATTAACCCTTATGACGAATTTTGTTTAACAAGGGCTATGTGGTTTAAGGAAAAACAAGGAGCATCAGTTACTGTTGTAAATGTGGGAGAATCAACTACAGAACCAACATTAAGAAAAGCTTTAGCAATTGGAGCAGATAATGCAATTAGAATAAATGCAAATCCTGTTGATGGATTACAAGTAGCTAAAGAATTAGCAGAAATTGTTAAAGAAGGTGAGTATGATTTAATTCTTGCAGGTAAAGAATCTGCAGATTATAATGGTCAGATGGTTCCAGGTATGTTAGCTGCATTAACAGACTTTAATTTTGTTAATGGTTGTGTTGGTTTAGAAATTGATGGAACAAATGTAACTGCAGTTAGAGAAATAGATGGTGGTAATGAAACTTTATCAACTACTTTACCTTTAGTTGTTGGAGGTCAAAAAGGTATTGTTGAAGAAAAAGACTTAAGGATACCAAATATGAGAGGTATTATGATGGCTCGTAAAAAACCTCTTAATGTTGTAGATGCAAAAAACGTAGCAACTGTAACTACTGTTGAAACTTTTGAGAAACCAGCTCCAAAAGGTGCTGTAAAATTAGTTGATGCAGATAATGTAGATGAGTTAATCAATTTACTTCATAACGAAGCTAAAGTAATTTAAAATATAAAAGTATGTCAGTTTTAGTATACGCAGATTCAACTGAAGGAAAGTTCAAAAAAAGTGCTTTTGAGGTTGTTTCTTATGGAAATAAAGTAGCAGAACAATTAGGTACTAGCGTAGTTGTAGCTACTATAAATGCAGCAGATGTAAGTGAGTTATATAAATATGGTGCAGAAAAAGTGGTAGTCGTTTCAAATGATGCATTAAAAACTTTTAATGCAAATAAATATGCTTCAGCTTTACAACAAGTAGCTGATGCAGAAAATGCTTCTGTAGTTATTGTAGATTCTAGTATAGACGGTTTATACTTAGCACCTTTATTAGCTGTTAAGATGGATGCAGGTTATGCTTCTAATGTAGTTGCATTGCCAACAAATACATTACCATTTACAGTAAAAAGAAAAGCTTTTTCAAATAAAGCTTTTTCTAACACAATAATTTCTTCAGATAAAAAAGTTATTGGTTTAGCCAAAAATTCTTTTGGAGTTCATGAAATTCCTGTTTCTGGTTCATCTATGGATTTTGATGTAAATGTTGCTGAATCTAATGTGAAATCAGAAAAAGTAGATAGAGTAACTGGTAAAGTAATGATTGCAGACGCAGAAGTTGTGGTTTCTGCAGGAAGAGGTTTAAAAGGTCCTGAAAATTGGGGAATGGTAGAAGAACTTGCAGATGTTCTTGGAGCAGCAACAGCTTGTTCTAAACCAGTTTCTGATTTAGGTTGGAGACCTCATGCAGAACATGTTGGTCAAACAGGTAAGCCAGTAGCTTCTAATTTATATATAGCTATTGGTATTTCTGGAGCTATTCAGCATTTGGCTGGTATTAATGCATCTAAAGTAAAAGTTGTGATTAATACTGACCCAGAGGCACCATTTTTTAAAGCAGCTGACTATGGTATTGTTGGCGATGCTTTTGAAGTTGTTCCAAAATTAATCGAAAAATTAAAAGCTTTTAAAGCAGCTTAAATATTTTTAAATTTAAATCAAACATTAAACCACCAGATTATTCTGGTGGTTTTTTATTGATAAAAACTCTTAAAATAAAAGATGACAGTCTATTATTTTTATTAAATTGTGCCCTCTTAAAAAGACATTAATATATTAACAATTAATGTTTTTGTATGATAAAATATGAGTTTAATACAACTAACGATAAAAGGGATTTCTTACAGTCAAACACAAAGTGGAGCTTATGCTTTGGTGTTAAGTGAAATAGAGGGTTCTAGAACTTTACCAATAATAATTGGTGCTTTTGAGGCGCAATCTATTGCTATTGCTTTAGAAACTGAAATAAGACCTCCAAGACCTTTAACACACGATTTGTTTAAAACTTTTTCAGATACTTTTAAAATCAATATTAAAGAAGTAATCATACATAAATTAGTAGATGGTGTTTTCTTTTCTAGTTTGGTATGTGAAAGAGAGGGTGTAGAAGAGGTTATAGATACAAGAACTTCTGATGCTATTGCAATTGCAGTTCGCTTTAATGCTCCTATTTACACTTATGAAAATATTTTAGATAAAGCTGGTATTTATTTAAAAGTAGAAGAAGAATTAGCTATTGAGCAAAAAACAGATCCAGAAAATATTTCTCTTGAGTTCGAGGAAGTAGACAAACAAAAAAAGTCTGATTTTTCTAGCCTATCTTTAAAAGAATTAAACGAACAATTAAACAAAGCAGTTGTTGATGAAAATTATGAGCTGGCTGCAAAAATAAGAGACGAAATTAGTAAGCGCTCATAAATTTCTATATACATGAAAAAATTATTTACTTTTTTATTTGTAATTACTTCATTTGTTACCTTTTCACAAGAGTTAAATAAAGATTGGAGTTTTACTTCTGTAAAAAATGGTGCAGGAGTAGAGTTATTTTCTATAGACAAAACAGATTTATTTTCTATAGATGGTGATAAATTTTCGTATTCTTTATTAGATAAAGATAGTTTAAAAGCATCATTTAAACAAAGTGATGCTTTTTTATTTTTACACAAAACAGAGAAAAGAATATGAAGCAATATCACGATTTAGTAAAACACGTTTTAGCTAACGGAAATGAAAAAGGAGATAGAACTGGTACAGGAACAAAAAGTGTTTTTGGCTATCAAATGCGATTTGATTTAAGTGAAGGTTTTCCAATGGTTACCACTAAAAAATTACACTTAAAATCTATTATTTATGAATTACTTTGGTTTATTAAAGGAGATACTAATATCAAATATTTACAAGAAAATGGTGTAAGAATCTGGAATGAGTGGGCAGATGATAATGGAGATTTAGGTCCTGTTTATGGTCATCAATGGCGTAATTGGAATAGTGACGAAATAGATCAATTAAAAGATGTAATCGAAACTTTAAAAACCAATCCAAATTCTAGAAGAATGTTGGTTTCTGCTTGGAATCCTTCTGTATTACCAGATACAAGTGTTTCATTTTCTGAAAACGTAGCAAATGGCAAAGCTGCTTTACCTCCTTGTCATGCTTTTTTTCAATTTTATGTTGCAGATGGTAAACTTTCTTGTCAATTGTATCAAAGAAGTGCAGATATTTTTTTAGGAGTGCCATTTAATATTGCCTCTTATGCTTTATTTACAATGATGGTTGCACAAGTTTGTGGCTTTGAAGCTGGCGAATTTATACACACTTTTGGTGATGCCCACATTTACAATAATCATTTAGAACAACTAGAGTTGCAATTATCTAGAGATATAAGACCTTTACCAACAATGAAATTAAATAAAGAAGTAAAACAAATAGAAGACTTTACTTTTGAAGATTTTGAGCTGTTAAATTACAATCCACATCCACATATAAAAGGAGTAGTTGCAGTTTAAATAAAAAAGAGCTTTCAAAATAAAATTGAAAGCTCTTTTTACATCTTCATAGCATTTATTTACTATACACTTAAAACACTGTTTTCTGCACCAGCGAAATCATTCCAAGCAAAACTATCTGCTTCTTGCTCATTTATATATTCGCCATCTACAATATATCTAAATTCATAAGAACTACCTGCGTCTAAATCAACAGTTCCTTTAAAAGATCCGTTTTTTAATTTTTTAAGCGGAGTTGCTTTATCATTCCATTCATTAAAAGTTCCTACTACTGCAACATTTTTTGCTTCTTCAGCTGGTACAGTAAAAGTTACTTTACAAACTGGTTTACTTTTTAAAAATTGTTTTTTAATTGCCATAATTATTAAATTAAATTACGTTGTAAATGTATACAAGAACTTATTTCATACAAACTAAATTAATTAATAATATTGAAGAATTATTAGTTTATTAAAAATGGACTTAATAATATCCATTTTTATAAAAATATGAGGACATAATTTATTAGATGTTCAAAAATATTAATAATTCTTTGTGGTTGATTTTCAGTATTTTCTGTGCGAAAACGTATTCGTTTTTTTAAAAAATCATCAATAAAATAGAGTTTTCGTCAAATCTCTTCTCATTTCAATTATTTTTGCTAAAATTTTTGAGAGATGATTACAATAATTGCAGCAATCGCAAAAAATAATGCATTAGGTAAAGACAACGATTTAATTTGGCATTTGCCAGAAGATTTAAAACGTTTTAAAAAACTAACTAGTGGTCATCATATTTTAATGGGTAGAAATACTTTTGAATCTATAGGTAAGCCACTACCAAATAGAACTTCTGTAATAATTACAAGAAATAAGCATTATTATAAAGATGGCTGTTTAATTGCTCATAGTTTAGAAGAAGCTTTAGAATTGGCACCTAAAGATGAGGAAATCTTTATCATTGGCGGAGCTCAAATTTATGATTATGCTTTACAAAAAGATGTAGCAGATGCTTTAGAAATAACTTTGGTACATAAAGAATTTGATGCAGATGTTTTTTTTCCAGAAATTGACTTATCTGTTTGGAAAGAGGTAAACAGAGAAGACTTTAAAGCCGACGAAAAAAACAAACTAGACTATAGCTTTGTTAGATATGAAAAGAGAGCTTAATTAATTCTACCAGTTCTAAAGCCCCCACCCAAACTCATATTGTATTTTCTTTGAGCAAATAAAAAGTAATTAAATAAAAGATAGTTTACTTCATAACCATAATCTATATTTTGTTGATAATTAATAATGTTCTCGTAAATATTAGGATTAAATCTAAGTGGGTTCTGAGCTCTTTGATTCCAAGTAATCACCCAAGGTCTATTTCTACCTTCTAAGTATTCTTGTGAATAAAATCCTCTTGGTTGCGCTATAGAATTTAAATAATTATTAAATCCTATATCTATAATTGTAATCTCATACTCTAAACTATCATTAGCAATAACAACAGGCTCTTCTTTTATACCATTCTTTTTTTGATTTATTGGTGAAGATCCGCAAGCATATACAAGTAAACAAATAATTATAATTGCTATAATATTATTTAAATATTTCATAATAAAGGATTTATATTTTGATACTAAGATAATAACCGTTTACAATATAAAAAATTACAATTGAGTAAAACTAGTTGTTTGATGAGTAAACAAACTCAAAACCATAAATTTATATTAATTAACATAGGAAATTAGTTGTTTTAACATTAATTTTAAAGTTCTAAATACCTTATTATGTTTAAAAGAATTGTACTTGTTACACTATTAGTTTTTGTTTTTTCATGTTCAGATAAAGAGTTTGCAGATAAACAGAGCTATGAAATACTTCCAGAAATTGAAAGAGCAAAAGTAAAAGATGAACTTTTAGAAGATAGATTTACAAACTTATTACCAGAGTTAATGGATAAAACTGGTTTAGATATGTGGCTTCTTATTTCTAGAGAATATAATGAAGATCCAATACTAAAAACCATGCTACCAGCAACTTGGTTAAATGCTAGAAGAAGAACAATTATTGTTTTTTATAGAGATAAAACAAAAGATACTCTAGAAAGATTGGCAGTAGCAAGATATGATATAGGGAAAAGCATAAAATCGGCTTGGAATAAAGAAGAGGAACCTAATCAATGGAAAGCGTTAGAAAAGATAATAGCTGAAAGAAATCCAGAAAAAATAGGATTAAATTATTCAACACATTTTGCATTAGCAGATGGTTTAGTAAAAACAGATTTTGATGAATTAAAAGCAAATATGCCAGAAAGTATAACATCAAAATTTGTATCTGCTGAGAAATTAGGAATTGCTTGGATAGAAACAAGAACTGAAAAAGAAATGAAGTTGTTTAGAAAACTTGTAAAAATTACACACGATATTATTGATGAAGCTTTCTCTGCAAACACAATAACTCCAGGAAAAACATCTACTGAAGATGTGGTTTGGTTTCTAAGACAAAAAGTTACAGATTTAGGTTTAGAAACTTGGTTTCATCCAACTATTGATATTCAAAGGAGTAATGAAGCATTAAAATCACACATAGAATCTTTTTCGAAAAGTAAACCTACTGAAATTATTCAGAAAGGAGATTTATTGCATTGCGATTTTGGGATCACTTATATTGGTTTAAATACAGATTGCCAACAACATGCCTATGTTTTAAAAGATGATGAAACCGAAGTTCCTCAATTTTTAAAAGAAGCATTTAAAAAAGGAAATAGAGTGCAAGATATTTTAACAGAGAATATGAAAGCTGGTAAAACAGGTAATGAAATACTATTAGCTTCTTTAGCACAAGGTAAGAATGAAGGGTTAAGACCATCAATTTATACACATCCTTTAGGTAAATATGGGCATAGTGCAGGTACCACAATTGGTATGTGGGATTCTCAAGAAGGAGTACCTTTTAATGGTGATTATCCTTTGCAAAAAAACACAGCTTATGCTATTGAATTAAACACGACTGTTACTATTAATGAATGGAATAAAGACATAAGAATTATGTTAGAAGAAGCAGGTTATTTTGGAGATGGCACTTTCGAATACGTAAATGAAAGACAAACTGCAATAAAACCTATCAAGACAAACTAAATGAAACATCGTTGTTTTTGGGTAACAGATAGCAAATTGTACCAAGACTATCATGATCATGAATGGGGAGATCCTGTTTATGATGATGAAACCTTATTTGAGTTTTTATTGTTAGAAACTTTTCAAGCAGGTTTAAGTTGGATTACCATTTTAAACAAAAGAGAAAACTTTAGAAAAGCTTTTGATGATTTTAACTATCAAAAAATTGCAAAATATCCTGAATCTAAATACGAATCTTTATTACAAGACGCAGGCATTATAAGAAATAAACTAAAAATTAGAAGTGCAATTACCAATGCTCAGCTGTTTATAGAAGTACAAAAAGAATTTGGCTCTTTTTCTAAGTTCATTTGGAGTTATGTAGATGGTAAACCTATAGTAAATAAATTTCATAAAAGAGAAGATGTTCCTGCAACTACAACTTTATCAGATAAAATATCAAAAGACTTAAAAAAGCGTGGTTTTAAGTTTGTAGGTTCAACAGTAATGTATGCTTTTATGCAAGCTGTTGGTATGGTAAATGATCATACAACAGATTGTTTTAAATATCCTAGTTAATGAAGATTTTAAAAGTTCCAAAAAACGATATAAAAAAACTAGGGTATATTTTTTTACGTAAACCAGGTATTTTTATTGGGTTTATTTTTATACTTTTTTTTGATGGAACTTTTTTTGCAGAAAACTATACAAGCTCACAGTTTCCAATAAATATTCTAGCTTTATTAAGCTTTTTTTGGATGTATAAAAGAGCAACTCTAAGAGTTAGAAAATTAATGATATATGCTGTTTTTTTAGGTTTATTAGGAGAATATTTTTTCTCAGTCTATTTAGGCATGTATACTTACAGATTAGAAAATGTGCCTTGGTATGTTCCTTTAGGTCATGCAGCTTTATATGGTAGAGTTTTCATTTTTAGTAAGGATACTTTAGTTAAAAAATACCATAAAGCAATAGAGCAATTATTTACAATCATTATTACTGTTTTTGCATTAGTTTATTTGGTTTTCTTCACAGATGTTTTCGGATTTGTTATGACAATAGCGGTTTTTGTGATACTTTATTTTAGACCAAAAGATAGATTGTATTTTTACACCATGTATATTATAGTTGCACTTTTAGAAATAGGAGGTACAGCTTTTGGCGCCTGGAAATGGCCTCCAATTGCATTTGGTGTTTTTGAGTTTTTACCTAGTAACAATCCACCAAGTGGCATTAGCCTTTTTTACTTTTTATTAGATGTTAGTTGTTTATTCGTTTATATTTTGTTTCATCAAAAACAGTGGGAAAGATTTAAAAAAATAAATTTAAATTCAAATAATATAAATTAGTAATCATAAAAAAGAAGATTTGGCAAGAAAAACAAAAGACCCTGGTTTTGGATATAATTCTAATAAAAACGCACAAAGTGTTTTAAAAGATGATGGTTCTAGTAATGTAAAACACATTAATAGAAAAAGAAATATTGGAGATTTATATACTTTTTTTATTGATATAAAATGGTGGCAATTTTTCTTACTAATTATTTTAGTATATACTTTATTAAATATTGTTTTTGGATTAATTTATGTAGCTATTGGTATAGAACAGATTACTAAACCAAAAGGTACTTTTTTTGAAGATTTTTTAAATGGTTTTTTCTTCAGTGCACAAACACTTACTACAGTAGGTTATGGAGGTATAGCTCCTAAAGGAATTACAGCAAATTTTATAGCCGCTTTTGAGGCTATGATTGGGTTGTTAAGTTTTTCTTTTATAACTGGTATGTTGTATGGACGCTTTTCGAAACCAAAAGCCATAATAGAATTTAGTAAGAATTTTATAATAAGAGATTTTAAAGAAGGAAAAGCATTAATGTTTAGATTAATGAATAGCCGAAAAACGGTAATGATAGAACCAGAAATTTCGGTTACCTTATCTATAACAAAAGAAGAAAAAAACGGAGAGTTTAAGCGAAATTTTTATCAACTTAAATTAGAACGTAGTAAAATCATGTATTTACCTACAGTTTGGACAATAGTGCACCAAATTAATGAAGATAGCCCATTGTTTAACTATTCTAATGAAGAAATAAAAAAACTAAATGCTAATATTTATATTTTAATGAGTTATCATGAAGAGTTTTTTGCTCAAAAAGTATATCAGATAAACTCTTATTCTTTTAAAGATATTGAATGTGATGTAAAGTTTACTTCAGCATCAAGTTTTGATGATTTAGGCTTTACAGTTTTAGATCATGATCTATTAAGTGAAGTAGAAAAATTAGATTAATTCCCAAAAAGTATACGAATTGCTATAAAAATGGCAATAATTATTCCTCCGTAAATTAATACGTTTTTACCTGCATTCTTGTAATATCGTTCATGATTTTTAATATCTTTTCTGTAGCTCCAAACAATCAAAGTTGTAAAAGCGATAACAAAAAAGATGATAAAAATAATTCTACCTGTAGAAAAAAAAGCATTTAAAAACATTGTATAAATTCTTAATAAGTTTTGGACTATATCTTACTTAGAAACGCTTACAGAATGAAGAGAATCTTTATATTGCTGATTGCAAAATTACAAATAAATACATTTAAAAAGTAAGATAATGAAAGATAAAATAGCAGCTGTTCATGCATTTCATAAAGCGTTTAAATTAAATATTCAAAATAAACCAACTGTAAATATTTCTGAAGATAGAAAACAATTGCGTTTTGAGTTAATGAAAGAAGAAAATGAAGAGTATTTAGAAGCAGCAAAAAATAATGATTTAGTTGAGGTAGCAGATGCTTTAGGAGACATGCTTTATATTTTGTGTGGCACAATTATAGAACATGGAATGCAAGATAAAATAGAGGAGGTTTTTAATGAAATTCAGAATTCTAATATGAGTAAATTAGGTGAAGATGGTAAGCCAATTTATAGAGAAGATGGAAAAGTATTAAAAGGGCCAAATTATTTTAAACCTAATATTGCTAAAATTCTAAACAATTAAACTCAAATTTATTTAATACTTTTATTTATTAAGTAAAAAATATAAACGATTGTAAATTAAATTGTTATTCAGTAAATAATGTTTATATTGCATTAAACAACAACTAAACAAACAATACCTATGAAAACAAAAAGTATTTTTAAAAACAGCATTTTTATCTTATTTCTATTTTTATTTTTAAATGGTTATTCTCAAATAACACATAGAATTACATTAAATGTAGATACAGGTCAAATTACAAAACAGACTACTAATCAATATTCAAACTTTGGGCAACCTCAAAATATTTCAAACAAAGATTATACTATAGAAGTAAATGTTGGAGATTATGTTGAGTGGGTTGGTGTTTCAACTACATCAGAAGATGATTATGTTGATATTGAATCTATAAATCATGAGGGTGGAGCTAGAGTTTTTGGAAAAAATGTTCTTAATGGATCTGATGGAGTGGTTATTGCAAAAGTAACTGAAGGTAGAGCTGGAGATTCTGAAAAATACACCATTAAATTTAGAGTTTATGTTGATGGTGAAGCAAAACCAGGAATATTTATGATAGATCCTAAAATTGTTATAAAGAGATAATAAGTGATATAAATCTTATTTTTTAGATGGTAAGAATTACTAATATTTTTATAAGTAAAGCCCAGGCTATTTGTGTGGGCTTTTTTTTTATTTCACTTACAATTTTCGCTCAACAATTACCTTCATCAATAGATAAACTAGAGATCTTATATGAAAGTAAAAAGTTTATAGACACTAATGAGCTAATAATTTTAAATTCTCTTTCTAGAGATAGTAACGATCCTCAAAAAAAATTAAAATACAGTCAACTTTTAATAGAACTTGCCACACAAAAAGATTCTACACATTATCTTTTTGATGCATTTATGCAAAAAGGAAATGCACATAGATTAAAAAGTGATTTATCTCTTGCATTAAAAAGTTTTTTAAAAGCATCAGAGCTAGCAAAAGGTAATTCAGAAAGTGAAGAAATGTTAGCTTTATCTAGCATTACTATAGCAGACGTTTATTCAGTAATGGGTAATCATGATAACTCTGTAAATTATTATAAACAGGGTATAGCAAAACTTAGAGAAATAAAATCTGATTCCTTTAAATTGGCTTCAGCTTTACTAAATGCTGGAGACGAATTTTTTAGCGCAGACAAGTATGATGAAGCAATGACTTACTTCTATGAATCTAGCTTAATTAGTAATAAAATAGGATTTAAACTAGGTAAGGCTTATAATTTAGGTAACATAGGTATGGTTTATGCTAAACAAGGTAGGCATAAGTTAGCCAGAGCTAATATAGACGAAGCTATAAAGATATTAGAGTTAGAAAAAGATTATTATCCAATTGCAGTTTATTTAGAATTTATAGCTGATATATATTTAGATCAAAACAAACCTGTTCTTTCTAAAATTTATGCAGAAAGAAGTTTAGAGCTTTCAAAAAAGTATCAATTAAAAGAACAAATAAGTACAGCAAGTTTAAAATTATCTAAAATTTATGATTTGTTGGAACAACCCAAAAAATCATTATTTCATTTAAAAGAATATATTGTATACCAAGACAGTGTTACTAATATCCAAACTGTTCAAAAATTAGCCAATTTAAGAACAGAATTTGAAATTGAGAAAAAGCAAAGTCAACTTGATGCTTCTATTCAAAATCAACAATCCCAAAAATATATTATCTTAAGTATTTGTATTGTTATTCTACTTTTACTTTTACTGGCTTTTGGTTTATTTAGAAGAAATAATTATATCAAAAAGACTTCTACTATAATAGAACAAGAAAAAAAGAGGTCAGATAATTTATTATTAAATTTATTACCAGAAGAATCTGCTAAGGAGTTAAAAGTAAATGGTTATGTAACTTCTAAAAAGTTTGAGTCTGTTACTGTGCTTTTTACAGATTTTAAAGATTTCACAAAATTTGCAGAAACATTATCTCCAGAAAAATTAGTAGAATCTTTAGATTTTTACTTTTCTAAGTTCGATGAAATTTGTGAGAAATATAATTTAGAAAAAATAAAAACAATAGGTGATGCATATATGTGTGTGGGTGGTTTACCAACACCTAATTTTGAGCATGCAGAAAATGTAGCAAATGCAGCATTAGAAATTTTAGATTTTGTAAAATTAAGCAAACTAAAACACGATGTAGGTAAAGTAAGATTTGATGTTAGAATAGGTGTACATTCAGGCCCTGTTGTAGCAGGTGTAGTAGGTAAAAATAAATTTGCATATGATGTTTGGGGAGATACTGTAAATATAGCTTCAAGAGTAGAATCTACTTGTGAAGTTGGTAAAATTAATATTTCAGAAAGCACCTATTCTTTAATTCAAGATAGATTTAAATTTGAACCAAGAGGAGAAATCAAAATTAAAAATAGATCTGCATTAAACATGTATTATTTATTAGAAAAAGCATAAAAAATGTCACACGATACAAATGATTATTGGGAACAATTAGAAAGATTAGAAAAGTTAATAAGAGCTTCTGAATTTAAGGCAGGTGTTATTTTTTCTTTTCACAGTTTAATTTTAAGCTTTTTTGTAGATAGGTTCGAAAATTTTGAATTTTTTTTAAAAGAAAGTTTACTTTTCTTAATATTAATTGGGTTCTGGTTACTTTCTGTTATTCTATCATTATACTTCTGTTTTAGATGTTTTAGACCACATATGGAGTTAAGCTATAAAAGAAATGTATTTTTCTTTAAAGACGCTGCAAACAAATATGAATCTGTAGAAGATTTTTCTAAAGAGTTAATAAAAACATGTACCTCAAAAGACGAAATTGTGAAAAGTTTAAGTGAACAAATTCACGCTGAAAGTCTTATTATAGAAAAGAAGTTTTCTCACGTAAAAAGAGCTACCAAATTTTTTATTATTAGTTTCTTAATTTTAATTGTAGCTATTTCTTATCAAGTATACTTTTCAAACTTTTAGCAATTTTTAAAATTACTAATAGATTGATATTTTATTATTAAACTTATAATTTTGTTACTTACGTACTGAGTAAATTTTATTGGTAATTTTCCATTTACCTTTTATTTTTTGTATAGATAAAATATCAATATATGTAATTGTATCTACTTTCATGCTAATTTTTGCACTAGCTATTTTGTCATCTACAATATCAATAGATAAAATTTTTAAAACACAATTTTGTAATATTTCTGGAGATAATTTTTTTCTATTACCCCATTTTAGAACTAAATCTTTAAAATAGAGATTGTTAAAACCAATTACTTTTTCATCTTTTAATATTGGTACTTTCATTGTGCCATTTTCTAAATCAAAAGCTTTATTTAGTTTTTTTATATCTCTGTCTATATAACCATCATAATAATTTTGAATAGTAGATTTTACGGCTTTTGTTTCATCTTGACAATACATTGTAAATGCACTTAAAAACATAATAATTGTAATTGCTTTTCTCATTTTATTCTTTAATTGATGTAATTTGTATTGATCCAGATTTTAAACCTTTGCCTTTTACTTTTAATGTAATATTACCTGTTTCTTTAGTAGATTGAACTAAGACTACCAGCTTTCCACTAAATAGTTTCATAGTTGGTTTATGAAATAACTCTAAAGAAGTAGCATCACCATTACAAACTGCTCTAAAATTTCCTTTTCCAGTAACATCAAATTGTAGTTGATTTGTGGCAGTTGGACAAGGCACCCCATTTTTATCAACAACAGAAACTGTAACAAAAGAAATATCTTTTCCATCTGCATTTACTGTTTTTCTATCTGCATCTAAAACTATTTGATAAGGTTTGCCTGCTGTTTTTATTTCTTTGCTAGCAACAGCTTTACCATCAGCATTAAAAGCAATCACTTTTAATGTTCCTGGTTTGTAAATAACATCATTCCACATTAAACGATATCTGTGTTGTGGAGTTTTGTCTTTGGTCTTTTTTTGGATTCCCATACTTTTTCCGTTCACAAATAATTCTGCACTATCGTAATTGGTATATACAAAAACGGGCGTCTTTTTTCCTTCACGTCCTTTCCAGTTCCAATGAGGTAAAATGTGTAAGGTTTCCTCTTTAGTGTTCCACCTACTTCTGTATAAATAATACCTGTCTTTTGGAATACCTGCCAAATCTATCATACCAAAATAAGAGCTTCTAGAAGGCCATTGTTCGTCATAAGGTGTAGGTTCACCCAAATAATCAAAACCTGTCCAAACAAATTCACCTAAAACCCAAGATTTGTCATCTTGTAAAATAAAATCATCTTCAGGTAAATTAGACCAACTACAAAATTCTAAATCATAAGAAGAACTTTGAAAATCATCATATTTTTTCATGATTCCTTGTGCTACAGGAAACTTGTAAATACCTCTAGAACTTACAGTTGATGCAGTTTCTGAACCTAAAATGTATCCTTGAGGAAATTTTTCATTAGCTTCTTCATATAAATGTACTCTGTAATTTAAACCAGGAATATCCATAATAGCACCAAAACCAGAAGCCATTACTGCTTTTACTTGATCCATACCCACAGTAACAGGTCTTGTTGGGTCTTCTTTATGAAAAATATCTTGCAACCATTTTGCACGTTTTACACCTTCTGATCCCCATTGATCAGGCACTTCATTTCCAGAACTCCACATCACTATACAAGGATGATTTCTAGTAGCTCTCACTAAATTTTCAACATCTTTTTTAGCATATTCATCAAAAAATCGGTTGTATCCATTTTTAACCTTTGGTTTTTTCCATTCATCAAAACTTTCTGCCAAAAATAAAAATCCCATTTCATCACATAACTCTAATTGCTCTAAAGAAGGCATATTGTGAGAACTTCTTATAGCATTTACACCCATATCTTTTAAAATAGTGAGTTGTCTTTTTAAGGCAGATCTATTAATGGCTGTTCCTAAAGGACCTAAATCATGATGCAAGCAAACTCCTTTAAATTTTGTCAATGAATCGTTTAAGAAAAATCCTTTTTTGGGAATAAACTCAATTTTTCTAACCCCAAATTTTGTTGTTATTTCATCTTTTAATTTATTGTCAATAAATAAGGAAGTCTTTGCTGTGTATAAATAAGGATTTTCAGGACTCCATAAATTTGGATTATTTATTTTTATATTTTGTTCAAATTCGTTGCCAAAAGCTTCTGAACTTTCTCGCTCAGCAACTAAATTTTCTAACTTATCATATATTTTTGTGACTAATTTACCATGAGTTGATGATACTTTTGTTTTAATAGAAACTTTAGCAAACGACTTTGTTACTATGGGTGTTGTTATAAAAGTACCCCAATGTTTTATATTTTCTTTTTCTTTAAATGTAAGTGTTACTTTTCTATACAAACCAGCTCCTGGATACCAACGTGAAGCAAATTCTTTATTGATTAGTTTTACTGCTAAAAGATTGTTTCCTTTTAAAACATCTTCAGAAATATCAAAATAGAAATAGCTGTAACCATATTTCCATTCACCAATTTTTTTACCATTTAAAAAGACTTCTGGTTCACTCATAGCTCCATCAAACTGAAGTATAATTTTTTTATTGATATCATTTTCATGGATGTTAAAACTTTTACGATACCAAGCAGAACCAATATGTGGTAAAGAGCCTGTTCTACCTGTTTTTTCTGTAGGAATTTTTTCTCCATTCTGTGTAATTGCAATAATTTGTTTGTCTATTTCTTTATCAAAAGGACCATAAATTGCCCAATCATGAGGAACAGTTACATTTTGCCAATTTGTGTCATTGAATTCTATTTGAGAAGCGTTTTCTGGATTTCCTTTTTGAAATTTCCAGCCTTCAGAAAGTTCTATTACTTTTCTATTTTGACTGAAACTTAGTATAATATTAAAAAGTAAAAATAGAGATAGATAGTTTTTTTTGAGCATCTTATATTGATGTTTATAGTTCGAAATTTTGTCCTTCTTCAGCAAAACGAAATCCTAGTTTATTTAGTGCTAATCTTTCTTTACTGTTACTTTGAAGTGTTGGATTTGTATGATTAAAATGTATAAAAATTACTTTGTTTTTTGTTTCCATAAATTCATTTTTAAACAATTCTACTGTTTCTATAACAAATGGATGAGGTACTTCTGTCATGGCTCTTTTTACTTCATTCTGATTTAAAAAAGCTGCATCTAAAAAAGCATAATCTACTAGTTTTACTTCTGCTATAATGTCTTTTTTCCATTTATGCCACTTATCAATATCTGGTATAAATAGTGCTGATTTATTTTTACCTTCAATTTTATAACCCACAGTTTCTGAAAATTCATCTCTATGAGGCACTAAAAAAGGAGTTACTTTTATATTGTTGTTAAGCTTTATAATAGAATCGTTTTGCAAACTTTTTAGTTCAATGTTTTGTAAAGTTACGAGTTGATTCCAAGGACCATTATTTTCTAAAAAAGCTTTCATTTTTGGCATAGCATATACAGGAATATCTTTCTTGCCTAAAGCTTCTCTTCCAAAATACATTAGGCCAGTATAATGTCCAATATGTGCGTGTGTTAAAAAAACACCATCTATAATAGTTGAAGTTTTTAAATGATTGTTTTCTAAATCAGCCAATTGTGTATGCATATCTGGTGTAGCTTCAAACAACCATTTTTGTTTTTCTTTTTTATCAATTAACCCTAATGAAACTACACTTTTTCTATCATTTTTTCCATTGTAATAATTTGCACAGCATTCTTTTTGACAACCAATATGTGGGTAACCTCCATCTTGTGCTATTCCTAACACTGTTATGTATTGCTTAAAATTATCTTCTTTTTTTTCTGATTCATTTTTACAAGAAATAAATACAATAAATAAAAAAGAGAAAAAGAATATGTTTTTCATGACTAAATTTTACTTTCTAAAGATAAAAATTACAAACTACTTATAAATAAAAAAGCCATCTGAAAATCAGATGGCTTTATAATAAGTTTTTATATTACTATTCTGCGTCTTGTTCTAATAAATCAAAGAATTGATTTAATTTAGGCATAATAATAATTTTAGTTCTTCTGTTTTTTGCTTTGTTTTCAGCAGTATCATTAGGTGCTAAAGGAACGTATTGACTTCTTCCAGCAGCAATTAATCTTTCTGGTTTAACACCATATTTATATTGTAAAATTCTAGTAATAGAAGTTGCTCTTAAAGCAGATAAATCCCAGTTATCTTGAATTAAATCTCTTTTTATAGGAGTTGTATCTGTATGACCCTCAATCATTACTTCCATTTTAGGTTGGTCATTAATTACCTTAGCGATTTTTTCTAATACAGTATAAGCTTTATCAGTTACATTGTAACTACCGCTTTTAAATAATAATTTATCAGATATAGAGATAAAAACAACAGTTTTTTCAACATTAACTTCGATGTCTTTGTCTTGTATTCCGTCAGTTAAATTTTTAGTTAAATGATATTTAATAGCTAGATTTAAAGAATCTTTTTGAGTCATAGCTTTTCTAACACCATTAATGTATTTGTCTTTCTCACTTAGTTGAGAAATTACATTTTTAATATTATCTGAAGAAGATTGAGTTAAAACAGTAAGATTTTCTACTTGTTTTAAAGCAGTTTTTTTATCTTCTTTTAAATATTTTACTTGCTCACCAAGAGCAAAAGCTTTAGTTTCTTGTTTTTCTTTTTCTATCAAACATTTTTGAAGATTGGTTTCTACAGCAAGAAGTTGATCTTTAGTTTGCGTATATTTTGCTTCTAAAGCAGCATATTCCTTATTAGATTTACAAGACGCAAGCGTAATCGTTAATACAAGTAGTGTGATAATTTTTTTCATTGAAACTAACATTTTGTTTATTGGGCAAATTTAACAAAATCGTTAAATAAAAAGTTATTTTACAAGCTTTTTATGAAAAATTTATAGAGTATTTTTGTAAAAATTAACTTTTTTATGAAAAAAATAAAATTCAACTTCCTTTTTGTTGTTTTATTCATTTTTACTGCATGTAAAAATGAAATTGTAAAAAAAGATTTTACCCTAAAAGGGATGGTTTTTGGAACAACTTATAAAATCACTTATTTAAATGCAGAAGAAAATTATCAAAAAGCACTAGATAGTTTGTTTCTAGATTTTAATAATTCTTTATCAACTTACATTCCTAGTTCTGATATTTCTAAAATAAATAAAGGTGATACTACTATTGTAGTTGATAACAATTTTATAGAAGTGTTTAATAAATCAAAAAAGATTTATAAACAAACCAACGGTTTTTTTGACCCAACTGTTGGTAATTTGGTTAATGCTTATGGATTTGGTCCAAAAAACAAAAAAAATGAATTAAGCCAAGAACAAATTGCTTTAGAAATGAATTATGTTGGTTTAGATAAGGTGACATTAAAAGGTAAAAAGATTTCAAAAGAATCTCCAGAAATTTATTTAGATTTTAATTCAATTGCAAAAGGTTTTGGTATTGATGTTGTTGCTCGATTTTTAGATTCAAAAAATATTGATAATTATCTGATCGAAATTGGAGGAGAAATTAGAGCAAAAGGATTAAAAAAGAATAAAGAACCTTGGTTAATTAAATTAGTAGATCCAGCAAATGCTGATGTTAATGGAGGGTATAAGACCATTAATTTGTCTAATAAATCTATGGCAACCTCTGGTAATTATAGAAAGTTTTGGGTAAATGATTCTGGAAAAAAGTTTGTGCATACAATTAATCCAAAAACTGGTTTGGCACAAGAAAGCAATTTATTAAGTGTATCTGTTATTACTAATTTAGATTGTGCAGATGCAGATGCTTATGCAACAGCTTTTATGGCTATGGGATTAGAAGAAACCAAGAAAATTATCGAAAAGAATAAAGACTTAAAAGTTATTTTACTTTATTTTGATACTGAAGATAAAATTACAGAATATTCTAATTATCAGTAGCTTTAAGGCTCTTTATATCTTTTTAAAAAAAACCTTTTTTAGTATCTTTACTAAATTGAAAAAGAAAATACTATGAAGAAAAAGTTTCTACTTATCCTGTGTTTGTTTACTTTTTTAACAAATTATGCTCAATTTGAAAAAGCAATAGCGAATACTTATATTAAAAGAGCTAATAATGCTATAGCAAATGGAATAAATTACGAATTAGCTGCTAATTACTTCGAAAAAGCGATGGCTAGGTTAGATTCTATCACAGATAAAAAAACTGCTATTTTAGGATCTAGAATTTATTTTGAAATTCATCACAAACAAGAAACTCTACAACAAAGATTAGAATATTTAAAAAAATCTCAATCTTACTTTAAGCATTATAATTTACTCACTACAAATAAAACAACAGAAGAGTATCAATTAAATATTGATGAATTGTATGTGCCTATTATAGAAAGTATAGAAAAAGTTGAAGAAGAGATAAAAATTGAGAAAGAATTAAATAGAATAAAAAAACTTGAAAAAAAGAAAATAGATTCTTTAACAGAGGCTTGGTACAATAAATCTAAATTATTAAAAATTAATGTAGATACTATTTTTACTTTTAATAAAGACAACTTAGCATTGTATAAAATTGATAATTATTTTGGATTAATTAATGATGAAGGAGAAATTATTTTAGAAGCTAATGAATATAAAGATGTGCTATATTTTGAAGGTTTTTTTATTTTTAAAAACATTAAAAACAATCCAACTAAATTATTAAGCTTCAATTCAACATCTAAAAGTAGTTTTGAAATACCAACAATATCTGAATTTTATAATTTATCTACTCATTTTGGTCAAGTTATGTTACCTAGAGCAAATGGTAAGTTAGTAACCTATCCTAACAACGTAGCAAAACCTTTTGTATTTGATTTAAATGAGAAAAAAATAATTGAAATTACTAACGAAAAAGAGATTTTAAAAAACTTAGACAAAGCTGATGTTATTACTAAGTATAATAATGATGGAGAAGTAAAAATTAATAAAGAGTGGTATAGATTTGGAGGTGATTTGGGTGGTGGTTTACATCCTTTATATGCAGAAGAAAGCTATGACTTGTTAGGTTTTTTATGTGCTATGGAAGGTAAATTTTTAAATGCTAAAGATGACTTTGAATTTATAGGACCTTTTTACAATAATAGATTTGAAGCTAAAAAAGGAAATAGTAGATTTTGGATAGATCAAAAAGGTGTTGAATTGAATGATACTGAAATAGAAGATAATTCTTATTTAGGAGAATCAATTATCGAAAAATTAGATGATGGAAGCTATCAAATTAAAAGAAATGGTTTTATTATTCTAAAGGATAAAAAGCTAGAAAAACTATCTGATTTTATTAATAATAATTTAAAGTAACTACTTGTAACAAATAGGTAATATTTCACCTTTCATTAAACAAAATCGTTCTATTTGTTTTGAATCTATTTTTTTTGTGTAATCTACTTCATCAACCTTAAACCCTACAGAACGTAACTTGTTAAAGTAATCTTTACCATAAACACGAACATGATCATATTGTCCAAAAATTTTAGCACGTTCATCTTTATCAGTTATGCTATTGTCTTCAAAAGTTACATCTCTTGATAAGTCTTGTGGTATTTGAAAAACTCCAAAACCTCCTTTTTTCATTACTCTATAAAGCTCTTGCATTGCTTTAGTATCATCTGGAATATGTTCTAATACATGGTTGCAAAAAACAACATCAAACTCATTTTCTTTAAATGGTAAATCACAAATATCTGCTTTTACATCTGCAATAGGGCTTTCTAAATCAGAGGTGATATATTCTAAGTTTTTTTGTTTTTTAAAGAGGTCTAAAAAACATTGCTCAGGGGCAATATGTAATACTTTTAATTTTTTTGTTGAGGTAAAAAAAATGGTTTCATCTTTTAAAAAAAGCCACATTAATCTGTGTCTTTCTAAAGATAAAGTAGAGGGTGATAAAGCATTTTTTCTTTGATTTCCATATCCATAAGGCAAAAATTTACGAAAAGATTTGCCATCTATGGGATCTGTGTAAGTATTGCCTTTTAAATAAAGAGCAATAATTGGACGTACAATGTAACTAGCTTTAATTAGCCATGGTCTAGGAACTGTATTTAAAATAACTTTAAATAAAGACATAGTTAAACAACCAAAGGTTCTGCTCTAAATTCGTCTTCCTCATTAGTTTCTATACCAAGAGCTTTATTGATGTATTTAAAAGTTGAAAGTAACTCAGGTTTTCCATTTACAATAGCTACATCATGCTCAAAATGTGCTGATGGTTTATTATCTAAAGTCGTAATTGTCCAACCATCTGCATGTTGTCTAATTTTATGAGTACCCATATTTGTCATAGGTTCAATAGCTACAACCATTCCTTCTACAAACTTTTTTCCTCTTCCTCTTTTACCATAGTTTGGCATTTCTGGATCTTCGTGCATTTTACGTCCTAAACCATGACCTACCAATTCTCTAACCACTCCATAACCATGTTTTTCTGTAAAATTCTGAATAGCAAAACCAACATCACCAACTCTATTGCCAGCTTTAAATTCACGAATACCAACATATAAACTTTGTTTAGTAATTTCTAATAATTTTTTAGTTTCTTCGTCAACTTCACCAATGGCAAAAGTGTAAGCATGATCTCCATAAAAATCATTTTTTAAAGCACCACAATCTATAGAAATAATGTCTCCTTCTTTTAAAGGAGTTTTATTTGGGATACCATGCACAACTTGTGAGTTTGGACTCATACAAAGTGTATTTGGGAAATCATATAAACCTAAAAAACCAGGTATTGCACCTTGTTCTCTAATGAATTCTTCTGCAAGTTTATCTAAATACAAAGTAGAAACACCAGGTTTTACTTCTTTGGCAAGCATACCTAATGTTTTAGAAACTACTAATGCACTTTCGCGCATAATTTCTATTTCTTCTCTGGTTTTAATTTTAATCATCTTTCAAAAAATTGAAAGGCAAAGTTACTATATTTCTATAGATTTTTTCTTAAGAATACCTAAAAGGCTTACTTAGATTTATCGTAAGAATGTTTATAAGGTTGTTGCGTTACAATTTTTAAAATATCAGCTTCCATGGTTTCTCTTGGATACTCTACAAAACGTCCAACTTCTTTACCATCTTTATAAAAAATAAAAGTTGGTACTCTTATTAAATTGAATCCTTTTTGTAAGCTATCTGGAGTTGTTTTTGTTCTATCTACACAGATTAGTTCGAGTTTATTTTCATCAAAACCAGTTTCTTCTAGAATCTTATAAAAACGAGGAACTTCTCTTTTACTATCTCCACACCAAGTTCCCATAAAACCTTTTATTTCATACTTATTAATTTCTAGTGATAGCTTAGCAATCATTAAAGGGTCTGTTTCATACTCTTTATAACGCATTTTAAACCATCTATTAAAAATAGAGTCATTTGTTAGTGAAGCTTTATTGGCAATACCCACTAAATAACCATTCTTGTCTTTTTTGGCTGTAATTTTTTGCTGAGCATTACAAGAGATAAATACGAAGAAAGTTATTAGTATATAAATTAAATTTTTCATCAGTGTTTTAGTAAAGATTTTTGAGTCATTTCTTTGGGTTGATTAACACCCATTAGCTCTAAAATAGTTGGAGCGACGTCACCTAAAATACCACTATTAACATCGATTTTATCATTGTCAATTAAGATAAAAGGAACTGGGTTTGTTGTATGTGCAGTATGTGGTGAACCATCAGGATTCATCATTGTCTCACAATTACCATGATCTGCAATTAGTAATGTAGAATAACCATTTTTTAGACCAGTTTCTATAACATCTTTAACACAAATATCTACAGCTTCACAAGCTTTAATAGCTGCTTCCATAACTCCTGTATGACCAACCATGTCACCATTTGCAAAATTTAAACAAACAAAATCAGCTTCTCCTTTGTTTAAGTCATCACATAGGGCATCTCTTAATTCATAAGCAGACATTTCTGGTTTTAAATCATAAGTTGCTACTTTTGGAGAGTTTCTTAATATTCTTTTTTCTCCACTAAATGGTTCTTCTTGTCCACCTGAGAAAAAGAAAGTAACATGAGGATACTTTTCAGTTTCAGCAATTCTAATTTGTTTTTTATTGGCATTTGCTAAAACTTCACCCAAGGTATTTTTTATATTATCGTTATTGTAAATAACATTAATGTTTTTAAATGATTCATCATATAAAGTCATAGTTGTAAAATACAAGTCTAACTTTTTCATATCATAATCAGGAAAATCTTGTTGAGATAATGCATTAGTTAATTCTCTTCCTCTGTCAGTTCTATAATTAAAGAAAATAACTACATCACCTTCTTTAATTTGTGTTTTTGGTTTTCCAGTATCGTCAGTAATGATAATAGGTTTATGAAATTCATCTGTAATATTATTCTCGTAATTAGAATTCATAGTTGCAATTGGGTCTGTAGTTTTTACACCTTCCGCTTTTACAACTGCATCATAAGCCTCTTTAACTCTTTCCCATCTGTTGTCTCTATCCATTGCATAATAACGCCCAGTAATTGTTGCTAATTCACCAGTAGTTTTTTGCATGTATTCTTGAATATCGTTTATGAAATATGTTCCAGATTTTGGATCACAATCTCTACCATCTGTAAAAGCATGTAAAAAAACATTATCTACTTTATTTTCATTGGCAACATCTAAAATTCCTTTTAAATGATTGATGTGAGCATGAATACCACCATTAGAAACTAACCCTAATAAATGAACATTTTTATTATTTTCTTTGGCATAGTTAAATGTATCTAACAACACTTTTTCTTGGCCAAGTGTTTTTTCTTTAACAGCTTTATTAATTCTAGCTAAATTTTGATATACAATTCTTCCTGCACCTAAATTCATATGACCAACTTCAGAATTACCCATTTGTCCTTCAGGCAAACCTACATGTTCTCCATCTGTTCTTAATTCTGCATTCGGATATTTCTCATATAAAGAATTAATAAATGGCGTCTTCGCATTATAAATTGCAGAAACTTTTGGGTCTTGTGTAATTCCCCAACCATCTAAAATCATTAAGATAACTTTCTTGTCCATTTTTCTTGTTTGAATTGTAAAAATAAGAAAGATTTTAGGCTTTCTTTTAAAATTTTACGAAACCGATAGCGTAAATTAATATTAGCATTGCAATTGTAAAAATTATAATATTTTTTCTAAGTCTGTACTTGTTTTCTTGTTGAATTTTATCTCTAATCTTTTTTAATTGATATTTAGTGACTTTTTTATCAAAATAAACTTCAATATTTTTTCCTTCTTTAAAATCTTTCATTTTTTTGAAGGCAGAAACTCGTTCTCTTTTATTGTGTTTAAGACTGGCAATCATGTGGGCTGTAAAACTCATAGCAATATTTTATATATATGATGAAAAATATGATGAAATGTTACAATTGATGATTTGTTAATTAAAATACTGATTAGTTTTGATATTAATTTTTAACAAGCTATAAAGCGCATTTTAATTACAAAATTCGTAATTTTACCTTATAATATTTATGGTTTAATAAATGGAATCTCACTTTGAATTAAATGATGTAACAAAGAAGTTACCTAAACATTTACATAAGTTTATTGTTAGGCAACCATATGAAGAATATACTCCTCAAAATCAAGCAGTTTGGAGGTATGTGATGCGTATGAATATCGATTATTTAAGCAAGGTTGCTCACAAATCTTACATACCTGGTTTAGATAAAACAGGTATTTCTTCTGAAAGTATTCCAAAAATGGAAGGTATGAATAGAATCCTAAAAGAAATTGGCTGGGCAGCTGTTTCTGTAGATGGTTTTATTCCTCCAAATGCATTTATGGAATTTCAAGCTTATAATGTTTTAGTGATAGCCTCTGATATGAGAACTATAAACCATATTGAATATACTCCTGCACCAGATATTATTCATGAAGCTGCAGGTCATGCCCCAATAATTGCAAACCCTGAATATGCTGAATATTTAAGACGTTTTGGAGAAATAGGGAGTAAAGCTATATCATCTGCTAAAGATTATGAAATGTATGAAGCTATTCGTTTACTTTCAATTTTAAAAGAAAATCCAAACTCTACTCAAAAAGAAATTGATGAAACTCAAGAAAAAGTTGAATGGTTGCAAGAAAATATTGGTGAGCTTTCTGAAATGGCTATGATAAGAAACTTACATTGGTGGACAGTTGAGTATGGCTTAATTGGAAGTTTAGAAAGCCCAAAAATTTATGGAGCAGGATTACTTTCATCTATAGGTGAAAGCGCATGGTGCATGCAAGAAAAAGTAAAAAAAATACCTTATTCTTTGGAAGCAGCAGCAGTTAATTTTGATATTACAAAACCACAACCTCAATTATTTGTGACACCAGATTTTGCATATTTAAGCTTAGTTTTAGATGAATTTGCAAATACAATGGCTTTAAGAACAGGTGGTTTAAAAGGTGTTGAAAAATTAATTGATTCTCAAAATTTGGGAACTATAGAGTTAACCACAGGTGTACAAATTTCAGGAGTTTTTGATAGAGTTATCAAATATAAAAATAACAAAGTTGCATATTTTCAAACCACAGGTTCAACAGCAATTGCAAATAGAGACAAAGAATTAATTGGTCATGGAATAAATGTTCATAAAAACGGATTTGGTAGCCCTATTGGAAAATTAAAAGGGATTAATTTACCTATTGAAGATATGAGCCCAAGAGATTTAAAAGCTTACGGAATTTATGAAGGTGAATTTATGACATTAGAGTTTGAGAGTGGTATAATTTTAAAAGGAAAAGCTGTAACTGGCACAAGAGATTTAAGGGGTAAGATTTTAATGATCACTTTTGATGAGTGTACTGTAACTTATTTTGATGAAGTATTATTTAAACCTGAATGGGGTTTATATGATATGGTTGTAGGTAAAGAAGTTGTTTCTGCGTATGCAGGTCCTGCAGATGTTGAATCTTTTTTAGATATTGGAAAAGTATCTGAAACAAAAACTCATAAGATTAAATACTCAGAAAGCGAAAAAATACTTTATGGTTTATACAGTAAAGTTAGAAAGATGAGAGAAGAAAATTCAATTTCAGAAGCTGAAGTTGAAGAAATTTTTAACCAACTAAAAAGTGATTTTTCTAAAGATTGGTTGTTACATTTAGAACTTTATGAATTAGCTTTGCAAAATAATTATACAATTCAGAAAGAAATTTTAAAACATTTAGAAGTTTTAATGAAAAATGAAACTTATAAAAATTTAATTTCTAATGGATTAAACTTATTAAAAGTAAAAGAACATCAACTATAAAATAAAGAAAAGATATGGGTTTGTTTGGTTTATTTAGTCAAAAAGATACAACTAACGAGATTAAAGAATATTTAGATAAAGACGCAATTATTTTAGATGTTAGAACTCAAATGGAGTGGGATGAAGGGCATAGTGAACCTGCTAAACACATAGTTTTAAATTTAATTCCGCTTAAAATCGATGAGATAAAATCTTGGAATAAACCTATAATTGCAGTTTGTAAAAGTGGTGGAAGAAGTGGGCAAGCTACTCAGTTTTTAAAACAAAATGGGGTAGATGTAATTAATGGTGGTCCTTGGCAAAATGTAGATCAGTATTTAGATTAGTGCTATGAATATAAGAATAGCCTTATATTTTTTACTTTTATTTTCATTAACTACTTTTGGTCAAGAAAAATTTTCTTACGGAGTTCAAACAGGTTTAAACTATTCTTCTTTAAGGTTTAGTAATGAAAATATTTCTGAACATAATTCAGAATTCGGATATACTTTAGGAATATCTACCCATTATAAAATTAAAAACAATTTATTTTTTGATGCTGAATTAAATTATGATAGAAAAATTGTTAGTGTAGATGTTCCAAGAACAGTTATAAATAATATGGTTATCGTTGCAAACGATTTTACAAATTATGACATCTATGAATTTATATCTATTCCACTTTCAGTCAGATATAATTTTAGCAAGAACTCAAAGTATTATTTAAGAGGAGGTATTTTTTTAAATTATTTTTTTAGAGCTAGAGAAAGAATAAATCAAGATAAACCATCTGATGATTTATCTAGATATTTTGAGAATTTTGATTTTGGTTTAATTTTAGGTTTAGGAAGAATTTTCAAATTAGATAGTAATAACGAAATATTTATTGAATTAAGAAATAGTTTAGGATTAATTGACATTGATAAGTTATCTGATCCAGAAACTACTAAAACAAATTCTTTAAATTTATTTATTGGTTATAGATTTAAACTGTAATTTAAATTAAATTTCTTTTCTGAGCTTTCATAACAGCTTCCATTTTACTGTGCACTTGAAGTTTCTTATAGATATTTTCAATGTGCTTTCTTACAGTCGATGGAGATATAATTAGGTTTTCTGAAATTGCATTGTAATTTAAGCCTTTACTTAATTGTACTAATATTTCTGTTTCTCTTTTGGTTAATTTAATTTCTTCTAAATCTTCTTTTTTATCTAAATTAAAATTAGGTTTTCTTAATAAATTTAAAGTTTTTAATGCAATACTAGGTGTCATTGGTGCTCCACCTTCTGTAACTTCTATAATGCTCTTATATAATTTTTCTGCATCAATTTCTTTTAATAAATAACCATTGGCACCAGCTTGTATAGATTTAAAAACACACTCATCATCATCTACAACAGTTAACATGATTACTTTAATGTGTGGATATCTGTTTTTTACCAATTCAGTTGCTTTTATACCATCCATTACTGGCATTTGAATGTCCATTAAAATTACATCTATATGATGATTTTCTTCAAGTTTACCTATTAATTCTGCTCCATTATTTGCATGAAATTTAATAGAAACATCATCAAAAAAAGAAATCTTTTCTTCTATAGCTTTATATAAGAAATAATTATCTTCAGCAATAGCAATTCTTAGACTCATAGTTTAGGTAGTATTTTATAAAATTAAATGATTTAATATATACATCTTATTCGTCATTCACTGTATTTTCAAGTTGAACTTCAAGTTGAATAGTAGTTCCTTTTTTTTCTTCTGATATTATTTTTATGGTACCACCAATTTCACTCATTCTTTTTTCCATATTAGACAAACCATTTCCTAGTTCAACAGAATTAATAGCAAAACCTTTACCAAAATCTGTAACAGTAGCAACGAAGTTGTTTTTTTTATTCTTAAGTGTTATTTCGATGGTGTTAGATTCAGAATACTTTATGGCATTATTTATTGCTTCTTGTAACGTTCTAAAAATGTTCATTCCAATAAGAGAAGAAAAGCTTTTGTTTTTATCAATATCATAATTTACGTCTATCTTAACTTCTGGAACTGCAATTTTAGCTTTCTCTATATATGATAATATTCTGCTATGTAAATCTTCAATAGAAATTTCACTTTTATTCATTGCCCAGATCGTATCTCTTAGTTGATGAATTGTATCACCTGTAAAAGAACTAATAGTTGCTAATTTGCTTTTTAATTTTTCGTTTGCATCCTTAGAAATAAATTTTAGATTGTCTATAGAAGAGATTATAAAAGTTAGTTGAGAACCGATATTATCGTGTAAATCTCTAGAAATTCTAAGGCGCTGTTCTTGTAGTCTATTTTGAGTTTTAATCTTTGCCAAAGCATCTTTTAAATCTATTTCTTTTTCTAGTTGTTCTCTTTTTAGTTGATTTCGTTTGTAAATTGAAAAGAAAATTATTGCTAAAATTAATAATGCTGCTGTTATTAATGTAGCGTATAAATTTCTATTTTTTAATTTCAGCTCTTGTGCAAGCAGTTGTTCTCTTTGCGCTAAAATTTCTTTTTCTTTTTTCTCTGTTTCGTATTTTGTTTCTAATTCAGAAAGTTGTTTTGTAATTTTATTATTGAGATTTAAATCTTGATATTCTAAATATAAATTTTTATAAATAGTTACACTATCTGGTTGTTTTAAATAAGCCTTTACTTCTATAAATTCTCTAAAAATATTTTGAGTTAATTCATCAGATTTCATTTTAGTTGATAATTGAAGGCTTTGATGAAGAAGTCTATTTGCAGTTGTATAGTTTTTTGTTTTTAAATTTAAATCTCCTAAATTTAAAAGAGTACTTGCAATACCATAATTATCTTTTATTTGTTTTCTAATATTTAGTGCTTTGGTAAAATATTCTTTAGCTTTCGAGAAATCATCTTCTTCTTTGTATATGTTTCCAAGATTATTATAAGCCGTAGAAAGTTCTCTAGCTAAACCTAATTTTTCACCGATTTTAATACCTTTTTTATAATACACTTTTGCACTATCATTTTTGGCTAAAAAAATATTAATGTTCCCTATGCCAATAAAAGATTGTGCCATTCCAAACTCATCTTTTAATTTTTTTCTTATGGCTAATGCTTCTCTATGTTTTTCAATGGCTTTATCATACTGTTTCGTGTCTCTATATAAATTTGCAATATTATTTAAGGTAACAGCAACATTCTTTTTTAAATTTAAAATCTCATATATTTTTAAAGATTCTAATGTGTAATAAATAGCTGAGTCTAATTTGAAAAGTTGGTTATGAGAAATACCCATTTTATTGTAAAGACTAGCAATACCTAATGTGTCGTTATTTTTTATTCTAATGGGTAAAGCCTTTCTGTAATAGACTAAAGAAGAATCAAATTGAGCGATTCTATAATGAACGATACCAATATCGTTATAAGCCTGTGCAATTCCACTTGAATAATTATTCTTTTTAGATATTGATAAAGCCAAATTACAGTATTTAAAAGCAGAGTCAGGTGCAAATCCAGAAAAGTACCAACCAATATCACCCAAATACTTAACTCTTAAAGAGTCGTTTAAATCTGTTTGTTTTAATTTTTCTTTTAGTGTATTTATTTGTTGTTGTTGACTAAATACAAAACCGTTTAAAAAAAAGAAAAAAAGAAAAAAAGAAAGTTTAATTAAAGATTTCATGTAAGCTAAAATTTAGAATAAATATATCAATTTTAATTTTTAATAGTTTTTTATTTATATCATTTCTAGTATTTAAAATACTTTCAGACTTAGTTTCTAAAAACAGTTTTCTTTTTTTTTCTGCTTCTAAATTTAAAAACAAAACACTCAGTTTTTCAGATTCTTTTAGTTTAAACTTTTTAAAATCATAATAACACCAAATCCCTATAACAAAGAGAATTGGTGTTAAAATAAATAAATAAAATTGGAGGATATCTATTGTCATTTGTTATTATTTCTTAAACTGACCATAAAAGGTATTGTTTAATGTAAGTAAATTTACTTCGTTTAGATCTCCTGTTTGATTCGTAGAAACTGCATAGGCTAAGTTATCTCTACAATCATCTTTAAAAACAACTTCACTAGCTGATGTTTGAATCGGATTTTTAAGCGTAATACAAGCTTCACCTTCAATTTCTACTGATAATTCATTATTTGCTATTGTAAAAGAAGCTTTAGTACCATCTGTTACAGGTGATGCAGTATTGAACGAAGAAAAGGTGGTTTCATGAGTTCCATTTAAAGAAGTTGCAACTGTACCTGCAGTTTCATTTGCAGCAATAGTGTAAGAACAAGTTTCACAACCTAAAGTATTAGAATCATTTGAACTACAAGACACAATAAAAAGTGATATGCTTATTATAAAGATTACTTTTTTTAAATTTTTCATAATTATTGTTTTTAGGTTAATAACTCAAATGTCTCATATTTAAGGCTAAAAAAAAATACGACATCTGTCGTATTTTTCCTTTTTCTTCTTCAATATTTTTTTAATTTTTTGGAGCAGAAAATTTACCTTCTGTAACCATTTTTGAAGAGTTATTATCATTAGAATTTAATCCAGTAAACGAAAAAGTACCAGAAATTGTGGTTGATGTGTCTTCTGTAATTTCTATTGTTCCATTTCCAATATCAAAAGTAGAAATCCATGCAGCTATAGGATTTACAGTACCATATTGAATTGAATTAACATTTGTTAATGCGTCTCCAGTTTTATATGTACCTACACCAGTATAATTCATAATGTTTACTCTAATATATTCTCCACCTGCATTAGAACCTTGTATAGCTGCAACACTATTTGTAACAGTGGCTCCAACAGTTGCTTTTAATGAAGCAAAATCAGTACCATCAACTTTTGCAGTAAAAGTTCCTTCACCTGTTAAACCTAGATCTTCATCAGTAGCATCAGAACAGGAAACTAAAACAGCTACAAATGCAAAAAATAAGATTGTTTTCAAATTTTTCATAATAGTTTATTTAAATTTTTTATTGTTACAAAATTGATGCAAAATATTTTATTTTGAAATACGGCATTTGACGTATTTTACGTTGTTTTATAAAATTGATTAACTATAATTCTAGCTTCATTAATTTTATCTTTCGGAATTAAAATTCGGTATTCATCATTTGTAGGTCCTTTTCTAGTGATCCATTGAACATTGATTTCAAGAAGTTGCATATTGTTTTTTGCAGTTATAATCTTTAAACTTTTAATTCTTTTTTTAGAAGATGCGACTTCGATTTTATGTTGATTTATTTGCATATGATCTTCATAAATTCTTACAAAAGGTTTTTTTACATTTTGTTTTAAATGCTTGTAACTAAATTTCATCCTTAAGTAAGGAATTAGAATCGAAAAAGGAATAGCGAATGTTAATGCAGTTAGAAAAGAAGTATTTCTAAATATCATTAAACCAATTGTAGAAAGAACAAGAATTCCAATACCAAAATAGATGTTGTCTTCTTTTTTATTTGCTTTTTCTATAGCTACAAACTCGTTCCATTCTTTTTCTGTATAATGCCATTCAACCAAAGCATCAAATTCAACTTTTGGAAACATTATTTGAATGGAATTACTTTTAAAGTCTCGAAAGTATTATTACAAACATGAAAATCTACTGGTTTTTTATTAAAAACTGAATCTGATATTTGTTTGGCAAACATTTTAAAAATGGTCTGATAACTTTCGCTATTTGCAGCTTCTACTGTGGTAACCATTCTGAATTGATAGTTACCAGTTTCTTCATTTTTAGATAATTGAACAGATTTTTCATTTTCACCTGCAAAACCAGAACTTACTAAAAATTCTCCTAATTTTTCAGCTTCTAACTTTTCTATATCTGCTGTATAATAAACTTCAGTTTTGTTGTATTGCAATTTTTCACCATAACCAGAACATGCAAAAATTAATACAGTACAGAATAAAATAAATAGTATTTTTAAACTTTTCATAAATTAATAGATTTGAAACATAAGTAGTTGTTTTTACTAATGTTTAAGGTTTATATTTTGTATGCGTAAATAGTATTTTTGTTTGCTTGATAGTATAAGATTCTTTCTATATCATCAACCTTATAAGTAGGCTTTTTATCTTTTAATAAAATCTCTTTTAATTTTTTTCCAGAATCTTTATCAAGCTTTATTAAACCAACACCAGAATTTAATTTTGTTAGAATAAATTTATCATTTTTAGTTTGAGCAGAAGCTTTAAATCGTTTAGACATAGCTCCAAAAGATGCACCTGCAATTTGAGCAAACCCTTTAGCATAGGTGTCCATTTGTTTACCATAAGAATTATAATTCCCTATTGAATTTCTATTTGCTCCAGCTCTATATGCAGCACTTGCAGAAACAGCCATAGAAGTTACAGCTATTGCTCCTGAAAGTACCTTCATAAAACCACTTTTTGATGGAGATTTAAAATACTCATGGTAAATTTGCTTTCCATTTTTATCCAATAACATCATATTTTGACTTGATGATAATAAGATATTATCACCTCTCATTTCTATAGAAGTAGGCATTTCTTTTTCTTCAAATTTTGGTTTCGAGATAATTTCATAATTCCCTGAACTACCATCAATAGAATATAAACCATCTGAACAACTTAATAAGAAACGTTTGCTTTGAGCATCGAAAGTAGAAGCAACAGATTTAGATTGTTTGTATTTTAATTTTTTGCCAAATATAGATTCGCCTGTATTTTCATCAACAATATCTGCATCTTTTTCTGTAATGTATAGTATACCTTTTTCTGTTTTTGCAAGTGTACTAATATTTGGACCTGTTTTTAATGGTTTTCTCCATAAAGGAGTTCCATCAAACTTTATTTTGTTAATACCTCCTGAAGCTACACCAAAAATAATTCCATCATCTTGTGTATAGAAATGACTGACTAAGCCTTTTGTTTTTGGAGCTTTCTTCCATAAATCTTCACCAGAGTTTGCATCTAAAAAGTAAATTTTTGAAACTCTATTTTTTCCTACAACTTCATCAGTTAAAATTGCAATTCCTTGACGCAAATAGTCAGCTTGTCTAACTTGTCCTTTTAATTTATTACCATCTTTCCATACAAGTTTTCCATTCGAATTTATTTTATAAATTGTAGTGTTCTTTCCATTATTGTTAGACTGAAAAGCATAAACAGCATCTTTTTCTGCTGTAATAGAAGTTACATTTTTTACATCTGCTGTCCATATTGTATTTCCAGAATTTAAATCAATAGCGTCAATTCCTTTTTTTCTTGGTATTAATAGTCTACCATCAATAATATCTGAAACTCCAGTTACATTGTTATTTCCTTTTTGAGGTATCGTATATTCTTCTTTTCCGTTTGTTAAGTCAAAAACAGCAATTGAATAAGCAGCCCCAATTTTACCTTTAGTTTTTCTTATACCACTAACAACTAGTTTGTTTTCTGGTAGAATAATATCTCTACTTGTCATAAAAGAAAATCCTTCTTCTTTTGAGTCAAATAAAGTTTCCCCTGAAATAATATCAATTACAAATGTTACTCCATTCATACCATTTGCAATAAACATTGCATAAGGTGTGTTTGGCTGAAGTTTAAAGTTTTCTTGTTTAATATTTTTTCTTTTGTCAAATATAAAAGAAGGAGAACTTTCGTTTGGTTTTATACCATAAATTCCTTTTGCTGTTGATACAATTAATGTTCCTGCATCAGACATTTTCATCCATTTAATTGCACCAACTTCGTATTTGTTATCAGGTGCTTCTGCTTTTTGTGCATTTAATACAATTGTAGTAAAAAGCAAAAAAGTAAATAAAATAGATTTTTGTAAGTTTTTAAGTTTCATGATTTTTGAAGTTTACAATTACACTCCAAAATTCCTTAAAATGAAGGGTTTAGGAAATACGACAAATGACGTATATTTTAAAAAAAGTTATTCAGTAAATATAGTTAACTGCTTTTTAATGTTCTCTTTACTTGCTTTTTCATTTGCTAATTTTTCTGATAAAAATTCTAATATTTCAGAGTTTTCTCTAATTGATTCAAGTACTAAATCAACCAACAATCTAAAGAGAATTAAAAGTATTGCAGCTATGATTCCAACTTGTGCGAAAACAATAAAAAAGAATGATAAAATTACAACAAACTGCTGGATAAAAATACGTACATATGGTTTAAACATAATTTCTTGAGCAGTAAATTTCAGATATTTCTTATTTTGTATAAAATCAGAAACAAATTTTCCTAAATGCGTAAAAATAATAGCTGGTAAAGCATATTTAATTCCTTCTAAATTTAAAATAGTAGTATAGTTTTCTAATAAATGAAATGGTTCTTTTATATAAACAGTTTTCTCCATGCTAAACATTGAAAAACCAAAAATAGATTGTATAGCTATAAAAAAGCCATAATGAAAAAGAAAGAAAAATATAAGTGTATAACCTTTAGATTTACCAAAATGTATGCTCCAAAACATTTTTAAAGCATTAAAAATTCCGATAATTATTGTTTCTAAAAAATAAGCAAATAATATGGTTATAGGATTAGCTTTACCAATGTAAAGAAGAAATAAAAGATATATTGAACTTAACCAAATAAATGCATTCTGAGGAGTTGGGTAAAATATATCTTTAAGCATAGTAGATTGTTTAAAAATGTAAAATACTAACAAAATCGATAAATATAAAATACGCCAAATGCCTTATTTTAAAAACTCATAAATGAGTATTCACGCATAATTTTTAGTTTTTTTTGTTCTAAATTTTCTAAAAATTGTAAATGCTTTTCTGAATTTGGGTTAAAAGGTTTGTGTAACATTCCTTTTTGTATCACATCAATCTCTTTCATTGTTGCGTTTACTGATGCATCAAACCAAGTATATATAAACTTTTCCCAAATATATTTTATGGCAGTTTTATTTGGATGAATCATATCCTCAGCATAAAATCGATAATCTCTTAATTCATCCATCATAATTTCATAAGAAGGAAAATAAAAGCTGTTTTTTCTTCTATTTATTACTTGATGTATAGCAGAAATAAGATGACTTTTACTTTGTAGATTTTCTATAAAACCGTCTTTTAAATGCCTTACAGGAGAAACTGTAAATAGTATACTTGTGTTATTATTTATTGATTTTATTAATGAAATAATAGCCTCTAAACTTTCTGAAACTGTATCAACAGATAAAATTTCTTTTAAGAATTTTTTTTGAGGAATTTTATGACAATTGGCTACAATTTGATCGCTTTCAATATATCTATACACCCAAGAAGTACCAAGTGTTATAATGATATGACTAGCTTCTTCTAAATTATTTTTAGTATTTTTAATAGATGAGTTAATATAATCTAAAAAGGCTGTTTTGTTGTTATTACTCAAACTAGAATGAGCATCAAAAGAATGGTATTGCTCATTATGAAAAACTATATCATTTTCTGTATACTTTTTTTCGTTGATAGCATTTGTAATAAGATTTTCAATCGCTATTGGATGAAACAAAATACCAAAAGGATTTTGTGTTGATTGAAACTTAAAATAATCTAATTGATTACCAATATTTTCTGAAAAACAAGAGCCTAATAAAACAATTTTAGAGTTGTAATCTATTAAGTTTCTAGTTTCTTTTAATAACGGAATTTGGGTTTGAAGCTTCATGATAACAATTATCATGTAAAATTAAACAAATTTAATACTTCAGCAATTTTTTAGTTTTTGAAATTCCTCTGGTTTGGTAATGCACAAAATAACTTCCTTTAGGTAGATTAGAAATATCTATTTTTAGTTGATGTTCAGTAGAAGCAAAGTTAGTATTTGCAATATTTTTTACAACTGCACCTAAACTATTATACAACGTTATTTTTGTGTTTTCATTTTTACCAAAAAATCTAATATTTATATAATCTGATGTTGGGTTAGGAAATAAACTAATTTCAGTTGTATTTAATAGTGCATCATCTGTAGATAATGCTGCAGAACACCCATTTTTAAAAATGGAAATCTTTTCAAAATCCTTAAATAATACTGTATTTGATTCCTGTTTTGTAGCTCCTAACCAATCAGTTAAAATTGTACTATAAACACTTCTAAAATCAAATTGCATTGCTACACCTTCATTATCATCAACTTGAGTATCTATTTCTGGGGTATCACCTAATATTTGATTTTTAGCACAACCTCCAAAAATAAATAATGGAGCTGCTGTTCCATGATCTGTACCTAAAGCACCATTAGAACGTATTCTTCTTCCAAATTCAGAATAGGTCATTCCAATAACTTTATCTTCTATATTCAACAATTTTAAATCATCTTGAAAAGCAGCCATTGCATCAGACAATTCTTGCAATAATTCAGCATGTTTTCCAGTTTTTGTATCGCCTTCAACTACTTGATTGTCATGATTGTCAAATCCTCCTATTTGAACCACGTAAATTTTAGTCTGTAAACCTCCAGCAATTAATTTGGCAACATTTTTTAATTTTTCTGATAAATCTGAGCCTGTATATTTTGTAGATAAATTATTACCAGCACTAGAAGCATTAGAAATTACTTCTGCATATGCATTGGTTTGGCTAATGGTATCATTTACAAAATTCAACATCTCTCCATAACAATTTCCAGGTACAGAAGTAGTGTTAGATACTAAAGCTGTTCCAGGATTATCTGTATCTTCTACTGCCATAGAAAAATTAGTATTTACACCTTGGCAAGTTTCAGACACCACTCTTCCAATTGTTAATGCAAAAGGATGAGGATTGTTGTCATTTGGATAGTTTTCTGGAAAAGAGGAATGGTTAATATCAAAAAAACGACCAATCCAACCAGATGAAATAAACTGGTCTGCTTCTGAAGCACTATTCCAAATATCTGTAGACCTAAAGTGAGATCTATTCTGATTTGGATATCCTACATTTTGTATTACAGAAAGTTTTTCTTGTTCCCAAATCTCTTTTATTCCACTCATTGCTGGATGAAAACAAGTAGCACTATTAATATTCAGTAGCTCATTTTCTGGAATAATGATATTAGTACGTACATTTTGTAAATTATCATATTGATTTAAATCAAAAATGGTATTTAAACCATCATTACCACCTTGTAATTGTATAAGTACTAAAACATTATCATTCTCATTAGAAAAGCTATATCCTTTAGGTTTTTGTTGAGAAAAAATAGGAAAACCACTTAGTAAAATTGGCAAAGAAGCAGAAGCAATTGAGCTTAGTTTTATAAAATCTCTTCTATTTAATGTTTTTCCTTTCTTCATAAATTACATGATTTGAAATTCTGACATTTGCACCATAACTGCTATAACATCTCTTAATTTTTTATCTACTGAAAAGGCTAAAGCTGTATTTGTTGGGTCTGCTAAATAATCACTATACTCCACTGTCCATTCAAAATCTGGTAAACCAGGAATTAAAATTTCTTTTAATGCACTTACTTGTTCTGCAGTAATTGCATAATTAAACATTTCTTCTGCAAGCGAATTTATAAGAATGTTTGGGTCAGTTGCATTTGGTATTTCTGAAGCTATTTTTAAAACAGGAACTAAAGGTGGTACTGTGTATTTTCTACTATCAATAACTAAATCTCCACCTGTTACTAAAATTCTACAAAAGTCTAATCTTTTTGGTAGTAAGTAGCTATTTATCCAACTTTTATAAAATAAAGGTTCTTGGTAATATGCTTTCCAACCTGCAACATCTGGGTGATGAAATATGGATTGATTTAAATCTGTTGCAGCTAAATATAAAACTAAAGCATAATCATATTCTTCTTTAGTAGTGCTATTAGGTAAATCTACTAAAAGTGATTTTGTAACAGAAAACATTAAATCAATAGGACTTTTAATCATACAAAACGTATTTTCAAAGAAATGATCTGAAGCAAATAATTTTTTTAAAGCTGGCACAATTTCATAGTCATTATTTCTAATAATTGTTGCTAAAGGCTCAATAATATAAGTTTCTATATCATAAGTAATTTCTGAATTTACAAACCAAATATAAAGTTGCCTCATAATAAATCTAGAGCATTCATCTTGCTCAAAAATTTTATCTATTAAATCTTTATATTCATCTTCTCCATTTTCTGATATAATTGCATTGTTAAATCTATGAGATAAAGTTTTATCGCCTTTTGTATGATTAAAATTAGAAAAGAAAGGTGTTAATGCATCTACGTTATTTAGTCCTCTTACTTTCCAACCAGTAAGCACTTTTGCCATTTGTACAACATCATCTTCTGTGTAATTAGTGTAATCTCCAATGCCAACAGCAGCTCCTTTACCAATAGTAAATAACTCTAAAAGTTCTCTTGAATAATTTTCGTTTGGAGCAGAATCTTTATTTTGAGCACCACTTAAATACAAAAGCATATTTGGGTCTATGGTAATTTGTTTTACCAGTTCTTTAAAATTACCTAAAGCATTTTGCCTTATTGTATTTATGTAATAGTATTCTCTATGAGGATTTGTATTAACAGAAACAAAGTGATTATGCCAAAACAAAGTTAATTTCTCTCGAATATGTATTCCAGAGTTTTGCATTTCTAAAAAAGACCAAGCATAGAGAGATCTATTTCTTGCTCTTATTGCCTTATTTACTTCTTGATTTGTTGGTAAATTTGGAATAGGAGGTGCATTAACCCAAGTTTCACCATAATTAACGTCTGGATCATTTACTTCGGTTCTTGAAGTGCCATCTAACTCGTATTTTAGAGGAGGATTTGGTAAAGGTTTTATTTCAAATAGCTTATCTATTGTGCCTTGTAAACCTAAAGAAACACTTTCTTTTACTAAATCTGGAGTAATACCAAAAGAGCAACGTTTTAATAAATGCCTAGCATTTTTTGCATTCCATTCTCCAGTAAAAGTATCTAAGTAGGGCATAGGCTAAAGGTAATGATTTCCTAAATAAAATTTAGTTTCAAAACTTTAGACCCAACTTTTAGTAAAAAGTTTAATTAATTAATATAATCTTTTGCTTTTTCTAAAACTTTTGGAATACCTCCAGGATTTCTACCACCAGCAGAAGCAAAGAAAGGTTGTCCACCTCCACCACCATGAATTAATTTGCCTAATTCTCTAACAACTTGACCTGCATTATAATTACGAGAAGCAACTAAATCTTTTGATATATAGCAAGTTAGTAAAGCTTTTTCTTTATTAGGTGCTGATGCAAATAATACAAATAAGTTTTGGTATTTACTACCTAAACTAAAAGCTAAATCTTTAATACCCCCAGCATCTAAATCTACTTTTGTAGCTAAAAAATGAACGCCATTTATTTCTTGAATTTCATTTTCTATATCTTTAGATAAATTAGAAGCTTTTTCTTTAAGAAGTTGCTCTACTTGTTTTTTTAATGATGCATTTTCTTCTTGTAAACTTTGAACAGCTTTAACAGGATTTTTTGTATTATTTAATAAATCTTTTACCTCATAAAGAGTTCTGTTATTATCAAAATAAAAATCTTTAACAGCATCATTAGTAATGGCTTCAATTCTTCTAATACCAGCTGCGACTGCACTTTCAGATTTTATTTTAAAGTGCCAAATGTCTGCAGTGTTTTCTACATGAGTTCCTCCACAAAGTTCTATAGATTTACCAAACTTTATAGCTCTCACAGTATCTCCATATTTTTCGCCAAATAAAGCCATTGCACCTTCTTCTATGGCTTGTTGCATTGGTATATTTCTTTTTTCTTCTAAAGGAAGTTTGCCAGCAATTCTTGCGTTTACAAAATTTTCTACATCTCTTAACTCTTCAACAGTAAGTTTAGAAAAATGAGAAAAATCGAAACGTAAATATTTAGAGTGTACTGCAGAACCTTTTTGCTCTACATGAGTTCCTAAAACTTCTCTTAATGCTTGATGCAGTAAATGTGTTGCTGTATGATTACACTCTGTTCTAAATCGTTGTTTTTCATCTACAACAGCTTTAAAAGTTTCATTTAGATGATTAGGTAAATTTTTGGTGAAATGAATAATGACATTATTTTCTTTTTTGGTGTCTGTAATGTAATTTACATCTCCATTTTTATCTTCTAAGTAACCTTTATCTCCTACTTGTCCTCCACCTTCTGGATAAAAAGGCGTTAAATTAAAAACGAGTTGATACATTTCTCCATCTTTTTTAGAAGTAACTTTTCTGTACTTAGTAATTTTTATGTTTGCTTCTAAATTATCATAACCAATAAACTCTTCTTCCTCATCATCTAAAAGAATTGTCCAATCTTCTGTTGATGTTTCACTAGCAGCTCTAGATCTATTTTTTTGTTTTTGTAATTCTTCTTCAAATCCTTTTTCATCTAAAGTAAATCCTTTTTCAGATAAAATTAATGCAGTTAAATCTATAGGAAAACCATATGTGTCATATAATTCAAATGCTTTTTTACCTGAGATTTCTTTAGTTTTAGAAGCATCAATGATGCCATCTAACAATAGTAATCCTTGTTCTAAAGTTCTTAAAAAAGAAGTTTCCTCTTCTTTAATTACATTTTCTATAAGTTGCTTTTGAGCTTTTAGTTCTGGGAAAGCTTGTCCCATTTTTTTACTTAAAATATCAACTAATCTAAAAATAAAAGGTTCTTTTTTATCAAGAAAAGTAAATCCATATCTTACTGCTCTTCTTAAAATTCTACGAATAACATAACCAGCACCAGTATTACTTGGTAATTGTCCATCTGCAATAGAAAAAGCAACAGCTCTAACATGGTCTGAAATTACACGAATAGCAATATCTTGCTTTTCATCTACTCTGTATTTAGTATTAGTAATGGTTTCAATTTCTCTAATAATTGGTGTAAAAACATCTGTATCATAGTTAGATTTTACATCTTGTAACACCATACAAAGACGTTCAAAACCCATTCCTGTATCTATGTGTTTATTTGGTAAATTTTCTAAGGTACCATTTGCTTTTCTATTGTACTGCATAAAAACCAAATTCCAAATTTCAACAACTTGAGGATGATCTTCATTTACAAGAGTTTTACCATCAACTTTTGCTTTTTCTTCAGGAGTTCTTATATCTACATGAATTTCAGAACAAGGTCCACAAGGTCCTTGATCTCCCATTTCCCAAAAATTATCTTTTTTATTTCCTTTTAAAATTCTGTCTTCAGTAATATATTGTTTCCAAATATTATAGGCTTCAGTGTCCATTTCTAGATTATCACCATCATTACTGCCTTCAAAAACAGTAACATATAAAATGTCTTTATCTATTTTATAAACTTCTGTCAATAATTCCCAAGCCCAAGCAATAGCTTCTTTTTTAAAATAATCTCCAAAAGACCAGTTGCCTAACATCTCAAATAAAGTGTGATGATAAGTGTCATAACCAACTTCTTCTAAATCATTATGTTTACCAGAAACACGCAAACATTTTTGAGTATCTGCAATTCTACTTTTTTTAGGAGTTCCATTACCTAAAAAATATTCTTTAAAAGGAGCCATTCCAGAATTTACAAATAGTAATGTAGGATCATCTTTTGTAACCATAGATGCAGAAGGCACAATTAAATGTTGTTTGCTTTTAAAAAACTCTAAAAAAGTTGCTCTAATTTCTTGAGAATTCATATAAATAACCTAATTATAAAGGTGATAAATTGTTAAATTATTTTTAAAATAACCCTTAAAAAATAGGGTTATAAAACATTTTGTAACTTTGTCTGTTCTAAACAATATAATAATACTATGCTTGCTTTTAAACAAGCACAAAAGTAGTACATTTAAAAATATGGCAAAAGTAAAATATTATTACGATGAAGAAACACTTTCTTACAGGAAGATTACTGTAAATAAAAGTGATTACTACAGACGTATACTATTTAGTTTTTTGGGAGTTTTATTAATTGCTTTTTTTGGTTTTATTGGTTTTAGTCAAATTATAACATCACCCTCAGAAAGAGCTCAAAAAAGAGAGCTAGAAAATTTAAAGTTTAACTACAAACTTTTAGCAAAAAGGTTAGAAGAGAGTGCAGTTATCTTAGATGAAATACAAGAAAGAGATAATAATATTTATAGAAGTTATTTTGAAGCAAATCCAATACCAGAAGAACAGCGTAAAGCTGGTTTTGGTGGGGTTAATAGATATAAAAATTTAGAAGGTTTTGATAATTCTGAAATGATTAAAAAACTAACTAAAGAAGTCGATATTTTATCTAAACAATTGGTTGTACAATCAAAATCTTTGGATGAAATTGTTTCTTTAGCAAAGAAAAAAGAAGACATGTTGGCTTCTATACCTGCATTATTACCAGTAAAAAAAGGAGATTTTTATGTAGCTTCTGGTTATAAAATGAGAATGCATCCTATTTTGAAAATTAATAAATTTCATAAAGGAATGGATTTTACTGCGCCTAAAGGAACACCAGTTTATGCATCTGGAAATGGAGTTGTTAACTTAGCACAAAGAAGTAGTACCTTTGGTAAAGTAATTTTTGTAGACCATGGATATGGTTATAGAACCATTTATGCACATTTAAGTAAAATGGTTGTTAGAAGAGGTGCTCAAGTTAAAAGAGGAGATTTAATTGGTTATGTAGGTAATACAGGTTTATCTGTGGCACCCCATTTACATTATGAAGTTCATAAGAATGGAATAGCACTTAACCCTATTAATTTTTATTATGGAGATTTATCTTTAGATGAATTTGCAGCTTTACAAAAAGACGCAGAAGAGAGTCAATCTTACGATTAAATATGCATGTAAATTTACCAGATAAACGTTATTATAAAATAGGAGAGGTTGCAAAAGCCTTTAACCTAAATACTTCACATATTCGTTTTTGGGAGAAAGAGTTTGATATCATTAAACCTAAGAAAAATGCTAAAGGCAATAGGTTATTTACAAAAGAAGATATCAATAATTTTAAACTAATTTATAATCTTGTAAAAGAAAGAGGGTTTACATTAGAAGGTGCCAAAAATAAGCTTAAGAAAAATCCTGATGATATTTTTAATAACCACGAAATCATTACTCGATTAGAAGGTGTAAAAGCAGAATTGCTAAAAATCAAAAACTCTTTATAGTTTTATTTTAAATAAATCTTACAGTTTTAGATATTGAATCAACTCACCTTGATATATATATTATGCATGCATAGTATTTTTTAGTATATTTGATGAGATAAGTATGTTTAAAAAACAACTTATCAAACATTAAAAATCACTTAAAAATTTAATATATGTCAAAAAAGTATGTAGACTTAGAAACATTGAAATACATACTTTATGATATTCATAAATTAGAAAACCTATTATCTAGAGAAAGATTTCAAGAGCACGATTTGGAGTCTTTAGATATGTTTATAGATTCAGTTAAAGAGTTTTCTGATAGAGAATTGTATCCTTATTTTCAAGAAATGGATGCTACTCCTGCATATCATAAAGATGGAACAGTAATTGTTCATGAGCAAGTACAAAAGGTAATGCATCAATCAGGTGAAATGGGAATAATTGCTGCCTGTTTTGATTACGAAGATGGAGGTTTACAAATGCCTATTTCTGCTTTTCAAGCTGCAGTATATATTATGGATGCAGCAAATAATCATTTACCTGGTTACCCAAGTTTAACTTTAGGAGCTGCTGAATTAATTATTGAGTTCGGAAACCAAAATTTAAAAGATGCTTATGTTCCTAACATGCTCTCAGGAGTTTGGGGAGGTACTATGTGTTTAACAGAGCCACAAGCAGGTAGTTCATTATCTGATATTGTAACAAAAGCTACCCCAACAGATAAGGGTTATTATAAAATTACGGGTCAGAAAATATTTATTTCTGGGGGTGATTACAAAGATGCAAAAAATATAGTGCATTTAGTTTTAGCTAGAATTGAAGGTGCACCAAAAGGGACTAAAGGAATTTCTCTTTTCGTAGTTCCTAAAAATAGAATTACTGAAGATGGATCTTTAGAGTATAATGATGTAATGACAGTAGCAGATTTCCAAAAAATGGGACAAAAAGGTTATTGTACAACACATTTAGGTTTTGGAGATAAAGATGATTGTAGAGGTTGGCTTGTTGGTACAGCACATAAAGGGTTAGCTCAAATGTTTTTAATGATGAATGGAGCTAGAATTGCAGTAGGTAGAGGAGCAGCAGCAATAGCTATGGCTGCTTACAGAACTTCTTTACAGTATGCAAATGAAAGACCTCAAGGACGAAAATTATCTTCTGATGGTAAGAAAAATCCTTCTGAAAAACAGAGTCTAATCATAGAACATCCAGATGTAAGAAGAATGTTGTTATTGCAAAAAGCTATTGTTGAAGGGTCTTTAAGTTTGGTGTTTTTAGCTTCAAAATATCAAGATATTTTAACAACTGCTAATTCAGCAGAAGAGAAAGAGAAATACCATTTATTATTAGAAATGATTATTCCTATTGTAAAGACATATCCTTCAGAAGCAGGAGCAGAATCTGTAGATAATGGATTACAAGTGTTAGGAGGCTATGGATTTTGTACAGATTTTACATTACAACAATATTATAGAGATATTCGTATTTCTGCCTTGTATGAAGGTACAACTGGTATACAATCTCAAGATTTATTAGGAAGAAAAGTACCTATGCAAAATGGAAAAGCATTAGAATTATTATCTGCTGAGATTGTAAAAACAATTATTGCAGCAACCAATGATGATAATTTAAAACCATATGCTACTGCTTTAGGTGAAAAATTAGAGTTGGCTAAAAAAGTAATTGGAAAATTAATGCCTTTTGCCATGAAAGGTAATTATGAGCGTTATTTGGCAGATGCAAATCTGTTTATGGAATATATGAGTATTGTTGTTTTAGGTTGGTTATGGTTAGAAATGGCTGTTGATGCAACAAACAAATTAGAAGACAAAAACAGAAGATATTCTACAACTTTTTATGAAAGTAAAATTCATACAATGAAATTTTATTTTAAATATGAAATTCCTAAAACAAATGCATTAGCAGAATCTTTAATGAGTGATGAAGAGGTTACAATAAAAACAGATAAAGAATATATTTTATAATGAATGTAAAAGAACAATTTAATCTTAAAGGTAAGGTTGCTATAATTACAGGTTCAAGCAAAGGAATAGGAAAATCGATTGCAAAAGCTCTTGCAGAACAAGGAGCACAAGTTGTTATTTCTAGTAGAAGTCAAGAAGCTTGTGATGAAGTAGCAGCAGCTTTTACAGATGAAGGATTAAAAGCAGTAGGAATTGCTTGTCATATAGGAAAAGAAGATCAACGTAAAAATTTGGTCAACAAAACTATTGAAGCTTTTGGACGAATTGATATTTTGGTTAATAATGCAGCAATCAATCCTGTTTTTGGTCCAATTGAAGATGTAGATCCAGAAATTTTTGATAAAATTATGGATGTAAATGTAAAAGCTCCTTGGTCTTTATCAAATTTAGTTTTACCACATTTTCAAACAAATAAAAAGGGTAGTATTATAAATATTGCCTCTGTAGAAGCATTAACTCCTGGTTTTGGTTTAGGATTATACAGTACTAGTAAAGCAGCTATTTTAATGCTGACAAAAAATCAAGCCAAAGAGTGGGGAAGATATGGTGTAAATGCCAATGCAATTTGTCCTGGTTTAATTAAAACGAAGTTTAGTGCAGCTCTTTGGACAAACGAAAAGATGCTAAATAAATTAGAAAAATCAATTCCAAGTGGACGAATGGGAATGCCAGAAGAAATGGTTGGTTTGGCTTGTTTACTAGCTTCAGATGCTGGTAATTATATGACTGGAGGTGTTTATACAGCTGATGGTGGATATATGATAGCAGGATAAAAAAAACTATTAAAATTGGAAGATAATAACCATCTTGAAGATTATTTAAAAAAACATTATATACACAGAAGTAACTGGTTAAGAGCTGCTGTACTTGGTGCTAATGATGGTATATTATCAACAGCTAGTTTAGCTATTGGAGTTGCTGCAGCAAGTAGTACAAGAGAGCCTATCATTTTAGCAACTTTTGCTGGCCTAGTTGCAGGTGCATTATCAATGGCAGCAGGTGAATATGTTTCTGTTAGTTCGCAAACAGATATTGAAAAAGCAGATATTGAAAGAGAACGAAAAGAATTAGAAAATACACCAGAATTAGAATTAAAAATTTTGACAAAAATCTATGAAGATAGAGGTCTAAAAAAAGAAACTGCTAAACAGGTAGCTAAAGAACTAACAGATTTTGATGCTTTAGGTGCACATACAAGAGATGAACTGGGTATTAATGAAGTATCAAAAGCAAACCCAATACAAGCAGCATTAGCTTCTGGTGCATCTTTTGTTTTTGGAGGTATTTTACCATTAGCAGTAGTGTATATTTTTCCTTTAAAAACAATTGAATTATACATTTATATTTCTTCGATTTTATTTTTAATTATTTTAGGAGCTTTTGCTGCAAAAACAGGAGGAGCAAAAATTATGAATTCAATTGTAAGAATTACTTTTTGGGGAACAATTACAATGGGAATTACAGCTTTATTAGGCTACATTTTTGGTGTTAATTTATAAACAAAATTATGGACTTCGAATACTCAGATAAATCAAAAGAATTACAACAAAAATTAACCAATTTTATTGAGAATCATATTGTACCAGTTGAAGAGGAGTTTTTAGCTTTTCAATCTGATAAAAATAATATGTGGAAACGATTTCCAAAAACAGAAATATTAAAACAAAAAGCTAAAGAAGCTGGGTTATGGAATTTATTTCTACCTAAAGATTATGGTGATTTAAGTCCTGGTTTAACCAATTTAGAATATGCACCTTTAGCAGAAATTATGGGAAAAAAAATCTGGATTTCAGAAATTTTTAATTGTTCTGCTCCAGATACTGGAAATATGGAAGTTTTGGCAAAATATGGTAATAAAGCTCAAAAAGAAGAATGGTTAAAACCTTTACTCAATGGAGAAATTAGATCTGCTTTTTTAATGACAGAACCTCAAGTGGCATCTTCAGACGCTACAAATATTGAGACTTCAATTGTTTTAGATGGTGATGAATATGTCATAAATGGAAGAAAATGGTGGAGTTCTGGAGCTATGGATCCACATTGTAAAGTAGCTATTGTTATGGGTAAAACAAACCCTGAAGCACATAGACATCAACAACAAAGTATGATTTTAGTACCTATAGATACTCCAGGATTAAAAATTTTACGCCCACTTTCTGTGTTAGGATTTTATGACTCACCTGAAGGACATGCAGAAATTATTTTAAATAATGTGAGAGTGCCAAAAGGTAATTTAATTCTTGGTGAAGGTAGAGGTTTCGAAATAGCTCAAGGACGTTTAGGACCTGGTAGAATACATCATTGTATGCGATTAATAGGTATGGCTCAATATGCTTTAGGATTGATGTCTAAAAGAACCCTAGAAAGAGAAACTTTTGGTAAAAAGTTTTACGAGTATAGTAGTATTCGTCATGAAATTGCAAAATCAGCTTGTGAAATTGAGCAAGCAAGACTATTAACTTTATCAGCAGCAGATAAAATGGATAAGGCTGGTAATAAAGAAGCAAAAGACATTATTGCTATGATAAAAATAGTAGCACCAAATATGGCTCAAAAAGTTATTGATAGAGCTATTCAAATTTTAGGAGGAAAAGGTGTTGGTCCAGATACCTATTTGGCACATTATTTTGCAATTGCTAGAATGTTACGTTTAGCAGATGGTCCAGATGAAGTACATATGTATCAACTTGGTAAAAGTTGTATAAAAAAATATGGACAATCATGAGCAATCAAAAAGTAAGAAAAGGAGAAGAATTACCAGAAATTCCTTTAAAAAAATATTTAAAAGAAATCAATTTAATTGAATCTATTGAAAGTGATTTAGTTGTAAAACAATTTACGCATGGATATTCCAATTTAACGTATTTGTTACAAATAGAAAATAAAGAATATGTACTAAGAAAACCACCAAAAGGAGCCATCAAAAGAGGTCATGATATGAGTCGTGAATTTAAAGTGCAAAGTGGTGTTGCTAAAGCTTTTTCTAAAGTACCTAAAATGTATGGTTTTTCTAATGATGAAAATATTCTAGGAAGTGATTTCTATATCATGGAAAAAATGGAAGGGATTATTCTTAATTATGCAGCAGCAAAATCAAGAAATATAACTTCAAATAATTATGAAACTATCGCCAATTCATGGTTAAATACATTAGTAGAATTACACAATGTGGATTATAAGTCTATAGGCTTAGAAGATTTAGGAAAACCTGAAGGCTATGTAGAAAGGCAAGTAACCAATTGGAGTAAACAATACGTAAAAGCAAAAACTGACGAATATCCAGAGGCAGATTTAGTGATGCAATGGATACAAGAAAATCAACCCAAAAAATACGATCATTGTTTAATACACAATGATTTTAAATATGATAATGTCGTTTTTAAAGATGATTCTTGGCAAGAAGTGAGTGCAGTTTTAGATTGGGAAATGGCTACTTTAGGAGATCCTTTAATGGATTTAGGAACCTCTTTAGGGTATTGGACAGTAGCCACAGACCATGATTTTGTAAAACAAGGGATACCTTCTCCTACCATTTTTGAAGGTAATCCAATAAGAAGTGAAATTGCTAAAATGTATGCTGAAAAGTCAGGAAGAAATTTAGAAAACCTAGTCTTTTATTATGCATTCGGATTGTTTAAAATAGCAGTGATTGCGCAACAAATCTATTTTCGATATAATAAAGGATGGACAACAGACCCACGTTTTGCAAACTTAAATAAAGCTGCTGAGTTATGCTGTAAATTAGCCTTAAAAGCTATTAAAACAAAATCTATTGACTGATGGAAATTAATAATGATAGTTTAGAAGTTTTATCAAATTTCGATGAAAATACTCCAGTTTTTATGATGAACTATTTAAATTATAAGGAAGTAGTTTCATCAACAGGTAAAACAGGTAAAGAGACTTATAATGATTACATGAAAGCTGCTTTTCCTTTTTTTCAAAAGATTCAAGCAGAAATTATTTTCAAGGGAAAACCACAAGTAACAATTATAGGTCCATCTAATGAGAAATTATGGGATGAGGTTTTAATTGTAAAATATGCTAATAAAAACGAATTTTTTAAGTTGATGCAATTCAAAGAATATCCAAGAGCATTAAGAGCATCAGCATTATCAGATTCAAGATTAATATTTTGTAAATAATATGGACGTAAAAAATAAAGTAGTTATAGTTACAGGTGCAGGTTCTGGTATAGGTAAAGCAATAGCAATTCATTTTGCTAAACATGGTGCAAAAGTGGTAGTTTCTGATATTAATTTAGAAAGTGCACAAAAAGTTGTTGATGAAATTGTAACAAATTTCGGAGAAGCGCTACCTATAAAAGCAAACGTTGCTGTTTTTAAAGAGGTAGAAAATTTAGTACAGCATACAGTTGCCAATTTTGGTAAGTTAGATGTGATTGTAAATAATGCAGGAATTGGACCTCATTTACTAAGGACACATGAGTCAACTTTAAGAGATTGGGATAGAGTAATCTCTGTAAATCAAACAGGTGTGTTTTATTGTATGAAAGTAGCATTACAACAATTTTTAGAACAAGGTTATGGTAATATTGTAAATATTGCTTCATTAGCAGGTTTAAAAGCATCACCAAATAATATTAGTTACAGTGCAAGTAAATTTGCAGTGGTTGGTATGACTAAGTCTGCAGCTATGGAATATGCTACAAAAAATATTAGAATAAATGCAGTTTGTCCTGGTTATACAGAATCTGCATTATTAACTCAATTAATAAATGCAAAACCAGAAATGGATGCTATTTTAAAAAGTGTAATACCTATGAAACGTTATGGAAAAGCAGAGGAAATTGCAGATGCTGTAGTTTGGTTAGCCTCAGAAAACACAAAGTTTATTACAGGACAAACTATAACTTTAGATGGTGGAACATCTCTTTAAATTTAAAGTGTGTAAATTTGACAATCAATAAAAATCAACATAAAAAATAAAATTTAGAAATTATGAAAAAATGGTTACCGTTAATAATTATAGGTGTTATTGTCTATTTAATATACAGTTGGGGTAAAGGCTTTAATAATGAGGCAGTTGTTTTACAAGAAGATGCAAAAACAAAATGGTCTAATGTAGAAAGTGCATATCAAAGAAGAAATGATTTAATTGGCAATTTGGTTAAAACAGTTCAAGGAGCAGCAGATTTTGAAAAAACTACATTAACAGATGTAATTAATGCAAGAGCTAAAGCAACTTCTGTTAATATTGATGCAGGTAATTTAACTGCAGAAAATATGGCTCAATTTCAACAAGCACAATCAGGTTTAACAGGGGCTTTATCTAAATTATTAGTTTCTGTAGAACGTTATCCAGAATTAAAAGCTAACCAAAACTTTTTAGAGTTACAGAGTCAATTAGAAGGTACAGAAAATCGAATAAATGTAGCAAGAGACCGTTTTAACGAAGATGTAAATAAGTACAATAAACACATCAAGGTCTTTCCAAACTCTTTATTAGCTGGTGTTTTTAATTTTGGTGAAATGTCAAGATATAAAGCAGATCCTGGTTCAGAAAAAGCCCCAGATGTAAACTTCGATTTTAATAAGAAAAAAGAATAGATGTCTTTAGTAGAAGAATTTTTAACCAAAGATGAAGAACAAGAAATTATTGAGGCTATACGAATAGCTGAAAAAAATACATCTGGTGAAATTCGAGTTCATATAGAAGCTACAACAGATAAAGATCATTTTGAACGTGCTTTAGAGGTTTTTCATTTGTTAAAAATGTTCAATACTAAAGATGAAAATGGAGTACTAATTTATGTAGCTGTAGAAGATCATAAATTTGTTATTTATGGTGATAAAGGCATTAATAATGTGGTCGATAAAGATTTTTGGGATTCCACTAAAAATATTATGCAAAATCATTTTAAAAATGCTGATTTTAAGCAAGGTTTAGTTGACGGAATACTTAAAGCAGGAGAAGAGTTGAAAGCTCATTTTCCTTGGAGTATTGATGATGAAAACGAACTATCTAATGAGATTTCTAAAGGATAATGATAAACAAACACAAACCATATTTATTAGTTTTATTTGCGTTTTTATTTTCATTTTCGCTCTTTTCTCAGGGTTTTCAAATTCCAGAAAAACCTAAATTTCAGACCAGTGTTTATGATTATGTCAATCTTCTAAATGCAAATCAAAAATCAAATTTAGAGCAAAAATTAATTCGTTATTCAGATACGACTTCAACACAGATTGTTGTTGTTGTAATTTCATCAACAGAAGGAGAAAATATTAATTATTTGGCTGCTAATTGGGGAGAAAAATGGGGAATAGGTGATGCTGAAAAAGATAATGGGGTTATCCTATTATTAGCTAAAGATGATAAGAAAATTGCTATTCAAAATGGTAAAGGAGTAGAGTATTTACTTACTGACTTTCAATCAAAGAGAATTATAGAAAGAGTTATAATTCCTGAATTTAGAAAAGGAGATTTTTATGGAGGTCTAGATAAAGGTGTTGATTATATTTTTAAAACACTGCAAGGCGAGTTTACAGGCTCAAGAAAACAAAAATCAAAAGACTTTGATCCAGGGATTATTGTTTTTGTGATTATGATAATTATCTTCTTTATTTTAATTTCTAGAGGTAACAAAAACAATAGAGGAGGAGGTAGAAGATACAGAAGAGGTTCTGTTGCTGATGCTATTTTAGAAACCATCATATTATCTAACGCTGGTAGAGGTGGAGGAAGTTTTGGTGGTGGCTTTGGTGGTCGTTCTTCAGGAGGTGGTTCTTTTGGAGGAGGTGGTTTTGGTGGCGGATTTGGAGGTGGTTCTTTTGGTGGAGGAGGAGCTTCTGGTGGCTGGTAAATAAATTTTTACTTTTTAAAATACGTTTTATAATCTACTTTATGTTTATAAAAAAACTACTTTTTTTACTTACAATCTTTATCTTTTTTAGCTGTCAAAATTTTGGGCAACTAAAGTTTATTGAAGATCTACCTAAGTTTCTAGATGAAGTTTCTGGTACAGAATACATACAAAGTTCAAATTTAGTTTGGATGTTAAATGATAGTGGAAATCAACCTAAATTATATGCATTTACTAAAGAAGGAAAATTCTTAAGAGAAGTATATGTAAAAACAAAAAATAACGATTGGGAGGATTTAACATCAGATGATTTAGGAAACTTATATATAGGTGATTTTGGAAATAATGATAATGATAGAAAGCATTTAAAGATCTATAAAGTAGCCAAAGAGTATTTGACAAAAAAAAATGCAGAAGTCGAAGAAATTGCTTTTGAATATGAAAATCAAAATAAATTTCCTCCTAAAAAGAAAGATCGTTTTTTTGATGCAGAAAGTTTCTTTTACTACAATAACCATTTTTACATTTTTACAAAAAGTAGAGTAAAAAAAGAGTATGGTAAAACTTTTTTATATAAGATTCCAGCTACAAAAGGAAAACATACTGCAAAACTTATTGGAGAGTTTGACAATGGTAAAAAAAATGATTCTTGGATAACCTCTGTAGATATTTCTGATGATGGAAAAAAAGTTATATTACTTTCTCAAAAAAATATTTTAGTGTTTTCAGAGTTTAAAGACGATCAATTTTTATCTGGTAAAGTAAAAGAAATAGATCTAAAACACTATTCTCAAAAAGAAAGCATTAGCTTTATAGATAATAATAATATACTTATTACAGATGAAAAGTCTGGTGGAGAAGGTGGTAACTTATATCAATTAAAAATTGATTAAAAATTGATATAATAATAAACCCCAACCCAATACTAAAAACAAACCTCCTAATGGAGTAATCGGTCCTAAAAACTTCATCTTTTTATGATTTGCTGCTGATAATACTAAACCGTAAATTGAAAAAGAAAATAGAAATACTCCTATAATAAAGCTGTAAATAATATATATATCAATACTTGAACTCTCTTTTAAATTAAACCCTAGAACCAACAATGTAATTGCATGATACATTTGGTATTTAACTCCAGTTTCAAAACTCTGTAACTGATCTTGAGTTAATTTTTTCTTTAATAAATGAGCTCCAAAAGCTCCAAAAACAATTGATAACATTCCAAATAAGGAACCAAAAAATAATGCTATATCATTCATATTAAAAATCGAAACCTAAACTAAATTCTAATCGAGAACCGTCTATACTATTAAAATAACCAATACTACCAACAAACATATTTGCAGCATTAAAGAAAACACCACCACCCTTAGATGTGTGAAGTTTAGTAATATTATTTGGTATTAATAATCTGTCATTAGGTGTCCCCCAAACTTTACCATAATCAAAACCACCATAAATACCAATACTTAAAGGTAATAATCCTGTTTTAAATCTACTCATATTCCATCTTAAATCAGTGGTGTGAACAAACGAATTTTTTCCATTAAAACGTTCATTTCTAAAACCCCTTAAACCTTCATTTGCTCCAATATTAGCTGCTTGATAGAACTCAAAATCGTTTCCAAAATTAAAATGTCCTTTTACTTTAGAAGCAAGTACTAATTTGCCATTAGGAATTACCTTATGATCTATAGCTAAAGAACTGATATTATACCCAAAATTTCTACTTTCATTTAAGTTAGTAGTATACCCTAGTTTAGTTTCAAACTCTACACCTAATGTAGGGAAAGCTTCATTATCTGTATGTCTGTAATAATAGCCAGCTTCTAGATTAGCAAACTGTTGTGTAGAAAAAAGTCTATTGTTTTGGTTGAATTCAGTTTCTAAAAAACGACCAGGAGTTCTTTCTACATTAAAACTTTGATAATCTAATGCTACTTTAATTTTTGCTCCTAAATGACCTCTCCATTGTAAAAAAGAACCCACATTAAATCGTTCTATTCTAACTCTATTAAAATCTAAATTAGGATCTTCTTTTTGTGCTTCTGGATTTAAAGTGTTATTTCCAAGACCAAAATAGTTTCTAGCAAAGTTAGGGCTATTATAACCTGCTTGTAAACCTAAATTCCAATGCTTAAATACATTTGCAAATTCACCAGAATATTTAAGTTCATATCCTTGTGTAGCAAAGAAGTAAAAGCCAGAGATTTCATGTTTAGATGTAAAAGGATTTCTATCAAAACCATTTACTAAAATAATATTCTTTAAACCTACTTTTATACCATCATCTGGGTTAAAACCTATTGCAGGTGAAATTGTGTTTGATGAACTTTTTAATTTTTTATATTCAAAAGTATTAGTATCATAATCATCTGTCAGTTTTTTAGATACATTAGGAGTTTTAAAAGTATTTTTTTTAGATTTTTGATCGTAAATTTTTATGTTTTTTGGTGCTTTAATATCATAAATGTCATTATTTAAACCACCAATAATTTTTAGTTTTATTGAATTTTTTCCATTGTATCCAGTAACGTTAAATACATCATCATCATCAAGGCCATAAATCCAAATTTCTTTGGTTATTTTTTTAGAAAACCTTCTTTCTATAACAATATCAGATTTTTTACCATCTTTAATTCTATAAATTGTAATTTTTGTATCTCCGTTTACAAAACGTTCAATATCAAACCAATCGTCTTTATTTGTACCAGTAATTACTTGAAATTCATTTAAGTATTTGTAATAGCGATCAGAAATCTTTTGAAGGTTACTTCTTCTACCTTTAAGTTTTCTTTTAATATCATTAACGGTTTCATCTTTTACTTCATCAGGAAATTTATTCATTGCATCTTCAATAACTTCATCTGTAATTTGTGATTGAATTCTTGCAACTTGCTTGTCCCAAATTTCTTTATTAGCATTTATAAGCAACATATCTAAAGGATATGCAGAATAACTAAACCATTTTGGTGCTTTTAAATCTTCATTATAAGAACGCATACCTCTTAAACCTGGCATTACACTTGTTAAGAATCTTAGTAAAAAACCATCACCAAAAACAGAAAAGGCTTGATCTCTATCTCTTGGTACTGGTCTGTATACAATTTTATCTCCTTCTTTAAATTCAGCCCATCTCCATTGATCTTGGTGTCTATCCCAATCTCCAATTAACATATCAAACAATCTAGCTCTTATGTATGTTTCTTGGTCTAATACATATTTTTCATCTTTTAATAGATTTTTTCTTAAATCATCTGTACTTATAAGATTGTTAGAAAAACCAAAATTTTTCTTATCTCCATGACCTTCATCAGTTCTTTCTTCAATCATATATAATTCATCACCATAATCAACATTAAATTCACCTAAACTTTTTTGCTTTGGCACGTAATATAATACTGGCTTTGTATGATAAATATCTATGGCTTCAGCTAATTTATCAATTGTAAATGGAGCATAAGGATGTGAGCCTGTAAATACATCCATTAACAAACTTTCTGTAAAAGTATCTTCGAACATACCTTCTACATATTGATCTTTAAATACAACAGCTTGTAAATATTGCACTGCATTTTTACGAAGAGCTCTCATTACATACTCTCTACCTTGTTTGTCTTTTAATCTTAATGATTTTGATTGATGACCTCCACCTCTTCTCATTGGAGTTAAGCCACCTAATAATGTGTCTAAACTAACTGTTGGGGCTAAAATTTTTTTACCAAAATATTTACGATAACGTTCTCCCCATATAAAATTGTAAAAACCAGTTTTATTTACTTCATTATCTGAATAAACAGATGCTTTTTTTACTTTTAGTTTTGCGTTTGGGAAGTCTTTAAAATAATGTTTACTATCAGCATTAAATACATTAGCTTCAAAAACTATTTTTTTATCTTTTGCAGTGTAAAAATGTACTGTAGAAGAACCATCTTTATAAACATCTAACCTAGCAAATCCTTGAGTACCATAACCAAAAACTCCTCCATTTACATTTTTAACAGCAGTCATTTTAGAACCTGAGCCGCTTACAATTTGAGGCAAATTATCTCTTACAATATATTGTAAACTATGTTCGTGTCCAGAAACAAAAAGAATTTTTTCGTTTTCTTGAGCTATCGTTATTATTCTATTTCTTAATTCGTTGTATTTTTCGTTTTGTTGATCTGTATCTGTAACACCAGATGTTTTTCTTAAAATATTTAAAGCACTACCTAAAATAGGAGTGGGTTTCATGTGGCTTTTAAAAGAATAAAAACCTCCATGAGGACCATTAGTAAACATTGGGTGGTGTAATGCAACAATAGTAGTTTTTCCTTGAGATTTTTTTATTTCGCCTTCAAATTCTTCAAAAAATTTAGTTCTAGTTTTAATTTCACATTTGTCATTAATTCCAGGATGTTTGTTCCAATTAGTTACATACCAATGAGAATCTACTACAATAATGTTGATATCTTTATTAACTTCAATTCTCTCTATTGGGCAACCATTATCTGGTTCAAAACTTTTCTTTTTTAATGCATCTTCAACTAGTTTTTCTTGTTTTTTTAAGCCATCTAAACCACTATACCAATCATGATTTCCTGGGATAAATAAAGTTCTTCCTGGAAACTTTTTTGCAATATCTATTTGAACATCTAGCCTGTGTTTTGCAAGTTTATATAACTTGTCTTTTTTATTAGGTATACCTTTTGGGTAAACATTATCTCCAAGAAAAATTAAGGTAGAATTTTTCTTAGCTTTAGTAATTTCTTTTTCTAAAAGTACAAGTGCTGAATCTTTCTTAGATAACTCAGAATTACCTGCATCTCCAATTAAATAAAATGAATGTAATACTTCTGATTCTTTATTTGGTTTAAAGGTGTGACCTTCTTTAATCTGCATTTTAATTGTAGCACAAGAAATGAATATACTAGTGGTAAAAATATAGAAGAGTAATCTAGAAAATTTCATTGTATATTTTATTTGTTATAATCAATTAGATCCTTATTTGTATCTATATCTACTAGATTAGTTTTAAAAGACTCGAAAATAATACTTTTTGGTTTGTTTTTGAGTATTTCTCTTGCTCCTTTATCTCCTTTAATGATTTTTAATTCTTTAAAAAATGATTTAGGAAATAGAGCAGGTACACCAGCTTTTCCATCATAATTTGTTGCAATAATTTTTGTTTTGTGTTCATTAAACGTCTTAATTATTGATAAAAAGTATTCAGTTTCTATGGCAGGTTGATCTCCTAAAACAAATAAAACGCCATCATAATTAAGATTTTTTTTCTCAAAAAATTCTATACAAATACTAATGCTAGAGCTTAATCCTTTTTCATAGTTAAGATTATCAATTACTACTGTATTATTAAAATGAATTTCTTCTAAAATTAAATCTTTATTTGCACCTAAAACACAATACGTGTCCTCGGAAATAGATTCGATTTTATCTAATGTAATTTTTAATAAAGGTTCATTATTTATTCTTATGATCTGTTTTGCAAAACCCATTCTTAGAGATTTGCCTGCAGCCAAAATAACAATAGCAATTTTAGACATTTAAGAATTGTGAATTTTATCAGTTATATTTCTTAAATAAAAAGGCTCTTTGTTTCTAATAACAGACAGTATTTCTGCAATAATAGAAATAGCAATCTCTTCAGGAGTTTGTGCTCCAATATGTAAACCAGCAGGCGTGTAAATTTGATCTAAAAATTCTTCAGATATGTCAGGTACAAACTCAAAAAGTTCATTAAATAAACGTTCTCTTCTTTTAGGTGCCCCTAAAATTCCAATGTATTTTGGACGATATTTACTAAGTTTTGTAACGTATTTTAAGTCTTGTACGTAACTATGATTCATAATTACAATAGCTGTATTTTCTTCAATCCCTGAAAAAGATATAGTCTCAGGGCTTTCACCAGCAACACTTTTTGCTCCAGGAAAATCATGCAATGTTTTAGGATCTTTTGCAGAAGTAATAACTTCAATCTCCCAACCTAAATTAGCTGCTATTTTACATAACTTTACTGCATCATGCTCTCCACCAATGATAATTAATCTAAATGCAGGTTGCAGTATTTGTGTAAAACAATCGAATTCATTTTTAGGATTAATTGTAGCATCTAAAAATTGAAATTTCTTATTATTTTCAAACGTTACTATAGACCCAAAATCACCAGAAGTTTCATCCTTTTTAATAAAGTAACTTTCTATTTTTAAAGATTCTCTTTTTGAGGTTGCTTTGGTAAAATCTTCTAAAAACTCTTTTTTAATAGTAAAAGGCTCTAATAAAATATATAAGATACCTTCACAGCCAAGTCTGTATCTACCATCGTAAGTAATAATTTTAGCTGTATTGTTTTCAAAAACAGCTTTTGAACGATGAATTATTTCCTTTTCTACACAACCACCACTAACAGCACCTACAGAATTTAAATCTTCAGAAATTAACATTCTTACACCTGGCTTTCTGTAAGAAGAACCGTCTAAAAAAACAACAGAAGCCAAAACATTTTTTAATCCTTTTTCTTGATTAATTAATGCTTGATGTATTATTTCTTTTAGTTCGTGTATCATATAAGTTGTAGTAGATAACTAAATTACTTTTTTTATTTAAGAACTACAAGAAAGCATAGAACAACCTATTTTATTTCTAGCCCATTCAGGTCTTTTTGCAAACCATTTTTCATTTTCTGGTTGTTCTTTGTATGGTTTTTTTAGCAATTGGTATAATTCATCAATTAATTTGTAATCACCCTTATTTGCATCATCTATTGCTAATTGTGCCATGTAATTTCTTAAAACATATTTAGGATTAACAGCATCCATTTTTTCTTTTCTTTCTAGATGAGTTAAATTTTCTTTTTCTAATCTGTTTTGATATTTTAAAAACCAATTATTCCAAGAGATTTTAATTTCTTCAGAAATATGATTAACATCATAAAAAGCATTTTCAATTAATTTAAAAGCAACATTAGCTTCTTTAAAATTACTTAAAACTCTAAAGAAAATAGTCATATCTGTTTCTGTTAATTGTAAATTATCTTCTAAGTTATGAATCAGCTCAATGTCATTTTTATCATTATTAAAAAGTCCTAATTTAGACTTCATCATCTGTAATGATTTATTTTCAAAATCAATTTTATATTGGTTTAATATATCTTCTAAAGGTTTTGCATCTTCAATTAATGGGTATAATGCATTTGCTAATTGATATAAATTCCATAAACCAATGTTAGGTTGATTACCATATCTATATCTTTTGTTTTGTCTGTCTGTGGTATTGGGTGTCCAACCAAAATCGAAACCTTCTAACCATCCATAAGGTCCATAATCTATAGTTAAACCTAAAATAGACATGTTGTCTGTATTCATAACTCCATGAACAAAACCAACTCTTTGCCAATGAATAATCATATCTAAAGTACGTTCAGAAACCTCCTTAAAAAAATTGACATATGTTTCTTTTGATGGATTCCCTAGATGAGAAAAATGATGTTTTATTGTATAATCAGTTAAGATTTTTAAATTTTTTACATCATTTCTAGCAGCAAAAATTTCAAAGTTTCCAAAACGTAAAAAAGATGGTGATATTCTAGAAACTATAGCTCCTTTTTCATAAGCTGGATTTCCATTATACATAACATCTCGTAAAACTTGGTCTCCAGTTAAACTTAAAGACAACGATCTTGTTGTAGGTACACCCAAATGAAACATAGCTTCTGCACATAAATATTCTCTTATAGATGAGCGTAAAACAGCTAAACCATCTGCAGACCTAGAATAAGGAGTTTCACCTGCGCCTTTTAATTGTACTTTCCAGTTTTTGTTATTGTGTTCAACTTCAAATAAATTGATGGCTCTTCCATCACCTAATTGTCCTGCCCATTGACCAAATTGATGACCTGCATAACACATAGCATAGGGCTTTGTATTTGGATATATTTTATTACCAGTAACAATATCTTTAAAGAATTCAGATTTTAAATCATCTGCAGAAAGACCTAATTCATTTGCCATCTCAATTGATGTATGAATAACTTTTGGATCTTTTGTTTTTTTTGGATTTACATAAGAAAAAACAGCTTCAGTAACTTGTCTTCTTGAGTTTTCAAGAATTGGATCTGAAGGTAATTCTTTTGTAAAATTGTCTTTGATGTTTAAAATCATGCTAGTTTATCTGAATGTAGTTTTCTTAACTTAGAAAGTTTTGGTTCTATAACGTAAGTACAATAACCATAACCAATATTGTTTTTATAAAAATCTTGATGTTCTTGTTCAGCATCATAAAAAATAGGTAACTCACTTATTTCTGTAACAATTTTATCATTAAAATAAGGTTGTAATTGCGATAAAACCTCTTTTGCTATTCTATGTTGATTTTCATCATGATAAAAAATTACTGATCTGTATTGTGTACCTCTATCTGCACCTTGTCTGTTTAGTGTTGTAGGATCATGAGTAGTCATAAAAATGACTAAAATATCTTGATAAGAAATTACATCTGCATCAAATGTTATTTGAATAACTTCTGCATGACCAGTTAAACCAGAACAAATTTCTCTGTACGTAGGTTTGCCTGGTGCATTACCACCTGCATAACCAGAATTTACTTTTTTAACTCCTTTTACTTCTTGAAACACAGCTTCTGTGCACCAAAAACAGCCTCCACCAACTGTAGCAACTTGTAGGTTATTCATCTGTCTTATCTAAAACCATTGATTCTGAATTAATACAATAACGTAAACCACTTGGTTCTGGTCCATCAGGAAAAACATGACCCAAATGAGCATCACAAATATTACAAAGTACTTCAACTCTAACCATACCAAAAGAAATGTCTTTATGGTACTTTATAGCATTTTCTTTTATAGGTTGTGTAAAGCTAGGCCAGCCACTACTAGAATTAAATTTAATTGATGAATCGAATAATGGAGTATTACAACAAACACAATTATATTTACCTTCATCATAAATGCTACAAAGTGCTCCAGAATGTGGTCTCTCTGTTCCTTTTAGTCTTGTAATTCTAAACTGTTCTGGAGTTAAAATTTCTTTCCATTCTTGTTCAGTTTTTTCAACTTTTTTATCGGGTTTTAAGTTTCCTTTATTGGTGTAGCTGATAATATCTTTCCATGTAATCATATAATATTCTTTTAGATTTCGTTTGTCTCAAAAATCACTATAAAATTACAACTAAAATAGCGCAATTAAAAGTTGATTAATTTCACTATTTTTGAATGTAAATTTTTTTGAGATGAGTGAATTAATTGAAAAGGCAGAACTTTATGTTTTAAATTTTTTAAACAAAAATTTAAATAAAAATTATATATATCATAATATTTCTCACACTCAAAGGGTTGTTGGTAAAACCAATGAAATTTGTGAAAGTATAGAGGTCTCAGAAGAAGATAAAAATAAAGTACTTATTGCAGCATGGTTTCATGACATAGGATTTATTCATGGTGCAGAAGACCATGAGGAAGAAAGTGTTAAAATTGCAACAAAATGGTTAAAAGAAAACAAAGTTTCTGATGAAGATATAGAAATAATATCTAACATTATTTTAGCCACTAAAATGGGTGCAACACCCACTTCTCTTTTAGAAAAAATTATAATTGATGCAGATTGTGCACATTTAGCTTCTAAGAAGTTTTTTGATTATGCTGCACTTTTAAGAAAAGAGTGGGAGTTAACTGGTGCAAAAAAATTTACTGATGAAGGATGGATAAAAGAGAATATTCATTTCTTTACAGATACTCAAAAATTTCATACAGATTATGCTTTAAAAAACTGGAGTAAAGCCAAAGCTAAAAACTTGGCGAAGTTGATAAAAAATCAAAAAAGCTTAAAAAAAGATTTAAGAAAATTTAATCAAAAAGAAGCATCTCTTCAAATTAAAAAACATAAAGTAGAATCTCCAGAAAGAGGTATAGAAACTATGTTTAGAGTGGCTTTAAGAAATCATATTACTTTAAGTGATATTGCAGATACAAAAGCTAATATTTTACTGTCTGTAAATGCAATTATTATATCTATGTCTTTTTCAACATTAATTCCAAAATTAGATAATCCATCAAACGATTATTTATTAGTGCCTTCTGTTATATTTATCTTATTTACAGTTGCTTGTATGATACTTTCTATTATGGCTACAAGACCAAATGTTACTCAAGGAAAATTTACGAAAGAAGATGTTGCTAATAAAAAAGTGAACTTAATCTTCTTTGGAAACTTTCATAAAATGAAGTTAGATGAGTTTGAGTGGGGAATTTCTGAAATGATGAAAGATAGAGATTATTTATATGGTTCTTTAACCAAAGATTTATATTTCTTAGGGCTAGTTTTAAATAGAAAATACGGCTTATTAAGAATAACCTACACAGTTTTTATGATAGGTATAATAGTAAGTGTTATAGCATTTGCGCTTGCTTTTAGAATGCAAGAAATTACGCCTGTTTAAGATTCGATTTGAGTTAAAAGCTCTTCTAAAGTTATACTTGTTTTACCATCAAAATCTTTTTGATAAATAACTTCTACACGTAAAGCTTTTAAACCAGAAACTCCTTGTAAATCTTCTAATTGTAAGTATTCTATATTACCCAGTAAATCTTTAGATTGTAAAAAGTTAATGTATTTAATATATTCTAAAGCATCTTTATCTTGAGAATAAACAATTGCAATTTTACCAGGAACAGTTAAGCGTTCTTCTGTGCCTTTTATAAATGCTTTGTCAATTCTTTTTTTAATGATTTCGTATCTAATATTGTAAGCACCATCTACATCAAATTGTTTTTCATCCATTCTAAATTTAATAGCCATAGGATTATTATGAATTAGAATTAAAGAAGCAACTCTTAATTCATGATTCATATTTTGTAGTTGGTTGTAAGCAATGTTTTCCATTTCGCAAATGGTTTGTAATTGCCATAATCTTAAATTAAATAAATAGATGTCATCAAAACTATCTTCTTTAGTAATAGACTGACCTATATACATGTTAAATTCGACACCATCTGTAACATATCTCTCAAAATAATGAGGGTACATTTTTTGAGCTTCTTTTTGTTTTTTATCAATAAAACTTGCTAGTTTTTCATTTAAAAGAGTAACACTATCTTCATATTCTTTTCTCTTTTCGTAGACTACTTCTAAATCATCATCTAAACGATCCATATACACGTCTACTTTTTCATGAAGTGATGGACTTAAAACTCTAATATGACCAAAAATTGGATATATTTCTCTTTTTAAGAAATCTAAAATATTTATTTCATCTCCAGCATTTAAACCACTTTTTACATCTTTTAGATAAGTAGAAACTCTAAACATTAACTCTTTGTAAATAGGTAAGTTTTCTTTTTCGCAAGCTTCTTTTAAAACATTTATAGCAAGGTTTAATTGTGTTGTTAAATCTTCTTGTATAGCATTATTTCTTGCATCAGAAGAGCCTTTAATATCACACTGTCCAAATAATGGATAAACATCATCAAAAACAATTTCTTCTAATTTTGCATTTTCATTAGACTGTAATTCTTCATAATACTTTTCTGCAGCTTCATAAAAACGCCATTTAACTGCACTATGAATAGAGGTGTAATTTTCTTGAATAGTTGCTTCTAAAATATTTAGTCTTTCTTCTGAAGATCTTTTTACAGCAGCTTCAAAAACAGGAATAATATCTTTTAATTTATTAATGTTAACAGAATTTAAATCATAAGATCTTGGAGAAGCTATTTCTAAAAGTGCTAAATCACCATTTACTGTTGCTTTTATTGGTATAATTATAATACTTTTTATACCTGAGTTATATAGTGTTTTATAAAAACCATTTTCATTAGTAGCTTGCCCATATTCACCAACGTCAGAGATGATAAAAGTTTCATGTTCTACAAAAACTTTTTGCATGATACTATCACAAAAATAAGATGAAGAGCAATTTATTTCGTCATTATTATTTAAGATAATACTGTTTGTTCTTTTAATTTTATTTTGACAAATTTTATGGTTGATATTGTCAAAAATAGAATAGCCTAATAATAAATCTTTTATGCTATAAAAATCTCTTAAATTATTTTGAAGTCTGTAAATTAAATTGTCACCTCCAGATAATAAGTTGGCTTTTATGGTAGATACCATTTCTTCTGAAGTAACATCAAATAAACTAATTAATCCAAAACCTTTAAAAACATAGCTATTTGGAGGGAATTTCTCTTTCCAAATATCAATATTATCATAGTTGTTTAAGAGATGTCTAAAATCTTCTTGTGTTAATTTTGGTGCGTTTGCAGTTGGTGTAATTTCAGAAAAATCTGCGTTAAAAGTAGCTCTGTAATATTTCATTGTTCCAGTTGTTTTGTCTGGAATATCAAAATAAAAAGGTCTTTTAACATCTACCTTAAAATCATAAACAGTTGCTAGTATATAGGTACATGCCATAATGTACATACTGTCTTCTTCAAAGTTTCTTACTTTTAATTTATAATCGTCTCCAGCATTATTTAAAATGTTTTGAAAACGAGTTGTAAATTTAAATGAGGTGAAAGAAAAAGGAACAGTTGCTGCTTTAATTTCATTTAAAAGTAAAGGTTCTGGAAATAATGGATCTAGTACTAAATTTATTTCTTTACTATATTTTTCTAAAAGATCTTCATCTTTAAAACCGTCTTTTAAATCTTTATTATTAAAAAAGACATTAACCATTTTGTTTGCTGCTTCATAAAATGGATGATCAGAAAAATCCTCATGAGAGTATTTCTCAAACAAAGACAAAACTTTATTAAAAGAAATATGGAGTTCTAAAGGTAACTCCACATGAGAAACATTATTAGATATTTTTACATTCATGCAAACAAAATATTATGTGCAAATTTACGTAATTGTAAGTTAACATCTGTTTAGACGTAATATTTTGTATAATGTTACATTAGTAACTACAATAGGTTACTAAAAAAATAGTTTAAAATAATAATAAAGATTTATTTTTTAATCTTTAGAATCTATTTAATGTCTGGTTGTTTACTTTTTGGGTCCCAATTTTTAAGCTCATTTTTAATAGCTGTGGTAACTTCTGAATCATCTTTAATATACCAATCTACATTTTTATAAGTTGTACTTCCATCACTTGAATAATGAAAGAAAACAATAGATGTTACATAAGGGTATTTAAATTGAAATCTATTAAAAGCATCTGCAAACCATTGAGCTCTATCTCCACCAGGTTTTAAAGAACCAAATTCAGCTAACATAATTGGTTTATAAAAAGACTCTAATGTTTTGTAATAATTACCAAAAATTTGTTCAAAAGTCCACCAATCACTCCAACTTGTACTTGTACCGTAATTTAGTGCACCTGTAGCAACTACATCTACATAGTCTGTTCCTGGATAGTATTCTTGAAATTTACCATAGGTTAAATGCGGACTCCAAACCCAAATCACATTTTTTGCACCAACACTCTCAAATACGTCTCTAATATGTTTATAAGCAGCTACAAACTCTTCTGGCTCATTGTTTTGTGGACCCCATGGATAACGATATGGGTCATTCATTTCATGACCAACTCGTAAATAAATAGGATAATTTACCTTTCTTGCTTCTGTAGCCCATTCTTTAATATATGCATCATAGTGCCCAGCTGCAACAGATGCCATCCCTTTTTTATTCCTGGTTTCTATAGGACTAATATTAGGGAAGTTTTCTACAGAGAATTTATCTAACCAAGGTTCCCAAGTAATCATTGGTATAGAACCTACTCTTATGATCGCATCAACTTCATTTCTTGGAAATTTGTACTCTGCATTTTCTCCCCAAGCACCATAAATACTAATGATTGGAAATGTTAAAGCTAATGAATCTTCTAAGTTAAATATATTTTCATATGATTCTTTGCTATCATCAGAAGCACCAAAAAGAATATATTTTGTTTTTAACAAAGAGAACTTATTTTTTCTTTGATCTTTAAACCATTCTAATTTATTACTTCTTAAATTTTCTCTTTTCTCTAATATTGCATCGCGTTCTATATTTTGAACCATGTTGCTAACGTTCTCTAAAAATCCACCCAATGGTCCTTTAGATCTTTTACTTAAAGCTGCAAAACCATAGATAACAATATAACCAACAACTAAAGCTATAGCTACGTTAACAAGTCTTCTTGATGTTTTTTTAATTTTCGACATAATTTATAAGTGATTTATAAGGATTTTAATACCCTCATCAACAGTATATTTAGGTTCAAAACCTATTTTATTCTTAATTTTTGTATTACTACCAATCATTTCCCAAACTTCATTATCTCTGTAAGGGATTGCTCCTACAACAACTTTGGCTTTTGATTCTATATAATTATTTATAGAAGATGCTAGCTCATTTAACTTAGTACCAACACCACTACAAACATTTAATGTTTGATTTTGAGAATTTGTATTTTCTGCTGTTAAAAGTAAAGCATTTACAACATCTTTTACATATAAAAAGTCTCTAACTTGCTCTCCTTTTGTCATTAAAAAATCTTCGCCTCTTTTAAGTGTTTTTATCATTTGAGGAATAAAAAAATCTTCAGGCATAAATTCACCAAAAAAGTTAAATAATCTTAGATTAGTATATTTTTTATTGTAGTTTTTACAATAAGTTTCGATTAGCATTTCTGCATTAATCTTAGTTAAAGAATATGGAGAAACTGGTTTTGGAGCTTGATCTTCTTTAAAAGGAGAAATATTATTTCCATAAATTTCACTAGATGAGGTAAATATAAAATGAGAGTCTATATTTTCTAATGATTTAAGAATATTTAATGTGCCATCTACATTAACAGCAGCCATAGAATTATAAATAGAAAAATCTCTTGTTCTACTAATGTTTGCTGCTAAATGGTAAACAATATCAGGATTAATTTTTTGGATAATTGTGTTAACATCTTCAAAATTTGTGATATCAACTCTAAATTCATTGTCAGAATTTTTACAATTTTTAGAAATTATAAAAACCTTAGCTTCTTTCTCTTTTAAAGCTTTTACTAAAAAAGAACCCAAATAGCCATTACCTCCTACAACTATAATTTTTTTATTCTTAAGACTTATTGTGCCCATAAAATATTTGCAGCTTTTGCATCAGAAACATAATTTGATAAATCTTCTAAAGAATTTATATCATTATTTTCATAATATTTTTTATACCAATTAATTGTAGTACTTATTGTTTTGTCTATACCCCAAACAGCTTTCCATTTTAAAGCTTTATTTGCTTTTGTACAATCTAGCATCAGTAAATTAGCTTCATGGTGCTCATCTTTATTCTCATTAATCTTAATCTGAATATCATTCCAATAATTATGAGATAAAGTTACAATATCACCAACTTGTAAATTGCTATTATTATCTGGGCCAAAATTAAATCCTTCCGCTTTTGTTACATCTTTTTTAAGTAATGCTGCTCCTAGATTAAGATATCCGCTTAAAGGCTCTAAAACATGTTGCCAAGGTCTAGTGGCTTTAGGATTTCTAATTAATACAGCTTCGTTTATAGCAGTTGCTTTAACAATATCTGGTATTAATCTGTCTACAGCCCAATCACCACCACCAATTACATTTCCTGCTCTTCCACTTGCTAATAAAACGTTATGTTTTTTACCATAATCATTTACATTAAAATAAGAGTTTCTGTAAGATGAGGTTAGTATTTCTGAACAGCCTTTTGAAGCACTATATGGGTCATAACCACCCATTGGTTCGTTTTCTCTATAACCCCAAAGCCATTCTTTGTTTTCATAACATTTGTCACTAGTTACATTTACAATAGCTTTTACTGATGGAGTTTTTCTACATGCTTCAAAAACATGAAGTGTTCCCATAACATTAGTAGAATAAGTTTCTATAGGGTCATCATAAGATGGTCTTACTAAAGCTTGGGCAGCTAGATGAAATACGATATCTGGCTGTACTTCATTAAAGTACTCTTGAAGTACATCTAAATTTCTAATATCACCAATTTTTTCGTTGATATTTAGGTTTAAAAGCTCAATATGATTTAGTTCATCTGTGTTTTTTAAAGAAAAACCATAAACAAAAGCACCCATTTTTTCTAGCCAAAGAGCTAACCAAGAACCTTTAAAACCTGTATGACCAGTTAAAAGTACTTTTTTACCACTGTAAATGCCATTAAAAAGAGATTCAAATTCTACCATGTTTTCCAAGGAGCTAGGTTTTGTTTCCATTTATCTTCCAATTGATTTTTATCTCTTAATGTATCCATTGGTTTCCAGAATCCTTTATGTTTAAAAGCAGCTAATGCATTATCATTTGCTAAGTTTTCTAAAGGTTTTCTTTCAAAAATTGTTGTATCATCCTCTAAATAGTCAATTACTTCTGGATCACAAACAAAAAAGCCACCATTAATCCAAGCTCCATCTCCTTTCGGTTTTTCCATAAAAGTATTTATTACACTTGTTTCTGAATTAATGTCTACTGCACCAAATCTTCCATCTGGTTGTACACAAGTCATAGTTACTTTTTGATTGTGAGAATTATGAAAGTCATAAAGATTTTTAATATTTACATCACTAACACCATCACCATAAGTTAAAAAGAATGGCTCATTTAAATATTTTGCAGCTCTTTTAATTCTACCACCAGTCATTGTATGTAAACCAGTGTCTAAAATGGTTACTTTCCAGTTTTCTGAATTAGAATCTAATATTTTCATTGAATTGTTTTCAATATCAAATTCTACATCTGATTGATGTAAAAAATAATTGGCAAAATATTCTTTAATTACATAGCACTTATAACCTCCAAGAATCACAAACTCATTAAAACCAAAACTCGAGTAATGTTTCATAATGTGCCATATAATTGGTTTATCTCCAATTTTAACCATTGGTTTAGGTATACTATGTGTTTCTTCACTTAATCTGGTTCCAAAACCCCCTGCTAATATTACTACTTTCATGTGTTAGTTGTTTTTTACTATAATACTTTTGTTTTCTTTTACTTTTATTCTACTCCATGCATTTTCTGCTTTTATAAATAATGATTTATATGCAGCTCCAATTCCACCAATAAATTGTATAAATGCTATTAAAGCAAAACCAATCATGGCCCAAGTTTTCTTTGCTGTTAGAATTAATTCACTTTCGGGGATATAATAACGACGTTCTATATAAACACCAGTTATCATTAAAATGAATAATATACAGTACCAAATTAATGGTTTTACAAAAGGATTCATAAACCCTTTTACTGCTATTTTTGCTGTGGGAATATAAGGAATTTTTTTATTGATTAGCGTTAAATAAAAGGCATATGTAAAAACTGGCCAACAAGAATATTTCAAGACCATTCCTCTCCAATGAATTCCTTTTTCTGTTTTCTGATCACAGAGAAATTTTTGAGCATATGCATATATAATTAATGCAATAATTAATATTGGACTACCTAATATTATAAATTCTGTAAAATCCATTGCTGCTGGACTTATTTTTGTAGTAAAAAATAATAGAGGTATAAATATAAAAAACGCAGTAATTGGGCCAAATAAATAGTATGTACCTATTGATAAATAAGATAACTTCTGCCAAAAAGTTAATTTTTTAAGAGTACCTGGAATTTCATCAAACAATAATTCGAAAACACCTCTTGCCCATTTTAATTGTTGTTTACAAAATGATGTAAAATCTTCTGGTACTAAACCACGACTTACTATTACAGGATTGTAAATAGATTTCCATCCTTCTGCATGTATTCTTAAAGAGGTTTGTAGGTCTTCTGCTAAACCTTGTGCATGTCCCCCAATACTTTCTAAAGCTTTTCTTCTAAAAGTACAATTTGCACCAATTGCAACCGCACTTCCATACCCAAAAAGCCCCATTTGAGTTGGTCCATAAAAAGTATAGGTTTGTTCTGCTGCGCCTTTTGCTGTAAAAGAACGATACATGTTATAATAACCTTGGCTAACTTGTACAAACCCAACTTTTTCATCTTTAAAAAAACCTAATGTTTGGTCTAAAAAGTTTGGAAAAACAATATGATCTGGATCTAAAATTAATATAAAGTCTTCTTTTGTTCTTTTTAATGTTTCATTTATTTTACCAGCTTTGGCTCCTGGTATATTTGCTAAATCTAACCAGACAACTCCATGTTCTTCTGCTAGTTCTTTAAAAGCTATGTCTTCTGTACTATCTAATAAGTATGTTGTGTGAGGGTAATTTAAATTTTTAAGAGCTTTAAAAGTGTTTTCGAACATAGATAAAGGTTCTCCAGGAGCAGAGGTTGTAAATACGGCAACACTTAAATTTTCTTCTGGTGTGGGTACTTCTAATGGTTTTTGAATTCTTAGATAATTAATCCAAACTAAAGCCACCCTTAATAATCCATAAAAGAAAAAAAGCGTAAGTAAAATAAATAAGAATAGATTGGCTATATGTTCTCCTCTAAACCACCATTCTGTTAAATAAAACATACTTGCAATACCAGCAAAAGTAAGTCCTAAAAAAACAGCCTTATCAAAATTATTTATTTTTTTAGCTTCTTTAAATTGCCATAAATCGTCTCTTAATTTCGAATTCATTTAAAATGTAAAGTTTAATCCGACATTAATATTTTGTCTATCATAGAAAAATGTTTCTTGAAAAATATATGTTGCATTCACAGAGAATTTTTTCGAAAAATTGTAATTAATGGAACCTTCAATATCCATATAATCAAAAGGAGCTTCATAAAAACCACCAATTTCAAAATCATTTGGTGCCACTTCAACAGGATATGGATTTTGAACTATAGCTTCTATACCATAATTTAACTTACCTTTTATAGTTAAGTCTTTAGTAGGTGTGTATTGTAATATAAAAAGACCAGAATGAATTTGTTGTTCTTCTGGAGTAAAGTATGGGTCATAAACTCCTTCACCACTATTATCATAGATAAATAAAATATCTTTAGCATCTGTGTAATTAAAGCCATAACCAAATTGAAAACTAAACTTGTAAACTTTTAAAGGCTGTGATAAAATCCATGAAGAAATAGAATTAATATAATTACCATCATCATAAAAATTATGATTAAAACCAGCATTAAATATTACATACTTATTTTCATGTTCTAATTCTGCAAAACCAGTTTGTTGTGTTAAGTTAAAGGTTGTACTTGCTATAGTAGAAAATAATGCATTTTTTATGTAACCTAGTTTTAACGAAGTCTTTTCAAAAAGACTTTTCTTTAGACTTAAACCTCCAATCCAATCAGTTTTATCACTATTGTTTGCATATATTCCTCCATTAATTGTTGCAGATAATTTAATACGATCAAAATAAATTTCGTTTTTTAAATTAACAATTAAAGCACTTTCTTTTTGAGGAGAAAAATTATAATTACTTATTTCTAATTGAGGATTTAAGTATCTAGAAACATACTCTCCAATTTTAATGTGAGTTCCAAAATAGTTTAAAGGTTGTGAGTCTGTTTGATATTCAAAATTAGTTCTAATATAACCAGCTGTTAAGTCTTCTATTTCTTCTTCTAGTTTTTTTGTTATATCACTATTTGGATAGGTTTCATTAATAATTTTTATTTTCTCTTTTGCTTTTTTAATATCTCCTTTCCAAAAATTAGAGTTGGCTTGCATTAATAAATATTCAGCATCTTTAGTTTCGTAATTATTAGATTGTTTTAGAAACTTTTCTAAATCTTGAGTTTTTCCATTTTGATATAAAAACCTTGCATAATCTAATTGAAGCTCTTTGTTATTGTTGTTGATAGAGTAAGCCTTTTTAAACTTTGTCTTTGCTTTTGTAGGCTTATTGTTTAACCAAAAAACGTGAGCATAAAGCCAATTTATTTCAAAATTATCTGAGAATCTAGCATAATTTATTCTCATTAATTTACTAGCTTTTTTATACTCTTTATTTGAAATAAGCTGTTTTGTTTTATTAAATAAATCGTCTTTACTTAAGTTTATTGGTAAAGATTCTTTTGCAGAAGATTTTTTAGAAATCTGATTTTGAGGTATAGCTGTATAGCTAATAATCAATAAAAAGCAAAGTAAACTATTTCTTAAATTTCTAGAAATAGCACTTGCTACAAAAATGTTCGTCATTTTTTGAGTTTTTTTATTTCAATAGGGAAAAAACTATTTTAAAAATACGATTTCAAATATATTACTTTTTTGGTGATAACCTTTTTATTATTAAAGAGTTTTCAACAATTTTAAAATTTATAAATAGGGCAAAAAAAAAGAAACTTAAATTTAAGTTTCTTTTTTTATAGTCTTAATTATAAAGATGTTATAGATCCAAAATCTTTCCAAACATCTGCAGCAGTATATGTGCTTACAGATGCAGCTGGTACTTTTAATGTAGAGTTACCTAAAGAAATGAATTCAAATACATTTGCATCTATTGTTAAAGGAGAAGCAATATCTACAGAAACATTAGTTAATACAGAGCAATTATAAAAAGCTCTTTCTCCAATACTAGTTACAGTACTTGGTATAGATACATCTGTTAAACTTGTGCATTGAAAAAATGCTTGCTCAGAAATTGTTGTGATTGTGTTTGGTATGTCAAAAGATGTTATACTAACACAGTTGCCAAAAGCAGTTGATCCAATAGTAGTTACACTACTTGGCATATTAACTTTAGTTAAACTGTTACAGTTATAAAAACCTATTTCTGGAACTGAAGTTATGCCTGCAGGTAATGTAATTTCAGTAATACTATTACAACCAGCAAATGCACCTTTTTTAATATTTGTTACACTACTTGGAATATTAAATTCTGTAATTGTTCTACAGTTAAAGAAAGTTGTTTCTTCAATTGTTGTAATTCCATCAGGAATTGTTATGCTTTTTAAGTTTGTACAGTTACCAAAAGCACTTGACCCAATAGAGGTTACTGTATTTGGGATAGTTATATTTTGTAAACTATTACAGTCATAAAACACACTACTACCTAAAGAAGTGGCTGAAGCTGGTATGTTAACATCAACTAAATCAAAACATTGATAAAATAAATTATCTGGTAAAGTTGTAATATTATCAGGTATAACAGCTTTCGTTAAATTTACACATGCTCCAAAAGCAGCATTACCAATACTTGTTACTGTATTAGGTATTGTTATTTCTTTTAATACACTACATTCGTAGAAAGCAGAAGCACCAATACTTGTAATATTGTTAGGTATTGTAAAACTTTCTAAGTTATTACAAGCGTAAAAAGTTTCATTAGGTATAGTTGTAAAGCTATCAGGAAAAGTAACATTTGTTAAACTTGCACATAAACCAAAAACAGCTGTACCCATATTATCATTTGTAACACTACTTGGTATTGTTACATTGTTTAAACTACTACAATCATAAAATACTCCAGTACCAATACTTGTAATAGTAGATGGTATAGTAATATTAGCTAAACTTCTACAACTTGCAAAAATACCATCAGATAAATGAGAAGTACCAGAAGGTATGTTTACAGTAGCTAGTGAAACACAAATTCCGAAAGCATCATTACCCATTTCTGTTACAGAGTCAGGAATGTCAATGCTTGTCATGCTATAATCATTATAAAACGCTAAACTACCTATGCTTGTGTAACCATTTGGTATTGTAACGTTTGTTATGTTATAACAATAAGAAAAACCTTCATTTGGTATACTTGTAACCATGTAAGTAGTTCCATCTTTAGTAACACTTTCAGGTAAATTTAATACTCCTGAAGGACCATCATCTGTACTTTTACTTACAGATACTTCTTTATTTGCTCTGCTTGTAACAGTAAATTTTAAATCGCCATCTTCAAAAGTAGCACCTATAGCAAGACTACCATCATCTGGGTTAACTGTAACAGTAACAGTTGCTAAAGATCTGTCTCCATCAGCATCAATTATTCTGTAATCAAAAGTATCTACACCAGTGAAGTCTGAACTAGGTGTGTAATCTATTTTATCGTCTGTTGGATTATCAGGTGTGCCAGCAAAGTCTACAGCTAAAACACCACCATTTGCTGATGTGCCAGAAGTAAGTGTAATAGCTCCTGTGTTTGGTCCATCAGAACCAAAATCATCATTAGCTAAAACATTTATTTTTACTGTTGTATTTTCTATTGTTGTTGCTGTATCATCTACAGCATTAGGAACATTATCTACATCTTCACCAGTTGTTGGGCTAGAGCAAGATGTATAAATAAATAATAGGGTAAGGGTTAAATAGGATATTTTTTTCATTTTTAGTTTATGAGATTCAAGCAAATTTATCTATTTATTTGAGAACTAAAAATATATTTCTTTTTTTTTAAAAAAAAGACTAAAGAATTGATTTTGTTATTTTTGTCTAAAGTAAATTGTTATAGGTACTCCACTAAAATTATAAATTTCTCTTAACTTGTTCTCAACAAAACGTTTGTATGGATCTTTTACATATTGAGGTAAGTTACAGAAAAACGCAAATTGAGGAGTAGGTGTAGGTAATTGCATGCAATATTTAATTTTTACAAACTTACCTTTTATTGCTGGTGGTGGGTAGCTTTTTACAATTTCTAAAACAGTGTCATTTAGCTTACTTGTTGCAATTCTGTTTTTTCTGTTTTCAAAAACTTCTACAGCTGTTTCTATAGCTTTAAACAAACGTTGTTTGGTTAATGCAGAAATAAAAACGATTGGTACATCTGTAAAAGGTTCTATTTGTTTTCTAACTTTAGCTTCAAAATCGCGCATAGTATTGGTTTCTTTCTCAATTAAGTCCCATTTATTAATTAAGATAACAATACCCTTTCTGTTTTTTTCTGCTAACCAAAAAATCTTTTCATCTTGGCCTTCAAAACCACGAGTTGCATCAACAACTAAAATAATAACGTCAGAATATTCGATAGTTCTTACTGCACGCATTACAGAATAAAATTCTAAATCTTCTTTAACTTTAGATTTTTTACGTATTCCTGCAGTATCTACTAAATTAAAATCGAAACCAAATCTATTATACTTTGTGTCTATAGAATCTCTAGTTGTACCAGCAATATTGGTAACAATATTTCTGTCTTCACCAATTAACGCATTTATAAATGATGATTTACCAGCATTTGGTCTACCAACAACAGCAAATCTTGGAAGCTCATCTTTTTCTAAATCTACTTCTTCTGGTTCAGCTAATTTTTCTGCTACAGCATCTAATAAATCTCCTGTACCACTACCATTTATTGATGATATTGTATGATAGTCGCCTAAACCTAAGTTGTAAAATTCAACTGCATCTGCAGCTCTCATTGCATTATCAACTTTGTTTACGGCTATAAAAATTGGTTTTTTTACCTTTCTTAACAGGTTTGCTACTTCTGCATCCATAGGTGTTATACCATCTTCTACATCTACAACAAAAATAATAATGTCAGCTTCATCAATTGCTAAAGCAACTTGTTTTCTAATTTCTTCTTCAAAAATATCATCAGATCCAATAGTGTAACCCCCAGTATCTATTACAGAGAATTCTTTACCATTCCAATCCGATTTTCCATAATGCCTATCTCTAGTAACACCACTTACAGCGTCAACAATAGCCTCTCTTCTTTGTACAAGTCTGTTAAATAAAGTAGACTTTCCAACATTTGGTCTTCCAACAATGGCAACTATACTATTCATTTTAAGATGAAATTTTTTGCAAAGATACAATTTACTAAAGGATAATTAATTGTAATTTTAAAGTGTATTTTTATTTGTTTGTTTTAAAATATACTATAATTATGTTAGTAGAAAAAAGAAATAGTGAGGTTCATTTAAGACCTAGATTCTCAATAGCTATAGAAGAGAATTCAGAAAAACTGCTACAAAGAATAACTAATTATTTAAAGAAACACGATTGTATTTATAAAAATAAAATAGTTGATGGTCATGTATTTTTAGATATTCCTGAAAATAAAAGTCATTTTTGGTCTCCTCAATTACATCTAGAAGTTATAAAAGAGAGTGGAAATTCATCAACTTTAAAAGGGTTATTTGGGCCTAAACCACAAGTTTGGACATTGTTTATGTTTGTTCATTTTATAATTGGTATTACTTTTCTGGCTTTTTGTGTTTTATTATTTACTCGAATATCTTTAAGTGAGTCTATTTTCTTCCCATTAGTCATGGTTGTAGCATTGCCTTTAGTTTGGATTTTACTTTATTTTTTAGGACAAGTTGGTAAAGAAACTGGTAAAAAACAAATGAAGGAGTTACATGATTTTATGCTATTGATTATCAAAAATTGAAAAATCAAATCATGATATATTTATTTTTTATTAATATTGTCTGTTAGATTTTCTCAAATTTATTACGCTAATACTTTTCTTAGATTTGATTAAATTTAAAAACAACTTGCTTATGAAACGTTTTCTATCAACTCTTTTTTTTCTTTTTCTTACAAATATATTGGCTTCACAAGAAACAGTTGTGTCTTCAGGTGGTAATGTAAGTGGTGCTGGCTCTGTGAGTTATACTATTGGTCAAATTGTAGCAAGCATAAATACAGGATCTAATGGTTCTGTTTCTCAAGGAATTCAGCAAAGCTTAGAGTTGTTTACTTTATCTAATCAAGATAATAAAAACCTTACTTTACATGCTATTATGTATCCTAACCCTACAAAAGATAAAGTAGTTTTATCAATAAAAGAAAATGTTTTAGAAAATTTAATTTTTTCGATGTATGATAGCAGTGGTAGGTTGTTAAAGAAAGGAAAAATTAAAAATGACAACACTACTATACCAATGAAAAATTTTGCTTCAGGTATTTATTTGTTAAAAGTTTACAGAAATACAAAGTCTTTAAAAATCTTTAAAATTATAAAAAACTAACTATGAAAAATAAGATTCAATTAATTATTGCATTACTAATTTGTGGAATTACTTTAGCTCAAACACCAGAAAAAATCAGCTATCAAGCTATTGTTAGAAATGCTGATGGTAATTTAATTAGTGATACAAGTGTGAGTTTTAAAATAAGTATTTTAGAAGGGTCTTCAACAGGAAATGCTGTTTTTGTAGAAACACATTCACCAACTACAAACACTAATGGTTTAGTTACTATAGAAATAGGAACAGGTAAAGTTATTTCAGGTGCTTTTGCTTCAATAGACTGGGGGTCAGGAGATTTTTTTATAAAAACAGAAACAGACATTACAGGTGGTACTAATTATACTATATCTGGTACAAGTCAATTGCTTAGTGTGCCTTATGCTTTGCATGCAAAAAAAGCAGATAACGTTCCTAATTACAAAGTCGGCGATTTTGTAAAAGGAGGCATTGTTTTTTGGGTTGATGAAACTGGACAACATGGTTTAGTGTGTGCAAAAGACAATTTAAGCACTTCAACAAAATGGTTTTCTGGTACTTTTGGTAATACTTATGCTAAAGGTGATGGAGTTTACGCAGGTAAAGCAAATAATGCCATAATTATGTCTACACATGCAGCAATTGGTGATGATGGTATTTTATATGCTGCAAGACTTTGTAATGAATTAAAAGTAGTTGAAAATAATGTAACTTATGGAGATTGGTATTTACCTAGTTTGCATGAATTAAACTTAATGTACCAAAATAGATCAACAATAAATACAGTGTCAACTGCAAACGGAGGTGAAGCTTTTGAGTTTGATGTATATTGGAGTTCAACAGAAGAATCTGATAATAGAGCTTGGATAGTAAACTTTGGTAATGGTCAGGAAACCAATGTTTTAAAAAGTGTTTCAAATAATGTAAGAGCTATTAGATCTTTCTAATTTCTTTTTAGTTATTTTATTGATTATTAGTTTTTTATTAAAATTTAATAAGGGTTAAAAATCTGTTTTACAGATATTTAGCCTTTTTTTTATAAAAAAAAATAAAAAAAATAAAAAAAATGACATTATTACTATATATTTGTAAATCCTCCAACTAACACCTAACCAAAACATTACTTCCCTAAATTATGTTTTTGTCTTTTCAATTAAAGATGATAAAGACAGTGGTTAATTAATATTAATATTATTAAACCCAACATAATACGCCATGAAAAAAATTACTACTTTAATTGTATTTAGTTTTATTCTATTTTCAAATTTTGCGTCTACTAATGATGAAAAATTATTTTTCGAAAACGACATTTTTACAGTTGTTAAAAAGAATTTAGAAAATAATAATTCTTTAAACTATAATAGTGCAGTTTTAACTGAAAAAACATTAAAAATTGTGCCTGGTGCACCAACTGTAGCTCCAGATTTAACAGCTATTTCTGATACAGGTCGTTTTGATAATGATAATATTACAAACAATAACGCACCTACTTTTACAGTTAGTGGTTTTACTGCAGCTGCAGGTGATGTTGTAAAAATTTATGCAGGTGGTACTTCTGGTACCTTTCTAGGCTCAAGTGTAGCTTTAAGTGGAGGTGAAACTTCTGTGGATATTACTTCTAATGTAATTTCTGATGGTACATATTCAATTACAGCAACTATCACAAATGGTTCTGAATCTTCAGAAAGCCCTGCATTATCAACCTTAGTTATTGATACAGTGAAACCTACAGTAAATTCTATTAGTAAAATAGGTTTTAATACTGGCACATATCCAGTAAGAAACACAATGAGAGAAGTTAACGCTCAAAGATTTGGTCTTGATTTTTTTATTGAGTTCAGTGAAAAAATGGACCATTATAATGCTAATTGGCCAACTCTTTCATATAGCCCAGATGCATCAGTAGTGTTAGCTAATAGAAGTAATTCTTCTGGATTTACAACAGGTATTGAAGGACCTCTTAGTCGTTTCAGATTATTACTTGATCCTCCTATAGATGATGATAATGAATATGAAGATATTGATATAACTATTTCTAGTTCAGCTGATTTAGCTGGTAATGTAATGGATCCAACTACTTTAACTGATGTTTTCTCTATAGACATGATTGGTCCAACTAGTAATCCAAACACAGTGTTAGCAGCTAGTAAAAATGTTGTTTCTGGCGCTACTATTACTTTAGATGCATCAGTTTCTGCAAATGAAACAGCTTGGTTAATTCCTAATGGAGATATTACTAGCGCTATTTTCCAAAATTATACATTTAGTGCAAACGGATCAACTGTAACAACTTCTGCAATTGCAGGAAGTACTATAACAGCTCCAACAGCAGAAGGGGTTTATCAACTTTACATATTAGATGATGTTTACAATTTTACAACAACACCTGCTACTGCAACTATAACTGTAGACAATACAGCACCAACTCTTACACCTAGTGTAGTAGCAAATATAGATGAAGGTGAAACTGCTTTAGGTACTATATCAGCTAATGAAGATGTAACTTGGACAGATTCAAGTGCAGATGTTTCTGTTAATTCTTCAGGTGTTATCACTTTAAATGCTGGAGCTTCTTTAGCTAATAGCCCATATACCTTTACAATAACAGGTACAGATAATTCAAATAACGCAACAACAACAAGTCAGTTTTCTGTAACAGTAAACGATATTACTAAACCAGTAATTTCTTTATTAGGAGATAATCCTCAAGTAATAGAAGTTGGTACAGCATATTCAGAATTAAACGCAACTGCATCTGATAATAAAGATGGCGATATTTCTGGTACTATAGTTATAAACTCATCTACAGTAAATACAAATGTTGTAGACTCATACACTGTAACTTATAACGTAACAGATGCAGCAGGTAATGTTGCAGACCAAGTAACAAGAACAGTTAATGTAGTAGACACAACTAAACCAGTGATTACTTTATTAGGAGATAACCCTCAAGTAATAGAAGTTGGTACACCTTATTCAGAATTAAATGCAACTGCATCTGATAATTTAGATGGTAATATTTCTGGAAATATAGTTATAGACGCAACTAATGTTGACACAAATATTGTAGACTCTTATACTGTAACTTATAATGTAACAGATGCAAATGGTAATGTTGCTGATGAAGTAACAAGAACAGTTAATGTAGTAGATACAACTAAGCCAGTAATTACTTTATTAGGTGATGCAACAGTAACAATTGAGGTAGGTTCAACTTATGTAGATTCAGGAGTTACAGTAACTGATAATTATGATTCAAATATTACAGCAAGTCTTGTAACTGACTTGACTGACGTTAATATAAATATTGTAGACTCTTATACTGTAACTTATAATGTAACAGATGCAAATGGTAATGTTGCTGATGAAGTAACAAGAACAGTTAATGTAGTAGATACAACTAAGCCAGTAATTACTTTATTAGGTGATGCAACAGTAACAATTGAGGTAGGTTCAACTTATGTAGATTCAGGAGTTACAGTAACTGATAATTATGATTCAAATATTACAGCAAGTCTTGTAACTGACTTAACTGATGTTAATATAAATATTGTAGACTCATACACTGTAACTTATAACGTAACAGATGCAAATGGTAATGTTGCTGATGAAGTAACAAGAACAGTTAATGTAGTAGATACAACTAAGCCAGTTATTACATTAATTGGCGATAATCCACAAATATTAGAGTATAACGAAGTTTATACAGAATTAGGAGCTACTGCAACAGATAATTATGATGATAATACAACATTAACTGCAACCATTAATATTGATGCAGCAGCAGCAATTGCAGGTGCAAGTGATGGCAATACTTTTGGTACTTTAGGTACATACAATGTTACCTATAACGTAACAGATGCTAATGGAAATGTAGCAGATGAAGTTACTAGAACTGTAGAGGTAGTAGATACTACAAAACCAGTTTTAACATTATTAGGAGATAACCCACAATTAATAGAAATTATAAGTGGTAATGATGCAGTTTATGTAGAATTAGGGGCAACTGCAAGTGATGAGTTTGATTTAGATGTAGATGACGCAGATATTGTTATAGATACTTCAGCCTTAACTCCAAATTTAGGTAATGTAGGTTGTTACCCAGTTGTTTACTCAGTAACTGATGCTTCTGGAAATACAAGAACAAGAACTAGAACTGTTTTTGTACTAGAACAAGGCAAACCTTGGGCAAAAGATGATTCTTACACAGTATCACAAGACAGTCAAAATAACGAATTAAGAATTATCAATAATGATAGTTATGGAACAGATGGAGCTAATGCAGATGATAAACTAGCGTTAATTGGTACCTATACAGATAATGGAGGTAAGATAGATTTAATAGCAGAGACTTATGTGCTATATACACCTAGAACAGGTTTCTTTGGTACAGATTCATTCACATATACCATTACAGATGCTACAGGAGATGCTTCAGTTGCAACTGTTACAATTACAGTAACACAAGATTTTGCTCCTACTGCAGTAGATGATGTAGTAACTGTTTTAGAAAATAGTGGATTAACAACCATAAACGTATTAGCTAATGATGATTTTGGAGGTAATAATGCTCATGCAGTAACTCCATTAACATTACCATCTGCAACAACAGCAGAAGGAGGTACAGTTGTTGTAAATGCTGGGCAAGTAGATTATACACCTGCTACAGACTTTAGTGGTTTAGATTCATTTACTTACACAATTAAAGATACAGATGGAGATACAGCTACTGGTACTGTATTAATTACAGTTACTGTAGATGATTCATTTATTCCACAAACTCCACCAGTGGCACAACCAGATGTTGATTCAGTAGATCAGAATAGTGTAGGTAATATTATCGATGTTTTAGTAAATGATGATTTTGGTACAGATGGAGCTATTAATGAAGGTTTAACATTACCAAATGGTACATTGTTAGGAGATAGTGATAAATTAGGAACTGTAAGTGTCGATACTAATGGTACAGCAATTACATCAGATGATGTTATTTTATACACTCCAAAATCAGGTTTTGTAGGAGAAGATAGCTTCAAATACATGATTACAGATGCTAATGGAGACACTTCAATAACGATAGTAACAGTAACAGTAACAGAGTTATCTACTCCAACAGCAGTTGCAGATGCAGTTATAGTTGTACAAGATAGTGGAGTTACGAGTATAAATGTATTGGCAAATGATGGATATGGTTCAGATGGAGCAGCGACTTCAGATGCATTAACTTTACCATCAGCAACGAGTACACAAGGAGGAACAGTTGTTGTAAATGCAGGTCAGGTAGATTACACACCAGCATCTGGTTTTACTGGACAAGATACTTTTACTTATGTTATTAAGGATTTAGATGGAGATACATCAACAGCTACAGTAACAGTAACAGTAACATCTATCAGTTCAGCAAGTGTACCTACAGCACAAGATGATGCAGTAAGTTTTACTCAAAACTCAACAGATAATATTATTAGTATTTTATTAGATAATGGATCTGGAGCAGATGATTTTGGAGTGGATGGAGCAAATGCTACTCACCCAATATCATTATCAGGTTCTTATACAGACTTAGGAGGTAAGATAGACTTAGTAGGTACTACAGTTAAATATTCTCCAAGAACAGATTTTGTAGGTGTAGACGTATTTAGTTATACAATTACAGACTTAAATGGCGATTCATCAACAGCAGAAGTAACAGTAACAGTAACAGAGATTACTACACCAACAGCAGTAGATGATGTAGCAAGTACAACAGAAGACAGTGGAGCGATTAGTATAGATGTATTAGCTAATGATAGTTATGGTTTTGATGGAGCAGCAAGTTCAGATGCATTAACCTTACCATCAGCAATAAGTACACAAGGAGGTACAGTTGTTGTAAATGCAGGAGAAGTAGACTATACACCAGCATCAGGTTTCTTTGGTACAGATACATTTGATTATACCATAAAAGATGATACAGGAGATACATCAACAGCAACTGTAACAGTAACAGTAACAGAAGCAGTTGTAGTTAATGATATGCCAACAGCTCAAGATGATGTTGTAGTTGTTCTTGTAAACACCACAGATAACGATATTAATATATTAGATGATAATGGAAATGGTGTTGATGTTTATGGAACAGATGGCGCAAATGCTACTCATCCAATATCATTGTTTGGTGCTTACACAGATAAAGGAGCGAAGATTGATTTAGTTGGAAATATAGTAAAATATACACCAGCACCATCATTCGTAGGAGTTGATAAATTTAGTTATATGATTACTGATGGTAATGGAGATTCATCTACAGCAGAAGTAACTGTGAATGTAAATGTATCAAGACCATCAGATGTAACAGATAATGATAATGTAATATTAAAAGAGTTACAAGTATATCCAAATCCATCAGAAGGAGATGTTAATATAATTGTATCAAGTAAAAAAACAGACAAAGTAAGAGTAGTTTTATTTGATGTAACAGGTAAGGTTATATATCAAAACATAGAGACCTTATCAGAAGGTGAGAATAGAATCAATTTCAATATCAATGCGAAATCAGGTATCTTGATGTTAAAAGTATTCTCTGAAGCAACTAATTATGGAACTAGGAAGGTTGTATTTAAATAAAATTTAGAACAACATAAATACATTAAAAAAAAGTGAAGTTGCAAAACTTCACTTTTTTTATTATAATTATTAATAATTAAATTAATTAATCTTTATAACCAAATCGTTTCAATTGATCTTTATCACTTCTCCAGTTTTTATTTACTTTAACATATAGTTCAATAAATACTTTTTTCTGAAAAAATCGTTCTAAATCTTTTCTTGCTTCTGCACCAACTCTTTTTATAGCAGTTCCTTTATGCCCTATAATAATACCTTTTTGAGTATCTCTTTCTACCATAATAATAGATCGAATTCTTATTATAGAATCTTCTTCTATAAAGCTTTCTGTTTCAACTTCAACAGAATAAGGAATTTCCTTTTTGTAATGAGTTAATATTTTTTCTCTAATTTTTTCATTTACAAAAAATCGTTCAGATTTATCTGTTAGTTGATCTTTAGGATAAAAAGGTGGACCTTCTGGAAGTAATTCAATTATTTTGTAAAAAACAGCTTCTACATTAAATTTTTCTAAAGCAGATATCACATAAACAAAAGAGTTAGGTACTTTTTCTCTCCAATATTTTATCTTTTCATCAACTTCTTCTTTTGTTGATTTATCAATTTTATTTAATAATAAAATAACAGGTATTTTACTGTGAATAATCTTATTAAAAAATGCCTCATTCTTTAATTCTTTTTCACCTACTTCTACCATGTAAATTAAAACATCAGCATCATCAAATGCAGATTTTACAAAATCCATCATAGATGTTTGTAATTCGTATGCTGGTTTTATGATTCCTGGAGTGTCAGAAAATATGATCTGATATTCTTCATGGTTAACAATTCCCAAGATTCTGTGTCTTGTAGTTTGTGCTTTTGAAGTTATAATTGATAGTTTTTCACCAACCAATGCATTCATTAATGTTGATTTTCCAACATTTGGATTCCCTATAATATTTACAAAACCTGCTTTGTGTATCATTCTACAAAGATACTTGGTTTATTGAATTAGCTGAAATTAAACTAAATAAAAAATAATTAGTTTAAAGTTTGGAAATTACTTTTAATGTATCGTATATTTGTAGTCCAAATCGCGGGATAGAGCAGTAGGTAGCTCGTCGGGCTCATAACCCGAAGGTCACTGGTTCGAGTCCAGTTCCCGCTACTACTTTAAAGTCAATAATAGAACGGATTGTTTACGAACAATCCGTTTTTTTATGCCTTTAAGTTTCTTACTTTTACGTACAGTAAACGCTACAGTAAACGTTTTTTCTATGAAATTGAATTATTCAGAACCAAAAATTTATACAGGAGGTGTTGATATATCTCAATGGGCTAAGCTTAGCTCATTAACCAAAAAAGAAGCATTATCAAAAGATTGGTTTGTATATTATTCTTATAGAGACCCAAAAACTGGAAAGTTAAAAAGGCAATCCCATATTAAGGCTGGAGCAAATAAACTAAAGACAAAAAAAGAGCGATATTCTTTTTTAAAAACGATGCAACAAGCACTATTAGAATTGTTAAAATATGGATTTAATCCTTATGAGGATAACTCTAATTTAGAAAAATCTTTTTTGAATAAGTCTTATTCTAAAGTAAATAATTTAGATAAATTAAGTAAAGTCGATAGCAAATATCATGAAAATAAAACTTTAGAGAGTAATAGTGAAGAAATTTTAAATATTTATGATGCATTTCAAATGGCACTGGACTTAAAATCTAATATGATGAATAGAAATTCCTTTGTACAATATAAAAGTAGGATTCGACTTTTTGAGAAATGGCTGAAAGAAAAGAATTATTATCAAAATAAGATTAATTTTATTACGAAGAAAATTATTATCAATTATTTAAATGATGTTTTAAAACGAACAAGTGCTAGAAATCGAAATAACTCTAGAACTGATATTGCTTCTACTTTTCAACTTTTAGAGGATAATGAATTAATCCAGTATAATTTTGTTAGTAAAATACCAGTTTTAAAAACCACTCCAAAGCGTAACAAGACCTATACACCAATTCAGGAAAAGGAAATTTATGAGTATTTAAAAACGAAGGATCCTCATCTACTATTATTTATAAAATTTATATCCTACAGCATTTTGAGACCTATTGAGATTTGTAGATTGAAAATAGAGGATGTAGATATAAAAGATAAAAAGTTATACGTTAAAGCGAAGAACAAACCAGTTCAAATAAAAATTATTCCAGATATTTTATTAGAATCCTTGCCTGATTTATCAAATAAGAATCCTAAATCCTATTTATTTGGTCGATATGAAATAGGAAGCTTTTGGGATGCGCAAGAAGTAAATAAAAGGAATGAATTTTCGAAAAGATTTAAAATTATAAAAGATCACTTTAATTTAGGGAGTGATTATGGAATGTATAGTTTTAAACATACATTTATAACAAAACTTTATAAAGCATATAGAAAGGAAATGTCTCAATATGAAGCGAAAAGTAAACTATTACCAATAAGTGGACATACTACCATGAAAGCATTAGAGAAATATTTGCGCGATATAGATGCAGAGTTACCAGAAGATTATTCGAAATTATTGAGAGAAATTAAAAAAGGATAAGATGTCAATAAAAAGAAAATACTGGTCTTCTATAAAAGATGATAAATTTTATACTTTAACAAAAGATGAGCAAATCAACTTTTTACATAGTCATGGACTGTACATTGAATATAATGTTTTTTCTTCTTCTGAGTTAATTATTAAGAAAGGAGTATTACACTTACCAAAATATTCTAAAGAAATAAAACCTTCAGAAGATTTAATAAATGTATTTTATGAATTTGTAATAGAAAAGTATCAATATGAAATTGATAAATATTTTTATCTTTTTTTTAAAGAATTTAATGATGTTGTTTTTGGTAAGGAATTGATTTTACAAAAGAATTTTGCTGTTGAAAATTTTAAAACTATTTATGATGATTTAAACTTGAAGTTTGATTTACTGAGAAAGGAAACTTCGGAGAACAATATTGAAAATATACTGCAATCAGATCGATTTCAAATTTTATATGGAGTGAGAAACGGAATGAAATCAAAGCTTGCAGCTTTTGAATCTTTAATAGCTTATTTGGGAGGGAATGAAAAATATTTTGATTCTTCAAAGTTTTATGAGACAGATGATTTCCAAATAGTGTTAAAATTCGAAAAATATTTAAAGGTTTTAGTTAGTTTGAACGACCGTTATCAAATTATTGAAGATGACTACTTTAATAATACAGGCAAATTAAAAGCAAGATATGAATTATATAAAGGTATATTTTCTACTTTCGAAGTATTTAATTTTACTGATAATTATATTAAGAAATTAAATGAAAATAAGCCTTCAAAAATAGACAGTCTCCATCAAGCCCTTACAGAACTAGATTTAATCTCTAAAAGTAAGAAGGCTTTTATGGATTTTATTATAACTGAATATAAAATTCCTGTCATAAAAATAAGAAATTACCCTAGAGATGTAAACAGAGATCATGATTTTAGAGTTAAAAAAATAAAAGAAGATTTATTGAATTTGCCTGCAGAAAAATCTTAATTATGGGAAAAGACATAAAAATCGATTACCAGACATAAATAGACACCATTTAGACATTATATAATTCGTACTGTTCATACTTCAAATCTATAACTTAGACTAATCTTAAGTTAATAGATTAGTAATGAATTCAGATATAGTTTATCAAGTAGCAAAAGCACTTCCAATGGAAGAGCAATTGTTGTTGTTTGAAAAACTAAAGAATGATTTTAAAAGGCTCGAATCAAACACTAAAAAAGCCAATTTTGAATTCAAAAAATCTGATGCGATACATTACTTATTAACCAATATTTTTAATAAAAAATAGAAATAACCTAGTAATAAACAACGATTAAACGTTAATCGTACGTAAAACTAACGACTAATGGAGACACGAACATATGTTTGTAAATATTGTCAAAAGGAATATTTGCCAAAGAGGAGAAGAGTTCAGAAATTTTGTAGTTCAAGCTGTAGAGTATCTTCCCACAGATTGCAATACAAAAAAAAGGACAATCAATTGGATTTATCTAAAAAGGAAAATAATCAAATTAAAATCAATAAAATGAGTTCTGCTGGTATTGGAAATGCTGCTTTAGGTTCGATGGCGAGTGATTTTTTAATATCAACTTTTACTCCTGAAGCGAACAAGCCAGCTACAAGAGGTCAGATGAATCAATTAATTAACAAAATCAAGAGATATCAAGAAATTAGAAATCATCCTGATAATGTAAGAGGAGAAAAGGCTTATTATGATAATGAACTTAAAATAATCGTTTTTAGAAAAAAATCATTTTCTTAAAAGACCACAAAAATTCAGCAAAGCTGAACCAATGAATCTAATAAATGACTATTTAGTTGGTAATAATGTTTAAAGTTTTTTAGCCTTTATTCAAGACTGGTCAGCGGTCTAGTATAACCGTCAGTTACGGGTTAATATGCGTTAATTTTCGGTTAAGAACTGGCGTTAGCAATTCCGAGTGGATTCGGACGTAGTCGAATCCGCCGTAATTGCGGTTATACATTGTTGTGCAACGTATTTTTTTATCCATTTTTCTTTTTTACAAATTTGCCAATAAACACTATTCCAACCGCCTGAATTAAAGTATTTAATAAAAGTAGTATTAGGTTGTTGGATTTCCAAAAATCAGTATTTGATTGAATCAATGGAAATCCACCTTTGAATAATCCAACTGGAAATCCGATTATACTATTCACAATTCTATTGAATTCCACCTGCCCTGAATTCACATCATCTCCCATTGAAAGAATTGTCAAAACAACGGTTATTATCGCCAATCCTATTAGAATAAAAACCATTGTCAATAAAATTTGATAGATAACTTTTGTCCTATTCATAAGGTTTTATTTCTATCCATTCACCGTTAACCAGCTTCTCGAATTTTCCAAATTCAGGTTTTCCATTTTCACGTCCTTTAATTCGGATAGGATTTATCCAATCGTGCTGACAATTTGGTTCGGGATTTGGTATCTCTTTCCAATCAGTTTTTTTAATTCCGTATTCCAATTCACAGGATTCCATAGCTTCATTTTCCGATTCGTACAATTCGTCAAATTCGGAACTACAGTCATCTAATTTTTTATATCCGAAAAGATATGAACCAAAGTCATCATCGTTATAAATCATAAGTCGGACAATTCCATCTTTCGGTTTGGTCAGATTCACAATTTTTCTCATTCAGCGTTTTGGTTTTGGGATATGTTGCACAACGTGTTTGTGTTATAGAAAGTTGCGAATTTTAAGAACGGCTAATTTTCCGCAGGAAAATTGACGTTTGCAAAAATGAAGCAACTTTTAGTTAAGCTAAAAATAAGCAATTTTTTATACACGGTGTTGGTGGTAGTTTATTCCTCTCTAACTGGGTTTAACTTATATTTGTTTTCAAGTATTAATTCATCTATATAATTATTCAAACTGTCTAAAGAAGAAATATTTTCATTTTGAACAATAATTAATTTTTTATTTGTATTAATTAGTTTCCCAAATTGGATTTCCGTATAAATTCCATCAAGAATATGTTTATTAATATATTCATTCTTTAAAGTGTCAACTTCTAATAAATTAATCTTATTTATAAATTCTTTTGTTTCAGTTTTTGATAGTTTTCTTTCGTACACAATTTTTTCAGTACAATCTTCAAAATCACAATTTGTCTTTATTGTAAGACTGTTATTTCTAATTTCATATTTCAAATGAAATCCACTTCCTCCAAAATAATGATTCACTTTAATAATTTCAGGTCTACTTAAATCACAACCAATTAAAAAGATTAGCAATATTAAATTCAATATTTTTTTATTCATTTTGTTAATTTAATATGATTGAAATTTAATTATAAATTCAGACGTTTCTATGTAATTACCACCAACGTGTTTGTGTAAGGTTAGTTGCGTGCTTCAAGCAATTAATTTAGTAGATTAATCACGAACGGCGAAATTCCGAAGGAATTTCCCAAGTGAGCCAAAACCAGCAATTAATTTTACACGGTGTTGTAAAACGTTATTTATTTTCAGTTTCTATTTTTATATGATTCAGTACTCGTTTATGTATTCTGTGAATTATAAAATCAGACCAAGTTTTCCAGTAAATCTCTGGTGTAATATCTACTTTGTACCAAGTCGTTCCTTCTAATTCCGTTTTATTTTCTCCGATTTTGGTCAGTTTAAATTGACCTTTATATGACTTGAAATAGCCATCTAAATGTGGTGGATGAATTTCCCAAAACGGATTAAATTCATTCATAGGAATTGGTTGTTCTTTTACGTCAAATTGTAATAAATTCGGTTCGTTCCATTTTGTGATTGGTTCTACAAAACTTCCAGTTGTAAAATTACAATATCTTATTGCTCCAATTCCAGTTCCTTTAATTGTTGCGTCTGTCGGATATGAGATTCCAGTTTTAAATATCCAGTCAGTTGGTTCGTCTATTTTGTCAAAAGTCACAACATTTTTCCAAACATTCTCAATATTTGAGTTAACAATAACTTTCGTTCTAACAGGAATTAAGTTTTCAGGTTCATTTAAATAGTCGAAACTCATTGAACTTACGCAAATGATAAAAAGTCCAATTGTTGTATTTGTCGGATTTATCCACTTTCCAGAGTTCGCTTTAAATCCTAAATAAGAGCCAAGCCAAACTAATAAAGCAATTAATGGTAAAGACATTGCAATACAAATCATTCCTTCAATTGCGAAAATTAAAAGTCCAATTAAAACAATTCCGAGTGTTAGAAAACTTAATTTATAACTCTCTTTTTTACTTATTTCAGATAATTTTCCATTAATAAAAGGTGGAAGAAATCCAATTATGAATGGAATAATAAGAAATACAGTCCAACCATATTCTTTAAAAATTCCAATTTCTATATATCCTAAAATCGCAGATACGATTAGAGTGATTAAAATTGAAAATATTTTTGGATTTTTCTTCATTTGCAGGATTTCGTTCTAAAGTTTTACAACGTGTTTGTGTATGGAAAGTTGCGTTTTTGTGTGCGAGGATTTTCCGAAGGAAAATCAGACGTAACAAAAATGCAACGACCTTTGGTTAAGCACTAATTTAGCAATTTTTTATACACGTTGTTAGGGTACGTTTTTTATTCTCTATATTTTATTTTTCTCGTCTTAACCATCTTTGTTTTTTTCTTTTTCAACTTTCCGCTTTCAGTTTGAATATGGCTATATCTTTTTTTTGAAATCCAATTTCCTTTTTTGTCATACTTATATTCAATTGTGTAACAAACATTATCATTGTCGTTCCAATTTCTTTTGTAAAATATTAAATCTCCTTGTTCATTATATTTATTCGAAGTCTTTTGTTTTTTCTCTCCAGAATGACTTATGGCTCTATTGTTAGAATTAACCAGCTCATTTTTATTGTTATATTGATTAACGACGACGACGTTATTTTCTAAATCGTAATTTGCAGTTTCATAACCAATTAAACTACCATTTCCATTAAAGTTCTCAAGTCTAATTAAGTTTTTTTCTTTGTCCAAGAAGTATTGAGCGATATTCGAAATTTGTTTTTGAGAATTATAATCTATCTGAACAAAATTGCCAATTGAATCATATTTATATTCAGTGTGTTTTGTTTGATATCCAATTATGTTTATCCATCTCTTGTTGTCAAGTCTAACTCTCCTTTGCAAACTGTCATACTTATAAATATTTAACCAAATCAATTTATTTTTGTCATCGAACCTTTTTAGGCTTGTCAATTGCATTGACTTATTGAAGTCCTTATGCTCAATTTCCGTTTTAATTCCGTCCGAATTATAAAAACTCGTTTTTTCAATAATTTGAGCAAAATTTGCATTCTTTTCGTATTTGGTAGCATTGCTGTTATAACTTGCTATTGACTGTGAAAAGGTCAGTTGCGATAGAAGGAAAGTAGCTATTAAAATTGTTAATCTCATTGATGTTTACTTGGTTTCTGTAAATGTACCCTAACGTGTTTGTGTTATGAAAAGTTGCGTATTTGAGAACGGCTAATTTTCCGAAGGAAAATTTGATGTTCGAAAAGAAGCAACTTACTTTGTTTAAGCTAAAAATAGCAATTTTTTATACACGGTGTTGTGCGTTCGTACTTTTATTTCCAAACCTCATTTAATGTCTCTCTAAATAAATTGTCAAGCTTTTCAGTTTCGGGTTTGAGATTTATATTATAATATTCTACTTTTTTTTCAAAATATTCAATTTGCTTTTCAACAAATTTATTAATTATTTCAATTCGTGGTTCTTTGTCAAGTTCCTCGCCTGATTTTTTTCGTTCCAACAACTTCTCGATTTCTTTTTTCAATTCAGGATTCTCAACTTGTGTATTAACAAGCTTTTCAAATTCCATTGGTGCCATTGTTCCTATAGATTCAATCCATTTACAAGCTAAAATAGGTCTCAAAACGTAAAAGTATTTTTTCACTCTTACTAAATCAGTTTGTAGGTAATCTCGATAATTGCCTTTTGCCATATGCAAATAGTGATACGTACAAGATTTTGGGTTAAAATAATATTTAGTCAATTCACGCATTTTTTCGGCTGTCGAATATTGTTCTAAATAAATTAATGGACTTCTCAGCCATTCTAACAATGGTGGGTTTGATTTCCTAAATAATTTTAGTGTTTTTCGTAATTCCCAACCTGCAAAGTCTAAATCATTAGGTAACATAACTTCCATATTGTCTTTTTTGTCGTCAATAGACAAATACCAATTCGGATTTTGTATGTACAAGAATCTTACGTCCCAATCGCTGTCAGTTGAGGCAAAACCCCAAGCTCTACTTCCAGATTCCACAGCATAGAGAATTTGAATATCATTCTCTTTTTCAATTCGTTTTAATTCTGTTCTTATTTGTTCAGTCAATTTTCTCGGTTTTTTTTGGGTATGACGCACAACGTTTCTCGTATAAGATTAGTTGCGTTTTTGTGCCCGAGGATTTTCCGAAGGAAAATCAGAAGTAGCAAAAATGCAACGAACTTTGTCTAAGCACTAAAATAGCAATTAATTTTATACAGTGTTGGCAACTGGCTTTGTTTTTTATTGTTGAATTTAATGCAATATTTCAACTTCTAGAATTTGATGCTTTATTCAGAAACGCATTGAAAGTATGATGTTAAAAGTTATTTTTTTCTGGTAAATCGCTGATAGAATAATTAACAAGCTTATCTCTTAGTTTATTCCAATTAGAAAAAATTTTAATTTTATATTCATCAAATTCTTTAGAATCAAAAAGTTCAATAAAATTTATTAATTTCTCTGAGTCATAAGTTATTTTTAAGTAAGTTTCTTCAGCTTTTTTTATAATTTGTGGTATGTTATTAGATGCGAAATGTAATAGCTTTTCTTTTTCCAATACTTTTAATTCTAAAATACTTAAAATATTATCAATAATAAATTTTAATCTAATAATTGTTGGAGGGTGTCTTAAATTCGGAGTTTTGTTAATTTCGAATTTATTTAAATTTTGAAATCTAAGAAAGATGTAAGTATAGAATAAATAATTTTCAAGAGTCTCGATATTTTTCTTACTTAGTTTTAAAAAGCTTGTTTCTTTATTAATAATTTGATGTTCTATGTTAAATATAAAAAAATAATTTACAGAAAAGGAATCAGCATCCATTTCTAGTGTTTGTAATTCACTTCTAGATAATTTTTCATTTTCTTTAAGATCTAAGTGTCCTCTAATAATGTGACAAAGTTCATGAGTGAATATTGTTTGAAAGATCACTTGAAAAAGAGGTATGTTTTCATGAAATAAGGCATTATTATTCTTAAAAAGATTAGATTCATCTTTTTGATCAAAGGAAATGTTATTCCGAAAATTAGTTATACTAAGCTTTGAATCGACTGTGTTAGAATTAACTTTAAATATTAAATCTTGAATTATATAAAAAACACCGCTAAAAATACCTATGAAATAATCATTGTCATATTTTTTTACCATTATTTTAAATGAATTGTTTTCTATAAAGTAATAATAAACATTTGGCATTTTAGAAAATCTCACATAATAATAGCTTAATCTCAAGTCTAAGAAGTTTGTAATAATCATTTTTTGAATAGGATGATCTAAACCACCTATATTTCCATAATTTTTAAAAATATTTTTTGCTACATCGATTTTTTTTAAATTTTCATAATTACTATTTCTAGGACTTATAATAGATAATTGGTTAGCAATTCTGCTGGCTAATTTTAAATTATAATGATATTCTTCCATGTGCTTGTTGCCAACGTGATTGTATAAGATTAGTTGCGTGGTTTAAGCACTAAAATTAGCAAATAAATCACAGATAGAAAGTCAGTGAGGATTTTTAGAAGTAGGCTATAACCAAGCTATTAATTTTATACGGTGTTGTGCTTTTGTTATTTTTATGCCATAACTGCAACAGCTCTAACCGGTGATCCCGTTCCTCCTTTAATTTTCAGCGGAAGTCCGATAAACTGAAATCTACCTCTTCCAATCAATAAATGAAGATTTATCAAATTCTCATAATGCGTAAAATTCAATTCTCCACAAATTTCATGAACTTCCTTATTAGATACTCCTGAAACACCAGGTGACATGGTTTCTACTCCAAATGCTGATATGCTTTTATCGCCGAACCAACGAGCAGTTGCTGTTGAAATTCCGGGGCCATTACTCCAGTTTTTTCCATTGAAATTCTTTCGATAATGGTTAGTATAAAACAAAACAGTATCTCCTTTTTTAATTTCTAGTTTGGCTTTAGCACAAGCTTTTTCAATTTCTAGAGGTTCAATTAACTCTTTCAACCCTTTGTGAGAAAAGTCCAAACATATTCCTTCTGTATAAAACATAGACAAAGGCATAGTGTCAATTGACTTCCCCTTGTGTTGAATTGCCATATGGTTTATAGCATCAACGTGAGTTCCGGTGTGTTCACCCAATTCTAATTTATGCACAGCAGGAGTTTTCGTTATAGGATTTTTTATTCCGTTCCACTCCTCATGAGAATTGTGTACCTTCATTTTAACTTGTGGCAAGTCTTTATAGACAGGCATTCCTTCATAGATTTCTTGGCTTAGATCAATAATTTCTGGCATATGATATGATTGGTTTCAGTTTTTAGATGTTTTGTGCTTAGTCAAGAAACTCATCAATACTTACCTTCCTACTGCTATTATTCGCTTCCTTTACCGCTTGAAGCATTTTATCTAATTCTTTTCTGTTCAGTAGCTTTCCGTTAGTAATTACAGATTCAATACTTTGGGTGTTGCTGATGTCTTCTAATGGATTTTTGCTTAGAAGTACTAAATCGGCTTGATAACCTTTTTCGATATTACCTGTATTCATTTTCATCCATTTAGCAGCATCTGAAGTTGTGGAACGCAATACTTGCGCATTGCTCATACCAACATTATTGAGTGAAACAAACTCATCATGCAGTGAAAACCCTGGAACCGTACCTGCAGTATTAGCATCAGTGCCAGCAAGCAAAATCACCTTATTTTTTATCATTGATTTCGTAACAATGTGAATGGCTTTCACATAGGTGTTCCAGTAAATCTCAGAAAGCCTTTTCCATTCAGGGTCTTTCAATACTTCAACATTTTCATAGTGATTGTTGTCAGGAAGCCATCCCTTTGCCTTTTTTGAGCCTTCAACTTGACCAGGATTGGCATATTCGAGGGGGATTTCTTTGACAAACTGCTCACATTGAAACATTTGCCTCGGAATACTTTCCATTAACCAAAGGGTGCTACTCACTACGATATTGTTGTCTCTTATCTTTACTGAAATTGAATCAGCTTGCTCTTCAACATACTTAAGAAATTCTTCTGCATTTTTGGAATTCACACCACCAAAACATTTTTGCAAGTTTTTTACCACCTCTTCCACATGAGCCAATTGAGATTGTCCAGAAGTATAAAACCGCTCTAAACCAACATTTGAACTAACATGGCCTATGGCTTGAATATCTTGTTTTTGAGCTTCATCAACCAAAGCTTTATAAATTTCAGAATTTAGAAAACTACTCAGTTTTATCGCATCATATCCTTTCTGTTTATAGGCTTTAACTGCTTTTTGAGCCTGTTTTAACGTTGTATAATTTGCTCTTGCCCCAAACCAACTTCTTATCTTAGGCATCAACCCTTTTTGGCTACCTAGCTTTCTGGTAGATACAAATATGTTAGGGCTTAGAGCTCCATTTTTAGCTGCTTCACGCCAATTCAAGTGTCTTTCTTGACCAAAAAGTTCCGCTACACTGGTCACGCCATTGGCAAGATATAGTAAGAGGTCATTCTTACTTCTTTGAAGATGCATATGGGTGTCAATAAATCCTGGTAATAAGAACTGTCCGCGGCCGTCGACTTCGACAAAACCCTCTGGAATAGTTACATTTTTTGCTACCGATTCAATTAATCCATCTTTGATTAGAACTGTTGTGCTGTCTATCATTTCAGAGCAGTCGGGAGATAGTACATTTACATTTATGATTGCAATGGGTGACGTTATTGGGTTGAATAAGGAAGCATCAACTATTTCTGTTTTACCTCCTGTGTGTTGTTTAATTTGATTTTTTATTCCAACACAAGATACGATACCAATCATGGTGAAAATTGAGAACACAGCAATTGCCCATTTTTTAATTGATTTATTTTTCATAATATTAACTGATTTTATTTTTAATTAACTGATTTTTTTTCTTTAAAATTAGATGGACAACTATGAAATTAGGAATCCAGCTTAACCACGCGACAATTTGATATGCAATTAGAAAACGTCCAAAAAAGAAGATAAGAATAGGTAACCACAAACGTAAAGTTACCGCTCCGAAGGTACCCGCATAACTGTACATCATGTATTTTTTATGTGACTCAATATTTCCTTCTTTTATTTTCAAATATCCTATATAAGTTATTATAGTCCAAAGCAACGCTCCTATTGAAAAGCCTAATATTGTTGAAATACCACCAGAGGCAAAAAAAGCAATATAAAACCCAGCTGGACCACTAATTAATATAGCAATTACATATACTTTACCAATAAATTTATGTAGCTTGGTGTACTTTCTTCTTATTTTCTTACTAAACTGTAGCCATCCAATTAAGAGTGCAATACCACCTAAAGTAATGTGTGTATAGAATGAGATATTATAAATAGGACTATTTAATAATGCTGGAGATTTAGACAACAGCAGTGCAACGGACTTGCCATTTATTAAATATTTGATTGGATAGAGGCTAATTAACACACATAAGCTTCCAAATATAACCCAACTAAACTTCTTCATTTTGATTTATTCTAATTTTTTGGGCAAAACTAAATAGAGCAAAGCAACTATAATAATGTTAAACCAAGGAAGGTGTATATGCCTTTATTTTAGGTGAGAAGAGGATATAACAGGTACAAAAAGTATAGTATTTGGTACGAAAATCAGATTTTAAAAAGTTGATTTTTATAGTTTTTTGAAACTGGTAATTCCTTTTGAGTTATAAAAATCGTTTTGGAATCTTTCCAAGATATAAAATGAGATGGGTTAATTAAATGTGATCGATGAATTTGGATTAAAAAATTATAATTGGATTTAATTCTTTTTAATGAACTGCGGATTAATTTAGATTTTAAATTATAATTATCTAAAAAATAAATCTCTACATAATTCTGCTCATTTGAAATACAGACTAAATCAGACTGTTTAATTTTTAATACATCTAATTTATTATCACCAATAATAGTTATTTCATCTTCTTTTGTTGGAATTAATTTTAAAGCATACCAACGTATAAATAATAATAAAGGTGTTAGAATTAAAATTATATTAGTAATTATACTAGTAAGATATTGAATAAAACCATATGTACCCTGAATGACTGAACTCCTGTAATAAGCGTAACTTACTAGTATGAATAAACTGTAGAATAAAATATAAACACTTATTTCAAGAAAAGCGCTCCATTTTTGTAATTTTTTATAGATGATATTTTGATAGTAACTTACAATAAGATATGTAAAAAATGTAATAAAGCTGTACCCAACACTTACATAAATCCATTTTTGAGTGTCCATGGTGCCATGCTCAAAAGGTTTTGAGAAAAATGCAAATAAAAAGCACCAAATTGAAATAAAGGCCCCAATAAATGTATTATGTTTTATGGATGTATTTAAAGTATTCATATCATAGAATGTAAAAGGAAAGATATCAATTGACTGAGTAATTTGAATCAAAAATAAGAAATCAGGATATAATTATTCAGTGTTTTTGTTTACAATATCTTAAATAATGGGCTTTTATTCAAGACGGGGTATAATGAAGCACAACGTGTTTGTGTATACTTTGTTGCGTTGGTTTAGCGTAAATTTAGCAAATAAATACTGAATAGAAAATCCGCGAGGATTTTCGTAAGTTGGCTAAAAGAAAGCAATAAAATATACACGTTGTTGTGTAACGTTTTTTATTCAGTCTTATAATGTAAAAGTCCTTTTTCATAAAGCATATTTTTAAATTCTTTCGTATTTGAGTTTACTTTTTTAGTTGAGATTCCATTTCCAATTCCATAAATAAATGGACCAGGTCTATTACTCCAACCTTTTCCGAATTTTTTAGGTGGAAATCCAGCTATTCTTCCAGAAACTAGAATACGATTTTCAGTAGTTATTCTTTCCACAAATAGATCAACACAAGGATAAATTTCATTCTCATTTATATAAACTTTTTCCGCAATTAATTCAATCACGTTTTTCTTTCCAGATGCTTTTATTTTTTCAGAAAACCTCCATTCAAAGTCAAAATCATTAGGAAGTTTTTCTCCAGAATGAAGTTCAGCATAATGTTTTAATTCAGCTAAAGTTTTTTCAATATGTATCTTGAATTCCTTGAGTTTCATTGGTAATGTTACACAACGTGTTTGTATATGGAAAGTTGCGATTTTTGTGAACGGCGATTTTCCGAAGGAAAATTGTTGTAAGCAAAATAGCAACTTATTTCTGTTAGCATAAAGTTAGCAATTTTTTATACACGTTGTTGTGTGTAGTATTTTATTTCGTAAATACTGTTCCAAATATTATTATCATAATTCCAATCACAGAAAACAAGTAATCAGCGTCTCTCAGTTTCCGACCATCTTTCGGATCTATACTTTTACGGTCTAATCGCATTGTTGTAACAATAAAATTATCTCCATATTTATATTGGTTTATTAAATTCAGAATGTAGCTGGTTAGAACTGTAAGAGGTAAAGCTTTCAGCCATACCAAGTGATTTCCATTTACTGCTTGTAATTCAGGTAAATCTTTGAAGGAAAAATAAATAACCAATTGAGCTACTCCAATAATTCCCCAAATAAGTAATATTTTTTTGTTCCAAAACCGTTTGTGAAAAATATCAAAAATCAGAAAAGTGAATATAAATGGAATAGTAAAATAAAATTCAGATATAAATTCTCTATTGTACAAATCTAAGAAGTAAATTAACCAAACAATAAGGTTAATTCCGAGATAACTAAAAAGTAAAATCCAATCTATTTTCTTCAATTCAGAGTTCAGTTTATATTACACACAACGTGTTTGTGTTATGAAAAGTTGCGTTTTTTGTGAACGAGGAATTTCCGAAGGAAATTCAGACGTAACAAAAATGCAACTGCCTTTGATTAAGCACTAAATTACGCAATTTTTTATACACGTTGTTACCCAACGTTTTTTTTATTTAGCTTAATTTTATAAGGAAAAATTATTTTTAACTTTTTTAATACTCCGATTTCAGTTATTAATTCATATTCTTTCCCAACATTGGTTTTTATTCTTATTTTTTCAATATTCTCATTATTGTTTTTTCTTTCTATTATTCTATTTATTTTCCATTTTGGCAATTCAATAATTTCTCCGTTTTTTTTAAAAAGTATTTTATTCTCTTCTAAAATCAAGATTGTTTCAGAATAAGTTTTTAATTCACTCATTTTAAAACCAAAAACTATAACTAAAATTGAAATAAGAAATGATATGTAAAAATTTTTACTTATTAATTTAAAATAAAAAATTAATTTCATTTCAAATGGTAAATAAGTTCGTGCAAAAAGAATTATAACAATTGATAGTCCAAATAGAAATCCAACAATAGTGATTAAAACTCCAACTTTGGTTAAGCACTAATTTAGCAATTTTTTTTATACGGTGTTGTAGGTAGTTTTTATTCAATAATCTTTGTTTTTTCTTTTTTCAAATCAGATGAGAATTTAAATTCAAAGTTTTGCTCTTTTTCTATATTTTTCAGGTCAAAGCTAAATACGGTAAATTCATATTTTGAATTATTTTCTTTTTTTAACTCCGTGTAATCTTGCAATTTCCTTTTTCTCAAGTTGGCATATAATTCAGATACTTTTTTATTTGATTGTGAAATTTCTACTGCTTTTTTTATTCGGATAATTTCAGCGAGTAAATCTGATTCAAACTTTTTCTTTGAATTTGAATATCCATTAGAATCTAAATAATTCCAAATTTTATTGTTATGAATTTCAACACTATCAACTAAACTTTCAATAAATGAATCTCCTGCAATTCCCTTTATTTTAAATGGCCATTCTTTTTCAATTATTTTTTCCGCATTTTGATTTACAAAGTTGCCAATACTGAAAAGAGTCCAAATTTCGAGTGTGTCATTTTGTTTCTCAATTTGTGCTAAAGTCAAATTAGAAATCAGTAAAATTAATATGTTCGTTAGTATTTTCATTTAATTACCTACAACGTTGTTGTATATGGTTTGTTGCGTGTTTTAAGCAACTATTTTAGTAAATAATTACTGACCAAGAAAGTCCGCGAAGACTTGCCTAAGTAGGCTAGAACTAGCAATAAATTTTATACGGTGTTGCATGTAGTTTCTTATTCATTTTTTATTTTTATTACTAAAACATCTTTCTTGTCACCTGTTTTTATCTCGTTGTTTAATCTCCCCGTAAATCGACCAATACCTATTATATTATTATCAAATTTAGAAACATTTATTTCCCATAAATCAACACTACCATTATTAGACAAGATATGTTTGTCTATGATTTTTCCTTTCTGATTAAACTTCAATAATATATTTCCTGAACCACCTTTTGTTTTATATTTTTTTCGATTTATTTGAATACCCTTATAAAACGTACCAGATAAAAAGATATTATCTTTTTCATCTATACCTATTGAATGACCATACCCATACCCATTTGTTGAAAAATTACGAAACCATTCCATATTTCCTTTTTCCGTAAATTTGACCAAGTACATAGAGTAGTCTTTGTTCGAAATAGTAGGGTATTTTATGTTGTTAATTGTAATTGCTCCGCTTTGATATCCAGTAAGATAGATGCTCCCCAATCTATCAACATTCATATCCCAAATTTCGTGATTAGAATCTTCACCGTAAGTTTTAATCCAACTAAAATTACCTTTATTATTAATTTTAGCAAAATATTGTGTCAAATAGCCTGTAGATAAAATCAATCTTGAATCATAGAAGACAGAATCACTTACAACACCAGAGATATAAATTTTATTGTTGTCTAAAGAAATATCATCTATATCGTCATCTTCATTTCCTCCTATTGTTTTTCCAAAGATTATTCTGCCTTCAGTGGTGAATTTCATTATAAAACCATCAATTCCTCCATGTGATTTTAAAATAACATTATCTACCTTGATTGTGTCACTTAATCTGCCAACTAAATAAATATTATTAGAACTATCTACTTTTACTTCATGTGCATCATCCATTCTATAACTACCAAGAACTTTGAACCAAATTAAGACACCTAGTCTATTGTATTTTGCAATGAAAACATCTGCATTTCCTTTTGCTTTAATTTTAGTTTGGTCAATTTTAATCTCTTCATAAAAGTTGCCAACTACAATTATATCTTGATTGTTATCGACAGTAATAGAGTTTCCTGATTCATCAGAGTTACCAGAAATTGTTTTTACCCATTGAAATTTTCCGTTTTTGTCATATTTTGAAATGAAACAGTCGTCGTCATCTTCTGATTCTATAGTTTGTATACCTGAAAAAGATAGTTTTCCTGAGAAATTTCCAGTTGTATAGACATTACCTAAATTATCACTGGTTATAGAAAATCCATTAGCTTTTGAATTTATATCCCCAGCTTGTTCAATCCAAATTACTTTTTTGTCAGCCCTGCATGATGACAATATAGTTATTATTATAAAAAGGTATAATAGTGTAATGGTTTTCATAAAATTACATGCTACGTTTTGGTATAAGCTTTGTTGCGTTTTAGGTATGCTAAAAATAAGCAAATTATTAAACAACTTTGTGCCTGCGTATTTTTCCGAAGGAAAAATTTAGCAGCAATAAAGTTTATACAGTGTTATAGGTAGTAATTTATTCAGATAATTCAAGTCCTTTTTTTACTTTAATTCCGATTTCAATAATTTCTTTAGGCGATTTAAATTCAATTATTTCTCCTGTATATTGATATCCTTTTTTTGGTCCAGAAGTTCCTCCGTTTTTTGTTAAACTAACATTAAAAATTCCATTATTTCTATCTATGGAAACATATTTTGAATTCCTCATTTGAGCTTTAATAGTTTTAAATCCAGTTGCTTTAATAAATTCCTCTCCAGCTTTTTGAAAGTCATAACTTTCAACTCCACTTTTTGATAAATTCAAATGTTTTAAAACTAATTCAGATAATTCAATTTCTCCAATTTCTTTAGAAACAGAACTTATATTTTCAGTATGAATTCCACCTCCTTCTTTTAAAGTGTCTATTGTTACAATAATATATTTTTCAGGATATTCATAAATTCCAACTCTGTCAAAATGTTTCAATTTGCGCTATTTTTTTTATTACCTACAACGTTTTTGTGTATGTTTCACTTGCGTGGTTTATGCATTAAATTTAGCAAATAATTACTGAATGGAAAATCCGCGAGGATTTTCCAAAGTAGGTTTTTAAAAGCAATTGAATATACACGTTGTTACCATACGTTTTTTGTCCTATTTAATTTCCTTCTTGTACAGTTTTAATAACAATAGTTTTCGCCCATAAATCTCCAATTCTTTGATTTTTTTCAGTGTTTTTTATTAATAAATATCCAATAGGAGAAAAGTCTAAAGAATCTAAAAAATGTCTTTTAAAGGATTCTCCAAAAGTTAGTTTTCGTTCTTCTCCGTCAATTGGAATTGGTTTTAAACCAATAATCAAATTACCAATAGTTGCTCCAACAGTACATTCCATTCCAACTATTACTAAAAACCAAAATATAATTGGAATAAATGCAGGAGCGCCACTTATAGAGTAGCTTCCATCACTATTTTGTTCTCCAATTGTTATGAAAAGAATTACTAAAAATCCATACACAATTATAAAATCGATTAATCCAGCAACAAACCTGTTACCAATATTAGCTTCTGTTTTTATTTTTGTAATCTGTTTTAATTCGTTCATTTAATAGTCTGTTGCAATTATAAGGTTTGGATTTTCTCCAACATCTATTTTTCTATGATTCACAAAAGCTCCACATTCTAAAATTGCATTGAACAATTCAGGAACATTTTCTTTTAAGTATTTTCCGTTTTTAATCTGTAAAATTGTCAATTCATTAGATAGCTCATCAATACAGTCAATCCAAGCATTCATATTTTTTCCATAATAGTCTGGAAAGTGCATTTCTTTTTTAAATTCAGCGTGAAATGTTTTCCAGTTTTTTAATCTTTTTCCTCTAATTATGAATTTTTGCATTTCGTTTTTAAATGTATGGTAACGTGTTTGTTTATGGAAAGTTGCGATTTTGTGAACGAGGAATTTCCGAAGGAAATTCAGAAGTTTGCAAAAAAGCAACAAACTTAAAGTTTAGCTAAAAATAGCAATTTTTTATAAACGGTGTTGTAGCTAGTTTTTTTTCATACAATTTAAAACTAAGCTATCTATTTTCTTTTCAAATTCCTTATTTTTTTTAAAGTCATTCAATTTATTCAAACTGTCTTTTGAACTTAAAATGAATTCACTATAAGAGTACATAATTTCATTTGAATTATTAAAATATTTTTGTCCTCCACCTCCTGACCAAACTCCGAATTTTTCAGTTTTAGGAGGGTTTTCATAGTCGTCCCAAAACATATAATTGTACAAAGCTAATAGTTCAGACTTTTTCCCATTTTTATCTATTGAGTAATATTTATGATTTATATAACCGTATTTAAGTTCTCCTTGATAGAGTAAAATTCCACTTTCTGGTATTTTAATCTGTTCTCTATTTTTATAAAATTCCACTTCCTGACCACAAGGCATATTCGAAACTATTATGGCTTTCCCTTTGAAATTTTCAGGAAAAATAAAATCTAATTTTTGAGCAGTAGCTGTTCCAATTATTCCTGTAATAAATATGAACAAATTCATAATTGGATACCAAATTATTAAAGGTGTAAAAAACCAAAGAAGTTTTGATTTTAAATTTTTATTTGAACGAAATAAAATTAAAGAACCAACTAAAAAAGTAGGAATTCCAAAAATTAAAAAATATGGATTTAGACAAATTATAAATGATAAAATAATTAATCCAATTCCGATTTTTGATTTCATAGTTTTTTCAGCCCTTAATTAGCTACAACGTGTTTGTGTATGATTTAGTTGCGTTGTTTTAGCATTAAAGTTAGCAAATAATTACTGAATGGAAAATCCGAGAGGATTTTCCAAAGTAGGCAATAAGTTAGCAATTGAATATACACGTTGTTACAAGCTGGCTTTTCTCCATTTAAACAATAAATCTTTTTTTCTGTCATCAAAGTCGTGTATTTTAAATTCAGTCACATCTTCAATTCTATAAACAACTTTTCCTTCGTCTTCTCCCATTTTGCCTACGCAATGTAGAACAAAATCAGATTCAGTTGCTCTTGTTACATAACCTGAATAATAACTATTGTTTATTTCTAAACTTACAATAATCTCACTATTTTCAGATAATTGCTTAATCAATTCCGTTTGCCAATCTTCGGTTCTATTCAGTTTCAATTTGAAACCAGGTTGTTTGTCAATTATGTCTGAATATTCAATTAAACATTCCATTGCTTTTGCATAATCATCGTTAAAATCAACGTTTTGAATTCCTGCAACTTGAAGTGTTATAATTCCGTCTTTTTTTCCATGATTAGTATAGTGCTGGAACAAAACTAAATCTTCATTGAAATCAATAACGTAACCCATTAAAAATCCGTTATCTTCTCCATATTGCCAAATTCCAATTAATTCTTTTTCGGACTTTGACTTATTTAGTATTTCAAATATTATGCTTTCTTCCATTTCGTTTTCAGCTTGCTTGTAACGTGTTTGTATATGGTTTGTTGCGTGGTTTAGCACGTAATTTAGCAAATAAAAACCGAATAGAAAATCCGCGAGGATTTTCGTAAGTAGGCGAGAACCAAGCAATAAATTATATACGGTGTTACCTGCTGGCTTTTATTTTTTCAAATTCCGTTTTTAATTCCGTTTTATATTTTTCCACTTCTTTTGATGTATATGTGCAACAAAATCCGTTTTGTATTTTCCAAGTTCTAAATTTATAATTCCGACCATTTGATTCAAATTCCGATTCTGTCATTCGAGTAAATCCTTTTTCGGTTTCGTCAGAGTTTAAATAGATTCCAGAATCCATTTTCATATCTGTTTCCCGCAGGTTTTCATTAAAGTCAGATGACGTTAAAAGAATTCCGTTCTTTGGTATTTCTATTTTTTTATTCCAAGTCAAAGCTGATATAGATAAATCTTTCGAGTTTTCAACTCCATAAATTATGGTTACATAACTTTTTTCAAATTCTGTTGGTATAATGAGTGTTTTTGTCCGATTGAACTTATAGCCATAAAACACAATTACTAATAAAGCTAAAGCTAATTGAGTAAGAAATATCTTCTTATAATTCTTCAACCATTTTTTTAGTCCAAAGTCAATTGCAAAAAGTATAATTCCACCAACAATTAAGGTTAAAACAATAAAAAATCCCCAACCTAAATTTCTTTCCTTGATTACAATGAATATCGCATAAATTATAGACGATATTGATAAAATCAGAAATGGTGTTATTTTTTTCAGCGTGTTGTTCATTCAGCTTGCAGGTAACGTTTTAGTGCTTATGCTTAGTTGCGTTTTGTTAAGCTAAAAGTAAATAAAAAATTACCAAAATTGGCTGTGTGCGAGTTTTTTCCAAAGGAAAAAACGGTTAAGCAATTAAGTATACACATTGTTATAAACTGGTTTTTAATTCCTGAATTTTATTTGAAATTCCTGATGTATTAATTCCATTAATGTTTATTTGATTTTCATTAAATTTTAAAATATGGTACACAAATTCTTCATTGTCATCGAAATTTAAAACAAGAAAAAAATTCTTTTCTTTTTCTCCTAAATACCAATATCCAGTTGTTTCTTTATTTTTTAAGTATTTGGTTTTTAAAATTCTATTAGTTTTAACTTTGTCATAGTATATAGAATTTCCGTTTGCATGAAATTTATTAGAAAATTCAAAATTTATATCTCCGTTTATAGAATTGAATTTTTTATTTATTAGTTTTCCTTCAATCTCCTTCTTTTCTAGATTCAGTTTTTTTTCTAAACTCAAAGGAATGAATACTTCTGTTAAATTTTGTTCAGGGTAATATATTTCTAAAGAATCTTTCTCAAATAGTTTATAATCAAATTCAAATTTTGAATCTATTATAATAGTTTTCTTTTTATAATCAACTAAGAATTTTTTTGTTGAATCTTTTGGTATTGCAAAATGGTATCTTTCTAGTTTATTAAAGTCCATTATTGAATTTTTAGAAAAATAAGAAAATCCATTTTCAGATGTTAACGCTTTATTTCTCGATTGTATCCATACATTTTTAGGTTCTTTCTTTTGACAAGAAATAATTCCAAATAATAAGATTATTAGAAAATAGCTTCTTTTCATAACTTGTTTATAACGTGTTTGTGTATGCTTTGTTGCGACGGTTTAGCGTAAATTTAGCAAATAAATACTGAATAGAAAATCCGCGAGGATTTTCGTAAGTTGGCTAAAAGCAAGCAATAAAATATACACGTTGTTGGCAACAGTTTTTTATTTATTCAATTTTCATTTCAAATATCAGATAATGTTTTATTCCATATTTATCTCCCCATTTCAAAACGTCTCCATTATTAATTCCACCTACAAAAGAGCGTAAAGTTCCATCATATTCATACATTAAAGCATTTGATAATAAATAAAACTTTTTTCCAAATGATACTTTTTCCTTATTAGAGTCAATTAAATCTGTAAAATGGTAATTATTTGAATTTATGGCTTTAAAATTTTTCGTGATTTTAACTCTTGGTGTTTTAAAAACCATTTTCAAATTTTTCTTTTTCGAGAGTTTAGAAATTACATTAATCTCTAAAATTGTGTCATTTATTTCTTTCCAATCTTCAAATGGAAATGTTTTAGAGTTTAAGATTTCACTTTCAGATTTTACTTTTCCTTTCCAAATTTCCTTTACAGTCAATACGTATTTTTTACCAACTAATTTTTCGCCACTAAATTTTATCTTTAAATAGTTGATATTTTCAAAATCCAAAAGTTCTTGAATATCTGAATTAATTAAAACTTCTTCCATTGTTATATTAATATCTTTATTCTGACTAAATGTGATTGAAGTCAATAAAAATATAAAATATAGAATGTTTTTCATTTTTCGTTTTTAATTGTTGCCAACGTGTTTGTGTTATGAAAAGTTGCGTTTTTTGTGAACGAGGAATTTCCGAAGGAAATTCAGAAGTTTGCAAAAAAGCAACTAATTTTGATTAAGCTAAAAGTAGCAATTTTTTATACACGTTGTTAGCCACTTTGCTTTATTTTAGTTTTAACAAAAACTTTTCCGTTTAAAGGAGTTGTGATAGTGTTTACGTAAGGGTCTTCATATTCAATTTTTTGTAACTCAAAAATTAATTTAGCATTAACTCTTCCTTTGTATTTTAAAGGGATATCCTCAACTATTCCAAAAAGCATTTTTTCTCCACCTTCACAACGTGTTTCAATATTATGATTTTTTGGAATAAATTCTAATTCAAACTCTAATTCACCACTTTCATTAAAAAATTTCCAAATTCCAGTTTTATAGTAGTAAAAAACCTGTTCAAGTCCACCCATTCCACAATCTTCATATTTTCCAATTTTGTATTGTCCTTCAGTAAGTAAAATTCCTTTTTCATTAAATTTTTTCCAATTTCCAAACTTTAGATTTGAAACCTCACCTTTACCAACTGCTACTTTTCCAATACTTAAAGTTTTTCCTTTCTTGATTTCAATTAATGTATCTTTTTCTGGAAATCCATTTTTAAGATTTCCATAAAGATTTTCATTTAAAATATAGAATTGTTTTTTTGTTAACTTGTTAACTGAACAACTTAATATTAAAAATAAAAACAAAATGTACTTGGCTGTTTTCATTTTGGTATTGTGGCTAACGTGTTTGTATAAGATTAGTTGCGTTGTTTAAGCACCTAATTTAGCAAATACAAACTGAATAGAAAATCCGCGAGGATTTTCGTAAGTAAGCTTGCACTAGCAATTAATTTTATACGGTGTTGTACACTGGCTTTTATTTTTTTATTGTTTTTGTCCGTCTCTCAATAAACCAAATTATTAAAATTGAAATAATTAAAGGGAAAATTAAATAAACCAAAATGTTTTTAATATCGACAGGACTAATTCCTTTCATATTTGGATTAAATACATATCTGTCAATTATAAAATAAGTTGTCAGCAATATTATTATTGATAGAATTACAATTAATATGAATCGAAATGTTTTCATTTAATCTGCTATATATTCAAATATTATTTTTGGGGTTACAGATTCCGATTCTGTTTTTTGTTTGAAAATCTCTAGTTTTTTATTGTATCTAATTGTCAAAGTGTCAAAACTTTTCCACTCAAAATTGACATCTTTTGGTTTTATGAATCCAGCACTTGCGACAAAGATTGATTCAAGTTCAATATTTTCATCGTAATTGCAATTAGTTGCGTAAATATGAATTGACCTATTCGCAGTTGCATTTCCAGTCATTTCGGTCATTTTTACTTTACGTAAACCTTCGTAATCGCATTCTACTTTTAATTCCGTTTCTGTTGGTTCGTCAAAAATTTCAAAATTTGCCAAAAAAACGAAATATCCGATTATGGATATTATTCCGAGTAATAAAATTCCAATTAGTAACTTTTTTATCAATTTGAGTTCGTTTTTCAGCTTGTGTA
>NZ_JBHSCY010000001.1:0-52791 GCF_042651285.1 Polaribacter marinivivus | reverse complement strand
AGTTGCGTTTTTTGTGAACGAGGAATTTCCGAAGGAAATTCAGAAGTTTGCAAAAAAGCAACTAATTTTGATTAAGCTAAAAATAGCAATTTTTTATACACGTTGTTGCCAAAATGTTGCTTTGTTTTTAACCTGATTATAAATTTCCTTAGAGATAAAACCTTAATAAAAAAGCCATTATTATTCCAAAAATAATTGCTAGAGTAATAATAATATTCGTTTTTATTTTCTCCCTTTTTCTATTTTTAATCCATTTCTCTTTAAATTTTTTTAATTCTATTTCAGATAATTGAGGAAATTCATATTCTTTTTTTCCATTTTTCCCATATCCAATATAGTTTTCTTTAATTTTTCGTAATTTTTTTCTTAAAGAAAATTTATGTTCTTCATTTGATTTTTCTTTTTTTTTCAATTCCCCAAAATGTGATAACATAAAAGTCTTTTTATTTAAGTCAGAAATTCCGTAAAGAATTTAATTTCGAGTTTTTCAGATTCCGCATTTTGCTCAATTCCAAAAACTTTCTAAATTCAACATTTGAGTGATAACTCCATAATTTTGTTTTCAGAATTTTAATTATTTTCCTTTTTAATTTCTTTTAATATCATAATTTTCTATTCAGATTTAGACTGATTGAGCAATTTTTGGCAACGCTGTTGTGTATGGTTAGTTGCGTGGTTAAGCAACTAATTTAGTAAACAAATCACAGATAGAAAATTCCAGCGGAATTTTCGTAAGTCGGCAGTGACCTAGCAATTAATTATACACGGTGTTGTGCACAGTTTTTATTATTTATTTTTATCAGTTTTTAGACAAAAAAGTTAATAGAATGTCATTTGTTATTTTTGAGTTATTAAAGATGTCATGGCCCTTTTTTGGTAAAATACAAAGTTCACCATTTGGTAAATCATTATATATTTCAAAGCTATGGTTTAAGGGAATAAATGGGTCTCTATCCCCAAAAAGTATCAAAACCTTGCTTTCTATTTTAGGTAGTATTTCTTTAGGAATCCAAATGTCTTCTAACCACATTTCTTTAGAATTGTAAACAAACTCTTCCCAATGATTAGGATTAGGGGATTTCTTGTTATAAGAAGTAACATACTCTTCTGGAAGTATTTCAGGACTAAAATTTTGAAGAATTTTTAAGCCTTCTGGTGTACTAGAATGTGGGTTTAATGCACCTGCGCCAAATACTATTTTATTTATTTTATTAGGGATTTTATCGGCTACTAACATTCCAATAATTGCACCATCACTATAACCAATAATATCAATTTTGTCAAATTTTAACTTATCAACTATTTTAACTACGTAATCCGCTAGTATATTATAGCTCAAAGAGTCAATACTATAAGACCTACCATGACTAGGACTATCGATTGCTATTAATTTAAAGTGTTTGGATAAATCAGGGATTAATGTATTGAAATTTGATATGCTTCCCATACCTCCATGTAATAAAAGGATAGGTGAGCCTTCGCCATATTGTTCATAATAAATTTTGGTATTATCTATTTCTAAATATTGACCATGATTAGATCCGTATTCAACTTTTGATTGGCCAAAAACTTGGAAGTTGATAAGAAGGAATAGTATAGCAGATGTTAACCTCATATTCATTTTTTAAATTGTGCACAACGGTCTCGTATAACCGTCAGTTACGGGATTAAAGTTAATGTTTTTCGGTTAAGAACTGGCGTTAGCAATTCCGAGTGGATTCGGACGTAGTCGAATCCGCCGTAATTGCGGTTATACATTGTTGTAAAACGTATTTTATTCAACTCTTTTAATCCACTTTATTTAAAACAGATTGCCAAGCAGTCAACTTCCAAATTCCATCTTCTTTACGTTGGACTTCTAAAAATCGAATTGTAAAATCCGTTCGCCCTAAATTGACATCAACCTTGCCAGTCAAAACGGCTGTTTCTCCATATATTCTAACCTCGACATCTTTTGGAACGAATGAAACATAATTAATTCTTCCAGATTTTATTGTTTCAAGATATCCCGTCTTTGTTTCAGTCCAACCAGTTGTATGAGCATAAGTCAAGTCATCGGTCAAAACGTCATTTAGTTTGTCAATATCAGCTTGAATCATTGCCGAAATTCTTGTTGATTGAGCGTTTAATACTTCTTGTTTTTGGAAAGTGATGTTTTCATTTTGAGCCATTCCCATACTACAAGAAATAAATGAAAGGAATATCAAGATTTTCAGTGATTTCATAATTTCAAATTTATACATTCCTTTTTAGGAAGCTTTTGTGATATGTTTTACAACGGTTTTGTGTATGGTTAGTTGCGTGGTTAAGCCTTAAAGTTAGTAAACAAATCACAGATAGAAAATTCCAGCGGAATTTTCGTAAGTCGGCAGTGACCTAGCAATTAATTATACACGGTGTTACCTGCTGGCTTTTTTTATTTTAATCAATTGTTTCAGTTTCGCTTTCTTCATCTGGTTTTTTGCTCAATCTAATTCCGATAATTATCATTTGAATAATTCCAATTACCCAATAAGTAGGAAATCGTAAAAAAGTATAAACAACTTCAAAACTATCCATCCATTCTCCAACAATTTGCAATTCGATAATCATTGAAATAAATGGAAGTACGAACCCAAACAAAAGCAAAACCAATAAACAGCCTACTTTTTTCTCAAAATTTGTCTTCCAATACTTGATATTTAGGAAGATTAAAACCGCAATAATTAAATAGTCGAAATATCCTATTAACATTTATATATTTTATTCGTGAAAATATTCATAAACGTAAGCATCTATTTCTCCGCTTAATTGATTTCCGTTTTCGTCTTTTAAGTCATACATTTCTTGTATTCCGCCAATCGAAGCACAACCGTCCAAACCTAAAAGTATAGTGTAAAAAACATCAGTCAATGCCGTGTTCATAACTTTTTCCATTATTGCATTCTGTTCCCCAGTCAGATTAAGTGACTTAATTAATTGTCCGACTTTAGTTTCAGGGTTTTCAGATAAATATAATTTTAATATATCCTGTTTCTCGGTGTAAAATGCTTTTACTAATTGTTCTGTGTTCATCGGTTGTCAGCTTGCAGGTAACGGGTTTGCATATGATACGGCGGGTCTTGAGCGGCAGCTTCGGCAGTGCCAACATTTTGCGTCAGCGAAAGTGGGAAGCGCAGCGTGCGAATCAGCCGTGGGCAGTGGCGCCGCCACTACGTGATTATCCGCTGTACCAAATTTTTTATAAAGTTAGGGAATTTAATTTAAGACCAATGTAACCGCTGTATTATATGCGGTGTTGGCAACCGTTAATTAAATTCTCTTTTCGCCACTAAATATTCTATTCCGTTGACTATTTTGTATTTTTTAGTCCAAAGTCCATTCTTATTGTATTTGTATCTAAAATATTCGTATTCGTACAGAAAAGGTCCACCTGTAATTGGAATTGGAAACTCTTGTCTCGGTTGATATTCTCTGTGAATTTCAATCACATTGTTTTGGTCGTTGTATTTATAGTAAGTTGTAGCTGTTTCATTAATAGTTTTTCCATCCAAATTCTCGTATCTACTGAATTCCGTTGTTTTTATAATGTTCCCATTTTTGTCATATTCCATTAATTCCTTGTAAGGAAGAAGCGTGAATTTTGACGAATCAATTCGGGTTATTTTTTGAGGTTTTCCAAGTTCATTGAAATCGGAATATTTCTCTGTAATTCCAAAATTAAATTTCTGACTTATCAGCAATGAGTCATTATATTCCAATTTCAGATTTGAAATATCATTTGTATTTCCCTCGTTGATGTCATAAGTATTTATTTCTCGTTCTACATTTCCAAATCGGTCGTATTCAAATTCCGTTCGGCTTCGTAGTTCATTTTTCCAATAATTTTCTTGGACTGAAATAAGTCCGTTTGAGAGATAATATTTAGTACTCCATTTTCCCATTTCTATGTTTTTCTCAATATAGAAATCATAATCCTTTAATAAAGTCGATTCGTTTCTTTGTCCGAACGAAATATTAAAAATCATTAACGTCAAAACAAATAATAATAGGTTTTTCATATAAGAGTACAAAGAATTTAAATAATCATATTGTGGCTGAAAATGAGTAACAGCAATAAATAATTGCTTTTTTAAATGGGTTTAACAATAACTTCCTCTATGTTTTAAAATTTTTCGAGAATATTTTTTAGTCAATAATCTTTATTTTTTCTTTTTCCAAATCCGCAATGTATTTTAGTTCAAAGGTTTGTTCTTTGTCTAAAACGTTCATGTTAAAACTATATAATAAAAACTCATATTTCACATCGCACAATTTATTCAGTTCTGTATAGTTCTGAAGTCCTTTTTTCCTCAATTTATCTAAAATAGCAATAACTCTTTTGTCTGAATTTGAAATATCGACAGCTTTTTTTATTCTCTTAATTTCTGTTTGCAAGTCAGTTTCAAATTTTTTCTTTGAGTTAGAATATCCGTTCGCGTCAAGATAATTCCATATTCTGTTGTTGTGAGTTTCTAAAGAATCAATTAAATTTTCTGGAAATGTGTCTCCAGCGATTCCCTTTATCTTAAAAGGCCATTTTTTTTCGACAATCTGTTCGGCATTTTGATTGACAAAATTTCCAGGGCTGAATAATGTCCATATTTCAAGTGTATTGCCATTTTGTTTTATTTGAGCATTAATCAAATTGGAAATCAACAAAATTAAAATGATTATCAGTTTTTTCGTCATAATGGTTGCCAACGTGTTTGGCTATGATTTCGTTGTGGAATCATCCGCAGGATTATTCCGCCGAGAAATCAGCCGTATTTATAAATTAAACTTTGTTTTAACTCTCTGCCACAATGAATTATAGCCATTGTTGTAATGCGTTTTTTCATGTTTTATGTTTGTCAAATTCCTTTTTAATTACCTTCTCTAAATCATCAAATTTAATTTTGAGAGCACTTGAGGTTATTGAAATTGGCGAACCATAATTGTTAAAATTTGCCTTCATTATTTTTTTTGCAATTCTATTCTTTGCTCTATCTATGTATTTTTCAGGTTTTTCAGTTTGAATCAGTATTATTTTATTAGAAGCTATTTCCATGGTTTCAATTCCAACGATATCATTCCACTCAATCAATCCAATATTGCTTAGGTTTGAGTTATCTGTTATACCTTGTGAATCAATAATAAGTCCAGAGTTATTTTTAAATCCTTTTTTCGAAATAAAGAATAAACAAAGGCCAAAAAAAAGGACACCAATATAGCCCACAATTCTGACAATATTTTCATTCTTAAAAATTGGATTTATATACGTTTCTGGGCTCAAAATCATTAAAATACCAAGTATTACAAATAAAAGCGAGCCAAGTATCAGCAATAAAACTTTTGTACTACTTATTTCAATTTCAATTTTATCTTCCATTTTCAATTAGTAATTTTTACAATGCATTACAACGTGTTTGTACAAGGTTAGTTGCGTTGATTTAGCAATAAAGTTACTAGATAATTACTGACAAAGAAAATCCGAGAGGATTTTCGTAAGTAGGCGAGTACTAGCAATGAATTATAAACGGTGTTGTAACACGTTTTTTATTTTTTGTTTCCGTGATAATTTGGGTTTATTTCAAATTCTCCTGTTATTTCTCCACTTTCATTTACTTTCCAAGCACCTCTTATAAATTCAGCAGGAACTTCCTCTTTTCCCTCGAATTCTTTATCCAAAACATAAACCCAACCATTAGGATGTCTTTTTGCTTCTTTTATTAATTCTGGAGATAAATTTCGTTTATTCATTTCGTTCTTTCAATCGTTTTAATAAATCCACCAAATGTTGTTCAGAATGAGTTCTCATTAAAAGTACAAAATGCCAAATAGCATCTTTTTCGCTCGTATTTTCCATTCGCCATTTTATTTCTAACAAATCCTTTATAATATCAGTCAAATCATCTAATTCGTCTCCAATTCCGATTTCAATATTAGGTTCCATTTTGTTTGAATCCAAAACCATACTATACCAATCAAAATCAGGAAAATTGGCTTTGACATTTTCATTTATTTCGTTGTAATCAAAACTAGGTTCTTTATCATAATCAGTTTCGTCAAATTCAAATTCCACATTTAGAAATTCCGAGTAAATTCCGACTAACAGTTTTTTCAGCACTTCAGTTTTGTCGGTCAATTGCACTTTTGGATTAATTCCGAATTCAGTGATTTGATCTATCAATTCTCTTAATTTACTCAAAGTTTCTTGGTTTGGTCAAATGTGTTACAACGGTCTTGTATATGAAAAGTAGCGGATTTACGCATTACATTTTCAGTTTAGCAATGACCTTTAATTTATTCATTTTCTTTCAATTAAGCGATTAAACCGCTATTTTTTATATACGTTGTTGTACACTGGCTTTTTTCCGTTCAGATTGTTATTCAGCGTTGGCAAAGACATACTCTTTTGCGATTTTTGGCTTACGCATAGGCTGAAGCTAATTGCAAATGTGTATGGCTTTATGTGTTGGCATTTTGTTTTTCAACATTAGCTACAAATTGTTCAGCTACTGATTCAATTTTGAAAATAATTTTCTTAAGTGTCAACAATTCCGCTTCTGTAATATTTTGACATAGTAAATTATTGAATTCGGTTATTATTTCTGATATGATTTTTCTAGCTTCGATACCTTCTCTTGTTAGCTTTAAAATTACTTTTCTGCCATCATTTGTATCAATATTTCTTGTAATTAGTTTTCTATTCTCTAAATCATTAAATATCCTAGTTAGACTAATTGTTTTGATTCCAACATTTTTTGCTATTTCTGACGGTGAACTACCTTGCTTTTCAATACTAATGAGTACAAAACCCATTGCCTGTGTAATACCATTTTTACGTGCTATATCCGCATACATTCTCTGGATAGAATGCCAAGCAGTTTTAATCAAAAAGTCAGGTGATTGTTTACTATTCAACATCATAATTAAATTCAACTTTACTTTGTTTTATTATTTCATTTAGCACGTCAGGAATGTTGCCCTTATCTTCTACAGATTGCAAACTATTCTTCAGCTTATCAATATTAATAATTTCTTCAATACAAGAAACATATTTATTCACGATTGCCTCAACTGAATATTGTTGTTTTGCTCCTTCCTTAATTCTTTCAGTTAATTCTTTTACTGTTTCAGTAGATTTGACAACAAATGTTATTGGGAATTTTTCAAGCTTGTCAATATCTAAAAAATATTTCTTAACGTCTGTAGTTTCTGTAACTTGAAAAAATCTTCCAAGAGGTTTCATTACAAAATCAATTCCACCATCATTAGCATTTGTCCTTCCAGTTTTGTAAAGTTTGAGGTTTTCAGGTTGTATAGAATCTTCTTCAAAACCAAAATATACTGTTTGGTCATTATAGTCAGCTTTAAGAATTGAATAGCTAACTATTTCAAAAATTCTTGCGTCAACATTTGGCTCTAACAAACCTAGGATGAAAGATTTAATTTCTTCGGGCTTTTCATTTTCAATGTCTTTTAGTCTTTCACAGGTTTCGATAAAACTTTCAAACGCACTTCTTTTTGATGCTACATAAGAATCAATGATTTCTATTATTGCGTAAGATAAGTTTACGTTTTTCTTATTAACATTTAAGACTATAAGATTAGTATTAATCCAGTATCGTTTAGTATCAACAACTCTAATAATTGGAATGAAGTCACAAGTTGGAAAATACTTTCTAAATTCTTGATTCATTCGTTGATTTAAAGCGTGGTTTTGAAGTTTAGCACCAAATGGTAATTCTCTCTGTCTTTTAAAGAGGTCCGAAAACTTTGCTCCTTCGTATTTGGAATAATCTCCTTTTTCCGCAAAACCTCCATTAATATAATCTTCAACTAGAACATAAATAGCATAAAGATTACCAAAACTACCTCTTGCTTTAGAACCTTTATTTGCCGAAACAGTTTTTTGATTTATATATTTTAATAATTCGCTATTGTTAAATATAGCTTGTGCATCTTCTCCAAAATGTTTTTTTAGGACATCAAATATTGTTGCTGTAAAAGAGTGTTTCATATTTTAGGTTCGAATAATTTATGCTGTGATTGATTTTTAATTTGATAAGTTTTTGTCTCAGGTTTTAATTCTTCGCCATTTAGAGATTTTTCTTCTAGAACTCGTCTTAAACCAATTTTGGTGTAGTCTTCATCAATTTCAATACCTATTGAATTTCTGTTTAATGATTTAGCGACAAATGAAGTTGTAAAAGTACCAGAAAATGGGTCTAAAATTGTATCATCTTCCTTTGAACTAGCTAGTATAATTCTTTCTAGTAACGCAGTTGGTTTTTGTGTTGGATGTTTTTCATATTCATCCATTCTATATCTTACTCTAGGATAATCCCAAACATTTCCTGGAACTTTTTTAGTATTATAAGGTTGTGGTGGATTTTTTCTGTAATCGATTAGTTTTCTTTTTGCTCCAGTTTTTGCTTCAACAAGTATATCATCAGCATTAAAGGTGTAATTTTTGTCATCTTTTACACAGAACAATATTGGTTCATACATTGAGCCAAAATATTTTTTTGCCTGAACTCCTGAACTATCATATGACCATATGATTCTGGACAGAATAGAAACTTTATCTCGTAAATACAAATCAAAGTAAGGCATAAACTGTGTAGATGTCATAACATAAAAACTACCATCATCCTTTAGTTTTTTTAAGCATAAGTCAATCCATTTGTAACACCAATCTAAGTAGTCTTGGTCAATAGCCCATTTATCTTTGCGTCCATTAAAGTTTTTACCAATGTTATAAGGTGGGTCTACAAAGATTAAATCAATTGATTTATCTTCAATTTTTGTCTCTAAGACTTCAATTGCATCACCATTGTATATTGTATGCCTATCGTTGTTGTAAGTTTTTATCATTTTCTATAATATTTTTTTTGAGATTCTGCTATTTTCAAAGCGTCCAAACCTTGATTTTCATTTTTAATTAAATCGTAAACTTTATTAGCTAACCATAATGTTGTTAATTCTTCATGTGAAGCTTTGAAAAGGTCACTTATTTTTTTTAAGTCTTCACGTTTAATTTGTTTTTGGTCGTTTTCTACTTTACTTAAAAAGCCTTCTCCAATGTCAAGTTTTGAAGCCAATTCACGTTGCTTCATTCCTGATTGTTCTCTGAGCTGTTTTATTTTTTGTCCAATTGTCATTGACCTATTTTTTACTTGTCCAATGTTGGTCAAATATAAAAAAATGATTTGATTTGAAATATTATATTTTTATGTTTTTCAGATGGTGGAAAAGGCAAGCTTTTTTTGTTTTTGAGGAACGAAAAAATAAAATGTGCTTGACTGTGCGGTTGGCTTTTCAGAGCTTGTGTACAACGTGTTTGTGTATGCTTTGTTGCGTTGGTTTAGCGTAAATTTAGCAAATAAAAACTGAATAGAAAATCCGCGAGGATTTTCGTAAGTTGGCTAAAAGAAAGCAATAAAATATACATGGTGTTGTACACTGCTTTATTCATTCTTTATTTTCCAAATATTTCCTTTTTTGGTTTCATATTTTATAATTCCTTCAGAAATACTCCAATAAACTTTTTTAATTCGACTATTTCCCTCCTTTTCTGTTTTTAAAATTATAACATCATAAATAGTTTTTCCTTCATATTCAAGCTTATGTTTTTTCAATTTTTCAAAATCTTCTAAATAAAATTTTCCAATAAGTCCTTCAATTTCAAGATATGAATCAGAGTTTTTTCCATAACCAGCATTTATTCTAACCAAATAACTTTCTCCAGTTTTAGCTATTATAGTTTCATTAAAATGCAACTGTGGTCCATCAGGAATAAATTTCTCCAAATTTGAGATAATAATGGTGTCAATTAAATTTAAGTTTTCATTTTCAAATATTAATCTTTCACCATTTTTGTATGGCATATATTTCAAATCTTTTTCACTTAAATATTCCTTACAAGAACTTAATGTCAATAAGATTATAAATAGTGAAATAGTCTTTTTCATAAGTTGTGTACAACGTTGTTGTATATGGTTTGTTGCGTGTTTCAAGCAACTAATTTATTAAATAATTATGGACAAAGAAAGTCCGCGAGGACTTTCGTAAGTAAGCAAAAAGCCATCAATAAATTATATACGGTGTTGTAGCCAGTTTTTATTTCCATATTTCCCACCATTTTTCACGTTTTATAGTTTCCTTGGAATGTTTTTCAACATTTGGTTCTACTTTATATTCTTCAAGTAGATTTCCGTTAAAACCGAACTTATATCGATTATATTCCCAGTCAGTTGCTAAAATATAATCTTTATAAACTACAAAGTCGTCAATTCCTTCAGGTGTTGTCCAAATATCTCGTCCTCCTTTTTGCCAAATTATTTTTCCATTTTTGTCAAGTCGAGTAATTTCAAGTTCTCCGTGGATTACATAATCTGTATCTAAATAATGAACCTCAAAACAAGTAGATGAATCGGCTTTAGTTTTCCATTCTAATTGTAAGTCAGGTAATGTCAATTTAAATACTGTGTTTGCACAACAAACAATAAGTCCACCATAACTAATAAGAGTTGAATTTTCAAAGACACCTGTACCACTTCCTTCTGACGCAATTAAGCAACTTGATAATAATTTTTCATTTTCATATATTTCAATCCCTATTTTAGAAGTCAAAGCACTTTTATCACCATTTATAAAAGTTTGATTATATTTTTTTAAGTTGTCAACTGATTCAAACCCAAAATCTATTTCGTCATATAACTTGATTGTTTGATTTTCTAAAACTAATATTTCAGATGCTTCTTTCATTCAGTTTTTGAGTTCTTTTTAATTGGCTACAACGTGTTTGTGTATGGCTTGTTGCGGAAAATCAGTATGATTTTCCGATTAAGGAAACAAGATAGCAAATTGCGCAAGAATTTCCGAGTAGGAAATTCACAAGCAATGAGCTATACACGGTGTTGGCAGTAGTTTTTTATATTCTTTTCAGTTCGTATGTTAATAATTCTTCTTTTGGATAATCTCCTAATTTATTCCAAATTTCCACACAATCTATAATTCCGTTAGAAAAGTGAACAGTTAAATCAGCCAATACATTTTCATTTTTATTAATCAGCTCAAACTTGGTTAACTCGTGATTATGTTTACCAAACATCTGTTCAAGTTGTGATTTAGATAATCTGTGCTCTTCAATTCCATTTTCAGGTTTTAGATAAACATACAAACCAACACGAGTATGTTCCGATTCTTTTTCTGTTAATAGTTCTATCTGTTCGAATAATTGACTTTCAAATTTTTCGGCTTCGACAGTCAATTCTATTATTCTAGATATGAGTTCAGACTTTATCATTTAATAATCAGTCGCAATTATCAAGTTCGGTTTTTCTCCGACTTCTAATTTTCTATAATTTACAAAAGCTCCACACTCCAAAATTGCGTTAAATAATTCAGGTTCGTTTTCTTTCAAGTATTTTCCGTTATCAATTTGTAAAATAGTTGGTTCGTCAGTCAGTTCATCAACGCAGTCAATCCAAGCATTCATATTTTCTCCATAATAATCCGGAAAGTTCATTTCTTTCTTAAATTCAGAGTGGAATGTCTTCCAATTCTTTAATCTTTTTCCTTTAATTCTGAATGTTTGCATTTCGTTTCTCAAATTACTGCCAACTGGTTATATACAAGTAAATATATGTGTTTTCGACTATATATTACCGGATAAACCAAGTTTTTTGTTTTGTTTATCAGAGTTTTTTAACTTCTGTAAAGCAATATCTAAGGGGTTTTGTATATCCATTAAATCTTTACGTTTTACATGGGTGTAAATCATTGTTGTTTCTGGTTTAGCATGGCCTAATAAAGATTGTATATACCTAATGTCAACGCCATTTTCTAATAAATGAGTTGCATAACTATGCCTTAATGTATGAGGTGTAACTCTTTTATCAATATTAGCTTTTAGACAACTTTTTTTCAAAAACTGGCGTATACTTTCTTGACTGTATTTTTCTCCTTTTTGTCCTTCAATAAAATAAAATTTAGGGTTGTAAGAATTATAATAATTTAATAAGAGAGGTAAAAAGCTATCAGCAAGACTTACATATCTGTCTTTTCGGCCTTTGCCATTCTTGACAATTAATTGTTTTCTTTCAATGTGAAAATCTGCTAATTTTAAATTGATTAATTCTCCAATTCTTAAACCACAGGAATAAATTAAAGCAATTATTGTTCTATGCTTTAAGTTTTGGGTACACTTGATAATTTTTAAGATTTCTTCTTGGGATAGGACATTAGGTAGTTTTTTATCCTTTTTTGGTCTTTCAAGTTCTAAATTATTTATTTTACTATGAGGAAAAAAATTAATAAATAGTTTCATCGCGCTAATGAACTGCCTTTGTGTACTGATGGAGTATTTTCTTGGAATAAAGATTTGTTCAATAAAAATCTCAACATCTCTGTTTGTTAAATTTACACATTCTATATGCGAATTAAAACTTATAAAATCAGCAATAAAAAAAGTATAAGTTTGTATCGTACTTTTGCTATATCTTTTTCCTTTTAAATAAAGGTAGAAATCATTTAGAAAGTCTTTTTGGTTTTGATTTAATTGTCTTTTAAACTTATTATTGCTTGGTTGAGATTTATCATTAATGTAACATAATGACTTAAATTCAGCTTTTACAAGTAAAATATTCTCTAAAGAATAATCTATATACCAAGATCTCAAAGTTTTACTCCACATAGCGTTTGGAAGTTTCTTCGCTATAGCTATTAATTTAGTGTCATAAGAAAACGTAATTAAAAGCCTTTTTTTCTTTTTGTGTGTTTTCTGAAGTAATGTTATACTGGGTAAGTCCAACTTCTTTTCCTTTAGCGGAGTGAAAGTAAAGAAAATATTTTTATTTTAAAAATATATACTAATTTTGTTCAAAATTAAGTTAAATTACCGTAAACGCTGTCGTAAACGTTTTTGATTTAAAAAGTATATAAATGACGGGTAAATTGTTGTTTTTGTCGAACTCATAACCCGAAGGTCACTGGTTCGAGTCCAGTTCCCGCTACAAAATTTTAGAAAGCAGTTTAGAATATTCTAAACTGCTTTTTTTTTGATTAAAACTAAAAATTATGCTTCTAAAAAAATAGTATCTTTAAGTCATTAAAATTATTTTTATGAAACTAACTAAGACACTTTTTTTTCTATTAATTTCTCTCTCAATAAACTCATTATTTTCTCAAACAGATTCGAATAGTGAAGGCCCATTTAATCAATTAATTATTAGGGGAGTTATGTTAATTAATGGAGATGGCTCACCTCCTAGAGGTCCTGTTGATATTGTTGTAGAAGATAACAAAATAACTAAGGTTCAAGTTGTGGGTTACCCTGGAGTAAAAATCAATGAAAACAGAAGACCTAAATTAAAAAGTGGAGGAAAAGAATTAGATGCTGAAGGTATGTATTTATTACCTGGCTTTGTAGATATGCATGGACATATTGGAGGTTCTTCTCAAGGCGCTAGTCCTGAATATGTTTTTAAACTTTGGATGGCTCATGGTATTACAACTGTAAGGCAACCTAGTGGAATTAATGCAAAAGAATTAAAAAAATTAAGTGCAGCCAATAAAATTGTAGCGCCAAGAATTTTTGATTATGTAGGGTTTGGTAGTGGCGCAAAAAATGGAATAAATACTCCTGAAGAAGCAAGAGAGTGGGTTAGAAGTAATGCTAAGAATGGTGCAGATGGTATCAAATTTTTTGGAGCAGAACCAGAAATTATGGCTGCTGCTTTAGAAGAAAATAAAAAATTAGGTTTAGGTTCTGCTTGTCATCATGCTCAGTTAAGTGTGGCTAGGTGGAATGTGTTGCATTCTGCTAGAGCAGGGTTAACTTCTATGGAACATTGGTATGGTTTGCCAGAAGCTTTATTTGATGATAGAACTGTTCAAAACTATCCATTAGATTATAATTATCAAAATGAACAACACAGGTTTGAAGAAGCAGGAAAGCTTTGGGCACAAGCAGCAAAACCTTATTCAGAACATTGGAATAATGTGATGAATGAATTATTAGATCTTGATTTTACTTTAGACCCTACTTTTAATATTTATGAAGCTAGTAGAGATTTACACAGAGCTAGAAGAGCTGAATGGCATGAAGATTATACTTTACCTTCTTTATGGAAGTTTTATGAACCAAGTAAAATATCTCATGGTTCTTATTGGCATGATTGGGGCACAGAACAAGAAGTAAATTGGCGTAAAAACTATCAACTTTGGATGACATTTATAAACGAATATAAGAATAGAGGAGGCAGAGTAACAGCAGGTTCTGATTCAGGTTTTATTTATCAATTGTATGGTTTTGCATATATAAGAGAATTAGAATTACTAAGAGAAGCTGGTTTTCATCCTTTAGAAGTAATTAGGTCAGCAACTTTAAATGGTGCAGAAGCTTTAGGTTGGGATGATAAAATAGGATCAGTTCAAGTTGGTAAGTTAGCAGATTTTGTGATTGTTGATGCCAATCCTCTTCAAAATTTAAAAGTTTTATATGGTACAGGAGCTATAAAATTGACTAAAGACAATGAAGTTGTTAGAGTTGGTGGAGTAAAATATACCATTAAAGACGGTATTGTTTATGATGCAAAAAAGCTATTAGCTGAAGTAAAAGCAATGGTAGATGTAGAAAAAGCAAAAAACAACTGGAAATTAAAACAACCTGGAATAAAAAATTAATTACAAAAGAAAATTAAAAAATGAAAACTATTAGATTAATCGTAATTTTTATATCAATTTTCTGTGTTTTTAATTCAATTACTGCACAAGATTATTATTTAAAAGGTAAAGGTCCTTTTAATGAAAAAATTCCCACACCAAAAGAATATTTGGGTTATGAGATTGGAGAACATCACACAAGACACGATTTAATTGTTGGGTATTTAACCCAATTAGCTGAAATATCAGATAGAGCCTCTATAGAAGTTTATGGAAAAACACATGAACATAGAAAGTTGGTAATGTTTTCTGTTAGTGCAACCGAAAATTTAAAAAATCTTGAACAAATAAAACAACAACATTTGTCTTTTGTAAATACCAATGAAGATGCTAAAAATTATGAAGATGTTCCTGTTATTATCCAATTAGGATATAATGTTCATGGTAATGAACCTTCTAGTGCAGAGGCTGCATTACTAACAGCTTATACTTTAGTGGCATCTAATAGTGCAGAAGTAAAAAACTATCTAAAAAATGCTGTAATTTTTATAGATCCAACAATAAATCCTGATGGTAGAGATAGACATACTCAATGGGCCAACCAATATCAGTCTAAAAATTTGGTGTCAGATAATATTGATGCTGAACATAATGAAGCTTGGCCAAGAGGAAGAACAAATCATTACTGGTTTGATTTAAATAGAGATTGGCTGTTAGCAGTGCATCCAGAAAGTAAAGGAAAATTAAAATGGATGCACGAATGGTATCCGAATGTAGTTACCGATTTTCATGAAATGGGCACCAATAGTCATTATTTTTTCGAGCCTATGAAACCTATTGGTTCTTGGGATCCAATAATGCCAAAAGAAAATTATGAAGATTTGAATAACATGTTTGCAAAGTATTATTCAAAATCTTTAGATGATTTAGGCTCTTTATATTATACAAAAGAATCTTTTGATGGTACTTATCCAGGTTATGGTTCTTCTTATCCAGACTTACAAGGTGGTTTAGCAATTTTGTTTGAACAGGCTAGTTCTAGAGGTCATGTTCAAGATACAGATTATGGGAAAATTACATTCCCTTTTACAATTAGAAATCAACTTACATCGAGTTTTGCAACTATTAAAGCTGCAGTCGAAAATAAAAGTTATTTAAGAAAATACCAACAAGATTTTTTTAAATCAGCTGTAACTAAAAAAGTAAAATCTGGTTTTGGTGGATATGAGTTTTCTGTCGAAAATGATAAAAACAGAGAAAAAGCATTTGTAGATTTTTTATTAACGCATAAAATTAAAGTCTATAAAAAAGGTAATAAATATACTGTTCCATTAAAACAGCCTCAGCATAGAATGGTGCAAACGATGTTTGAGACCTATAATAAATATAGAGATAGTGTTTTTTATGACGCTTCTGCATGGAGTGTTGCGAACTTTTATAATGTAGATTATAAGGGGTTAAAATCAGTAAAGCTTGGAGATGAAGTTTTATCAACAGCATCAATTACCAATAATAAACCCGTAGTTAAATCTAATTACGCTTATATTTTAGATTGGGATGATTATAATACACCAGCAGCTTTATATTATTTACAAAATAAGGGTTTAAAGCTAGCGTCTGCATTTAAACCTTTTACTATAAAAACTGTAAACGGAGAAAAAAGTTTTAATTATGGTAGTTTATTATTACCAGTAAGCAAACAAAAAATGAATGCTGAAAAGGTGTTTCAATTGGTTCAGTTAGCACAAGAAAAATTTAATATTCCTGTATTTAGTACAGAAACAGGGTTTAGTATTTCTGGGATAGATTTAGGAAGTAATAATTTTAGAGTTGTAGAAAAACCTAAAGCTGCTATGCTAATTGGAGAAGGTGTAAATTCTTATGAAGCTGGAGAAGTTTGGCATTTATTAGATTCTAGAATTCATATGCCAATTACTAAAATTAGAATGCAAAATTTTAGAAGAGCAAATCTAGAAAAATACAATACTTTAGTTATGGTTTCTGGTAGTTATAGTCAAATTGATTCTGTTCAAAAACAAAAACTAAAAAATTGGATAGCCAAAGGAAATACATTAATTACTATAGCAAATGGAGCAAAATGGGCCATTGATAAAAAAATAGCAAAAGAACAATTAACTAAAAAATCAAAAAATAAAAAGGATTCTATTAAAAGATTATCTTATGTAGATGCCTCAGAACATTTAGGAAGAGAAAGAGTAGGAGGAGCTATTTTTCAAGTAGACTTAGATGTAACACATCCTTTAGGTTTTGGTTATCGTAATTCTAAATTACCAGTTTATAAAAATAATATGGTGTTTTTAGCACCAAGTAAAAATCCTTATTCTACAGTAGCCAAATACACAGAAAATCCTCATATAGACGGTTTTGTGTCAAAGAATAGTTTAGAACATTTTATAAAACCATCTGCTTCTGTTTTGGTAAATGGTCTTGGAGCTGGAAGAGTGATTTTATTTGCTGATAATCCAAACTTTAGAGGAGCTTGGTATGGTACTAATAAACTGTTTTTAAATGCTTTGTTTTTGGGTAGTGAAATTAGAGTGCCTAGATAAATAATTAAAAAGGGTATTTTAAATTAAAATACCCTTTTTATAATTTTCTTTTTTAAGAAAGATGTTTCTTGAAAAAATCTATAGTTCTTTTCCAGGATAAATCTGCTGCTTCTTTATCAAATCTTGGAGTTGTATTATTGTGAAATCCATGATTTGCATTTGGATAAAAATGTGCTTCATATTCTATGTTATTTGCCTTTAATACTTTTTCGAAAGCAGGCCAACCAGCGTTAACTCTTTTGTCTAATTCACCATATTGTAATAATAAAGGCGCCTTTATTTTTTCAGCCATTTCGTCATTTGGTTGTCTTCCATAATAAGGGACTGCAGCACCTAAATTTGGTACTTGTACAGCCATCATATTCGAAATCCACCCTCCAAAACAGAAACCTACTACACCAACTTTACCTGAACATTTTTTATGATTTTTTACATAATTGTAAGCAGCAATAAAGTCTTCTAGCATTTCTAAACGATCTCTTTTTCTTTGCATAGCTCTACCTTCATCATCGTTTCCAGGATAACCCCCTAAAGGTGTTAAAGCATCTGGAGCTAAGGTTATAAAACCTTCTAAAGCAGCTAATCTTGCAGTATCTTTTATATACGGATTTAATCCTCTGTTTTCATGAACAACTACAATTCCTGGTAATTTACCTTTTGCATCTTTAGGTATAGATAACAACCCATCAATCTTATTTCCTCCTTTAGGAGAATCATAAGTAATCATTTTAGAATCTAATCTTGGATCATCTTCTGGAACAATAATAGAATCGATATAATTGGGTGATATAAAACTCAATAAAGCTGGCAGTGTAATTGCGCCAACTGCATACATAGATAATTTTTCTAGAAATTGTTTTCTTGTAAGTTTATTGTGAGCATAATCGTCATATAAATCAAATACTTCTTGACTTATATCTTCTTTTTTTAATTGTATCATAGTTGGTGAATTTAACCTTTACAAGATAATTATTTCTAAGTAAATTTCTTTATCCAATAGGTATTTATCAATTTTAAAGATAATAAGGCTCCAACTATAATACTAAATTTATGAAGTAATTGAAAGTTAATTGTTTCATTTAGAAATTTGGCTAAAGCAAAAGTAATAAGTGTACCTATAATAATTAAGAGAAAGCTATATAACACTTTTTGTTTCGCTTTATTGATTTCATTTTTATTTTCTAATTGAAATGAAATAGATTTGGTGAGGTATAATTCTAAGTTTTTAAAAAAGTTATCAAATAAACTTTGAAAAGCAAATGGAGTAATATGTGCATTACCATAATTACTGTATTTTAATAGAATTTCATCTTCAAATATGTTAACAATAACTTCAGACTCCCAATTTAAAGGATTAAATGTCCATCCTTGAAGAAAAGAAAATTTCTTAAAAAAGACATATTCGTTATTTCCATTTTCTTTGAATTTATAATTATAATTTTCGAAATAGATTTTTGTTTTTTCTAAAGTATTTTTAGATTTTTTAATTTTTATTCGAAGTTCTTTTTTATAGATATTCATTCTTTTTTTTATAAAAATAAGAATTAACTACAAACTTTACAATCTTCTTTTTCTTGAATTTCTCCAACTAGATTTCCATCAGCATTCAATTGAAAACCACAACAATCTATAAATCCTTTTGCAATGAGTTTTCTAGCACGTTGTATTTGTGATTTTGTAGTTGATAATGTTTGGTTAAGTTGCGTTGCAATTTCTTGCTGTTTTAATCCTTTTATATCAGATAGAAATAAGGGGTCTCTATATTTTTTTGGTAGGTTTTTAAGAATACCTTGTAAACAATCTTTTTCTGTATGAATATTTTCTTCTATAGTTTCTTCATTTTCAAAATTGATGATTTCAAATGTTTTGTTTTCTGATTTCCAATAATCTAAAATAGAATTACGAGCAATTGTAAAGCACCAAGCTTTCAGTTTTTTAATATCTTTAAGTGTATGTAATTTGGTATGGATTTTTATAAAAGTATCCTGCAAAATATCATCAGCAATAGTAGTATCTTTTACTTTGCTGATGATAAAATGTTTTATATCTTTAGAATAAGATGTCCAAACTTGCTTTGTGGTCATTGCTAACAGTTACAATTTTTACATGTACAATTTTTACAAGTACAGTTTTTGCAATCTTCATTTATACATGCAGCACAGCCACAAGTACAATTTGTATTTTTAAAAGTTTTCATAATATAAATTTTTAATGTTCATATAGTAGACTTGTAACTCTTTAAAAAGATGCATTAATTTAAAAATATTTTTTTAATTCTTTTCTAACTGGTAAAATTTTAATGGGTGAAATATTTGTTCCACCAGTGTTTCCTCTAGGTACCCAAATTAAGGTAAAGAATATAGAAGCAAAAATTCTTAAAATCTGACCAAAAATTTCTTTTTTACTTTTTTTCTTAAGAGCATAAATAAGCATCCAATAGTGGCTTAATGTATGTCTATAAATATTTTTTTGCCCTAATATATGTGCGTTTTCAAGATGATAAAAAGCAGTTTTATACTTTTTTTCGTTAATTAATTTTTTGGCTAAATTAAGTTGCCTATAAAATACCTTTTTTAAAACTTTTTGTTTCATTGAGTTTTAAAAATAGACGAAAATAAACTTAAAAAGATGCAAAAAAAAATCTAACGTTTTTTGTTTAGAGTTATTTTTGAGTTTATAAAAAATTGTATCAAGAAATCTCATATAAAAGTTCTCGATATAAAATTGATTTTTCCAAATCAATTCCACTCGAACTGACATTTTTTATTTAGAACGTGAACCAACAAATTGATCTGATTTTAATTTGAACAACACATTAAAGGTTGTTAAGCTTCCATAAATTCTAGTAATATATTGTTGCAAGTCAATTTTATCTTGATCATCTAGTGTTTTACTAGAGTTAATTTTTTGTTCCATAACTCTAATTCTATCTCTAACCAACACTATTTTATGGAAAAATGTATCAATAGGAATTTCTTTAGAAGCTAAAGTTGTGTCTTTAGGTTCAATTATCAATTTACCTCCTTTCCAACGATCTGCAATAGGAGAAATCTGAGTAACATCAGACCATTTTTGTAAAATTTCTTTTAGAGATTTTTCTACTTCATAAAAACTTACGCTATCTACTTCGTCTTCAACAGCTTCAATAATTTCAAATTCACTGTCAATATCAATTGTTTCTAATCCGTTTTCTAAAAAAGTTACCCAATAGTGTTTAGCAGTAACATTTGTTACTACCCCTTTACCATATGTTGAATGCTCTATTCTTGAGCCTATACCTAATAATTTCATAATATATATTTATACTAAAAATATATATTTATAAAATCAATAGAAAATATTTCTAAGAAAATATAGAATTTAATCTATTAAGCGATTTTAAGTTTAATCCTTCTTAGTGAAACCATATAAATTTTGACCAACAAAATCTTGTGGAAACTTATCATCACCTTTAAAACCAATTTCTATAGTACCACTATCTTCAGGTACATAATTTGTTTTAAATATGTAATCCCATAGACTTAAACTTATTCCATAATTCATACCATTTCTACCTTCTGGAACATTATAGGCATGATGATATAAGTGCATTACTGGATTATTAAATACGTATTTAAAAATACCCCAAGTAATTTTAATATTTGCATGGTTAAAATGCCCAATAGCGATTGTTATAAAGTGAACTATATAAGCTTGTTCAGGTTCAAAACCTCCAATAATCATGACACCAAAGGTTTTTAATGGTTTGTATAAGATGTTTTCCATCCAATGATATCTTAAATGCGCTGCAAACCCCATTTCTTTAACACTGTGATGTACTTTATGAAACCTCCATAAAAACTCATATCTGTGTAATAAGACATGTGTAAACCATTGTACAAAATCTAAGATGATAAAAAACACAAGTAATTGAATACCCATGCTCCATTGAGATATATCAAATAATGCAAGAGATTTTGCTGTTATATTAAACTCACCAAATAACAAACCTAAAATTTTATAAACTCCACTAATTACTATAGAGAAAACAAAGAAGTTAAAAAACATGTAAAATGCATCTAACCAAAAGTCACGTCTAAAAATAGACTGGTTTTTACGCCAAGGAAAAGCAATTTCTAACCCCCAAACGATTAAAGAAATTACAATTAATCCCCAAAAATAATTGGTATACCAAGGAACTTCAAAAATGATTGATTTCCACGTCCAGTCTACGGTTCCTGTAAATGCATTTACAAATGCGTCTAAATATTTATTCATGATTATTTTTTTTAAGTGTTGTTGAACTTCCTATTTCATGAGGTAAATTGTCAAAATGACTCCATTCTGTCCAAGAACCATCATAGTTTTTTACATTTTTATAACCTAATAACTCTGTAAGTATAAATGTTGTATGCGCTGAACGCACTCCACTATGACAATACAAAATTATCGAATCATTCTTTCTTATATTTAATTTGCTATAGATTTTTTCTAATTCCTCTATTGGTTTTATCAATTGATTTCCATGAAAATTAATTGCTTCTGCCCAATCAATATGTATACTATTTGGAATTCTACCTGGTTTTGCAGCTCCTTTTTTATGATAATCACCATAAAACTCTGCTATAGTTCTAGTATCTAATAAAATAGTATTTGTTTTTAAAGCTTTGTAGACTTCTTCTTTTGAAATAAATAGATTCTTTTTATTAGTTTGAGATAGTTTAAATGAAGTTTTAGAGAATTTCGGCTCTATGTTAGAAACATCTCCATTTATAGTTTTCCAAGCAGTAATACCTCCTTGTAATAATTTTACATTTTTAAAATTATAAACTTGAAGAATCCACCACAACCTAGCAGCTTCACACAATCCTTTATCATCATAAATAACAACAGTGTCTTCTGATTCTATACCTAAATCGCTAAATAATCTTTCAATTTGTTGAGATGAAGGCATCATACCACTATAAACATAATTAGGATTTTCTAGATCTGATCTCCATATTTGAATTGCATTTTTAATGTGTTCTTTTTGGTAATCTTCTTTTTTTCTAAAATCAAGAATTTTAATTTTATTATTAGAAGCAATTTCTAATAATTCATTAGCATTAATTAAATAATTAGATTTCTTAGAATAAGATTTTTCTACACTTTCTTTTTTACAAGAAAACATCAAAAAAATTATTAAAATTAGATTAATCTTTAAGTTCATACCAATCTATGTTTGAAAGAGTCATTCTTCTTCCTATTTGATTTACTGGATAATTCTCAACCAAATAGTTTACTATTATTTCTTGGTTTTCTCCTAACTGCCAAAGATTTTGTTTTTCTTGCATCCATTTGATGGTTTCATTCCATCTTTCAGCATTCATTCTGTTTTGGGTTACTAGTTTTGCTGAGTGACAATTAGTACAATTGTTCACAACAGTCATTAGTCCTTTACCATCTTTTAAACCAGTTCTTACGTGAATTCCATTTTCTATCCTATCTTCATCAACTAAAACTTCTTCATACAATTTCTCTTGACTATTAAATATTGATAATGTAGGATCATAAATACTTAACAATAATAAAATTGTAGCTAGAGAGGTAAAAAACATAGCATATTGAGCAGTTTTCTCAGCTTTTTTAATTTTTTTAAAGAATTCTTCGTCACGCTTCATTAGCTAACTTTTACTGCAATTCTATGACAAGCATTATTTAAATAACCTTTTGGATTCCATCCAGGAACTACCATTGGCTGAGCAACTCCATTTGAATCAGTAGCTTTTGCCCAAACTTCATAATATCCGATTTTAGGAAATTGAATAGTTGCTGAGAAGTGTTGCCAAGCTAAACGATTTGTAGGTTTTTCTAATTCACATTCTTGCCAAGTTGCACCAAAATCTATTGAGTATTCTAACTTTGAAACCTCTAATTCTCCTGCCCAAGCATGACCTCTAATGTTTAATGATTTATTCTTTTTAATCATTGCACCAGATTTTGGATAGGTAATTAAAGATTTAACTGGCATAGACTCAATAATGCACATGTCTTTATCTTCTACCTTTTCTCCTGGGGCAACATTTTTACAAGGCACTCTGTATGCAGTACCTGTCATTTTTGGCCCATCATGAACAATGTTTCTTACACTTATGGTGTTTACCCATTTACCTGAGACTGAAGCTGGCCAACCACCAGCAACTAATCGTAAAGGATAACCATGTGCTAATGGAATGTCTTTACCATTCATTTGAAAAGCCAGTAAAGTTTCTTCTTGCATTGCTTTAGAAATTGGGCATCCTCTAGAAATTGGTTCTTTAGAAGGGTCTCCACTTAAATGTGTGTCAGCAGAATGATAAGCAATGTAAACAGCATCACTTTTTATACCTACATCTTCTAATAAATCTTTTAAACGTATACCTGTCCAAGAAGCACAATGTACAGCACCAACAGTCCATTGATTTCCTTTGGCAGGAGGATTAAATTCACTTCTACCATTTCCACCACATTCTAGAGTTAGTTGATAAGTATAATGTTTAAATTTAGATTTTAATTCTTGTAAGGTATATGTTTTTTGTTGTTTTACGGATTCACCATTAATAACTAATTTCCAATTATCAGCGTTTATATTTTCTGGAATTTTACCATTATTTCTAATAAACATTGAAGAGTTTGGTGTTACTTTATCATCTAGTAGATGAGCTTTTGCTTCAATATTCCAAGGCTTATCATTCAAAACCACCATTTCATTATTTTTTTTAAATAATTTAAAAGGGTCAGGTTCTTGAAGAGCAAGTGGTGTATAACCATCTATCATATTCGATCCAAATACAATTTCTGCGCCTACAATTGCAGCAAATGAACTTAGTACAGATTTTTTTACAAATGATCTTCGATTCAGCATGGAATTATTTTATATAAATTATTTAAATGCACAATTTACAACCATTACAGTTTTTGTTGTGTAACATTTGTTACCAACTGCGATGTAAATATGTTTTAATATTACAAAATTTTTAAATAATTAATCTATTAAGGAATGAAGAAAAGTTTTGAAACAAGTTTTACAGGATGGGCATTTGTATTAGCAGCTATTTTGTTATGGTTTGGTTGGGTATTATCACCACATCATATAGGAGAATATATTGTAGCATCCGATTTTACTAAAATAGGAGATAGTGTTTGGTTTTGGATATGGATGTATCGTTTTCATATTTTTGGATGGGTAACTATGGGGATATCAATGTTTGCATTATTATCTATAATTACAAATAGACCTTACAGAACAGTAGTTTTACCTGGTATAGGAATGATAATTGTTGGTACGTTTACTTTAGCTATAGCTAATGCATTTTATTATAATTTTGGAGCTTGGGGTGTTGGAAAAACAGCTGGATTATCAGCTGCAGAAATTCAGGAATTTATAGATGATATTTTGTTTACAAATCAATATGTTACTTGTTTTATTCGATTTGGTAGAATTTTTTCTGGTGTTGGTTTTGTTTTATTAGGAGCTGCATTTCTAAAATGGAATTTAGTAAGCAAATGGTTAGGTTGGTTTACAGTTTTATTTGGGTTAGCAGCTATGGGAATTATTTTAGGAATCCCTGATAATTTTGAAATATATAAACCTCTCTTTCATGTTAAAGTACTTTGGTTATTAGTAATGGGTATCACATTATTAACAAAAGGAATTAATTTACCAAAAGAAGTAGCTTAATAGCTTATGAGGATAAAGATTATTTTATAGTATTATTAATCGATTGTAAGAATTATTTAAAAGTATAATTGATAAAAATTTACAATTTTTTAAAAAGTAAAATCCGCATAAATTATGCGGATTTTACTTTTTTGTTCTATCTGAAAATAACTAAAAAGTTATAGATATTTATTTTTTATATAAAGAGAAGTTCTTTTTCTATTTACATATTTCTTCTATACTGACCACCTACTTTAAATAAAGCTTCTGTAATTTGCCCTAAAGAACAAACTTTGGTAGCATCCATCAGTTTATCAAAAAGATTTTCATTTTGAATAGCAGCTTCCTGTAGTATTTCTAATTGTTTTTTAGAATTATTTTTATGAGCCTCATTCAAGTTTTCTTTTGTTTTTATTTGATTTTGCTTTTCTTCTTCTGTTGCTCTAATTACTTCTGCAGGTAAAACTGTTGGTGAACCTTTAGAACTTAAAAAAGTATTTACACCAATAATCGGGAATTCTCCTGTATGTTTTAATGTTTCGTAATACAAACTTTCTTCTTGAATTTTAGAGCGTTGATACATAGTTTCCATAGCTCCTAAAACACCACCTCTTTCTGTAATTCTATCAAATTCTTGTAAAACAGCTTCTTCTACTAAATCTGTTAATTCTTCAATAATAAAAGAACCTTGAATTGGGTTTTCATTTTTTGCTAATCCTAATTCTTTATTGATGATTAATTGAATAGCCATTGCTCTTCTTACAGATTCTTCTGTAGGTGTTGTAATAGCTTCATCGTAAGCATTTGTATGTAAAGAATTACAATTGTCATAAATTGCATACAATGCTTGTAGTGTTGTTCTAATATCATTAAAATCAATTTCTTGAGCATGTAAAGAACGACCAGAAGTTTGAATATGATATTTTAACATTTGCGCTCTTGGATTTGCACCATATTTATGCTTCATTGCTTTTGCCCAAATTTTACGAGCTACTCTACCAATTACAGCATACTCTGGGTCTATACCATTTGAAAAGAAAAACGATAAGTTAGGTCCAAATTTATTAATATCCATTCCTCTAGATAAGTAATACTCAACATAGGTAAACCCATTTGCTAAAGTTAATGCCAATTGTGTTATTGGGTTTGCGCCAGCTTCAGCAATATGATAACCAGAAATAGAAACCGAATAAAAATTACGTACTTGTTTTTCTATAAAATATTCTTGTACATCCCCCATTAAACGTAAAGCAAATTCTGTAGAAAAAATACAGGTATTTTGAGCTTGATCTTCTTTTAAAATATCTGCTTGTACAGTTCCTCTAACTTGTGCTAAGGTATCTTTCTTTATTTGTTGATAAACCTCAGAAGGTAAAACTTGATCTCCTGTAAGTCCTAAAAGAAGCAATCCTAGACCATTGTTACCTTCTGGTAAATCTCCTTGATATTTTGGTCTTTCTAATCCTTTTGCATCGTAAACTTCTGCAAGTTTAGCTTCAACTTGAGCTTCTAATTGATGTTCTTTGATATATTTTTCACAATTTTGATCTATAGCAGCATTCATAAAAAAACCTAACAACATTGGTGCAGGACCATTAATAGTCATAGAAACTGAAGTCATGGCATGACTTAAATCAAATCCTGAATATAGTTTTTTTGCATCATCTAAACAGCAAATAGAAACTCCAGCATTACCAATTTTTCCATAAATATCTGGTCTGTGTCCTGGATCATTTCCATATAAAGTTACAGAGTCAAATGCTGTAGATAAACGCTTTGCATCCATACCTAAGCTTACATAATGAAAACGTCTGTTGGTTCTTTCTGGTCCACCTTCACCTGCAAACATTCTTGTTGGGTCTTCACCAGTTCTTTTAAAAGGATATAAGCCAGAAGTGTAAGGGAATTCTCCAGGAACATTTTCTTGTAAGTTCCATTGTAATAAATCTCCCCAAGCTTTATATTTTGGTAAGGCAACTTTTGGAATATCTGAGTGAGATAGTGATTTTGTATGCGTCTCAATTTTAATCTCTTTATCTCTTACTTTAAAAGTATAAATTGGGTCTTTGTATTTTTTTACTTTATCATCCCAATTTAAAATGATTTCCCAATTGTATGGATCTAAGTCTAATTTAACTCTATCAAATTCTCCAATTAATAATTTTATAAATTGAGTATTTTCTTCAGTTTTAGTTAGTTTATCAGTATCAATTCCAGATTTATCTAAGCTTACTTTTGCGCCTGTTACACTCTCTAATGTTTGATAAATACCATATAATTTTTGAGCAACATTTACTTGTTGTTCGGCTTTACTGTCATAACTTCTATTGTTTTCAGCAATTTCAGATAAATAACGTACTCTTTTTGGAGGAATCACATATATCTTTTCAGACATTTCTTTTGTGATTTCCATTTTAGAGACCAAGTCTGCATTTGTTTTTTCAACTAATTTATCCATAATCGCTTTGTAAAGCGAGTTCATTCCAGGATCATTAAATTGAGATGCGATTGTGCCAAATACAGGCATATCATCCATATGAATATCCCATAAATTATTGTTACGCATGTATTGTTTTTTTACATCACGTATAGCGTCTAAAGCTCCTCTTTTATCAAATTTGTTAATGGCAACTAAATCTGCAAAATCTAACATGTCTATCTTTTCTAATTGTGTTGCAGCTCCAAATTCTGGAGTCATAACATATAAAGAAGTGTCTGAATGCTCTATGATTTCTGTATCAGATTGCCCAATTCCTGAAGTTTCTAAAATGATTAAATCAAACTCAGCTGCTTTTAAAACTTCTACAGCTTCATTTACATATTTAGATAAAGCTAAATTCGATTGACGAGTTGCTAAAGAACGCATATAAACACGTTCGTTATTAATAGCATTCATTCGAATTCTATCACCTAATAATGCACCACCAGTTTTTCTTTTTGATGGGTCTACAGAAATTAGACCCACTGTTTTATTTGGAAAGTCTATTAAAAAACGACGCACTAATTCATCTACTAAAGATGATTTTCCTGCACCTCCAGTTCCAGTTATTCCTAAAACAGGAGTTTTAGAATTTTTATTTTTTTCATGAATTTTAGCTAATGTATCTTTTGCAACTTCTGGAAAGTTTTCTGCAGAAGAAATTACTCTTGCTAGTTTTCTTGCCTCTTTTTGTTTTAGTTCTTCAATATTAATGTTTAATTGATCTCCAATAGCAAAGTCAGATTGTTGCACCAAATCATTAATCATACCTTGTAATCCCATTTCTCTTCCATCATCAGGAGAGTAAATACGAGTAATTCCATAATCCATTAAATCTTTAATTTCTTCTGGTAAAATTACTCCACCTCCACCACCAAATATTTTAATATGTTCTGCACCTCTTTCTTGAAGTAAGTCGTACATGTATTTAAAATATTCGTTATGACCACCTTGATAAGAAGTCATTGCAATAGCATTTACATCTTCTTGTATTGCACAATTAACTACTTCATCTACACTTCTATCATGTCCTAAATGAATGACCTCAACACCTGTAGATTGTATTATTCTACGCATTATATTTATAGCAGCATCATGTCCGTCAAAAAGCGAAGCAGCAGTTACAATTCTAACTTTATGTTTAGGTTTATAAGGTTTAATTTGTTCCATTCGTAAAAAAAGTATGATTTATGGCTTGCAATTTACGGATTTTTCAAAAATTGATACTAATCTTTGATGATTATAAAGTGTTAATAAACTCTCAAAAAGAATATATTTGTGTACTACTTTAAAAATCAACCTTAAAAATGACATTTAAAGAAAAGATTAAGCAAGGAATTCCTGCAAATTTACCTGAAAAAAAAGTGTATGATACATCTAGAAATCATGCCCCAAAAAGAAAAGAAATTTTATCTGATGAAGAAAAGAAGCTAGCTTTAAAAAATGCACTTCGTTATTTTGATGATAAACACCATGCAATATTATTGTCTGAATTTGCAGAAGAGTTAGAGAAATACGGTCGTATTTATATGTATCGTTTTCAACCAGATTATAAATTGTATGCAAGACCTATAGAAGAATATCCAGGAAAATCTGAACAAGCAAAAGCTATCATGCTAATGATTCAGAATAACTTAGATGATGCAGTTGCACAGCATCCAGATGAATTAATTACTTATGGTGGTAATGGAGCAGTTTTTCAAAATTGGGCTCAATATTTACTTACAATGCAATATTTGTCTGAAATGACAGATAAACAAACATTAGTCATGTATTCTGGGCATCCTTTAGGTTTATTTCCTTCTAATAAAAATGCTCCAAGAGTAGTGGTTACCAATGGAATGGTTATTCCTAATTATTCAAAACCAGATGATTGGGAAAAAATGAATGCTTTAGGTGTTTCACAATATGGGCAAATGACAGCTGGGAGTTATATGTATATTGGACCTCAAGGTATTGTTCATGGAACAACAATTACAGTTTTAAACGGATTTAGAAAAATTGGAAAACCACCAAAAGGAAATTTATTTGTAACTGCTGGTTTAGGGGGAATGTCTGGTGCACAACCCAAAGCTGGTAATATTGCTGGTTGCATAACAGTTTGTGCAGAAGTTAATCCTAAAATTACTCAAGTTCGTTTAGATCAAGGTTGGATAGATGAAAAAATAACTGATTTAGATGAATTAGTAGAAAGAGTAAAAATAGCAAAACAAAAACAAGAAACTGTTTCTATTGCCTATTTAGGTAATATAGTTGAGGTTTGGGAAAAGTTTGATGAAGCAGAGATATTTATTGATTTAGGGTCTGATCAAACTTCTTTGCACAATCCTTGGGCTGGAGGTTATTATCCTGTAGATATTTCATTTGAAGAGGCTAATAAAATGATGGCTGAAAATCCTACTTTATTCAAAGAAAAAGTGCAAGAAACTTTAAGAAGACATGCTAAAGCAATAAATAAACATACAGAAAAAGGTACTTATTTTTTCGACTATGGAAATGCATTTTTATTAGAAGCAAGCAGAGCAGGAGCAGATGTGATGAATCCTAACAAAGAATTAGGTCGTGAATTTAAATACCCAAGTTATGTTCAAGATATTATGGGACCAATGTGTTTTGATTATGGTTTTGGACCTTTTAGATGGGTATGTGCTTCAGGGAATTCAGACGATTTAAAAAAGACTGATAAGATAGCATGTAAAGTCTTAGAAAAGCTAAAAGAAAAATCACCTAAAGAAATTCAGCAACAAATGGCTGATAATATCCAATGGATAAAAGGTGCGCAAGAGAATAAATTAGTGGTGGGTTCTCAAGCTAGAATTTTATATGCTGATGCAGAAGGTAGAGTAGAAATTGCAAAAGCATTCAATAAAGCTATTAAAAAAGGAAAAATAGGACCAGTAGTTTTAGGTAGAGACCATCATGATGTTTCAGGAACTGATTCACCCTACAGAGAAACATCTAATATTTATGATGGCTCAAGATTTACAGCAGATATGGCCATCCAAAATGTAATTGGAGATAGTTTTAGAGGAGCAACTTGGGTTTCTATTCATAATGGAGGTGGAGTTGGTTGGGGAGAAGTTATTAATGGTGGATTTGGCATGCTTCTTGATGGTAGTAAAGCAGCAACAAAGCGTTTAAAATCAATGCTTTTTTGGGATGTAAATAATGGAATTTCTAGAAGAAGTTGGGCAAGAAATGATGAAGCAATTTTTGCAATTAAAAGAGCTATGAAATCTGAAAAACAACTTAAAGTTACACTCCCAAATAAAGTTGATGAATCGCTTTTGGATAGTTTAACATAAATATATCTCTTATGAAAAAAGTAATTTTATTAATATTTGGCGTCATTTTAATGACATCTTGTAATTCATTAAAAGTAACAACAGATTATGATACAGCTGTTAATTTTACTAATTACAAAACGTTTGCTTTTTTTAAGCCTGGAATAGATAAAGCTGATATTTCTGATTTAGATAAGAAAAGAATTTTAAGAGTAATAGAGGCAGAACTTACTGCTAAAGGTTTAACAAAATCTGAAAATCCAGATATGCTAGTTAGTATTTTTACTAAGTCTAGAGAAAGGGTAGATGTAAATCAAAACAATTTTGGCTGGGGCTGGGGTTGGGGTTGGAACCCTTGGATGTGGAATAATGGTATGAATAACGTAAATGTTTCTCAATATACAGAAGGTACTTTGTTTATAGATTTTATAGATAAAAATAAAAAAGAATTGATTTGGCAAGGAGTTGGTACAGGTGCTTTAAAAATTCAAAATAGAGAAAAAAAAGAAGAAAGAATTAAAGAATTTGTGAAAGAAATTATTTCTAATTATCCTCCAGAAACAAAAAAATAAATGCATAAAAAAAACTCCGAAATTAAAATTTCGGAGTTTTTTTATCAATAATTAAATCTACTATACGTCTGCAGATTTTACAGTTTTTATAATTCTTCCTGCAATTTTGTATGGGTCTCCATTAGAAGCTGGTCTTCTATCTTCTAACCATCCTTTCCAACCTTTCTCTACAGTGATAATTGGAATTCTAATTGAAGCACCTCTGTCAGAAATACCATAAGAGAAGTCATTTATAGAAGCAGTTTCATGATCTCCTGTTAAACGTTGGTCATTAAACTCACCATAAACAGCAATGTGTTCTTTTACAACTGGTCTAAATGCTTCACATACTTTTTCGTAAACTTCTTTAGAACCACAAGTTCTTAATAAAGTATTAGAGAAGTTTGCATGCATACCAGAACCATTCCAGTCCATTTCTTTTCCTAATGGTTTTGGGTGATACTCAATATACCAACCATATTTTTCTGTTAATCTGTCTAATAAATAACGTGCAACCCAGATTTCATCTCCAGCTTTTTTTGCACCTTTTGCAAATAATTGAAATTCCCACTGTCCAGAAGCAACCTCTTGGTTAATTCCTTCAAAATTTAAACCAGCGTCAATACATAAATCTGCATGTTCTTCAACTAAGGCTCTACCATGTGTGTTTCTACCACCAACAGAACAATAATACATTCCTTGAGGAGCAGGATAACCACCAACAGGGAATCCTAAAGGTAACTGAGTTTTTCTGTCCATAATAAAGTACTCTTGCTCAAAACCAAACCAAAAGTCATCATCTTCATCATCAATTGTAGCTCTACCATTAGAAACGTGAGGTGTACCATCTGCGTTTAAAACCTCAGTCATTACTAAATAACCATCTCTTCTTGCTGGATCTGGATATATTGCAACAGGCTTTAATAAACAATCTGAAGAACCACCTTCTGCTTGTCTTGTAGATGAACCATCAAAAGACCAAATTGGACAATCTTCTAGTTTTCCGCTGAAATTCTCTTCAACTTTAGTTTTACTACGCATGTTTTGAGTTGGAAAGTATCCATCTAACCAAATATATTCTAATTTAGACTTACCCATAATATAATTTATTTATGTTTTCTTAATTTAGGTACAAAAATGATATAATTTAAATACATATCAAAAAAAAAAGGGGGTAAAAAAATAAAAAGTAATTAAAAATAATTTTATCCCTAATTTTTATAGGGTATCTTTGTAATAAAAATAAAATATACCATAAAAAAATCATATTATGTCAACAATTAGATTTGCTGCATTACAAGAAACCTTAAAAAGAAGTCCAAAAAAAATTGTAGAAAAAGAAAAAAGATCTTCATTATTTGGTAAAAATGTTTTCCATAAACATGCTATGCAACAGTACCTAACTAGATCTGCATATGAAAGTGTAATGAATGCAATTGAAAAAGGAACAAAGATTGATAGAAAAATAGCAGATCAAGTTGCAGTAAGCATGAAAGATTGGGCAATGTCTAAAGGTGCAACTCATTATACGCATTGGTTTCAACCTCTTACAGGAGCCACAGCAGAAAAACATGATGCGTTTTTTGAATCTATAAATGGTAGTTTAGCTATGGAGAAATTTGATGGAGAACAGTTGGTTCAACAAGAGCCAGATGCATCAAGTTTTCCAAATGGTGGTATCAGAAATACTTTTGAAGCAAGAGGTTATACAGCTTGGGATCCAACTTCACCAGCATTTGTATATGAAACTACATTATGTATACCCACTATTTTTGTTTCTTACACAGGTGAAGCTTTAGATAATAAAACTCCATTATTAAGAGCATTACAAGCTATAGATACTAATGCAACAGCTATTTGTAAATATTTTGATAAAAATGCATCTAAAGTAAATGCTACTTTAGGTTGGGAGCAAGAGTATTTTTTAATTGATGAAGCACTAGCAAACTCAAGACCTGATATTATGTTAACAGGAAGAACTTTGTTAGGACACACACCTGCTAAAGGTCAACAATTAGATGATCATTATTTTGGAAGTATCCCTACAAGAGCAATGAGTTTTATGCAAGATTTAGAGCAAGAAAGCATGTTGTTAGGTATTCCTGTAAAAACAAGGCATAATGAAGTTGCTCCCAATCAATTTGAGTTAGCTCCAATTTTTGAAGAAGCCAATTTAGCAGTAGACCATAATTCATTATTAATGGATATTATGGGTAGAATTGCAAAACGTCATCAATTTAAAGTGTTGTTTCACGAAAAGCCATTTTCTGGTATAAATGGTTCAGGTAAACATAATAATTGGTCTTTGTCTACTTCAGATGGAACTAACTTATTGAGTCCAGGTAAAACTCCTATGAAGAATTTACAATTCTTAACCTTTTTTGTAAACACAATTAAAGCTGTTTACAAATACGAAGAATTGTTAAGAGCTTCTATTGCATCTGCAAGTAATGATCATAGATTAGGAGCAAATGAAGCACCACCAGCTATTATTTCTGTTTTTATTGGTAGTCAACTTTCTGAAGTTTTAGACGAATTAGAAAATGTAACAAAAGGTAAATTATCACCTCAAGAAAAAACAGATTTAAAATTAAATATTATTGGTAAGATTCCTGAAATTTTGCTAGATAATACTGATAGAAATAGAACTTCACCATTTGCCTTTACTGGTAATAAATTTGAGTTTAGGGCTGTTGGATCTAATACAAATTCTGCAATTCCAATGACTGTTTTAAATACTATTGTAGCTAAACAATTAAAGGAGTTTAAACTTGAAGTAGATGAATTAATAGATAAGAAAAGTCTTAAAAAAGATGAGGCTATCTTTAATATTTTAAGAGAATACATTAAAGATTCTAAAAAAATTCGTTTTGAAGGTGATGGTTATGGTATTTCTTGGGAAAAAGAAGCAAAAAAGAGAGGCTTAAGTAATAATAAAACAACACCAGAAGCATTAAAAGTAAAGATTTCTAAACAAGTTTTTGATCTGTTTGAAGAAATGGATGTAATGAACAGAATTGAATTAGAAGCTCGTTTTGAAATTGATGTAGAAGAATATACGAAACGTTTACAGATAGAAAGTAGAGTTTTAGGAGATATTGCAAGAAATCATGTAGTGCCTACTGCTATAAACTATCAAAATACTTTATTAGAAAACACAAAAAATCTAAAAGAAATATTTGGAGAAGAATATAAAAAAATTGCAAAAGAGCAGATAGAATTAATCATGACTATTTCTAATCATATCACAGAAATTAATGCTTTAACCTTAAAAATGATTGATGAACGAAAAAAAGCAAATCAATTAGAAGGATTAAAATCAGCAGAGGCTTATTGTAATAAAGTAAAGCCATTTTTTGATGAAATAAGATATCACTGTGATAAATTAGAAACTATGGTAGATGATAATATTTGGCCTTTAACAAAATACAGAGAATTATTGTTTACAAGATAAAATAAAACATCCTACTTTACAGTAGGATTTTTTTTTGAAAACCCTAAATTTGCAGTTCAACATATTACCATGAGTCAAGAAGTTTCTAAAAGATATGCGCAAAGAGGTGTTTCTGCCTCTAAAGAAGATGTACACAATGCTATAAAAAATATAGACAAAGGTTTGTTTCCAAAAGCATTTTGTAAAATAGTACCAGATCATTTAACAAATGACGAAGACTATTGTTTAATTATGCATGCAGATGGAGCAGGTACAAAATCTTCTTTAGCTTATATGTATTGGAAAGAGACTGGAGATTTATCTGTTTGGAAAGGTATTGCACAAGATGCACTAATCATGAATATTGATGATTTATTATGTGTTGGAGCTACAGATAACATCATGCTATCTTCAACTATAGGACGTAATAAAAGTAAAATACCAGGTGAAGTTTTATCAGCAATCATAAACGGAACAGAAGAATTAATTGATGATTTAAAAAAATTCGGAGTTACCATTCATTCAACTGGAGGAGAAACTGCAGATGTTGGTGATTTAGTTAGAACTATCATCGTAGATTCTACTGTAACTGCTAGAATGAAACGTTCTGATGTTATAGATAATGCGAATATAAAAGCTGGTGATGTAATTGTTGGGTTAGAAAGTTTTGGACAAGCAACCTATGAAACTGAATATAATGGAGGTATGGGTTCTAATGGATTAACTTCTGCTAGACATGATGTTTTTCATAAATATTTAGCTGATAAATATCCAGAAAGTTTTGATGCAGCTGTACCCTCTGATTTAGTATATTCAGGAAATATAAAATTAACAGATGAGGTTGAAGATTCACCTATTGATGCAGGTAAATTAGTGTTATCACCTACAAGAACTTATGCACCAATTATTAAAGAAATTTTATCAAAATACAATTCAGAGCATATACATGGAATGATTCATTGTAGTGGAGGTGCCCAAACTAAAATCTTGCACTTTGTTGATGATTTGCACATTATAAAAGACAATATGTTTGCAATTCCACCTTTGTTTAAATTGATACAAGAGCAATCAAAAACCGATTGGAAAGAAATGTATCAAGTATTTAACTGTGGTCATAGAATGGAATTGTATGTTTCTCCTGAAATTGCAGAGGATATTATTGCCATATCAAAATCTTTTAATGTTGATGCTAAAATTGTAGGTAGAGTAGAGGCTTCTTCCAAAAAGAAACTTACTATAAAAAGTGAGTTTGGTGTTTTTGAATACTAGTTTTCTTTCTCAAAAATAAAATCTATTCTAAAATCATCATTTTGTACAATAGCTTTTAGTTGATTGTTATCAACTAAATAAGTTATTTTTTTTGGGAATTCATTTTGTGGGTTTTCACAAACAAAAGAAGTATCTGTTTGCTTTGTGAATTTAAAAAGTGTTGGGTTTTCATTAACACCAACTACTTGTAAATGTAAAGTGTCATTAATTTTAACAATACTTAATTGTTCGCTAAATGTAGTTTTACCATCTTTTATAGTGTAGCCAAGCCCTTTAAAATCTGAATTCCAATTTTCAAATGTTTGACTCCCAGGTTTGTCATTTAAACGTTTCCAATTACCAATTAGAAATGTAGGATTTTTAGTTTTTTTTGTATTATTATCACAAGAAACTATACAAAGAAAGCAAATAGATAAAAGTAGTAATCTCATAAAAAAAGGTTGATCTATCCAAATATAGCTATAAAAATTGTAAATTCGCAAACCAAGAAACGAGGATAAGATGATAGAAAAAATACAAATTGTAAAACAACGTTATGATGAGGTTTCTGACCTTATTATTCAGCCAGATATTATTGCTGATCAAAAGCGTTATGCACAATTAAGTAAAGAATATAAAGACTTAGGAGATGTAGTAAAAATTGGTAAAGAATATCAATCTTTACTAAACAATATAGAAGAAGCTAAAGAAATTATAGCAGATGGCTCTGATGCAGAAATGGTAGAAATGGCTAAAATGGAAATGGATGAAGCCAATGCTAGAATTCCTGAATTAGAAGAGAAAATTAAATTCATGTTGATACCTAAAGATCCAGAAGATTCTAAAAATGCAGTTGTAGAATTAAGAGCTGGTACAGGTGGAGATGAAGCAAGTATTTTTGCTGGAGATTTATTTAGAATGTATTCTAAATATTGCGAAAGTAAAGGATGGAAAGTTTCTACTGTAGACTATTCTGAAGGTACTAATGGTGGATTTAAAGAAATACAATTTGAAGTTACTGGAGAAGATGTTTATGGTACCTTAAAGTTCGAAGCTGGTGTACATCGTGTACAAAGAGTACCACAAACAGAAACACAAGGTAGAGTACATACTTCTGCTGCAACATGTATGGTATTTCCAGAAGCAGAGGAGTTTGATGTAGAAATAAATCCTAAAGATGTAAGAATAGATTTCTTTTGTTCATCAGGTCCTGGAGGTCAATCCGTAAACACTACTTACTCTGCAGTTCGTTTAACGCATATACCAACTGGTTTAGTAGCACAGTGTCAAGATCAAAAAAGTCAGCATAAAAATAAAGAGAAAGCTTTTAAAGTTTTACGTTCTAGATTATATGATTTAGAATTAGCTAAAAAGCAAGAAGCAGATGCTGCAAAACGTGGTTCTATGGTTACCTCTGGAGATAGAAGTGCGAAAATTAGAACGTATAATTATCCTCAAGGTAGGGTTACAGACCATAGAATTGGTTTAACATTATATGATTTATCTAACATTGTTAATGGTGATATCCAAAAAATAATTGATGAATTAATGTTAGCAGAAAATACAGAAAAACTTAAAGAATTAGGTGATGGTTTTTAACCATTTTACTATAATCAAATTTAAAGCCTCATTTTTGAGGCTTTTTTATTTGAGTTAATTTTTAAATGATATGGGTTAATTGAAACTGCATTGCTTCTTTACCTTTGTAATGAGAAAAAGAAAAAATAAAGAAGCGTAAAAATAGCTAAGAAAAAGATTAATTGTTATGAATTAGAATTGCTATGAAAAAAATCAGTTAGCTAAGAAAAAGAAATTTAGGTGGCACAAAAAAATTAAATTTCCCCCCAACATCTAAAACAAAAAAAGTCTCCATTTTGGAGACTTTTCAATTTTTAACATTATTTAGTTATTCGCCAAATAAATGTAACTCTGTAAATTCTTTATTAATAGTTAATGTATGTTCTTTAGAATTTAATCCATTTAATTCAATATCAACATTATCAATTTGTACCTTTTTAACAGTAAAAGGTAAATTGTGGAATTTTATTTTAAAGTTAGAGTAAGGTGCATCAAATTTACCTTCTTTGTGTTGCTGTAAAATAAACTCTTTCTTTTTACCTGTTAGTTTAAATGTTCTTAGACTATATCTACCTTTTCTGTAGTCATATCCATCATGTGCATCATCATATAATTCTGATTTTTCTTTGCCTATTTTGTAATAAACATCTAAGGTAATTTCATCAAAATTTTTCTCTCCAACATATTGTTGTACAGGATATTTAGGAATAACAGCACCTTCTTTTATAAATATAGGCATGCTATCTAAATCTGCATCTACCCACATTTCTTTACCACCTTCAACAACTTCATCTGTCCAGAAATTATACCAATTTCCTCTTGGTATATACATTCTTCTACCTTTTGCATTTGGTTCTTGAATAGGACAAACTAAAATATGCTCTCCATAAACAAATTCATCACTTCTATAATGTGTATGAGGATCTTCTTGGTCAAATAATACTAGTGATTTTAAAATTGGAGTACCATTATTAATATGTTTCCAAAAAGCAGTGTATAAATAAGGTAATAATTGATATCTTATTTCTACAAACTTTCTTACAATATCAGTTATTTCATCACCAAAAACCCAAGGTTCTTGATCTCCATGATCTCCTGAAGAATGTACCCTACAAAAAACATGAAAAATTCCTAATTGAATCCACCTTGCAAATAATTCACCTTGTGGTTGTTCTGCAAATCCACCAATATCTGAACCAGCAAAAGAAAAACCAGACATTGCCATTCTTTGTGCTTGATTGTTGGCAATTGCTAAATGTTCCCAAGTAGCAACATTATCTCCCATCCAAGTAGAAGTATATCTTTGTGTACCTGAGTAAGCTGCTCTTGTAATTACAAAAGGACGTTTTGGGTAAGAGTATTTTTTTAATCCATGATATGTAGCTCTCGCCATTTGCATACCATAAACGTTGTGTGCTTTTCTATGAGAACATGGGTTTCCATCATAATCATGACGAACGTCATCTGGAAAAGTTTTATTAGGAACCTCCATAACAGCAGGCTCATTCATATCATTCCAAACACCTTTAACTCCAATATCTTCTATTAATTCTTGAAATAAACCTGACCACCATTCTCTAACTTCTGGTTTCGTATAATCTGGAAAATAACATTCTCCAGGCCAAACTTTTCCTTTCATGTAAGGTCCATCAGCTCTTTTACAGAAATAGTCTTTATCTAAGGCTTCTTTAAAAACATCGTATTCTAAATCAATTTTAATACCTGGATCTATAATAACTACGGTTTTAAAACCATCATCTTCTAATTCCTTAACCATTCTTTTAGGTTCTGGAAAATGTTCTTTATCCCAAGTAAAACATCTAAAACCATCCATATAATCGATGTCTAAATAGATGGCATCACAAGGTATTTGAAGTTCTCTAAATTTGCTAGTTACTTCTTTAACGTTATTTTCTGGATAGTAACTCCATTTACATTGGTGATATCCTAAAGCCCATAAAGGAGGTAATGCATGAGGTTTACCAGTTAAATCTGTGTAATTAGCAACAACATCAGACATTTGAGGTCCGTAAATAAAGTAATAATTCATTTCCCCACCTTGAGCCCAAAAACTAGTTACATTTCTTCTTTCTTGTGCAAAATCGAAATGCGTTTTAAAGGTATTATCAAAGAAAATACCATATGATTTATTATCATGAATTGATGTATAAAAAGGTATTGCCTTATAAATTGGATCTGTATTTTTACCAAATGCATAAGAATCTGTTACCCAATTTTCAAATCTTTTTCCTTTTAAATTTACATCTACTGGTTTATCTCCTAAACCATAATAACTTTCTGCTTTTTGAGAGATTTTACTCATTTTTACAATGTCACCTCCATATTGATAGCTTTCTTCCCAATGAAAACCAATTTCATCTTGGTTAATTAAAACCATGTCTAAAGCATCATAAATACTAACTTGTAAGCTAGATTTTTCTACTTTACAAATTAGTTTTTTAGTAGCAACTATATAATGAGTTTCATCTTCTGTAACTTTTAAAAAACTATATCCTCTTGAAGCATGTACTGTAATTCCATAAGAAAAATCGTTGTCGAATTTCCCTGTAGTAGAATATCTAAATCTTATAACACTGTCTCTAACAACAGTAAGCTGTAAAACTACATTATTGCTTGTAGTAAAATATAATTTATCTACGTCTTTTTTATAGTTGATTATTTTTGATGGAAATAAATTTCCTTTTTGTTCTAACTCTGTATTTACAATCATTTTGCGATACTTTTTAGCAATGTAAAAATCGTAAAAGTTTGTTTTACAAAGAAATATAAAACTTGTTTTTTACGATAACGTTTAAGTGCAAAAATAAGTGAATCAAGAAACATAAACTGCTAATTAATTAAGCATTTTTATATAATTTTTGATACCATAAAAAAAGATGATTTTTTTTCTTTTATTGAGAAAAAAATCATCTTTTTATTACTTACTTATGCTATTTTAATAATATAAAATATTATTTATATTTAAAAGCAATCATACTTAATGGAGGTAAAGTTAATTCTAAAGAATGTTGTCTATTATTCCATTCTTTTTCTTCTGATGTTAATTTTGTGTTTTTATACTCTCCTGTTCCATAATATTTTTTATCATCACTATTAAAAACTTGTTTTAATGATCCTGATTTTGGTAAACCTATTCTATAATTTTCTCTAGGAACAGGTGTTAAATTTAAAACTATGATTACATTATCTTTTTCATTTTCTCCTTTTCTTATATAAGATAAGACAGAGTTTTGATGATCTCCATGATCTATCCACTCAAAACCTTCAGGTGAAAATTGTTTTTCGAATAAAGCCTTTTCTTTTTTGTAGAATTTATTTAAATCTTTAACTAGACTTTGAGCACCTTTATGAACATCATATTGTAATAAATGCCAATCTAAACTCGTTTGAAAATTCCATTCTGATGTTTGCCCAAATTCGCCTCCTTGAAATAATAATTTAGTTCCTGGATGTGTGTACATAAAGCTATATAACAATCGTAAATTTGCAAAGCGTTGCCACTCATCTCCAGGCATTTTATCTACAATAGCTTTTTTACCATAAACCACTTCATCATGAGAAAGAGGTAGCATAAAGTTTTCTGTAAATGCATAGTTTAAGCTAAATGTTAAATCATTTTGATGATGTTTTCTGTAAACAGGTTCTTTAGCAAAATATTCTAGAGAGTCATGCATCCAACCCATCATCCATTTCATGCCAAAACCTAAACCACCATCGTAAATTGGTCTTGATACTTTAGAAAACGACGTTGATTCTTCTGCAATGGTTTGCACATCAGGAAAAGAAGCATATACTTCTGAATTCATATCTTTAATAAAGTCGATAGCTTCTAAATATTCGTTACCACCATAAATATTTGGCTCCCATTGACCATCTTCTCTTGAGTAATCTAAGAATAACATTGAGGCTACAGCATCTACTCGTAAACCATCTGCATGATATTGGTCTAACCAAAAAATAGCATTACTAATTAAAAAAGCTTTAATTTCATTTCTACCATAGTTAAAAATTAAACTTTTCCAATCTTGATGATATCCTTTTCTTCTGTCTGGATGTTCGTATAAATGAGATCCATCAAAATAACCTAAACCATGATCATCTGAAGGAAAATGAGAGGGAACCCAATCTAATAAAACACCAATTCCTTTTTCATGAAATTTATCTACTAAATATTTAAATTCATCTGGATAACCAAATCTTGATGTTGGCGCAAAATATCCTGTTAATTGATAACCCCAACTTGGATCATAAGGATATTCCATAATTGGCATAAATTCTACGTGGGTAAAATTCATCTCAGCCACATAATCTACTAATTCATCAGCTAACTCAACATAGCTTAAAAAACGGTTTTCTTCGATTTGTTTTTTCCATGAGCCTAAGTGAACTTCATAAACAGAAAAAGGCGCATTTAAAGCGTTGTTTTTCTTTCTATTCTTCATCCACTTTTTATCTTTCCACTCATAATCATCTTGCCAAACTACAGATGCTGTTTTTGGTGGGTGCTCACATCTTCTAGCAAAAGGATCTGCTTTTTCTGTAGTTACATCATTATGTGAACTTTGAATTTTGTATTTGTAAATATTGCCTTTACCAACATTAGGGATAAAACCTTCCCAAATTCCACTTCCATCCCAACGTACATTTAATTGATGTTCGCCAGCCAACCAAAAATTAAAGTCACCTACTACAGATACATTTTTAGCACTTGGTGCCCAAACTGCAAAATAAGTTCCTTCTTCACCATCTACATTAACAATATGAGAGCCGAATTTTTCGTAAAGCCTATAATGTTTACCTGCTTTAAATAGGTTAATATCAAAATCTGTAAAAAGACTAAATGCTTTTGTGTTTGCCATAGTTTATGAATTCATAATGTTTGCGATACCTTTTAACGGAATTATAGTCCATTTAGGTCTTGAATTAAGTTCGTAACCTAACTCATAAATTGCTTTTTCTAATAAGCAATATTTTAATAAATATACTCTTTCGTTTGTATAACCAATAGATAAATTGGCTTCTTGTGTAACAGCTCTGTAAGTTTCTAAAAATACAGAGATAAAATATTTGTATAATAACTCTCCAAATTCAAAAAGTTCTTCTTTGTCTTTAGAATATTCTTCTTGATGATTAAAAATGGTAGAGTAAATAGCATAATGAAAAGATCTAAACAAACCAGCTACATCTTTAAGTGGTGGTTGTTTTACTTTACGATCTCTAATGGTACTTTCTGGTTCTCCTTCGAAATCTAAAATACAGAAATCATCATCTTGAACTAAAATTTGCCCTAAATGATAATCTCCATGAATTCTAATACGTTCTCCTTTTAGTTTTGTCCAATCAAAATTGACTAATCTTTTACGGATAAGATTTTTATTTTCTAAAAATTCTTTTGCTAGTTTTAAAGAATAATCATCTAATTTATGAAGATTATTTTCTGTTAAGTTTAGTCTGTTTTGAAATTGATATGTTAATCTATTTTTTAACCAAACAGTATAATCACCATTAAAACGAGTGGGAGTAAAAGAAGTATCTGCAAATTCAGAGCCTAAAGCTATGTGCATTTCTGCAGTTCTTTGAGCTAGTAATTGTACTTTAGTAAGTAAATTTAAACCCACCCAATCTACAATTTGTGGAGGTAAATTAACAATTGAACATCTTTTAAAAAGTTCTATATCTGGTAAGTTTTTAAGTTCTATTTGTTTGTTGTCAATAGATAAATAGATCTTATGTATTTCTTTTAAAAAGTACTCCCAAGCATCACCTTTATTAGGTACTAATTCTTGCATTAAACCAATAGTTATATTGGTGTTTTCTGAATCTACAATATTTATAGATCCTAAGTATTTTGGAGTATGTTTAAACTCTTTATTATGAGATAAAAAATGACTCATTTCATAATCAGGATTTTTATCTGCATAAATTCTTCTAAAGAATTTTAAAATAAAGGTATCATTATAGATGATAGAAGTGTTACTTTGTTCTGCTCCTAAAAAGTTTGATGATTTATATTTTGGAAAATTAAATGTCTCTGATTTATGATATTGAACAGGTGTTTTATCTACAGGAAGTGCATTACTAATTCTCTCATAAACAACTTTTCTAAAAGACTCTAAATACATAGCATCTATGATGTAGCCTTCTTGATCTTTTAATTTTATTGGTAGAATTCTGTTTTCTTTTGCAAAATTTTCATCAGAAACAAAAGAGATTGGTAAAAAGTAATGATGATAAAAAGCCTCTGTAAAATTGACTTCTAAAATCAACCCAAAATAAACTTCATCTCCTTGCTGAATTCTAAAATACTCACTTAATTCAATATACTTTAGTTGGCTAGATTTACCTCCATACCAACGTTGTTTTTGAATGTATTCTTCTAAAACTTCAGATAAAAAAACGTCAATAAAATCTTTACTTTCTATTAATTCTTCCCATTTTTTATTAGAAGAAAAAGTAGTTTTAGTAGATTTTATTTTTGCGTTTTCCATTACTTAAATACTATTTATTGATTTTAAAAATATGAAATGGTAGAGTAGGATGTAACTCAACATAGTTCCACTCATGATACCAATTATAAGAATTTCTTGTCACCAAATCTAAAACTTCTATTTTATGTCCATGATGAATGCCTAAATCATGTAAAGGAACTTGCACTGAACCAGATTGTGAGTTGTAAGCGTCTAAACTTATAACTGTTAGTGTTTCATTAGTTTTGTCTTGATTCCACTTGTAGAATGCAATTAATTGATCATTACCTGTTTCTAAAAATTTGATATTGTTAGTTTGCTGATAAGATTCATGTTCTTTTCTAATTGCATTTATTTTAGAAATTAACGTGGTAATTTTATTTTCTTTAAACCAATCATAATGACAAAGTTGAAACTTTTCTGACATGTAATATTCCTCTTTTCCTGCAATAGGTGTGTCTATTTGTTGTTCGAAAACAGGACCATAAATTCCAATATTAGAACTTAATGTAGCAGCTAAAGCATAACGTAATATATACATACTTTCTGGAGCACCTTGTAAATGAAAAGGATTAATATCTGGTGTGTTTGGCCAGAAATTTGGTCTCATAAATTCACGTTGATTTGTTTGCGTAAGCTCATTTACATACTCCATGATTTCATGTTTATGAACTCGCCAAGTAAAATAAGTGTAACTTTGTGTATAACCTTGTTTTGCCAATTGATGCATAACTTTTGGCTTTGTAAATGCTTCTGCTAAAAATAAAACATCTGGATGTTTCTTTTTTACTTCATCAATAATCCATCCCCAGAAATAATAAGGTTTTGTATGAGGATTATCAACTCTAAAAACATGAATATCACATTCTTCTATCCAATAGAACAATGTGTCTAAACATTCTTTCCAAAGGTTCTTAAAATCTTTACTTTCCCAGTAAATAGGTAATATATCTTGATATTTTTTTGGAGGGTTTTCAGCATACTGCACAGTTCCATCTGGTCTCCATTTAAACCAATCTGGATGATCTTTTACCCAAGGATGATCTGGAGCTGCCTGTAAAGCATAATCCATGGCAACTTCTATACCTTGATTTTTTGCTTCTGCAACTAAGTTTTTAAAGTCTTCTACAGTGCCTAATTCAGGGTGAATGTCTTTATGACCTCCATGTTTAGAGCCTATTCCCCAAGTAGAACCAACATCACCTTCTTGTGCAACAGTGGTGTTATTTTTACCTTTTCTGTTCACTTCACCAATTGGATGAATAGGAGGAAAGTACAAGGTATCAAATCCCATTTTAGCTATTCTTGGTAACAGTCTATAACAGTCGTTAAAAGTACCATGTTTACCTTCTTGTTCTGATGCAGATCTTGGAAAAAACTCATACCAAGTAGAAAAACGAGCTTTTTTACGGTCTACATAAACTTGAAATTCATTTGAAGTTTGCGTTAATAATTTTTCTGGATTATCCACAAAAATATCATGTAATCTTTGAGAAACAGCTTCTTTTATTGCATCATTATATGCTTCTGGATTTTTAAATATATTGATAAGATGATCTAAGTATTTTTTATCATCACCTTTTATATTCTTTATGATATTAGATAGAAGCTCAGCACCTTCTAATAATTCAGAATTTACATGTTGATAATCATCAATTTTTCTTTCAATTCCATGTTGCCAATTTAAAGCATAATCTACCCAGCCTTCAATTTTATAAGAGTAAAAACCTTGTTTTTCTGTTACAAAACTTGCAGTATATTCATCGTTAAAAGTAGGTTGCATTCTAACGGTTTCCCATTTTCTAGCAGATTTATGTTTATACAAAAGATCTGTTTGTAGAACATCATGTCCATCTACTAAAACATCTGCAGTAACATTTACAATTTCGTCAACTACTCTTTTTATAAAAATTGTTCCATTATTTATTTGTGGAGCAACATTTTCTATAACAATTCTACTTTGGTTTAGCATTGAAATTTATTTGATTTTTAAAATTTTATTTTGATTATCCTATGTTAGTTCCTTTAGGTATAGTTGCATCTTTCTTTATAACAACAATACCATCTTTAACCATGTAAGTATCTGTTTCTATGTCATCTATATGTTTACCTCCATTGATTCTTACATCATCACCAATTCTACAATTTTTATCTATAATACAATTATGAATGTAGCATCTATCTCCAATACCCATCATAATTTCTATTTTTTCTTCTGCAACTTGTTCTAACGTTTCATAAAAATCATTACCCATCATATAGGTATTAGAAATTAATGAATTTTTACCAATTCTAGAACGTATACCAATTACAGATCTTTCAATTTTTTCTGCTTGTATAATACAACCATCACCAATAACAGCTCTGTTTAAAATAGAACCAGAAATTTTTGAAGTTGGTAAAATACGTGCTCTTGTATACACACCTTTTTCATTATATAAATCAAATTGAGGAACATCGTCTGTTAAACCAATGTTTGCTTCGAAAAATGAATCGATATTTCCTATATCTTCCCAATAACCTTCATATTGATAGCTTAGAGTTTTGTGTTTTTCTATAGCTTGTGGTATAATTTCTTTTCCAAAATCGTTGGTGTCTGGATTCTCCATCAATTTTTTTAGAAGATCTCTATTAAAAATATAGATACCCATTGAAGCTAGATAATCTCTACCTTGCGCTTTCATATCACTACCTACATCAGAAGTCCAATTTGGTAATAATTCAGCACCTGGTTTCTCTATAAAAGAAGTAATTATGTTTTCGTCATTTGTTTTTAATAAACCAAATGAAGTAGCGTCTTTTGCATTTACAGGGTAGGTTGCAATAGATATTTCTGCACCACTTTCTTCATGTTTTTTAATCATATCATTAAAATCCATTTGATATAATTGGTCACCAGAAAGAATTAATGCATATTCAAAGTCATTTTGTAAAAAATGGTGCATACTTTGTCTTACAGCATCTGCAGTTCCTTGAAACCATTTATCACTTTGTATGGTTTGTTCTGCAGCTAATACATCTACAAAAGCTGAACTAAAAAAACTAAAATGATAGGTGTTTTTAATATGCTTGTTTAAAGATGCAGAATTAAACTGAGTTAACACATACATTCTTTTTATATCAGAATTTATACAATTAGAAATAGGAATATCAACTAATCTATATTTACCTGCAATAGGTACTGCAGGTTTAGATCTATCTTTTGTTAATGGGTATAATCTGGACCCTTGTCCTCCTCCTAAAATTATTCCTAATACTTTGTTGTTTATCATTTCTACTTGATTAAAGTTTTATATAATTCTTCTGTTTGTTTTGCAATTGATATCCAATCGAAATATTCCTCTACACGTTTTCTTCCTTTTTTAGCCATAGATTCTCTTAACTCCTTATTTTCTATAAGTTTGTTAATTCCATCTGCTAAGTCTTTGGCAAATTTATTTGGATTTACGGGTTCAAAAGGAGCTGTTTTTTGCTGCTTTACAGGCACTAATATTCCAGTTTCGCCATCTACAACGACTTCTTTAATACCACCAACAGCACTTGCTACAACTGCTGTATCACAAGCCATAGCCTCGATATTTATAATTCCAAAGGGTTCATAAATAGATGGGCAACAGAAAACATCTGCATGAGAATACAATTGAATAATTTCTTCTTTAGCAACCATTTTATCTATCCAAATAACATTATCTCTTGTTTTTTGAACTTCATTAACAGCTTGTTCCATTTCTATACCTATTTCTTTGGTATCTGGAGCTCCTGCACAAAGAACAATTTGAGTATCTGGATCTATATATTTTATAGCATTTACTAAATGTATAATTCCTTTTTGCCTTGTAATTCTTCCAACAAAAAGAACATATGGTTTAGATTTATCAACCCCATACGTATCTAAAGTATCAGTTGATGAAGTTTTGATGTATTGTTGTAAGTTAATACCATTGTAAATTACTTTAACTTTTTCTTCATCAACATTAAAATATTTTAAAACATCCACTTTTGTTTCTTCAGAAACTGCAATTAATGCATCAGCCATTTCAATTGCTGTTTTTTCTATCCAGGAAGATGCATCATAACCATTACCTAGTTGCTCTCTTTTCCAAGGACGAAGAGGTTCTAAAGAATGTGTTGTAATAACTAAAGGAATGCCATAGCACAATTTTGCCATTATTCCTGCAAAATGAGCATACCAAGTATGACAATGCACAACATCTGCATCTATGGGATCTGCATTCATATGAATGCCAGTACTTAAAGTTTGTAAAATAGCTTTTAGTTTTGGGTCTGAATTATCGAAAATAGAATTTTCATATGGGAAGCCTTTTACAGTTAAATGTTCATCTTTTACATCTTGATCTCCAAAACTTCTAACATCAACATTAATTAATTTAGCAAGCTCTTCAGCTAAATATTCTACATGCACACCAGCACCACCATAAACATAAGGAGGAAATTCTCTTGTAAAAAATAAGGCTTTCATAAATTTAGTTAGTGTATTTTAATGAATTGATAATTTATAAAATACGGACAAAACTACAAAATTTAAGGGAAGCTTTTTTTTGTTAATATATTATTATCAGTTTAGTAATAATTTAGTAATTTAACAGAAGAACTATGATTATTATTTACTTTTTTTTAAGTAAAATAAATAATTTGATAATTTAAAAGAAAAACTAAATTAAGAGTTTCTTTGTTTATTGATTTCATCTTGTAATTGTCTTCGAAGTTTTTGCTCTCTTTCAAGAGATTTTTTTCTGTGTACTTCAAATTCTTGTTCTACATCTTCTAAATCTTCTTTAGCCTTTTTTGTAAGAATATTACTTTTAGAGAATTTAAAAACAAAGAAAGCTAAAGCTAAAGCTAATGAAATTATGATTAACCAAAGTATAAGGTTGTATGTAACTTTACTAATTTGAAATCCAAATAGAGAAATTGAATTTTCTTTCTCCTGTGCTTTTTTTAAATCTTCTTTAGTTTTATTTAATTCTGCATTTAATTTTGCAACATTATCTCTTTCTTTTTTTAATAAAACTTTTTGTTCTTTAAGATCTTTGTTTGATGCTTTTATAGAATCTAAAACATTATTTTTTAGTTCTTGAAATTTATCTTTACTAATAACTTTATAAGTTTGATAAGAAGTAGATATTCTATTAATTTTATCAAACTGACCTTCTAATGTTTTGTCTTCTATAACTACGTTATTGTTTTCTTGAGAAAAACTTGTATACTGAATGAATAAAAGAAATAATGTAAAAAAAAGGGATTTCATTTTTTGTTATAAATTTTTGTAAATGTAATAAAAAAACCCAAACAAGATTGTTTGGGTTTTAGAATAAGTAAGTATTGTTATTTATTTAATTTTCTCTACAACTGCCTTAAAAGCTTCTGGGTTGTTTACTGCTAAATCTGCTAAAACTTTTCTGTTTAATTCGATATTGTTAGCTTTAACTTTCCCCATAAACTGTGAGTAAGACATTCCGTTTAAACGAGCTGCTGCGTTAATACGTGTAATCCATAAAGAACGGAAGTTTCTCTTATTGTTTTTACGGTCTCTGTATGCATATAACATACCTTTTTCAACCGCATTTTTTGCTACTGTGTAAACGTTTTTTCTACGTCCAAAGTAACCTTTTGCTGCTTTCAAGATTTTTTTTCTTCTATTTCTTGAAGCTACTGAATTTACTGATCTTGGCATAATTCAAATTGTTTTTTTTGTAGTAGGCGATTCATTTAAGAATACTTTCTGTTTTTTGCCTAACTCCATGGTTATTAATATTAATTCCCTTTTTAAACTTATTTTAAGTTTAATTGTTGCTTAATGTTAGCCTCATCTGCTTTATGTACTAAAGTGTCATGAGTTAACTTTAATTTACGTTTTTTAGACTTCTTTGTTAAGATGTGACTTTTAAACGCGTGCTTTCTTTTTAATTTTCCAGTACCTGTAACTTTAAATCGTTTTTTAGCACTAGACTTTGTTTTTAATTTAGGCATTTCTCCTTCTATTTAAACTACTTACTTATTATTTTAAATTCTGGTTTTAGCAGAATATTTATTTTGTTTTTTTAGGAGCGATAAACATAATCATACGTTTACCTTCTAATTTTGGTAATTGCTCCACTTTACCATATTCTTCAAGCTCTTGAGCTAATTTTAATAATAAAATTTGACCTTGTTCTTTAAAAATAATAGATCTACCTTTAAAGAATACGAATGCTTTTAATTTAGCTCCATCTTGTAAAAACTTTATAGCATGTTTCTTTTTAAATTCGTAATCATGCTCATCTGTTTGTGGTCCAAAACGTATTTCTTTAATGGTAACTTTAGTGGCTTTTGCCTTTAAAGCTTTTTCACGTTTTTTTTGTTCATATAAGAATTTCTTATAATCGATGATCTTACAAACTGGTGGTTTAGCTTTTGGTGATATTTCAACTAAATCTAAACCTTGTTCTTCTGCCATTTGTTTGGCTTGTGCTATAGGGTAGACACCAACTTCTACATTTTCTCCTACAACTCGAACTTCGTCAACATATTTTATTTTTTCATTAATTCTATGTTGATCTTCTTTGATTACTCTTAATGGTCTTCTTGACCGACTTCTACGTATTGCTATAACTTCTAAATTTTAATTAAACTTATTTTTAAACTAAAATATAATAAAAATCTTTATTTATTTAAATTTTTTTATTGTTTTCTTTTCTTCGTCTTTAATCATTTTTACAAATTCTTCTATTGTAAAAGTTCCTAAATCGCCTTCTCCATGTTTTCTAATAGAGACAGTTGCTTCATTTTCTTCTTTTTCACCAACAATAACCATGTATGGTATTTTGCTTACTTCTGCATCTCTAATCTTTCTTCCTGTCTTTTCAGACCTGTCGTCTATGAGGGCGCGAATTTCGGAATTTTCTAGCGATTCTAAAACTTTTTCTGAATAATTTTGATATTTCTCACTGATTGGCAGGATAATAACTTGTTCTGGAGTTAACCATAAAGGGAAATTACCACCTGTGTGTTCTAGTAAAACAGCAATAAATCTTTCCATAGAACCAAATGGTGCTCTATGAATCATTACAGGTCTGTGTAATTCATTATCTGAACCTTTATAAGTTAAATCGAATCGTTTAGGTAAATTGTAATCCACTTGAATTGTTCCTAATTGCCAACTTCTACCCAAAGCATCTTTAACCATAAAGTCTAATTTTGGACCGTAAAAAGCTGCTTCTCCTTCTTCAATTACAAAATCTAAACCTTTGTCTTTAGCAGCAGAAATAATTGCATTTTCTGCAATTTCCCATGTTTCTACATCACCTATATACTTATCTAAGTTTTCCATATCTCTGATAGAAACTTGAGCAGTAAAATCTTCAAATCCTAATGAGCCAAAAACATAAAGCACTAAATCTATTACTTCTTTAAATTCTTGGTCTAATTGTTCTGGTGTACAAAAAATATGAGCATCATCCTGTGTAAATCCTCTTACACGTGTTAAACCATGTAATTCTCCACTTTGCTCATACCTATAAACTGTTCCAAATTCTGCAAAACGTTTAGGTAAATCTTTATAAGAGTAAGGTTTAAAGTTATACACTTCACAATGATGAGGGCAATTCATTGGTTTTAATAAAAACTCTTCATCCATTTTTGGAGTTTTAATAGCTTGAAAACTATCTTCTCCATATTTTTCATAATGACCTGATGTTACATATAATTCTTTTTGTCCTATATGCGGAGTCATAACCATTTCGTAACCAGCCTTCTTTTGTGCTTCTTTTAAGAAATTTTCTAATCGTCCTCTTAAAGCTGCACCTTTAGGTAACCATAAAGGTAAACCTTGTCCTACTTTTTGAGAAAATGTAAATAATTCTAATTCTTTACCTAATTTTCTGTGATCACGTTTTTTTGCTTCTTCTAACAATTCTAAATACTCTGTAAGCATTTTTTGTTTTGGAAAGCTAATACCATAAACACGAGTTAGTTGATTGTTTTTTTCATCACCTCTCCAATAAGCCCCTGCAACATTCATTATTTTTACAGCTTTAATAAAGCCTGTATTTGGTATATGTCCTCCTCTACATAAATCAGTAAAGTTGCTGTGGTCGCAAAAAGTAATTTCTCCGTCTGTTAAGTTTTCAATCAACTCAACTTTATATTGATTGTTCTCTTCTTTATATAATGCCAATGCATCAGCTTTAGAAACTTCACGCATTTTAAACTCGTGCTTTCCTCTAGCTATTTCTAAAAACTTTTTTTCTAAAGAACCAAAATCTTTTTCAGAAATTGTTTCTTCACCTAAATCAACATCATAATAAAATCCATTATCAATAGCAGGTCCTATAGTTAATTTAGCTTTAGGATAAAAACTTATTATAGCTTCAGCCAAAACATGTGCGGAAGAATGCCAAAAAGCTTTTTTACCAGCTTCATCATTAAATGTATGTAGTATTAATGAGCCATTTGAAGTTAAAGGGGTCGTTGTTTCAACTGTTTCGCCATTAAAACTAGCAGAAATAATATTCCTTGCTAAACCTTCACTTATGCTTTTAGCTACATCAAAAGGAGTGCTATTTATTTCAAACTTCTTAATACTACCATCAGGTAAAGTAATTTCAATCATTTAATAAAAAATTATTTAAGGGTGCAAAGATATTAGAAAACAATTTTTAATACAATATAATGTTATCTCAATTTGTATTTAACAATCTAAATATAACTAAATCAGCTATATTTTTCATTTGGTTAATATTTTTTTTGGTTTTAAGATATTGATTTTAAAAGTGTTGATATTAGGTGTTTAAATTTTTTAATTTTTTCATTAATTTTATTTGGTTGATAA